>NZ_NUOT01000100.1:0-2708 GCF_002584535.1 Bacillus cereus
GAAGCCATAGAAGAAAAAGAGTTCTCAGGGGAAAAGCAACAGTATTATGTCATAAAAATGTCAATCAGTAATATGCAAGTCATGATTCCTACGGGTAAAATATTGAGTTCAAATATACGCCCAGTTACTGATATACTTGTATTAACGCACATTATACACATTTTTCAACATGGGGAAACAGATAGATTACTGCCATGGAAACAAAGACATAAAGTGAACACGGACAAAATAAAAACGGGTGAAATACAAGAAGGTGCTGAAGTAGTACGTGATTTAATGCGTATGAATAAAGAAAAAGCACTGAATACAAGTGAAAAAAAATTGTTGGATGATGCATATAAATTTTTGGTTAGTGAACTAGAATTAATTAAAGGAATCACTGAAAAACAAATGAAAAGTTTCTGTTAAGGTTTATTATAAATAATGTATTACATCCCCAAAAAATATCCTGAATTTTTGGGGAATATAATGATTATTAAAAGTAAAGCACCTCAAAGACATTCAACTTCTTCAACTCAATTTTAGAGAAGATACCTCTTTTGTTATTACTTCAATGCAATCCATTTTTATTTTTAAAATTCTTTTACAAAATTTCGAAGTTTCATCAAATAACTCGATTAAATAGTCACTTGATTTTTTGCAATCCTGATTCACACTGGCACGGACAAGGATCCGTAAGGATGAAAGAGAGGTAGGGCTTTCATTGTTTTAGGTAATATACAATCAAAGGCATTATTTTTAGAAGAAAAAACAAGTAATCTCACTGCTATCTTTAAGAATTTCTTACATCTACTGAGAGAGTAAATAGTAATCGTCTATCTTCTTTACGTAAAATTGATGAACGAACTGGTAACGCCATATGGTCAACTACAAAATGGTTTCCAAACCAGGAAACCATTTCATTTACATAACAATAATAAATTAAGCAATAAGAAGGAGTACACACATGAAAAAAATATTAACAAAAGAATTAAGTAATGAATTAAAGAAGCGGGAAGGGATCATTTCCATTACTGTTGAACCTTATGAAAAAATCGAAGTGGGTGGAATTCGTATAGATGGACCAGCGGTTATTCTAATTAATCAAGAATAGCTAAAAATAGTTGAATGCAAGAAGAAAAGGATCAGCCTTTAAGGGAAGGAGGGTCTTTTTTTATTTATTTTTTATAATAATTGGATGTATAAATTTAATCTGGTTTGATTGGATTAATAGAAAGGAGAGGGGCGGGATTATTATAGTGGAAAGCTTAATATTGGTAGGATTTCTTTTTATACTATATAAATTAGTTTCTTAAGAACAACTAATTAATTGAAACGATATATTATTTTCTTTTTAAGGAGGAATTTAGATGGATGCAAGGAAAGAACGCATAAAATACGAGAAGATGTCAAAGAACTATGAATGTATTTATTTAGTCTCATTTATCCTATTGGTTGTACTTGTTTGCAGTAGTGTAATTATCATAGGAGCTACAGGGGGAAAATATGGAGTGTTTTTGTTGTTAGCAATTTTACTTAACGCACGTATTACGAAAGAATCTCAAAAAAAGTATGAGCAGTACTCTAATAAAGGTTGTATTTAAAATGATACATATCTTGAAAGGAACAACCTGGATGTACATTCAAAGTATCCCTATATCATCACCTATTAACTAGTAAAAGTAACCTTATATAAATAATTTTTTAGCAATTTAGGAATAGAAAAGGTACCTTATTAAAATATTATTTTCGCTCATATAATGAATTATCCTTCTAGCATATTGATAAGATTTATATCATATATTAAAAGAAAGAATGTAAGTTAGAAAGGAGTCTTATAGAGTGAGTTATGTGGAGGGAAATGACTTGAGTGAACAAAATATGGTAAGTGTACCTAATCCCTACGTATATCAGACATTACAATCAGCAATTGGTAAACAGGTGTTTATTGAAACTGTAAGGGGTAATGTAAGGGGAAAGTTAAAGGATGTGAAACCAGATCATTTGCTCATTGAAGATACGGTACCGTATATTGTACGCATTCAACAAATTGTATGGATTATGCCAAAACAATAATCAAATTACATCTAATCAGATTTATAAAAAAATAGTGTCATAGACGAAAAAACACAGGGTTTCATCTCTGTGTTTCTTCATATTTTCGTTTTTGAATATATGCTTGAGCATGAATAAGTTCTTCCCGAAGCTCTTTTAATTCTTTCGTAGATTCTGATTCAATAGCCATGTAAGTAGTAACTAAACTGACCATCAAATCCATCTTCTCTACTATATTTTGAATGACTTGTTCAGATTGCTCTTTTTTAGGGTGTTGTATTGCTATTAATACATTTTCTATATAATTATTTTTTCTTTGCTGGATATCATAAATAAACTGTTTTGTGTTTGAGTTCATTTGTTATTCCTCCGTTTTGGATATATTTCTATTCTATCATATTTAAATAGAAAATATTGGATTTTCCTAAATTTACACTTGTCCCGCATATCTCCTCAAATATAAAAATTAATTCCTTAACATCCAAGGAACTAATCGAAATTTGTTAATTTTATGTCTAAACGTACATTAATTAGAGTATTATGAAGAGAGGATCGTTCGTTCAATATAGAGGAGTCTCTGCGTAAGCAGCAATCACATATTCCGTCTGGTTCTGTTGCAAAGTTTTTAAAAGTAAGCTAAACTTTTGCAAAATAGATTGAGGAGAATCATAGAT
>NZ_NUOT01000100.1:2730-2959 GCF_002584535.1 Bacillus cereus
GTGTTTCAGTTCATCCTACAACCATCATGCGCTGGGTTCATGAATACGGACACCTGGTCTATCAAATTTGGAAGAAGAAAAATAAGCATGTACATTTATCTTGGAAATTGGATGAGACTTATATCAAAGTCCAAGGAGAATGGTGTTACCTATATCGTGCAATTGATAAAGAAGGGCACACATTGGATATTCAACTTCGTAAAAAACGGGATCATCAGGCTGCCTATGC
>NZ_NUOT01000101.1 GCF_002584535.1 Bacillus cereus
GGTTCTGTTGCAAAGTTTTTAAAAGTAAGCTAAACTTTTGCAAAATAGATTGAGGGGAATCATAGATGGGATACTTTAAAGGAAAGCAGTTTAAACAAGAGATTATTTTAGTAGCCGACAGCTACTAAAATAATATCCTTCTTGAATTGTTTTCCTTTAAAATATCTCATGTCCGATTCTCCTAAATCCTGTTTTCTAGAGTGTAGCTTCATGTAGAAAACTTTGCAACAGAACCATTTTACGGCTATTTTACTTAATTTAATTTTTTGGAGAAAAATTATTGACAATGAAAATAATTTCATGATAATATTTAAAGTTTGATAAAAAATATCATATGTGGTAACCTTGAGAAGGTTACCACATATGGAGGTGGATTATATGTTTCAAATTGGCGATAACATTGTTTATCCAATGCACGGAGCAGGTATAATTGAAGCCATAGAAGAAAAAGA
>NZ_NUOT01000102.1 GCF_002584535.1 Bacillus cereus
AACGCAAAATAAGCTGCCCACACACTAGGAGTAGATACAGCTTCTTTCGAAAATGTATATTCAAATATACCTTTTACTGCATCAATAATAACTGCATCATCACGAACGAAATGCCCGGATTGATTTGCTGCTTCATATTTTGCAGTATACCCTGTTAAATCAACGCTTTTACCGTATTCTTTGAGGTGCACAGTTACTTTTAATCCACTTTTATCATTTTGTCGAGAGTAAATCGTCTTTATCAGTGCTGGATTTGCTAAGTCAATTATGATTGTCTCACTTCTCATTATTTCACCTTACTTTCTAACGCCGCTATTCTCGCTTCTAATACGGATATTTTGCTACGTGTCTCATCAGCAAATGTATCTAAAGACCTCCGTAGACCACTATCGCGATCAACCGATTCAGCATTTACTCTGTCAAGGATGTTACTTAAATTGGTATCACGAGAAACGGAATCAGCATTCACACGATCCGCTGTCCTTCTTACATCATCAAAAGCGGCATCAACAACTTTTACACGCGCTTCAAAAACTCCACGAGTCGTAAAATCGCTAAAAGCTACTCCATTCCATTTACTTGCCCATATCTCAGCCCATGTCCAAGTAGTCGTTCC
>NZ_NUOT01000103.1 GCF_002584535.1 Bacillus cereus
CCACTTGACCAACGGGCCAAAAAGTTGTAATACTGTTCGCAAGCTTCCAACCGGGCTTGAACCGGTGACCTCTTCCTTACCATGGAAGTGCTCTACCAGCTGAGCTATGGAAGCATAATGGCTCCGCAGGTAGGACTCGAACCTACGACCGATCGGTTAACAGCCGATAGCTCTACCACTGAGCTACTGCGGAATAATATCAGCCTGGCAACGTCCTACTC
>NZ_NUOT01000104.1 GCF_002584535.1 Bacillus cereus
ATATGGTGGAGGATGACGGGATCGAACCGCCGACCCCCTGCTTGTAAGGCAGGTGCTCTCCCAGCTGAGCTAATCCTCCATTTGCCTGGCAACGTCCTACTCTCACAGGGGCAAGGCCCCAACTACCATCGGCGCTAGAGAGCTTAACTTCCGTGTTCGGTATGGGAACGGGTGTGACCTCTCTGCCATCATTACCAGACTTTATTCATTTGAGACAATCATTATTATACTTGATTCATTTAAAATGTCAACAAGTTTTTTTATGTTCTCTCAAAACTAGATAACGTTTGCTTCATATTATATGGT
>NZ_NUOT01000105.1 GCF_002584535.1 Bacillus cereus
AACCGTGTCTAACTTTTAGGAGTCACTTCATATAGGCTAAGGCTTTTTTCATTAGATTAAATTTCTTTTATCATAACAACATGTGGTATATCTGCTTCTATAAATACATCAGAAACAGTTTCATATCCGAGCTTCTTATAAAAAGGTTCCGCTTGTGTTTGCGCATGAAGTTTCAATTTTGGTAGCGATTCTTCTTTCGCATATGCTTCGAGCGAGTCCATAATGATTTTTCCGACACCCTTTTTGCGATGGGAAGCGAGAACGCATATCCGTTCCATTTTCCCGATGTCATCAACGATGCGAAAGCGACCTGCCCCAACTGGAATATCCTCATCATATATAACGATGTGTTTAGAAGTTTCTTCAAATTCATCGTATTCTTCTTCAGCAGACACATGTTGTTCTTCAACAAAGACTTGTTTGCGTACAGAGAATGCGTCTCTTAGCTGCTGATCTGTTTGTACGATTTGTGCTTGCAAATTAGTTGTTCCCCTTTCCAATATGGAATGTTTCATATACTGTCCATGTTTCATTTTCTAATTGATATAGAAGGTGGAAACGGTCGATTGGTTGCTCGTAATAAAAGTCTTTCATACGTAAGCGACCTAATACATCAGCATGCTCTGCATCTGATAAATTTTGTCCAATTGTTAAATGTGGTACGAATGCATATTCACGCTCTTGTGTGAAGAATCCTTTATGCATTTCTTCATTTAACAATGTAAGTTCAGGTGTTTTTTCTACTTTGAAATAAAGAACATTATTAACGGGTGCGAATGAGCTTACCTTTCCAACATGAAGGGTAAACGGATTTGTTTTGTTTGCGATTGTATGCAGTTCTTGTACAATTGCTTCTAATTGCTCATCTGGTGCCTCAAAGGGTGCTTTTAATGTGATATGTGGTGGAACTAATGCATAATGCGGATCATAACGCTTACGCAATCCGTTCGCTTTATCTTGAATCATTTTTGATGGGAAAATTACAATGCCTAGTTTCATCTTTCAATTCCTCCCTTTGTAAGTCTAGTTAGATTTTGAGAAAAATAAATCTCTTTTTCTATTATATCAAATAATTCTGAACACTGCTCCCTATTATTTCATTGATAGAATGTAAGAAAATGCTTTTGGTAAATCATTTTGCCAATATTTCCATGTATGATTTCCCTCAAATTCTTCGTAATGCGTTGTGAAATTTTTCTCTGTAAGCAAGGCATGTAATTCGCGATTTGGCTCTACAAAATCAGAAATTTGCCCATCCGTTCTTTTCACAGCAGTTTCTTCTGTCCCAATTACATGATAAATTTCTAATGCTTGTGGCTCTGTAAAATCTTTTGCAAGGCTCAGTACGGTTTCATCAACAAATGGGGACTGCATAACAACTTTACCAAATGTATGCGGATACATAAGTGATGTCATAAAGGACACTGTACCGCCAAGGGAATCGCCAATTAATACGCGACCTTTTCCCATTT
This sequence comes from Bacillus cereus, assembly GCF_002584535.1. Classification (GTDB taxonomy): domain Bacteria; phylum Bacillota; class Bacilli; order Bacillales; family Bacillaceae_G; genus Bacillus_A; species Bacillus_A arachidis. Next base: position 1,473 of record NZ_NUOT01000105.1, read on the forward strand.
GATAAGTTGGATAGTTTTCATCAATATATGGAACGAGTTCGTGAGCTAGGAAACGAATGTATGCGCTATTTTTCACATCGTTTGGAAAGTATTTTTCTTTACGATCGTGCACATTTTTATATGGAATACCGACAATAATTGTTCGGTCAATTTCTTCATTTTCACGAAGATGCTCAATTACGCGGTGCGCTTTACCAAGCTGGAAATAATCTCTTCCGTCCTGTGCAATTACAACGGTGTGTTTGTGCAGCGGTGTATAATTAGCTGGTAAATAGACGAGAAGTGTAATCTCTTCTTGAAGTGATGTACTGTAAAATGAAAGTTCTTCTATTCTCCCGATTGCTTGACTCATGTGTGATCCCCCTAAATAAAAAATATGCTGTAGTTGCTTTGTGAGGGTAGCGCAGATAGTCAAAATGAAAGGATATATTTACTACCTGTGCTTCTCATTTTATATTTTACCATAGTAGTATGAAGAATCTAAAAAAATAGTATTCATATGATGGAAGAAAGGTTGAGGTAAAAGCTTTCTTTTTTAGATGGGAGAGAGGGGGCGGCGATGGATAGAAGTGATTCAGCCCACATCCTAAGTGAAAACAAGGCGAGACAGTAAGTGCAGGTTCTTTTTTGTTTTTCATAACAAAGGTTTATATGTTGAAAGATTAAATTGGATTTATATATAATGAGGTGGGGATTTTTACAGGAGAGGGGCAAAACAACTTTGAAACAAGAAAAATCAATCGCACTACCGTTAGCAGTTTCTATTATAGCCATTTCATTTGCAGCAGTTTTCGTAAAGATGTCCTCGGCGCCATCTTCAATTTTAAGTATGTATCGATTATGGATTATTGTAATCCTTATGCTTCCAATCGTTTGGAAAAAGCGTAAAGAGTTTCGCAGAATTCAAGCGCGAGATTGGTGTTTTTTAATAGGATCTGGATTCTTTTTAGCACTGCATTTCCTTTTATGGTTCGCATCTTTAAAGTTTACAACTGTAGCAAGTTCAACGATTATTTTAGCGCTCCAGCCCATCGTATCGCTAGTTGGAGGTTTTTTTCTGTTTAAAGAAAGAACGACTTCTTCAGCGATTGCCACAATGGGGATTGCTATCTTAGGTGTAATGTGTATTGGATGGGGAGATTTAGGATTAAGTGAGCAAGCGGTGATAGGAGACATTTTATCCTTTTTAAGCGTAATTGCAGTTGTTGGTTATTTATTTATTGGGCAAACAACTGTAAAAAAAGTTTCACACTGGATTTATAGCTTTGCCGTGTTTGCATTTGCGGGGCTATTTATAGCTATTTATAATGTAATCATGAGTGTGCCATTTACAGGATATTCCACATGGGATTGGTGGATTTTCATTTTGCTTGCGATTGTACCAACTGCTTCACATATGATTAATAACTGGTTATTAAATTATGTGAATGCCACAACGATTTCAATGAGTATTTTAGGCGAGCCTGTTGGTGCGTCTATACTTGCCTTTTTCTTGCTTGGTGAGAAGTTAAATGTGATGCAAGTGATTGGTAGTGTTCTCGTATTATGCGGTGTGTCTATTTTCTTGCTGCAGCAGCAAAAACGTACGCAAAAAGAGCCGGTGCAAAGTGTAGCATTTACGCAAGAGCTGTAGTGTATGTATAGATAATTAGTAGGCTGTTAGGGGCGATCCTAACAGCTTTTTCTATATAAATTGAAAAACTGATAAAAAACCTTTCTTTTTGGGTGGGAGAGAGGATCCGTTCCTTTTTTAGCCGCATGCCCAGTGGAGTCAAAGAGAGAAAACGAGTGAGGGTATCCCTTTTGTTGAGTAATAATAAAATTGTTTACTTACAAATAAAATCGTTACATTTACAAAAAAGATGCATGGATATATTCAATTTATTTGGCGGGGGTCGCTGCCTGTTTTGCTCCATTTCTTGCAGGCAGGGATTATTTTCTTCTATTTTTCACCATTCCTCTTGCAATTCTTCTCATTTGGAGCTGGTTTACAACAGGGAATAAGGTAGAAGATGAACAAATTATTATTCGATATGGGCCGATGAAAAAAAGAATTTCAATTAAGGATATAAGGAAAATTTCAAGAACAAAAAATCCACTAGCAGCTCCGGCATTGTCCTTTGATAGACTGGAAATACTTTATGGTTCTCAGTTTCAAGGAGGGCTTGTCTCACCGAAAGATAAGCAACAATTTGTTTCTTTGTTAAAAAGCATTCATCCGCAAATTGAAGTGGAATATCATATAATGAACAAGTGATAAGAGTGGTCTCAAGAGCCACTCTTATTTTTATTCCCTCAAGATACAGCGGAAAACGAGGAAGAGAGGCAAGGATGAAGACTTCCCACTGATTAAAGGTTCACTTTATATTTTGATGCTGAAATTTAAGATTTGCTGGCTATATAGGATGTGAAGTGGATATGTATATGAATTATATGAAAAGCAGAATAACTAAAACGGAATTTTCATAAATAGTAAAAGGAATGAAATTAGTTTTTATGTGGAAAATGGAAAATTATATAATTTGTTCTCAGAGGGGAGAGCGGAAAGAAAATGGAATTAATTAGATGGGCCGTTGAACTAGGAGCTTCAGTACATGGTGGTACACCCAATGAGCTGTTACCTGCATTGGAATATTACTATGATCGAGATCATCTAAAAGCCTTTTTGATTGCAGGTCTCCTTCTTGAAATGGATCTCTCACCGAGTCAAAGAGAGGCTGTTGAGCTGAAAAAATGTATATCAGCGTACTATGCGGGATTGCATAAGATTGGGAAAAAATATGCTGATAAACTTCTAGCTGAGCATCCTGAAGTAGTTCTTTATCAAAATAATGTAAAAGCATTTGAAGCGTATTTCAACGAATCTTATGACTATTGTCTTTACATATGGCCATATACATATATAAGTTTTATTGATGTTGCCAGGGCTTTAAAATGGAAATTAGAACAGCAGGGGAAAACGGTGATTATATCAGAAACACTATTAACAAACGCGAATAATACAATAGTTTTTGGTGCACATTCATATGCCCATACTCCTGTTGAGATTCCAGAAGATGCGATTATTTATAATTTAGAACAGCTATCTGATGGATGCCCTTATGATAATATTATTTATCGCAATATATTGAGGAATAGGATAATTTGGGATTACAGTTCTCAAAATATTGCTTGGTTGAAAAAGAAAGAATTAGGAAAAGAAGTGAAACATGTCAAAATGAATTATGCTCCTACTTTAAAGATTAAAACAGATACTTTTATAAAGCCTATCTCTGAGGACATTGATGTATTATTTATCGGTGCTATGAATAAGCGCCGTAATGCAATTTTTGATCAGTTAAAAAAGCTTGCACCAGATTTAAATATTATTTTTAATAGCAATGTATGGGGAATTCTCAGAAATGAACTTATCGCGAGATCCAAAATTGTTTTAAATCTACACTACTATTTAACGGGTATTCTTGAAACGCCGAGGATTTCTTACGCTGTCACGAATCATAAATTCATTATCTCTGAAACTAGTAATCCTGATGATGAAGCAGAGTGGCCAGGAATTGTTTTTGTCCCTCATGAAAAGATTGCGGAGACAGTTATAGAGTATCTCCAAAAGCCAGAGGAACGTAAAATGTTAGCAGAAAAGGCCCATGATCATTTTAAGTCACAAGGATAAATAAAATCCCTTGCTTAACAAAGCAAGGGATTTTATTTTGGATTTGTTATAAAAGGATGAACATAAACGACGCATAAATCTCGAAATTTCCCTTCGGCAGTTGTTACGATCACGATAGCTCGCCCAGGGTTCTTTCCCGTTATGATGGCATTGTCGTCATCTGTATGAATTGTTATAACGTCATGATTCATATTTGTCCAAATAAGTTCTTGATTTGTTGCTTGAATTGGGAGAACAGAGGCAGATAATTCAGCGCTTTGTCCTACTTTTATTTTTAGTTTGTTTTTTTGTATATGCACACCAATTACAGATACAACAGAAGGAGCAAGTGAAATTCGAGGTTTTGATTGTATGTTTGGGCAAGAAGTATTTGTGATAGGTGAAAAATTTTTTTGATTTTGGTTTCTTATTGATGCCATCATTTCGAAGTCTCCTCTCTGTATAAGTGCTGATACTAATACTATAACGAAGTAGTGTTATAGTTAATTTAACGAAACATAAAGAAATTGTTAATTTCAAAGAAAAAATTGTCGAAAGGTACATAAAAAAAAGAACCTCCACTTTTATGATGAAAGTGGAGGTTCTCTATTCTAAAAAATATTATGCAGTTTTTTCAAATTCCTCAAACTGCTTTTCAACTTCTTTTGAAGGTTTTGTTAGTAAACTAACAATAACAATTGCTAGTAAGCTTGCTGTGAAACCTGGAATCATTTCATATAGGAAATCTTTTAAAAACTTAAATTGTGTCCACGTGATAACAGTTGCAGCACCAGCGATCATTCCAGCTAACGCGCCCCATTTTGTCATACGTTTCCAGTATAAGCTTAGTAAAACGACAGGACCAAATGAAGAACCGAAGCCAGCCCAAGCATAGCCAACAAGCGCTAAGATTGTGTCGTTTTGTTTAAATGCTAATCCACAACCAATAAGTGCAATAACAAGAACGGCCATACGACCAACAAATACAAGCTCACGATCAGATGCAGAACGTTTAAAGAATGTTCTATATATGTCTTCCGTTACCGCACTTGATGTAACAAGAAGCTGAGAAGAGATTGTACTCATAATAGCTGCTAAAATAGCTGCTAATAAAAATCCAGTAATTAATGGATGGAATAAAATATTACCTAGTTCAACGAAAATTGTTTCTGGGTCAGAGAGCTTTAATCCTGCTTTTGAATAGTAAGCGATACCGATAAGACCAGTAAACATAGCTCCCACTACAGAGAAAATCATCCAGCTCATACCAATTCGGCGTGCGCTTTTAATTTCTTTTACAGATGAAATAGCCATAAAGCGTACGATAATATGAGGTTGTCCAGCATAACCAAGACCCCAGGCGAATAATGAAATAATACCTAATACGGATGTTCCTTTAAAAATATCTAATAGTGCTGGGTCAATAGATTTAATTGTATCAAATGCTGGTCCAAGGCCATTTACATTCATAATTGTTACGAGCGGAACAAGGATAAGAGCAACCACCATGATGATTCCTTGAACGAAGTCTGTCCAACTTACAGCTAAGAAACCGCCGAATAATGTGTAAGCTACAACAACGCTTCCAACAATAAGTAATCCAACATGATAATTTAGTCCAAATGAATTTTCGAATAATACCGCACCTGAGACGAATCCTGAAGCTACATAAAATGTGAAAAAGATCATAATAACAAGTCCAGAAACAAGGCGTAGCATATGAGATGCATCATGGAAACGATGCTCTAAAAATTCTGGAATAGTAATAGAGTTGTTAGCAATTTCTGAGTAGGTACGTAAGCGAGGAGCGACATAGATCCAGTTTGCGTATGCGCCAAGTGTAAGGCCAATCGCAATCCAGCTACTACTTAATCCAACGCTAAACATAGCACCGGGTAATCCCATTAACAGCCAGCCGCTCATATCGGCTGCTCCAGCACTTAATGCTGTTACTGCGGGGCCTAGTGTACGCCCGCCAAGCATATAATCTGTTAAGTTGGATGTCTGTTTATAGGCAAAATAGCCAATGACTAGCATCCCGAGCATGTAGATAGAGATAGAAGTTAAAATTAACATCTGCGTACTCATGTAGTTCCCCTTCCTTTTGTAATATCTTTTGATGAATTTTGCATATTTATAATCTATCATGATTATTTCAGAAAATCCATATACAAATACGAATTTTCTGAAATGTAAGCGTTTTTTGACATTGGTTTATTTTTCGAATATATAATTTTCTGACAAAAAACTTTGATTTTAATAGAGTATTTATTATATTTACATAAAAACGGGTTGTTTTGTCAATATAATATTGAATGAAGAAAAAATATTTTTTTTTTGAAAAGCGTTGACTTTTCGGAAAAGTAGAGAATATAATGAATGCAACTTAAAAAAATGCAAGCGTTGATGAAGAAGAGTACGTATTATGAACATGTCAGAGAGCTGATGGTTGGTGCGAATCAGTATGGAATTAATATGGAATGGCCTTCGGAGCTTCCAAACCGAACCGAAAGAAGTAGGCTTTGGCGACATGATCTCATCGATACAAGAGACACGTATTAACTTTTGATACGGCAAAGTGCGTTACATGTGTAACGAATTAAGGTGGCACCACGGGAGTACCCGTCCTTTTTATAGGATGAGTACTCCCTTTTTGTGTATAAATATTTGTTCAAAAAGGAGGATACGGAGTGTAGATAGAACTACATGAGTACCAGACTGGCGACGCAGGCGAAGAAATGCGAAAGCTATCTTTAACGGACTTTTTGAATATCCTGTATAAAAATAAATGAACTAAATAAACTAAATCGTTTAAGTAAGAAGAGTACGTATATTGGAGACGTTCCAGAGAGCCGGGGATAGGTGGGAGCCCGGTGCGGTACCATATACAGAATGGGCTTACGAGAGGTATGCTGAACCGAAAGAAGTAGGCAACCCGGGTTCCGCCGTTACAAGGATAAGGTATATATTTGTACCTGAATAAAGAGGGATGCTTTTGCATCCAAACGAGGTGGTACCGCGGTAAATTTATCGTCCTCTGCATATTCCGATATGCAGGGGACTTTTTTATTTTAAATAGTGAGGTGGCAGCCATGATAACGAAAGAACAATTTCAACAGAAGCAAGGAAAGACATTTTTGGTCATTGATGAAGAAGAAGGAGATAGTGTGACACCGATTGCTTTATATCGCCGGATGAAAGGTGAGAAAAAATTTTTACTCGAGAGCTCACAGCTTCATCAAGATAAGGGACGTTATTCCTATTTAGGATGTAATCCATACGGAGAAATCAAAAGTAGTGGCACAGCGGTAGAGATTACGATAAATGGTAGGAGTGAACAGATAGAAGAAAACGTATTGCAAGCATTGAAAAAGATACTTGCGCCATCGGAGGTGGAAAGTCCATTTCCATTTTGCGGAGGAGCAGTTGGATATATTGGTTATGATGTGATTCGGCAATATGAAGATATTGGAGAAGAACTGTTTGATCCGATAAATATTCCAGAGGTTCATGTATTGCTATACCGCGAGTTTGTTGTATACGATCATTTACGTCAGAAATTATCGTTTGTATATGTATACAGAGAAGACGATACAGACTCTTTTGAAGAAGTGTATGAGAGATTGCAGGTATATAAACAAAATGTGTTACATGGAGAAGAAGAACAAGTAACAGAAATGCAGTCTTCTTTATCCTTTACTTCTTCTATAACGGAAGAAAAGTTTTGCGAAATGGTAGAAAAGGCAAAAGAATACATTCGAGCTGGTGATATTTTTCAAGTTGTATTGTCTCAGCGTCTGCAAAGTGAATTTATAGGCAATTCATTTGCATTATATCGCAAACTTCGTATTGCAAATCCATCACCATATATGTTTTATATTGATTTCAAAGATTATGTTGTGCTTGGTTCTTCACCAGAAAGCTTACTGTCTGTACGAAATGATAAGGTGATGACAAATCCGATTGCAGGAACAAGACCACGTGGAAAAACAAAAGGTGAGGATGAAGAGATAGCGAAAGAGTTGTTAGCAAATGAGAAAGAGCGTGCTGAACATATGATGCTTGTAGATTTAGGGAGAAATGATATCGGGCGAGTGAGTGAAGTCGGTTCTGTTAGATTAGATAAGTATATGGAAGTAGAGAAGTACTCGCACGTTATGCATATTGTATCGGAAGTTTCCGGAATATTAAAAAAACAAATGGGTTGTTTTGACGCATTAGCTTATTGTTTGCCAGCTGGCACTGTATCCGGTGCCCCGAAAATTAGAGCGATGGAAATTATAAATAGATTAGAAAAGGAAAAAAGAAATGTATATGCCGGAGCAGTAGGATATATAGCTTTTTCTGGAAACCTTGATATGGCGCTTGCGATTCGCACAATGGTTGTAAAAGATAAGAAAGCATATGTGCAGGCGGGAGCTGGTATTGTCTATGATTCAGATCCAATTGCTGAATATGAGGAGACATTGAATAAAGCGAAAGCACTTTTGGAGGTAATGAAATGATTGTACTCATCGATAATTATGATTCGTTCACTTATAACTTGTATCAATTGTTGGGGGCGTATTACAAAGAGATAGTGGTACTGCGAAATGATAAAGTGACGGTTCAAGAACTTGAAGAAATGAAACCAAAAGCAATTATTCTGTCGCCAGGACCTGGAAAACCAGAAGATGCAGGGATTTGCATCGAAGTAATCAGGCATTTTTATAAACAAATTCCGATTCTTGGCATTTGTCTTGGACACCAAGCAATTATTTCGGCATTTGGTGGGGAAATTGTAAGGGCAGAACATATAAAACATGGGAAAACATCACGGGTAAAACATAATGGCACATCGATATTTTCATATGTCGCGCAGCCGTTAACTGCGATGCGCTATCATTCACTCGTGGCAGCGAAGCATACGATTCCAAAGTGTTTCGATGTACTAGCAACAGCGATGGATGATGGGGAAGTCATGGCAGTTTGCCATAACTATTATCCACTCTTTGGATTACAGTTTCACCCGGAATCAATTGCGACGGAAGAGGGCGGGAAATTAATGCGTGCATTTTTATCTAATGTGAAAGAGGAGGAGCGAGTATGAACAGTTATCTGCGAAAATTAGTAGAAAGACAGAACTTAACGGAACAGGAAATGTATGAAGCAGGCCTTGCACTCTTAAGTGAAGATATATTAGAAAGTGAAATTGCTGCTTTTTTAGCATTGTTAAAGGCAAAGGGTGAAACAGCGGATGAAATATATGGTCTCGTTCGTGCTCTTCGGGAAAAGGCATTACCATTTGCAAGTCATATAAAAGGAGCAATGGATAATTGCGGAACAGGCGGAGACGGTGCACAAACATTCAACATTAGTACAACATCTGCTTTCGTACTTGCCGGTGCTGGTGTAAAGGTGGCAAAGCATGGGAATCGCGCTGTTTCTAGTAAAACAGGGAGTGCGGATCTATTAGAAGAACTCGGTGTCAATATTGCATGTACGCCAAGAGAAATTGACTATTTATTAGAAAAAGTAGGCATAGCTTTTCTATTTGCACCAGCGATGCATCCAGCACTTAAGCGCATTATGAAAATAAGAAAAGAGCTAAATGTACCGACCGTTTTTAATTTAATCGGTCCGCTTACAAATCCGATTGATTTAGAAACACAGTTTGTTGGCATATACAAACGAGATATGCTCATGCCTGTAGCAGAGGTATTGCAAAAGCTCGGTAGAAAACAAGCGCTTGTTGTAAATGGGAACGGATTTTTAGATGAAGCATCTCTGCAAGGAGAAAATCATGTGGTGATTTTAAAAGATAATAAGATTATAGAAGCAAGTATTACGCCAGAAGAATATGGGTTTTCTCGTGTGAAAAATGAAGAGATTAGAGGCGGAGATGCAAAAGAAAATGCCAATATTACATTCGGGGTACTACAAGGAAAAAAGAGTGTATATCGTGATACGGTGTTATTAAATGCAGGTCTAGCCCTTTTTGCAAATGGAAAAGCAGAGACAATTGAAGAAGGGATTCATATTGCGGCTCAAAGTATAGATTCGGGAAAAGCACTAGCGAAATTAAATGAATTAATTGCAGCTAGTAATAAAAGATTAGAGAAGGTGAACTAAATGGAAACAATTTTAGATAAGATTGTTGAGCAGAAGAAAAAAGAAGTAGGAGTGCTGCGCGAAACATATACACCGGTGAAGAAAAAACGGAAGTCACACTCCCTTGTAGAAGCGTTGCAGAAATTCACAGTCATTGCTGAAGTGAAGCGAGCTTCACCATCTAAAGGGGATATTAATTTACATGTAGACGTAACGAAACAAGTAAAAACGTATGAAGAGTGTGGTGCCGGAGCTGTCTCTGTTTTAACGGATGGTCAGTTTTTTAAAGGATCTTTTCACGATTTAGAAACGGCACGATCAAATAGTAATATTCCGCTTCTATGTAAAGACTTTATCATCGATACGATTCAAATTGATCGGGCGTATGATGCTGGAGCGGATCTCATTTTACTTATCGTTGCTGCCTTGCCGAAGCAAAAGTTACAAGAATTATATGCATATGTACAAGAGCTCGGATTAGAAGTAATTGTAGAAGTACACAATGAGGCAGAGTTAGAGATAGCGCTAGAACTAGAACTAAACCCTCATGTGATTGGAATAAACAATCGTAATTTGAAAACATTTGAAGTAGATCTCAGCACAACTGAAAATCTAGGAAAACGACTAAATGAGGAAAATATACTTTGGATTAGTGAGAGTGGAATTCATACGGAAGAAGATATCATGCGTGTGAAGAAGGCCGGGGCAAAGGGTATTCTTGTTGGGGAAGCGCTGATGACTGTACCTTCCGTCGGAGACTTTTTCCAATCGCTGAAGGTGACAACATGAAAGTGAAGATTTGCGGCATTACCGATGTAGAAACAGCAAAAGTAGCTTGTGAATACGGCGCAGATGCTATTGGATTTGTATTTGCGAAAAGCAAAAGGGAAATTACACCTGAAAGAGCAAAACAGATTATTGATGAGCTTCCAGTTGATGTAATGAAAGTGGGTGTGTTTGTAAATGAATCGGTAGAAGTCATCCGGGAAATCGCAAATGATTGTGGCTTAACGCATGTACAACTACATGGGGATGAAGGGAATCATCATGTTAAAAGATTGAATATTCCGTCTATAAAAGCGATTGGTGTACGTTCGAGTGAAGATATAGAGCACTCACCAGACTATGAAGCTGATTTTCTCTTATTTGATAGTCCGAAAGAAAAGTTTCATGGCGGAAATGGCAAAACATTTTCTTGGCAGTTACTAGATGATATGCCAGATGAAATTCGCAAAAAGTGCATTCTAGCTGGTGGATTACACATTGAAAACATTAAAGAAGCGATTGAAATTGTTAAGCCGTATATGGTAGATGTCAGCAGCGGAGTAGAAACAGATGGCAGGAAAGATCTTGAGAAAATAAAACAATTTATTAGAAAAGCGAAGGAGTGTTAGGTATGAAGTATGCATATCCAGATGAAAAAGGTCATTACGGTATATATGGAGGACGTTACGTTCCAGAAACGCTCATGCAGTCCGTTTTAGAATTAGAAGAAGCGTATAAAGAAGCGATGCAAGATGAAACCTTTCAGCAAGAATTGGAGCATTATTTACAAACGTACGTTGGAAGGGAAACACCGCTTTATTTTGCAGAGAACCTGACAAAGTATTGCGGCGGGGCGAAAATTTATTTAAAGCGTGAAGATTTAAATCATACAGGAGCTCACAAAATTAACAATACAATTGGGCAAGCGCTTCTTGCAGTACGAATGGGTAAGAAAAAGGTTGTAGCTGAGACAGGAGCTGGACAACACGGAGTTGCAACGGCGACGGTATGCGCATTACTCGGTTTAGAGTGCGTCATTTTCATGGGAGAAGAAGATGTAAAACGCCAAAAGTTAAACGTCTTCAGAATGGAACTATTAGGAGCAAAAGTTGAAAGTGTTGCAGCGGGTAGTGGAACGCTAAAAGATGCAGTAAACGAAGCGCTTCGCTACTGGGTTGCACACGTGCACGATACGCACTACGTAATGGGATCTGTTCTTGGACCGCATCCGTTCCCGCAAATTGTACGTGATTTTCAAAGTGTAATTGGGAAAGAAACGAAGAAGCAATATGCAGCGCTTGAAGGGAAATTACCAGAAGCAGTTGTGGCTTGCATTGGCGGGGGAAGTAATGCGATGGGGATGTTCTATCCATTTGTACACGATGAAGAAGTTGCTCTTTACGGCGTAGAAGCAGCAGGGAAAGGCGTTCATACAGAAAAGCATGCAGCAACACTAACGAAAGGAAGCGTTGGCGTCCTTCATGGTTCGATGATGTATCTCCTACAAAATGAAGAAGGACAAATTCAGGAAGCACATTCTATTTCAGCAGGGCTAGATTATCCAGGAGTTGGGCCAGAACATAGTCTGCTAAAAGATATTGGCCGTGTCTCTTACAACTCAATTACAGATGAAGAAGCGCTGGCTGCATTCCAGTTACTAACGAAAAAAGAAGGAATTATTCCTGCGTTAGAAAGCTCACATGCTGTAGCGTACGCACTTAAACTGGCGCCTACGATGAAGCAAGGTGAAGGACTTGTCATTTGTTTATCGGGCCGCGGTGATAAAGATGTTGAAAGTATAAAACGTTATATGGAAGAGGTGTAAATGATGGGAGTAGAAAGAATTACGGCAGCGTTTCAAAATGGAAAAAAAGCATTTATCCCATATGTAATGGGGGGAGATGGTGGCTTAGAAACATTAAAGGAACAAATTCGCTTCTTAGATGAAGCAGGAGCGAGCATTGTTGAAATTGGTATCCCTTTTTCTGATCCAGTTGCAGATGGACCAACAATCCAAAGAGCAGGAAAACGAGCATTAGATAATGGCACAACGCTCGGTGGAATCTTTCAGGCATTAGCGGAAGTAAGGCAGGAAGTAAATATTCCATTTGTACTTATGACCTATCTAAACCCGATTTTAGCATTTGGAAAAGAACGGTTTATCAGAAGCTGTCTTGAAGCTGGAGTAGATGGAATTATCGTTCCAGACCTGCCATATGAAGAACAAGATATCATTGCACCACTTCTTCGTGATGCGAATATTGCTTTAATTCCACTTATTACAGTAACGAGTCCAGTTGAACGGATTGAAAAGATTACGAGGGAATCGCAAGGGTTTGTTTATGCGGTAACGGTAGCGGGGGTCACTGGGGTTAGACGTGACTTTAAGCAAGAAATTCATAGTTACCTAGAAAAAGTAAAAGCGCATGTAAATATTCCAGTAGTTGCTGGATTTGGCATATCGAAGGCTGAGCACATAGAGGAAATGATTACTGTATGTGATGGAGTTGTTGTTGGGAGTAAGGTAATTGAGTTATTAGAAACAGGAAAGCAGAATGAAATTTGTGAGTTAATCGCTACAGTGAAATAATAAGAAGAGGCTACCTGTTAAGGGGCCTCTATTTTATTAGGAAATAAAGGTGTTTGTTATGTATGAAAACACATGAATCAAACAGCTGAACAATGAGGGACTTTCATTAGAAGCAGACAATCTTTATCAAAATATACGCACAATCGAGTGGAATTTCCGTAACACGAATGATTGACGTAAACCATAGGTGTTGTTAAAATTATTTCTGGGATTAATGTGAAATTATTCACAAATTGTAGTTTTGAATGTGAAAACATTCACAAAAGTTGAAAGTGTTTCTTAAAAATATTCTTTAAAAGGAGTGATACGTTATGAAAAGAATCGTAACACTAAGTACTCGTAAACTGACAGATACAGTAAAACATGGCGGATGTGGTGCATGCCAAACATCTTGCCAATCAGCTTGCAAGACGTCTTGCGGAGTTGCAAATCAAAAATGTGAGAACACAATGAACAGATAGAAAAGAAGAAAGATACCGCCCAACTGCTTTCCGGATGGGCGGTCATTTTTATCCCATATGAACAAGAAGTAAAGGCTCCATTAACGGAAGTGTTACTTTATAGATAAAAGGAGTTTGATTATTAATCATGATTCATCAATATAAACTAAACGGGTACAACATTGTACTCGATACTTACAGTGGATCAGTACATGTTGTTGACGACCTCGCTTATGAAATCATCGCGCTGTATGAGACTACTGCTGCAGAAGAAATCATAACAATGATGTTAGAAAAATACGTACATGATTCCGATATCTCTGAGAAGGACATTCGGGAAACCATTGCAGATATCGAAGAGCTAAAAAATGATGGGCAACTCTTTACTGAGGATGAATATAAGAGCCTCTCAATTGATTTAACAAATCGCCAAACTTATGTAAAGGCTCTTTGTCTCAATGTTGCACATACATGTAACTTATCATGCGAATATTGCTTCGCCAGCCAAGGGAAATACAATGGAAGTAGAGCGATTATGAGTTATGAGGTTGGTAAAAGAGCAATTGATTACCTATTGGAAAACTCCGGTCACCACAGAAACCTCGACATCGACTTCTTTGGCGGAGAGCCGCTTATGGCCTGGAAAGTTGTAAAACAGATTGTTGCTTACGCAAGAAGTAAAGAAAAAGAGTACAAAAAAACGATACGCTTCACCTTTACTACAAATGGTATGTTGCTAAACGATGAAGTCACTGATTTTTTGAATAAAGAAATGTACAACGTCGTATTGAGTCTTGATGGAAGAAAAGAAGTCCATGATCACCTTCGTAAAACAGTAACTGGAAAGGGAAGTTACGATTATATCGTTCCGAAATTCCTGGAATTCGTTAAAAAACGTGGAGATAAAGAATACTATGTGCGTGGAACCTATACTCACAACAACGTTGACTTCACCAATGACATTTTTCATATCGCAGATCTTGGTTTCGACAAGCTCTCGATGGAACCAGTTATCTGTAATCCTGGGGAACCATATGCACTCACCGAAGAGGACCTTCCAGATATTTATAACCAGTACGAAATTCTTGCTAAGGAAATGATAAAGCGTGAGGAAGAAGGTAATGGATTCACTTTCTATCATTACATGCTTGACCTTTCAGAAGGCCCTTGCATCCAAAAGAGAATTTCGGGCTGCGGCTCAGGAACTGAATATCTCGCTGTTACGCCATGGGGTGAGCTTTTCCCTTGCCACCAGTTCATCGGGGATAACGAATACAGCATGGGAAACATCTGGGATGGGATTACAAAACAAGAGATGCAATGTCAATTTAAAGAAAGCAATTGCTACTCGAAGCCAGAATGTCAGGACTGCTGGGCAAAACTTTACTGCAGTGGCGGTTGCCCTGCCAACGCACTGCACGCAACCGGCTCCATCAATGGAATCTACGATTTCAGCTGTGACATCTTCCGTAAGAGAGTAGAATGTTCCATGATGGTTAAAGTAGACGAATCCATGAGAGCTATGGAAAGAAACAAACAAGCCGTGGCTCAATGAGCATAAAGATATGATAAGGCTGAGAGATAAGTCGAAAATTTGATTTATGCTCAGCCTTTCTAAAGGTGGAAAGCTTCTTCACTTTTTTAAACATCGCGACTTTAGTTCAAATCTACATTCCCTTACATAATTACAATTCTAATCAATCTCTTATCCGTTTTCTAATCTCAGCAGCTAGGTTAGTAGGATTATCAATTTCAAAAAAGACATATTTGTATTTTTCATGACCATCTAGTTCGATCATTACAAGAGGTACTCTGTTTTCATAAGAGAGAAAATACCATTCATCAGCATATTTAAAACTACCTTCAAAAATGTTAAGTGCTGAAATGGAAGTTCCAGGCATTCGGAGCATCCATTGTGGAGCATCAAAATAGTCAACATATACATTTTGAATCGTATTATAAGGGATTTTCAATTTCAATTTTAGGGCAAAGAACCCTGTTACTCCATTTAATTTTAGCGTCATACTATCGTTATCAAACTGTATTTCTCTTCCCATATGCCCCCTCCTCATTTTTGTGAAATGGAACACCGTTATCTAAATTATACCATTTAGATAATAACAACGAGGGGTATTTCTTGACTTAGATTGTATATACGCCAAGGTAACATAGGAGTATTATGTGTCTACTACTGCATCACATAAAGGAATTTGAAGAACTGTTACGAATGAATTGAATATTCTGCCAACTGTTATATAATAGTTACAATTGTACTTTATAAGAAATGAGATGATGGTATGGCTGTTTTGTTGGCTCTTATTCCAATTATGATGATCTTTATTTGTTTATTTGTATTTAAGCAAACATCGCTTAAAGCTTCATTAATTTCCTATGCTGTATGCGGTGGAATCGTTTTACTAACGCCAATGTTTCGACTGCAAATGGGAGAAATTGTACATGCAACGGTTAAAGGCAGTTTAATTTGTTTTATCGTCGGATATGTTTTGTTTTTTGGTATTCTTTTATTTCACCTCATGAACAAAATGGGTTACATTGACCAAGTTGCACGCTTTATAGAGCATGTTACACGGGATCGATTATTACAAATGCTCTTAATGTGTTTTGGGATTTGTCCACTTATTGAATCAGTAAGTGGATTTGGGATTGGTTTTATGGTGTCAGCTCCTATTTTTCTTTCACTTGGCTATAAACCGTTTCAAGCAGTTTTGTTATCCTTTATCGGTTTACTAGCAAGTTCATGGGGAGCGATGGCAACGGGAACAATTATCGGATCGCAGCTTATCAATATGCCATTAGTAAACTTAGGATCTAGTACAGCACTACTTAGCATTCCGATATTCGCGTACTTTATTATATTTTCTTTGTATGTAGTAGGTGGGTGGTCTGCGGTAAGACAGAAATGGAAGGAAGCAGTAGGGTTTTTTCTCTTATTTTCTGTAGCTATCTATCTTTCTAATGCATATGTTAGCGTTGAACTAGCTGGGATCTTAAGTTCAATTGTAACAATTACATTTGGCTTCCTTATCATTAAAATATCAGCAAGGCAGGAAAAGGAATTGTTATCGGAGCATGCTGCAACGACGCAGCGAGAAGTTTCTATTTTAAAAATTATAAGTCCTTATTTATTTTTAACAGTTTGTATTTTGCTTTCTCGTCTCATTCCGTCATTACATAATATATTGCAATCTTATGCTATTCTTGATTTACCAACGTACTCTTATAAACTAGCATTATTATATTCACCTGGATTTTGGCTTGGGGTTACATGCTTATTTACCATTGTGTTCTTCCGTATTCCTTCTACTATTCTAAAACAATCTTTATTGCAAACACTAAAGCAGTGGATACCGTTTGCGATTACAACGACAATGTTCATTGCCATTTCAGAATTAATGGGTGCGGCGGGGATGCACACATTGTTAGCAGAAGCAGCAGGGCAAACATTTGGAACGATATTTGTTTTTGTTGCCCCGTTCATTGGTGCGATTGGTGGTTTTTTAACAGGAAGTAACGCAGGATCGAATGCGATGTTTATAAAACTACAAATGCAAACAGCGCAAAACGTAGGGCTTCCGTGGCAATATGTTACGACGCTGCAAAATACAGCATCATCTGTAGCGACGATTGCTTGTCCATCACGGATTACACTTGGGGCCTATTTATGTAATATCCCGCACTGTGAGAATGAATTATTAAAGAAGACGACGCTTATGATTTTTGGAGCGGTGTTGATTGTGGTGGTAGAGGTTGCCGGGTGGTATGCATTGCAATAAAATATTTGATGAAATCCTCTGCTTTAGGAGGATTTTTGCTTGTTGGTGGATAATTTATAAAAGAACAAGTGTTTCTATTTTGTGAAGAGGAGATGATCCCATGCCACTAAAAAACTACGGCGTTCTAAAAGGTATAGCACGACAATCCATGATTGGAAAAGGGAAAACACCTCATTATCAAGTTCATTTGCAAGATGAATTAGGAGTAGACTACCGCGTTGCAATGAATGTGAAATCGCAGAGTTATCCATCAGAAGTACTATATTATGCAAGTGAAAATATAAAATCGAAAGCTATTAAGATTTTACCGACATTACCATTTGGATTTACAGAAATTAAAAATAATGAACCAAAGGTAGCTTTAGATTATGTGCGGGGAAATTTATTTGATTCAAAACAGATGATTCCTTTGCCGCCAGAAAAATCGGGAACTGACAATGATTTAAATGAAAAAATAGAATATTATATAAAACGAGCAATAGAAGAAAAGGCAATTATTTATGCATTTGGAGAACGATGGGGTCCGGAAAATAATGTGCCTGATCGATATTTTCATTTTAAACCTGGTAATGGGATACATGATATTCATATGAATCAAGGGAATGTAGAGAAGTGGCAGGGAGATGATGGCACATGGCAAGATGGCGGCCTATTCATCCATTTTGAGAAAAAGCAGCAATGGATTGGGATTTTCCTTGCGTTTCAGTCGCAGTCTTGGTGTACAGACGAAGAGGGACATGCTCGGGTTCCAGTGGAGCAGTGTAATTATATAACTAAAACTTAATGAAAACAGCTAGTTCATTTTGAACTAGCTGTTTTCATTTTGTAGAACATAAAGCTGATGCATACAGCGATACATGAAAATAGTATGGCAATACTAGAGAAAGCAAGTACATACATATTGTATTTCACTACATTCCCTATTAGTTGATTACTATCATAATGAAACAGCCCTGCTATTGTATTGAAGAGGAAAAGAACGATAAATATAGTAATTACACCATCTAACGAACCTTCTATATCCGGTTTGCTTAAGGCGATGTGTGCAGAGATACAAATCGCGATAAAAAGAAAAAGCCAAAACAAAGGATTAAATAAGTTGCTAACTGTAAAGAGACTTTTTAATAAGAGAATGGATGATAATAAAATATTTTGCAGTATATCGATATTGATAGAAGCGGTTTGAGTATTTGTTTCAAGAGCATGCATAAATACTGAATAAGATTGTGGTACGAAATAATACATCAAAAGTATCAAGGCGACCATCCCTGAAAAAATAGGAGCAATTCCGATGAAAAAGTTCCCTATTCTTTGATATATGCTTCTTTGATTATATTGATGCTTCACATACCCCAGAAAACCGTTATTTGTATTCGTAGGGAACAACTGAATGGCTACAATTTGATGCCGGAATAAGATACACATAACAGCATGTCCTAATTCATGAATAGGAACGCCAATCCAAGCTGATAAAAGGAATCCTTTTCTACCAAAAGCTTTCGTCCAATATGTTCGTGTAAGAGATTCTAAATATCCTAATAAAAAACCAACCAAAATGATGATACCGATTAAAGAAAATAGTTGTACCAAACTAGTAATGAATATTTGAAAAAGTGTGTGTGCGAGTTCCATAGTTTTTGTCCAATCTATTATTTTTTTATGGTGTATAAACTTTTACATATTGTATATAGATAGAAAGGGTTTTGTCAAAATGTTGCTAGACAGAAGCATGGGGTTCTTGTAGTCATGTTTTGTCTCCTCGTACATATATTAAAGTTAGATCGTAGCGGAATGGATCCTGTGTGTACATGGATCATCGCATATATATTGATTGGTCTTATATCAAAACAATAGTCGATACCTTAAATAGAGGGATAACGAACTTCTAACGAAAAGGTGGCTGAATGGATGAAGGTTTGTGCAAAATGTGGTTCACAATTAATGGATGGCGTGCAATTTTGTCAAAGTTGTGGAACGAGAATAGTTGAGCACGAGCGGAGAGGAAGTGAGAAGGAACCACAGATACGAAAGAAAATGAGCCGAGGAAAGATAATATGGATTGGGATTATGATTCTTTTTGTTGTTAGTTTTGGCGGAGCATATATGTATGGAGCAAAGTATTATTCTGCAGAAGCACAAATCGATAGAATGATTACGATGTTACAAGAAAGGGATGCGGAAAAACTAATTGATATGGTTACAACAGATGACCCGCAATTTGTAGTAGATAAAGAGAGTGTAGCTCCGTTGTTTTCGTATATAAAAGAATATCCTTCCTATGTTCATGATTTAAAAGCTTCTATACAACAGCAAAAGAAGAAGGAAAATAATGTAGAAAAAGTAGATTTTGTATTAACGAAGGATGGAAAATACCTCTTTCTATTTGATCGATATAAATTGAAAGCAAAAACGTATTATGCAACGCTCCTTACGAATGAAAAGGATGCATTGTTAAAGGTAAATGGGAAAGAGTTAGATAAGACAACTGATAAAATGTTTGAAAAGCAATATGGACCATTTTTTCCTGGGATTCAAACGTTCCAATCAGAGTTTAAAAATGATTATGTGAAGCTAGCGCGTGAAGAAAAAGTTTTGCTTATGAAACAAAATCAAAATAATGTAACGGTTGATCTATCGTTACAAGGGCACTACATTACCATTCAAACAAATGTAACAGGAGCAACATTATATGTAAACCAGAAACCGATTACGACTCTCACAGGGGAAGAATTTAAATGGGGACCGGTAGCTACTGATGGGAGCGTTTCTATTTATTTAGAAAAAGAGGGCGCAAGCGGAAAAGAACGAACAAAGGTGGAACATATATCAACAAACCAATACTATACATTATCGTTTCAAAAAAAATCTGAAGAACAACAGTCACCTTCCTCTTCGCCACCAGCAACAACAAAGTATGTATATAACGGATTTTTCTTTCCTGATAGTCATATTCGTAAGTTAACAAGTGCAGAGCTAAACGCTTTAACAAAAGATCAATTGCGGATTGCGAGAAATGAAATATACGCTCGGCATGGCCATATTTTTCAAACGAAAGATATGCAGGACTACTTTTTAAAACAGTCATGGTATCGAGAAAATCCATATTATTCAGGAGGGCTGAATGATATCGAGACGTATAATGTTGAACTTATAAAGTCAAAGGAGTAGACAAATGAAATTCATTTCCTTGTTATAGAAATGAAAGGTACATCAAGGATCATGGTGATGTACCTTTATTATTTATATGGTTGCATTTCATGTAACAAATCCTTTTATGTTTCATGGTAACGATGACATGATTCCGGTTGAAAAATATAGAAGAATTTAAAGGTGAAATTCTCTTTTTATGATTTCTGTAATGGTATGAGGGGAGCTCTAGCTGGTTCGCGAGAAAAAAAGATATGAAAGAGAAAATTGATTCTACTTGCTCTGCCAGTTGTGCTAGCTTGGACATTGGCTAAAGAACTGGAAGAAAGCATGGCTTCAGAGTTCGGTGGAACAGTAATCTCGAGTTTACTGCTTAATCCTTCTGATGTGACAACTGTTATTGTGTCGTAAGAGAGGTTGATAATTTTAAGGATACCAAGTGGATAGACAGCCTCGTCAGGCTGTGATGTGGATGCAAATAGGGTAGATTTCCAAATTTCTTGAAAAAAGGTACTGCTATCAGCTGACCAAGCTTGTGCACCGTAGAGTGTTGCGCTAATGCTGAATTCCTGTTCAAGTGATTGAGCAACTTTTGGTTCAACAGGAGTAGAGATAAGAAAATTACTACACACCGTTTTTTTCACCTACTTTCCATTACGATTGTTATAGCATATTAATAATCGAGTTTGTGAGACACGACATTTTACCTATAGCCGTTCAAAGGAGAGGAAAAATAATAAAAAACCACTCTTTTTTGGGGAGAGCAGCGTCCACCTGTGTGTAGACGTGGTAAGAGCCCTATTGTTTTCAAAGTATAAGTCAAATGGATCTATATACAAAGATGTACGTTGTTATGTTTGGAGGAAAGGGGTTTATTTGTAAACAAAAGGAAGAAAGTATTATACTTTGTATAAGATACGTATAGAGAAAAAGGATTTATTTATGATCAATTTGGAAAATGTAAATAATAGAGACTGTAAGAAGGAGTGATTTGGTGAATTATGTAATCATTGGTGGAGACGCTGCTGGCATGAGTGCGGCCATGCAAATTGTTAGAAATGATAAAGATGCAAAAGTCGTAACGTTAGAAAAAGGTGAAATATACTCCTATGCGCAGTGTGGACTTCCATACGTGATTAGTGGTGCAATTGCTTCCACTGAAAAATTAATTGCACGGGATATTAAGACATTTCGTGATAAGTATGGAATTGATGCTAAAACACATCATGAAGTAACGAAAATTGATACTGAAAACAAAATTGTACATGGTATACATACAAAGGAAAAAGTGAAATTTCAATATAAATATGATCGATTATTGATTGCAACAGGAGTTAGACCTGTTATGCCAGATTGGGAAGGAAAAAATCTGCAAGGTATTCATCTTTTAAAAACAATTCCGGATGCCCATAAAATATTGGAGACGTTACAGGAACAGAATGTTGAGGACGTAACAATTATCGGGGGCGGGGCAATTGGTCTTGAAATGGCTGAAACATTTGTGGAACTTGGAAAGAATGTGCGAATGATTGAAAGAAATGATCATATCGGTACGATTTATGATGCTGACATGGCAACGTATATACATGAAGAAGCAGCAAAGCATAATATTGAAATTGTAACAAATGAAAATGTAAAGGTATTTAAGGGAAATGAGAAAGTTGAATTTGTCGAAACAGATAAAGGAATGTATAAGACGGATCTCGTTCTAGTATCAGTTGGTGTGCAGCCAAACACGGAGTTTCTTACAGGAACAGAAATTCGCAAGAACAAAAAAGGGGCGATAGAAGTAAATGCATATATGCAAACGAATGTGGAAGACATCTATGCAGCAGGAGATTGTGCAACGCATTATCACATCATAAAAGAAACGCATGATCATATTCCACTCGGTACTACTGCGAATAAACAAGGGCGCCTTGCTGGACTAAATATGATTGATACACGAAGAGCGTTTAAAGGAACGCTTGGTACGGGCATTATTAAATTTATGGGACTCACATTAGCAAGAACAGGTTTAAATGAAAAAGAAGCAAGTGGGTTGAAAATACCATATAACACGGTGAAGATAGAGGCAACAAGTATGGCTGGCTATTATCCAAATGCAACGCCGCTTTATGTGAAATTAGTATATCGCTCTGATACAAAGCAACTATTAGGTGGACAAGTAATTGGAGAAGAGGGTGTCGATAAACGAATTGATGTCATTGCGATGGCACTCTTTCATAAAATGAGCATTCATGATTTAGAAGATGTTGATTTAAGTTATGCACCGCCATATAACAGTGTTTGGGATCC
This sequence comes from Bacillus cereus, assembly GCF_002584535.1. Classification (GTDB taxonomy): domain Bacteria; phylum Bacillota; class Bacilli; order Bacillales; family Bacillaceae_G; genus Bacillus_A; species Bacillus_A arachidis. The sequence goes on from NZ_NUOT01000105.1 coordinate 24,246, forward strand.
GATTCAACAAGCAGCACGGCGAGCGGAATAGTACTTCTTATAGAAGTGCTATTTTTTTTTGAAAACAGCCAATTATACAAAAGAGACACGAAAGCATATTTTTCCTTGAAAAATGTAGTACTTATCTATTATATTTTCATATAGTATTTATTTTTTACATACATAAAAATATGATAGAAACAAGTTAGCACTGAATGATGCAGGAGGATAAGAAATGTCGATCAATATGAGAACAGTAGAAGAGTGGATTGCGGAATCAAATGCAAGACATGAGGAGGACTTTGGAGAAATTGTCCAAGAAATAAAGGAATTATGTGTTGCGGTTGATAACGCTACATTAATTTACCCGAAACATGTATTTTGTTTTGGGAAAAAAGCGGAAGTCTTCTTCTTTTTCCAAGATCATGTTGTCGTTGGTCAAACGAAAGAAGAGTACATTGAAGTTGAAAAATTAAAATATGAAGACATTACAGATATAAGTCTAAAAACAAATGATAAAAATACAACGTTACAGTTGAGATTCTCAAATGGGAATTCTATCATGCTGGATAGTTTAAATGATAACTGTGGAGCGAAAAATTGGTTGTTTGCAAGACAGATTAAAAGTATTTTTAAAGTAATTTAATAGAAAAATCAGACCTTAGAAGGTCTGCTTTTTCTATGATTTGCTCCCCACTATACAAAGGCATCCTTTTTCTTCGTAACATTTCACATGTTGAAAACCAGTTTTACTGAAAAGGTCTACTAATTCTTCTGTTGTCTTAAATTTTTGCATATGATAATTGATTTTGAAGGTTTCAGCGACAATCATAAAGGAACCATTCGGTTTTAAAACTCGAAATACTTCTTTTATATCATTCTCTAAATCAGGCCAAAAATAATGTGTTTGAAAGGCCGTGATGAGATTGAAAAACTCATTATGATAAGGAATAGAAGATACGCTTGCTTTACGAATAATGACCTTTTCATTTTTCACATCTTTTATATTGGATTTTATTGAATTTTCTACTGCTTTTTCTGAATAATCAATGCCGTATATTTTTCCTGAGGTATTTATTTTAGACAGTGTATGTATGGTTCGGCCGCCTCCGCAACCAATATCGAGTATGATTGAATCTTTGGGGATATTTATTTTCTGTAATGCCCAATTTGTTAATCTAACGTGCGCTGTATTCATAATACAAAGCATGGAAGAACCGATAGAACCTCTAGGGTTTTTAGCTTGTTCAATTAACTTTTGTAATACACTCAACCTGACCTCTCCTTTTATATAAATTACCTAAATTTGTATATTCGCTTTGAGCAATTCTAATCCCTTTAAAAAACACGCCCTTTGCTAGCACATTGTACTGAGCGAAGGGCGTGTTTTTAGCTATGCAAATATCCTTTTAACCAAGTGCGATGGCGATAAGGACCAACTGGAATTTGAATAAGGGTCGTTTCTCTTTTTGTATCAAATTCATACAGTTTGTCACATAAGTTTGCATCAAATCCTAAGAGCGGATGTCCTCCCATATCCATAGCTGAGGCTGCTAAGACGAGCTTTTGAACGAGCATTCCAGCTTCCATTTGTTGAATTCGATATCCTCTGTAACCTAAATCGTTTTTTAAATAATCTTTAGTTCCTATTACATGTAAACAGAGTGGTACTTGAAAGAGATTTACATTGTCCATTGTCATACCGGATTGTAAAGGGTGACGTAGATCTCCAGCTTGAATTTGTTCTAATGCATGAGCATTACTGTCATAGGAATAGGCACCATTTGGCACACCTTCTACGTTATAAAAGCATCCGTACAGTGATAATCGCGATTTTGTTTTTATATGTTCTCCATCTAAATCATTTTGATAAGGAAAGGAAAGGGTTGCTTCATGAAGCAAAGTAGCTAGTTGTGTAGCGCTTATTTTCCTTAAGACAAAATCGATATCAGGTGAATAACGTTTTTGACAAACAGTTGCGAAATCATATGATAATGGCTCTACCATGGGGAGTTTCAAAGTTTGTGTGTAATGTGGAACGATTGTCTCTTCAGTTATAGTTCGAAATAGGTCTGTTGAATCTAACATAGATGCTGCATTCATTCTTGTTATGAGAGAGTAATCAGTAAAGTTCTTTGATCGAACAAAGTGTTCATGCTCTAAAACGGGAAGCTGTTGTAAGAGTTCATCAGAAGTGAAATTTGTACTTGTATTACTTTGATAAAACCATTCTTCTGTAGGCTGGGTAGATAACGGAATAACTGCATACACACTTTCTTCTTGTTCACATAGTCCAAGTAAATGATTGATAGCCCGATCTAGAAATTGAAAATATACACCCGATGTATAGCCAAATTGCTTAGAGACTTCTAGTAATTGACCGACGAGGACACCAGTATCGAGACCTTGGAGGCGATACGAAAAATTATTATATTTAAAGAAGTTTTTCCAAAACATTGTTGATACGAAAGCGGTGCCGAAACAAGAAGAGAGGTTGCAGCGATTTCCAAGTGCTTCTGTGAGATAAGAGTCAAAATTCCCTTCACGTAGTAATACGAGACGATGATGCGCTACGTCATAATGGTAAATTCCATGCGGATAATGAATTGTTTTTAAATACAAATATAATTCATTTGGATATAAAGCTCCTCCAGAAGGAATAAATCTTCGGTATATATTTGTTGTTGATTGTTCTTCTAAGCCGAGGGAAGGCTGGCAAAATTGAGTTAGGCCAAATGTATACCAAAGGCAATGCCCAATTTGTTCTATGGTAGGTTCATTAGATAGCTTTTGATCTCGTAATGTTAGAGGTACCTCTAGAGAAAGAGGAATGACAGGTAGATTACGGTATAGCTTATAGGGAAGGGGGGCATCAGCCCAGTTGATGTCCTTGTCCTCGGGCATGACTTCATCAATTGAAAAATGTAAATGGTGTAGAAATGTTTCTAGTTGCATCAACAAGCCTCCTTATCAAGCAATAATCCCCCACATTAAAAATCAGCAAAAGCAAAGAAGAGAGGTGGGGGAGGAAGAAAAACTACTGATTCAAGCGCTACTTTACTGTTTCTTTATGGAAATGGATGCGGATGTGGATTTAGTTGTTCTAATGTAAGTGGTTCACTTGTATATCCAAGTTGCATTGGTACGGTAAGTGCTCTTTGGAGTCCTGTTGTACGAGTAAGTTGATGACCAAATGTCATTGGCAACATACCAGGAATTAATACTTTCACACAAGATAATCCGTTTTTCTGTATGAGAGGAACAGTTTGGTCAATGACAATTACCTCAAGCCCTGAGTGATGTAGTAGATCTAGAAGATGGCGAAGGTCTGAAGTTATATCCCGATCAATCGCTTTTAGCTGATCCATTTCTTTAAATGTTCGCACAGCTCGATTGTCATTTAGTAAAAATTGAAGGCGTTCTTCAGCTTCTGGTAAGCCATATACCATACTATGATCTTCCATTTGGGTAACGAGATAGGGATCGCGTAAACATTGTTCATATTTTTGTTTGTTTGCTTCAAGTTTCTCATCCAGTATAAGCAACATACCTGCTAATTCATGAATAGCACTTTTAACAGCTCGCAGCGGTTCTATATGAGCACCACCTGCACAGACGAGGTTCATTCCACCCTTTTTTGTATTTTTTGCAATTGCCCATATACTTGGAATACCATGCTCCATCGTTGCATCAAAAACATGTAAATCATAACCTGTAATGGTCCGCATTCGTTCAATCATCAATTGTAATTCCACATCGCCTGCGGAAGCTAGATCAAGGCGGGGGAGTGGCAATTGTGCATACCACGTTAGCAAGAAAGCGTCGCGTTCGACTATTTCTAAAATGCCATGGAAAATCGCTTCTTCTAAACTACCTCCAATTGCACAGCCGTTTGAAGTTTCATAAACAAAAGCGTCCCTGTGCCCTAGGCTATAATATGCAATTGATTCCGGAACTAAGATGGGTCGGTTTTGTGATAAAGAATAACCCCATACCCAATCTTGAGAATAATCGGGATCAAATGGTCTGAATGGAAAATTCTCTTTTTCATAGTGTTCATCTGTATGTACACCAATTGTAAGAGGATTGATGGCTTTATCTTCTAATTCTCGATAGCTGCCATGAACATTTGTCCGCTTCCCGCGAGGGGCCATTCCGCAGTATCTCTCTAGTCCTTCTAAAATCGCAGTTGCCTCGCTTATCCTGAATGAATGTGTTCGACCTGCAACTCCTTCGTTACCAAAAAGTAATGGCATATTTACAATAACATCAGCGAATGGTAATAAGGAATGCTGCATCTTTCCATTCAAAAGTCCTGTTCGATAATCTAAATAATCTTTCGTTAAAAACGTATTTAAATCTTCAATAGAACGACATCGGTAGCTTTCAGTACTCGTTTTAAAGCTCGGTTGCAGAGATAGATAAGCAGAAGCTTCAGTGTCATCAGGTATTGTGCTACACACCGGACATACAGGATCAGGAAGAAACGAATGACGTGAACATTGAAGAGTTTGCATGTTAAGTAAAATCACTTCTTCAGCTAAAGAAGTACCCCCTTTTGTTACTATCTTTTCTGTTTCAGCATGAATAAGGTGACACATTTGTAGTAATGCACTTTGCGTTGCGCATATATCTCGTTGCACGGCAGCATCCTTTTTTAAGGAGTATTGCCGCTGTAACTCCCACATTTCTTTTTGATCAAAACCAGCTATAAACCGTCTTGCATCAGCACAATGAGAACATCCTGCTGCATGTGGCTGAACATAAGGGCCAATGATCCCTTCGCCAAATGAAGTAAAACCTCTTAGCCAAGGAATGTTAGCGGATCGAAACATTTCTTCAGCTTTATGATGGATAGAGGAAGGAGAACCATCATGTAGTACGAGAGCAAGTTTAATGTTTTCAGGGAGGGGTTCTTCAAGTGTGTTTTGATGAATGATAGAGTAGTGACCAGATAATTGCTGATTTACATAGCTTGCAAGTAGGCCATCTCCTACAATTAGTATTTGACGCTCCATCAGTCCACCTCCTCTTTTATTACCACACCAACTACACCACCTAATCCTTCTTTTAAAAATGGTTCAATTGCTAGGTCGAGGACGTAGGGATAAAGATTATGTTCCTTTAAATTCTGTAAAGCGAGTTGTAAGGATTCTAATGGTGGAATTTGTTCTTCTTTTTGTACTTCAATTCTAAACGACTCAGCATCGTGTAAAAGAATAGATGATTCCGATAATATATTAGAGTTATAGGGGATTTCGTAGTTTTGTGTATGAAGAAGTGCTTGTTGTAATGCGTCTCTTAGAGCTAGTGTTATATTTAGGTTTGCGCTACCATACCACTGATTGTGTATACGGGCCCAAACAACCGGAAAACCTAGTACATTTTCACCAATCCCTATCTTTGGTTCCCCGTGTATCACGGAGAGTGCACGTAAATAAAATTGGCAGTGGTTGTCATGAATTTCTGTTACTTGTAGTGGCACAATTTCTTCTGTTTGACTTAACTTCCTCGCTTGTAATGTGTGGGTTAAATGGTTTTGTAGCGCACGATACACACCTTCTAACATCGTTTCCCCAGCTCCGATTCCAATGAATTCATCTTGATCAGGAATAAGGAAATTAACCATTTGAGTTACATATGTTTCAATTCCAGTTAGACCTGCCACGCGGCGTGCTTCATCATGAGTTAATCCGCCACAAATAATAGTAGGGAGGAGGGAAGTAGGTCCTTCTGATAAGGGATTGGCAACTTGAACATAGCACTGGGACAACGGTAATTGCTTGAGATCTTGTTCATCCCATATGTGAAAAATTCCAGCTTTATTTGAGGTTAACTGGTCAAAAAAACGAAAAAGCTCATTTGAATGTTTTTGATCTGCATGTCGTTTTAAAGTGTCATCAAGGTCTTGTATTAATTCTATCGTAAAATTTTCAGGGGCTATAAGCGGGTGCTTCATAAATGGATGCCAATTTCCTTCGAGCGTTTCAAAATCTAATAGAAAGAAGTGCTTCTTTGTCTTCCTATTTGAGGAATCTGTAACATGTTTGAATAACTCAAAAACAATTGTATTGGCTAACATAGCACAAGCAATTGGAGAGACGGGATCTGGTGTTTGATCTTTTTGAATAGCAGTTTCATGTATACGGTGCCATGCGGATTCCCAGCATTCTTCAGAGTCAGAAGTAATGACAGGACCAGCTAAGCCTACATGCTGTAAACATAAAGCAGGAAGAAAGTTTTTCTTCTCTTCTCTACAAATTGCATGTATGGCCCTAAGTTTTTCGATATTGCCATTTTGAGATACATATAGAATCCAATCAAATGGATGAAAAACTTCCTGTAAAGAACAATTTCTCGTTGTATCTATTTCTTGAACAAGTACATCTGCATCAGTAGCATGTGCTTGTTGTACAAGTTCATTTAGCCGCGAGAGATTTGTTGCATCAGGATCGGTAATTAGGTAATGAAATTCAGGTAGACCAGATTCAAGTAAAGAAGAAATTAATGAAGTGAAAATAGGTCCAGAGCCAATCGCTAACACTTTAGATTGGCGATACATTTGAAACTTTAGAGGACCTGAGTGAGAGTAAGCCTCTAAAAATTCAATTTGCGGTTCGTATCTCTCAAGTAATGCATCTTCTAATTGGTGAGGGGCGTCTTGATTCAGATCTCGAACAAAACCATTTTTGTGCAAAAGTTCTCCAATTTCAAACACTCTATTTTGATAAGGGAGGGGAAGCCCATTTGTTAGCTCTTCTAAAGTGTGTTCTCCATTAAACATAGGCATTAATTTTTCAATCCATTCATAGATTCCATTACCTTGTATCCGGAACGAACTGGAGTTATTTCGAAAATAAACACCCCCGTTGGAATCGGGGAGAAAAAAGGTATCCTTGTTCATTTTTAGCTTTGTGGAAGCTTGCAGCGTACTCATTCTATTCCTCCTTATCAGTAAATTCTAAACACACATTATCAGTGTATGTACCGTGATTTGTCCCTTATGAGTTATTTTGATTAATAAAAAAGGCTACACGAAAGAATACATTGATTCTTTCGTGTAGCCAATATGATTTAGAAAGTCTATCAACCTTCTAATAATAATGATTTTGGATCTTCAAGCATTTCTTTAACAGCAACTAGGAAGCTAACTGCTTCTTTACCATCGACGATACGGTGGTCGTAAGATAGTGCAATGTACATCATCGGACGGTTTTCCATGCGTTCTGCATCGATTGCAACTGGTCTTACTTGAATTTTATGCATTCCAAGAATACCTACTTGTGGGCTGTTTAGGATTGGTGTTGACATAAGGGAGCCGAACACACCACCGTTTGTAATTGTAAATGTACCACCTTGTAGTTCTTTTAATGTAAGTTTGTTGTCGCGTGCTTTTTTACCTAGTTCACGAATTTCGCTTTCAATTTCAGCGAAGTTTAATTGGTTTGCATCACGTACAACTGGAACAACTAATCCATCTGGAGCTGCTACAGCGATTCCGATGTCATAGAATTTTTTAATGATAAGCTCGTCACCTTGAATTTCAGCATTTAACAATGGGAATTGTTTTAATGCTGCCACAACAGCTTTTGTGAAGAATGACATAAAGCCAAGACGAACATCATGTTTTTTCTCGAACGCGTCTTTACGTTCTTTACGTAATTCCATAACTGCAGTCATATCAACTTCGTTAAATGTTGTTAACATTGCAGATGTTTGTTGAACTTCTACAAGACGTTTTGCAATTGTTTGACGGCGGCGGGACATTTTTACGCGCTCAACTGGCTTTTCAAATTCAGTAGTTACTGCTGGTTTTGGACTTGTTTTTTCTTGTTTTGGCTCTGCTTTTGGTGCAGCAGCATGTGCTTGTACATCATGTGGTCTCACGCGGCCAAGTGGATCAGTGCTGCGTACTTCATTTAAGTCGATTCCTAATTCACGCGCCATTTTTCTAGCAGCAGGTGATGCGATAGGACGATCTGTATTTGGAAGACCTTGTAAAGCTGTTTTAGTTGGTGCAGCACTTGGAGCCTCAGCTTTAGGTGCTTCAGTAACTTCTTGTTTTGGTTGTTCTGCTGCTGGAGCAGGTGCTGATGTACTTACTGCAACGCCGTTTGCATCTAAAATTGCAATTACGTCACCAACTTCAACTGTATCTCCAGGCTCTCCTAGTAGTTGTGATACAATACCTGAATCTTCTGCAATGATTTCTACATTGACTTTATCTGTCTCAAGCTCAACAACGCTGCCACCTTTCTCAACTTTGTCGCCTACATTGATAAGCCATTGTGAGATAGTTCCTTCTGAAATAGATTCTGCAAGCTCAGGTACTTTAATTTCGATCATTTTAAATGTCCTCCCCTTATTTGCCTAACGGTGTGTTTTGTCTTCTTTTCTCTTCGGTAATCTCAATGCTTCAAGCCTGATTGGGCAGAAATTCTTTACAACTTAGTAGGTAAGGAACTCTGCCCAAATGAGCTTGAGTAAATCACTTTCGTTTTTAGTTGCTATAAACTTCTATTTCTTGTTTGTCTTGACGGAAGTTGTACTTTGTGTCTAATGCATGTGCAACGATAAGTTCTTGTTCCGCTTTGTGTGCATGTGGATCGCCGCCTGATGGACTTGAGCGATCTGGACGTCCAATGTAGCCTGTTTTTACTTTATCGCCAGCAAGTTCAAACAGAATTGGAGCCATGTAATGCCATGCACCCATGTTTCGTGGTTCTTCTTGTACCCAAATAATTTCTTCTAAGTTTTTAAAGCGTTTCATGATAGATTGAACTTTTTCAGCAGGGAATGGGTACAATTGCTCAATGCGAACAATATGAACTTCATCTAAATTGTACTCATGTTTACCTGATTCAACCTCTGCTGCTATATCAATTGCCATCTTACCAGTTGTTAAAACAAGACGCTTTACTTTATTTGGTTTTGTACCAAGGTTTTCTTGCTCTAGAGCCATTTGGAAACGACCTTCGCTTAATTCTTTTCCAGATGAAGTAGTAAGCGGATGACGTAATAAGCTCTTTGGCGTCATAATGACTAATGGTCGAACAGCTTCTGTACCAAGGATTGATGCTTGACGGCGTAAAATATGGAAGTATTGTGCCGCACTTGTTAAGTTTGCAACAGTCCAGTTGTTTTCAGCAGCTAGTTGCAAGAAACGTTCTGGACGTGCACTAGAGTGCTCTGGTCCTTGACCTTCATAACCATGAGGCAGAAGAAGAATTAGACCCGATTTTTGTCCCCATTTCGCTCTTCCTGCTGAAACATATTGATCAAATAATGCTTGCGCAGTATTTGAGAAATCACCATATTGTGCTTCCCACATAACTAAAGTTTCTGGAGCGAACACATTATAACCGTATTCATAACCGACAACAGCAGCCTCAGATAACGGACTGTTATGAACAGAGAATGATGCATTAATATTCGGTAAACGATGAAGTGGTGAATATGTTTCGTTTGTTTCTGTATCATGTAATACGATATGACGGTGTGCGAACGTACCACGTTGTGAATCTTGACCAGTTAAACGAATTGGCGTACCTTCTTGTAAAATGGTAGCGAATGCTAACGATTCAGCAAGAGCCCATTCCACTTTACCGCCATCTTCAAGAGCATCTTTACGACGTTCAAGAATTTTCTTTACTTTAGGATATACATTAAAGCCTTCTGGCCATTGTAATAGTCCTTCGTTTAATGCACGTAAAGTTTCAATTGGAAGACCTGTATCAATTGGTTGAATACCTCTTGCAACTACGTCTGGAACTTTAACGTGTATTGCTGCATCACTAGTATCAGCAGGTGGTACTTCCGCATACTCAGCTTTCAATTGTTCTTGCACAAACTGTGTAATTGTTTCAACTTCATCAGCATTTAAAACACCATCAGTTTGCAGTTGCTCTGCATAGATTGCTCTAACTGTCGGATGGTTTTTAATTTTTTTATAAACTTGTGGTTGTGTAACTGCTGGGTCATCCATTTCGTTATGACCGTAACGACGGTAACCGATTAAATCGATTAAGAAGTCTTTTTTGAACAGCATACGATATTGGATTGCAAGGTCAGCAGCTGCAAGACAAGCTTCTGGATCGTCAGCATTTACATGGACGATTGGAATATCGAAACCTTTTGCAAGGTCGCTTGAATATTTTGTAGAACGAGAATCATAGCTATCTGTTGTAAAGCCAACTGAGTTATTTGCAATAATATGAATTGTTCCACCAGTTTGGTATGCGTTTAGTCTGCTTAAGTTTAATGTTTCAGACACGATACCTTGACCAGGGAATGCAGCGTCACCATGAACTAAAATTACGAATGATTTCGAAGTATCTTGTTCAGGATGACCAGCTTTTTTACGATTTTCTTGAGCTGCACGTGCATAACCTTCCACAACAGGGTTAACAAATTCAAGATGGCTTGGGTTGTTCGCTAACGTTACACGTGTTTGAGCATCTTCAGCCCCAACAACTTGCTCTCTACCTAAATGGTATTTCACGTCGCCAGTCCAGCCAGCATTACTATTTACACCTTCTATAGTTGCATGTTTGAATTCTGCAAACATGTGACTATATGGTTTTTCTAGTACGTGAGCGAGTACGCTAAGGCGCCCGCGGTGAGCCATACCAATCATAACGTCACTTACGCCGCCCTTAGCACCTTCAGAAATAATTTCATCTAGTACAGGTACAAGCATATCAACGCCTTCAATAGAGAAGCGTTTTTGACCTACAAATGTTTTATGCAAGAATTGCTCAAAACCTTCAACAGCTGTTAAACGTTTTAAAAGAGCAGTTCGTTTTTTATTTGGTAGTGGTTGACGCAAGGAATTTGATTCCACCATTTGATGCAACCACGCACGTTCTTCACTATCTTGTATATGAGAAAATTCATAGGCTAAAGATTTTGTATAAACATCTTTTAATCTATTAATTACATCAAGAGCTGTGTGAATACCAATTGGTGCATCTGGCCATACTGTTTTTGCTGGAATCGCTTTCAAATCTGCATCGCTTAATTCGCTCATTACTTTCTCGATGAGACATTGTCCATTTGTTAGCTCTTCCATTGGATTAATATGAGCCAATGTATGACCGAATGAACGGATATTCTCAACAAGTTGAACGACTTTAAGAATCTTTTCAATGTTTCCTGTGTTTTGAGGAGAAAAATTTATTTCTGTGTTGTCCCCTGTTACGACATCTGCTTGGAATGTAGGAGCCCCAAAAGTTTCAAAAAGCTCTTGTAATTCCGGATCAACTGAACCTTCATTAGTCACGTAACGATCATACTGTTCAATAACATAGCCAAGGTTCGGACCATGGAATTTGGCCCAAGGGTTTGTCAATGTATTCTTCCTCGTCATTTGTTTAAACCTCCCAATGCATGTAATCCTTTTTTCATAATGTGAAAGAATGCATTTTGCTCTTTTCATAATTGATGAACCAGTAATGAATGTAAATGTTATCTTTACTCTTATGTTATTACAATAATTTACATAATACCAAACATTATTACTTATCCGTTTTGTAAAAAAACATTCACAATTACTTATCACCCAAGTTAATCTTTCATGTTATAAATTAATTTTAAGGAAAAAATAGGTGATTTCATCTGGTACATCAGTATTTAAAACAAAATCTTCCAGATGAAAGTATAGGATAAATTGAAAGAATGTTTCGACAAAGATGATTTGATTTATGTATATTAAAATAATAAGCGCTTTCAAGAATATTATACAACAATATAATGGAATATAGTATAAAAAATAAAAAATTATGAATTTATCGTAAACTTTGTTTCGATAGTGTTAAATATTGAAAGGAAAAAAGAAGTATTTGCTTATAATTGGTGATTGTCATTTGAAAATGGTTCATAAATCGTTAGTTTTTGCAAATATAACTGAAAATTGCTCGAAAATGATAGCAGGCTTCATTTCTATAGGAGAAGAAGTGTAATATTTTAAAAAGATAAAGTGCTTATAACGATATTAATTTTTCCTAATGATAGCCGATTGATATAGCAAATTTCTTTATGTAGATTAGGTAATGAGGAAGTGAGATATTATAACAGAATCGTTTAGAGTGTTCTTATTTGTTATGACTCTCCATTTTTATACTATTCAACAATTGTTTAAAATGAAAAGTGGATAAAAATGGGCAGGAAAGAAATAAGGGATCAATATGAGAACTAGATGAAGGGGATTTACGAAAGTATGAATGCTGTGTTCCTTTTGCGTAGAGATACATAGGAGCTGTGAAATGAAAAGGGAAACAGATAATGGGAATTTTGGTGTTCATGTCATTCGGCTGATAGTATTTTCAATGGTTCTATCGATAGTTGGTTTAGTTCTATGCATTCGTTATAAAAATCATCTTGATTAGAAATAAAAGATGGGAGTAGGGAGCTTTGAGGAGTTTATGTAAAGTAAACTTGACGTAAAGGTTGCTTTACATTTATACTCTGTGTAAGGAGGAGGGGAATATTTCCTTGGAAAACAAAATGGTAGAATACAGAAAAAAGTTTGGCCTGTCACAAGAGAAGTTAGCTGAAAAACTTGGCGTTTCTAGACAAACTATTATTTCAATTGAAAAAGGAAAATATGATCCATCACTTCCTTTAGCATTTGAAATTGCGAACACATTTCAGACAACGATAGAAAATGTATTTATTTATGAAGGGAAAGAGAACTAAATCTACATAGGGGGGAAAGAAAGATGAACTACTCACAAAAATATTTTTTGATTATGGGGATTATCTTTTCTGTTATGAGTGGATTTATGCTATTTATAGGTATAATGGCGCATTCTTCACCACCGTCACAAACGTACACATTACTAGCGATGACAGTCATGTGCTTTTGCTTAAGTTATCTCCATCCACAATTTAAGGAGAAAGATGAAAGGATGAAGTTAATTCGGCAAAAAGGAATGTTCTATTCTTATTTTGCGTTGTTAGCGTATTATATTCTATTTTCAATCGGATTAAATTTAAAGATCATTACATTGTCTGCTGCAGAACTGCTTAACATTTTAGCAGCATTAACAATTTGTACGGTCTTTATTTCATTCGTTATTTTGTCTAAAAAATATTAAAGCTGAAATGAGAAAGGTGAATGAGATAGATGCAAAGTATATTTGCTTTTGGGATCGGGCTGCTTTTATTTTTAGCAGTGTACTTATTTATTCGTAAGGATATACAAGGGAATACATTGACCAAGAGAGGTTTCTATAAGTTGATGGGGTGTTTAGTAGTCATGCTTATAGCAATTGTCGTAATGATTGTCTTGGTGAGTAAACAATTATAAAAAAGTATAGAATAAAGCCCTGTTTTTGTTTAAGTGTCAAAAGTAGGGTTTTTATTTTTCTTTAACATGGGGAGTACATACTTTGGTAGATAAGAAACAAACTACTACCATAGTGAACGAGATGGCAGACGGAGATACTGGTGGTTGATCTCTTGAATGGAAAAACAAATGGGAACAAGGAAGAATCCTTGTTTTATTTTTATGGACAGAATTATTAAGTAGAATATTAATAAATGAAGATGTTTGAAGGTGGTACTAAACTCTTTTCTTCCTTATTAGTCTATGCGATAGATAAAAGTATGCTTGGACAAAGAGAAAAAGGAGTTTGATTTGATAAAGTTTGTATGAGTTCGCAACCGAAAAATATAGGTTGCGTTTTTTTATTACTATGATTTTTAGTTGGAAAAGTAGATTAATAGAAAAGGAAAGCCCATTAGATCAATTTGCACTTTATATATTATTTGTTGGTACTGCAATAGGCATTTGGTCTGACCATGAGACAAGCTCTGAATATGATAATAATAAAGGAGATGTTGAATAATGGGGTATATCGTCGATATTTCGAAATGGAATGGTGATATTAATTGGGGAGTAGCAGCCCCGCAGCTTGACTTAGTGATTGCTAGAGTACAAGATGGATCAAACTATATAGACCCAATGTATCAATCATATGTGTCTTCAATGAAAGCTTACAATGTTCCGTTCGGAAACTACGCTTTTTGTAGATTTGTTTCCGAAAATGATGCAAGAGTAGAAGCAAGAGATTTTTGGAATCGTGGTGACAAAAATGCATTGTTTTGGGTAGCTGATGTTGAAGTGAAAACAATGGAAGATATGAGTGCAGGAACACAAGCTTTCATTGATGAGTTACGCATACTCGGTGCTCAAAAAGTAGGGTTATATGCGGGACATCATGTGTACAGCCCATTTGGTATGGAAAAAGTAAATGTTGATTTCGTATGGATCCCGCGTTATGGGGATATCAAACCAGCGTATCCATGTGATATGTGGCAATATACTGACGCAGGGAATATATCTGGTATTGGCAAATGTGATTTAAATCGTTTAATTGGAGATAAGCCTTTATCATGGTTTTTCGGAGATAATGAGCCTGCACCAGGGTTTCTTCCCCCTGATTGGAAAACGAATAATTTAGGTTCTATCACTGTAACAGTAGCTATAGCAAACATTCGTGAGGCGCCATCCTTACAAGCAAAAGTTGTACGTCAAGCGACAAAAGATTCTGGACATGTATACCTAGATTGGTTTTATGATGGTTCTCATTTTTGGTATAAAGTAGCTGAAAAAAACTGGATGCGCGATGACGTATGTAAAATCAATAAAGATGGCAAAACAAAAGGTGTCGTTTGGATTTCAGGAACGAACATCAATCTTCGTAAAGGAGCGTCCAAAAATGACCAAGTTGTAGGAAAAGCGCATAGTGGAGCATGGGACGTTCATTTTAGATACGAAGATTGGATTTATGTATACAAAGATGGCATTGAAGGATGGATGTATTTTGATGAATCTTATGTGAAATGGATTAGATAAAGTGAAACTTTAATCAGTGGAGGGTTTTATCCCCCCACTGATTATTATTTGAACCAGTTTGTTCTGCTGCACAAATGCATTTTTACAAGTTAAGCTTCTCGATAGTTAATGATGCAGCATTAATTTTGTGCCCGTTTAGAATGGGGAGTAACACATCTGTAGTTGATCCTATATTTCGAAGTTGTAGTGTTGAGCATTTGGGAATATGGATAATAGCCTGTCCAGAAAGCATCAGACTCGCTCCAGTCACTTGTCTTTGTATACCATAATTAGTAAGTCGCCCACTTACTAAAGAATCATTTAAAATTAAACCATATATTGAAGTAGAAGCAGGACCATCAATTAATAATAGATATTCGACTTTATAGTCGCCTGATTTAGGTATTATTAGGGTGTCACTAGGTGGGGTAAACTCTATACGATTTAATGGACCATTTCTATTAAATTCTATGTTTGCACCTGGTTTAATTTCTATAGGATTGTTACCTACAAGTGTAACGTAACCATAAGCTGGTTTCGACATTATTATGCATCTCCTTATTTATTATTCTTATCATTGTATGCGATCAAGTTAAAAATGATTGAATGTTAGTCTAGTAAAAATGAATTATGTATCCCCTATCTATGAGTGAGCATTATAAATAGACGTATAAATCATTCAAAGTACAGTGAGTAATACGCGTTTGTTTCAGACTTGTTCCTTTTAAACGATTTGAAGACAAACAAAAAACGCCTGTAGCGAAGCAGTCTGCTAACTGCGAACTCTTTTTTTGTAAAATTTTTATAAGTATGGAAAAATTCTTCTGTGTAATTACTTCCTTGTGGTAAAATATTCTATATGAATATTAAAAAGGGGAATGGTTATGGGGAATATTAAAGTTACTCCTGAAGAGTTGCGCAAGGTTGCATGGTCTATTCGATCAACAATCACCAATGCAAAGACAACACAAGAGCAGCTAAAGAAAGATATTGATATGCTTTGTAATGCTTGGATGGGTGCAACCTATATGAAATTTAATACAGATTTTCGAGATTACTCTTTAAGAATGGCTCGATTTACAATCATATTAGAACCGCTTGAGAAGTTTCTTCTTGCAACTGCACAAAAATTCGAAGAAACTGATAATATGGAGATTGCTAGTTTTGTAGGTTCAGTGTATCTACAAGAACCTGTAAATGGTCAAACTGAGATTCTTACAGGTTCAGCTGAATGGAAAGAAGATGGCCGCCTTGGTGGTAAAGGAGAGGGGGATTTAGTAACAGGGAAGTTCGCTATTTCAGAAAATACTAATTTTTCATTTAAGGCAGGACATGGAGAGATTGATATAAATGCCCCTTATACCTTTGATGCTATAAAAGAAGACTTGTTTACAGGCAACATTATCGGAGGTAAAGTAGGAGTTACAGGTCTAGAAAATACCATCACAACTAGCGCTATATTTGATCGCGAGATGAAGGTAACACAAAAATTCTTAGATGGTTCTCTAGCCTATGGAATTGAGGATTACACATTTAAAGATGATGCGGAGTTAACAGTCCAAAAATATGAACTATCAACAAAAATTGATATCCCCGATTTTATTCCTATAATAGGGGAATATGATCTTGAAGTGCGTGGCGAATTAGGATTAGGAACATTTGGTTATAGGTTTCATGTAGGTCAAGAAACTGGTGGATATGTTGGTGGTGGAAAAGTCGGTGGTGGTTTATTTGCTAAATTTGTTAAGCAAGGAGAAGAATAGTTGTGTTTAAACAAGCAAGAATTATAAAAATTTTTGGTTTTTCAGCCTTACTTATATTTAGTTTGTTTGCTCCTTATGGGTGGGGAAAAAAATTGGCACTTATTGCTTTTGTACTTATACTAGCCTTTTTATCTTTTGGTACAACAAACTTATTAGAATACATAACTAATAAATTCAAAAAGAATAGGGATAAGTAGTTTGTTTAAGCAAGGAAGAATTATTATTATTGGTACAATAGTAACAATCATTGCCAGTTTTATGGTACCTGCAGACATTAAAACAAAAATTATAAATGTACTTGTAGTACTTTTCTTTGGCGTAATAGCTATGGGATCTTCATTGTTTTTTGAACGTGCTTACAAAAAAATACATAAAAAGGGGAATAAATAAATGAAACTTGTACCAATTGGAACAGTAGTTAAACTAGAAGAGGTAGAGCCGATCATTATGATTATTGGAAGAATGGTTGTATCAGCAGATAAACGAGATTTTGATTATGTAGGTGTTCCTTATCCAGTAGGTTATTTAGGTGATGAAAAAGTATTATGCTTTAATCACGATAAGATTGTCGAGGAAATGCATAGAGGATATATGACTGAGAGTGAATTAGTTCTACGTGAGAAGTTAGTAGAATTGTAAATCAGCTGAAAATGAAATGTAGATTTGAAAAATGTGATAGGGGGAACTAAATGGGAAAGATAATGAGAATCCTTGTAATCATCGGCATACTTGTTCCTCCTGTACTACTGTGGAGTGTACCTGATATTCCTCTAAATGATAAACTTATTTTTACAGGTTTACAGCTATCTGTAGGATTCATCTCAGTAGTGGCGTTAGAGATTATATTTAGAAACCGTAAAAAGAAGAGGGCAAAATAAATATGGATCTTCTGCACATGAAGCTTGTATGAGAAGCTATCGGAAATATAAATAAAGCTATGTTTATAATAGTTCCTTTGAGAGGGAAACTCCTAGTGTATAGCTGGGAGTTTTTTATACATACTTAACAGCCCATAAGTATGAAGTAGCTCTTACTAAAATTGAGATTCCGGATTTTATTCCTTTTTTAGGTGGCTATGATATTACACTAAAAGGTGAATATGGGTTTGAGTACGGTTATAAATTCCATTTCGGGCAAGAGATGGGGGCATATGTGACAGCACCTAATGGTCATGGGGGAGGCTTCTTTTTTTAACTTGATAAGGAAAAAGGAGTAAATATATGTTCAAACAAGGTAGATTTATGATTATTATTGGAACCATGGTACTTGTTATTGCAGGGTGGTTTTTCCCTTTTAATTTATGGCAGAAGTTATTCTTCAGTATTGCTATGATTAGCATTGGAATTTTGGCATATGGAAGTTCAGTATTATTTGACCGTTTATCTAAAAAAATCACAAATAAAGGAGAATAAATGAAGCTTTTACCGATTGGAACAGTAGCTAAACTAGAAGATATAGAACAATTTGCTATGATTATTGGAAGAGTGGTTGTGTCAGCTGGTAAACGTGATTTTGATTATGTAGTAGTTCCTTACAAGTGGGCTATCTAGGTGATGAAAATTTTAATCATGATAAGATTGTAGAAGGAATGCATAGAGGGTATATGGCTAAGAGTGAATTAGTTCTACATGAGAAGTTAGTAGAAATGTAAATAAAGAGATACCTATAATTTCCTCTTTGGGGTGTGTACTCGCACTTTCTTTATTATGGAACTCGTTTGTTATAAACCTTATGGAAAAATTCAATGAAAGAAGGAATAAATAAACGCGTCCTTTCAAACATATGAGAACTATATATTTAATAACATTACCTATTATTGCGTTACTTTCATTGCTTTTTCCACAGTCATTAGGAGATTGTATTCTTACTTTCTTATATATACTTGTCTTTGGTGGATTAGCAATTGGATTTACATATTTAATGGACTTTATCGGGAAAAAGTTAAAAATAAATAAGAGTAAATAATAATGAAACTTTTCCTAATTGGAACAGTTGTAAAAGTGGCCCCATTAAATTAGAGGATTAAAAGAGGGAATAATAATATGCAACCATTTAAAGCAGGAAAGATTATTACATATATTGCAATAGCTATATTACTTGTAGTTGCTTTTATATCTCCTTATGAATTACCTAAAAAGATTGGCTTTATTATAGGTGTTCTTATTTTAGGAGCATGTGCACTTGGTACTAATAAATTTTATGAATGGAAGTTTAGCAAACTTAAAAACAAATAAGATCTAAACATAAGAAACGAGAATGATCATGGAGATTTTACTAATTGGAACAGTAGTTAAACTAGCAGAGGTAGAACAAATTATTATGATTATATGAAGTTTTGCTTAAAAAAATTGATGTTCCAAATAGTATCCGACTTTTTGAAGATCATGACTTAACCGTTTACCTAGAGTATGGACTTGGTACAGGCGGAGCGAGAATAAGAGATGAGTGGTATTTTGGTGATACTCATGGAAGAGGTTTTTTGCTAAATTTGTTAAGCAAGGAGAAGAATAGTTGTGTTTAAACAAGTGGGAGTTATAAAATTTTTGGGTTTTTCAGCCTTACTTATATTTAGTTTGTTTGCTCCTTATGGATGGGGAAAAAAATTGGCACTTATTGCTTTTGTACTTATACTGACTGTTTTATCTTTTCGTACAACAAACTTATTGGAATCTATAACTCATAAATTTAAAAAGGATCGAGATAAGTATTTTAATTGTTTTAGGATATTTTTATCCCATATTTAAAGGCGGACTAAAGTTCTGTATGGGCTTTCCCGTATCGCGAAATCTGTTACTGTGATATCGATATTTTCTTGTTCTTTAAAATATTGGATAGCTATTTTTTTAGCTTTAGACGCTATTTGTTCTTTTTCTTGATTATCTTTGTAATCCATATATTTATAGCATCCTAATAGTATGACTGAAATAATAAGGATAATTACTATCGATTTTCTATTCAAGTAAAGTCCTTCATACTTATTTATTTTTTTCTTAATCCGTATCGTAACCTATACTTTCTACTTTATAAGTATCTCTATAGTTTATATCTGCAGATACTCTACGTGTTGTATTATGAGTAACATACCCATATACAAAAACTACTCCAAAGTCTGAAGGAGCAAATTGAAAATCTGTTACTGTAATTTCGAAAGGAAATATGTATGGTAAGTGATGTTAACTCAATAGCATAATGAAAAAGAAACCAGCTCGTTATTTGAGTCGGCTTTGTTTATATACTTGTTGGTTTTGCTATACTCCGTATGTCATTTCATCCAAAAATTCCCCACCATTTCTAAGACATATTACTATCCTAGAAATTGCACAATTAAAATAATGCTTTCTTGTTCCGATGGATTCTTCTGGAACAGGTTCTAAATCATAAAACATTTCCTCTTTTTTATGAAAATACATTTTCCCAACTATTTCTTCATCTTCAAATTCTTTATTCATTGTTATATGGATTGCCATAGTTTATCTCCTCCATTTCAATTCCTCATCTATATTGAGTACTTTCCAAGGGTGATCTGATCTTAAAGTTGCATCGTGTGCTGTTTTATAATCTGTTTTAAAAATCCCTTCAAATCGAGATTCAAAATATTCCTGTTCTAAAATTATGTAGGAAAGGGAAGGGGTAGTAAATATGAAAATACAAAAATATACAAATGGAACTACTAGTTACGTTTTATAGAGATAATGATTTAGCAAAAAAGGGGGCTAAAGAGGTAATGATGAGCAGGCAAAATATTTCTTAAATAACAGAGGAAGTAATGCAGAGATAGTTGAGTTTGATATACCTAAATGGTTAGATGATTTTATAAATGAATATGCAATACCTCAAAAAGGATATAAATCAAATTCACTAGATCAAGGAGGTACTGCACCGAAAATAGTTGACGCAACAATGCCAGAAAATTCTTATGAATTGCCAGTACCTCGGATTGAATGAATAGAATAATACGCCCAAAATGGTAGGATTACAAAGTAATAATAAAAGGAGGATATTATGATATTAGAACCACTTTATGCAGAAAATATTGTAGTGGCAGTCATCTATAATAATGAATTTAAATGGTATGTAACAGATAAAGAATTATGGTTTTTAGATTATAATAAGCTAAACAATGCATATAAAAATTTAGGCGTAAGCATTGAAGATAATGACGAAGCTGAAGAAAGAAATGGAATGAAAGTATTAGATAATGAAAATGTAGAAGTGTTTTTACCAAGGATTAATAAATATATAACAACTAAAGAGTGGAGTTAGTATAGTCATAT
>NZ_NUOT01000106.1 GCF_002584535.1 Bacillus cereus
AAGATTTAAGTGATGCTTTCGTGTTTGTGTCACTAAAAAGTAGATTTCTCTTTCGACTGCCATAGTTTTTATAATGCTCTAAAACCTGTTTAAATAGTTCATCCTTATCTCCAAAACTACTGTAGAGAGTAGATCGACTTATTCCCATCGTTTCAATAAGGTCTGAAATGGATGTAGCGTCATAACCTTTTTCCCAGAATAAATACATAGCTTTATTCAAAGCATGTTCTTTGTTAAAACTAATATTTCTCCCCACTTTACAACACCCCCTATCATATAATTTAGTATAAAGATTTTGGAACGATAATTCCATAAAAACATTTCGAAACCAAGTCTTCCGTTAGAGGATGCTTTAATGGAGAAAATCAATTATTTATGGGATTTCCCCACACACCCATTAACTTAAGGATTTCGACTATTCCTGAAGTTAAAAGCACGTTACTATTCTCTTATGTTAATGAGAAAGGGTGACGTACTTTTTATGAATATGCATCAAAAACAAGAGTTGTCTTTATTTGCCGAAGAGTTATATCGCTATATGTCTCCCGCTGCACTTAATAAATTAGCTATAGAAGCAGGTGGAATGAAACGAATTACAACCTGGCAAAGTGTATGAATTACATGATGTATATGTAGGGGGCAAAGACAAATTACCTACTCGCATTGTGGTTTATAAATGTACGGAGGAGAAAAAACAAAAACGCCTACATGATCGAGCTATTCGTGAAAGAACCGCGTTTTGTATGAAAATATACCTTAAGTTGATGGATGTAGGGGTACTGCCATATCGTTATCAACCTAAGATTTTAAAGTACCCCCTAAATGGAAAATCTGTGTTTTTCATTTCACAAACTCAAAGTAAAATAGCCCATAGAACCACATATTCGCTCACATTCTCTATAGAATCTCATCTATTATGAAATAAACAAAGCCTCTTCCTGCATCCCTTCTACACTGATATTTCCAAAACAACTTTTGCACCACACAGCTTTTCTGAATTACTTAAGTGAATATTTCCACCATGCTGCTTTGCAAAGTTTTTCGCAATATATAGTCCGATTCCATGATGATGTTTTGAGTTTCTACTTTTATCGCCTCTAAAAAATTGCTCTGTAGCTGAACTTATTTCTTCCTTTGTAAATCCTCTTCCTGCATCCTCGATAATGAACTGGACCTTACTATTACTAGTTTCAACTGTGAACAGTAAATCACCATTTACCGGGGAATATTCAATGGCATTCATCATCACATTCATAATGGCCCTTTTTAAAACAACCTCATCAGCATAAATAAAATTCGGTATATCCTTAACCTCTTTCATTACATGTAACTGTTTGTCCAAAGCACAAATTGCACTTTCTTCTATAATATGATCAATAAAGTTTTGGAGTTCTATTTGCTTAAATTGAAGTGAAGTAACTTCCTCACATTTCGTAATGTCGAGCAAAGATTGCATATACATCTCCATTTCAGCAACACTTTTCAAAATATGCTCATTACATTTCCCCTGATCCGAATCCAGCATAAATTCATTTAACAGCTCGGCATTCCCTCTCAATATCGTTAATGGAGTTTTGACATCATGTGCTAAAGCAGCAATCTGTTCCCTTCGATTCATTTCCATCTCCCACTGTTTACGTAAGGAATCGTTCAGTTCATCTTTCATTTTTACTAAGGAATCTAATATTTCATTCACTTCTATTATTCTAGATTGCTCTACTTGAAAATCTAAATCTTCCTTTTGAATTTTATCGGTTACCTTTTTCAAAATCAGCATTTCCTTTGACAATGATTTACCAAAAGAACGAGATAGAAATAACACTTCTAACGCAAATAATAGGATAAAAGAGATAATCAAAGAAATGTCCGGGATTGGTAAATACTTCTGCAACACAGGATTTTTATAACTCGTATGCAAAGTATATAAAACGACACAAATATCTTTATTTCGTTTTATAACTGCATAGTAGTATCCATCGCCACCTATTTCGTTGTTCTGTACGTTATCCCATATTTTCCTCGCATCATTTTTATGAATATTCCCTTGAATGATGTTTCCTGAAAAGTCATACACAGCATATTTATATTTTTTTAAAATCTGATCATCGCCCTGTTCTGCTTTTACTATGGCGTCTCTTTGCGATTCAATCTGTTTCTCATAATAATTTGCCGGAAGAATCATCCCCCTGTTAACTCCCATACTGAACAAACTAAGATGAAAAATGACTAAAGCAATTGTCCCTATTGAAAATGCGAAAATATACCGTATAAAAATTTTGCGGAGATTTATTTGTTTTTTTACCTTTTCCATTTATATCCGATTCCCCACACTGTTTCTATTGGATTCATGCCATACTTAGATAATTTATAGCGGATATTTTTAATATGTTCCACAATGACTTGATTGTCACTTTCGCCATCATATCCAAAAACATTTTCATAAATCTTTTCTCTTGAAAATACTTGACCGTGATTGAGAGCTAAATACTCACAAATTCCATACTCGCTTTTCGTAAATGCGATAACTGTATCGTCATACCTTATTTCTTTACACGATAGATTAAATGTAAGACCTGATAGAAAAAAGGCATTTTGCTTTTCCCTATGTTCACGTCTTACATGTGCTGACACTCTTGCACGCAATTCACCGATTCCAAAAGGCTTTGTAATATAGTCATCTCCGCCAAGACTAAGCCCTGTGATCAGATCCTTTTCCATTGTTTTAGCAGTTAGAAAGACAATAGGACTATCCACCAAGTCCCTGATCTCCTTGCAAAGTGTAAACCCATCTATTTCTGGCATCATGACATCTAATAGAATTAAATCATAATGACAAAATTTGTTCTTGGAAATCGTAAGAGGATTACGAACGGCAGTTACCTCATGTCCTTCTTTCTCTAAAGCGCTTTTTATAATATAAAGAATGCCTTCTTCATCATCAATTGCTAATATTTTTGCCATACAGATCCCCTCCTCCTTTCATTATAATGCTGTGTTTACAAAATGTGTTTACATTTCTTTACGCCCTTCATAAAAAGAAAACCATATAAGTGACATAATAAAAGCAATAATCGTTGAGCAAATACATATAACTACTCCCATTTGAGTATCTCCTTGTAAGGCATGAAACGAATCAGGTCTCAATCTGTATTCAAAAAAACTACTATACAATCGCATCCCCCATGCACACGGAATGTATTTCCAAATAACCTCTCCCAGCCCGGTAAGCATTAAAGCTGCCAGTACACTTTCTATAATGCCGATTCCAATGGAAGCACCTTTACTAAAGCGAAAGTTCAAGAACAGATGAAATAGATACATAAAGATTTGACATCCAAAAAGTATTAAGGAAATCTCAAAATACAAAGAAAGGGGAAATTCATTCTGCCCTAACAAAAAATGAAAACCTGCCGCAAACCCAAAGACTGCCAATATAGTCGAACAAAACCCGCATATTAACAGTAAACAGAATTTACTAATAAATGCTTTCCGCTTTCCGTATTCTGTTGCTAAAAGTTCTGTAAAGTTCCCTGCTAACGCTTCCTGTTCCACAATAGAAGAACATACAACACTAATAAGCAGTGGAAAAATCATAGATAATACTTCTATATAAACTGGAACCTTACTAATGGTATCAACTTTGGAAAAGGAATAGTAACTTAAAAAAAGAATAATCCCGATGATTGGCATCACTATATGTATCCAGAAAAAAATCGTACCTTTCATCTTTAGAAAATCAGCTCTTAATACCCTTGGTAAAACTCCCATTTTATTTTGCCTCCTGCTTTTCAAACCATTTTGTCGTCACATAAGTAAGCAAAAGAAACAGCACGACAGAAATGACCAGGCCTGGCAGTATGACAGAATAGGAAAGAAGTTCTGGTGTGAAAGTTGTACTCCCTGGTTCTGCAAGCATACCATTCGGTAATATTTTTACGATTGGAATCATGAGTCTACTTGGATATGCATATGGATTGATCAGCCAAATACTTTCTGTTGCAAATGCAAATCCTACTCCATTTGCTATCACATTTAATAGAACCGTTGAAAATATACCTATCTTGTTACCTAAAAATAAACATATAGGAATTTGCCACATAAAGGTAACAACCAAAACAAAGCTACCTAATAATGTATTCTTTACAGAGATTATTGGGAAACCACCTTTATTTAATAGTAAACTAAATAACTGTATGCCACAGAAAAAAATTATGCAGGAACAAATCAAAATTCCTAAAACCAGTAATACTTTAGAAACCCATACTCGTTTTAAGGAAACGAGCAAAGATAAAATAGCTCGATTATTCATTTTTTTATCCTTCTCGGCAAGAAGTGCACAACTTAAAGAAAGCATTCCTGGAAGAAAAGCGGCGTACCACCAGTTGTAACTAGTTATTTGAAAATACCCCCCCGATATTAATAGAGCAATCAGCATTGGAACTAATGGCGCTAGCCAGATAAGTTTATTCAAAAAAGTATGTCTGATTTTGATTTTTTCAGATACAACATACGGAATCATTTCTTATGCCTCCCTTCTATATTTCCCCGCCACTTGAACAAATAAGTTTTCCAAGTCTGTATTCTTATTCAGTTTCCCCTGATACCCCAATACACCATTCGATATAATCCCAACATGATCTGCAACCTGACTTACTTCGCTTAAAATATGACTGGATAAAATGACGGTAATTCCTTTGCTAGGGAAAGAAAGAATCAATTCTCTTAATTCCTGTATGCCAAAAGGATCCAGTCCATTCATTGGTTCGTCTAATATTAAAAGCTTCGGATGATTCAGTAATGCAATGGCAATTCCCAATCGCTGCTTCATTCCCATCGAAAATTTCCCTGCCTTTTTCTTACCTGTATTCTCTAGCTCTACAACACGCAATACCTCATCAATTCTTGACTTTGGCAATCCTAAAGCAGTCGTACGAACGAGCAAATTTTCTCTTGCTGTTAAATTTTCATAAAGCGGAGGTGACTCAATTAAAGCACCAATAGAATGTAAATCGTGCCGCGTCCATCTATGACCATCAAAATGAATCTCACCAGAAGTAGGCGTAAGCATGCCCGTTATCATTTTCAAAGTGGTCGATTTTCCTGCCCCATTAGGACCTAACAATCCATAGATTGAATGTTTCGGTACAGAAAGCGAAATATTTTGTACCACACTTTGCTTTCGAAATGTTTTGCAAAGATTTTTTGTTTCTAACATAATCTCATTCATTCTAATCTTCCTCCTCGTATATTGTGAGTATAGAATAAACGACAATTATAAGGATTCTATAAGGAAAATGAAAAAACATAGGGACAAAGAAAAAGCGCTTTTTGTATAAAGTTAAAAAAGTTGTTTCTGTAGAATCATAGGAAAGGATGGCGTTTTTGTATGTCTATTTCTGTATCTAATGAATTACAACTATTTGCTCAAGAAATTCAAAGTTTCTTATTTCCAAATACCTTACAGGATCTTGCTAGTGATGTTGGTTTTGTTCAGCGAACTAGCAAGTACCAAGCAAAAGATTTAGTCGGTGTTTGGTAGAATATGACCAAAATGTTAAACTTATTAAGTAAGAGAGGAGAACTAATTAAATGATTAAGCCTTTATATACAGAAAATATTATAGTAGGTGTAAAATATAAAAATAAGTTCAATTGGTATATAACTGAACCGGATTTATGGTATTTAGATTATAATCAAGCTGGGTACTCTCCTAGTGAATATCCAGAAGAAAGAAAAGGCATTAGTATTTTAAATGAGACTACAATAGCTCATTTTTTAGAAAGAATAGAAAAATATGAAAGATTTACAGAAGATATTAGGTTAGAATTTTTAAGGGAACTAAGAACTAATAGAGACGAAGCCTATTATGATTATAATCCATGTTTCTTGATAGATTTTGAGCGTTTAATTTTTTATTCTAATTATCCGGAATCAATATCTTTTGAAGAATATATTCCGAATAACTGGAGAGGTTATTTACAGCGATTTGATGAACAAGTACTCTATGAGTATAGATACTGGGAAGATAAGAATAAAAGCTATTTAGTTAGAGAGGATTAAGTCATGCAAGAAAATAAATTAACTATGAGGGGTATCACCACATCACTATCAGCCTAAGAAAACAGGTTACCCCCAAAATGATAAATAAGCTTTTTTCACAAGAAAGCCCAAAAATTTCGTTCTGGAGGTGTAATAAAGCTTTAGCTTGATGGAGATGGGATGAATTTAAACCTCTAAAAAACCTGAAGATGTCCCCATAGCAATTACGATGTCTTCTTTCTTTAAGAGGTTTTGATTCTTTAATTGATTTATCGTATGGATTACTGTGGCAGAAGAATTTTCAAGAAAAAGACCCTTTGTTAACAGGAATTGTTGATCTTGTTTTGCCTGTTCTTCATTAACTACTACTGCTAATCCATTAGATTCTTGTAATGCACTTAAAGCTTGGAAAGTCACCGTTGTTCCGTCTAATGATTTCAGCTCAGTTTCTCCAATAAACTCTTCTATATAGTGAACTCCATTTAATACATTTGTTAAACGAGGAAAGGGCTCAACTGCTATCATTTTGGGAAGTTTTATTGTATTTTTATTTAGGGTAATTTCTTTAAAACCTTGCCAAATTCCCCACAATAGGTCTCCCCTGGAAACTGGAACAATGATTTTATTAGGCACTCTTCCTTGCAATTGTTGCAAAATTTCATAGGCAATAGTTTTATAACCTTGAACTCCAATAAAATTACTTCCAACGGGAGGTGTTAAATAGTTGCTGGCAGGGTAAAATCCCTTGTCGGAATATTCCTTCAATTTAATCCATCTTTCTTCAGATGTATCAGTTAATATTAAGTTTGCTCCATAACCTTTAAGTATTGATTGAATACGATTATTTAAGTTTTTCGAAGCAATTACAACACATTTTATACCTCCGAAAGCCGCATAGGCTGCCAATGAAATCCCTGCGTTTCCACTAGATGCTACAACTACACCTTCCGATCCTGTTTCAATAGCTCTTGTTACAATTAAAGAACTCATTCTATCTTTATGTGAGCCTGTTGGGTTTTGACCTTCGTATTTTATGTAAATTTCCCCAAGTTCTTCTTTACCAATTGATATAGGAATCAATGGGGTATTTCCTTCCCCCATAGAAAAGTAAGATTTATAAGGTAATGCACAAGTAGTATCATCCTGTTTATATATTACTTTTAAACTTGACGGCATATTTTCAACCAAACATCTTGGGCAACCTTCAAAAAAATCAGCAAAATCATAGTTGTTATAACAACGTAAGCATTGCAAATAATTTATTTTAGGATTTTTTTTAATAGTTAATTTCAATGTAAACCATCTCCTAATTTCAAATAATATAATTAATATTTTATTTTGTTTTGCTGCGTTTATATTTCCTTATTCGTTAATTAGTGTAAAATGATTATTGATTATTGTCTAATTGAATTATTCTATGCTGATAATTGATTTTTCAAATAAAGAGGTGATATTCTTGGACTATGAACAAATTAAATCATTCATTTCTGTAGCAAATCATCGACATTTTACAAAAGCTGCTGACGAACTACATGTAACTCAATCAACAATTACTACTAGAATTAAAAATTTAGAGAGCTATTATGAACAACCTTTGTTTTATCGTTCAAACAAAAAAGTTGAACTTTCTGATTTTGGCAAAGAAATATTACCGTTGCTAGAGAGACAGTTAGAAATAATGGAGAAAACAAAAGACATTGCTAAAGAGTACAAAACGAAAGAAAAGATAATTTGTCTAGGATTAACATATTCTTTATGGAATCCTGTATTAGTGAAGTGGGTTGAACATATACATACTGCTTTTAAAAATATACATTTTAAATTTGTAACAGACCACTCTCCACAAATAATGGAGGGCGTTAAAGATGGTTCTATAGATATTGGAATAGTTTATCATGCTCCATTAAATGATAATATTAAAATTGAAGTAGTGGGGTATGATTATTTTTCCTTATATGGTGCCTCTTCTTTTCATATTAATGAAAGACTTACTTGGAATAACATTATAAACTATCCAATCGTATATCTAGATTGGGGAAGAACTTTTGATGATTGGTTTTTTAGAGAATTCGGTGAATCGTTTACACCCTTTGTGCAAGTCGGCCACAGTAAAACTTTACTGGATTTTGTAAAATCCGGACAAGGAATTGCATTTATTCCGGATCGAATCGTTGAATCATCAGATGGTTTGGAGAAAGTTCATAAACTTGCATATGAGTCTTTAAATCTGTTATATCCTCAGAAAGTGTATCTCATTGCGAAGTCAACCGCACTTAATAACGAGGCTATTCATTATTGCATAGATTCTTTAAAAAAATACTTATTTTAAATACACTTTTTATCAAGATAGAGTAAATTTATATTCATAAAATGAAAAAAACGCTATTCTTTTTGTAGAAATATACAGTTGTTCAACACTTTTAAAAAAGTCTCAAAACTTGTCTTAAAATCAAAATCTCATTATTCCTTAATTTTAGGCGTGCCGCCCACATTTTAACGAAAATATACGCTAAACGAATTTCAGCATAAAGCGAGTCATCTTTTTATTTTAAGAAAAAAGATGGCTCGCTTTATGCTGAATATTTACTCCACTATTCATAGCCAAGAAACTGTACAAAATGGATTTCAATATCGTCACTTAATACCTGTTGTGTTTTGACATTCCATAATTGTCCGATGGTGTGAAATGATTCGTCATAAGAAAATAATATGAAATCTAACAAGTTAATAGTAATTGTTTTTCGAAGAGAACGATACAGCATCCCCTTCCTGCATTTGGGATGTATAGAGTTTACTCCAATAATATAAAGAGCGTTTTACCATGTCATGTGTATTTCGAAGCAGAATTTCTATATTCACTTGTGTTCCGTTGTCTAGTGTGGCTAATAAATCTAAAATCGATAACTTATCATCTTCATAAGACTTATGGAGATGTGGTGCTACCACATACCCATCAAGCTAAAATTTTATAGTACCCCCAAAACAAAATTTTGTCCTAACTTGTAATAAAAAAGTTTATTTTTCATTTTGGGGTGGATTTGTTTTCTTAAGTTGATGAATGTGGGGTAGCATCACTTGCCTACCAACTTAAGAACTTAGTTTCTCCGTACTTTATAATTATGAGTATCATTATAAATTTTATAAACCTCAGATAATTCCTGCTGCGAACGTATTTATACCGAAAATATGAGTAAGGCAAAGGATAAATGCCCAGAACTGGTATGATAGATGTTTTTATAGAGTTTAGGCTTGATATTATTTGTTGAAATTTTTTTCGTAAAGATAATGAATAGATACAAACAAAACCAGCAATACACCTTTTCTGTATCATACTAGTTTTGTTGAAGTTCATCTTGAATTGTAGTTAATTTACCGAAATTACAAATTCCGAGTTCGGTGCCCCAGCAAATACAACTGTTCCGTTCTTCGGCAGTTTTACTTTGTTGTTGCCACTCACAACGGTAAAATTAACGCATACTCCCTTTTCATCATATACCACGAACGAACCTTTCGATGGCAATGTCACATTCATCATTTTCCCGGCTGCCGCTTTTGGGATCGTAAACCATTTCGCATGCCCATTTGCTTGCAGCGTAACTTTAGATGATCTCCCTACATCAAGTGGTTTTACATTACTTCCACTTACGTATAACAATCCGGCCATCTCCATATATTCATTGCCACCTTCTGTATAGAAGTGCGTTTCCGTCGTATCACGGCCATTCATCACTGGAATCTGGAGCTGATGCGTTGCTGTGTTTGGACCTATAATTTTTTTGCCATCCCAATAGCCCGCCAAGCCTTCGTCGCGATTAATTTGTATAATAATAAGTTTCGGTTGTACGAGATATTCAATAGAACTAAATTTCTCATTTACGAGATAGAATTTGACACCTTCCCGCTTCGCCCATGCGGCAGCGGTTTTCTTCGATAACACGTTGTCTTCTAGTTTCTCAGCTAAATAGTGAGTCATCACACCTTGCCCTAAGCCTGGATGCGATTTATATGTGCTCTCCTTCAAATAAGTTCTCCCATTCTTCTCGATCACGAAGTTGAGCTTGGAAGTGCCCTTCTCATTAATAAAGCTTCCATCCGCAGTATATACATATTTTTCTTCTCGATTAGATGTTAAGAACAATTCTCCTTTCTTCGTAATTTCAATTTTGAAATGAGTTTCACTATTGCCATAAAAGCCTGCATTCTTTGCTACGTCTTGAGGCATTTTTACCTTGACTGGCTTGCCAAAGGATTTGTTCGGCTTGACATCCTTAATAGTACCGTTCTCTTTAAGCGCGGCGAGCAGCAATTCAGTTGCCATCAATTGATTTGTAGAGCTTCGTCCACCAGATGACAACACAGCTGCTGCCATTCTCTGTTCCGGAAGCACAACTAGTATAGCATGTTGTAGCGCCGTATCGCCGCCCTTAGCCAAAGCTTTTATCCCATATTCACTAAATGGGTATAGTTTCACACTATCCCAGCCAAGACCATAGTTAAAAATATTATCTCCATCCCCTGGCCACATACCTTTTTTATATTCCTCTTGCTCCATCGCTTTGACTACTTTATCAGAGAGGATTCCTTTTCCCTGTCCCATAAATAATTGTGAAAATCGTACCATATCTTCTGCCGTAGAAGATATCCCTCCCGTACCAATCACATTCACTGATTCAATTGGAAGTTGCCCTTGGTACGGAGGAAAATAAAGTCCAGCCCGATTTTCGTCTCTCCATTTGTCCTGCGGCGTTTTTGTATGATGCATCTTTAAAGGTTCTGTAAACCGTTGATGTAGAAATTCTGTAAAGCTCATACCGCTGACTCTTTCCACTAAAATTTCGGCCAACGTAAAGCCATCGTTGCAGTATACCGAGAAAGCGCCTGGGTCTGCTTTCAAGTTTTGTTTGGACAATTGCTGCAATAAGACATCATGGGCATAGGTATCATTATCGTTAAATAAAAATGCATTACTTAACGTAGAACCTTGTAAGCCAGAGGAGTGATTCAACAACATACGTGGTGTAATACGTTTGTATCGACCGTCTTTCATCTCAAAATCAGGAACATAGCGGACAACAGGAGCATCCAAATCGACTTTTCCTTCATCGACCAATTTCATTACAGCCGCTGTTGCATACATTTTACTGACTGAACCAATCCCGTATAGAGTATCTTTTGTTAGCGGCTGTTTCCCTTCCATATCGTTCATGCCAGCCTGACCCGACAAAATAAGTTTTCCATTATCAATTAGCGCATACTGCACGCTAGTCGCCCCATGGGACTTCGTAAGTAGCGCCGCCTTCTCTGCTGCAATCTTCTTCAGCTCTTGGCTAGCTACTTCTTCACCAGTTACAACTGTAGTCTTACTGTCAGAAAATACTTTCGCCCCTGTTGGTAGAATCATAGTTAGCGCTAATGCAACGGCTAACACACCAGTTAGCTCATTTTTCATGAGGGAATTACCTCCTTAGATAAGTGATCGATTTTATAATCTATTTATTCGACTATAAAAATACGATAAAATTTATCCATTCTTCCTCTTAACCTACTTGCTAAATTCAGCAAGTAAAATATTTTTAAAAGGATCAGGACTATCAGCTTTAAGGCTGTTCAAATTGACGGCCAATGTGTGCTTGCCTCCAAGTGTGCCTCCAGCAAAAGTTACAAATCCAGGAATGGTGCCTCCATGTCCCCATATCGATACACCGTTGGAAAGCTTAATTTTAAAAATCCCAAGACCGTAATCACCAAGTTCATCTGTTCCTGTAGGGACTGTAGTAAGCATTTGCTTTAGTTGCTGTTCTTTCAATAAATTACCTCCAAGTAAGTAGGAGAAGAATTTGTTTAAATCATCAGCAGTAGAAATCATATCTCCGGCTGAGCTCGCCATACTTGGATTATAATAAGTAACATCCTTTGGCTCACTTGCCCCGTCTAGTTGGATATATCCACGAGCATGCTTGGTTCCTGGTATCACGCTTGAATTTCCAGGTAAGAATGTATTCGATAATTCAAGCGGTTCAATAATCCGATTTTCAATCTCTTCCGCATAGCTATTCCCAGTTACTTTTTCAATAAGAATCCCCAGTAATACATATCCTGTATTTGAATACGACCAGCTCTTTCCTGGAGCAAAATCTGGGGGCATGGAAATTCCCATCTTTATTAATCCTTCAGCAGTATAAGATTTTTTTGTATCCATCATATTAAAATCCTTTGATCTTGTGTACTCAGCGATACCACTTGTGTGGTTCAATAATTGCCGGATAGTAATCTGTTTATCATCATATCCATTTCCTTGAATGACACCAGGCAACCATTTTTCAATAGAATCGTCTAGATTCAAGCGGTTCTCTCCGGCCAATTGCAGTACAACTGTTGCAGTGAACGTCTTTGTCACGCTGCCAATTCGAAAACGAAAATCTGTTTTCATTGGTTTCTTGGTACTCAGATCCGCTATCCCAGCTGCATAACTCCATGTTTTTCCACCCTCAGAAGTTTTAGCAAGTATCCCTGGATATCCAAGTTGCAATGTATCCCGCATTGCCTCTTTGACGAAATTACGGTCTTTTTGAGTGCTTGTTTGTAACGAACTAGATACATTTTGAATGGACTCCGCTTTTACAATTGAGGTTGGAGTTGTATATAACAGTGAACCTCCAGTTATTAAAATTGCTAAACCTGTAAATGTAATTTGACGATGCTTTTTCATCAAAATATTCCTCTCCCCTATTCATATTTTATAAATGGTTATTTGCTGTTTTTAAACTAATCCGTCTTAACCAAAGACAAAAGGGCGATATTAAATTTGTAACCATTCTTATACCCATTATTTCATAACTGACTTTCTGACCTAAAAAATGGTCTATCCCTTTTTTCAGATGTATGTTAACTTTTGTAATGTCTCTTTACCTTCATACAAGTCTTATTAATTGATTTGTTTTTTTATATAAATATATAGTATTTGTTCCTCCTCTCACTCTTCTTTACATTTTAATCATACACACTGAAAATCTCTTTTTTCTTACCTATTACTTACAAATTTCTTACGTTCAAAATCACTTATATAATTGATTATTTTTTATTTTAATGACATTTAGTTGTATTAATTTGATAGGAATTTGACGGAATACAAAAGTTTATTTATTCCGAAAAATAAATTTAAATACATATATACTATTAAATATTTCACCTATACATTTCCTTACGTTATTCCTTATCATATATAGGGGGTTACGTCACATAGCTATCAAGCTAAGGTCTTATACTATCCATTAAGTAAAAAAGACGTTATTCTTTTTGTAGAAATATACAGAAAGGATGGCGTTTTTGTATGAGTCTATCGATTCAGGATGAGTTTCATTTGTTCGCTGAAGAACTACAGCGATATCTATCTCCACATATTCTTCAACAACTCGCACAAGAGACAGGTTTTGTAAAACGTAAAAGTAAGTATGATGCACGAGATTTGGCTGCTTTATGTATTTGGATTAGTCAACACGTAGCAAGCGATTCTCTCACCCGATTATGTAGTCAACTTTATGCAAATACAGCTACACTGATGAGTCCAGAGGGACTTAATCAACGTTTTAATCGATGCGCTGTTTTATTTCTACAGCGTGTATTTTCTCTTTTAGTCAAAAGCCAACTAAACGATTCATCTCAAATTTCAAATCAATACACTTCTTATTTTCAACGTATACGTATTTTAGATGCTACTATTTTTCAGGTCCCCAATCATTTGGCCCCTATTTATCCTGGTTCAGGAGGATGTGCACAAACAGCTGGTATTAAGATTCAGCTAGAGTATGATTTACATAGTGGAAAATCCCTCAATTTTCAAGTGGAACAAGGTAAAAATAATGATAAAACCTTTGGTACAGAGTGTTTAGATACCTTATGCCCAGGAGATTTATGTAATCGAGATTTAGGATACTTTTCTCTAAAGGATTTAGACCAGATGGATCAACGAGGTGTATTCTATGTTTCACGGTTAAAGTTAAATAATAGAGTATATGTGAAGAATGAATCTCCAGAATTCTTTCGGGATGAAACAGTAAAAAAGCAATCTTTATATGTTTTACTTAACCTTGAAGATATTATGCATCAAATAAAACCAGGAGATACTTATGAAATTCGAAATGCCTATATTGGACAACAAAAACTACCGTCGCGGGTTGTAATATACAGACTCACATCAACTCAAATTCATAAACGTAGGAAACAGCAAAATTAGATCCACGGTTAGAATTCAAAGCCCTATTGCCTTGGCAACCAAAAGAGGAATTTTTGTCAAGTTTTCCAGCTTTATGGGCATGGGATTAATATTGTTTATAAAGGAATAATTCATGGATTAACTGGCACACACAGTTTAGTATAGGCTATATGTCATGTTCAATAATTCTTAAAACTTAATATCATTAGTAAAACAAGGGAATGTTTGTAGACCAATCTACACTTCATTCCCTTGTTTTACATATATTACACTCCTATCACTCCTGGAAATATTCAGGTTAGTTGATATTAATTAAATGTTAACCAATAATTAGGAGGACTTCCTTTTTAAAATTATTCTTGATTTTATTGCTATGATTAATAAAATAATACCTAATAAACTTGTAAATATAGGGTAGATTATTGGGGAAAATATACTTGGATACGCACCATTTATATCAGAATGGTACCCCATTAATTTTAGACCTGTATAAGAAAAATTAACAAGGGCTACCCCTAAGTAATTCTGATTTCTTGTAGCATAGTTAAAACTTTCTTCTTTGTAGCTACCATCTTTATTAATGCTAATAATTTTCCATTTTCTTTCTTCTAAAGGATAACCATTACTTGTTATCCTCTGTAGAAAATATATTTGTTCTTCACCACTTATTTTATTTTTTACAGTTAACACATCTAGCCACGAAAAATATCTCCCTCCTCTTGGCTCATTAGAAATTAATATCTCATCAGGAGTAGAAACTTCTACCCCATTTATAAAAAGATGGGCCTTAACTACTCCACTGGAAGGAGTTCTTTCTTCCAATATCTTGATATGTACATCATCTATTTTTATTTCCTCAGCATCTAGTACATTCTCAAAACCTTCACTGTCTTTATAAGCATGATGTATTTCATATGTATCTGCAATTTTTTTACTTATCCAGTCCTCCCTAATAATATTGAACATGGGAATACAGGAAGGAACCAACAACACGAATGAAAAAATAAAATAAAAATAAGCTTTATTCATTTGTTTTCTCCCGACTAAAAATTTCAATATTTAGAATTTTACCATAAATAGATAGTATCTTGAATACCTGGCATAATGAACTCTTTTCTTCAAATGAAAAACACCTCCACTTAATT
>NZ_NUOT01000107.1 GCF_002584535.1 Bacillus cereus
AACAATTGGGGTGCAGTTCAGAAAGGAACAGCTTTTTTCTTAATCTAAAATTTTCACAAATGGTTCATCCTGCTTCGCATCACGAATAATAATAGCTTCAGGACGTTCAACAGATTTAATTGTCACCTGTACTTTCACATAATTCGGGAAGTATTGCATAACAAGTCCCGCCACATATTGCGTAAATCCAATCACTTCTGCTTTTCCGTTAAATTGAACAGGAATTTCAATCTTCATTTCTTTTAATTGATCATCTTTATAAAATCCTGTACCTACAACAGCTGTGTAATCGCCTTTGAAATACTCACTCAGCTTTGCTTTAAAGTTTTCTACAGTTGTATAATCTTCACGCACATCCGTCTTAGCTGATTCAGAAGGGAACAAGTAATACTTTTCATTAATTGCTTTCCAATCTCCTACTTTATCACTACCTTTATCGACTTGAGCGTAAGATACAAATTTCCCTGGCACAAGTGTTGATTTCGCTCCTTGACGATAAATCGCAAACGTAATCGGGACATTTTTCACATCTGGCTTTTTCTGTTGTAACTGAGATAAAATTTCTTGCGCCATGCGTTTACCCTCTGCTAGCATCTCTTCTTCCTTAATTTCAGCTTCACGTGGGTACCCGTGTTCTTCATTGTAATAATGAACGGAATTCATCGCGAGACCAATAACAATTCCGCCTAATTCAACTTGATCGCCTTTTCTCGCATAATAATCATGTTCTAAAATATTCGAAAGATAAATTGGCTTTTTCCTATTGCGTACCTCCAATGATTCAGATCCTGGATCTAAAGCAGGGTTCAATCCAATGTTCGGAAGCTTATCTGCTTCTTTTTTGCCAAGTTTCTCTTCTAGTTCCTTTTGCTCAGCATCTGTACGCTTTCTTTTCACAAGCATTTGAACCATTTCTTTTTCTAAAAATTTACCACCCTGGAATAAATAATCTTTCGTACTAAACGATTCTTTCGCAATACGCATTAGTCCTGTTTCAAATTCATCTATATCCAGACGGCTATTTAATCCTTGGACAACTAAGCCACGTGCAGAACCTGGATCAAATGGCACCGTTGTTTTGTAATAATCCTCAGAAATAGAATATTTCGGAACAATCGCTTGTTCTTTTGATTTACCCGATTTGTCAACAACTTTTTCTTCTTTTTTTATACCTGTACTACATCCACTTAGAAGTAGACTTAGGCTTAATACCGCTAATGCTATTTTTTTCATGGTAAGTTTGCACCTCTTACTTATTTAGCTCTTGTAAGAACCTCTCTTCATTCCAAACCTCAATATTATGTTTCTCTGCTTGTGCTAATTTTGATCCTGCCGCTTCACCAGCAACGACTAAATCAGTACTCTTACTTACACTACCTGTTACTTTTCCACCTAGCTCTTCAATCTTTTTCTTCGCTTCAGTGCGCCCCATGACTTCTAGTTTTCCTGTTAGGACAATTGTTTTTCCAGCGAAGTAAGACGCAATATTTTGTAAATCAGCACGTTTTATGCCTTTATAGGCCATGTTAACACCGTACTCTTTAAATTGTTGTAATAACTCTAACACGTCTTCATTATCAAAGTACGTTACGATTGATTGAGCCATTTTCTCGCCAATTTCATTAATCTCTTTTAACTCTTCTTCAGTTGCTTTCACAAGGTGGTCCATCGTTTCAAAATGCTCAGCTAACGTGCGAGCTGCTTTTGCACCGACATGACGAATACCAAGTCCAAATAATAGACGCTCCAAAGAATTTTCCTTAGACGCTTCAATTGCTTGTACTAATTTAGATGCCGATTTCTCACCAAAACGCTCTAGTTGTAACAATTGCTCTTTCGTTAATGGATACAAATCTGCAAATGTCCGAATATAATCTGCTTCAAAAAGCTGTGTAATAACACGCTCTCCAAGGCCATCAATATTCATTGCATTTCTTGAAACAAAATGAATCAGCCCTTCACGAATTTGTGCTGGGCAGGCTGGGTTAATACAACGTAGCGCTACCTCTTCTTCTAAACGAACAAGTTCACTGTCACAATCTGGACAATGCGTTGGCATATGGTACTCATCTTCCTCACCAGTACGTTTATCAAAAATAACGTTAACTACTTCTGGAATAATGTCTCCCGCTTTTTTCACAACAACGTAGTCGCCAATTCGAATATCTTTTTCACGAATTAAATCCTCGTTATGTAGAGATGCGCGGCGGACAATTGTTCCAGCGACTCGAACCGGCTCTAGTTCTGCAGTTGGTGTCACAACACCAGTACGTCCTACACTTAGTTCAATACCTGTTAATCTCGTTACAACTTCTTCTGCCGGAAACTTATAAGCAATTGCCCAGCGTGGACTCTTTGCTGTTGTTCCTAAGCTTTCTTGCAAAGCTACATCATCTACTTTAATTACAATTCCATCAATCTCATAATCAAGATTTGGGCGCTTTTCCTGCCATTCTTCTACATAAGCGATTACGTCTTCAATTGTTTCACACGTGCGACGATTTGGATTTGTTTTAAATCCAAGTTCACCTAAG
The DNA here is from genome assembly GCF_002584535.1 of Bacillus cereus. Taxonomy (GTDB): domain Bacteria; phylum Bacillota; class Bacilli; order Bacillales; family Bacillaceae_G; genus Bacillus_A; species Bacillus_A arachidis. The sequence continues at coordinate 2,535 of NZ_NUOT01000107.1, forward strand.
AAGTTCAATGACTCGCTATGTGATGCAATCATTTTTTCTTCCACATCAGCAAGACCGTACACAAACATAGATAGCTTGCGCTTCGCGGCTACTTTCGGATCAAGTTGACGTAGTGATCCCGCTGCTGCGTTACGTGGATTTGCAAAAACAGCTTCACCATTTTGCTCTTTCTCTTCATTTAATTTCACAAATGAACGCTTTGGCATATATGCCTCGCCGCGAGCTTCCAATGTTACTTCTTCTTTCAAACGAAGAGGAATTGCTTTAATTGTTTTTAAATTTTGCGTAATATCCTCACCAGTTACGCCATCACCACGTGTTGCTCCTTGAACGAAGCGTCCTTTTTCATAATGAAGGGAAACAGCAAGACCGTCAATTTTTAGTTCACATATATATCTTACATTTGAATCATCAATTCCTTGACGTACTCTGCGATCAAAATCGCGTAAATCTCCTTCATTAAAGGCATTTCCTAAACTTAACATCGGTGATTTATGCGTGACTTTTTCAAATATATCAAGCACTGCTCCTCCAACTCGAACAGTTGGGGAGTCTTCCGTTAAAAATTCTGGGTTCTCTGCTTCTAATTTTATAAGCTCCTGCATATCACGGTCGTATTCCGCATCAGAAACAGAAGGATTGTCTAGTACGTGATATTGATAGTTGAATGCATTGAGCATATCACGAAGTTCTTCTATACGCTGCTTTGTCTCTTCTTTTGACATATCCTTACTCCTTTCTATTGTTTCGTTACAGGTGCAAATTTCGCTAATAAACGTTTAATACCAATCGGACTTGGGAATGCAATATCTAATTCTTTTGCATCTCCTTCACCTTTCACACTTACAACTGTACCAACTCCCCATTTTTGATGGGACGCTTTATCACCTACAGCCCAGCCAATTTGCTCTCCTCCTGTTGTTTTCACTGCCGGTCGCACAAATGCAGAGCGAGAACGTGTCGTCGTTGCCCCAGCCCCAGCTGTTCTTCCTTTCGCACTAAATGTCTCGCGCTTTGGCGTTGTTTCATTTAATGGTTCAAGTAAATGCGCCGGAACTTCTGAAATAAATCGAGATGCTGCATTCATATTTGTTCTACCAAATAAAGTACGCATTTGAGCATTTGATAAATATAACTCTTCTTCCGCACGAGTGATACCTACATAAGCTAAACGGCGTTCTTCTTGCATCTCATCTTCTTCCATAAGAGAACGAGTATGTGGGAAGACTCCTTCCTCTAAGCCAATAATAAAGACAACCGGGAACTCTAGCCCTTTTGCCGAGTGCATCGTCATTAAAATAACTTCTTCACCTGCAGTTGGATCCTCATCCACACGATCTATATCTGCAACAAGAGCCAAATCTGTTAAGAAAGCGACAAGACTCTTATCTTCACTTTGTGACTCAAATGTTTGGGTAACAGATAAAAACTCATCTAAGTTTTCAAGTCTTCCTTCCGCTTCTAAAGTACGTTCATTCTTTAGCATATCGCGGTAACCTGTTTTCTCAATAACTTCCTCTACCAGTTCTGTAACAGATAAATATTCCTGCATATTTACCCAATTGTGTAATTGACTTGCAAATTCTTTTACTGCTTTTGTGATTTTTGCACTTACTCCAACATGCTCAATTTCATCCATTACAGCAGTTAATGAAATACCATTTTGTACGCCGTAGTTAATAATTTTATCGATAGACGTGGCACCGATTCCGCGCTTCGGCACGTTAATAATACGTGCAAAGCTAATCTCATCATCCGGATTTGCGATTAAACGTAAGTAAGCCAAAATATCTTTAATCTCTTTACGGTCATAGAACTTGATACCGCCGACAATTTTATACGGAATATTGGACTTTAAGAAAATCTCCTCAACCATACGAGACTGCGCATTAGTACGATATAGAACCGCAAAGTCTGTATATTTTCGATTCCCCATTTGAATTTCATCGCGAATTTTTTTCGCAACAAAATATGCTTCATCCTTTTCTGTTGCAGCACGATAATACGAAATCTTACTTCCAACTTGATTATCCGTCCATAATTTTTTCGGTTTACGATTTGAATTATTTTCAATTACAGCGTTAGCTGCATTTAAAATATTTTGTGATGAGCGGTAGTTTTGCTCTAACAAGATAACCTGTGCATTCTCATAGTCTTTTTCAAACGATAAAATGTTGGAAATATCCGCACCGCGCCAACGATAAATGGACTGATCAGAATCACCAACAACACAAAGATTTTTAAAGCGAGCAGCTAATTTATTTACAAGAATGTATTGTGCTCTGTTCGTATCCTGATACTCATCAACATGAATATACTGGAATTTGCGTTGATAAAATTCCAATACTTCTGGAACACGTTCAAATAATTGAATCGTCGTCATAATTAAATCATCAAAATCTAATGAGTTATTTTTCAGAAGACGTTTTTGATATTCTATATACACATCACTTATTAATTTCTCAAATGGATCAGCAATTGAAATTTGCTTTGCATATTTATCAGCAGATAACAATTCATTCTTTGCATTGCTAATGCCAGATAAAATAGAACGCGGATCGAATTTTTTAGGATCAACGTTTCGCTCTTTCATGATTTTCTTCACAACAGTAAGTTGATCACTTGCATCTAAGATCGTAAAGTTTCGGTTAATCCCAATACGGTCGATATCACGTCGTAAAATACGCACGCACATCGAGTGGAACGTAGAAATCCAAATATCCTCTGCTTCCGGACCGACAAGCGTATCGATACGCTCACGCATTTCACGAGCTGCTTTATTTGTAAAGGTAATTGCTAATACATTCCAAGGTGCTACCCCTTTTTCACCAAGTAAGTATGCGATGCGATGTGTTAGCACACGCGTTTTACCACTACCAGCACCCGCCATTAATAGAAGTGGACCGTTTGTTGTTTGCACCGCTTTTTGTTGCTCAGGGTTTAAACCACTTAATAATTTATCAGTTATACTCATATGTGCCTACGCCTACTCTCCTTTTACAGCTTTTACTGTCTGTAACGCTGCTTTTATATCATCATAAATTACATTTCCTACAACGACTGTATCAGCGTACTGCGCCATTTCTTTTGCCTCTTTCGCACTTGAAATCCCGCCTCCGTAATACAACCTTGCTTGTTGTAATTCTGCTTTTACATTTTTAACAAGTTCAACATCTCCGTAAGTACCGCTATATTCCAAGTAGAAAATCGGCAAATTCAGAAGCTTGTCTGCCATACGTGCATATGCAATAACGTCATCTTCTGTTAAATCACATTTCGCCTCTGTAAGCTGAGCTACTTTTGCTTCTGCATTTAAAACACAATATCCTTCCATGAAAATTTCATCCCAGTTCATAATGTCCCCAAATTCTTTCAATGCCTCATGATGAATTCCCGTTATCCATTCCACTTTTCGGCTATTTAAAACACTTGGGATGTAATAAAAATCAAACCCTGGCGTAAGAGCTTCAAGATCAGAAACCTCTAACACACAAGGAACTGCATATCTACGAATGCTTACTAGCATGTGTAATACGTTATCAATTGTTACTCCATCACTTCCGCCTACAATGACTGCGTCTGTTCCAGATTCACAAATCATTTCTAAATGTTCATCGCTTAATTCCTTATTCGGATCAAGCTTAAATACATGTTTCCACTGTGAAATATCGTACATGAAAACACCCTTTCTTTTATCTAATCACCTTTATGCGCTTGTTCAAAAAGACTGTTATCTTGACCGGACTTTTTAAACTTCCTTTTATGCATTCTTACATTATAACAAAAAAAGACACCTATACACACGCCCTATCCAACATCTTTTTTACCGTCAAATGTTGGATTACATATCGCGAAACTTACATGGAATAATAACAATTGAAATAGTGTTTACTATTTCTAAGCTAATGAAGAAGGAGTGTTTTCTTTGATAAGGCAAAACATCGGCATAATGAATGCTCTAATTCGTATTACACTCGGTTTGGTCGTATTAAGTTGTAGCACAGCTAAACTTACACGCAAACCATGGTGCATTTGGTCAAAGATTCTGCTATGGCTTAGTGCAATGAAAATTGCAGAAGGAATCTTGCGTTTCTGTCCTATTACGGAAGCATGTAAATTTGGAAAATATATGAACATGGGTGCCTTTAAAATACCTAGCATGGATTTTAATAAAAAGGGAAATGCTAAAGAAGAAGTAAATCATACTTCTAGCCATGACACACAAAAGTCAAAAGGAAGTTATGATAATTCTGACAAAGAGATTGAGTCAGCGATTGAGGAAGCAATCCTGGCAAAACCGCTTTGAATCATTTGTCACGATGCAAGATGCTCTCAAAGGGACTTAGCTGCTGCAGTGGGCGGCTAAGTCTTCTTCATTTTATCGCAGCAAACAAAAAGATCACCCGGCAGCAAAACCTTTGAGTGATCTCTTTGTAACGCTATGTATCGCAATTATTTATTGCCAAACATTTTATCTATTGATTTTGAATTTGCAAGCAATGCTTCTTGTAAATTTTCATCAGAAACAATTTTATAGTTACCTTCTTTATCTTTCTTTAAATTCAGCGTAACTTCACGAATTGCCATTGCCGCATCTTTATCAGACAAGTTCTTCACAAGGGTTGTCGTCATCATTTTCTCCATTGTCTTTTCAGATTGCTCTTTGTTTTCACTAAACGCACTTGCAAAAGCCATAGGCATAATCTCTCCGATTGTCTTTGTAGTAGCAACAGCCATATCAACCGAAGTAATCTTTACCTTAACCTTTGCTGTATCATCTTTCTTGGACACTTGCTCTGGCTTTTCAAATTTATAGTTCTTTGCGATTACGCTAAATATCTGCTTCCTATCAATACCGTCTTGCTCTTTGTTTAAATTGTTAAAATCGTATCCATCATTGCTTTCGTACACAAAAGTAGTGGCCTTTTTAAAGTCCCCGCCTTTTACTGCTGTCAAAAATTCTTGTACAGTATCATCTGGGTTTGAACATCCCGTAAGCATGCTCATTAATACCCCTATCATCATGATAAAAGTCAATGATTTGAACATTTTTTTCATAAGTACGCCCCCTGCTGTTTATTAAAACTTGAAATAACCCTTATATATTACTTTAGAAAAAAATATCCAACAAGTAAAAGTAATATTTAAACCCATCACACAGGTAACCAGGAATTATTTGTTATATTTTCAGAAAATTAGGTATAAACCCCTTGCTTAAAATGATATAAAAGTGATATCATTTTTATATCAGGAGGCGATCATATGAAAGAAAAACAAGTTTTTTATGTAAATGGTTTTCTCGGTATTATTGGGATTTTGATTTTAGCCACTATCGGTGTATTCTGCCTTGTGCAAGAAATTTTTATAGTAGCAGCATTAACTATTCTTTTAGCTGCGATTCTCGCAACTGGTATTGGAATTGTTCAACCAAACCAAGCGAAAGTAATTACGTTTTTCGGTAATTATTTAGGAACAATTCGTCAAAATGGTTTATTTTTAACAATTCCATTCGCATTCCGTCAAACTGTCTCTTTACGTGTTGAAAACTTTAACAGTAAGAAATTAAAAGTAAATGATGTTGAGGGAAATCCAATTGAAATTGCGGCTGTTATTGTATATAAAGTTGTTGATTCTGCAAAAGCAATGTTTGGTGTTGAACATTATGATCGATTTGTAGAAATTCAAAGTGAAACGGCAATCCGCCACGTTGCAACAAAATATCCTTATGACAATTTCCAAGATGATAATTGCGTTACGTTACGCGGAAACACTGAAGAAATCTCTGAAGAATTAAAACGTGAGTTAGAAGCGCGTCTTGAAATTGCTGGTGTAGAAGTATTAGAAACTCGCCTAACGCATTTAGCTTACGCAACAGAAATTGCTCATGCAATGCTTCAACGTCAGCAAGCGAAAGCTGTATTGGCTGCACGTAAAGAAATTGTTGAAGGTGCCGTTCAAATGGCGAAAGACTCGATTCAAAAATTAGATGAAGAAGGCATACTTGATTTAGATGATGAGCGTAAGGCAAACATGGTTAACAACTTATTAGTTGCTATCGTTTCAGATAAAGGAGCACAACCAGTTATTAATACAGGAAGTCTATATTAAAGGTTGTAGGTATTATGGCTAAAAAGAAAAGTTTCCCATTACGTATCGATCCTGAATTACACGCAATCATTGAAAAATGGGCGAATGATGAGTTCCGCAGCGTTAACGCCCACATCGAGTATTTGCTTCGAGAAATGGCAAAACAAAAGGGAAGACTAAAAAAGGATCAAGATTCCTAAATGAAAAAAGACCACTAAGTTTTAGCGGTCTTTTTTCATTACTTATGAATATTTTCGATTCTCGCATTCTCTTGTACAATTTCATTCATCAATGAACTTATATAGCGCTGCGATCACATTAGTTATTTCAATTTCAGTACTATTTTCCATATGTTATTTTGGAAAATGGATGTACTAAAAATATAAAATACCCTCAAATTTTTAGAATGTTTAAATTTTCCAAAGCGCAATCATTGTTACATCCTTTAACATGAAAGAAAAAAGAAAATCAAGAAATCTCTTGATTGCCCTCTACCTTAAATTAACTCCGGTAACTGTACTTTCTTCTGATAAGCTCTCCATGTAATACACCATTTTTTCGGATCATCTAGAAAATCCTGTTCATCTAATTTGCCAATCGTACTATTTTGCGGGGCATTTCGAATAATTTCAGGACTTTCATATGCCTCTTGCGAAATTTGTTCAAGTGCCGCAATATACTCATCTAAATCTGCCTTAGAATAACTCTCAGTCGGCTCCAATGTAAACGGCTGAGGAACAATATATGGATGGTGACTCGTCCAGTAGTGTAAACCGAAATCCGTCATCCTTCTTTGAACATCTTCTGTCGTAACACCCGTTTCATCGTTCATCTCTTCCCAACTATAACGAACTTGTTCAAGCCGCTGCCCTTTCACATACGGAGCGCTTGCACCACGAATTTTTTGTACTTTATGATACATATAATTATTGTTTAACACAGCCGTTGTCGCCACTTCTTTTAACCCTTCTGGTCCTAGAGCACGAATCCATGCATAAGACCTTAAAATCGTTTGTGCCACACCATGAAAAGCACGTACTTTCCCAATCGAATGTTTCAATTCATGATTTAAATAATATTTCTCCTCATCACATTCGACAATTGGTCCTGGTAAGTACTCTTTTAACTCTTTACTTACACCAAGTGCACCTGTTGCTGGTCCACCACACATATGCGGAGCTGCAAATGTTTTATGAAGATTAAAAAAACACATATCAAATCCTGCTTCTTTCGCCCGCGTAATCCCAAGAAGGCCGTTTGCATTTGCCTGGTCGTAATAGCAAATCCCACCTGCTTCATGAACAACCCTCGTAAACTCTTTAATCTTCGAATTAAAAATCCCTGTATCTTCAGGATTCGCTACAACAAATCCTGCTGTTCTTTCTGAAACAACAGCTTTTAATTTTTCAAGGTCAGGAAATCCATCTTTATCCGGATGAAGCGTAATGATTTTAAAGCCTTTAACAGCCGCTGTAGCCGCTTGTGAAGGATGAGAAAAAATGGTTGTAATAATTTCATTCCGCTTTTCCCCTTCCCCTCGAGATTCATGATATTTTCTTACAATGGATGCCATAGCAAATAAGGCTTGTGTGCCACCACTCGGTTGAAATGAAAAATGATCCATACCAGAAATTTCTCTCATACAAAGATCCAATTTGTATATAATCTCTAGCATGCCTTGGACCGTACTTTCATCTTGAAGAGGATGCAGTTCCATTATTTTAGGATTCCGTACTAATAATTCATTAATTTTAGGAATATATTTCATCGTACAGGTCCCTTGCCCAATTTCAACATTAAAATCTGATCCTAACGTCTCTTGTGAAAGTCTCACATAATGCCTTAACACACGTGCTTGACCGATTTCCGGAAGTCTCGCTCTTTCTTTTCTATACATAGAATGAGGAATCTTTGAAACTCCATCACCAACTTCTTTCACAATTGTTTCATCCGCTACAGGAACGTCTACGCCCCTTTCTCCTTGCTGGTGAAGTTCAAAAATAATTGGTTCATTCCATTTTGCTTGATGAAAGTCACGGACTTTACTATTCCTTTTAATTTTCTTCATCAGTCGATTCTCCTTTCCGTTCGTCTTTTTTAATTTGTCACAATTTCTTGCAGAGCGGCAGCTAACCGATCAATGTCTTCCTTCGTATGAACTTCTGTAACACAATACAAGGCACATTGACCAAATTTAGGAAACTCTTTCGAAATATCCTTTCCTCCAAATATCTGTTTTTCTAACAATCTCTTATTTATAGTTTCTACTGATAAACCGGTCTCATTAAAATCAACAAGAAACTCTTTAAAAAATGGAGAACTTAATCTTGAACCTCTCACTCCAGGGATTTGATTTAATTGTTTTACTGCATATTGACTATTTTGCATAATCGTTTGACCTAATTCATACATACCATTTGGTCCAAGTAACGATAAATAAACTCCTGCTGTAATGCCCCATAACGCTGTTTGTGTACCAACTGATTCTTTTCCTTTTTCACGAAGGGCAAAAGATGTTCGGTCATACGCTACATCTCCAAATCCGTACTCTCCTTCTTTTACTGTTGGGACAATTCCAAATAAACGTGAAGGGTATTCATTCACAAATTTTTCCTCATCTCTTGTAGCAATAAACCCAGCTTGCCCTCCGCTATAGTTCATATGCATACCAAGAGGCTGTAAGTCACCACAAACAATATCTGTTTGATAGTGGCTTGGTGGTGCTAGCACTCCAAGCGATATCGGATCAACACCAACAACTACTAGCGCATCATGTTGCTTTGCAATTTCCGCAATTTCCATCCCTTGCGATTCAATAAATCCTAAATAGGAAGGATTTTCAAAATAAATTGCGGCTACATTAGCAGCTATTTTATTCTCTAAATCTTCTAAATCTAGAAGACCATTCTCATCATCATAACCAACAGAAACAAATTCAAGATCTGGGGACCCATAATTTTGGATAATTTTCATTCTCTCAGGTGACACGGTTTGTGCTACTAATACCTTTTTTCTTTTCGTTATACGGGCAGCCATCCGAATTGATGTAGCTGCTGCTTGCCCCCAATCAAATGTAGGCACATTTACAACATCCATATCAACAAGTTCCGCTACTAAGCTTTGGTATTCAAATAAAGCTTGAAACCTGCCATGATCTTCATACGGTTCCCCAGCATATGCCGTTAAAAATTCTGATCGCTGATTCACTTCATCGCAAACAGCTGGTACAAAGTGTTGCCAACAACCTGCTCCTAAAAAATTTACATATTCACTTGTACTTGTATTTTTACAAAGTATCCCTTCAACATGGCGACGCAGTTCATATTCTGTAAGCGCCTTCGGTATATTCATTTCCTCTTTTAACTTGAGTTCCTCTGGTATGCAGGCGTATAGTTCCATCACGGTTTCAGCGCCGATTTCTTTTAACATCTCTTCTCTTACTTCAGGTACCATATTTGGAATGTAAGGATGTACCTTTTTCGTCATCTTAATACCCCCTTGTTAAATTTCATTCAATTATGCTAAGCCTCCGCCATCGACAACAAGTGCTGTCCCTGTCACCCAAGATGACAAGTCGCTAGCTAAAAATAAAACACCTTTTGCGATATCCCGTGGTGTACCAATTCTTGATAGAGGCCGATTTATTGCTGAATCTTTCAGAAACGACCCTTCTTCTACATTCAATTGTTTCGCCTCGTCGCGTAGTAACTGCGTATCTGTATCACCTGGACATATGCAGTTTACTCGAATATTTTGCGACCCATGATCAATTGCCATCGCCTTCGTTAAGTTCACAACCCCCGCTTTTGCAGCACAATATGCAACTGCCTTATCGCCCCCTTTTAGTCCCCATCCAGAGCCAGTGTTAATAATACTTCCCCCTTGTTTTTCAGCCATAATTGGAATGATATATTTAGATAAAAGATATACACCTTTTAATGACACATTAATAACTGAATCCCACTCTCTTTCTTCTAATTCAACAACTGTTTTTCTTCTAATAACTCCGGCGTTGTTAAACAGCACATCTACACTTCCATATACCTTCCTAATATGTTCACTCACATTCTTACAATCTAATTCACTTGTTACATCGCACTTCAAAAACTCTGCCCTCTGCCCCTCGTCTCGTAAACCCTGCATGGCCTGCATACCTTTTTCCTCATCAATATCTAAAAGAATGACGGTAGCTCCTACTTCAGCAAAGATGGTTGCTGTCGCATACCCAATTCCTGATGCCGCTCCGGTTACAACCGCCACTTTATCCTTTAATTGAAAATAATCTCTTTCCATAAAAAAACCTCCTTTATTTGCATCTGCTTTTTATTAAGCAAAAAACATGCCAATTTTATTACGTGAAAAACCCTTATTGTAGTAAGCAACTTTGATACGGTCATTTGACATTTTTGACAAACATTTGACACTTTTGTATTTTTCTGAATTATCATACAATAATTACATAAATAGAAAGGAGGTTCAAAATTGTCTACAATCACAGCAATCACAAAAATGATTCATGCCTTTTCCGAACTCTTACAAATAGAAATCGCCTATTTCAACCATGAAGGGCTATTAGTTTCTTCAACGGAAGAATATAAAAAGAAAAAAGGAGAACGCGTATACCTCCCCTTTTTCCAAAAACTATACGAGCATCCTATTACCTTTGTACATAAGCCGGGGCATATGAATATGTGTCATGGTTGCCACTTTCAAAAGAGCTGTCCATCCACTGCAGAAATTATACAAAATATGATTCAAAATGAACGCCACTATGGCTATCTTTCATTCGTTAGTTTTTCCAAAGATAAGCAACAGAAATTACTCGATCAGCAAAAAGAATTTATCTATTGGATGGAAAAGTTAAAAGAGATTATTACCGATATGATTCATGAAACAAATTATTCTACTTCCAAAATAGGGACAAAATTAAAACAAACTGAATATATCCTTGGAAGCAGTTATACATTACAAAACATAAAAGAAATCTTAAAAAACATGAAAAGTAGTACCTCATCCATCGTTATTACAGGAGAAACGGGAACGGGGAAAAGCTTGATGGCAAAGCTTATTCATGAACAAAGTATATTCCAGAGGGGAGATTTCATTGAAATAAATTGTGCCAGCATTCCTGAATCTTTATTTGAAAGTGAGCTCTTTGGCTATGAGGAAGGTGCATTTACAGGAGCGAGAAAGAAAGGAAAACCCGGTTACTTTGAAATGGCCGACCGAGGCACGTTATTTTTAGATGAAGTGTCAGATCTTCCTCTCCATTTACAACCAAAGTTATTAAAAGTACTACAAGATGGTGTTGTACAAAGAATTGGTGGAACGCTTCCCCAAAAAGTGAATGTCCGAATTATCGCTGCATCAAATCAACCATTAGAAAAATTAATCGAATCTAAACAATTCCGTTCAGATCTTTACTACAGACTCAATGTGATTCCAATTCATTTACCACCACTTCGCGAGCGAAAAGAAGACTTAAAGAAACTCGTCCCTTTCTTAATTGAAAAATTACAGACAAGAACAGGAAAATTCATTCAAAGTTACACAGAGGCGTTTCTAGCAAGATTAAAACAATATCACTGGCCTGGGAACATTCGTGAATTAGAGAATGTTTTAGAATATAGCATGAATATGGAGAAAAGTGGCCAATTAACCGAATCATCACTACCAGCATTTCTTCAAAATCATTCGGAGTTGCTGTGCTCATCCACAAAGCAACACAGTGCATTGCAAGAAGCTGAAAAAGAAAGCATTATTCAAAAACTTCATGACTATGGTTATGATTATGAAGGAAAAAAACAAGCTGCGGCTGCTTTGGGGATTAGTGTACGAACATTATATAGAAAAATGGAGAAACTCGGGATTTATAATGACGTGAAACTGTAATGATGAAAGATTTTCTTCAACTCTCGCAAATTAACCTTATATTAAGTTTATCTCCCTCCTAATCCCTTTACTTACACCGAAGTTTGAAGTAGGAGTATTACTGTCTACCAATACCAAAACAAAAATTTATAACGTGTGCAATTTGCACACGTTATGTTATTTCAAAAATATAAATTATTCTTGTCTCTTATAGTTTCTTAAGTAACGAACATAGTGAAAAATCATAAAATGGCCTCCGATTATTATAAAAAAGATAAGAGGTATTAAAACTGTATATCCCATAATACTGAATTGACCATATCCTAAAGCTAACAAACCACTTACCCATGCACTCATAATGAGCAAACGCATCCATATATAAAAGCCTCCATATTCCTTTGCTGCTTGTTCTGGAAAATAGTTTTTTGGTAATTTCATATTCTCCTCCTAAAAAAAACATCCTTTCTAAATTCTATTTTGTTTAGAAAGGATGCTTTTCATCTAATGCCCTATTTTCTCGGGAGACATTCGTTTAAACGTATTTACAATTTGAAAAAATGAAGGTTCGAATAACATTGCATCATCTACATTCCATGTAGAGAACGTAATACTATATATATTATTCTCTTTAGATACTGGTATTAAAAATTGATTCGTACATGCTTTAATATTCTCATTTTCCATTTCAACAGTTGTAAATTCACGAATATGTATGACATTACCAATCTGGGATTTAATTTCCTCAATCGATACTAATTCACTCTTCTCTTTTTCTTTTAGTAGCTTTTCCATATTTTGAATAGAAGAATACTCTTTTTCATAAGGAAACCTTGAAACTGTCACATCTGCAAAGTGTATAACATTCTCATCGTCAACAAGACCTTGTAACGCAAACAGTTCCACTTTCATTCCTTTTAGATTTTTAAGAAGAAATTCTAGTTGCCTTTTGATCTCTTCCCAGTTTTTAGAAATATGTGGGAGCACTTCGGCTTGTTCAGCTAAAAATATTGAAGTGAACTTTTCTATATGTTTAGGATCCGTCTCCATTAATGTCCATGTATTGGGAAGAGCTATTGAAAAATGTTTCTCCCGAAATGTATATCGGTACCATGTCTCCACACTCATTATAGTTCCCTTCTTTCAAATGAATACTATATTTAGTTATATATAGAATACATATTATTCTTTTCGTTTATAATAGCCTCGATAGCATATACAATAATACAAGATAAAAATGGATATAATTGAAATTACTATTATCTCTATTTTCAATAACAGTCCATTAATTGGATGCTCTTTTCCTATCAGATTATTCACAAGGCACATGATTCCAAGATATATAAAAACTAAAAATGCTAACTTATAAATTTTAATAAAGATTTCTCTGACTTTCGGAGGCATAAATTCTTCAATATCTAATCTCATTTGTCTCGTCATAATATATCTTTCATTTATAAATCTCAGCACTGTGTCTATCTCCTTTATTATTTTTGTCTCATATAATTTCTTAAATAACGTATATAGTGAAAGATCGCAAAATAAACTCCAATAAAACCAAACGGAATACAAAATATTATAACTACTAATGTGAAAATATTTAATTTTCCGAACCCTAAAACTAATACAGTATTAGCAAATGCAATAATACAAATAAAGCGCATCCATACATAAAAGCTCCCGTATTCCTTTGTAGCCTGTTCTGGAAAATAGTTTTTTGGTAACTTCATTTTTTCACGCCTTCCTCTTACTTTGGTGTACTATCCCTAGTAGCCCCCACATTCCAAAAGTTGAATTCCATAGACCCGTTACATTGTCTCTCACCTGTTGAATAGCTTCTTTTTCTGTCATACCCCGTTTTAACCAATAACCTATCGTTTTTTCAGTAGCTGTAAAAGTTTTTAAAGTTTGGATTGTCTTTCCTGCTGTAGGTATGATACAAATCATTACATATATAATTAAAATTCCCATCGCAAACATATAATCCTCCCTTTCCAAAAATACAAAATAAAATCAAAAGAGCTAACATAATTTATGTTAGCTCTTAACAATCTACCTTTGCAACCGCACGATATCCGATATCACTTCGATAAAATAAACCGTCACTCTCAATTTTCTTAATTTCTTTATAAACGTTATCCTTCGCTTCTTGTAAATCCTTGCCTTTACAAGCTACAAATAAAACACGACCACCGTTTGTTACAAAATCTCCATGTTTCATAGCTGTGCCTGCATGAAAAACAATTGCATCTTCTAATGTATCTAATCCAGAAATCACAGCACCTTTTTCATATGCTTCTGGGTATCCTTTTGAAGCAAGTACTACACCAATAACTGCTTCCTCAGACCATTTAAGTGTTAGCCCTTTCCCATCTAATACGTAATTACATACGTCGACTAAATCACTCTCTAAACGTGGTAATACAACCTCTGTTTCTGGATCACCAAAACGAGCATTGAATTCAATTACTTTTGGTCCTTCGTTTGTTAAAATAAGCCCCGCGTATAAAATACCTGTAAATGAACGTCCTTCTTGAATCATCGCTTTAGCAGTTGGATGTAAAATTGTCTCAATTGCTTCGCTAACTGCTGATTCGGGAATTTGCGGTACTGGAGAATATGCACCCATTCCGCCTGTATTCGGTCCTTTATCACCGTCAAAAGCACGCTTATGATCTTGTGCAATTACCATTGGATAAACGGTTGTTCCATTTACAAATGCCATTAAAGAGAATTCCTGTCCATCTAAAAACTCTTCAATAACAACCTTTTTACTTGCTTCACCGAATTTTACATCCTGCAGCATTTCTTTTACAGCTTGCAATGCCTCTTCTAACGTCATTGCTACTGTTACACCTTTACCAGCTGCTAAACCATCCGCTTTAATAACAATAGGTGCACCAACTTTTTGAATATATGCTACCGCTTCCTCATAGTTTGTGAATGTTTCATATGCTGCGGTTGGAATATCATACTTTTTCATAAGCTCTTTTGTAAAAGCTTTGCTTCCTTCAATTACAGCAGCTGCTTTATTCGGACCAAAAACGCGAAGTCCCTCTGCTTCAAAACGATCAACAATTCCATTCATAAGAGGAATTTCTGGACCAACGAACGTTAAACCTATATTATTTTCTTTCGCAAATAGAACAAGTGCGTCAAAGTCATTCTCATCAATATCAACTGGCATTGCCACATCTCTCATGCCTTCATTTCCCGGTGCTACATATACCTTTTCAACTTGCTCAGACTGTGCAAACTTCCAAGCTAAAGCATGTTCGCGCCCACCACGGCCGATTACTAAAACATTCATATGTTATCCTCCATTATTCAAATAAGTACAAAATAGGAGCAGTGCTCCTATTTTGTTTCTATTCGTTCATATTCAAAAAGAAGGTTATCTTGACCGGACTTTTTGAACTCCCTCTATTAATGTTTGAAGTGACGTACGCCAGTGAACACCATAGCAATACCATATTCATCAGCTTTTTTAATAGAATCTTCATCACGAATCGATCCGCCTGGTTGAATGATTGCTGTAACACCTGCTTTAGCAGCCTCTTCTACTGTATCTGGCATTGGGAAAAATGCATCAGATGCTAAGGCGCTACCTTGTGCTTTGTCACCAGCTTGCGAGATTGCAATTTTCGCTGAACCAACGCGGTTCATTTGTCCTGCTCCCACTCCAATTGTCATATTATCTTTTGCTAAAACAATTGCATTTGATTTTACATGTTTGACAACTTTCCAAGCTAGTTTTAAATCGGCCCATTCTTGCTCTGTTGGTTCACGTTTTGTTGGAATTGTAATTGCATCTTCATTTAGCGCTAACGTATCTTCTTCTTGAACTAGAAGGCCACCCTGTACAGAAGTTAATTTTTTACTTGCACTTACTGCTTTTTCAATATTTACAGTTAAAAGGCGTAAGTTTTTCTTACTTTGCAACACTTCTAAAGCTTCTTGTGAGAAAGAAGGTGCGATAACAATCTCTAAGAAAATTTCATGTAATTTTTCAGCCGTAACTTTATCAATCTCACGGTTAGCTGCAATAATACCTCCGAAAATGGATACTGGATCCGCTTCGTAAGCACGTGTATATGCTTCATGAATATCAGTACCAACACCAACTCCGCATGGGTTCATATGTTTTACTGCTACCACTGCTGGTTCTGTAAATTCTTTCACGATGCTAAGCGCTGCATCCGCGTCATTGATATTGTTGTAAGATAGCTCTTTTCCATGTAACTGCTCTGCATATGCAACAGAAGAAGTTGCTGCAAATGGCGCTTTATAGAATGTTGCTTTTTGATGTGGGTTTTCACCGTAACGTAAATCTTGTTTTTTCTCGAATGTTACTGTTAATGTTTCTGGGCTTTCTTCTCCCATTTGTTCCGTTAAATAGTTAGAAATTAATGCATCATATGCCGCTGTATGACGGAATACTTTCGCTGCTAATTTACGTTTTGTTTCGTCTGTAACTTCGCCGTTTTCTTTTAGCTCGGCTAGTACAACATCATAATCTATTGGGTCAACGATTACTGATACAAATTTATGATTCTTCGCAGCTGAACGAATCATTGTTGGGCCACCGATATCAATATTTTCAATTGCATCAGCAAATGTCACATCAGGTTTAGCAACTGTTTCCTTAAATGGGTATAAGTTTACAACAACAAAGTCGATTGGCTGAATGCCTAATTCATTCATCTGCGTCACATGCGTTTCATTATCACGTACTGCAAGTAAACCACCATGAATGTTTGGATGTAATGTTTTCACACGCCCGTCCATAATTTCCGGGAAGCCAGTTACTTCAGAAATCCCAATTACTTGTAAGCCGTTTTCCTCTAATAATTTTTTCGTTCCACCTGTTGAAATAACTTCAATCCCTTGTTCAAGTAACCCTTTAACAAATTCTACAACACCTGTTTTATTTGAAACACTTACTAATGCACGCTTTTTCATTTATCCTTCACCCCTAGTTGAATGTTATTTAACGGCCTTCTCTTTCATAGATTGAACGATTTCGTTCACCGTAGCTACGTACAATCTATGTTCAACTTGCTGAATTTTCTTTTGTAAACTCTCTCTTGTATCCGCTTCGGAAACTTTTACTGCTTCTTGAGCAATAATAGGTCCTGTATCCATCCCAGCATCTACGTAGTGAATCGTCACTCCTGTTACTTTCACTCCTGCCTCTAACGCTTGACCGACAGCATCTTTCCCAGGAAAACTTGGTAATAATGACGGATGAATGTTAATGATTTTCCCGCCGTATGCTTCCAGTAATGTAGGACCAATCAAACGCATATATCCCGCTAAAATAACATAATCAATCTCGTATTCTCGCAATTTTTTTAATATCTCATTTTCAAATGCTTCTTTTGATTCATATGCTTTCGCCGAAAAAGCAAAGCACGGAACATGATGATAATGTGCCCGTCCAATAACACGCGCCTCAGGTTGATCACATACGAGCAAACTAATTTCAGCATGTAAGCTTTTTTCTTCCACTGCATTCATTAATGCTTGGAAGTTAGATCCGCTTCCAGAGGCAAAGACTGCCAATCTACTCATAGTCCTGTGCCTCCATTAAAAGTAACACCCGATCCCTTAATAGTTCGTCCAATAATATGTGCTTTTTCTCCTTGTTCTGCAAGAAGCTTGACAACAGTTTCTGCATCTTCTTCTTTTACCGCAACTACCATACCAATACCCATGTTAAAAATATTGAACATTTCTTTTTCTTCTAGTTTTCCAACCTCTTGAAGTAAGCTGAAAATCGGTTGAATTTGCCAAGAACCTAGTTCAATTTCTGCTCCGATTCCTTCCGGCAACATACGTGGAATATTTTCAATAAATCCTCCACCTGTAATATGTGCCATGCCATACACTTCATATTTCTTCAATAGTTCTAAAATAGGTTTGACATAAATTTTCGTTGGTTTTAATAATTCTTCACCAAGAGGTAGTTCTAAGCGACCATGTATACGATCTAAAGATAACTGTCCATCTTCTAACAACACTTTTCGTACTAAAGAATACCCGTTACTATGAATACCACTAGATGCTAAGCCAACTAATACATGACCTGCTTCAATAGAATTTCCTGTTACAATTTTCTTTTTATCAACAATACCAACAGTAAAACCAGCTAAGTCATACTCTTCAGTGGAATACATACCTGGCATCTCAGCTGTTTCTCCGCCAATTAACGCACAACCCGCTTGGCGACAACCCTCTGATATACCTTTGACGATGTTTTCAATTTTACTAGGTTCTGCTTTACCACAAGCAATGTAATCAAGGAAGAAAAGCGGCTCTGCTCCTTGGACAACAATATCATTTACACACATTGCTACTGCATCAATACCAATTGTGTCATGTTTATCCATCATGAAAGCGAGCATCAATTTTGTACCTACACCGTCTGTTCCAGATACTAATACAGGTTCTTCTAATGCAAATTTTGATAGATCAAACATACCTCCAAAACCGCCAAGACCGCCTAGTACTTCTTTCCTCATTGTTGTTTGTACATGTTTTTTCATGCGAGATACCGCTTCATATCCAGCTTCAATATCTACTCCTGCTTGCTTATATGCATTCGCCATCGTTTTTTACACCTCGTCTTTTAATTTCTCCCACCCAAGCGGGCACTCTCTATAGAGTATGTTTTAGGAAAAAGCTAGCTTCTACTTAAAATCAAGTAGAAGCTTCTCGCTTTTTTATTTCATACTTTCTAAAAGTTCTTGTTCATAATCATAAAGGGCTGTTGGATAATCCCCATTAAAGTACGCCATACATAAGCCGCCGTATTTCCCTTCATATGGACGACCAATCGCATCGACTAAGCCATCTTCACTTAAAAATGTTAAAGAATCTGCGCCGATGATTTGACGTATTTCTTCTATAGAATGGTTAGCTGCGATTAATTCTTTTCTCGTTTGAATATCAATGCCATAGAAACACGGATACTTAAGTGGTGGAGAAGCAATCCTCACATGCACTTCTGTCGCTCCTGCTTCACGAAGCATACGGACAATGCGTTTACTTGTTGTACCTCTTACGATAGAATCATCAATCATTACGACGCGCTTTCCTTCAACTACTCCTCGTACTGCCGAAAGCTTCATTTTTACCCCTTGTTCACGCAATTCTTGAGAAGGTTGGATAAAGGTACGACCAACATAACGATTTTTAATTAATCCTAATTCATACGGAATGCCAGTTGCTTCTGCATAACCAATTGCCGCAGAAATACTAGAGTCCGGTACCCCTGTTACAACATCTGCTTCAATAGGAGCTTCCGCCGCTAAACGTTTCCCCATACTTTTACGCGCTGCATGAACATTGATGCCAGCAATATTGGAATCTGGGCGTGCAAAGTAAATGTATTCCATACTACAAATTGCATGTTCTACATCATTTGTAAAACGATCTACTTGGATACCTTCGTCATTAATAATAAGTAGTTCTCCAGGTTCAACATCTCGAATGTATGTTGCACCAACTACATCAAAAGCACATGTTTCAGATGCTACAACATATGCATCTCCCATTTTTCCGATTGACAGCGGGCGGAATCCATTCGGGTCTAACGCAACAATCATTTCGTTACCTGTTAATAAAAGATATGCAAATGCACCTTTTACTTTGTTTAATGCATCTTTCACACTCTCAATTAATGAACCTTTTGTACTACGTTTAATTAAATGAAGTAGTACTTCTGTATCTGAACTCGTTTGAAAAATACTTCCTTCTGCTTCTAATTCACGGCGAAGCATCTTTGCATTAATTAAATTACCGTTGTGAGCTAATGCCATACTATGATCAGAAAAACGGAATAGTAGTGGTTGAACATTCGCTACCTCACTTCCGCCTGCCGTTGCATAGCGTACGTGACCAATTGCTGATTTTCCATTTAATCCTTCTAGCTCACCTCTTGAAAACACTTCCGATACTAGACCTAACCCCTTATGCCCAACAATTTTCTCCCCATTATTTACAACAATGCCTGCGCCTTCTTGTCCACGGTGCTGTAAGCTGTGCAATCCGTAGTACGTAACTTGTGCTGCATTTTCATGCCCCCAAATTCCGAAAACGCCACATTCTTCATTTAACCCCTTTATTTCAGCAAGCATGGGATTGCCCCTTTCCAAGCCTTTCTCATTTCATCAACATTTGCTGTAAGTAATACTTCATTTTCTTCATTACGAATTGTTACTTCATTTGTATTTGTGACTTCCCCAACTTGAATTGCTTCTACTACTTTCTCGAATGCTTCTTGCTTTTCACGTTTTACTGTTACAACAAAGCGTGATTGTGATTCCGCGAATAACGCCGCTGTTGCTTCTCCAGCTAATTTCACAGTAGCACCTAATCCTTTAGCTCCAATTGCACTTTCAGCAATTGCGACTGCTAATCCGCCTTCTGCAACATCATGTGCAGATTGAACAAGTCCTGCTTGAATTGCTTCTAGTAATTGCTTTTGGCGTTTAGATTCTACTTCTAGATCGATGCTTGGTGATTGACCAAAGATTTTGCCGTATACCATCTTTTGCAATTCACTTCCGCCAAACTCAGCTTTCGTTTCTCCAATTACATAAACTAGATCTCCAGCTTGCTTAAATTCTTGTGTCGTTACATGTTTTAAATCATGAACAAGACCTACCATACCAACAGTCGGTGTTGGATATACAGCTTCACCGCTACGTTCGTTGTACATTGATACGTTTCCGCCAATAACTGGAGTTTGTAGTGTACGACAAGCTTCACTCATACCATCTACTGATTTCTCGATTTGCCAGAAAATCTCTGGTTTTTCTGGGTTACCAAAGTTTAAACAATCTGTAATTGCCAGCGGTTCTCCACCTGAACATACGATGTTACGTGCTGCTTCTGCTACTGCAATTTTACCGCCCATTTCAGGATCTAAATAAATGTAGCGAGAATTACAATCTGTTGTCATCGCTAATGCTTTTTCTGTCCCGCGCACACGTACAACGGCTGCGTCTGATCCTGGTGTAACAACCGTGCTTGTGCGTACTTGATAATCATATTGATCATATACCCACTCTTTACTTGCAATCGTTGGTTGTTGTAATAGAGCTAGCAATGTTTCTTTATAATTATCTAATTTCGGTGTTTCCATCTTCATTTCTTGGAACTCTTTAAAATACGCTGCTTCTTTTGAAGGCTTATGATAAATTGGTGCTTCTTCTGCTAGTGCATCTGCTGGTACTTCCGCTACCATTTCACCTTTATGGAATAAGCGAAGCATTTTATCTTCCGTTACTTTTCCCATCGTAACTGCCGCAAGTCCGTACTTTTCAAACAACTCTACAATCTCTTGCTCTCTACCTTTTTTCACAACAATTAACATACGTTCTTGTGATTCAGATAACATCATTTCATATGGCGTCATACCTGTTTCACGTTGTGGTACATCATCTAAGTACATTTCAATACCCATTCCTGCTTTACTTGCCATCTCTGCAGAAGATGATGTTAATCCTGCAGCTCCCATATCCTGAATTCCAACAAGAGCATCAGATTGAATAAGCTCTAAGCATGCTTCAATAAGGAGTTTCTCCATAAATGGATCCCCTACTTGTACCGCTGGACGTTTCGCTTCTGAACTCTCAGATAATTCTTCTGATGCGAAAGTTGCACCGTGAATACCGTCACGTCCTGTTGAAGCACCTACGTACATAACTGTATTACCAGCACCATGTGCTTGCCCTTTTTTAATATCTTCATGATTAATTAAACCAACGCACATTGCATTTACAAGTGGGTTTCCTTCATAACATGAATCAAACTGTACTTCTCCGCCAACAGTTGGAATCCCGATGCAGTTACCATATCCTGCAATCCCTGCAACTACTTCTTCAAATAAATATTTCACACGTGGTGATTGTAGTTCACCGAAGCGAAGAGAGTTTAATAATGCTACTGGACGTGCTCCCATAGAGAATACGTCGCGAATAATACCACCAACACCCGTTGCCGCACCTTGATATGGCTCAATTGCAGAAGGATGGTTATGACTTTCCATTTTAAATACAACGGCTTGATTATCACCAATATCTACAATCCCTGCACCTTCACCAGGTCCTTGTAATACGCGCTCTCCTGTTGTTGGGAACTTGCGAAGAACAGGTTTTGAGTTTTTATAACTACAATGCTCTGACCACATAACAGAGAATAGTCCCGTTTCTGTGTAGTTCGGCAAACGTCCTAAAATCTTTTCAACCATGGCAAACTCTTCGTCTGTTAGCCCCATTTCCGCATATATACGTTCTTCTTTAATTTGTGTTGGATTTGGTTCAAGCATTAACGACATATGTTTCCCTCCAATGTTTCAAAATAGATTGAAAGACTTTTAAACCTTCAGCGCCGCCAAGAAGTTCATCCACAGCACGCTCTGGGTGCGGCATCATGCCAAGTACATTTCCCTTTTCATTTACAATACCTGCAATATCTGAAACGCTTCCGTTTGGATTGTCTACATAACGGAATGCAATTTGATTCTTTTCTTCTAATTCTTTAAGAGTTGCTTCATCACAGTAGTAATTCCCTTCACCATGTGCGATTGGAATATTGATTACTGCACCTTTTTCATATTGCGATGTAAACATCGTTTCGTTATTTTCAACACGTAATCCCACTGTACGGCACATAAACTTTAGGTTTTTATTTCGCATTAATGCACCTGGTAGCAGCCCTGATTCAACCAATATTTGGAATCCGTTACATACACCTAGAATTGGCTTTCCTTGTTCAGCTGCTTTTTGCACAGCTTTCATTGCATTTGCAAAGCGAGAAATGGCACCGCAGCGAAGGTAATCACCGTAAGAGAAACCTCCTGGTAAAAGAATTGCATCATATTCATCTAAATTCTCTGCATCATGCCAAACGTAGTCTACCTCTTCGCCAAGCTCATCTTTAATTGCATGAAACATATCAACATCACAGTTCGAACCTGGAAAAACGATTACGGCAAATTTCACTGTGCGACAACCTCCTCAACTTCGTAACGGAAATCTTCCATTACAACATTCGCTAATAGTTTCTCACACATTTCTTTTACCTTTGTATCCAGATCAGTCACTGATTTATCAATTGTTAACTCCATATATTTACCGATGCGAACATCTTGCACTTCTGTGAATGAAAGACTGTGAAGAGCACCTTTCACTGCTGTTCCTTGTGGATCTAATACGCTCTCTCTTAATGTTACATATACCTTAACTTTATACATGTGAAGCTCCCCCTAAACGTTTTAAAATTTCTTCATATGCCTCTGTTAAATCGCCAAGATCACGGCGGAATACATCTTTATCAAATTTTTCATTGCTCGCTTCATCCCATAAGCGGCAAGTATCTGGTGAAATCTCATCTGCTAATACGATTTCGCCTTCTTCTGTTAGTCCAAACTCTAGTTTAAAATCTACTAATCTTACACGACAGCTTGCGAAGTGCTCAATCAATATTTGATTGATTTGTAGAGCCTTTTCTCGTAATGTACTTACTTGCTCTGGCGTTGCAACGTTTAACACACGAATATGATCTTCTGTTACAAGCGGATCTCCTAAATCATCATCTTTGTAGTACAATTCTACGATTGGTGCTGCAAGTGCAGTTCCTTCTTCCATTCCTAAGCGTTTTGAAAGACTTCCCGCGATTACGTTTCTTGTGACAACCTCTAATGGAATAATACTTACCTTTTTCACAAGTTGTTCTGTATCTGACAACTTCTCAACAAAATGTGTTTTAATTCCCACTTCTTGTAACTTTCTGAATAAAAGAGTTGTAATCTCATTGTTCAGACGACCTTTTCCTGTAATTGTCGCTTTTTTCTCCCCATTGAAAGCAGTAGCACTATCTTTGTACTCTACCCAAACCATATCTGCTGCTTCTGTACGATAAATTCTTTTTGCCTTACCCTCATACAGCAATTCTAGCTTTTGCATTTCGCAAGCCCCCTGTAGTTTGAAAAATATGAATAATATGTTTATAAAAAATGGCACAGAATGATTCTATTCTGTGCCATATAAAATTTTCAAATTAGTTCAATCCAAGACGTTCAAAGATTGTATCAACATGTTGCATATGATGTTCATAATTGAAACATTCGTTGATTTCTTCTTGTGTTAATTTGCTTGTAATACGCTCATCTGCTTCTACAAGCTCTTTAAATTGTACTTGTGTCTCCCAAGCTTCCATCGCTTTAGGCTGTACGATATCATAAGCTTCTTCACGTACCATACCTTTGTCGATTAGCGTAAGCATTACGCGCTGAGAGTAAATTAAACCGTATGTTCTTTGCATATTGCGCTTCATGTTTTCTGGGAATACCGTTAAGTTTTTCACGATATTACCAAAGCGGTTTAACATGTAGTTTAATGCGATTGTTGCATCTGGTAAGATAACTCGTTCTGCAGAAGAGTGAGAAATATCACGCTCGTGCCATAATGGAACGTTTTCGTAAGCAGTTAGCATGTAACCACGAATTAAGCGGGCCAAACCAGTCATATTTTCAGATCCGATTGGATTACGTTTATGCGGCATTGCAGAAGATCCTTTTTGTCCTTTGGCGAAAGCCTCTTCTACTTCACGTGTTTCACTCTTTTGTAGGCCACGAATTTCAACCGCAATCTTTTCGATAGATGTTGCAATTAGTGCAAGTGTTGACATGTAATGCGCATGGCGATCACGTTGCAATGTTTGTGTTGAAATTGGTGCTGCTTCTAATCCTAAGTTCTCACAAACGAATTTTTCTACGAATGGATCAATGTTCGCGTATGTACCAACTGCACCAGATAATTTACCAACGCGAACTGTATCAGCTGCTTGTTTGAAGCGCTCTAAGTTACGTTTCATTTCTTCATACCACAGACCAAGTTTTAAACCAAATGTAGTTGGTTCTGCATGAACACCGTGTGTTCTTCCCATCATAACTGTGTATTTATGCTCTTTTGCCTTGTTAGCTAAGATAGTAATGAAGTTTTCTAAGTCTTTTAATAAGATTTCGTTTGCTTGTTTTAAGATATAAGATAACGCTGTATCAACTACGTCTGTAGATGTTAAGCCGTAGTGTACCCATTTACGTTCTTCACCTAGTGCTGGTGTTTCTGATACTGCACGAGTGAAAGCAACTACATCATGGCGTGTCTCTTTCTCAATCTCATAAATACGGTCAATATCAAATGATGCATTCTCACGAAGTTTTTTTACATCTTCTTTTGGAATATCACCAAGTTCAGCCCATGCCTCACAAGCTAAAATTTCAACTTCTAACCATGCTTTAAATTTGTTTTCTTCCGTCCAAATCGCACCCATCTCAGGGCGTGTATAACGACTAATCATCTTTTTCCCTCCAAAAGTTGTTCTTGATGGTCCCAAATATGCAAACTCTGCGCTTTTTCTAAAGCAACTTCAATATTTTCATTTAAAATATTTACATGCCCCATTTTGCGCTGCGCTTTTGCTTCTTCTTTTCCATACAAGTGTAAATAGCACCCGGTAAATCTATTCACTTGTCTTAGGACCCCTTCTATATGTTCGCCTAAAATGTTTACCATGACAACTGGTTTTAACAAATTTGTTTCTCCTAGAGGTAAATTACAGATTGCTCGAATATGTTGCCCAAATTGACTCGTTTCACATGCATCAATTGTATAGTGTCCTGAATTGTGAGGTCTTGGTGCTAATTCATTAATATAAATCTCACCATCTGCTGTAGCAAACATCTCTACCGCTAGTGTTCCCACAAGCTGAAGTTCATCCGCCAGTACCTGTGCGTATTCAACTCCTTTTTGTGAAAGTTCGTCTGTAATACGAGCTGGTACAATAGATTCATGTAAGATGTTATTCACGTGAATATTTTCAGCTACTGGAAATACCTTCGTTTCACCACTGACACTGCGAGTTACAATAACTGATATTTCTTTTTCAAATGGCACCCATTTCTCAAGAATACATTCAGCTTGATTTACAAGTTCAGTTGCTCTCGCAACATCCGCTTCGCTTCTTAAAACCACTTGTCCTTTTCCGTCATATCCCCCTGTTGTTGTCTTTAACACACAAGGAAAGGAAAGTTCCGTAATTGCTTCTAAAAGTTCGTCTTGCCTCTGCACAAGTTTATATGGTGCTACTGGTAAGCCAACACTCACGATTGCATTCTTTTCTGTAAAACGATTTTGCGTTTTATTTAACAACTGGCTGCCTTGTGGTAAATACGCATATTTTTCAAGCCATTGTAAACATCTATAATCAATATTCTCAAATTCATATGTCACAACATCGCTTATTTCTGCTAAATGTTGAATCGCTTTCAAATCATCATATGCTGCCACAATTTCAATATCAGCAACTTGTGCACATGGTGAATGTTTTGTTGGATCTAAAACAGCAATTTTATAACCCATTTCCTTCGCTGCTATCGCCATCATTCTTCCTAGCTGGCCACCGCCAATAATTCCAATTGTTTTTCCTGGTAAAATGATTTTTGTCATATCAACTCACTGCCTTCACGCACATTTTTCTCAATTGCTTCTCGTCTCAGTTCTAATGCATCATGTATGTCATCATGAAATGATCCAAGGATTTGTGCTGCAAGTAGTCCCGCGTTTGTTGAACCAGCCTTGCCAATCGCAACAGTGGCAACTGGAACCCCTCCTGGCATTTGAACGATAGACAGTAATGAATCTAAACCATTTAACGCTTTTGATTGAACAGGAACGCCGATTACAGGAAGATTTGTCTTCGCTGCAACCATCCCTGGTAAGTGAGCGGCTCCTCCAGCTCCAGCAATAATAACTTTTAATCCACGTTCACGAGCAGTTTCTGCATATTCAAACATATAATCTGGAGTCCGATGAGCGGATACAACTTTCTTCTCATACGGAATATTTAATTCATCTAAAATGTCACAAGCATATTTCATTGTTTCCCAGTCTGACGTGCTTCCCATTATGACTCCAACTAGTGATTTCATATTAGAATCCCCCCGATTCAAATAAAAAAAGCCTGACATAGAACATTTTCTCTTTTACTATGAGAGAAAGCGCTCTACTCAGGCATACGTATCCCTTGTGAATAGAAAAATACCGAGTGACTTTCCCTCATAGTCTAACGAATAACGGTCGTTAGGTAGAGACTTGCAGGCCATATCCCCGCGATTATATGAGGTGCGATATAATATTGTTTCTATGGTTATATTAACAATATTTCATGAACAATGTCAACAAATAATCGAATGTTTTTTTGTTCGTCATTGATAACGTTCGTGTTTTAGTTATATTCAAAAGAAGAAGTGAAAATATATACATGTATGAAAGGAAATTAGGATAAGAATACAAAGCGTAACTACATGAGGATCTAGTGGTATAGCGATACAATACTTTAGCCATCATTTAAGTGAATTTTAATTACCTAAAGTTATAGCGCATTACAATAACCGTTATTTTTTCAAATCTATATTACTTTATAATCTTAACATATGAGAAAGTGATCAAATCAAGGTGTAAGTAATTACGTTTTTGTATATTTAAGTAAATCCTCTGATACTATTACTATAAGCTCATACTCATTTATAGGTGGATTGATTATGCAGAAACTTACTAAGTTGTCATATTTATTTCTTTTTATCGCAGTAACTGCTGCAGTTATTGAATCCTCTTTTATAACATCTCATTTCTTCTACTATCATTACTTCAAACCTATACTGCTTATTGAAATAATTAGTCCCATTATCGGAATTATTCTAGGTTCGTTCGGAAAACCTGGGAAACGAAAACAAATTGCTATTATTTTAAACAGCCTCTTCTTTTTTATTTTTTCATTTTTAGCATTGCTAAATTTATGGATTATTTCATTCGGTAAATAAAGTGAAACTTTAATTAGTGGGGTTTTCTTCATCCTCACTGATTATTACCCCTCACCAATCGGGCTTTTACGAGCAGTTAGTTGATCTCCCCGCCCATCTTTCTCGTTTCTCTCTGAATCTTGAGATGAGGGACTTACTACCCGTAAATAGCGGGATAAAAATATACACAAAAAAACCTAAGTCGA
>NZ_NUOT01000108.1 GCF_002584535.1 Bacillus cereus
TAAGTATTTGCACCAGAACCGTTTTTCTTAAGTGGCCCGTGAAATAATTTCTTGTTCATCAAGTAAGCACTTCAAGCTTGATAAAGAGATTGTTTGGGAATTCTCTTTCGACATACGTTTCCGATAATGCGTAGGTGTTTCTCCAATCAATTTTTTAAATATGCGGCTAAAGACTACTAAACTACGAAAGCCTACCTGATAAGAAATGTTTTCTACCGATTCATTTGTCATTGAAAGTAAATACGTTGCGTGATTAATGCGCACTCTTAAAATCCAGCCCTTCATGCTCATCCCGAAATGATTCTGAAAGACCCGCGAAAGATGGCTTCGATTGACCGCAAGATGATCTGCCACATCCCTTACTGTAATCTCCTCTAGATAGTGATTACCAATATATGTCATTGCTTCAATCGCGAGTCGTGAAAACTTTTGTTTTACTCCTGTTGAGAATTCGCCACCATCTGTAAGTAATAATCTTAAAAACCGATAGGTCAACTCATTCAACTTTAATTCACCTTCTAATGTATCGTTGGAGCAATTCATACACTCCGAGATGATATCCGAATATTGTTGAATATTAGTTGAGGTAACAGAGTAGGTACCTTCTTTAAAACTCGAATAATGAATAATTTCGTCTGCTACCTTCCCACCAAATGAAAGCCACGCATACAACCATGGTTCTTCTGCATCCGAGCGATAAAAGGTTGATTCTCCTGGGCGAATGAGAAAAATATTTCCTTTCTTTAATGAATATTTTTCATCTTTTACATAGTACTTTCCTTTTCCAGCCAACACGATATGAATAATATAGCTGTTACGTACAGTTGGTCCAAAAGCATGAAAAGGCAGTGTTTTTGAAAAACCACAAAAAGAAAAATAAAGTTCGCTTGAGAAGTGATGCTGTTCTTTTTTCATAAAGATTGCTTGTTCCATGGGCTTTTCCCCTATTCGTGATTACTCTAACCTAATCTACCTTTTGAAGAGAGAAATGCAACAAAAGGTTAAATCAAGGTCACAAAATGATATAAAAAAGAAAACGCTTTCTTGTTAAACTATACTTGAAAAAGAAAATCATAGGAAGGAGATTAATATAGTTCTTTAATTTTTTTATGTTTAACTTTGTAAACGCTTTTATATAATTATTAAAATTCAGTGAAGAGAAAAATTACAAAAAAGGAGAATGAAAATGAATGAAAATTTAAAACAACGTGTTTCCTATGCCTTAGGTGCATTTGGTCATGACATATTTTATGCAACTTTGAGTACTTATTTTATGGTCTTTGTTACGAGTGCGATGTTCACTGGGGCTGATAAAGCAACGACTGGAAAAATGATTGGAATTATTACAGGTTTAATCGTAGTAATCCGATTGGTACAAATTGTTTTTGATCCGCTTATTGGAGGAGTAATTGACAACACAAAAACGAGATTCGGGAAGTTTAAGCCCTGGTTAGTCATTGGTGGTGTAGTTAGTTCTATCTTTCTTGTATGCATATTTACCAATTTCTTTGGTCTTGCAATTAATAATACTACACTGTTCATCATTTTGTTTGCAATTGTTTATATCTTGCTCGATGTTTTTTATTCATTTAAGGATATTGCTTTTTGGTCAATGATTCCAGCGTTAAGCACTGACACTAAGGAACGAGAAAAATTGGCAACATTTGCACGACTTGGTTCATCACTTGGTGCAAATGGGACTACACTAGCAGTTGTACCAATCGTCACCTTCTTTACGTTCTTGATGACTGGCAAAGATTCTCAAGGTGCCTCTGGTTGGTTTTGGTTTGGTTTGATTGCTGCTGTTATTGCTGGTGGAACAGCGATTATTACAGCACTTGGCACAAAAGAAAATGATAGCGTAATTCGTCAGCAACAAGAAAAAGCAGGCATTAAAGATATTTTCAAAGCTATTACTAAAAACGATCAATTGATGTGGCTAGCACTTTCATATATTGCATATGCGATTGCCAATGTTGCAACTACTGCTGTGTTATTCTTCTTATTCAAATATATTTTAGGAAATTCAGGTGATTTCTGGATTGTGGGATTAATTGCAGCTATATCAGGCTTAATTGCTGTTCCACTTTTCCCAACGCTCACGAAATTAATTTCAAGACGTTTTGTCTATATTGGCGGTATTGTGATGATGCTTCTGGCATATGTATGTTTCATCTTAGCTGGAACAAGTTTACCAGTGGTTATGGTGGGATTGGTGCTCTACTACTTCCCTCAGCAGCTAATTTTCCTTTCAGCTTTGATGACGATTACCGACTCAGTTGAATATGGACAGTGGAAAAATGGTACCCGAAACGAAGCTGTGACTTTATCAATTCGTCCATTACTCGATAAAATTGCTGGAGCTTTATCAAACGGAATCGTTGGGTTTGTAGCTGTTGCTGCTGGGATGACTGGTAATGCTAAAGCAGCAGACATCACTGCACAGGGTGTTTCAACGTTTCATCTTTATGCGTTCTACCTTCCAGCAGCACTCATGATTTTCTCTGCCATCATTTTCGCATGGAAGATTACATTAACAGAGAAAAAACATGCACAAATCGTCAAAGAACTAGAAGCAAAACTAACTCATGACGAGGAAGCAAATGAAGAGTTCAATTCTAGCGCTGCACTTGCTCATTCTAAATAAAGGAGTAGGGGATATTTAAAATGAACATTACAACAAAAGATTTCGGTGCAGGTTATACGATTATCACTATTACCAATCTGAACGGCCTGCAATTGACTGTTTCAGATTTAGGTGCTCGCATTACGAGTTTAAAGGTACCAACAACGAATGGTCTACGTGAGCTCGTACTTGGTTTTGATACGGCAAAGGAATATCTTGAAAAGGATTTATATATTGGTGCCTCAATTGGACGAGTAGCTGGACGAATTCAAAATGGAACTTTTCAAATTGATGAGAAGATCTATAAAGTACAAATTGATGAGACAACCGGAAACACTTTACATGGCGGTACTCCAGGATTTGAAAGCAAAAAGTGGCAATATCAAGTTATCGATAATAATGATGAGGTCTCAGTGATATTTCACACGGTAAGTCCAGATGGTGAAAATGGTTTTCCGGGGAATCTTGATGTCGAGATACGTTACACGTTAACTAACACGAATGTTTGGAAAGTAGAAACTAGGGCGACAAGTGACAAAGATACCTTGTTTAATCCAACAAATCATGTGTACTTCAACTTAACTGGTGATGTAACGCAACCTGTAGATGAACACACATTATGGGTGGATAGTAATAGATTTGCACCACTTAATCTGAAAAGTATTCCAATTGGTGAAAAGTGGCCTGTAGAAGGAACTACGTTTGATTTTCGAAAGCCAGTTAAACTCAAAGAAACCTTCAATAGTACTTTTGGTCAAAAAGAATTAGTGGATGGAATTGATCACCCATTTTTCTTGAACCGACCTGAACTATCACATAGTTCAGTGAAACTCATTAGCCCGGATGAAGTGGTTACAATTGAAATAGCCACAAAAGAACCAAGTGTCGTCATCTTTACGGCAAATTTTAGTGAGAATACGCCTCTCATGCATGGCAAGCAACTTGCAAACCATGGCGGAATTACCTTTGAAACACAGGTTTCCCCGGGTGCTGAACAGTATTCTCATTTTGGGGATATGGTTCTTAGGTCGGATTCAACTTATCAAACGATGACAGAATTTCATATTATTTGAGATCATATTTTGGATAGTCTCTTTAAATTATGAAACATGTATAGAAAAAATTAGATACTACTATCAGAAATTATTTAAAATACGATGTTGCGTCTAGGAATAATGATGCACTGTTAGAAGTGAACCAGTGAATACTGAGATAATTTCCTTATTTAAAATGAATGCAAAAGGGATGTTTATACTTATGGAAAAGAAACGTGAACTAGCTTTAAAATTTGCTGAGGTATTTGGACCTCAAGAAACAACTCAATATTTTTCTCCAGGACGTATCAACTTAATCGGAGAACATACAGACTACAATGGTGGCTATGTATTCCCCGCTTCTATTACTTATGGAACTTACGGAGTAGCTAGACGTCGGGAGGATGATAGGGTATTAGTTTACTCAAAGAACTTTGAAGAAATTGGAGTGATTAGCTTCACGTTGAATGAACTAGATTACGATAAAAATGCTAATTGGGCAAATTATGTAAAAGGAGTTATCTTAACACTGAAAGAAGCAGGTCATAAAATAGACTGTGGTTTTGAGTTATTAGTTGAAGGAACGATTCCAAATGGAGCGGGACTTTCAAGTAGTGCTTCACTTGAATTACTTGTAGGCGTAGTATTAGAAGACTTGTTCAACTTAGACGTAACGCGACTTGAATTAGTGAAAATGGGTAAAAAAGTTGAAAACGAATTCATTGGTGTAAATTCTGGTATCATGGATCAATTTGCCATTGGATTTGGTGAGAAAGACAAAGCGATTCTCCTTGATACCAATACGTTAGAGTATGAAATGGTTCCAGTGGTTTTGGACGACTATGCTATTGTAATTATGAATACTAATAAGCGTCGTGAACTAGCAGATTCAAAATATAATGAGCGCCGTGCTGAATGTGAAGAAGCACTCGCACGTCTTCAAACGAAATTGGAGATTCATGCACTTGGAGAACTAAGTGAAACAGAATTTGATGCAAATCAAAATCTTATTGAAGATGAAACCCTAATTAAACGCGCGAAGCATGCAGTTTACGAAAATGAACGCACAAAAAAAGCCAAAGCAGCTCTTACTGCAGGTAATTTAGAAGAATTCGGAAAGCTATTGAATGCTTCTCATATATCTTTAAAAGATGATTATGAAGTAACCGGGCTTGAATTAGATACATTGGTGACCGCTGCACAAAAACAAAAGGGTGTGCTTGGAGCCCGTATGACTGGAGCTGGATTTGGGGGATGCGCCATCGCATTAGTAAAAGAAAGTGAAACGTACACTTTTAAAAACAATGTTTATGATGAATATCTCAAAGTTGTGGGATATGCGCCTGTCTTTTATGTGGCACACATTGGTAGTGGAACTACAGTGATTGGATGATGAATGAGGTGGAAACGATGAACACATGTCAAGCAATTTATGATTTTACTACACTTGCAATTGAGAATGGAGCCATTGAGGAAAATGACCGAATTTATATGCACAATCAACTTTTACGTTTGATTGGCGAATCGGAAATGGGCGATATTACCAGCGCAGTCGAAACGGACCCACATGTGCTGTTAGATACGCTTATGGATAAAGCGACAGAAAATCTTATTATCTCTAAAAACCAAGCCAATCGTGATATGTTCGAAGCGCTTTTAATGAATGTAATTACACCATTTCCATCCAAGATCAATGCGAATTTTCAGGAGGCATATCGCAAAAGTCCTGAACAAGCGACGGATTATTTCTTTGAACTAAGTAAACGCAATGATTATATAAAGACCCGTGCGATTGAAAAAAATATTCATTATTTAACAGAATCAAAATATGGGGAACTTGAGATTACTATTAATTTGTCCAAACCAGAGAAAGATCCAAGAGAGATCTTAGCGGCTAGAAATGCTCCAAGGGGCAATTATCCAAAATGTTTACTTTGTATTGAAAATGAAGGATATTTCGGTCGCTTGAACCATCCAGGTAGAAGCAATCACCGAATCATTAACATCGAGCTAGATGGAGAAGAATGGGGTTTTCAATATTCACCATATGCATACTTTAACGAACACTCCATCTTATTATCTAAGAAGCATCGACCAATGCAGATTTCTCGTGAGGCATTCTCTCGTTTAATTAGTTTTGTAGAAATCATGCCACATTATTTCATTGGTTCAAATGCGGATTTACCTATTGTAGGAGGATCTATCTTAAGTCATGATCACTACCAAGCTGGACGCCATAATTTCCCAATGGCAAAGGCTAAAGTTCTTAAAACATTTGACCTATCTGACTACCCAAATATTTCTTGCGGTATTGTCAACTGGCCAATGAGTGTGATTCGCCTCTCTTCTTTAAACAAAGAAGAACTAATTAATGCCAGCACCTACATCCATGAAAGTTGGAAGAACTATTCAGATGAATTCTTACAAATACGTGCGCAATCAAAAGATGGCACAAAACATCATACGATTACACCAATTGTGCGACGTCGCGAAGAAAAGTATGAAATTGATCTTGTACTGCGTGATAATAATGTGGATGAAAAATACCCTGATGGAATTTTTCATCCACATCCAGATGTACAGCATATTAAGAAAGAAAATATCGGGCTTATTGAAGTCATGGGTCTTGCGATTCTTCCTCCACGTTTGATTGAGGAGCTTCATGAAGTTGAGCTGTATTTGTTAGATAAGGAAGCCAATGTTCCTGAAATCCATCAAAAATGGGCAAATGAATTAAAAGCCCAGGGCGGCTATATAGAAGAGACCATCCAAAGCTTTCTTCAAACTGAAGTTGCAAAAAAATTTGAACGCGTCTTAGAAGATGCTGGTGTCTATAAGATGAATAGAGATGGTAGAGCAGGGTTTGATCGCTTTATCAAAGAATTACAAAGCACAAATCGAAAGGTGATGACGAAATGACAGTTTTAGTTTTAGGTGGTGCAGGCTATATCGGCTCACATGCCGTCAATCAATTAATCACAAATGGATATGATGTAGCGGTAATCGATAATCTATTGACCGGTCATATCGAGTCGTTGCATGAAAAAGCGCGTTTTTACAAGGGAGATATACGTGATAAGAAATTCATGTGTGAAGTCTTCTCTCAAGAAAAGTATGTTGAAGGTGTGATGCATTTTGCGGCATTTTCACTTGTTGGTGAATCAATGGCGGAGCCATTGAAATATTTCAATAACAATGTTTACGGCACGCAGATTACCTTAGAAGTCATGAGAGAATTCGGTGTGAAATACATTGTCTTTTCTTCAACTGCTGCAACGTTCGGAATTCCAGAAGAGATACCAATTAAGGAAACAACTCCAACAAAGCCAATCAACCCATACGGTCAAAGTAAGTTGATGATGGAACAAATGATGCAATGGCAAAGCGAGGCAAGCGACATGAATTATGTGGCGCTTCGTTACTTTAATGTTGCAGGTGCAAAAGAAGATGGTTCGATTGGAGAAGCCCATAATGATGAAACACATTTAATTCCGATTATTTTACAGGTAGCACTTGGTCAGCGTGACGAGCTCATGATTTATGGGGGCGATTATAACACGCCGGATGGAACAAACATCCGTGACTATATCCATGTAGTAGATTTAATCGATGCGCATATCAAAGCGCTAGAATATTTAAAAGTTGGCGGAAAATCGGACGTATTTAATCTTGGTTCAGCAGAA
Source organism: Bacillus cereus (assembly GCF_002584535.1). Lineage (GTDB taxonomy): Bacteria > Bacillota > Bacilli > Bacillales > Bacillaceae_G > Bacillus_A > Bacillus_A arachidis. Next base: position 7,344 of record NZ_NUOT01000108.1, read on the forward strand.
GGCTTTTCAAATAAAGAAATGCTTAAAGCTGCTCGTGAGATCACAGGACATCCAATTCCAGCAAAAATCGGTCCGCGTCGCCCAGGTGATCCAGATGTGTTAATTGCATCAAGTGTGAAAGCCAAGGAAGTTCTTGGTTGGGAACCAAAATATACTTCTATTAAGGATATTATCGCTACAGCATGGAAATGGCATCAAAGTCATCCAGAAGGGTATTAAAACATTCGAAAAAGGGTTCTGATGCAAATACTTAGGAAAGATATAAAGAGGCGAAAAGTTTCCTAGTGGAATCTAGTCTTAAGCAGCAATTCCAAATAGTTGATGGATGAACTTCACTTGATTTGGGGCAGATTTGTCCAGTAAAACAAGTCGCCCTTTTTTTACCATTTTGCACCAGAACCTGAAAAGGCAGCGTTTTTGAAAAACCACAAAAATCAAAATAAAGTGTGCTTGAGAGGTGATGCTGTTCTTTTGTCATAAAGATTGCTTGTTCAATGGGCTTCGCCCCCTCTTCGTGATGACTATAACTAACCTAATCTGCCTTTTGAAAGAAGAAATGCAACAAAAGGTTTAATAAAGGTCACAAAATGATATAAAATAGAAAGCGTTGTCTTGTTAAACTATACTTGAAAAAGAATACCATGGGAAGGAGATTAATGTAATTCTTTAGTTTTTTATGCGTAACTTTGTAAACGCTTTCTTGTCATTATTAAAATTAAGTTGAAGGAAAAATTACAAAAAGGGGAATGAACGTAAATGGGAAATTAAAACGCCATGGTTCCCATGCCTTAGGTGCATTTGGTCATTAGATGAAGGTTTTAACAAGACTTATAGTCTTGACACTTATGTTAGAAATAGTGCTTCCGAATTTATCCATCTTCGCAAGCACTGCTCAGGGAATTATTCGGAGTAATGAAAGAACAATATTAAATTTTAACAATAATTAGGGATTTTATCGAGGGGGATCTGGCAGGTGCTGAGAGTGTTGGCTTCGACGATGGCGCGAGCGCTGTTTAACAGGAAATTGGCTGGTACAGAAAATATTTCACAATCGATGAATGTTATAGGGGCAAAACAATCAATATTGATTTTGAGGGTGTAATGATCGATAGTGATGTTTATTTGAACGGAGAAAAAATTCACACCCACAATGACGGGTATATAGGTTATTCCGTGGACATCACAAGCAAGGTGAAATATGGACAAACGAATGTGTTGGCGGTAAGGGTGTACAGCTTTGACAATCCTGATACTCCGCTAGGCAAGCCGCTTGCGAATCTTGACTTTCATTACTATAGTGGAATTTATCGAGACGTAACAATGAGAATTACGAACAAGTTGCATATTTCCGATGCATTACAAGCCAACAAAACGGCCAGCGGCGGTGTTTTGTCACTTACGTTGAAAAATTGATGAATGGAGCTAAAGGAGGGGAACTAATTAGAAAGTCGCTTAGCTGAGGTAATTGTAAGTGCAGCGGAATTCGAGTTCAAGTTCTATAAAGAAAGAAAGGGTGAAAAAAAAGTATGATGACAAATCTTCAAATTAAAATATTTTCAATCTCAAAGCTTTTATTATTTTCTATCTGCGCATTTGTATTCACATTGATTGTTCAGATACCGGGGAAAGCTGCTGCTTCAGCCAATTACACCCAAACGACGGAAACGATTAATGGAGTAAATTATTCTGTAATAACCGTCAACTACTCCGGGGATGATGCGGGGCCGGCAGTAAATGAAGCTATTGAAGCTGCTAAAACCGCTGCTAAACCGGTTATATTGGATTTTCCAAAGGCTACTTATCATTTTAAAGATTCATCGGCCATCGATGCTCAGTATTATATTTCCAATACAACGACAGCATCTGAAACGCCAGGCGGGTGGAGGAAGGTTGGGCTTTTGTTTAAGAACATCAGCGATTTAACGATCCGGGGAAATGATTCAACACTGATGTTCCATGGCGTGATGACACCTATTGTATTTGACCATGCTACAAATGTGAATATGAAAAGCATTAACTTTGATTTCAAACGGCCAGTTATGTCTGAAATGACGGTGGCTGCGGTTGGTAGCAATTATATTGAAATGAATGTTCATCCGGATTCATTGTATAAGATTGTAAATAATAAGCTCCAATGGACAGGTGAAGTTGATAATAATGGTATTCCGACAGACAATTGGGTAGCAAGAGGATACGCCAATACTACTCAAGTGCAGGAGTTCGATCCTGCAACAAACAAAACATGGAGAGTTTCGAATCCTATTGCAAGTGCGTCCAGTGTTCAAGATATGGGCAATAGGAAATTAAGGTTTACTTACAGCAGCGCCCCGAACCTAACCGTCGGACACACCTATCAACTTAGAAATGACTCTCGTAAAGAAGAAGGGGCATTTATTTACAGAAGTAAGGATATAATGTGGACAGGAGTAAACTTCTATGCGGCTCCTGGGCTAGGAATTGTAGGCCAGTATAGTGAGAACCTTACTTTTGATCAATTGAATTTTGCGCCAAAATCGGGCGGTGGGCGAACTAATGCATCAATGGCTGATTTTATGCAAATTTCTGGTTGTAAAGGTCAGATAACGGTTAACAATTCCAATTTCTTTGGTGCACATGATGATCCGATCAATGTTCACGGTACACATCTGCAGATTGTCGATAAACCGGCACCTAACCAGATAAAGGTACAATTCAAGCATTCCCAGAGTTGGGGATTCGATGCTTTTGCGGTTAACGATAGTATTGATTTTATCAATGGGTCTACTCTGTTATCCGCCGGCAGCGCTGTAGTAACCGGTGTGACGCGGGTGGACGATTACAACATTCTTCTTACACTTGATCAAAATGTTCCAAGCTCTGTAACCGCTAATTCTTACTTTGTGGAAAACGCAACTTGGAATCCGAATGTTACTATTACCGGTTCCACTTTTGAGTCCATTGCTACAAGGGGCATTCTGGTGACAACTCGTGGGAACGTTTTAATTGATCATAATACATTCAATAGAACGGAAATGAGCGCAATTTTGATAGCTGATGATGCCAATAGCTGGTATGAATCAGGTATGGTCAGGAACGTGACCATAAGTAATAATACGTTCAATAATACAGGAAATTCTGTCATAAGTATTGAACCAAGCGCGCCTTCTACGAACCCTGATAAGACCGTGCACAGTAACATTAATATTAGTGGCAATACATTTTATAAGACGGGGGGCACCACCTCGATCTATGCCGGCAGCATCAACGGATTTAATTTTACCAATAACACCGCTCAGGAAGGCGGATTGCAGATCAATGCCCAAGGTTCAAAAAATGTAAAAATAGCAGGAAATACGTTTGCACAGAGTGGGGTAACCAAAGAGATAACTTTATCCAATATGTATACGAATACGGATACAATAGACGCGTCTCAAAGTTTTACTGTAACGAGAAATAACAATTATGTTTCTGTAGTTCCTGGTCCTAATGACATACCGCAATCACAAATGACAGCAACCGCAACTAGCCAGCATAGCGATAATGAGGCAAGCAAAGCGCTGGACGGTGACAGTTCGTCGATTTGGCATACTGAATGGTCTCCAATGGCCAATCTACCTCAGTCCGTAACAATTAATCTTGGAGGTACTTACAGTATTGCGAAATTAAGGTATCTGCCAAGGCAAGATAGCAGTTCCAACGGTGTTATTACGGGATATACCATTTCTACAAGCACAGATGGCATTACATTTACGAATGCAGTTTCCGGAACGTGGGCGGATGATAAAACAGTGAAGAACACATCCTTTCCTGCAGTCTCGGCAAAATATGTTAAGTTAACAGCGACTAGCGGTCATGGCGGCTATGCCTCAGTTGCTGAGTTGAATATTGAACGTTCGACTCAATAATATAAAGACGATATAAGAAAGCTGAAATCCCTCTATTGAATTTCTTGAAATGTAGTATAAACATATCTACAAAAATATAAACCAATTATGAACAATATAAGGTTCTGGTGCAAATACTT
>NZ_NUOT01000109.1 GCF_002584535.1 Bacillus cereus
ATTAAGCTGTTACCTCGAGAAGCCCGAAAATATGAGGCAAGGGTGGCACTCGACGGTGGAGCGGAAGGACTAGATGTCCAGCGACGGGTAGCTGCTGAGGCATCACTCTGGCTGGCACCCGATAGCCATCTACTTGTTGAGACTAGCCAACGACAGGCATCGCAAACTGTTGAGATATTTGCTCAAAACGGGCTAATCCCACAGGTGAAAAATTGTGACGAACTGGATGCTACTGTTGTAATCGGAACTCGACCATCTCTTTAGAGTGAATACGGATAGCTAGACATTACCACCAATAAAGGCCCAAGAATCTATAAATTCTTGGGTCTTTATTTGTACTTCCGATATCGGGATCTGGCTTATTTTCTTCTTGATGGAGTGAATACTTTAGTTGAATAAAATTCACCACTAAAAGAAACTTTGTTATGACCTATTTAGTTGCAGGGGTAGCTTGTGTAGTTATAGGAACACACTTTTTATTTTCACAGTTGAGTGTGTATGAAATTCGTATGTTAAAAAAGAAGTTGTATTTTTAAAAGTAAACAAAGCTATACTACACTTAACTTTTCCTATTAAGAATAGTGCTACGATTGTGGTTTCTGATTCGTTATACGATAAATTTCCGAATATAAGAACGTAAGATGATCCTATGGTAGTTAAAAAGATCTATGGATTTTTAGTGAATAATTGGGAAGAAATAAAAGGAGTTACAAAAAAGGTAGGAGACAACAATGGGGATAGTTGTTTTTAAAAATATTTAGAAAATCCAGTTGACACCCATGCTACTCGGTGATACAATGTACTTGTAATAAGTGATGCTGAATAGTGTATTTTCTCAAAAGCTATTCAGTAAAAAATTTGCCTTGGTACTCTGTAATACTGAATATAAGTCAGACAGAATAGAGGGGGTAGAGGAGGAACTTAACATGGAAAATTTAACTGAAATGCTGAAAGGTTCACTGGAAGGGTGTGTGCTGGAAATCATCAGCCGCCATGAAACCTATGGCTACGAGATTACCCGCCACCTGAACGAGCTTGGGTTTACCGAAGTTGTGGAAGGGACGGTCTATACTATCCTTGTGCGATTAGAAAAGAAAAAACTTGTGAATATAGAAAAGAAACCGTCAGATATGGGGCCGCCCCGCAAGTTTTACTCACTTAATGAGGCTGGTCGCCAGGAACTTGAATTGTTTTGGAAAAAATGGGATTTTGTATCATCAAAAATAAACGTCTTGAAGTCAATCTAGCTTCATAAGATATTCCATCCGATATTTTTGGAGGGTCTTATGAAGCTTTATAAAAAAGGAGGAAAATAACATGATGGAAATGTTCAAAAAAATGATTGGTGATAAAAAAGAGTACAAAATGATGATGGCACGGGTTGGAGCCCTGCCAGAGGACTACCAGTTTGTATTTAAGAAAATTCAAAACTACATGTGGAATTTCTCAGCGGGAAACGGGATGGATATGCTACACATACAGTATGAATTAATCGATTTGTTCGAAGCCGGTGCGGCGGAAGGGAGACAAGTGCTAGAAATCACTGGGGACGACGTGGCGTCCTTTGCTGACGAATTAGTGGCAAATGCTAAAACATATGTCTCCAAGTATCGTGAAGATTTGAATCAAAGTATCATGAAGCGGTTGAGAAAAAAATAAATTTAATAAATAGTACCGACTGATTAGCTGGTTACAAATGTGAATTACTGCCATCGCTATTCAGTTATACTTTTAACACGGTACTAAGTAATACAGATTATCAGTCAGACTAGATAGAAGAGTATAGGCAATCTGCTCCGCAAAGCGCTTTTTATAAGGAGGAAAAAAGTATGAGCAATGCAGCGATTTCTGTAAAAGGGTTAAAAAAATCCTTTAAAGACAAGGAAGTCTTAAAGGGGGTGGATTTTGAGGTGCAGCGTGGCTCCATTTTCGCACTGCTGGGCTCAAATGGAGCGGGCAAGACGACGACGGTCAACATCCTCTCGACACTGATGAAGCCCGATGACGGTGAAGTAGGTATTTGTGGCTTTAACGTCCAGCGCCAACCAGATCATGTTCGCCAAAGCATCAGCCTAACAGGGCAGTTTGCAGCTTTAGACGGCATGCTCACCGGGCGGGAAAACCTAATGATGATCGCCAAGTTGCGTGGAGTCTCCAATCCCGCTCAAGTCGCCGATAATCTGCTTGTAAGATTCAGCCTAACCGATGCGGCAAATCGCCGGGCAGATACGTATTCCGGCGGGATGAAGCGCCGGCTTGACATTGCCATGAGCCTGATCGGGACGCCAGCAGTCATTTTTCTCGACGAACCGACGACAGGGCTTGATCCCGAAGCGCGAATTGAAGTGTGGGATACTGTCAAGAAGCTGGCCGACGGCGGCACAACCATCTTGCTTACAACCCAGTACCTGGAGGAAGCTGAACAACTGGCGGACCGTATCGCCATCCTACATGGTGGGAAAATCATCACGACCGGTACCCTTACCGAACTCAAAGAGAGGTTCCCGCCAGCGAAAGTGGAGTACATCGAGAAGCAGCCGACATTGGAGGAAATTTTCCTCGCGATTATCAGCAAAAAGGAGGAGATGTAAATGAAAAGTAAAACAGGGGTATTACTAGGGCGTTTAATGCGCAACATCATGCGCAGTCCGGATACGATTATCACGGTGGCGATTACGCCGATTATGATGATGCTGCTGTTTGTCTACGTATTTGGCGGGGCCATAGAGACAGGGACGGACAACTACGTCAATTATTTATTGCCGGGAATCTTGCTGATGGCTATCGCATCCGGCGTTGCTTACACTTCCGTCCGGCTGTTTACGGATGTAAAGAGCGGGCTGATGGCGCGTTTCATTACCATGCCCATCAAGCGCTCGTCGGTATTGTGGGCTCACGTATTGACCTCGCTTGTTTCCAATCTGCTTACTATCGTGGTGGTTATCCTCGTCGCGCTCTTGATGGGCTTCCGTTCCAGCGCGGATATCCTGGATTGGCTCGCGGTAGCTGGGATACTCGGGCTGTTTACGCTGGCGCTGACATGGCTGGCGGTCATTCCCGGATTGACCGCGAGATCTATGGAGGGGGCGACAGCCTACTCGTACCCGCTGATTTTCCTGCCGTTTATCAGTTCGGCCTTTGTCCCCACCGAAACCATGCCTAAAATTGTCCGTGCGTTCGCTGAGAACCAGCCCGTGACTTCAATCGTGAATGCGATTCGTGCCCTCTTGTATCAAGGGCCTGTTGGTAACGATATTTGGATCGCGCTTGCTTGGTGCGTAGGCATTATGGTCCTCGCTTACTTCTTTGCCAATAAAGCATTTAAACGCCAGTTAGGATAAGTACACCATCGGTTCGGTGTCTCGTGGCAACTAAATCTTCCGAAATAAAATATGTGTTTGGAAAAGCGCGGAAAAATTGTCCGTGCTTTAATTATTTGTCATGTTTTCAAGATAACTTAACTGGTACTGTGATATTGTTTCTTGATTAAACAAATCAGCATCGAAAACACTTTATATAAAACTTCAAATATTGTTCACTATTCCACAAAATTTCTTCCAAATTTTATGTTATGATTAACCAGTAATGATGATTAAACACTTGAATTTGGTACAATAATTGGCCATAACAGTGAGAACAAAAGTTGTGAGATGAACGCATTAAAATTCTAAAACACTAAAGGGGAGATCACATATGAAAGCAGTAGTGGTTAATAAAAACAGCAAAGCAAACATTGATGTTATTGACAAAGAATTGCGTCCGTTACGCTCAGGCGAAGCATTAGTAGATGTAGAGTATTGTGGAGTTTGTCATACTGACTTGCACGTTGCGAATCATGATTTTGGTAACACAGATGGCCGCATCCTTGGGCACGAGGGTGTAGGTATTGTAACTAAAATTGCTGATGATGTTACTTCACTTAAAATTGGGGATCGTGTAAGTATCGCATGGATGTTCCAATCTTGCGGACGTTGTGAATATTGCGTAACTGGTAGAGAAACATTCTGTCGTGAAGTTAAGAATGCTGGTTATACAGTAGATGGCGGCATGGCTGAACAATGTATCGTTACTGCTGATTATGCGGTAAAAGTACCAGAAGGATTAGATCCTGCCGGGGCATCATCAATCACATGTGCGGGCGTAACTACATACAAAGCTATTAAAGTATCAAACATTAAACCTGGTCAACCTATCGTAATTTACGGTTGTGGTGGATTAGGTAACCTCGCTATTCAATATGCTAAGAATGTATTTGGTGCAAAAGTAATTGCAGTAGATATCAATGATGACAAATTAGCATTAGCTAAAGAGGTTGGTGCCGATATGACTATCAATTCAATTACTCAAGGTCCTGCTGATAAGATTATTCAAGAGACGATTGGTGGCGCTTATGCTGCTGTAGTAACAGCGGTTTCTAAAGTAGCCTTCAACTCAGCAGTTGATGCGGTACGTGCTTGCGGAAAAGTAGTTGCGGTAGGTTTACCAGTAGAAACTATGGACTTAAACATTCCACGACTTGTACTAGACGGAATTGAAGTAGTTGGTTCTCTAGTTGGTACTCGTAAGGACTTAGAAGAGGCATTTATGTTCGGTGCAGAAGGAAAAGTAGTGCCGGTTGTTCAAACTTGCCCATTAGAGGATGTACAAGATGTATTCGAAGAAATGGAACAAGGTAAGATTCAAGGTCGTATGGTAATCGATTTTAAACAGCATAAGTGTAATTGCGAGTGTAAATAATTTATTTTGTTTCAACTATCGTTGGTACGATTCTCTTAGTAAATATTAAAAAGGTAGCTTCTTGGGCATAAGTCCGGTATTGAACCGGATTTATGCCTTTTAATTTTGTCTAGTTCTGTTTGGATTTGAATCAATATTGTGGACACAAAGAAGTTAAATCTAAGTTACATTTTTAGCTAGATCTTCTATTGCTTGGTAAGTTTCATAGTACTTCAACAAAGGAGGAAGTTGTTACAGAAGCAATGTGCATTTAATTATGCTTGTAAAAAAAATAAGACAAATAATTTTCTAGTTATTTAAGTTAGTATAAATATGTAAAAATTATATATCGATACATGTATATAATCTAGTATGATTCATATCGAGGTTTTTAACATACTTCAGCATATTAGCTTTATACCCTAAAGATGAAAAAAGAAATCTTTTATTTCTATAAGGTCTCTTTTTTTAATGCAATCCATATAAATGACTCATATACCGAACATACTTCCAATACATGAATCATTTGTATAAATTGCATTGAGTATGACTCCTAAAAAAATTATAGGACATACCTCTTAAGTAGATTAAAAAACTAAGTACTTGATACATTTCATATTTCATTTAAATATAGCTAAATCTTTTGAATGAAATTTGTAGAATAACTTTTCCATAAATTATCTTCATCGTTTTAAAAATACTCGATTAGATAATCATAGAAGAAAACAATTTGGATAGGAACAAATTGTTTTCTTCTGGAGGGTACAACAAAGAAAGAGTAGGAAAGCAATACACAAACATGCCAATCAAAAGGAATGGAACAAACTGACAAAAAACAAAAACTGAAAAATCAGAAAATTAAATCACTAAGGGTGCCTATTTACTCTCTCTTTGTGAGTATAAGTTTAACATTAATAATAAAATAAAACAACAAAAAAATACAAAATTCTGATAAAATCGACATTTTTCTAACGGATAATTGTGTAATGTGTTTTTTGTGAGCAGTGTTTCATTTAAAATCGTTTTAAATCTGTTATAAAGGTATTAATTAAAAGTGCCTATTTTCATGTAATTCTGCATATCTAAATAAAGGATAATAGTGTGAGTTATGGTGTTAAATTATACTATAAATATTTTCTTTATAATAAACTTAATCTAGTTAAATTTAAAAAATTCATTTCCATGTAGAAATATCAAGTTGTAATTGTTTTGAGTACTTAAATGATGTTTGATAATAGTTTTTTTAGTATAACAATTCTTTTTTGTTTAAATAAATAAATTTTAAGGTGATTAAGTATTATTATGTAATTCTATGATTTACTTATAAAAAACTTAGTGTTTTAATAAGGGTGTAAGGTCCTTACAACTCATAAGATGCAAAAAAGAGATCAAAATTTTTATTTATCTTTGATGAAGGTTCCAAGAGGGATAGTTTTATAGAGAAGTAATATGTACAGATAGTTATAATCTACAATTACATTCTCGTAATTAACATCAAAATAACCATTTATATAGATAATTGGTTATAAAGTCGTTTTTCTAAAAATAGAATAAAACACTTAGAGTTTAATCTAAATGTTTTATCAAGAGATATTAACCAATAGGAGGAATTAACATGAAAAAAACGTTAGTCGCAGGTTTATTGGCTACAGCAGTATCCACAAGCTGTTTCACACCTGTAAATGCTTATGCTGCAGAAAGTAAGCAACCTCAATTTAAACAAACAAGTGTTCAGAACTTTCTTGCTGTGAATACACTATCAAATTCAATCAGATCACTGGGCTCAAACACTCCTTTAATACAAGGATATGGATTAGTTATCTTAAAACAACCAGACTTTAAAGTAAATGCTATGAGTAGTTTAAACACTGATCAAAAAATTGCAAGAAAACATGTTCAAGACTGGATGGATGAATATAATCCTAAAATCTTCAACTTAAATCAAGAAATGATGTCATTTAGTACAATGTTTAATAACTATTATAGTAAATTAAATGAATTAGCTGGAAAAGTGAATGAAGATCAGAAAGCAAAAGAAGAATTTGTAAGTGCTTTCAATGCACTTCAAGAAGAAGTGCAAACGATTCAAGATGATATGGGACAAACTTCAGTAGACTTAAACTGGTATAAAGATGAATTGGTTCAAGATAGCGAAAGTCTTACTAAAAGAGCTAACACAGCTATTGAATCTTTAAATGGCTCAAATGGAGAGATTGCACAACTAAGAGCACAAATTAAACAAATTCAAGAAGAGATTCAAAATGAACTTACAAAAATTTTAAATCGAGCAAAAGAAATTAGAGGAACTTCTTTGAGCGTTGGAAAGCAGGCTGTTGAGATTAGTAAAACAGCACTTGAAACTAAAACAATAGAATTTAGTTCTATTGAAAGCCTTGGTGACACAATTGAAAATTCATCAGATGCTCATATACGAGAAGCTAGTAATAATATTAAACAAAAAAGACAACAATTAATCCCATTAATACAAAAGTTATCACAAAATGAAATTCAAGCAACTCAAATTACTCTTATTGAAGATCAAGTAGGTAGCTTTACAAGTTTAATTAAGAGACAACTTAAGACTTTTGACGTTTTAGTGAAAGATTGGAAAGCGTTAAATGAAACGATGACTCAAATGAAGATTAATTCGAATGCAGATGCAAAGATTGATTCAATGGCATTACAAACACAATTAACACAGCTTAAAAAATTGAATGATGAATTGAATAAGCAAACAACTCAATATGAAGAATTCGTTACAAAAGTAAAAGTAAACTAAGCTTCATTTTAGAATGAAGACTAACTTGAATCATATAAGGAGAGAAAAACATGGCAAAAAAACCTTATAAAGTAATGGCTTTATCCACATTAATAGCAACAATGGCAGCAGCTAATATCATGCCGACATATGCTTCTGCAGCGGAAAATACAGCAAAACCAGCTGCTGTTCATGCTAAGGCAACTGATGCAACAGGCACGCATGCTGAGTATTCATTAGGACCAGATGGTCTTAGAGAAGCATTAGAAAAAACAGGGTCAAATGTTTTGACAATGGATTTGTATGCTTTAACAATTCTTAAGCAAGCTAATGCTAATTTTAATGATATAACTACAATTGACGATGCTTTAAAAGCAAAAATCATTGAACATCAAAAACTTGCTAGAGGAAATGCGAATGAATGGTTAGATACTCTAAAACCACAACTAATTTCTACAAACGAGAATATCATCAATTACAGTGACCAATTTAAAAATTATTATAAGACTTTACAAAATGCTGTAGATATAGCTGTAGAAAAAGGGGACACAGAAAAACTAACGGCTGGACTTACACAATTAACTGAAAGTATTTCAGCTAATAAAAAAGAAGTAGACGATCTAGTGAAACAGCTGAAAAGTTTCCGTAGCAAAATGGCATCTGATACACAAAGCTTTAAAGACGATGCCAACCAAATCACGTCTGTTTTAGCTAGTCAAGATGCTGGAATACCTCTTCTAGAAAAACAAATCTCGGCAAATATGGAGAGCATTAATAAAAATAATGCAATTCTTATTTCAGCATCTGTATCAACAGCTCTAGGCCCAATGGCTATTATAGGTGGTGTAGCATTAATTGCTACTGGTGTAGGAGCTAAAGCGGGCGCTGTACTTATTACAGTCGGTGTAGGCGCTACGGCACTGGGTGTAACAGGAGTTGTGTTAGCAAAACAAGAAATTGATAGAGCGCAGGGAGATATTCAAAAACTCACTGGGGATATTTCAAACATAAAATTACAGGTAGTTGGATTAACAAATCTTAAAAAGCAAACTGAAAGTTTATCAGAGACTATTGATATTGCTATTGATTCACTTCAAAATATTTCAAACCAGTGGCAAACAATGGGGTCAAAATATAATTCTTTACTTAAAAACGTTAACAAAGTTAAACCAAACCAGCTTGGATTTATAAAAGAAAATCTCCAGACAGCAAACGATAGCTGGGAAAAAATTCAAAAGTATGCTGAAGATATTCAAAATAGTGAAATTAAAGTAGCAGAGAATAACTAGTAGTATTTACTCAAAAAAGGTTAGAAAATAAAATTATTCGAAATAAAAGAATTTATCAGCGTAAAAGATAAGTGATGCGAGTCTCCTGTTCAATCTTGAGCAGGAGATTTCCTATATAGAGATTTAACTAGATACGAATTATAGAAGAGCCCTTATAAACTTTATTTAAATCTATATAGATTCAAAAGGTACTTTTTTTACAAGAATTATAACGTGTTTGTAGTAAGTGATAAAACCTTATGAATTCCATAAAATCTGTGATACATATGAAAGAGAAGGTGAGAAATGATGAATAAAAAATTATATAAGAAAATTGCTTTATCTATGGCTATTACCGGAATGGCAACAAGTAGTGTAATGCCACTTCATACTTTAGCAGCAGAACAAACCGGACAATCACAACAGCAAGAAAGTAATAGTGAAACTTCTCTTGTTCCTGAGGGATTTAAAGAAGCAATAGGCCAAATGGCAGCTAATACATTTGTTATGGATTCATATGCCCAAACACTTCTTAAGCAACAACAAACGGACCTGAGTGGAATCAGCTCTATAAATGGTGATTTGCGAGCAAACATGATCAAACATCAAAAAGATGCACAAACGAATGCAACATATTGGTTAGAAGACTTAAACCCACATATTATGAAAAACGCTCAACATATTGTGGATTATAATAAAGCATTTCAAATACATTATAAGAATTTACTAGCTGCTATAAATCAACAGGACACAGTAAGCTTTAAAAATGAATTAGAAACATTGCATCATAGTATTTTGAATAACACCAATGAAGTGGATGAATTACTAAAAAAACTGAAGGCATTTCGAAATAAAATGTTAGAAGATACAAGAAGTTTCAAAGATGACTCAAACCAATTGACATCTATTTTAGAAAGTACAAATGCTGGCATTCCGTATTTACAGCATCAAATCAATAGTTATAACGATCTCATTAAGAAAAGTAATGATATGATTATTGCTGGAGGAGTCTTGGTATTATTCACTTTTGGAGCTAGTATAGCAATGATTGCTACCGCTAAAAGCAATATTTCATCTGCAGAGCAAGAAATACAAAAATTACAGTCTAGGATTTCTGGAGCACAGCAAGAAGTGGCTATTTTAACAGATGCTAAAAATAAAACTGCACATATGTCTGATACAATTGATACAGCAATTACTGCTCTTCAGAATATATCGAATCAGTGGCATACAATAGGAAGTAAATATAGTAAATTGTTGACTAGAGTTGAAAAAATGAACCGTGATGATTTTACATTTATGGAAGAGGATTTGAATACAGCTAGTGATAAATGGGAAGATATTAATAATTATGTGAATAAATTATTTGCAGGTGCAGAAAAAATGAAACAATAACAGTAACAACGGGAGAAAAAAATAAGCAAGTGCGTGGCTACAACAGTTAGGAAATTATCATTAGAATTATTAGGAAAGTAATAATTGCTCATCGAAAATTGATACATTTATTTCAAAGAGGTCCTTTAAAATAAAAGAACCTCTTTTTTCAGTTTAGGGGTATATCCAAATTGGCATATGCTTAGATGATGAAGTATGTTAGAAACTTAATTGTCAATTATAGTATCTATGCGTTTTATTATTAGTAATTAGGAAATCCTTTACAATGTAAGCGTTTTCTTTTATAATAATAATGGGTTGGATGGCACGCGTGGCTGTCAAGGTATTTAGCGTAGGTGGGGCTAATACTATAAAAAAAATATGATTTTTTCACTATTATTGATTTTTACATATATTAGTTTTTACTTTAAATAGGTATGTATTATATGAAAGAAGAATCTCTTCACAGGATGAACTGTACCCCGAATCGTGGACACTTAAAAAAGTCCATGATTCGGGGGTCTTTGTGTTTTTGCACCTATTCCTTGTTATAATGAAAACAATGATAAAAGTAAGGTACGGGAAATGGGTAAAATTATTTTTAATGAAATTCAAATGAAACGGCTAGAGAAGAATAAAAATGTCGTGAAGGTATCAGAACGTTCTCTTACCTTTTGTTCGGATGGATTAGACATCAATGGGTTTGTTGTGAAGTCAATGATTAAGGTGAAATGAATATAAACTAATAAATAAACGTTTACATTCATATTTATAGTTGTAGTATACAAAAAAGAATTGGATATTTAGATTTTTTTTTGCATAAATTGTGATATATTTGTAACATAAAGTGCGAAAAATATAACTTTTTGTTATAAATATATCATTTAGGGGGATTTAAAGTGAAAACAACTTGGGTAAGATATTTAGGTTTTGTTGGTATATTAGGTTTATTAGGGTTTTATGAAACTCAATTGTTTAACATGTTTTGGTTTTTCTTATGTTTTAGAAATTATCGAATGGTAAGACATGATGAAATGTTTGAGAATATTGTTAATAAGTCTTGTAGAAATGCTTTTGTTGTGACTTTATTATTATTAGTGGTGTTTATTCCTATTGAAATTTTACTTTCAAATCATTGGTTAAAAGAATTAGATGTTGCAATTCTATTTGGATGTTTATTTTTAACGTTCCAATTCTCTTTATATTATTACGATAAAAATATAGAGGAGGAGATTTAAACGAATGGCATTTAAAACACGAATTAAGGAGTTTCGAGCTAAAATAGATATGAAACAAAGCGATCTGGCGGATGCTGTAGGAGTTCGACGTGAAACGATAAGTCATTTAGAAAAGGGAAGGTATAATCCTTCTTTA
>NZ_NUOT01000010.1 GCF_002584535.1 Bacillus cereus
AGTATTTTTGCACCAGAACCCGTATTTTTGTTGATTTAAAATAAAGTCCAATAATTTGTAAAAAAGATTGATAACTTAAAATAAAGTTTGATAAAAACGATTAACTAAGTAAAATGGGGGATTGTATTATGGGTAAGAGTTTATCAGAAATGTCACTTGAAGAATTGTGGGAACTGTTTCCGATTATACTGAAAGAACATAATCCAATATGGAAAGATTGGTATTTACAAGAAGAAAAATTACTTAACAATATAATCGGTAATCAATATATTGAGCGAATAAATCACATAGGAAGCACTTCTGTTAATGGGTTATTAGCAAAGCCAACGATAGATATATTGATTGAAATAACAGAAGACTGCGATTTGAAGTTTTTAGTGAGTAAGTTAGAGAAAAATGGATATATTTTAGAAAAGCAACCACAAAAGCCAATACCTCATATGATGTTTATGAAGGGCTATACAGCAAAAGGATTTTCCGAAAAAGTATTTCATCTTCATGTTAGGTATTTAGGTGATTGGAATGAATTGTATTTTAGGGATTTTTTACAACTGCGTAAAGATATTACCCAAGAATATAGTAACTTAAAAATGAGCTTAATAGACAAATATGAACATAACAGAGATGGATATACTAAAGCAAAAACAGAGTTTGTTAACAAATACACTAAAATTGCGAAAACTAAATTTGAAAACAAATACACTCCAAACTAATAAGCATTTTATTTCCAATTGAACTTTTTTATAAAGCAAGTCCTTGATATGCCAGCAAGGAATCCATTTTAATCAATCTTTTTTCAAAATGGATCCTTTTTATTTATCATAAAATGCTGATTCGTGAGGTATTTTTACTCAAACTTTATTCCAAAGCTACATTTTTTTCATTTTGGGAGGTATTTTGTTTTGTTAGCTTGATAGCGATGGGGTAGCACCACACATCCAGCAACTTAAGAATTTAATAACACTCTAAACAAAAAAATGTACATTTTCTCCTGGATATGTACATTTTTTTGTTTAGAGATATTTGCTTTTCTTAGCTTGATTGTGATGTAGCGAGAACAAGATATTACAAACCTAACAAGAGAGGATCCGTTTATAGGGTCTTCTTTTGTTAGGTATAAATAACTAATTTATTTGATGATTAAATAGAAAGAGTGTAATTTGTTGTACTGGAGTCAGTGTAAAAAAGGCTATAATATCTATTTTTGTATCCTAGCTATAATATAGTCCCTAGAATAAAATTAGCAAGTAAGATGTTCATTATTAGTATTTCATTTTACATTGATTTCTTTTTCACTTTAAATTTCCTGTTAAAAAAAATTATTATTAATTTACTAGTTATATATGACATAAAAAAATATATAAAATATGCTATAACAAAATTATTTGCTACAACATTCATTTGTTTATAGATGTATATAAAGAAAATTGCTAATATAATTCCCAATAATATTGGTGCAACAAAGACTTTCCTTACAATAATTGTGATTACGATACTTAACAATACACAGGTTAAAGGAATGTAGAAAATTAGCATTTCAAAAAAACCTTGGGTTGACTTAAAGTATTCCATAAAAGCTTCCATAATACACATCCTTTTTGCATAAGTTTATCATGAATTAATATCAAAAAACTTTGTCTTGTCTTTTTATCAACAAAAATTGTAATGAAATAAAAAACATCTTCCAACATTATATTCCAATTAATTGCTTTTTATTCCAAAATATGGCTTTAAAATATATAATATAATAGAATTTTATATTATAAAGGGGATGGAATTATGAAAAAAAGAATGGGGATACTTCTAACTAGTTTGTTCCTAATGTTACCAACGATCGCTAGTGCTGAAAAAGAAAAAGATTGGCATTTAGTGGAACCTAGTAACCCGGGAATTGAAGCGAAATGGTTAGAAGAATTAGGGCCTGAATTTCAACAAGAGTACAATACTTATAACGTTCAACAAAAAAAAGAAATATTAAGTGAATTCTATAAGGCTTCTAAAAAAACAGAAGAATTTAAAAAACAGCTTGCAAATAATGAAAACGGTAAATCTTTAACTCAGCAGGCATCGAGTAGATGGACTGGCTCTGGTATGGGCACAATGGGAGATGCTCTTGTTTCTTTAGATAATGGTAGTAGTAGTTTTCGGTGGGGGCATGCAGGAATTGTAGCAGATAATAATGCGTATGTATTCGAAGCAAATCCAGGCGAAGGTGTTCGAAGAAAAGCGAATTACTGGAACACTTATTATAATAGTAAATATGCTTTGTATGTAAAAGGTGCAAGTACTAGTTCATATCAAGGAGCACAGCATTATGGATGGCAACAATGGAGAAATGGAAAACCTTATGGTTTGTCAATGAATAAAATGGACGAATCTTCTTACTATTGCTCTAAATTAGTATGGCGGGCTTGGAAAAATGAAGGTTTTGATATAGATGCAGATGGAGGCCCTACAGTTTGGCCGGTAGATATATTAAATTCAAACCAAACAGTATCATATTAAAGCCATTTTAATTTAAAGGAGCAAATAATGAAGAAAATAAAAATTATACTATTAACTATAGTAATAATTGCTTCCTCTATAACAGCTATATATTATTTTCTTTTAAAAAGCAATGAAAATCATGTATCCGTGCAAGGTCAAAAATCAACAGCATTTAAGGATATCGGAGTTCTTTATATGAAACCAGGCGTGATACCTAATAGTGAATTTGTATTTATAAAAGATCCGGAAGATGAAATTGTTACAAAGAAAATAACTGGTACTGATTATTATTTTGAAGAAACTATCAAAAATAAAGGAGAATTTGTTTTATCTTCCGTTACCAATGGTAATCGTGCTTTTATTGATTCAAAAAATAAAGTTGAATTGGCACGGGAAAAAGAAAAATCTGGAGTCTCTGCTATTTATGAAGATGAGAATTTAGTAATTAAAGGATTAAATGATGATTTGAAAAACTCAACACTACTTATTAAAAGCAATAAGATTAATCACGAGATTAAATTAGTGGGTTATATCACACAAATTGATTATGATCAATCAAAGCATACAGCTTACATTTTTAATGATTTTACCCATGAGCAGAAAAGTGTTCTCTATACAGTTAATGTTGAAACGGGAGAATTAAAAGAATATAGTTTTGATGCCTTTGGTTCACCTAAAAATTTTATTAAAACTAGTGATGAAATCATTTTTAGTTCTGAAAGAAAACTCAGTATTTTTAACAAGAGTACTCTAACTACAAGATACATCGAGCTACCTTATTCTAATACAGTTGGAGTACATGCTTACGAAGATAAATACTATGTAACTTTTGTTGAAGGACATATTGTAGAATATGATAAAAATTTCAACTTATTGAAAGAATATAAAAACTCAAAGGATTCGAAGGTATTTAGAACTAAATTAACAGGTCATTACCTATACTCTTTATCACCAGGAAGTTTCACTGAAAACGGCGAGAATATTTTATATGCTCATGATTTAAAGGGAAACTTGAAAGAGAGTCATTTAATTTTACCGAAAAAAGAAATGTTTTCTATAGATTTTAAAATACTAAATTCAAGTTCAGACAATTCTTAGAATCCTTTATATTAAGGGTTCTTTTTTTGTTTCAAAAGGATATCCTAGAATCGGTTCTGGTGCAAAAATAAAAGAGAATAAAATGCATATATTCCTAACAGAATCGTACCTTATGCTGCAAGTCCAAACAATTGATGAATGAATTTTTTCTGGTTTTGGACAGACTGGTTCCATAAATCAATCTGTTCTTTTTTAATCATATGTATAGCTTCTACTCCAGAAAGAGTGGATGTAGCTGTGTCAAAACATTTGAAACTTAGCAATAGAGCGGATTCACTTCTTTATAAAGCGATGATCTTGTTCTACTATGTTATTCAAGTACTTTTGTTGTCTAAGTTGCATACCATCAGGTATGCTTTTCTTTTTTCATCTGTTGAATTGCTATAGGATAAACCGGATTCTTATCGACTGTTATAACACGAGGTTTTGAAACATGAAAAGACCGCAAAGCTTTCTTGAAAAAGCGCTTTGCAGCCTTCTGGTCTCTTGTTTTGCCTAGGCAAAAATCGATTGTGTTTCTTTTTGAATCAACAGCACGATACAGGTACATCCATTGATCTTTTACTTTGATATATGTTTCATCGACTCTCCAAGAATCATTTGTTTGTTTAAGATGACGTCGAATTCGTTTGTCCAATTTAGGACCATACTGATGAACCCAACGCATGATGGTCGTATGAGAGATAGATAGTCCTCGCCCTTCCATCATTTCTACAAGGTCACGTAAGCTTAAATTGTGCCGTAGGTACCATCTCACCATTAACATAATAACTTCTGGTTGATAGTGTTTCCATTTGAATGCACTTGGTTTAGACATACTTCATCCACATCCTTTTTAGATTAGTAGTATTAGTATGTCCAAGTTTGATAAATTTTTTGCACCAGAACCGTTTTTTTCGTTATGGGGGTAATGATTTTTCTTAGCTTGATGGTGATGGGGTCCCGCCCACATTTTAACGAAAATATACGTTAAGCAAAATTCGACATAAAATGAGCCGAATTTCCTACTCTAAGGAATATTCGGCTCATACGCTTTATTTAGGCTGTAATTTGTTCTCTTCATATTCTTTGAGCATCTTATAAAAAGTATTTTTCTTAAGTTCTAGTAGTTCCATGAATTTAACGCTCGTTATTTCTCTTTTTTTCCACTTTGGATAAGTTTCTTCTATTATAAATAGTTGCTTTGGGCTTAATGTTGAAAGGTTAAGTGGAGGGCGCCCTAAATGTTTTCCTTGAGCTTTGGCCACAGCAATACCTTCCGCTTGTCTCTGATGAATTTTTTTACGCTCTTGATCTGCAACATAGGAAAGTAAAGATAAGAATTGGTCTTCCATTAATCTTCCCATATCACCCATCTCACGAAATTTACGACTATCAAACAATGTTTCATTTTCTAAAACAACAATATCAGCTTGTAATTCCCTTGTTATGTATTTCCACTCCGAAATTACTTCATCATAGTTACGCCCCATACGATCTAAAGCATCTATGTAAACAATATCACCTGTACTTAGTACTTTTCGTAATAATTGATACTGAGGACGATCAAAATGTCGTCCACTTGCTTTATCGACAAAAATACGTCGAGCTTCCACTCCTCTTTCCATCATCTTATGTAATTGGCGTTGTTCATTTTGATCTTTTGTACTTACACGTATATATCCATAAATATTTGCCACGTTTGATATTCTCCTTACATTTGTTACCACAATTATACCACTTTCGTTTATAAAGGTATTCATTAAAAATAAACGTTTATAAAATGTTTTATATTACCTTTGTAAACTTGATGTTTCAATGTTTCATAGATATTCTTCGATTGTTTAAAAAGGTATACCTTTACAAACAGTGTTCACTTTTTAGGACAGTTCATATTTAAAAAGTAAAACCCACCGTTAAATATCCAAATAAAAACCCAGTGATATCATGGACATGTACTGATATCACTGGGTTTTATGAGTTTAACATTTTGTATCTTTTTTAAAGACTCACTAATTCTAACTTTTTGCATAACTAATGTAAGGATTAAATTTCTAAACATTTACAATATTTAGTGTAGATAATATCAATTTACTAAAATATGCAATTTATGTAAAATCATAATTAAGCTAAACTCTTCTTTAAATTCTTGCCCCTAACAAGGATTTAAAGACCATGCTATTTTAGCTAAAAATGCGTAAAAAGAAAAAAGCCAAATCTATCTAGAATTTGGCTTTTTTCTTTGGAGTTCATGTAAGTAACAACTTGAATCCACTACTCTTTTTCAAATATAATTGTATTTTATCATATTTTAAACGTTTTGTTGTTATATTTTTTAACTTATCAGAAATTTATGGGTGAATATTTGGAACAATCTTTAGCCTATGATATCGCCCACTAATTACTTGAATAAGCTAATTTGTACCTAAAGGTGTGTTTTGTTTGCGGTATAAACCTAAAATTATTTTCATACCTGTTGGAATTCCTTTGCGAATGCAAAAAAACGGTTCTGTTGCAAAGTTTTCTACATGAAGATACACTCTAGAAAACAGGATATAGGAGAATCAGACATGAGATATTTTAAAGGAAAACAATTCAAGAAAGAGATTATTTTAGTAGCTGTAGGCTACTATTGCCGTTTTTCTTTAAGTTATCGCGATGTATTCATGAATATGGAAATCTCATCTATCAAATTTGGAAAGTGAAAAATAAATCCGCACGCTTATCTTGGCATTTGGATGAAACTTATATCAAAGTTAAGGGAGAATGGCGTTATCTTTATCGTGCAATTGATAAAGATGGACATACATTGGATATTCAACTTTGTAAAAAACGGGATCATCAGGCTGCCTATGCCTTCATGAAAAGATTAGTAAAACATTTTGGAGAACCTACGGTTCTCACTACAGACAAAGCAAGTGCATTACTTTGCGCATTTAACAAATTAAGAAAACAAGGATTTTATCAAACTACAATCCATTGTACAATCAAACATTTAAACAATCTTATTGAACAGGATCACAGGCATGTAAAGAAACGTTTTACCAAATCCGCAGGATTTCAAAATCTTCGTCATGCTTCACGTACGTTAAAAGGTATTGAGACCATTCATGCCCTATATAAACAAAGGCGAAGTCTTCAAAGAGACTCCGCTTTTTCAACGTACAATGAACTTCAACAATTATTAGCCACTTCCTAAACATTGTTCCTCATTTACCAACCTGTTTATGCTTTTTTCAAACTTTGCAACAGAACCATTCATATCTAATAAGCCTGAAGAAAATGCAAAGCAAGTAAAAACAACTTTAGAAAGGGATTTTGGTATTGCTCAGTCTGCTGTAAACAGAATTCGGGTTACCAATAGAGAAACACCTGTTTTCCGATCACAACAACGCGCTTCTGGTGTAATTGACACCACTCCTTATAATAAACCCGTGATAATTATTGAAAAGAAACGAAATTGGTCATTTATAATGTACACAAATTCATTAGATGAGGAAGTAAATGGTTGGGTTTTCACTGGGAACTTAGCAAAATAAACATTAGGCATATTCATAACAGCTTAAGGGGTCACTATATCAATTTTGGAAAAAAAACTTATCTTGGCAGCATCTTTAAAAGATAAATACATGTTCAGAAAGATAAAATTCAAAGATTAATTGAACATTGATTTATGTACACACTTTATGAGGTACCGCCAGCATTTTAAAAAAAAACCCACGCTAAGGGTATTTGATTTCTAATTTATGTTATATTAGAATTATTACATGTTGAAAAGGAGATATAAAATGAAATTTAGATTTATTACGATTATAATCGGTATTTTATTATTAGGTGGATGTTCTTCGGTTGCAAATAATTCAAGTACTTCAAGTAATCAAAGTGATTCTTCTGTTGGTTTGAAATAAAGTTTGATTAAAAATATCCCGTGACCCGTGTTTGCTCACCATATACCTAGCCTTTATTTTGAGAAAAATTCAATCAAAATAAAGGCGTTTCGTTATATTTAGTAACTTACTTTTACAAAAAGTTTAATCAAAAATTCAAGACCTTATAAACAGTTCACCGCTATTTCAAAGCCACTAAAAAAGCTCCATGAAAGGAGCCAATTATTTCACGAGTTTTGGAACAAATATTGGGTTTAAGAAATATTGACAGGCTGCTTTTTTGATAAAAAGCGCTTTTTTAATTTTGTTCCGCAATCGGGCCATATTCTGGAATAAGTGATTGTATAAATAATTAAATTTTGAGATAATTATTATTAAGGAAAAGGGAGTTTAAATGGAATAAGATTGCTCACTAAAAGAAGTAATGAAAATATGACTTACAAGGGGTAGAGTTATGAAGCATAAAACATCAGAAAGATTATTTAGAATAGATTGCGGAGATATCTATCTCCAAGAGTTTTCCATTAAAGATGCAGATAGTATATACAGAATTTCAAATCAACCCGAAATATTTAATTTCTTGCCAGACTGGAAATCAACAAAAGAACAAAGGGTAGATTGGGTTACCAATTATGAAATACCAGCAAATAAAGCCTTTCTTGATGCCGCTGTAAATACATCAAACATAGATGGTCATTTTTTAAAACTAGGGGTATTTATTAAGGAAACAGATGAATTTATTGGTTGGTGCTGTACAGGCATTAAAGATGAGCTACCTTCACCGAATAGAGAAATTATGTATGCCATTTCAAGTGAATTTCAAAAGAAAGGATACGCTACTAAGGCGTCTAAAGGATTGATTAACTATTTGTTTACAAATACAAATTTAGATGTCATTAACGCAGTAGCTTTAATTAACAACGTTTCATCAAATAAAGTTATTGAAAAATGCGGATTTACTTATCTGAGTCAACAAACGATAGAAAATGAATTATATAATCACTATATATTGAATAAATCAGAGTGGATGAAAAATCATTAATAGAAAATGTTGTTGTTCCAGAAAAGGGCGCTTTAATGGAGCAACGAAAAAAGCCTAATTTCTCAATTTTAATGAGAAATTAGGCTTTTTATATTTACTCATAGTGCAAAATAGCGCTTAAAATAGGTGCAAAATAACTCCTAAATTGACAATACTGATTTTATCACATTCGCATGACTTGTTCAAAACTTTTAAGTTATGAACATCTTAACTTCATAACCTTTACTCCAGTAATTACGAAATCTGCACAGACAACTTTATTATGTATACTCAGGACGCTAAAGAACACTTAAAATTAGTGCAAATTATCTCCTAAAGTGACATTCAAATCGTTTGGTAAATATCAGCATCCCAAAAACTTTACTTTTTGGGGTACTTTATTAATAACATCACCATTTGTAAAATATTGGCCATCAGGCAATGCGTATCTTCCTTGATGATTTTTCTTGAGAGTGCCAACCATAATTATCAACGCTATTTGATAGCTAAACTTTTAATTTTAACATATAAAACAAAAGCGAAGTCTTCAAAGAGACTCCGCCTTTTCAACGTACAATGAATTTCAACAATTACTAGCTACTTCCTAAACATAGTTCCTCATTTACCAACCTGTTTATGCTTTTTTCAAACTTTGCAACAGAACCTTATTTAGGTTATTGAGAATATTGAAAGTTTTAAGTAGATAGCATGTTATCTGGTTTCTTATTTTTATGTACCGTAGAATTTCTATCATATAGATTGTTTAATAAACGATCATACTCATTTCTTGTAATTTCTTTGTTATATAATTGAATTAATAAATCTTTATGTTCTTTTGAAAAGGCCATTTTATCAAAAAACTTAGGATACATAGTACCATTCTCTCCGCTTCTTGTTGAATTTATGTTTTGTATTTTGTAACTGAGAATTAGAAAATTCCCTATCTATAATGATAGATAGGGAATTTTCAGCTGCTGTTTTATATACCGTTGTATAGTATAAACATTAGGTGTCTTTTAAAGTATAACATAAAAATTATAATATATTTAGATTATATATATATATTGAAATGCAAAATTGCATATTCGACCTTCTCGATAGAGTGTACCTTATTGATAAGAAATCATTTCCTTGATATTATTAGTCTCATAGACTCTCAATAAAACTTATCAAAAATATGTACAAAAAGAGGGATGAAAATGGTCTATGGCTATGCACGTGTAAGTGCACAAGA
Source organism: Bacillus cereus (assembly GCF_002584535.1). Lineage (GTDB taxonomy): Bacteria > Bacillota > Bacilli > Bacillales > Bacillaceae_G > Bacillus_A > Bacillus_A arachidis. The sequence continues at coordinate 9,707 of NZ_NUOT01000010.1, forward strand.
TCAAAATTTAGATACACAGATTGAACAGCTCATGAAATATGGAGTAGATGAAATCATAAAAGAGAAAATTAGTGGAGTAACAAAACAAAAGCCGGAGTTAGACAGGTTACTTTCAAAACTAACTACTGGGGATACCTTAGTCGTAACTAGAATGGATCGTTTAGGTAGAAATACCATTCAACTGTTACAGTTAGTAGAACAATTTCGGGAAAAGGATGTTCACTTTGCAATTTTAAATTTGCGGATTGATACAAGAACTCCAACGGGTAAGTTCTTCTTAACTGTCATGGCTGCCTTTAGTGAATTAGATCGTGAAATGATTAAGGAAAAACAACATGCGGGAATAAAGCTAGCAAAACAAAAAGGCGTATATAGAGGAAGAGTGAAGAAATACACGGATAAACATCCTGGAATGAACCATGCAATTGAATTACGAAAACATACCAAGAAAACAGTAAAGGAAATATGTCAGATTACAGGAGTGAGTCAGGCCGCTCTGTATCGTAGATTAAAAGAACTTGAATAAAGTTCTTTTTTTATTTGTAATTAAATCCCAGAGTGGCCCCTCATACCCTGAATCGTTTCCGTCCCCCCACAATGTAAAAACTGATGTGCGAAAACCTTTCTCTGACATTTTTTATAAATACAGTATAAAATACTAAACGTTTAGTTTATTATATAATTATTAGTAAAAATTCCTAAAAAATGGAGGTATGCACATTGGAAAAAGAAAACATTGTATATAACAGGGTCTGGTTCATTACTGGGGCTTCAAAAGGATTTGGACGTGCATTAGTTGAAGCAGCACTTGAACAAGGTGATATGGTAGTAGCTACAGCACGTAAACCAGAAATTTTAGCACAATCTTTTCAAGATAATAATCATTTATTAATCCTGCCTTTAGACGTAACGAATTCTTATCAAATCCAAGAATCAGTCGAAAAAGCCATTGAAAAATTTGGGCATATTGATATTTTGGTCAATAATGCTGGGTATGGACTGTTAGGAGCAGTGGAAGAAGCGAACCTGGAGGAAGTAAAACAAGTATTTTCTACTAATGTTTTTGGTTTGCATGCTGTAACACAATCTGTCTTACCCCATCTTCGATCTCAAAGATCCGGCCATATTATCAATATCTCTTCAGTTGGTGGATTTTCAGGTTCTATAGGATGGGGAATCTATAACTCCACTAAATTTGCAGTGAAAGGATTATCGGAAGCGTTATCGTTAGAAGTGAAACCTTTAGGCATTCACGTTACCATTGTCGAACCAGGAATGTTTCGTACCGATTTTCTTGCAAGTTCTATGCGTTCTGTTAATACAATTATTAAAGATTATACAAATACTTCAGGACAAACACGAGAAACAGCTAATAAAAGTAACGGTAGCCAGCCTGGTGATCCTAAAAAGGCAGCTTCAGCTATCTTAAAGGTTGTTGCAGCTGATGATCCACCACTAAGACTTGTTTTGGGGTCTGATTCCCTAAAGCGAATAAAAACAAAACTTGAACAAGTCAAAACAGATTTAAATAATTGGCAAACTGTCACATTAAGCACAAATATAGAGGATGAACAAATTGGTTAATTACGAGGTAAAACAGTCAAATTCTGAGCATAAGCGAGGGAGACCCCGCAGCAATAAAGTAAGTGAGCGTATTCTGAAAGCTACTATCGAACTTTTGTTTGAAGAAGGACTTCGGAAAACAACTGTTGATGAGATTTCTGCCCGTGCTGAGGTTAGCAAAGCAACTATTTATAAATGGTGGCCAAACAAAAATGTAGTTTCAATAGATGCTTTTCTATTTAAAATGGAAGCTGAGGTTAAAATACCTGATACTGGATCTGTACGTGAAGATTTTTTACAACAGTTACTTTCAGTTATGCGATTTTATAAAAGTCCTATTGGTAAGGTGTTTACCCAACTCATTGCTGAAAGTCAATACGATCCCCATATAGCTACCATATTTCGCGAACGGTTCCTAGTCAATCGACAAAATGCTGTGCAGGTTATGTTGCAGCGGGGATTTGATCGCAACGAGATCCGAAACGATATAGACTCTAAAATTATCATTGATTTAATTTATGGACCTATGATATATCGACTTCTTACAGGGCATGCACCTTTGGACGACAACCTTGCAAAATCGATTGTTGATGTGGTGATAAAAGGGATAAGAGTATAATCTTTATATCTGGTTTTTAGATTAACAAGAAAAAAGATTAACCGATATTAAGAATTTCATTTATAACTTCTGATAACGAATTTTACGTCAACCAGCACCTCTTGGGGAGGGACTAGTTGTTTTTTTCAGTAGTAAAAATGAGATTTCACTTTTAGAAACTGTCTTAGCGTATAAAATCCGCGTTTTGCCCCTTTAGATAAACATATCCTAAGGGGCAAAATATCGCGTCTTTTTTATAAACATCGTGACTTTATTTAAAAGTGACACAAACACCATACTATCATTTCTACAAGTATTCAGTTTCCATTGAGATTCTTTCTCCGTTAAATGGTCCGATTGTTAAATAGCATGATAGGCGTTTTTTAAACTACTTTATTGTTACTTAACAGTGGTACCCCTAATTACAAATTATCAATCTTTATTATAAGCGATTAATCTTTTTCATGAAGTTATACTTTATGGAACATTTAACATTACATGCCATTTTGTTGGGAGAATGGTATAATTTTGAGGTTTTAGCAAAGGGCAAGCTACGGGTTTGCCCGGGCAAACCCCAAAACGTTCGTTTTGACTTGGTAGGAGTTTCCTACAACCTTTACAAATTTTTATAGGGTATTTACATCGTAAATACCCTATAAATTTGTTGTCGCTTTGCTCGATTTTTAATGAAAGGAGAAATGAAATTGAGAGCAAATAGAAAAAAGGAAAGACTGGAAATTCAATTGTTTAAAGAGGATAAAGAATTTATTAAAAATAAATCTATAGATTTTGGATATAAAAATGTTTCAGCATTTGTTATTGATTCAGCAAAATCACATTTCAAACTTGAAGTCGATATGAAAGCTTATAGAGATTTAACTAAAGAAATAAATTATATTGGTAAGAATATAAATAGCCTAATTAGAAGGATCAATACAGATGGAATTTACACTGATAATGATATTGATTTCCTTAGAGTTAATCAGAAAAAAATTATAAAATTAATGAATACAGAATATGACCGATTACTTGATTTAAAAACCAAGTTTAATAGCGATAGCTTGAGTAAAAAACAGAAGGAAAAATTAATAAAGTCATTATCGGAAAATCAAATCAAGATACCAAAAAAATTAGTATTAGAAGAAGTGTATGAAAAGATAAAAGAAGATTTTGTTTATATTATAGAATGTATAGAAAACTCGCCTGAACAAGGTATGGAAGTAACAGAATACGTATGGCAATATTTATATGGAGATACGCTTTATAAGTTAGATGATAACCAATTAATAAAATTGGCCGATAGCATTTTTATTTTTGCACAGAAAGTGAAATTTAAGTTATCCAAACTTGATAATGTTTTTTCAGATGATGATTGGTTTGAACTGAAAGATATATTAGATGAATATGAAATTTATTAATTAAGGATTGATTACAATGTCTATTGTTAAAATACAAAAAGTGGTTCTGGTGCAAAGATTGCATTTATTTGAAAGAGGTATATAGATTCCTGATGGAATCTATTCTTAGGCAGCCATTCCGAATAGTTGATGAATGAACTTCATTTCATTTTGGACAGACTTGTCCTGTAAAATAAGTTGGCCTTTTTAATGATATGCATCGTTTCTACACCAATTAATATAGAGGCTGATGTTTTGGCGGCATCAAGCCGACACATCCAAAAGCAACTATTTGGGTTTATCGGCTTGAATTTGTTATTATACGAGCTGGATTGCTCGTGCTTTCGAATTATAATTTCATTTACCATATGGATAGATATGTAATACGTGGGGGTTCGCCCCCACACGATGAACCAGCCTCTACTCCAAAAGTCAACGAAAATTCTTAGGAAATCAATTCAATTTATGTTAAATTAAATATAGATTTATTTTTCTTTTCTTTTTTATTTCGTTTAAACATTCAAGAGCCGTTTCGCGGTTCAGATTCAGACACTTATATTGTGTCTATGATTCTGAGTCCGAAATGGCTCTTTTTATATATAATCATTGGTTCTGGTGCAAAAACTCTAAAGCTCTTGCAAGTAAACTCCTAAACTTGGACATACTGATAGTATGACTCTAAAAAAGGTGTGTGATCGGTATGAAAAAGGAAAATTTGTTCAAATGGAAGCACTATCAACCTGATGTTATCTTATTAACGGTAAGATGGTACCTACGGTACAGCCTGAGTTTTCGTAATTTGGTGGAAATGATGGAGGAACGAGGTTTGTCTATTGCTCACACCACCATTATGCGTTGGGTGCATCAATATGGATCTGAATTAGTTGAAAGAGTACGACGTCATCTTAAGATAACAAATGATTCTTGGAGAGCCGATGAAACGTATGTGAAAGTAAAAGGTCAATGGATGTATTTATATCGCGCAGTCGATTCAGAAGGAAATACCATTGATTTTTATCTCAGTGAATCAAGAGATAAACAAGCAGCTAAGCGCTTTTTCAAGAAAGCCTTGGCTGCTTCTCATATTTGTAAACCTCGTGTTATAACAGTAGACAAGAACCCAGCCTATCCTGTAGCAATTCAAGAATTAAAAGAAGAGAAACGTATACCTGAAGGCATAAAAATAAGGAAAGTTAAATATCTCAATAATATAGTGGAACAGGATCACCGTTTCATTAAGAAATGTGTGCGTTCTATGCTAGGATTCAAGTCATATGAAACAGCCCCTTCTATATTGAGTGACGTTGAAACCATGCATATGATGAAAAAAGGACAACTTCACCTACAGGTGAAGTCTGCCCAAAATGAAGTTAGGTTCATACATAAATTGTTTAGAATTGCATCATAATCTGCCATTGAACAGTCTAGTAGGTTTCTATGTCTCTATCAAATGATTTTTGCACCAGAATCCCAAAAGGTACATCCCTATTTTGAAGTGTCCCAAAAGTGAGTTTCGCACTTTTTGAAGTGCTGTTTTTAGTTGTTTTTACACCCTGCCAAAAGGTGTACCTCTTGATGTGGTATAAGTGCATATATAATTACCATAAAAAACATACTAAGATTAGTAGTGTAGACCAAGGCATTGGTTCGCACTACTATTTTTTATATAGTAGAAGTGAAGAGAAGGTCGTGGGTGTCTTGGGATCCTGAATCCGTATACAAAACTGACCTTCTTCACTTACCTTATTTGAATCAGTTTTTAGTATGTTGGTCTTCGAGATCGTGTATAAGAAATGAGAATCGATAAGTGTAAGTTGAAGACTTCAATTCCACCTGAGGAGGAGCTATATGAAACACGTTATTGCATTTGATGTCAGTATGGGTAAAAGTTATATGGTAATTTATAATGCACAAAAACAATGCGTATT
>NZ_NUOT01000110.1 GCF_002584535.1 Bacillus cereus
TCTCGAGGTAACAGCTTAATTGCCTCTGTAGGTACGTAGGGTGCGTTTGCGACCAAAATATGGACGCACCCACGCAGTTTAGTTGGAAGTGGATGGTAGAGATCACCTTCGTACACATTACCCTTGACCCAATTAATATTGTTACGAGCACATCTCACTGAGGCTGAATCTATGTCGACTGCATACAACTCGACCTCACCTAGAACTCTAGCCAGTGCAGCGCCCACCGCACCTGTACCACAGCATAAATCAACTATGATAGCTCCTGGCATAGCAAGGTAAGCTGCCTGTTGGACAAGAAACTCGGTACGGCGGCGAGGAACGAAAACTCCTGGTTCCACAGCTATCCGAGTACCACAGAAATCTGCCCAACCAATGATGTGTTCCAATGGAAAACCAGCTACTCGTCGTTCCACCATGTCGGTGAGTATTTCCTGTGTTTGTGCCTCTGAGATAAGCAACTGCGCCTCATCTTCTGCAAAAACACAACCGGCAGTCCGAAGCCTGGTTATTATACATTTTTCTGTTTCCGCGTCTATATAAAAATCGAATTTCTTTCCCATTCATTCACCACTCTTGATACCTTTTTAAGTTTATTATTAATAATTCTCTAAAGGTTGGAGAACCCCTGTTTCAACTGCCTTATATTTAAATAAAAAGATCGTATACACTATACATATGAAGTTTACATTACGCACATTATTGATAGTATCCAAGAAAGCTAGCTTTGTCATTTTGGGGTAATTCTGAATTCTTAAGTTGATGGGTATGTAGGGCGCCCCATACTCCGCGTTTGGTCCTCCTAATGAATGTCCTGTTGTAGAAATTTCAGCATTTGGATACTTTTTCTTTACTTCTTTTAGTAATTCATCAGTATTTGTACATTGATTTCGATACTCATATTGTTCATTTTCTTTATTGTAATATATACGTTCTCCTCCAGTCATAGATGCTGTTGGAGTATCAAGATTGGCTTTCTCGTGCACTGGTTTTCCTAAAGCAACATAATCAATATCTGTAGTAAGGTCTTCGGAACCTTCTCCCAAAAGGTCGCCACCTTGTGTTCCCCTAAATGCTACTACTACTTGCTTTTTACCATCAACATCTCTTTCAAATACAACTGCATCAAACCCAGTCTTTTTATCATGTAAAAGAGAGTTATCAATTTCGTTACTAACTTGCCAAGTTTGTAACACATTCTCTTGTTTATCTTTTATGGTAACTACCTCAGGAATTTTGTTCGAATCACTATATGCTAATTTGGACATCTCATAGTAGGTTTGATCTAAAACTTTATCGCCTCCTATTCTTTCACAACTCGAATAAATAGTATATTCTTAATTATATATTTTTTTTAAAAAGAGGGGGAGAATTTTGAGAAAAAGGTATCTATTTTTAATAATAGTCATCCTTTTATTTTTTTTTGGTGGGTATAAATACATGGAGCATAAAAATGAACAAAAGGAGCAAGTTATTAAAGATAAAGCTGAAAAAGTAGCCATCCAATATTTTAAAGAAAAAGAAAATATTGATATCACAGTAACAGGGTCTAAATTTGCTCCTTCTGATTTTGGTTCAATATTTGTATCAGGACATGTTACTAATGAATCAACTCGCAAAATTTTAGTTGATGTAATTTATACGGACAATTACAGGATAGAAATTACAGGGATTGACAGATAAAAGAAATAATGATCATAGAGCATTCATTTAAAAAAAAGCAATCTTCAAAAAAACCTTTAAATATTTTAAAACTACAACTTATTATGAACTTATTCCATATAGTCATAAGCAGGTACAAAGAAAAGAATCAAAACAACGGGTATATACCAAAACAATCACTATACTAGATTTGTTTCTACTAATTGGAACTTTACAAAATCATAAAAAACCAAAAAGAGAGTACTTGTATACAGATATATTATGTACTCTCTTTTTCCCTGTATGCTATTATCTTTACCTCACAGCCAACGTTGCTAACTGTATCTACTATTTTTTTAATATTATTCTTCCATTAGTATCTACCGTAAATCACTGGTATAACTACTCTCTGCCCACTTTTACTTTGGGGCAGAAATGGACTTCGCCTTTGGAAAACATCCGATATAAATGCGGAATAAAAATGGAGGAGATAAACTATGGCAATCCATATAACAATGAATAAAGAATTTGAAGACGAGGAAATAGTTGTATATCAATTTTATCCCTCAGAATATCCAGATAAAGTTGGAAAAATGTATTTTCATAAAAAAAATCAAATGTTTCATGAAATATATTCAATTCCGGTAAAATCCGCTGCAACAAGTGAACATTATTTTTATTGTGCATGTAGCAGAATAATGCAATGTATCAAGAGTGGTGGAGAATTCTTGGAAGAAATGACATATGGAGTATAATGAAATAAAAAAATGTATAAGCCGAATCCTTTAATAAGGATTCGCTTTTCATATTACTTTACATATACATAAGCTTCATTTGCTGTTACATGCTAGGTTTTATAACGCTAAAAACGTTCATCAATTTTGTTTTTAAGATTTCTGTTTAAAAACAAAGAGGGTTATTTACTTTTCAATCACTTAGCTCTAAACAATTCTCTATCATTTAATAAGTTGTTCTTATTTAGTTCAAAACATACTAACCAAAAATCTTTTTGCCACTTTGAACAGTTTTCTTCATAATCCTTAAGCATCTCAAGAATACAGTATGAATCAGAAGGCTCGAAATGAATCATATCATTTTTTAAAAATAAGGCTGTAAGACCGTGTTCAATAGATAGCAAGCCACCTTCATCATGAAACGAAATTACAAAGTAAGCATAGTCATCCTTTGTATAATCAGCTAAAATTTCAAATGTAGGAGTTCCTATATAAGGATGGATTTCTTCCATACTATTAAAAGTAATAGGACTAAAGGAATGATCATTTTCATTATATATCTCGTAACTCATTAAACTCTTAGATTGCAATTCAAATAGACCCTTTAGTATATTTTTATAAACAATATCAAAGTGCTCCTTTAAATAACATAGCGTATTATAAGCTTCTTTTGTTAAAGGTTGATTACTTTCTAAATCCCCCCTATTTCAATATTTTTTTGCCCAAAAAACGAAACGGAACAATTTACGTGTATAGATCCATCCCAACAGTCATATTTTCCAGAAAACTCAAAATCATCTACTTTATATAACACTATTCACACCTACCTAATGAAATTTTGTTATTCATAATTAAGCCCTTCTTATTAGAGAAATTTAACACCCTAATAAAAACAGTTGGGAACGTGTTGCCCGACTGTTTTTACTAGGGCACAACTGAAGCACAGCGAAAGGCGTAGTATGATTGTAATTATTCGGCTATGGTGCAAACCTCGAACGCTGTCAAATTACGAACATTCAATCTTTACAAAATATAAAAATACAGATTTTCATATTAATTCCCGACCAGCTCATTCACATAAAATCATAACATTCATGTTGGATTATCTACGTAATCATCTTTGCACCAGAACCGTTTAAACCTCTGTTACTCCCCACATGCTGAATTCGTAATGATATTCGGTACACTCAATAACAACCCCAAACTCTAAATCGTCTCCAACTAATACAAAATCCGCATATCCAGTTAGAAATCTTGATATGGTTGATAACTCTTCTAAATTATCAAATACTTTAGCGATGTTCAGCTTAACTGCTTCAATTTTACCTCCTCTAGAGAAAAAGAGCCTTCCTTGATTAACTGGAACTTTAATAGTTTTAACTGTTTCTTTTAATAGCTCTATTGATAGTTTTCCATTTTCTTTATAATCTGTGCTACCAAAAATTTTTATGTTTGAATTTTTTTCTAGCTTACTAAATAATTCTTTACAAAATAAATCATTAGATTCTGTATTCATAAATGATTCCTTAGAAATAGTAACAATATTAGAAAGTTCGTTTATAAGTTCTTTTCTACTAGCGTTTCTTTTCAGAATCTCCATTCGACTTTTATTCATATTACTCAAAATTTTTCACACCTTCAGCCTTTTATTTTTTTCCTTTTTTCTGGTTCTGATGCAAATGCATGCGTTAGTTGGATTAGAAATTTAATTAAATTTTCATCATTAATAAATCAAAATCATTTTGCAAATCAGTTTTTTCTAATCCGTCTCCATACACTTCTACCAATTGCGTAGTATATTTTTTAAAATTAACAATGAAGTGTTTTAATTTTAAAAAAGTACTTAAAGGAAAATCATACTCATATCATGTTTCACGATATCCTACGATTCCATATTTTTTTATTAATAAATCTATTTCCTTAATTACGTTTCGTAAAAATTCAGTATAAGAACATTTTGTTTCTATTTTTACTTTTGGACTCAATTTCAAATTAAGATCTTTATAACTTATAACCTTTATAAAAAGCGTATCCTCTTCTATCAATTGTAAAAATATATTTGTACCTGCTGGTTCAGAGTCCCATTCTAAACTAACATTTTCTCTACACTCATCATCTGGAACACAATATTTATTTAACTGCATAAGTCCATTCAAAAAATCCCCTAATCCATCTGTTAGATAACTAATTTCAAAATAGTGTTCCTGATTATTGATTTCAATAATTCCTTCAGCCCAACCTAAACCAGTTAATTGATATTCAAACTTCATTCTCTACACCCCCAAATCGTGAGCTTCAACTAACGCATGCGTTAGCTGACTAAGTTTAACTTACAAATAAGCATGCATGTTTGGAAACTCTTTTTATTGTTTCTTCAATTATTAAATTGTAATTTCATAAAGAGTATTCCACGCTTGTCCAGAAATCTCATGTTCTTTAATAAACTGATTTGAAGAATAATTAGTTACTATATTTCCTTTTTCTGAACCTTGTATATCTGTTAGGAGAAATACTTTACCCTCGGGTGAACCTAACAAAGCACAATTAATTAAACTTTGAATTCCAATGAAATCTCTCTTCCTCTTCTGCTATTGCTTTAGAATAATGTTTAATCAAATTGATACTAATGTTCTGGTGCAAAAACTTAAGGACGATTGCAACAAATCCATAAATCTTTTCCATACTGATACTATTACTCCACAAAAGGTGTGTAATCAGTATGGAAAAGGACAATTTGTTCAAATGGAAGCACTATCAGCCTAATATTATTTTATTAGCGGTAAGATGGTATCTATGGTACAACCTAAGTTTTCGTGATTTGGTGGAAATGATGGAGGAACGGTGCTTATCCGATTATGCGTTGGGTTCATCAGTATGGTTATGAATTGGACAAACGAATTCGTCGTCACCTCAAGCAAACCAATGATTCTTGGAGAGTCGATGAAACATATATCAAAGTTAAGGGGCAATGGATGTATCTGTACCGTGCTGTTGATTCAAAAGGAAACACAAGCGATTTTTGCCTAAGCAAACAAGAAATCAGAAGGCTGCAAAGTGCTTTTTCAAGAAAGCTTTGCGATCTTTTCATGTTTCGCAGCCTTGTGTCATAACAGTCGATAAGAATCCGGCTTATACTATAGCGATTGAACAGTTGAAAAAAGAGATAAGCATACCTGACTGTATGCAACTTAAACAACAAAAGTACTTGAATAACATAGTAGAGCAAGATCATCGCTTTATAATATAAAAAAGCGAATTCGTTCTATGCTAGGGTTCAAATCTTTTGACACAGCTACAACCATTCTTTCTGGAGTAGAAGCCATGCATTTGATTAAAAAAGAACAAATTGATTTACGGGACCAGTCTGTCCAAAAACAGAAAGAATTCATCCATAAATTGTTTGCACTTGCTGTATAAGATACGATTCCGTTAAGAACATATGCATTTTATTCCTTTTTTGCACCAAAACCTACACTAGTCAAATTAATATACTTTCCATTGTTAACAAGAGCAAGTGCACGCCCTTGAGCATTACTGTGTTTTTAAATTATACCGATTCATTTCAATACAATAATATTTTTAAAGAAATTGTTTCTCTCTTCTAATTGATATATTGTTTGTTGATGAGCTGCCTTTGTAAAAGTGTGCTTTTCAGAATTATTTCATGTGTATAACCATTTTCATCAATAGCCACTAATTTATCAAATTTATGTACTGTCTTTTTATTATTACCAACTGCAATTGCACCTACAACGGCACCAATACCTCCTGTTAATGCTCCACCAACAGCTGCACCTGCAATTTTTTTAGTTGCAGACTTTCCTATTTCTGTTTCATGATACTCACTACAAGCAATAATTTTCACTTTATGTTTTCGGTTAATCATTGCATAGCTATCTTTCGTTTTACCCATTGCAAAATGTTTTGTGAATATATGATTTTCTCCTTCAACCACCTCGCAATTTAACTTGTCTGTTAATGACTTATCAATTTCCTTTTGCTCTGTAATCGCCTCTTTTGCATTTTTTACATTCGCTTTTAAATTGTCAAAAAATCCCACTTACAACACTCCTCTATCCTATTTACAGCCTAATAATTCATCATAGCTTCATTATAAATAGCTTGTTGAAATATGTAACCATTATGTGTTGAATTACTCACCATTTAACGTCCTTTTTTAGATTGATAGTATCAGTATATCTAAGCTTTATAGATTACTTGCACCAAAACCCTTTTTTATGTCCTTCACCACATTATCTCCATTAAAAATTAGATTTGCTTGACTGTTTTCCTAATGTTAATTCACCACCTATTATTTTCGAGAGTCTATTATTGCCTATGTTTATTCATACTGCCTGCAATGCCATTAACTATTCATAGATTTTCATATTACTTTTATAAATAAAATATATATGTATCGTTGAATATATTCTTGTTCTTCTTCGGGTTAACTAGATTATAGACAATAAACAGTTAAGGGGGGAAATAGATGTTATATACCGACGAGTTTATGGAGAGTTTACGGATGGAAGGTGACCCTATTCCGGATGGAATTATTAAAGAATTGTTCAAAAATAGTCAGGTTGGTGCAGTAAACTCTTTGTTGAAACAATTAATTAACAATGACCAGTCTTATCCAAAAGAGCTTCCTGATAACATCGAAAGTTGGCTGAGAGATACAGCTTGTTGTCCAGAAGGAGTTGACTGGGCCCGAATGAGAAACGCTACTGACTTATTTCGGGAACATGGTATTGCTATCACTTTACTTTTATCAACAGGCTCACTTGTGTATTGTTATGCAGCACGCAAAGGTGTTAAGGTCCTTACATTCAGTTATCGTTTAGGCCAAAATGCCTACCGCAGCATAGCTGAAACAGGACAATTCATCCTTCATGTCATGGCACCAGATGGGCTTGAACCCGAAGGTCAAGGAATCAAAGCGATCCAAAAAGTTCGTTTAATGCATTCAGCTATTCGTCACTTAATTCAACAAACCGGTAGATGGGACGAAAAAGAAAATGGTATCCCCATTTGTCAGGAGGATCTGTTGGGTACTCTATTAACCTTCTCTAGTGTTATCATTGATGGCCTTCGTCGCTTAGGTATGAAGATAACAGAAAAACAGGCCGAAGATTATCTGTATTTTTGGAAAATCGTAGGATCCATGTTAGGAGTTCGGGAGGACATTATCCCAGAGACCATGGAACAATCAATAATGTTAACAGAAACGATTGGAAGAAGGCATCATGGTCCGTCCCCCGAAGGAATTCAGATGACTCAGGCTCTTCTTGAATATCATGCAGATTTAATTCCAGGTGAGGTGTTTGATAACATTATTCCTGCTCTAATTCGAGAAATCGCAGGAAACGAAATTGCCGATTGGATGGAAGTACCCCGCTCCAATTGGCAAAAGTTAATGAAATTCAAAGAACTAATGGTTTTTTTTGATTCTGATTATTCAGGTGTTTTTGGAAGTATGGCTAATCAACTCGGGCTGGCATTGCTCAGGCGTCAGTCACTCACTATGACCAATTATGAGTATACTCCGTTTCTCATACCAACAGAACTACGAAAGGTATGGGGAATAGATGGCGATGCAAAAAAAGGGGGTAAAAATGAATAAACCATGCGTATCCTTATACTTGGCAAATGATATGTGGCAGACTGTATTCATTGGTAGTCGTACCGCTGTTGGGGATAATGGCCGATTACTTGAATAATTTGATCCCTGATTTAAGAAAGTATTTTGTTAATATGTGTCCTACTTTTCCTATTAAAAAGCCTAATTTCTCAATAAACTGTACCCCAATTGTTAAACACGGTTTAACAATTGGAGGTGCAGTTCACAGTCGTATGTCTTTTTCTTTGCAACTATTTCTTTTCCAAACTCATTTCAATCATAGTATAACAAGGTACTATTAGTGATGATCTCCATCTGCAAATCTTGTAAACTCCGAATTATGTTGTTTTTCTACCGGTAATTGCATGCCCAATGTTAAAGTTAATACCGTTATCATTCCCATTAAAATAGTCATTGTTTTTTTCATTTTAATGCCTCCTTATCAACTGCTTTTTTTCTCGCTTGTGCACTTAAATAAAAATACTTACTTGCATTAGAATGGTTATCCTCTTGATAAAACTTAATCGCTAATTCTTCCAAAGATTCTTGCACGTAAGTATATAACTCTTCTCTTTCAAAATACTTAACTCCTGCTAATACTACTTCTTCAAGTTTTTCAGCAGGAACGTCCCCATTCAGCGCTTCTAAAATCATAAAACGATGCTGATATTCCTCATGCTTCAATTTATTACAAATTTGCAATCCTTTTTCAATTAGTTCTCTTGCTATTTCATGTTCCTTAAGTTTAAAATGCTCTTTCGCTTTAATAAGGATAGCTTTATAATGTTTAGGCTTCTTCTCAACCACCTCAGAAAGATAACGAATTGCTAATGTGGAAAGATTTTGACTTGCATATAACAAACCAAAGTTGTGTCGAACCATTAAAATATAATATTCTTCACCAATCTTTTGCAATTGATCCATCGCAGTTGCAAAATGTTCTTCTGCTAGTTCCCACTCCTTTAAATGGGTACAAGCTAAACCTAATAGATTTTCACAAAAAGCAATGTTTGTTTCACATCCATTAAATTTACGGTAAATCTCTTTTGCCTTACTAACACAGTTAATCGCTAAAAGACCTCGATATCTATCATAATAAAATGAACCTAATTTGTAATAAAATTCAGCCATTTCCAATTCGTCAGGAATGTTCTTTAAAAATTCTTCTGCTTTATCAAAATGTTCGCTTGCTTCATTATATCTACCTGTTGCACTCTTATGAATTGCTTTAAAAAAATGATAATAATAAGATAGAAACTCATCTTTTGGTATTTTGAAAGAATCAATCTTATCAAAGCTCTCTTGAGATAAACTTACATTATCAATCAAATAACTATATCGAAAATCGAGAAGAGAATAATATAGTAGTAAATTCTTATCCTCTAATGATTCCCGTTCTTCCACTTTTAATTCTTGAATTATGCTATCAATCTGTTCTTTCATACGATGGGCTTTAGTAATGTTTCTTGAACGAATTTCAATATACCAATCATTCAATAACTTTGTAACTTTTTCGCTTCCCATAGTTACCGACATATAAATCCTCCTCATCCATATTATATATATATTTAATCTTACCAGAAATTTCTGTCTTTTTAAGGTCTCTTTTTTAACTCTGCGGTTTCTAAATATTTTTCAGAACATTTAGAACATCACTATTTACAAAATGTAGAATTTGAATTAAGTTTGATACAAACGAAGTCGCACAACCTAATCAAGCATCTAATAAAAAAGCTCCATTTTGAATTAAGTTTGATCAAAATAGAGTTAAGCTTTCTAATGAAGTATGAAATTTTTATAAAAAGTTTGATTATTTAACAATCTAATTTTTAACTATTGTCAATTAACTTTTTTACTGCATTAACTACGACTTCTGGTTCATCATTTTGTATATAATGTGCACTATTTTTAGCTATTATAAATTCACCATTAGAAGATATTTGAAGAATCTCTTTCTGCATTTTATTCCATAGCCCTTGTGATTCTTCTGAATAATGAGCTTTTTTCCCTGCTGATATAACAATTAAAGGGATACTTATTTCCCTTCTTGAATCCTTTAGCTGTTTCAAGCTTTCCATAAATTCATCATATGTACCTTCATAAACAAATTGTTTGTTGTAAGCATCTTGAAACTCCTTAGACATTGTTGGCAAAAACCTTTCTTTATAATCTTCGGGTGTAGAGTCAACTAGTACTACCCCAGCGACCTCTTGAGGATATTCAGAAGTATATATGCGTGCATTTACCCCACCAAAAGAATGTCCTACCAAGATGTAAGGAGGCCTAATATTCAATCGAATAAGGGCTTCTTTCAACTCTTTTACCATATATGTACTTGTTCTAGGATTCGGGCTTTTTTCGCTTTTTCCTAATCCAGCCCTATCATAAACGAGTACATCTGTAAGTACAGAAATTTCAGACACAATATACTTCCACGTTTTAGAATAGTCCCCATATCCGGCATCCATTATAACAATTGGTGTATTCTTTTTATCTCCATAAAATTTTGCAAATAATTTAAAACCATTAAGTTGAACAAATGTTTCCTTCACTGTTTGAGCTATCATCTTTGTATCTCCCATTCTATCCCCCCTATGCAAAAACACTAGCAATATTCTCCACCTTTTTCAAATAACCTGCCCCTCTGTTTAATGAAAAATCCTGAAGTTAGATTTTTATCGAACTTTATTATTAATTATCAATCTTTTTTATAAATGATCGGACTTTGTTTTAAATCATCAATCATTATTTCAAACTAACACAAAACGATACATATACGTTTTTGTAATCAAGATAGTATGTGCAATTCCTACAAATAAAGAAACTTTCAAAAACACACAAAAAAAGCAGCAGGATTGAAAGTAGAGACGCTCTTCACAAAGAAAAAAGACCTTGTAATTTATAACAATGTCTTTTCTCTAAAGTATATAACCCTTTTATCAGCGTTTATTAAATTCCTGTACCATGTTCTTAATTAGCTTGGGCTTCACTTGCTTCTAATTTTGGTGCAGGTACATCCCCATGTTCTTCTAGTTTCGGTGCAGGTAGGTCGGCATGACTATACTCAAGAGCTCCAGTATGCCCATACGAATAACTTGGCGACCAATGATCGGCATGGGTATATACTGGCGCTCCTGTGTCTCCATCTGCTTCTAATTTTGGCGCAGGTACGTCTCCATGATTATAAGATGAAGCTGGAAAGTCAGCATGACTATAAACAGGAGCTCCACCACGCTCTCCTATCGAAGCTGCTTGAACGATACCTCCATCATTTCCATCAGCAACACCAAAGATTCCAAAACCTAAAACAGATAAACCAACGACTGCTGTACCAATTCTTCTTTTCAAATTCCTTCTCCCCTTTATGTATATTTAATGATAATTGAAATGGGCGTATTATGGTTCTCATTCATAATAAAAATCGATTCATCTCAATATTACATATATACACTTCTATGTATTTTTTTGTAAAACTTTCTGTATTTATAGAATTTTGGGTGAAAAGTTAGTACAATTTTCCCGAATTATTACATACATATCTTCAATAAATTTATCAATATTAAACTTAAACATTATTTTATTAATTTCTCTCTTTTCATTTCACTAATAACTTCATCGATACAATCTTCGACTGCTACAAACTGCTTTTTGATATTTTGTACTGTCTCACGAATTGTCATTGCTTGAATTGGAACAGTCATTACAAGCAATTTCGTATTTTTACGTTTAGCAAGGATCCCCCGCTTCTGTGCACATTCAAACAATCTCGCTCCAAAAATACGCTTATTTTCCATAAACCTTTCATAATCATCTAGATTTTTGATTTTGCTATGCGGCTCATATGGAAAAGATTCAAAGCGAATATCAATTTCCAATGTATTCCATTTTAGCTATCGTATATTATAAGAATATTCAAAAAACAGAGGGGATTTCATGAACGTTCAAATGAAGGGGAATGAACAGGTTACAAACTTGTTAAATGACTGGTATTAGGCAATGTTACAGCAACAGGAATTAAAAGCAACTAACTTAAAAAAAGAAGTTGAAGAGAAGACTGCTAATATAAAAGAAGACAAAAATTTATTATTATATTACTCCTTACTAGATTTTAGATATAAAGTACTAACTGATGGTTTAAGCATTACAAAAGATAGCTTTAATGAAATTAACTCCTTTGATATACCGGATAACAACTTTATATCCTATTATTATCATTTTTTCAAAGCAATTCACAGCACAATTCTTGCAGTATACAATGAAGCTGGGGAACATTTTGAGAAAGCCGAAAAACTATTAATGTATGTACCTGCCGAATTAGAAAAAGCAGAATTTAATTATCAGCTGGCATCTTTCTATTACCAAACTTATAAACCTCTACCATCTATTTCACATGCTAGTAAAGCAAAAGACTTTTTCAGTAAAACTAACTGCTATGACATTAACATTGCTTTATGAGAGAACGTCCTAGGCTTAGCATGTATACAGATAAGACAATTTGAACAAGCAGAAGAACACTTAAATAAAGCTATTGATATTGTTAAAAAGATTAATAACACGGAACTACTGTTACGTATTAGAAATAATTTAGGCTGGTTATACGCAAATCAAAACCTTTCAGATTTAGCTATCCGTCGTTTATCAGAAGTTACAGAACATCTTCCAAAACATTATAAAGCTATGTTCTTACAGGCTTGGGAACATTATAAATCGGGCGAACACAACAAGGCTGATACACTAATTGAAAAAGGGCTTGCAGCTTGTACTAGGATAGAAAATAGGGAATACGTGCACCGCTTTAATATCCTAAAGGAAATGAATAATGGTTCTGATTCTCTAACGTTGGAAAGTGTTGTTTTAGAAGGAATTTCCTACTTCGAAGTAGAAAACTTAACACGTTGCGTACAAGAATACACTGAAATATTAGCAACTATGTTTTATAAGGAAAAGAACGAGAAGAAAGCAAGTAAGTATTTTCACATGAGTAATGAAGCAAGAAAAAAATATGAAGAAAAAGGGGCGTTAGTGTAATGAAAAGACTTAAAACAGTACTACTGTTATCCGTTACAGCATTTGGTTTCTTAGCAATGGCTGAGGGTGATACACCCGCACCACAAAAACCGGATTTGGCGTATAGTGATGGGCATACCGGTGGTGCACCTGAACATACACATGGAGAAGGTTGGTCTTCATCTTACAATATAGGTGATACTTGGTCTCTTACCGATAATAAAGGTGATACGCCCGCACCGGCTTATGACTACGGACAACCACCTGCACCTACGAATACACACGGTGAAACAATAATTTAATAAAAAAAGAACGCCAAAATCCTCACACTAGGCGTTCTTTTTTATAGTTAAAATAAAAGCTTCGAATTAAATCGCAGCTGATTGTCGCTCTACTTTGTTCCTATATTATATTTCAAATGCGGAAGTTACCTTTGATATTTTTTCTTTTTCAGCCTTAAAATAAATTCATCAAATTCTAAAAAAAACACATTAAGGATCTTTGAGGAACTAACTTTCTTATAATTATGCTTGCTATTTCTTCGATGTTTTCATGTAGAAAGAAATGCTTACCTTCAAAAGAGTGGAATGTACACATTTTATTTGTGTATTGCTCCCATTTTTTCACCTCTTCATATGAAGTTAATTCATCATTTTTTCCATTTAAGATTAGAAAATCAATATCACATACTTGTATATTATTATGTATATATGTGTCTACGATTTTAAAATCCGCTCTTAGAATGGGGAGAAAGATTTCCATTAATTCTTCTGATTGAAACACCTTGGATGGTGTACCACCCATAGCAATAACTTCATTTTTAAATTGTTCATTAGGTAGATTGTGTCGGATATCTTTTATTTTGCTATTTGGATGATTTCTACCAGACAAAACAAGAAACTCAGGTAATACGTCATTGGAAATTTGTATTTTCCTGGATAATTCATAGGCGATCAAACTTCCCATGCTATGTCCATATAGAATATATGGTGAATTATTTAGCTGCTTAATAATAATTTTATAGACATCATTTACAGCCTCTTCAATACTATGATAAAGGCTTTCTTCAATTCTACATCCCCTACCGGCTAACTCTATAGGAATTACTTCAATAAATGGATTAAAGTATTTTTTCCATTTTGAGTAATTAAACGCAGATCCCCCAGCATGTGGCAAACAAAAGAGTTTAATCTTCGTCATTACTGTCTCCCTCGATTAAATTTTTTTATATTCTGGCAAATTGTATAAATATCTTTAATTATTATCTCCTTTGGTAACTCATCTAGTGTTGCACAAGCAGCCATCTTATAATTAGGCTCAATATTATATTGTCTAAAGTGAAAATTTCGAGGTATGTTCTTATATGAAATTGAATTTTGAGCTTCTTTTTTTATGGAGAATGAATTTAACGGGATATAAAGCCCCTTCCCAATAGTTTTTATATAACTTTCTTTTAACGTCCAAAGATCAAAAAAATAACTAATTTGTTCATCAGAATTTATATTAGATAAATCATGAAATTCGTCCTCTGAGAAGAATTCTTGTGCTAATTTAAGAGCGTCTATTTCTGAAATTTTTTCTATATCAATACCAACATTTGAATTAGCAGTAATACAAACCACCCATTCTCCTGAGTGCGAAATATTAAAATGAAAATCAGAAAAATTTTTAACAAAAGGTTTTCTGTGCTTATTACATACAAATTTAATTTCGTCATTATTAATTTTATATTTTTCGCAGATTAAAGAACGGACTAACAAATCTCCTATCAAAATCCTATTAACATCGTCCAATTTTATTAAAGGCTTTATTCGTTCTCTTTTCTCATTTGAAATCAAATTACTAAACTGATTAAACAAATTATTATCAATATCCTTTGGTATTTTTACAGCGTGAATTCGTATTATAAATCACTTCCTTTTTAGAGGTGTAAAATCTTATGTATTACGTAACACCCTCGAAATACATATAAAGCAAAAAAATTGTATATTTACATATTAATGTAAATATACAATTTTCACCTAGAAATATAATTAAAATACTCGGTTCTGGTGCAGAAACTTCAGGGTAATTGCATCATAATCTGTCATTGAACTGTCCATGTATGTTTCTATGTCTCTATTGCACCAGAACCCTATACAGTGCTGCTTTTGATATATTCGTAATGTCACAAATTTGATGCACAGTCATTGAGCGGCTTTTTTTACATTCACATCACTATTCACAAATAATACCTTTGATAGTGAAAATTTATATTCATAAAGTTGTATCCTTCTGGACACTCTACTTTGTGGTTAACGAAAGGTACGCTCCTTCTATCCCTTCTAATTCATTTACGAGATATTTGGCTATCTTTTCCACTGCTGGGGAGAAGACGATCTCCTCATGCGACCCAGGCACCGAATACTTATTCACTTTCCCCCGTAACCACGGCTTCCAATCCGTGAACAATTCTTTATCTTCCTCAGCACTAAAGTAAATGACTTCCCCAGAATATGGTATTAAATCATGCTCTGCCATTAAATTCAGACACTTCCTGTGAGCATTGATAATTTGCTTCAAATTCGTAAGATCTGCATCAGACGGGAGCACTCCTTCCACAATTAATTGCTTAACAAGCATGTCCTGTTGATGAACGAGCTCTTCTTCCTGCTCCACTAGCTCTAAATGGATGAAATGCTCCAATATATAAGATAGCATTTCATCCTCTGTCTTGTAATCCTTTTCTGAAGGCACCTTAGTATCCATTAGTACCAACACCTCAACTTCTTCTCCCTGGTTCCGTAGTATAGTTGCGATTTCATAGGCGATGGCACCGCCCAGAGACCATCCTCCCAGACGATACGGCCCCTCTGGCTGAACTCGCTTCATTTCCTCGGTGTAGAGTTGAACTACTTCCGACAAAGTCAACCCGTCCATTCCTTCTTTCTCTACGAGAGGATTCTGTAGACCATAAAATGAGCAGTGATCCTTGAGTAGCCTTGCTAGCTGAATGTAACAGAATACATTACCCATAAACGGATGAACACAGAAGAAAGGCCTTTTCTCTGATTCTTGTAATGGAATCAGAACCGAAAACGATTTTTCCATACCATGATTGTCACGGATGAGACAAGCGATCCCTTCCACTGTCGGATTCTCAATCAATGCGGACACCTTAATCTCTTTTCCAAATTTCTCTCTGATTTTTGAAATCAATTTAATTACCAGGAGAGAGTGCCCCCCTCTATCGAAGAAATCATCGTTTACATGGACATCTTCTATCTGTAGCACATCCTGCCAGATCGTAATCAGCTGATGCTCGATTTCATCCCGTGGGATGATTGGTGTAGAAAAGGTACTTTCACTTTGAATCGTTAAGCTGTTCAGTGCCCTTCGATCAACCTTCCCATTTGTTGTAAGCGGAATCGCGTCTACTTTAATAAAGTGTGCAGGAACCATATAATTCGGTACTTGTCTCTTGAGATGCTCACGACATTCATGCATACTTCCTTCACCCACCACATAGGCAACCAATCTCTGATCTCCTGGTTGGTCCTCTCTTATCAAAACTACTGCCTCTTTCACCGATGAATGACTTTCTAATTTCGCTTCAATCTCTCCAAGCTCAATCCGGAAGCCTCGAATTTTCACTTGATTATCGATTCTTCCCAGAAAATCCAAATGGCCATCAGCTAAATAGCGGACTAGATCTCCCGTCCGGTATAACCGTTCCCCTTCATTAAATGGATGAGGAATAAAACGTTCGGACGTTAACTCTGGACGATTCAAGTATCCTCTCGCTAGGCCTGCTCCACCGATATAAAGTTCACCCGTTACACCAGCTGGAACAGGTAGCAAATTCCCATCCAATACATAGGCTTGAACGTTCGGCAACGGACGCCCAATGGTTACTCTTTTACTGTCTTTTTTGATACGATAGCATGTCGCATCAACCGTACATTCTGTAGGACCATACACGTTATAAAAATGGATCTTGTCAGCCCTTACTAATTGTTCCCACAGTGACGGCACAATTGCTTCTCCACCGACCAGTACCTTGCTTGGAACATGAACACTATCATTTGTTTCTAACAACCCCTCATCTATGAGTAATTGGAGTAGTGAAGGTGTTATATCGAACATTTCCAACTTATTCTCCCGAATATAAGATACAAACTGTTGAGGATCACTGCGAACTTCGTTTGAAATAATATACAAACCAGAACCATACAAAAGCATTTGTAATTGTTTAACGGATGAATCAAAGGCGATTGAGGCATTTAGACCAACGCGCATGTTAACAGGTGTCCGATGTGAAAAAACCTCTTTCTGTAAACCATAGGATAGATTTAATACCGAATGATGCTGCACCAAAACCCCTTTTGGATTCCCGGTCGAACCTGAAGTGTAGATAACATACGCCAAGTTTTCTCCTGTCACTTTACATATTGGTGAAAGGGTGTTTTCTTGCGAAATCATTGCTTGATCCCGGTCCAAACAAACTGTTTCAACTTCTTCAGGTATCCAACCTTGTGATACTTCGTTTGTAACCAATATTTGAATTCCTGTGTCCTCCAGAATATATCGTAGGTGACTTTCTGGATACGATGGATCCAACGGAACATAGGCTGATCCAGCTTTCAAGATTCCCATGAGACCGACAATCATCCCAACTGAACGTTGGGAACAAAGCCCGACCAATGACTCCGTCCCAGCCCCACATTTCTGAAGATAATGGGCCAATTGGTTTGCTTTTTCATTCAGCTCTCGATACGTCAACTGCTGATTTTCATCCACCACTGCCACCGCATCAGGTGTACGATCCACTTGATCTTCAAACAGTTTGTGAATCACACTCTCACGTGGATACGCTGCTGCATTATCATTCCATTCTTCCAGTAGTTGTTTCTGTTCTATTTCCGTAACATACACCAGCCCCGACAGAGTTTGATCAACGTTCTCGATCATTTGCTTTAACACCTGGCTTAAATGACCCAGCATCCGTTCAATGGTGAGTCCATTAAACTTGCTACAATCATACTTCAACTTTAACAACAACTGGCTTTCTGGAACAACTGTCAATCCTAATGGATAATGAGTTTGCTCTACTCCTTCCAACTCACCAATTTCTAGATTTCCTGAAGACTCCTCTTTCACTGGGTAGTTTTCAAACACATACAAGCTATGGAACAGTGGGGTTCCTCTAGGAACTTCACTCCATCCTTGAATCTCCGTCAAAGAAGCATATTCATATTGTCTTCTTTCTATCTCTTCCTCTTGTATCTTCTGCAACCAATCCATTACTTTTATATCATCTATCAACTGAATTCGCGTCGGTGATGTGGTAATAAAAGGACCTACAATGTTTTCAACATCAATAATCTCCGTAGGACGTCCTGAGCTAGTTACACCATAGACAATGTCATCTTCTCCACTATACCGGCTCATGAGATAGGCCCACGCACCTTGAATTACCGTATTCAAAGTGAGCCTATTGCGCTTCGCCCAGTTTTGTAACGCTTGGGTTTGCTCTTCTGATAAATAAGTTACCTTCTCTGTGTAACCTTTTTCTTGCTCCTTACTTTCTAAGCCAAGTAGGGTTGGCGCTGTAAAGCCTCTGAGTTTCTCTCTCCAGAATTTTTCCGCTTGCTCCTGATCCTGCTCCTTCAGCCACTGAATATACTTCCTGTATGGCGGTGACTTAGGTAAATCCACAGCCTCTCCTTTCATCCTCTTCTGGTACACTGTAAGCAATTCGTTAAATACCAGTGGCAGGCTCCATCCATCCAACAAAATATGGTGATGCGTCCAAACAACCCGATATTCTTCCTCCGCTTCTTGAATGACAGTCACCCGCATCAATGGCGCTTCATCAAAAAGAAAGGCTTGTTTTCGATCCGATGCCAAAAAGGCTTTTCGTTTCTCCTCTTTTTCTTCATCAGACAACGTACGCCAATCCACTTCATTCAGTTTAAACGGGATATGTTCATACACCACTTGTAAGGGCTCTTCAATCTCCTCCCACACAAATGCTGAACGAAAGATCTCATGCCGCTGAATCACCGATTTCCACGCCTGCTCAAATGTAAGGATATCCAATTCCCCTCTAAGCAGGAAATTTAATTGCACCATATACGGCGCTGCATGTTCATTCCCTTGATCATGCAGTGTATGAAAGAGCATGCCTTCCTGCAAAGGTGATAGTGGATACAGGTCGATAATCGGATGGATCTTTCCACGATTCATCTTAGATAGTACTTTGTTTAAATCTGCTGGGGTGAGATTTGCAATCGCAAAATCCGAAACGGTCAGCGCAGATTCTCCACCCGAAGAATGAATCAATCCTCTCAGTTGATGGAGCATATTCTCTGCAACACTTTGAATGGTTGACTTCGCAAACTGTCCAACATTGTACACCCAAGTGAACTGAAGTTTTCCATCGGTTACAATTCCGATTACATCGATTAAATGTGATCGCTTGGAACCAGGAGCATGGTCTAAGCGCGTAAACCCGGTCTCCGGAACAACCATCGCATCGTCAGAGAACATTTGGTCAAATTGTCCAAGATAGTTAAAACTAACGGACGGTGCAGGCTGAGACTCCAATCGCTCACGCATCGCTGGATTCAAGTACAGCAAAATCCCATAGTCAATGCCCTTATTAGGAATTTGGCGCACTTGTTCTTTGACTGCTTTTAATGCTGCAATTGGCGTGTTGGCACCTGTAATATTTAAGTGAACAGGATAAATACTTGTAAACCATCCTACGGTTCTCGATAGGTCAATGTCTTCAATAATCTCTTCTCGACCATGCCCCTCCAGATCCACGGTCAGCGTCGAATGACCTGTCCATGCTGCCGTAGCCTGTACCAATGCTGTCAATAGTACTTCATTGATTTGGACACGATGGGTGCTTGAAATCTCTTGCAATAACGCACGGGTCTCTTTCTCATCCAGCACCACGGTAATCTCCTCAGTTGCTGTGTTTGCTGGATCTTCAAGGGTTGCATCCACTGGTAGCATAGCCACTTCTTGTTCGAACTGCTGCTCCCAGTAATTACGCACTTCTTGCGCAATCCCAGCTTCAGCGTAATGATGCAATTTCTCCGACCACGCTTTAAAGGATGTACTCTTCGTAGATAATTGGATTTTCTGATCCTGACTCGCTTGATTATACGCCGTTTGTAGATCCTCCAGTAAAATCCGCCAAGAAACACCATCCACTGCTAAGTGATGAATCACCCAGAATAATCGACCGGCTCTTTTCTCACTTTCATCAAAATACACCATTCTCATTAGCGGTCCTGCGTTTAAGTGTAAGCTTGCTTGTGCAGTGTCAATCTCCGTTTGAATCACTTGATGCCATTCTGCTTGCGGCACTTCGTCTAATGAAATCACGGTCAGCGTCGATTGTTCTTCGATCCCTTCGTTCCGCTGTTTCCAAGCTCCATCCGGTAAACGTTCATATCTTAAACGCAAGGCATCATGATGGATTAGAAGGGTACGCACAGCTTCCTCCAGTAATACTATATCCAGTCGCTCTTTTGTTCTAAAAAACATGGATTGATTCCAATGGTGTGGGTTCGGATGATCTTGTGCGAAAAACCATTGCTGGATTGGTGTAAGGATCAGTTCTCCAGTTACAACTCCCTGCTCTGCTTGTACACCCTGTTCTTCTTTGACTACTTGCGCCAACTCGGCAATCGTTTGATGTTCAAACATTTGCTTTGGTGTCAAATGCAAACCTGCTTGCTTCGCACGAGAGACAATCTGAATGCTGAGAATCGAGTCTCCACCAATTTCAAAGAAATTATCATGGATTCCCACCTTTTTAATTCCTAATACTTGCTTCCAAAT
>NZ_NUOT01000111.1 GCF_002584535.1 Bacillus cereus
TGGAGTTAGTATAGTCATATGGACACAACTTAGTTAAGTCCTTACAATGGATTTCAAGGAGGAAGTGTCCGTATGACAAACAAGAAATTTAATGAAGAGTTTAAAAAAATGGTTGTTGAATTATATCATTCGGGACAACCTGTCAAACAGTTAAGTAGCGAGTATGGCGTATCAGAAGTAACCGTTTATAAATGGATTAAAATATATTCTCCTATCACATCAGTTGATGAGGATGAAATGACGCTCGAAGATCTAAAACGAATGAAAAAAGAAATGGTTCGTCTAAAAGAAGAGAATGAAATTTTAAAAAAGGCTATGGCCATATTCGCGAGAAAATAAAAGATGCAGAATTACACCAATTTATCGATTGTCAAAAAGAAACACACCCTGTTCATATGATGTGCCAAACTCTTGGGATAGCGAGAAGTTCTTACTACCAATCTCAGCACAAAACAGAGTCAAAGCGTCGTCGTGAAAATGAAGAATTAACCCAAAAAATTATACAAATTCATCAAGACAGTGGAGAGCGTTACGGTGCGCCCAAGATTCATCAAATACTATTGGAACAAGGATTACAAGTAAGCATAAAGCGTGTACAACGGCTCATGAAAAAAGAAAATATTCGTTCCGTTATCTTAAAGAAATATAAACCACATTCATCAAACTCAATCGTAGAGGAACGGATAAATCTATTAGAACAAGACTTCTCTACAACGACAATCAATGAAAAATGGGTAACGGATATTACCTATATTCACACGCAAAAAGATGGTTGGTGTTACCTTGCATCTGTCATGGATTTGTATTCTAAAAAAATTGTTGGATATTCATTTTCACGAAATATGACAACGAATCTTGTGGTAAAAGCGTTAGAAAACGCTTACTATGCACAGAAACCACCAGAAGGTCTCATTCTACATACTGACTTAGGAACACAATATACAAGTCAAGAATTCCAAACGATACTCGCGAACTATAAAATCACCCCCTCTTTTAGCAAAAAAGGGTGTCCATATGATAATGCTTGCATAGAATCGTTTCATGCCACTTTAAAGAAAGAAGAAGTATATCGTACAAAATATGTCACATTTAAACAAGCAAGCTTAGCATTATTTCAATACATCGAGGGATGGTATAACCGCAAGAGGATTCATAGTAGCATTGGTTATAAAACTCCTCAAGCAATAGAAGATCTAGCTAAAAAAGTAGCTTAGATTTAACTTTTTTGTGTCCAAAATATTGACTCAAATCCA
>NZ_NUOT01000112.1 GCF_002584535.1 Bacillus cereus
CAAAGAGACTCCGCCTTTTCAACGTACAATGAACTTCAACAATTACTAGCTACTTCCTAAACATTATTCCTCATTTACCAACCTGTTTATGCTTTTTTCAAACTTTGCAACAGAACCCAGAATGCTATAATTCCCTTATTCCTTCTAAAACTTTTCCCCAATAAGCTTTCATTTCCTCTCTAACATTCTTATCGGAAAGATTCTCCTGATGAAAACTAATCGTTGTTTTATTACTTGCTTTCGATATAATACGGACTTGAACTGTAGAGGGTCTTTCCCATTCTTCTTTTTTCCAAGTTAGGCGAAGCTGTTGTAACGGTTTAACAATCCGAATTTTCCCTGTTCCCGTTTTTGTAATGTATTTCTGACCTGGTTTAAGAATAATCGTAGTACTGTCCCCCAACCATAAATTCAATCCTTCTTTAGAAGTAATAAACTCCCAAGCTTTCTCCTGTGAGATTGGGAAAGTCCTTCTAACCCCGACTTGAAACCCAACATCTTTGGTTTGTCCAATAATTCTTTGATCGTCCACTACTTCACCTCATACCCTTAACATTTTTTGTTAGTGACTAATAAAATAAGAGGACAAAAAATGCCCTCATGCATATAAGGTATCAATTTCTATACTTTTTCTATTGTAAGACCAAACAGTCCATTTTTTACTTTTATTGTATGAGTACCTGACCAAAAGGTCTGCACTTTAAAATAGTACCATTCGCCATTTTTCCTTAAAAACTCCTTAATATCATAACCCTTTTTAATGAGATGATCTTGAATGTCGTCTTGTTTACTACTAAACATATAAATCTCTCCTTTTATTGAGATTATGAAACGAAAGAACAGGTAACTATTCCTGACTCTTTCAATTAATGACCGCCACCACCAGGAAGTTACTTTGTATGCGACATGTTCTTACCTCCTTAGTAAAACTCACTTATTCTTATGATTCAAATTGCTTTGCATCACTTTCAATTTTTCTGTACCATTTACCAATTTTACTTTTATAATACCTTTCAACTTCTCCATACGGGATCCAAATATCTTGTTCATGAATCTTATCCATTACGGTAAGAAGGATTTCATCATGTTCATATTTTTTGGGTCTTCTATGATAAAATTGTACAAAAATATGAAATTCTCTACGTAACCAGTTAGATATTCGTTCTCTTTGTTTTTGGCGTAGATGCAACCATTTTTTATTGATCTGACGGATATGACCATTTACTTTTATATGATACTTCATCAATACTCCTTTCTAAAAGATGAATGATTTAAAATTTAGATGTTATCTCATTTTGTATAAGTTCAATATATGTTTATCGTAGCATATATTGGCATTGTTTTGAATTTTCCTACAAAAGAAATGTAAATAGTTTTATAAGAAAAACGACAATGCAGAAACTATATTGTTTTGGCTTGTACCAACAGGAATAGCTACCTGGAAAGAAAACTTATTGGCTACGATACAAATCCAACAGATGGATGGTCTTTAGAATGGAATATTGATGGGATGGACTTATATGATCATATTCAAGTACAAGCTCTTAGTCATACAAAGATAAGCAATGATCTATTCAATATCACAACCGAACGTATATAAACTGGATTGTCTAGGCAACCCAGTCGATATAAAATTCGTTATTGGAAGTCAATGATTGTATAATACCGTGTGAAATATCTGTAAGGAATGCTCTCCGTTGTATTCCCTTTTTGGAAAGTTAGAGAATTTCCGTATATATCTCTGTTTACAAATTCCCATTCATCTTTCTTTTTCATTTCAATATAGGGATCTAGTTCCCCTCGTTTTACTAAATAGGTATGGGGAATATCATCCCTTTGTACTTCCATTATATTTTTATCCGCAAGGATCATTTTTGACATAGCAATTGCCAATGGTATTGGATTCCCCTCTTGAAAAATAACATTCCTTTTTTGTATAAAGAATACGCATGCAACACTAAGTATTACAGACAAAGCAATGAAAGATAATCTTAATTTCATTAAATCCCTTCATTCCTTTTTCTTCCATTTTACCATAAGGATCTTGCTACAGGGTTACTGTTTTTTTCTTGTATATTTCATACATGTGATGTTAACATAACGTCCTATTATCGGGAGGCAATGTATTTATAAGACTATTAAAAGTCCTCCAGATTGTTTAACTGGAGGACTTTCCTGTTCACATAATTCTCGTTATTGGAAGTTGATTAATATTAGCTTATTTGTCTTATAAGTTAAATCGAGAACAATTAGATCCCCAAATACTTCAGTTCTTTTTGTATGTTATTTAAGGCAAACCTCTTTCATTTTTTAAAGAAGTTCTTTGGTTCGTTTGAAGATAATCTCCAAAGAATTCGTGTATCCTGAGATTGTTAGAGTAAGGACTTGAACAAATTCCCAACCATCCTCAGCATGTTCGATAATAATACGCTTATAATCTTCTTTGGGTTGCCCTTTCCATCCATCAATTTCGACTTTCACAAATTTGTAATCATACATATTCTCTCCCCCTTTTTTCCTAATTGTACCATTTGGAAGAAGCGATGTATTGTACTTTTTTGACTGTATACTCTATACACGTTTGGTTAACATAACGCAACATTATCAGCAGTAACCAAATCCCAGAAAGCCATTCATACCAAGAGTTTTCCAGCTTTTTGTTCCCTTCTCTGTATGCAAGGTTTCATACATTACTGTCACAATAACATTTGGTAGTTCAAATCGTTCTCGCGATCTGCATGAAATCCTGCATATCTTTAGCGTATATTTTCGTTAACATGTTGGTGCTACACCTATAAAAGTTATTGAGACCATTCACGCTCTATATAAACAAAGGCGAAGTCTGCAAAGAGACTCCGCCTTTTCAACATACAATGAACTTCAACAATTACTAGCTACTTTCTAAATCTTGTTCCTCATTTACCAACCTGTTTATGCTTTTTTCAAACTTTGCAACAGAACCCATTCAACTTATATCCATACTAAATCTTCTGGTGAAAGCTTTTTAACAATTAAGCCCCTTTTTCCCTTATTTATAATTTTTAAGTTAAACCGCCCTTTATAATATACTGAAGGTGTGGTGTTTTTTGATGGGGTATGCCGTAAAATCAAAAGGGATTTAACCTCTTCTACCTTCTTTTCAGAATAACTTTCACCATTAGGGAATTCTATTATTCCTAATCTAATCTTTATTTCACTTGCATCAAACAGCCATTCCTTATGAAGTTCTCTTATCTTTTGTATAAAGTGTCTTTGGGTTTTTCCTATATAGAGAAATGTTTCTTTTCCAGCACACACCCTAAAGATTGCGAATATTCCTTTTTTAAAAGCCTCTTCTCTATTATAAAAATCATTAAAACTATACGATCCATACCATTTAATATGTACTGTTTCGATTAATTCCACCTCATTTTTCGGCAACTATATTACTTCAAAATATTTTATTTATTCAAAATTCATATTCCTATTTACTTGCATTAGAAGTTGCGCCTTTTTATGATACATTTTAATATTAAGAACTTCAATAATGAATATGTACCTATCTTCAAACATGTAAAGATTTATAGCCTGCACTAAGTTGTCTGAACTGTACAGAACGAAATCACCTATATGATGAGGCCTAACATACTATGTTTTTATATTGGTGAAATACAGTTCTTTATAGAAAATAACAAGTTTGGTCATTATCATAAAGAGAATTTATTTAATTACAAGAAAACTGTTGTTTTTTAAAAAATAATATATGAAGGGGAATGGGGAATTGAAAACCAGAGAACTTCTTACTATAGCACAAAGAGAATATTTTTATGGAATTCCTGAGTATATGGATAAGAGAGAAATCCTATGTTATTACACAATTTCTGATGAAGAATTACAAATTAATAAGTTAAAGATAACAAATTTGGTTATATAAATAATTCCTATCCTTGGATTATTTTGAGGTAGGGGTTATCAAAAAATAAATATTAATATATCAACAAATAATCATATATATGTTTGTTTTATATATTAATTGTTTTATATGTTTTAAGGGCATGAAATATGTTGATATATAAGGGATTATGACACTTAACTATAACAAAAATGGTTCTGGTGCAAAAATAAAATAAAAGAGAATAAAGCGCCTATATTCTTAACGGAATCGTATCTTATGCTACCAGTCCAAACAATTGATGGATGAATTCTTTCTGATTTTGAACAGACTGGTCCCGTAAATCAATCTGTTCTTTTTTCATCATATGCATGGCTTCAACACCACTCAATATAGAAGTTGCTGTTTTAAATGACTTGAATCCCAACATAGAACGCACGCGTTTCTTAATAAAACGATGATCTTGTTCCACTATATTATTGAGATATCTAACTTGCCTTAGTTGTATGCCTTTAGGCATATGTTTCTCTTCTTTTAACTCTTGAATCGCTACAGGATAGGCAGGATTCTTATCTACTGTTATCACGCGAGGTTTAGAAACGTACGAAAAAGCCAAGGCTTTCTTGAAAAAGCACTTGGCTGCTTGTTTATCTCTTGATTGACTTAGATAAAAATCAATGGTATACCCTTCTGAATCGACTGCACGATATAAGTACATCCATTGATCTTTTATTTTGATATATGTTTCATCGACTCTCCACGAGTCATTTGTTGGCTTAAGATGATGTCGTACTTTCTCTTCTAGTTGAGGTCCATATTGATGAACCCAGCGCATAATCGTTGTGTGAGCAATTGATAATCCTCTTTCCTCCATTATTTCCACCAGGTTACGAAAGCTCAAATTGTACCGTAGGTACCACCTTACTGTTAATAAGATTAGTTCCGGCTGATAATGCTTCCATTTGAACAAATTCTCTTTTTCCATACTGATCACACACCTTTTGTAGAGTAGTAATATCAGTATGTCCAAGTTTAAGAGATTTTTTGCACCAGAACCAAACAAAAGCATAAGAAGAAGGGGGAGAGTGCTTTGCGCTCTCCCCCTTTTGTCAACAGCCCTAATTAGTTGGATTTTTCATGTCGAAATGAAGTCTAATTTTCTTAATAAAAATCTCCATATAGGTTCTGATCCTGTTACAACAGAAGCTTTTCCAATCACTCCAGAAGGTAAAGATTGAATTTCTTTTAAATTAATTGTTCCTTCTAATTCATACATATATGATTTTGAATCTTTATCAAAAATGGGATGCGCGGAAATATAGGAGACATATCCAACTTGTTGATTAGATTGATCTAATTGAAAGGAATATTGTATTTTATCCCCTTTATTTATCCCTTTTACTTCTTCTGGCGATAACAATAATTTTACTTTTTTACTAGATTCCTTAGGGACCACAGAAGCAACCTCTTGTCCAGGTTCTATCAAATTACCCTCTTGTAGTATATTTGAAAATTGAATAGTACCATCTATATGAGCTTTTATATTCATTGTATCATTCTGATGTTTAATAGTATCTAATTCTTGTCTTTTAGCCAAAATATCTTGCTCAATAGTTTCAATTCTTTCATTAATATCAATAATAAAACCTTGCTGATACTGTTTTAAAGCTTGCTTTTTTTGTGTTTGCTTTTCTTCTTTTACCTGTTTTATTTTTTGCCTTTCTTTTTCAAGGTTCTCTTTTCTTTGTTCTATTCTTTTCTTTAAATTATTTTGTTGTGAACGTGCTAAATCGATTTGTTCTATAATAACTTCCTTATCTTCTTTTGAAATCTGTTCTTTATTTTTTTTCTTATTTAAAGAGTCAATTTCACTTTGTATATTCTCATCTTCTGCTATTAATGACTGTAAAACATCATCTAGTTTATCTTCGACACCATTCTCAACTATAGCATTCAATTCTAATTCCTTTTCACTATCTAATAATTTATATCCTTGTTCATATGCACTATATTCATCTCGAACTTTATCATTTTCGTTACTGTTAGAAAAAAAAGGCTTATTATTAGACACACTCTCTTTTAATTCGATAAGCATATTTTTTTTTGATTCTAAATGTAAAACGATAGAATCCAAGTTATTTTGTTCATCTACTAATTCTTGATTTTTAATCTGAAGAATTGTATCTCCTTTTCTCACATAATCACCAGAATGAACAGCAACATGACTTACAGTTCCTCCAAGACGACTTTGAACCATACTTACTTCTTTTTTTCCTTGTATAATAGCCGTTCCTTTACTTACAATATCTATTTTTCCAAAATAGGCCCAAAGACAAAAACCAATAAGAAAAGCAATTAGTAGCCCTAAAAACGAGTTAATAACACGCGGAGGTTTTTTTTCTAACAATTCAACACTATCTGTTAGTTGTTCAAAAGTATAAACTTTATTCATGTTGACCTCCTGGCATCATAAGAAATGACTCTTCAATATATTCTGCATGTATCGTTTGATTCTTCCACAGACGATAATATTCGCCTTTGTCTGATAACAACTTTCTATGTGAGCCTTCCTCAATAATAGAGCCTCGATGCATTACAAAAATTTGATCTGCATGTTGAATTGTACTTAAACGGTGTGCAATCATAATAACCGTTACTCTCTCATTTCCTAATTCTTTTAACATATCTGTGATATGTTTTTCAGTAGTAGAATCCAAGTTACTTGTTGCTTCATCTAGAATTAATATATCAGGATTTTTTAATAACGCTCTTGCAATAGCCAACCTTTGCTTTTGACCACCAGACAAGTCGGAACCATTTTCTTCCAATGCAGTTTCATATCTTAACGGTAATTCACTTATAAAGTTATGCGCACAAGCTTTTTTTGTGGCCTGAATCACAACGTCTAATGAAATTTGATGCTCTAGACCAAAACATAAATTATCATAAATTGTTCCACTAAAGAAAAATGATTCTTGTGATACGTAGGCAATTCGTTCACGCAGGGCTTTCCGATTAATCTCTTTTATCTGGTAATCATCATAAAAAATATCTCCTTGTTGGGGTGTATAATAATTCATCAATAGCTTTGAAATTGTTGTTTTACCAGAACCGCTCTCTCCTACAAAAGCAATTTGATTCCCCTGTTCAATAGAAAAACTAAGATTATTTAAGACATTCCCTCTCGTACCATATCGGAAAGAAACATTTCGAAACTCAATGTTCCCAGATACATATGTAGGAGATACTTTTCTATGCTCATTCTCGTCTTCCTCTAAATCCAACTCAAAAATTTCATTCAATCGTTCTGCTGCAACAATAGCTGATTGCATTTTAGGTTGTAAGTCAATTAAATTTTCAATTGGATCTAAAAAATAGATTAATAAAGCATTAAATGTAATTAATTCACCGATTGTCATATTTCCCTTTAATACTTGAGTAGCCCCTACCCATAGAATAACAACACCACCGAGTAGCTCGAGTATCATTCGAATTGAAGATTGTAAGTTATCAAGCTTTCCTAAACGAAATCCATATTCTAAGAATTTTATAAATCGTTTCTCAACTTGAAAGAAAACTTCTTTTTCAGCATTATAGGATTTGATAGTTCCCATTCCACTAAGCGATTCTATCATATAAGAGTTCAAATTCGCGCCACTCTCCATAACTTTGCGATTAAGAACTTCATATGACTTACGAAACGCAAAAACAACGATCACATAAAACGGAACTAGTAAAAGAGTAACCAGAAATAACGATAGATTTTTTGTTAGTAATACACAGGTACCAAAAAGAATCATCAAAATATCAATTACTAGTGTTATAGCTGTTGTAGATAGCACCTCATGAACCCTACCAGCATCTGAAAAACGTGAGATAATTTCCCCTACTTTTCTAGTTTCAAAGAAATTAATTGGCAACTTAATAACATGCCGATAGTACCCAAGCATAAGTTGTATGTCAATTCGTCGGCCAAAATATAAAATTAAGTGCGTTCTAAAATAAGATAGTAGAACTTTAAAAATATATAGAACGATCATTCCTACTGAAATAATATGCAACGTATTTAATGATTGATTAGGTACAATGTCATCAATTAGTAACTGAAAATAAAATACTCCTACAAATCCAAATAAATTAAGAAACATGGAGGCAAAAAATAAAGGTACTAACAAATTCAACTGTGGTTTCAACAAACTTAAAAACTGAGAAAATGCCCCTTTAGATGCTTTTTCTTTTTTGAAATAATTTCCTGGTTGCAGTAAGACTAGAACTCCTGTCCATAGATCATCAAATTCCTCTATATTATAAGTAATCAGACCTTTATCGGGATCAGCAATGTATATTTTATTTCTTTTAATTTTATAAACTACCACATAATGCATTACACCTTCTTCAGTGATTATATGAGCGATAGCTGGTAAAGGAATTTCTGTTATTACACTTGTATCAGTTACTTTTACTCCTCTGGCGTCAAAACCTAATTGTTCAGAAGCTTCTAACAAACCTTTTATGTTTGTCCCCTGTAAATCTGTTCCTGCAACTTCCCTAACTTTAGAGATAGACATAGTAAACCCATAATATTTAGAAATCATGGCTAGGCATGCTGGACCACAATCTTTTAAATCGGATTGCCCAATAAATGGAAAATGTTTTCTGCTCAATAAATATCCCCTCTTTCTAAAATATACGAATATGAAAATTTGCATATTTTTTTAAAAATAGTAAAAATATTCTAGACATAACGTGTCGCATTTATATTTAATACAATAAACCGGTTAATTTTAATATTCGAATATCTGTTTTTTTAAAAAATAATTAATAAGGGGTATACAATTTATGGAACTTAAATTACAAGATTTAACACAAGAAGAAATGCTAAACATTGATGGTGGTAAAGGTAAGAGTAAAGGTAAAGGTAAAAAAGGTGGATCAAAATGGGGAGACTATATCGATTACGGCATTGAAGCTGGCAAATGGATTTTCAACAACTCTGGTGCAGCAGGGCAAATTGATGCTCGATATAAACATGGTGCACCTGGAAGAAAATTTTAATATTTAAAATATACGACCTTAGCGAGTATCCGCTAAGGTCTTTATTTTGAATATTAAAATTCAAATATATTTTATTTTAAGTTATAATAAAGCTTAAAATAAAATATAAAGGATCTAACATCTATGACTAATTTACAGGATCAAAATCTGATTTCATTAAAACAATTTATTCTAGGAACACTACTAATATTGATGTTTGTACCATTTCTTTTTGGGCTATCATTAAAAACATTATTCTCATTAC
The DNA here is from genome assembly GCF_002584535.1 of Bacillus cereus. Taxonomy (GTDB): domain Bacteria; phylum Bacillota; class Bacilli; order Bacillales; family Bacillaceae_G; genus Bacillus_A; species Bacillus_A arachidis. Next base: position 9,171 of record NZ_NUOT01000112.1, read on the forward strand.
ATTTTACTGAACGATTATTTGATAATCATGACAGTTTAGAAATAACAACAAATTTTTTATTAACTCTTTCTATACTTTCATTTTCCATTTATTACATTTTCAAACACAAATCTTTTTATAACCTAATATTATCTACGCTTAATATTAAATCACTAAATCGAGGTAAGACATATGTATATATATTGATTGCAAATATATTTGTTGTTTTATCGGATAAAACAACAGAACTCATCTCGAATGATTCAGCAAATATACAAGCAACAAATCTAGGCATAGACACATTGTCCGAACAATCTTTTATCATATACATAATTGCTATATCAACACATGTGTTAATCGGACCTGTGTTAGAGGAAATTCTATATCGTGGAATTATTCTTAGATTTTTAGAAATCAAATATTCTTTTTTTACTGGGTTAATTATATCCAGTATATTATTTGGTTTAGCTCATAACTATGACTTTGCATTCATTATTTTTGCAACTCTAATGGGTATAATTTATGGTTTACTTTATAAGAAAACTAACTCAATAATCCCAGTAATAATTGGACATATGACTTACAATTTATATACATTTATATAATTGTAATTGATGAAAAGACACATTATTAAAATGATGGTTCTGGTGCAAAAAACATTTAATAGGGGTCACCATACATGCCCATCAACTTAAGATAAGTAAACACCCCCAAAACGATAAAAATGAGCTGAATTCTCATAAATAACTGTAGAAACTGTGAGCAAGGTCCCTTTAAATATTAAAAAGGGACTTTTTTAATTATGTAAAATTCTTCTATTTAACAAAATATTGCTGTAATTCTTTTATTAATAGTACGGCTCCTTCTGGACTAAGGACAATATTTCCGTTAGCTAAAGAGCAATTTCTTTCTGAAACTTCCCCCGTTATCATACACGCTTGGTGAGGTTGATATTTTTTCAAAATAACCTTATCATCTTCCACAAAGATTTCTATTGGATCTTTTTCTACGATTCCTAATGTCCTTCTAAGCTCTATGGGAATAACGACACGCCCCAATTCATCTACTTTTCTAGTAATCCCTGTTGATTTCATAAAATCCCACCTTTATTAGTATAATCCTTCATATTTATTGTAATGGAATTTTACCACGCGGAATAGTGTGATATACTCATAGAAATGTGATTGTAACACATAAGAAAAAGCCTTGCTGTATAAACAAGACCTTGTCACACAATGATATATCTGGTATCCTCTGAAACACATAAATTAGCCGTATCAATTCTCACATGACATTTCCCAAATCGTCGCTTGACTTCTGATTCCAATTTCTCACTTGCTTCCTCTAAAGAACGTGCTGAAATGATTGCGGATTGTAAACCTCTTTCCTTGCCACCATACATCACTGAAAAATCAATTTCATACCGATGTATCATGGTTTCCTCACTTCCCTTCTTTTGAAATCGCTCTGTACAATCGTACGAAGGATAAATACCAATACTTAACCCAATATATGCAATATCTTCTAAAAAATTGTCTATCCTTCTCTTATTTCTTCAAAAACCTATATGAACCTCCTAACAAACTAAATAAGGAACAAAATCTCACTTGATACCCCAATGTATTAGGACATTCTGAGCAAGATGTTATCATCTGTAAAAGTGTACCTTTTAAAACACTATCGCAGGCGTATCAAGATTTCTTTTTATGTTTAGACATATGAAAATGAAAACTATCTGTAAAGGTACACATTTATAACCAGATGTAAACTTGAAATAC
>NZ_NUOT01000113.1 GCF_002584535.1 Bacillus cereus
TTTAAAATAACGCTTTTGTTTAATTTTTAATAAGTAATTGTTTCATTATCCTCTTATCCCATTTCATCTATATGCTTATCATTTTATCTCTTGTATAATAAAAATAACTAAATATAGAAGGGACTGAATTATGCGCAGATATCAATATTTTTAATCTACCCATCACAAAATAATGGAGGTAAAAGTATTGATTACAGAACTATACACACAAAGATTACATTTAAGAAAAATAGAAGAATCTGATTCATTAAGTTTGTTTAAAATATGGTCTGATCCAGATGTTACTAGATTCATGAATATTAGTAATTTTATTGATGAAAATCAGGCAAAAGATATGATTAATCTTCTTAACGAACTTGCTCAAAATAATAAAGCTCTTCGATTTACTATTATTGAAAAAGAATCTAATCAAATTATCGGCTCATGTGGTTATAATTCCTTAGATTTTGAGAACTCAAAAACTGAGATCGGCTATGATATTTCGAAAGCCTTTTGGGGCAAAGGATGGTTCTGTTGCAAAGTTT
>NZ_NUOT01000114.1 GCF_002584535.1 Bacillus cereus
AAGTTGATGGATGTGTGGTGCTACCCCATCGCTATCAACTTAAGAAATTGATTGTTCCCCAAAACGAAAAAAATGGGCCGAATTCTCATAAATAACTGTAAAAAGGTAAAATTCTCGTTATGGGAGTGTCTTAAAATCTTAGCTTGATGGGTATGTATGGTGAGGCCTAATTGAAGAAAAAAGCACGGAATTGTATGGAACGAGTTGTCGAGATTGCGATTTTAAGACGATTATCTTTTCTTTCATGTATAATCCATCGTTAAATGTCTTCTAGAGTTCAATAGGAAAATATGAAAAAAGAGCATTTCTTACTGTAATAACAAGAAATGCTCTTTTATAGTAATGTACAGATAATCAACGGTTTTTTTACGCTTTCACTTATGATCTTTGCTTTTGTAACGAATGACTCATATTTAATGGATTCGAAAGTAGAGCGTTTAACGCCATGATGTTCAGTATAGAAAGTCAGCATTTAAAACAATACTTGATAATATCGCTTTTGTACGATTGTCTGATACTTCATAATAAATTTCTAATCCTTTCCGAGTACCTGTAATGATTTTAGCAGCTTTTAGTTTGGATAAATGTTGACTAATTGTACTTTGAGGCATTTGTAATTTTACATACATTGTTGTTACATTAGTAGGGCCCTTTGTAAGCATTATTTCTACTAAGGTTAAACGGATAGGATGCGCCAATACCTTTAATGTTTCAGTGACCTCTTTATACTTTTCTATTTTTTCCTTCATATTTCTTCCTCCCTTTATATATAAAAATTAATGATATCTATATATATAGTTCGAAAAGATATACGATTTTGTGTCCGTTGTTTTAAAAAAATAGATATTAAGAAGCCCTTTCAGTTCGAAACTGGAGTACAGCTGCATGTCCATCAACTTGAAAATTCAAAATTATCTCAAAACGAAAAATGAGATTTTTGTTATAAGTTAGCACAAAATTTCATTCTGGGGGTACTATAAAATTTTAGCTTGATGGCTATGTATAGTGACCCCTAATACAAAAATGATAAACCATTTATTTTCTTAATTCACAAAATTTTAAAAAATAGACTCTTGGGATGTTAATATTTGTTATATAATAGACCTATCAAGACAAATCCCAATGTTTTTTCGAATATGCCTAATAGGATAGTTTGTGTTCCCTTTTTTGTCACCTTACCTTAAAAAGAACTTGTAGTGATGAGCTACAAGTTCTTTTTGTATAAGACTCAAAATCTTTAATTTATCAACAAAATGATTTTTTAACCCATTATAAGGAGTTTATTAATTTATATTCTGAAAAACTAATAGAAGGAGGAAACAGGAATGAAAACACATATCAAGCAAATTAACAGTGGTGTAGTTAACCAAGAGTGCATAAAGAAAATTATAGAATTGTGGAATAATAATGCTATAGAAACTGCAGAATGTGAATTAGATGAGAGTGATAAACAGGGGATTCAAGAGCAAATAGAACAATATATCCAATCAAAATATGGTGTGGTTTTTGTAGCAATTAATGAAAATCAGCAGGTTATTGGTTATGGTATTGCTTCTATGAAACAAGATTTAGTTAGTAATATGTTATATGGTCAAGTAGACGAATTGTATGTAGCATCAGAGTATCGAAGACAACGAGTTGCTAAAAACTTAGTAGATAATTTAATGAATTGGTTTAACCAACAGGATATTTCTTTAATTCATGTTTATGTTGATTTAGAAAATGAGCTAGCCTTAGAGTTTTGGGAGAAAATAGGTTTAAATAAGGAGTTTTTTATTCTATCAAATAATTAATTTTGCAACGGAACTTGTCTTTTCCTGTATATAGCTAAAGAATATATTTAGGCATTTACACGATAAGTACCCAAATAGGGTGCTTTTTTCGGTTCTGGTGCAAATATATGAAAAAGAATGCGGATAGTAGTAGCTTCCTAGTGAAATCGTATTTTATGCTATAAGGCCTCACATTATCAAAAAAAGAAAATTGTACGTTACGACAAAATTTAGATATATTTAAGTCAATACCCTGTACGCTAAAAGTAAAATAGACCTAAGGAAAGCGTTGCATAAATGTTAATTTTTGCAACACCTTCCTTAGGTCCATATTCATGTAATTAAGTTTCAATAAAATTCATACCCAAGTCCTACTATTTATTAATTTATACATCTTTCGTTTTAAGTAAATCTCCCCTAAATGGGGGATTTTAAACCTTATATCTCTAACTTATAATAGCTATTGTAAGGGCTTTTAAAATTTAAAAGGAGGGAATTGCATGAAGAATTGGGTTCAGTTTAGATTTGCAAGACCAACAGATAAATTTGAAGAAGTTATAAATTTTTATGAAACAGGATTAGGTTTAAAACGCATAGGGGAGTTTGAAAACCATGAGGGTTATGACGGGGTCATGTTTGGATTGCCTCATGAAGAGTACCATCTTGAGTTCACAAGGCATGTTAATGGAAGCCCTTGTCCGGCACCAACAAAAGATAATTTACTGGTATTTTATATGCCTAATAAAGATGAAATTGAAAAAATAACGAATCGATTAAATAAAATGAATTATCATGAAGTTGAACCTGAAAATCCATATTGGAAAGAGAAGGGAACTACGATAGAAGATCCGGATGGTTGGAGAGTTGTACTCATGAACACAGATGGATAAAACAATCTTTTATAAAGTATTATTTCTGGTGAAAAATAATAAAATGTAACAAACTTACTCTATTCTCCATCTCTACAAATGTTGTAGGGATTTTTATATAAAGAACTCTCATCAAGGGAGCTAATTTGAAGGTATAAGAATTTCTTAAGCTGAGGGGCATGTAAGGTGAACTCTAATACAGTGAAAAAAGGACACCTGGCCAGATACTCCTAGCAAGTTTGTCCTTTTTCACTCTTCTATCAATGAAACTATTAGTTTACTCCTACGTCATTCCAAGCTTTTTGCACAGCTTGATATGTCCCACTATTAACGCCATCGTAATCAGCAGCAGATTGTAATAAAGCAGCACGTGCTTCGCTGAAATCACTTGTTGGTGTAAGGTACGTTGTTAAAGCACGGTAATAGATTTTTTCTGCTTTTTCTTTACCAATAGCAGTGATCGTTGAATAAGCAGCTTTATTTGGAATACCGCTATTGATATGTACGCCGCCATTGTCTCCTTCCTCTGTTTCTGGTAAATATTGATAGTCATTCATATGAGCAGGTTGGTCATACTTTTCAGGATTTGATAAGCTGCGGAGTGCATCTCCTGCAACTCTTGGCGTATATACCGCTTCTCCCAAATCCCAGTTGATTGGATCAACAAAATATCCAAATACATCAGAAAAAGATTCATTTAGTGCCCCAGATTGACTTAGGTACTCAAGATTAGCTGATTTTTCAGTTACCGCATGTGTTAGTTCGTGTGCAACAACATCAAGCGAACCTGATAGCGGTGCGAATTCAACACCATCACCATCTCCATAAACCATTTGTTGTCCATTCCAGAATGCATTATTGTACTTGGTTCCAAAATTGATTCCAGAACGAATCGTTGCACCATTTCCGTCAAAACTATTGCGGTTATGAACATTTTTATAATAATCATACACTTTTCCTGCATTAAAATGAGCATCAACTGCAGGACCTTGGCTCTTATCTACCCAAGCATTATCCGCATCGAATAGAGAGTAATTAGTTGGATTTTGCCAATTAGTAGCATTTTTAACTGTATTTGTTACAATAAAGCCACCGTTCATCGGCTTTGTTGTGTCTTTTAAATAGTATTTTCCATATTGACTGCTGTAAGTTGTATTCAGGCTTTTTCGATCCCCAAATACGCCGTTACCATAGCCTTTTTGCGGAGTATCTGCATCTGTAACTGCATTATATGACTTTACAATTGTTCCATCTACTGCGTTTACATAGATTTGCCAGTTTGCTCCATAAGGTTTAACGAATTGTAATTGTACTTTATAAGCTAAGTAATAATTCCCGTCTTTTTCATAAATAACTAAATCTGCTTTTTCATTTGTAGAGTTTGCTTGTTCTTTTATTTGTTCTAACGGAGTCCCATTTGTTTCTACCAGTGTATCTTTTTTTGCTAGATTAATATGTTTCCATGCACTTGAAATGGCAGTTTCTTTTGAAATCTTTGCATTTGTATTTCCTTTCAAACGGTCAGCGGCAGCGGGATGTACGTCTCCGTTTACTGTTGTTACTTTTCCATCACGATTTGTATGAACAATGAAACGTGCCCCATCAACTGGAACTTTATTAATAGATTGAATGTACACATAATGTTTCATTCCTAAATCATCTGACTTTACTTCTTTCAGTGTTAAGTCAGTTTGTGGGTTGATTTTAAATAATTCTTTATTTTCTTCAAGGAAAGATTTTACTGATTTTTCCGAATCTACCTTTTTATCAGATAATTTACCTGAAAGGAAGGATGGATTTCCTTTTTCATCATTCCACTGTTTTTGAACGACTTCCATTTTGTTCAAAGCTTCTTGCTGTGATACTTGTTCGGCTGCAAAGGCACTTGAAAATGGAGCGCCTAAAACCATTCCGGTTGCTAGTAATGTAACGACGGATTTCTTCATTTTTTCTTCTCCTTTGTTTTTACACCCTGTTTTAAACAGAATATTTTTGTTTTTTGAAAATTATATTTTTATATATACATCCTGTAAAGGTAGGAGACTGTAAAAAATGGAAAATGATTCAAATCATTCCGGTTTGTTTACTTACATTTTGGTTGTACAAGACCTTAAACTGTTGAGTTTTCTAGGTTTTCATAATGAATATGCAATTTTGCATATTATATAAATATAAATTGAGAAATAGAGATTTTATAAAAAATTCAAATGATGGTTTAAGCGAGAAGGGGAATCAAATATCATTTAATAATTAGTTAACTACACAATCGAATTATGGGTACGGAAACGATTCATGGAATGAGGGGCAACTATGGAAAATAAATACAAAATTAAGAGTGTCACTTTAGGAGATAATTTGCACGGTTCTGTTGCAAAGTTTCCGAAGACATAAAGAGATGGGGGAATATTGTGGACCAGTTTTATGAAACTATTAATAATTCATGTAATGCGTTATACGTCGAAAAAACGAAGTTTGGTTGAAGACTTCGTTTTTGTTTGTATATAGCATGAACAGTTTCTATACCTTTAGCAGTTCGTGAGGCATGGCGAAGACTTTGAAATCCTAAAGAACGGGAGCGACGTTTCACATGTCGGTGATCTTGCTCAATGATATTATTGAGGTACTTGATTGTACGATGGAAGGTATTTTTGTAAAGACCTATCTCCTTTAATTTTTTGAATGCGGAAGCTAAAGAAGAGGCCTTATCTGTCGTCAGAACCGTTGGTTCTCCAAAAGTTCGAACAAGTCTTTTCATAAAGGCATATGCTGCTTGTGTGTCCCGTTTTTGACGAAGTTGAATATCAAGTGTTTGCCCCTCTTTATCAATTGCTCG
>NZ_NUOT01000115.1 GCF_002584535.1 Bacillus cereus
GGGTTCTGGTGCGAAAACTTCAAGATAATTGCAAGTAATCTCTAAATCTTGGACATACTGATACTATTACTCTAAAAAAGGTGCGTGATCAGTATGGAAAAGCGAAATTTATTCAAGTGGAAGCATTATCATCATGATATTATTTTGCAAACAGTAAGATGGTACCTACGGTACAACCTGAGCTTTCGTGATTTGGTGGAAATGATGGAGGAACGGGGCTTATCCGTTGCTCATACAACGATTATGCGTTGGGTTCATCAGTATGGTCCTGAATTAGACAAAAGAATCCGTCGTCATCTCAAGCAAACCAATGACTCTTGGAGAGTCGATGAAACATATATCAAAGTAAAAAGTCAATGGATGTACCTGTATCGTGCTGTCGATTCGAAAGGAAATACCATCGATTTTTACCTAAGCAAAGCAAGAAACCACAAGGCTGCAAAGCGATTCTTCAAGAAAGCTTTGCAGTCTTTTCATATTTCTGAGCCTCGTGTCGTGACAGTCGATAAGAATCCAGCTTATCCTATAGCAGTTGAAGAATTGAGAAAAGAAAAAAAGATGCCATTAGGCATCCAACTAAGGCAAGTGAAATATCTCAATAACATAGTGGAACAAGATCATCGATTTATTAAAAAGCGAGTTCGTTCGATGTTAGGATTGAAATCCTTTCGCACAGCTACATCTATTATTTCTGGAATAGAAGCTATGCATATGGTAAAAAAAGGGCAACTTATTTTACTGGACAAGTCTGTCCAAAATCAAGTGAAGTTTATCCATCAACTATTTGGAATTGTTGCTTAAGACTAGATTCCACTAAGAAACTTTTCGCCTCTTTATATCTTTCCTAAGTATTTGCACCAGAACC
>NZ_NUOT01000116.1 GCF_002584535.1 Bacillus cereus
CGAGCAATTGATAAAGAGGGACAAACACTTGATATTCAACTTCGTCAAAAACGGGACACACAAGCAGCATATGCTTTTATGAAAAGACTTGTTCGAACTTTTGGAGAACCAACGGTTCTGACGACAGATAAGGCTCTTTCTTTAGCTTCCGCATTCAAAAAATAGGAGATAGGTCTTTACAAAAATACCTTTCATCGTACAATCAAGTACCTCAATAATATCATTGAGCAAGATCACCGACATGTGAAACGTCGATTCTCCCGTTCTTTAGGATTTCAAAGTCTTCGCCATGCCTCACGAACTATTAAA
>NZ_NUOT01000117.1 GCF_002584535.1 Bacillus cereus
TTTTTATAAATAATTGCTAAGTAATGAATTTACATAAATGTTTTTAAAAGTTCTTGAACCATTGGAATTAATCCACCTACAAATTTTAAAACTGTCATTGCGATTTCCATATTATTTCCTCCTCTTGTTCGTATTAAGCTATGATAATTTTTATAAATAATTGCTAAATAATGAATTTACATAAATGTTTTTAGAAGTTCTTGAACTAATGGGATTGCTCCACCTATAAACTTTAAAACTGTCATTGCGATTTCCATACTATTTTCTCCTCTTTTTTCGTATTAAGATGTGGTGAATCTTTATACCCTTATTATAGTAAGCGCTTACATTTATAACAATACATTTCTATATGCAATATTACATATTTATACGTTTAGACAAAAATTATACCCCTATTACTCATTCTTTAATGGTACCATAGCGAGGTGAGAGTCTTTAAGGGTTCTTCTTAATAGGAGGAAACGATATGGAAAGAATGCAAGTGATTTATAGTAATCCGAAACTCAAGAGCTGGGTTAAACAGGTATTAGCTGTAGGCGGAATGTTAGGGTTCTGCTACTTGGTGTTATATGTTTACAGTTTCTTAATTGTTATGTAAATACTATACAACTACACTAGTGGAGTCTTGCCTACAGATGTAAGGCTCTTTTGTTGTACCTGAGGTGAACAAAATATACACAATACCTCTCAGACTCCTTTTTGAAGGTAAATTTCTATTTAAAAGTTTACTTTCAAAAAGGAGTAATAAAAAAACAGTAGTGCATAAAATCACTACTGTTTTTTTATTGTTTTTTGCAAGTAAATTATTTGAATTCTCTTCTATATAATCTAACAGAATAAATAGCTCCAACGAAAAAGACAATGGCTTCAAATAATATGAAAAATTGACGGAAATACATATCTTTACCAACTAAAGAAATAAATGCGCCATTCATTATAAGTTGAGTAAAAAACATACAAGAAACAATTTTAAGATAAATAGCATTTGTTCTTTCATCCGGTTGACCAAATTTTTTCATCATAATAAAAAGCACAATTGCTGAACCTACAAATAGAAGTGATATAAATCCTACAATGATATTAAAATTGTTCGTGCTTTCTAACATCCAGTTGTTTAATAGATCAAGCATTATTATCTTCCTTTCCTACATAAGAGAATATTTCGTTTATATCAACCTCAAAATAATTAGCTATTCGATATGCTAACACCAGTGAAGGAGAATAATTATTCTTTTCCATAACAAATATCGTTTGCTTAGAAACTCCAACAGCATCAGCTAAATCTTTTTGTGACATTCTTCTTAACACTCTATGTTCATACACTTTATTCACTATATAATCTCCAAATTTTTCCTTCAAAGTTAACACCTTCCTTTCCTAACACTTATATTAAATCTATTTTATAAAAAAGTAAAGTTTAATTATACAAAAGATAAAAATTTTTATATAAATTAAAAGAAATTCTATGTATATTGGATTTAAATTTTATATACAAGAAAAAGAAGACTGTACTAGAGAGTTAATCTAGTTCAGTCTTCTTTTTTGTTGAAAGTAAACTAATATTCAAAAGTTTACATTTGTATTTATAATAAATAAAAAGCACTTTTCAATGTTTTAAAAGTGCTTTTTATTTGATATTAATTATGTAGTTTTATAATTTTTATTTTTAAAATCGAATAGATTTAATATAAATACTAAGAAAAATCCAATTGCACAAAAAGCCTTTAACCAATTAAATTTATGATCTGTGGTAAGTATGGAAATAAATTCAATAGTATTAGCAATAAATAATATCCCAAATATCTATATGTTAAATTTGACCATTTTCAAACTTTGCATAATGTTCCTCTCAATCTTTAATAATATATATGTATTATTATATTAAATTTAGACGTTTTTAGGGAATGAAATTTATATCTATTCAAAATTTTTAACCAGGCAGTATTACTTTGCTTATGATGGTATTTGAAAGTAAACTTCTATCTAAAAGTTTACATTCGTATTTATAATAAATAAAAAGCACTTTTTAATGTTTTAAAAGTGCTTTAACTTGATGTTGATGTGACGGAACCTTAAGTATGTAGAAATTTAAAAAAGTCCCTTAATCATGCTAAAGGGACTTTGCTCACACAAATGATCTGCACATCAATTCATCTTTGATATACAGATCATTTGTATGATAATTTTTACAGATAATTGCGGAATAATGAACTTACATTACTGCTTTT
>NZ_NUOT01000118.1 GCF_002584535.1 Bacillus cereus
CGGTAACAAAAGCATCTCCAGCGATTAAAAAATCGTCCGTATTTCGAAATAGAGATATATGTCCTGGAGTATGTCCTGGAGTATGTATCCAGCTCCATCCAGGCATATGGGGTACACTACCATCCGCAGGCAACTCATGTATATAGTTACCTAAATTTATGCCCTTATTTGGAAAAAAAGGAGAAATTTTCGCTACAAATCCACCTTCCACAGATCCATCTGGATCTGGATAGTCTTTTCCACCATTTAAATAGGGGATTTCTAACTTGTGTGCATAAACTGGAACATCCCATTTTTTTACTAATTCAATTACAGAACCAACATGATCAAAATGACCATGAGTTAATATAATTGCTTTTGGTTTACTATGTTTGCCAAATTTTTCTTCTGCAAAATCTATGATTAGATTCATCGATTTTGGCATTCCCGTATCAATTAGAACCCATTCGTTTGGCTCTGTAGAATCACCAACAAAACATACATTAACAATTTTTATACATAAACAATAGATATTGGATGCAACTTCGATGCTCTCTCCATTGCCAAGAGAAGTTAAAGGTAAAATTGTTTCATCTAAATTACTTTTCAATTCTTGATTCAATTTTTCATCCATAAGAGCAAACTCCTTTTTCCATTATGCTCTTTAGTATGTAGAATTACTGAAATAATATTACCTTCAATCTCAACATCATCCTTTCTCTGTATTTCTACAAAAAGAATAACGTTTTTTTCGTTATAAGAATACAGATTTATCTTAGCTTGATGTACCCCCTAAATGAAAAAAATTTTCCCCAGTTAGTCAGTTTGAGAAATCAGCTCATTTTTTCGTTTTGGGAGATCTTCTTTACTTTAAATTGGGTATGAACAAGCTGTATATTTGGCTCTTATTTCTATCTGGATTTCTGGTGTTTTTAATGCTGGATATTAATCATTGCAATAAGCTGTAGGAGATTTTTATATATCCACTTATTTTTGCAACCTTTTTATTCTCTCATTCGACTATATTAGTAAAGGGAGGAAGAAATAAAAATGGACATAGCCTATCTAGTAAAACAAGCAAAAAGAGGAAATGATCAAGCATTTGAACAACTTATTACTTTTGTTCGCCAAAAATTATATCGAACAGCTTATTCGTATGTAAGAAATGAACAAGATGCATTGGATATATACCAAGAAACAATTTATGAAGCATATCTTTCATTGAGAAAATTAAAAAAACCGGAGAAATTTCAAAGTTGGATTACCAAAATTCTTGTTTTTAAATCCATTGATTTTGTAAGAAAATCCTCTAGACAATTCGTTGCAAATGATGAAATATTCGCCAATTTATGTACAGAAGAGAGCATGAATAAATTAGAACAATCATTGGATTTAACTGAGGCATTTAATTTCTTAGATCCTACTTACAAAACTATTATTTTATTAAGGTATTATCACGATTTATCTATTAAAGAAATTGCTGAGGTTCTTAATTCTCCAGAAGGAACGGTAAAATCTCAATTACATCGAGCAAAGCAGTCCTTACGCCCCATTTTAAAGGAGGGATATAGTTATGAATAAAGAAGAATTTAATCACCATATCAATGATATTCCTATACCAGAAGATCGGTTAATTCAAAGAGAAAAAACAGCCATGCTTCAAGCTAAGAAAAATCAATACCGTAGAAAAAAAACAATCAAGTATTCTAGTCTTGTTGCTTGTGGAATATGTGTTTCGCTTTTAGGTTTTGGATTCATTTCTCCTGCTATGGCAAAGACATTATCGAGTGTTCCAGTTATAGGCCCTATTTATGCACAATTTAATGATATTGCTTCTGATAAAATTGAAAAGGACGAGCTTGCTGCATCAATTGAGAGACAAGATAACCATAGTGGTTTAACGATGAATGTAAAAGAAGCTGTTTACGATGGTGGACGTTTAGTTGTTACGGTGGAATACAAAGGAGAAAATATTGCTTCCAATAGCAATGAAGAGAAAGCTGGATTTAGTTATGTAACCATTAATGGGAAAGAAGAAGTCAGACCTGCAATTGGTTCTACTTCACAGAAGTCAACAGGACGAAACACTATTATTGAGCAGCATGAATTCACTCTGGCTAATTACGGTGAATTTGGTGATAAAATTGATGTTGCTGTCCATGGGAAAGATTTATTTGGAAAAACAGGAACATGGAACGTAGCATTTCCTCTTGCAAAAGTTGAAGGTGAGATTCGTAAATTCACTCCTAATATAAAAACATTAACGAAAGATAATCTGTATGCATTAACAGTAGACCAAGTGACGTTTTCTTCACTTTCAACGAGGATTGATTTGACCTTTGATTACCCAAAAGAAATGGAAATTAACGACAGTTGGCCAGCGTTTGATTATACTGTGACTGATGATAAAGGAAAAATCTACGAAGGAGGCAGCTTGCAAGTTGGTAGCACGGGACTTTACGGACACCATATTGTTTTAGCTCTTCCACCAATGGATAATCCTCCAAAATCCTTAACAATTGAACCTACGTATCTTAGTGGTTCAAATGATACATTAAAAAATGGAGGTGCTGAAGATTTAAAAATGACTGTTTTGCTACAATAATTGAAGGATTTTGCTATGTTTCTATGTCTATTGACTGCAAATAAGTGAAGTTATGTGAACACGAAAGTCCCCCAGTTAAACAATCTGGAGGATTTTTAATAGTCTTCTAAATACATTGAATCCCGATAATAAAGATTATGCAAACTAATGCAAAGTAAGTAAACACTTCCATATGTTTGTAATGGATTTTTGTACAAAGACAAGAAAATGCCCTCTATCAATTAATCAAAAATAGATGGGTGCTATAGACTTCATGAATTCTTTTTTTAACCGTTGTTCTTCTGATACAGTATTTTGTTACAACTAATTCAACTGATAAGACATTTCATATTTACAAAGTGAGGATCTTCATTTGACCAAAGATCCTCTTTATACTGAACATTAATTTATATATACTGTCTCTAGCTCCTTCAATAAACAGGTATTTATAAGGTTAAGCCGCCATCGACAACAACAATTGAGCCAGTCATATAACTAGCTTTTTCTGATGCTAAATAAGCGACCATTTCCGCAAGTTCTTCCGGAGCAGCATAACGGCCCATTCTCATATTTGGTATCTCTTCTGGGACATAACCAGATTTTTTAAACTGATCAGCAACACTAGCTGTTAAAGGTGTCTGTACACCCCCTGGGCAAAGTGCATTAATCCGTATTCCTTTTTTGGTATATTCTAATGCAGCACCCTTTGTTAAACCTATAACCGCATGCTTACTTGCAGAGTATACAGCTACGCTATGTTCTGCACGAATTCCTGCAGTAGAAGCAGTATTTATAATGGAGCCGGATCCTTGCTCATCCATAACTTTCAATACATATTTCATTCCAAGGAATATCCCCTTCACATTGACGGACATAATACGATCAAATTCTGATTCTTCAACCGTGGTGAAAGGAGCGAACTGTTGAATAATACCCGCATTGTTAAAAAATATATCAATACGTCCATACTCTTCAATAGCTGTATTTACATAGTTTTGTACATCCACACTCTTCGATACATCTGCTTGAATGAAAATTCCTTCTCCACCTTGTTGTTTAACCAGATTTAAAGTTTCTTCCCCTGTTTTTTTATTGAAATCAACCAAAACTACTTTCGCACCATTATTTGCCAATTTAATACTGCTAGCCCGTCCAATTCCACTTCCTGCTCCAGTAATAACAGCAACTTTATTTGTTAATTCCATGTTTCATTCCTCCTTATATTAATTGGCCATGTAAGCTACTAACGTAATTAATAGACATATCTTATGGGTACGGTCAAAGTTCATTTTAAATCCAAACATAATATGTCCCTTATGATTTGAAATGCGACATAATAAAAAAGAGAGTTAAATTGGTCATATCCCCGTCA
>NZ_NUOT01000119.1 GCF_002584535.1 Bacillus cereus
AATAATTGGGGTGCAGTTCATAGGGGCATTGGCTTTTTATGTTTTACAAAATAAATAGCGGGATATTCAGCTTTAATTAAGAGGTAATGTTAATTATTATGTATGTCACATGAAAATACGTATTGAGAATGATGCAACTCCTATAGGGACTAAGGAAAAACGAAAAGGCATGTACCGGTATAATACCGGGCCACATGCCCAAGAAGTTGCCTAATAAAATAATCTGTCTCATTTTCGTTAGACGTTTTTTTATATTTTAAATCAGAAGCTTTTCTGACTTGGGGTGTAAACCTTTTCGTTAGACACTTTCAAGTTTGATTTAAAGCTAGGAGCTACCTTACCTACAATATATGGGCCGAGTTTAAATTTATTTAAAAGATATATTATAGGAATTGGAATGAGTAGAGCAACGAAAAAATCCGTAAACAATGCACCAAGAATTGTATTTAGCTGAGGGATTTTTGTTTGTATAGTACTACTTATCGTGTCAAGTAAAAAAGGATGTAGTAAATAAATTCCAAAAGAATATCGACTTACAAATATAAGGAATCTAGGTACATGCTTTATTTTTGAAGCGATATAGAAAAATAGTAGTATTGTAGATATTGTGAATAAGAAAATATCAATTCTTTTAGAACTAATATCAGTTATAATGTTGAATTTTTGAAAAAGGATTATCATCATGCCAGTTAAAACCCATGAATAAACTATCTGTTTGGAATACTGCATTAACCAAGATTTAAAATATTCGTAGTGAGTACCTGCATAATACCCTATAAAAAAGTATGCAATCCAGCCTGGAAATGGAATCCAAGAATATCGATACCAAATATAGTCGGCACTTGGTATATCAAATGGTTCAATAAAATTAAAGAAACCGAGATATATAAAGTTTATAAATAAAGAGGAAAGAATAACGGTTTTAGGAGAAAAGTGATTTTCTACTTTTTTAAAGATCATATGTAGAAAATAAAATTGAAATATGATTAAAATAAAATAACCATGGTAATCTCCTAATACAACATTTCTAGTAGCTTGAACTAAAATTGAATGTAGCCCATCTTCGTAATTTGACGTTATAGCATAAAAAATCCCCATAAATATAAAAGGTAGTAATATAAACTTTACTCTTTTTAACATGAAGTTATTTGGTAGCTTATTTTGATAATTATAAGCTATTACAAATTCAGATATAAAAACAAACATTGGTGTACCATACATAAGTAATAATTGAAAATAAGCTAGGAATAGTTCTAGTATACTTTCCGACTCAAAATTTGCAGGGTTTTTTGTTATAGAATGTATAAGTAACACACTTAGACACGCTATACTTCTTAAAATCGTAATTTCTGGAGCTTTATTCTTCATACATACCACCTTTAACATAAATTATAATAAAATTATTGTAGAAAAATTGTGCATGCAGACACAATTTTTTCGCTTTGTAAAAACCGATTATAAACAAGGAGTGATGAGTATTACCATAAAACGATATTGCATTAAATTTACCTTATAATAAGATATTAATCAAGTTAAGTATATTTATGACATAGATTTATTTTCCTGTCAAAGCAATAATCACCAAATTTTAGCAGTATGATCAATATGAAAATTACATAATGCGAGAGGGGAAAACCAGCATATAATTAAATAAATAGTGGGATTATGCTCGTAATCGAGAAATTCAAACGCAGCTATGATAAATATGTGAGGTTATTGAAAGTTACAATGTTAATCTTCGCAAAGGACCAAATGGAAGTTACCCTGTTATTCGTCAGTTAAAGAAACCAGAGTCATATAAAGTGTGGGGCGAAAAAGATGGATGGTTAAATCTTGTTGGGAATCAGTGGGTATATAACAATCCTTCTTACATCAAATTCGAAAAGAAAGAGCCAGTTAATCTGATTGCAAGAAAACGTGTTGTATCTAAAGTACCAGCACNNGTGCTGGTACTTTAGATACAGGATTAGGATTTACAATCGATGCGAAGGTTAGTGTCAATGCTTCATCACAATACAAAGTACACAACAGGAAAGGTAAGACATACTATGTAACAGCAAATGAAACTTATACATTTTTTATTTCATTATACTCCATATTCCATTTCTTCCAAGAATTCTCCACCACTCTTGATACATTGCATTATTCTGCTACATGCACAATAAAAGTAATGTTCACTTGTTGCAGTTGATTTTACCGGAACTGGATCTATTTCATGAAACATTTGTTCTTTTTTATGAAAATACATTTTTCCAACTTTATCTGGATATTCTGAGGGGTAAAATTGATATACAACCATTTCCTCGTCTTCAAATTCTTTATTCATTGTAATATGAATTGTCATAATTTATCTCCTTTACTTTCGTATTTTAAATCTGTTTTCTATCCCCCTAAATGTTTATAGGTATAGGTACTAATAAATTATAAAAGCTTGAGAGGCATCTAGCCCATCAAGGTTATCAAAAAATTATTCAAAGTCTTCGAACCAACAAGTGAAAAATCGTACTTTGTCATTAAAAAACACTGTGCCATCATTATTGCTAGTAGAACTAGCAGAAATTTTCCCCTTATCCCACAACCATTTATTTGATATCTTTTCAAGTATTTTTGCTGCTTCCTCAACGTCAAGAGTACTTCTTGACGTTTCTATATTACATACAACCTTAAACCAACCGTCAAACTTCCAATAAGGTTCAGTTGAGCTTACATCATGTGAAGTAATCATGGTGTCTATTTTTTTTAATAACTCATGCAATATTGTCAATGCTTTGTCCTTATTCTGACATTCTACAAATAAACTCAGTTGGAACATAATAATCCTCCTAAAATATGTTAGTGTGAAATTGTGTCATCTGGAGCAACGTTAATATATTTTTTCTCATTCTTTGTATATTTCCCCCATTCCTTCATTCCTTTTTTGGAGAGTTGTACATCCCATTCGAATTCAAAATTCTTTTTAGGGTCACCGTGATAAGGGCCTTTTGTCTATACATTTTCAAATTTATCAACGTAACATTGAATTTTTCTGAGATTATATATGCTTTTAACTGTAGGGGAGGAAGCTTTCGTAACATATAAGTAGGTACACAAAATTGTTGTGCAATATTTATAGGCAAATAAAAAAGCCGGGATCACTCCCGACATAATTATTCGACAAAGTAATTATAACACAAATAGGAGTGGTTCCGGTGGCAATTATCAAGGAGAACATTGTAGAAATGAAGGCTGAAATTTCATTAGCGGAAAATATGATTTATGTTGTGAAAGATGAACAAGTTCATCCAATAGAACCACCAACAAGTGGTCATGGGGAACAGTCCTTTGTATATAAAGGTGGAAAAGTAACTCGTATGGATGAACGAAAAACACATTTGCTTTAATAAAATTTGAATTTTGTTAAGAAATGGAGAGATTAACAGTGGCAAATTGTTGTGATCGTTGTAAAAACGTTATTAACCCTAAAGAAACATGCACAGTTACATTTGAGTTTAAATTTCGAGAAAGGGTAAAAAGTTATTTACTATCGTTTCAACGTAGAATGAACGGGCAAAGTGAATACGATGATATAACTGCGACTGGGAAAGTCGATATGTGTGCAAATTGTAGAGAATCTTTAAAAGAGTTTCTAAATGGAGCCGATGTAGTTAAATCTTAAAGTTTAACAAAAGCGTTATTTTAAA
>NZ_NUOT01000011.1 GCF_002584535.1 Bacillus cereus
TTTATCAAGCTGCCTAATGAAATATCCGTGTCTATCTTTTAGGGGTCACTTCAATTTCGCAAAGCTTTTTTCTATTTATTAACTACTTGCTCCATATCAGGACTACAACTATTCGACTGACATGACTTATTTAAGGAACATGCTGCGCACTTCCCTTTTTTACTTCTCTTCACAAAATTGAATAATGTATATCCTGCATAACCAAAAATAACAGCTCCAATGACAATATTGATTATCATTATGATACATCTCCTTCTAGAATCCGAGTAAAGATCCAACTTGGTATATAACGAGCGTTAATAGATAAGCAACAATAAGTGGATAAACAACAGAGAAAATTGTCCACTTTATAGATCCTGTTTCACGGCGAATAACAGCTACTGTTGCCAAGCACGGAACGTATAACAAAATGAAGAACATGAATGCATATGCTGATAACGCAGTATAGTGCGCTCCCATTACATTTCCTAATACATCTTCTTTCACCGCATAAATAATGGCCATTGTGGAAACAACAACTTCTTTTGCTAAAAATCCTGTTAATAAAGATGCCGCAGCTTGCCATGTTCCAAAACCGAGCGGTGCTAAAATCGGTGCCACAAAACCACCAATCATCGCTAAGAAACTATCTCCCATATCTACGCCAAATCCTGATGGACCTGCATAATTTAATAACCAAATCACAACGGAACCACCAAAGATAAATGTACCCGCTTTACGAACGAAACCTTTTCCTTTTTCCCACGTACTAAGCCATAATGTTTTTGCTTGGGGCACACGATAAGGTGGAAGTTCAATAACAAAAATTGATTTTTCTTCTTTTAAAACAGTAAGAGACATTACCTTTGTAACAAGCAAAGCAAGAACAATACCAACAATATATAAAGAAAATACAACAGTCGCTTGGTTATGAGGGAAAAAGACTCCCGCAAATAATGCATATACCGGTAAACGTGCTGAACAAGACATAAACGGCGTTACTAAAATTGTAAGTAGCCTCTCTTTCTCTTGTTCAATCGTTCTTGCCGCCATAATCCCTGGAACGTTACAACCAAAACCGATAATCATTGGAATAAATGCTTTCCCGTTTAAACCAAAGAATTCCATAATACGATCCATCACAACTGCAATACGAGCCATATATCCTGAGTCTTCTAATAACGAAATAAAGAAAAATAATGCAAAGATTTGTGGAACGAATACTAATACAGCACCAACACCGGCAATAATTCCTTCTGTAACGAGCGCTTGAATAAAATCAGAGGCCCCAATAGTTGTTAAACCCGCTGTTACCCAATCGGTGAGTTGACCGCTGAAAAATTCATCCAGCATATCCGATAAAGGTGTTCCAATCCACGTAAACGTAACCTGAAAAATAAAAAACATAACAGCTAAAAAGATTGGAAGTCCTAAAACTTTATGTGTGATTAACTGATCAATTTTTTCTGAAAAAGGAATTTTCCCTTCCTTCTCATGCTGAATCACATTTGTTTTTAACTTTTCAATATACGCTGCACGTGAACGATAAATATGTTGTTCCAGCGTTACATCAATTTCTTCCTCTAATTCTGATCGAATCGCTATAAGTTTTTCATACACCGGCAATTTCTTTACTTCTTGTTCTACTACTCCATTATTGCTTAAAAATTGAAGTGCAAGCCACCTTGGATTCTCATAATTTTCCTTAGTTAAAAACTCCATGATATCTGCAATTCCTGCATCTATTTGTTTACCATATGAAATACTGAAGGGCTTTTGCTCTTTTTGCTCACTCTCATGTAGGGTTGCAAGTAACTCTTTGCAGCCTTTTCCACTTCTCGCAACAACAGGAACAACTGTTACTCCTAATATTTCTGATAACCTGTTCACATCGATAATAATTCCACGCTGCTTTGCTACATCAATCATATTTAAACCGATGGAAACTGGTTTACCAAATTCTAATAGTTGCAATGTTAAATGCATATTGCGCTCAAATTGAGAAGAGTCAACAATATTTAACATATGATGAAATTCTTCTGTTAGTAGAAAATTTGTAACAACACCTTCATCACGAGAAACCGGATTTAAATCATATATACCTGGTAAATCAATTAATGTCCCTTGCTTATCTTTTAACTTACCGACCTTCTTTTCTACTGTTACCCCGCTCCAGTTTCCTACATATTCATAAGAACCTGTTAGCGCATTAAATAATGATGTTTTCCCCGTATTCGGATTCCCTAGCAATGCAACTTTATTCACGCTAATTCCACCTTTATCATTTTCGCGTCACAATGACGAATACTAATTAATTGTCCACGGCACTCTAGCGTACACGGTCCCTTAAACATTGCTTTTTGTTTCATACGAAGTTCACTTCCTTCTGAAAGACCAAACGCAGCTAATCTACGCTTTAATAACTTATCTAACGATTGTATATTTTTTACAAGTACTGTTTCACCTATTTTAATATCAACTAAACTCATAATCTTCCCCCTCGAAGAGAATGATAATTATTTTCATGAAAATTATATCATATTCTATGAATCAAGTACTATAGCTTTCCCTTCATAGTTATTAACATTTTTGCACAATTATATTTAAATAATTGTCATAACAGATTCATTTGCCATTCTCATCCATTTCGATTACACTGAACCTAACAAATAAAGAATCTCGTTATCACAGGGGGAGCCTCGTTGCTGAGAGGGAACAATTCGTTCCGACCCTTAGAACCTGTTAGTTAATGCTAACGTAGGAATTGTGCAAGCGTCGAAATACATATACCTCATCATTTTCTACTTACGTATTTCATATCTCCCTATGGTAAATTATTCTTTTTTTGTGCAACTAAGATTTAGGGGGAATAAGAACATGCGTAACACCAATTTACAAGCGATGATTGAATCTGCAATCCTTGCAGCCTTCGCCTTAATCATCGACATTTTACCAATCTCGATTAAACTTCCAACAGGCGGTTCCATTTCATTTGCTATGATTCCTATTTTTATTATCGCATACCGCTGGGGATTTAAAACGGCTTTCTTCGGTGGCTTAATTTGGGGACTACTGCAAATTGTATTCGGAGATGCTTATATTTTAACGCCAGTTCAAGCGTTTATTGAGTACTTCGTTGCATTTGCTTTTATCGGTTTTGCTGGATTATTTTATCAACCTATTCAGCAATCAATGGCGAATAATCAAGGTAAGAAAGCAATGGTCTATATTGTTATTGCTACACTCATTGGTAGCTTAGCACGTTATTTCTGTCATTTTATTGCCGGGGTTATCTTTTTTGGGAAATACGCACCGCCTGGACAATCGGCTGTTCTTTATTCATTGATTGTGAACGGTAGTACAATGCTTGGTTCTTTCGCTTTATGTACAGCTTTACTAATGCTTCTATTTACAACAGCTCCACGCTTATTTAAAAGTATTGGTGCACATAATTTGAATTCAAAAAATACGGTTGCCTAAATGGCAATCTTATTTTTTATTTAATGAGTTATGTCAATAATAAAAACAATAAATACACATAAGAATATAAATACCATTACACTTAGTAAATTACTATTCATGGCTAATCTACTCCTTGTAAACCTTATTTTTTATATAAATTATACGTGTAGAATATAAAGATAAAGTAAAGATGCTATCAAAATAAAATTAAGAAATAATAAAAAAGTGTAGAATTTCGTTTCTACACTTTTTTATGTAAATAAAAGTAAAACAGTACACCATCTACTGTATTATCTACACCATATTCCACACCATGAAGTTCTAAAATATTTTTAGAAATGGCGAGCCCTAGTCCTGTTCCACCTTTTGAGCGCTGACGAGCTGTATCGATCCGATAAAACCGATCCCAAATCTTATCTAATTGTTCCGCTTCAATATGAGCGCCTTTATTTTCTATACAAATCTTTATTCGATTCAGTTCATCTCTTATAGAAATAATAATATCCTTTTTTTCAGGTGTATAACGGATTGCATTCGTTACAAAATTTATAATTACTTGTTCGATACGATGTTGATTTGCAACAACTTCGATTGGCAAAAGGCATTTATGAACATTCAATTCTTTTTTCGCTATTTCTAATGATAGTTGTTCACATATATGCTCAATAACTCCATCAATATAAAAAATATCCATTTTCATTTTATACGTACCAGACTCAAATTTAGCTAACTCCAGCATATCCAAAATTAACATATCCATCTTATCGACTTCTTTTTCCATTGCCTGAAAATAATACTCTTTCTTATGCTCTGCCACCCCATCTTTTAAAATAGAAATGCAACTTTTCATAATGCTTAGCGGAGTTTTCAATTCATGCGAGACACCCGAAATAAATTCTTTTCGTGTGTTTTCTAACTTTCTTTCTTTTTCGATGTCTTGTTCCAATTGTTCAATATGTGAATGGAGCGTATTAGACAACATATTAATATTTTGTGATAAATCACCAATCTCATCTTTTGAAGTAATGGGGATTCTTTCAGTGAAATCTAAATTTGCGATTTTTTTCGTTGTGTCGTTTATTCGTAATAATGGTTTGGCAATTTGTTTTGAATAATAGAAAGAAGCTAGAAAAATAAGTACTAATACAAATGCAATGATATATATATAATAATCCTTCACCATTTGCACCGCTTCATCTACTGGCTGCAAGGAAGCCATTGCGAATATATATGTTAACGAACCATCTTTTTCTTTTATTGGTTTAATTAATAATTTATATTTTATATCATTTTTTTCATAGTCATTTACTCTTAAGGTATCATTATTATCTTCATTTTCATTTAACAGTAATTCTGCTTGAAATTCTTTTATACTTTCCAAAAACAAAGTATTTTTATAAATTGGATTCACTACCCCTTTACTATCAGGCAGTTGCACTTTTGTAATGGTTCCCCCAAAAACAGTACTAGGAAATTGTGCAGCACTTTTTCTTTCCTCTTTCAGCTTAAGAGCCATTTCATTTACTTTCTTATCTAAAGGCTTGTTGGACCAATTTATACTTCCCTTGCTTACATTTAATACAGCAGGGACAAATGTAGAATCTTTATCTATCCCATAAATTGAAATTTGCAACCCTGAAAAATACGGGAGTTTTTCATTTTCAACCTCTTCTATCGCCATCAGATAATAGAGAGGGATTGTAATGTTTGTTTTTCCAAGTTCCTTCTGCGATAGCCGATCCAACTTTACCTCTAAATAAAAATCATCTGCATGTTTTAAATTGCCATCACTATCTAACGTCGTAATCCATGTATTATTTTCTCGATAAAAATCTTGTTCCAGTTTCTGAATAGCTTCAGTGTTACTATTATTCAAATAATCTCTCTCAAAAGAGCTTATATTCGTTTTAATATCGTTCACCTTTCGGTTTGCATAATATTGTTTGAAAAATATTGTTTGTCCAATAAATATTGTTGCTAGAATTAGCATACATAAAGCCGCTGTAAGAATAAATAATTTGAGTACAATCCCTTTTCTCATACATTCCCCTCAAATTTATACCCCATCCGAACAACAGTTGTAATATGCTTTGCTTTATCACCTAATTTATTTCGTAAATTACGAATATGGCTATTCACAGTCCGATCATCACCAGCAAATTCATATCCCCAAATTCTTGAAATCAACTGCTCTCTCGTAAGAACAATCCCCTGATTTTGCATAAAATACGTTAATATTTCAAACTCTGTATGTGTTAAATTAATATCCATTCCATCTATCATAACAACGCGAGAAGGAAAATGAACATAAATTCCATGAATAGATAATGTATCATTTTCATTGTCCGAAGACTTACTTATAGTTGCCCTACTTTCCAGCAATCGTTTCGCCCTTGCCAATAAAATAGGCGGACTATATGGCTTTGTTACATAATCATCTGCCCCTAGCTCAAATCCAAGTAATGTATCATCCTCATCTACACGTGCTGTCAGCATAATAATTGGCACTTGAGACGTCTTACGGATCCTTCGACAAACAGACCAACCATCTAATTCTGGTAACATAATATCAAGAATAACTAAATGAACTTCCTCTTCTTCAAACAAGAATAAAGCTTCTTTTCCATCTCTTGCCTCAAGTACTTGGTATTGCTCATTTAAAAAATAATCTTTCAAAATTTCACGTAAAATATCTTCATCCTCAACAATCAAAATTGTTTTTGACATATTCTTCTCCCTCTCTCGTTACTAAATACCAAAAGATAAGAATACTGTAATCTCATCTTGAATCAGTAGCAATCAACTTTGCCTCAATAATATATCGATCCGGTGCATCTCCTATATAATTGAATGGATAGCAGGTCGTTAGCGTTAATGTTGGCTCTTCTTTCTTCACAATGACTGTGCGATCATCCGCATGTGTAATCCATGTTTTTTGAATCTCATAACTATAAATTTTATTATCATATCCTATAATAAGTTTATCTTTTTCTTTCAGCTCTGCTAACTCTGTAAAAACAGTATCACGATGTCCGCTCAACACTGTATGGCCTCGTTCAGAAGGGACTGTTGTAATATCACTAACAAACATACCTACTCCTTTTTTCAAAATGGTATCATTAGATCCCCAATATACAGAGAACTTCTTCTTTATTTTCGGGATATTTAATAGAGCTACTTTCTCACCTTCTTTATATGACATCTGAGAAGAAGACACTTGAGAATTTACAGGTACTTCAGTAGAATGCTCTTTTGATTGTATTTTTTCAAAATCCTTTATCTCTTCTGTCGTTAAATCTTGCGCAGAACTTTTCCCCTTATACCATTCAAAAGAATAATAACCTCCAATAAGAATACCAATTATTATAAGGGCGAATCCAATACGATTAAGAAGTGTCACTTTTAATCCCTCCATGCAAAAAATGGTAGGGATATCCTACCATTTTTAATATATGAAATTACCCCATGTTTTATAGACCAATGAACATTTCGTTTTACGATTTAACCTTACGACGATTCAATCCAAACAATGTCCCTAACGCCATAAGGCATGCACTTAATGCTATCATTGCTACACTATTTGATGCTGTATTTGGTAATTTTTCACCTTTTACTGCCTGCTTTTCTATTTCTTTTTTCCCAATTCCATCCTTTTGCTGTGCTTGAATTGCTGCTTCTTTTCTTGCCATATCTTGCTTTTCTTGTGTCTGTACTGCTTCTTCCTTCTTGGCTATCTCATTTTTTTGCTGTACTTGCGCTACTGCCTCTTTCTTTGCTACCTCATTTTTATGTTGTTCCTGAATCGCTGCTTCTTTTTTCGCCATATCTTGCTGTACTTGCGTTACTTCTTCTTTTGTCATTGTGCCAGTAGACGCACTAGCCACTGACGAATACCCTACTGATAAAAGTGCCATCGCACAGATTGGTAAAAATTTCTTTTTCATTTTATTTCTCTCCTTGTATGCTTTTTCACATCGCATCAGATGTATTTATAGGATATATCCGTTATGTAAATATGAGATGCAGATAAAATGGATTTCTGTTAAAGATTGAATCAATATCAGAAATACAATCCCCCGCATATCTGAACGTTTAAAGTGCATCCAAAAAGAACAAAAAAAGCATTGTAGATTCCCTCTACAATGCTTTTTTATGTGTCTCATTATTTCAGTGCCTAATTGTTACTTTCACGTGAATGTAAAGTAAAAGGGTCTGAAGTGATAACTAATTGTCTCGGCTCAGTTTTCTTTAAGTGATTAGTGACGTTACACTTACGACGTTGAACACCCCATGCCTTTATAGGGTTTGTGAAAATGACTCTTCGCTCTTCATTAGGGGTCTCTTCTTCAAACTTACAACTTTCGCTCCGTTTACACCATTCCATTGTAAATATGGAAGAAGAATGATCTTTTTCTCGATCAAACAAATACGAAAAACTCATATCTCCAGCTAATACAACTGTGTTACTAGCTGATAACAAAGCAAAGGTTGTCCAACGTTTCTTCATTCCCTTCTACTCCTTCTTCACATAGAGTGCCTATAGCTTACTTTACCTAAAATGTGCTTGCCTTTTACCTTACATTCATAAGTTTATCCAAAAGACAACTATGTAACTATCGATTTTCCTTACAAATCACCTTACATTTTTGTAAGAAATAAACCTTTATCAAATATGTACTTCTCATTTTTGACTTTTTCCTCTCAATCCTTTACAGTCGAAATGTTCACCAGTTTTACAATCTAGGAGGATTATTATGAACATTGAAATAAAAGACACTTTAATTTCTACAGAATCGTTACAAGCAAAAGTAAAAGAACTAGCACTACAAATTGAACGCGACTTTGAAGGCGAAGAAATCGTTGTAATCGCTGTATTAAAAGGTTCTTTCGTATTTGCTGCTGATTTAATTCGTCACATTAAAAATGAAGTAACTATCGATTTTATTTCTGCATCTAGTTACGGAAACCAAACGGAAACAACAGGAAAAGTTAAGTTATTAAAAGATATCGATGTCAACATTACAGGCAAAAATGTAATTGTTGTAGAAGACATCATTGATTCAGGCTTAACACTTCACTTCTTAAAAGATCACTTCCTTATGCATAAGCCAAAAGCATTGAAATTCTGTACATTACTTGATAAACCAGAACGTCGTAAAGTTGACTTAAAAGCAGAATACGTTGGCTTCCAAATCCCAGACGAGTTTATCGTCGGCTATGGTATTGACTGTGCTGAAAAATATCGTAATTTACCATATATCGCATCGGTTGTTACAGAAAAATAAAACCAAATATAACTTCCATCGATTTCTGATGGAAGTTTATTTATATCGGTTACTAAAGGTTGTTACCTAAAACATTAACAACCTTTTATTTTTTTATAAAACATTTCTAAGAAATATTTACACTGTACGTAAAAAGCCCCATGCATCTAGGGGAAACTTTAAAGCCATTGCCATGTACGAAGACAACTTCATTTTAGATTATTTATGTATTTACTATTCGCTTCTTCTTTTGTAGGTACAAATAAAAAATACTACCTATGACGACAACTACTCCCCCTAAATAAATACCATACTTCGTTGCCAGTTCTACAATCATTTTGATATGTTTTCCAAACAAAGATCCAAGTACGAAATAAAGCAATGTCCAAACAAATCCTGTCGTATAGGAATACAAAGCATACGTTTGAAATCTCATGTTACTCATCCCAACTAAATAGGGTACGATATGTCTAACGACAGGTATAAAGTAGCTTGTTACTAATGCATACTGTCCGTATTTACCAATCATTTCTTGTGATTTCAGCAAGTACTTCGCTTTTTTCTTTTCCAACAATTTATCAAGTACTTTAGCACCAAATATCCTTCCAAGTATATACCCTAAAGAGAGGCCTGACACAACGCCCAAATAGGTTAACAAAAAGGCCGGAATTATATTTAGTATGTCCAGCGACGATACAAAGCCACCACTCATCACAATCATTTCATCTGGAACTGGCATACCTACAATCCCAAGCCATAAACAAAAAAATAAAGCCCCGTAACCATACGTCTCAATATAAGATAACAATTCATGTAATTCCATTACGTGCATGCCTTTCTACAACTAAAAACATGCGCTGGAGGAAGGTTCAACCAAACTTTTTTTAGTGAAATTTCCTGAAAAAAGTTTTGGATAAATGCTTTCTTTGCAAGCGAATATTGAAATGTAATGAACTCGCCGTCCTCACTTAATGATTCTATTACGCTGGATAAAATACGAGAAGATACTTCCGTTGGTAAAGATGTAAAGGGTAATCCTGATAATACGTAATCAACCTTCTCTATTTGAAACTCCTTTATATACTTCTTTAGATTCTCCGCTGATCCATGTATGACTAAAACGTTTGGATCATCCTTAAACTGCTCCTGTAACTTTTTGAAAAAAACTTCATTAATTTCAATTAAGATAAATATCGTGTGTTCTTTTTTTCTTTTTATAATCTCTCGTGTAAATGCTCCTGTTCCAGGCCCCAATTCTAGAATATACTTTGCTTCTTCAAAATTAATTGCGCCTACCATCTTTTTGGTTAATCTATTCGAACTAGGTGCAATTGCCCCAGTATTCTTTGGATGCTTCACAAATTCGGTTAAGAATGTAATAAATTGCATTTCTAACCTCTCCCTTTCATTCGGTATCATCTAATATAGCTCCAAGTATAACTATCATTTTTTAAAAAATAGCATGGA
Organism: Bacillus cereus; assembly: GCF_002584535.1. Taxonomy (GTDB): domain Bacteria; phylum Bacillota; class Bacilli; order Bacillales; family Bacillaceae_G; genus Bacillus_A; species Bacillus_A arachidis. Next base: position 10,173 of record NZ_NUOT01000011.1, read on the forward strand.
AATTTCTTAAGATTTTATGAAGAAATGAACAGGATAGAAAATATAAAAGCAGCTACCGCCTATAGCGATAGCTGCTTTCTTCATTACTTCGCACTCACAATCTTGTAATAAGAACGAACTGTTAAGAAGTAATATCCAATATAAATAACACTATATACACCGATACTCATTAATAATGGGATCAATATTTCAAATGGTAACAAGTTTGATAAGCCTTTTAGCGCAAATAAGCTGTGTAAAATCCCAATTATTAATGGAATTGCAAATATAAAACCTACTTGTTTTGCAATCGCCTTTTTCATTTCTCGCTTTGTAACTCCAACTTTACGAAGTACAACATAACGATCGCGATCTGCACTTGCTTCTGTTAACTGCTTGAAATAAATAATAGAACCTGTTGCAAGCAAGAACACTAAACCTAAGAATAGTCCAATAAACATCATTAACCCTGTCGCTTCAAGTCCTGCTTGGAAACCAGTATAGAAGTCTCTGAATGGTGTTTCAATTTCAGATTTTCCAGCCGGCATGACTTTCGCTAATTTTTCTGTTAGAACTTTACTGTTTCTTTCATCTTTAACATCAATATTTTTCACAACGCGTGTTCCAACTACTTTTTTAGCTTGTTCATATACTTGATCTGGAACAATTACAAATAATTCACCTAAGTTTGTGACATTATTACTTCCTGTACCTTTAATTGCTAGAGTCTTTGTTTCTTTTCCAATTGGAAATACGGCTTTATGTCCTTTATAGTCAGCGTTAAACTCATATTCCTCAATATATGAACCATCATATACAAAGGCCTCATCAGCCCCTATATCCACTGTATCTATATTCATCTTTTTCGCAAGGGTATTAAAAGATGATTTCGAGATAAGTTGGTATTGCTCAGTAATTCGATAATGAGTATTTCCAAGCATATCTGCTTGTTTTCCTTCAAACTTTCCTTTCACAGGAACCATCTCAACTTCAAATTGATTTGTAACTGGATGGTTTTTCTTTTCCTCATTAAAAATAGATTCTATTTTATTATCTAATGCTGCATCTTTTTTCTCATACGAATAACTATACGGTGCAAATTCCTTCGCCTGCTTAAATGTGTTGTAATACATCGTAACCGACGTACCGACCGCTGTTAATGTTACCGCACTTAATATCGCAATTGTTGCGAGGGATTTTGCATTTCCTTTAATACGGTACAGTAGTTGGGACGTCGTTACCATGTTCATACCGTTATAGAAAGATGATTTCTTGTTTCTTGCTCGTTTTAATACAAATACTGTAAAGAACATAAATAGTAAGTACGTACCAAGTACTGTTGCAAGTAAAATATAAAGCGCGACTGTCATAAAGTCTGCATATTTAATTGCTTTAATATACATCAGTGATAAGAAATAACCTGAACCGATTAAACAAACTGAAAGTAATGCCATAATCACGGATCCTTTTGGCATCTCTTCCCCTTCACGCTCCGCACGGAAAAGTTCAATTAATTTAAAGCGATAGATTAAACGATACCCTTGCAGTGATGTATAAAGAATGATCACAAAAAAGATAATTGCCGTATCAATAATTGCAGCCATTGGTAATTCAAAATGTACATTTAAATTTAATCCCATCATGCTTACTAATAATTCAAGGAATAACTTTGAAAGTACACTACCAATCGCGATTCCGACTACTAATGACATCAAGCCCATCAGCATATTTTCATAAAATAACATTTTACCAATTTGTCTTTTTCGAATTCCTAGTAGAGAATATAAACCAACTTCTTTTTTACGCTTACGTGTAAAGAATCCATTAGAGTATATAATAAATACCGCTACGAAAATAATCAGCATCACACTTGATACTTGGAATGCTCCACTAATTTTCTTAGAACCTTCCGCTGCTTTTTCCATTTGTGAGTTATACTCAAGCGCCTTAAATGTAAAATAAATGACGATGCTAAAGATCATAGATGCAAAATATAAAAAGTAATCCTTAAAATTCCGCTGTATGTTGCGGAGGGCAATACTAGATAATGTCATCTGTCATCCCCCCAGAAATTGCGGACATTACGTCGACTACTTGTTGGAAAAATTGTTTACGTGTTAAGTCCCCGCGATGCAATTCTTTATATAGCTCACCATCTTTAATGAAGATAACACGTTTACAATAACTCGCGGCAAATGCATCATGCGTTACCATTAAAATTGTTGAATTATCATATTCATTTAATGCCTTCATACTTTCTAATAAATCTGTTGCTGATTTGGAATCAAGTGCCCCTGTTGGCTCATCCCCAAAAATCATACTTGGATTTGTAACGATTGCTCGTGATGCCGCGCAGCGCTGCTTTTGTCCACCAGATACTTGGTACGGGAATTGACTTAAAATATGATCAATACCAAATTTCTTCGCAATCTCCAGAACGCGACGATCAATTTCGCTTGCTTTCACTTTTGATAACGCAAGTGGCAATGCAATGTTTTCTTTCACCGTTAACGTATCTAACAAGTTATAATCTTGGAAAATGAAACCTAAATGATCGCGGCGGAACAATGCTAATTTATCATCATTCATTTTCACAATGTCTTTCCCATCAATTAAGATTTCACCGCTCGTTGCATTATCGATTGTAGAAAGAACATTCAAAAGAGTCGTTTTACCAGATCCAGAAGGTCCCATAATTCCAACGAATTCCCCTTCTTGTACTTGTAAGTTAATACCTTTTAGCGCTTCGAATGTATTTCCGCCTGTATCGTATACTTTTTTAATATTTTTCGCTTCTAATACCGTCTTCATCTCTATATCCCTCACTTCTTCTATTCTCTATTTTCACTATATCTTAACTTCCACTCTTGCCACTATCGATGTTTCTTACACAAACATGACAGTTATGTAAGGGCACTTAGCAGAAGAAAACAAAATTTAACCTTGTGAAATAACTACTTTGCTACTATAACACTGGGACAAAGAGCTATCTATTCATTCTCCTTACAGAAACATTACAATTCTGTAAGGTGGAAAAAAGCGCTCATCTTATCGATGGCGCTTTTTAGACTAACGTTTCACTTTATACTTCTTTTAGATTCATTGTTATACAATGTTGCAGTGATAATCGAGATCATTACAACAACTACAAAAGTAAACAACCTATAGTTTGATATCACAGCTGTACCTACTAGCAAAGCAGGTACGACAGCCATAATCATACCTCCAAACATACCAAGAACAGATCCCATACTCTGTTTCACCACTTGTGTTTCTGACACCCAGTCATAATTGACAAATCGATTATTAATAAAAACACCCCATACTGCTGAAAAAAATGAATATGCAATAGGAGTTATTATGATTAACATAGAAGTCCAAATATCCGCCTTTAAACCTATCATCATAAGGATGCCACTAATAATCGAGGTAGGGATGCTGAGTGAAAGATTCATGAGAATCTTACTGTCATAAATCATTTTAGGTGTTAGGGGCAATGATTTGATAATCCATACGTTTTTTCCCTCTAACGACAATGATACGCATGTTGTACATGTCATAGCAATCATTGCTGAGACAGCAAATGGCGCTACTTTTTGTAAAATCGTTTCGATGCCTGGATATCCGGTGAATTGATTTGGTCCTACTATAACCACCGCAAGTGAGAAAATAGCTGCCATGACAACTCCCATACCAATATTAATCACATATACGGTAGAAGAAAAGAAACGCTTCCGTTCTTTTTTGTATAATGCAATCAATACTGTTTCTTTCTTCATACGATCAATCTTGTAATTTGAAAGCATATGGTACGTAGAGATACCTGTGTTGATTTGTTTATATTTAAAGGCTAGTATTTTTACAAAAAGATAATACCAAATAACTGATATACCAACAAAAAGGATAAAAGCTACAATATTAGCATCGACAATTGCTTTTTGAAAAATGTTAGCTAATGGATACACCTTCACTAACCCCTCTGGAACAATTGCTCCAATCCCCTCTAAATCTGCAAAACTATATTTCGTATTTCCTTGTTTGAACATAAAGTAACCAAAAATAATGATTGCCACCAAGCTTAAAATGGTAGTGACTCTATTTGCATATCTAAATTTGGAGGCAATTGCCGTAATACCTGCCCCAAAAACTGCCGCAATTGTTGTCGGAATTAAAGATACTGTAAACAGGGTTATGAACCACATCAAGTAAAAAGAAGCTAATGGCCTCTCGTATATACAATAAACAATGCCCATCGGCAGCATGATTATCATTGAAAACAACGTATTTAATACATACAAATACAAAAATCTACTAGCGATAATCGTATCTACACGAATCGGTAAAGACATGACAAAATCATAATCCTTAAAAGCAAAAATCTCACCATTCGCTTTAAACATCGTGAAAAACAAAACTAATACACTACTAATAACAAATGCGTAAACTGGAATTACTTCACCTATCCCCAGTTTTACCAATCCATATGCCGCGCTTCCACAATATAACATCAACATAACAGCCACGAAAGCAATTGATACCGAAATTAAAATTTTATTTTGCTTCTTTTTCCTATCTTTTTCATACTTAAAAGTATTTAGTCCAAGCTGCGTTATCAGACGGATTTTTAAAAGAGCTAGCGAATTATTCTTCATCGGCAAGCACCTTCATAAAGAGCTCTTCTAATGAATGTTCCCTTGTCAAAGACTTTACTTCCCCCGAGATTGCTAGTTTTCCTTTATTAATCATCGCTATCTTGTTACATAATTTTTCTGCTACATCTAATACATGAGTAGAAAAGAAAATGGCACTGCCTGATTCACAAAGTTCCTTCATAACCCCCTTAAGTACAAGAGCCGCCTTTGGATCAAGACCGACAAAAGGTTCATCTAAAACCAATAATTTCGGATGATGCACAACTGCTGATATAATCGCTACTTTTTGTTTCATGCCGTGTGAATAAGAGGATATTAAATCTCCCAAATATGGCGTAATCTCAAAAGCATCCCCATATTCTTGTATCCGTTCCTCTCTGTCTTTTGCCGATACCCCAAAAACATCAGCGACAAAGTTCAAATATTGAATTCCTGTTAATTGCTCATATAAATCTGGATTATCAGGAATATATGCCATTACTTTTTTACACGCAATAGGATCTTTTTTTACTGATTTTCCATCAACAAAAATCTCTCCCTCTTCGAAGTCTATAACACCTACAAGCGACTTAATCGTTGTACTTTTCCCTGCACCGTTGTGACCGATAAATCCAAAGATATCTCCCGCTTGAACAGTTAAACTCAAATCATCTACTGCTCTTTTACCACCTTTGTATGTTTTGCTAAAATTTATGATTTCTAACATAGGCTCTCCTCCAATCGATTTAAACTGGCGCGCAATAAGACCGAATATTCAGACTTCAAAAACTAAAATGACACGCAATAAGCCTTCATCCTTACCACATATCATTAAGTCGTATCTACTATTTATGGTTGTTCCTTTTTATATAAAATATAAGAATATCCATTCGTTAGCACCACAGCAATTAATATCATTGCAAGCATGATATATGATCTCCACTCAGCTGGTACAACAATACTTACAATCATAAGGAGTCCCAAAGCTACAAATACCTTTCCACTAAAACGATGTGTTTTACGCCATACTTCCTCATTACTGAGTGTCCATGGATTACGCATACCCACAAAGAAGTTAGGTTTACACTGTGGTAAATAATTCCCTATCACTAAAAATAAAATACCAACTAATAATTCTGGGATTCGATTTATAAATAAGTTATATCCTAATCCACTGGTGATAATATCTATATTCCCTACAAAAAGCAAAACAAGTATCCCATTATTCATCACCATAAAGCCTTTAGAGAATTTCTCGTAATTTGTTCTCTTTGGATCAATTTTGGGTAAAACATTTAGAAATATATATAAGCCAATCATAATCCCGACCATAGAAATCATTCCGTATAGTTTAGAAGAATAACCATCTACCTTACCACCATTCCAATGCGTTGCAATTGTATCCGGCAGATATGGCCAAGCAATCGTCCATGCTACACAAGTTATAAGAATTAATATGATTGCAAAAAGATGTTTTCTCATTTCCCTTCTCCCCCTTTATTCGTAAACGTAAATACCCATGTTAATAAATCTTGAAATACCGTTGTATTTAAAGAATACACAACAAATTGCCCTCTTTTTTCATCTTGAATGAGTTCAGCGTTTTTAAGTGCACTTAAATGATGCGAAATGCTTGGCTTTGTCATATTGAAGTGTTCGGCAATTTCACCAGCCGTTAAATCACCTTCTTTTAATAAATCTAAAATCTTTCGCCTTGTTGGGTCTGCTAATGCTTTAAATGCTTGGTTCAATGTCTTTCTTCCTTTCACTAATTAGACATTTAGATATTTATCTAAATGTTAAAATAAAAACTATAAATTGTCAATTATATCCACATCCCTTTTTACTTTTTCCACTTTTGCCCTATACTGTTTACTAACGCTTGTTGCAAGATAATGAAAAGACTAGAAACACATGTTACACTATAGCTACAATTGTTTTTTGAGGAGGAATATATATGTATAAAGTTTTAATCGTTGAAGACGATCCAAATATCTCATCTTTACTTCAGTCTCACATTCAAAAATATGGTTATGAAGCGGTTGTTGCTGATAACTTTGATGATATTATGGATTCTTTTAATAGAGTGAAACCACACCTAGTGCTTCTAGATGTAAACTTACCGAAGTTCGATGGCTTCTACTGGTGCCGTCAAATTCGTCATGAATCAACTTGCCCAATTATTTTCATTTCTGCACGTGCTGGTGAGATGGAACAAATTATGGCAATTGAAAATGGTGCGGATGATTATATTACAAAACCATTCCACTACGATGTTGTCATGGCAAAAATTAAAGGACAATTACGCCGCATTTACGGTGACTATGCACCAAACATTTCAGAACGTATTGTGGAAGTGGAAGGTTTAAAACTATATCCAGAACGTCCAGAGATTCACTTTAAAACGGAACAAGTTTTACTAACAAAAAAAGAAGCAATATTAGCGGAAATGCTACTATCAAAACACCCACGTACAGCAAGCCGCGAAGATTTATTAGCTGCACTTTGGGATGATGAAAGCTTCGTTGAAGAGAATACATTAAACGTAAACATTACACGCCTTCGTAAGAAATTCAATGAACTTGGTATTGAGAATGCAATTGAAACAGTACGCGGATTAGGGTATCGTTTTAACGCAACTTGGAGTGAATAAGAATGAAGTTATTTTTGCGTGATCATTTTGCATTTTTTCTTCTTTATGCATTAAACTTCGGTATCATTTTCATTCTCTATGATGCAATAGATGGATTCCAAAGCAACAAGTTCTACTTTATTGTATTAAGTTTATATTTATTTATTTGCTTCCTTGCTTATCGCTATGTTCGCAACCGCAGAATGTATCATAGGTTAAGTGAGCCACCAGAAAAAATGGAAGATGCGTTTATTGAAAGAGCGACTGCACCGATGCCGCACGGCGTAAATGAACTTGTTCGTACGCAGTATCGCCTCTTCCAAAAAGAGCTACAAACATATGAAGTAAAACAACAAGAACATCAATTGTTTATTAACCACTGGGTGCATCAAATGAAAACACCCGTTTCTGTTATGCAACTTATGGTACTCGAAATGGAAGATGAACACCTCATTCCTAAATTTAAAAAAGAATTAGAAAGATTAAATCAAGGACTTGATATGGCTTTATATATGGCAAGACTTAATAACTTCCACGAAGACTTCCATGTAGAAACGATTTCACTCAAGGATGCCGTAACAAAAAATATTAATGGCTTAAAAGAACTCTTTATTCGCAATGGGGTTTTCCCCGTTTTAGAAGTCCACTCTGACCTTACGGTTGCTTCTGATGCAAAGTGGCTTAAATTCATTATCTATCAGTTAATGACCAATGCAGTTCGCTATTCTGGCGAGCGTGGCAAGAAAGTCTTCTTGTCCGCTTATCGAAACGGAAAAGACATTATTCTAGAAATTCGTGATGAAGGTGTTGGTATCCCACAAGAAGATATTCGAAGAGTATTCGAACCATTCTATACTGGAAAAAATGGTCGTGCATTTGGAGAGTCAACTGGTATGGGACTTTATATTGTAAGTAAAATTTGCTCTTATTTAGGACATTCTGTGAAATTAGATTCTGAGGTTGGTAAAGGAACAAGCATCAAAATCATCTTCCATAACGCTGCGAATACACAAGCCGATGAACCTAGGAAGGTGACAGAGCAATGAACATAACACATTTCAGCAAAATGTATGAGAATTCACTCTCATACATTTTTTGCAACACGACTCAAACTATATCTTCTATTCGGAGGTATACAGCATGACATTTTGGCAGTTTGCATTTAAAAACGTAACCCGAAATTCAAGGGCTTATTTCGCCTATTTCATAAGTAGTGCATTTTCCATTGCCGTTTTCTTTTCATTTGCGGTGTATTTATTTCATCCTCGATTACAAGGGTCTAACTTGGTTGATGGAATTTCAGGATTAATGATATTTTCGGAAGTAGTTATCGTGTTCTTCTCGTTCTTTTTCTTACTTTACTCCATCGGTACATTCTTAAAGGTTCGAAAAAAACAATTTGGTATTTTAACTGTTTTAGGAATATCCAGAAAGCAATTAAAACGACTTATTTTCTTAGAAAATATGTTAATTGGAGTATTATCTATCTTTTTTGGCATTCAATTCGGACTTGTATTTTCTCAGTTTTTCTTATTAGTAACAGCGAAAATTACATATGCCCCAGGACTATATTTATATTGGCCAACAGAAGCCATCATTTTAACAGCTGTAATCTTTCTTGGACTCTTTATCGTCGTATCAGCATTCACTCCTATACTCATTCGAACAAGAAAAGCGGTGCGACTTCTAAAGGAAGGGAAAGTGAAACAAAAAGAACGAAAGCCATCTATACTTATTTCTCTATTCGGTGCTATATGTTTATTCTCCGGTTATGTGCTAGCTGGAAATCCAAAATACTTTGTATCACTTGGTACTGAAATAGGGTCTATATACATTGTTTCTAGTATTTTCGTTATTCCATCATTAGTTGCAATGGGAACCTATTTTTTCTTTTCACAAATTAGCTTCCTGCTCATTCGTATTTTAAAAGCAAGACGGAAGTTTTATATGAAACGAATTAATATGCTTTGGATTTCAGATTTAGCAAACCGCATTCGGACAAATATTAATATGCTGTTTATTGTAGCAATGCTATCTACCCTTGCATTTACAATGATTACATTTATATATGGATTTGGGAAGTTTATAAAACTCGATGTTACCAACAATAGTCCATTTCCATTTACCTATCTTTCATACGACAACAATCCACTTGTCACGCAGCATATGGACTGGTTAGAAAAGCGACTTAGCGAAGAGCAATTTTCATATAAAAAGTTCGAAACGGACTTATATGCAATTTCATTACAAAAGGATGAAACGACTACTTATGAACAAGAGGCATATGTATTAAAGAAAAGTGACTATAATAAGCTTGCAACTGCTTTACATCGTAAGCAACTTTCTGTAAAGACGGATGAAACATATATATTACCTGGGTACGGGTATCAAAACGTATTGGTACCCATGCAAGAAGAGTACATGCAAAAAAGCATCAAACTTTCTCAAAGTGGACATACATTACATGTAAAAGGTTACGAACTTATTAGCGTGATACCAACTGGATGGACATCACAAATATTGATTTTATCTGATGATACAGTAAATGCTTTATCAAATAACATGAGACATATGACGCTTTATAATTTTCAAGTAAAAGACTGGGAAAAGACACATGAAATCGCTGCAGAGTATTTTGAAAAATTAACAAAAGAGCGACACAACATCTCATCTACAGAGCCTTTATATATGATGGAGGAAGCAAGTAATACACTATACGAAATTAAATTAAGTACCGCTTCATTCTTTTTAATTGGCACATTCCTTGGTGTTATTTTCTTCATTGGAGCTGGAAGTGTACTTTACTTCCGAATGTATACGGATTTAACAAACGAGCAAGAAAAATATATTACCGTTACGAAGATTGGTTTAACGGAGTCTGAGATGAAGCGCTCAGCAACCATTCAGCTTGCAATTTTATTCTTTGTTCCATATATTATAGCTTCCATTCATACAATCTTTGCTACAAAAATGTTGCAAGAAATCATAAATCTGTCGTTATTTGCTGAGATTACAGTGGTTCTTACAATCTTTGGAACGATTGAAATTATCTTTTTCTTGTTAATCCGTTCCTTATATATGCAAAAATTATCGCATCATATTAAGCTTTAAAAAATAGAAAGGTGAGTTTTATGGAAGAAGTATTACACATTAAAAATGTCTCAAAAGTGTATGAGGGGAAAGTTCCTCATACTGCTTTAAAAAATATTAATTTGCATGTGGATAAAGGTGAGTTTGTCGCAATTATGGGACCTTCAGGGAGCGGTAAATCTACTTTCTTAAATGTAATTTCAACAATTGATTCTCCTACTGCTGGAGAGGTTTTTATTAATGGAAAACAGCCTCACACATTCCGCAGAGAAAAACTAGCCGTTTTCCGCCGTCAGGAATTAGGCTTTGTTTTTCAAAACTTTAACTTATTAGATACGTTAACAATCGGTGAGAATATTGTATTACCATTAACCTTAGATAACGTTCCTCTTAAAGAAATGGATGAAAAACTTGATAACATCTCAAAAAAACTTGGAATTGATCATATTTTAAATAAGCGGATTTTTGAAGTTTCTGGTGGACAAGCGCAGCGCACCGCAGTAGCTCGTGCTGTTATTCATCATCCATCGCTCTTGCTTGCTGATGAGCCAACAGGAAATCTAGACTCTAAAGCAGCAATTGATGTAATGGAGTTATTTACAAAATTGAATAAAGAAGAGCAAGCTACCATTTTAATGGTGACACATGATCCATTTGCAGCTAGTTACTGCAATCGCGTGATTTTTATTAAAGATGGGGAACTTTACAATGAGTTACACCGCGGTCTATATCGTGAAAAGTTTTATCAAGAAATCTTAGATGTACTGGCATTACTCGGAGGAAGACGCGGATGACATTTTGGCAGTTTGCATTTAAAAATGTCTCTCGTAATTCAAAAGCATACTTTGCCTATTTTGTAAGCAGTGTATTTTCAATTACGGTTTTCTTTTCATTTACTGTGTATTCGTATCACCCGCATTTACAAGGCTTACAAGAGCGAGGACCACTGATGAATTTAATTGGGATGGCCCAATTTGTCATCATTATGTTTTCGTTCTTTTTTCTCCTTTATTCTGTCGGATCATTTTTAAAAGTACGTAAAAAACAATTCGGTATTTTGACCATTCTTGGCATTTCAAAGAAACAATTAAAACGACTTGTGTTTATGGAAAATATGATGATTGGAATATTAGCAATTTTTGTTGGCATTCAAATTGGCCTTGTGTTTTCTAACTTTTTTCTACTAGTGACTTCTAAATTAACGGGTGTAAAAGGACTTTATTTATATTGGCCAACAAAAGCGATTATCATAACAACCATAACATTTATCATTTTATTTTTGATTGTTTCTACTTTCACACCTATATTAATTCGCACGCGCAAAACAATGCGTTTAATAAAAGATGAAGGTCTACAAAAAAAAGAGAGACGCCCATCTATTCTCATTTCACTTTTTGGAGTGGCTTGTTTAGTAGGATGCTATTATATTGCTGGTGTTCCGGAAAGTTATGTATCAGAGAAAACGATTCGAAGCGGCTTTGCTATTGTTCCACCATTATCAATCATTCCACTTGTAACAATTGGAACCTATTTACTGTTTTCACAAACACTGTTTCTTTTCATTTGGTTATTAAAAAAGAGACGTCGTTTTTATATGAAAAAAATTAACATGCTTTGGATCTCGGATTTAGCAACACGTACACGTGGTAATATTACTATGCTGTTTATCGTTACTATGCTATCTGCGCTTACATTCACGATTATCACGTCACTTTTTGCAATGAATAATTACACAAAAGCGGCAATTTTAGCAGATTATCCGTTTCCTTTCACCTATATATCTGATGAGAAAAATCCTTTTGAAAAAAAGCATACGGATATAATCGAAAGAGAGTTAACAAATTACGAATTTCAGTATAAAAAAAACAAATTCACCGTGTTAAAAGATCAAGCTTTTAATATCGATATTGCCATTATGAAAGAAAGTGATTATAACCAGCTTTCAACACTATTAAACAGACCGACGATTCAGCTGGATAAATCCGAAACCTATATTGTTTCGGATTACTCAAAAGCTGTCAGAAGCTTAACCATGCATCCTTTTGAAAAGCGAGAAAATATTACGATCGCATCTAACAAAAAAACATTTCATATAAATGGCTTTTCTGAACAAGCAATTGGGCCAAAGTTTGCTCTTCCTTATATTCTGGTTATGCAAGATTATGTAGTGGAAATGATGATTCCTCATATCGAAACGATGACAATTTATAATTATATAGTGGAAAACTGGGAACAGGCCATTTTACCAACAACAAATATTTTAAAAGTAACGAACGAGGATAGAGACAATATTTCTAAATCTAAAGAACAAAATAATAACACACAAACGCCCATCCCATTCTCTATTTTTACGGCTAGTGACGAACTGTCTTATAGTAAACAAAATAATGTTTCCGGTTTCTTTATCGGTGCATTTCTCGGCGTCATCTTCTTTATGGGTGCAGCTAGCGTTTTATACTTCCGAATGTATAACGATTTAACAAGGGAAGAACAGAAATATATTACCATTACAAAAATTGGGTTAACAGAAACGGAAATGTTCCATTCTGCAACCATTCAATTGGCAATCCTATTTTTTGTACCTTATATCGTTGCTACTGTGCATACGATATTCGCTATTCAATTTTTACAATTTATACACTCATTTTCATTATTAAAAGAATTACTATTCGTATTAACTCTATTTGGCACCATCGAGATTATTTTCTTTTTCCTAATCCGTTCCTTTTACATTAATAAATTATCACAACGTCTTAAAATTTGAATAAAATAGCCTTGTGCGCATGCACAAGGCTATTTTCAATAGTTTTTGTTAGCAGTAACCGCCGCCGTAACCACCAAAGCCACCATAACCGCCATAGCCACCGTAACCGCATCCACCACCGAAGCAGCTAGCACCGATGATGATCAATAAAATAAACAGTACAATTAGAAGCGCAAAGCCGCCTCCGCAGCCGTGTCTTATATGCTGATGGTGGTGATGGTCATGATTGTGATCGCACTTTTCACTCATTACTCTATTCCTCCTTTAGTATCATTCGTAACAACAAGGGGATCCTATCATGTTCTAAATGAGCGGATTCCATTTATATTATGTTTACATGGGAAATCAGGAGCTTGTTTTTCCCAAAAACAGGCTTGTTTTACGAAAAGATGCAATTGAACCATGAATTTATAGATAACCGTGAATGAGTACGAACTGCTCATTTATCACAAAAAGGCCTACGATAATCGAATCATCGTAGGCCCTTATATACGCTGTACAAATAGCTTTCCTTCTTGAAGGATACGCTTTTTTAATTGTGGATTGGGGAGCGTACCACATCAAATTTCTCGCTTCCCTCTAGCTCTTCTGTCAACTCAAAGCATAGCCACTGAAATTGTTTATACGAGGCATTCTTCGTTTCAATTGCAATATGATAACTATACTGATTGAACACTTCTTTCCTTACTTGAGACCCAAAAATATATGCAACTTTTACAATTGGCACCTCTAATAAATATACCTGTATGGCTTGCAATATATCTTCTTGCTGCCTCATGCATTCACCTCTCACATACAATCCGTTTTTTCGTAATCTCTTCTAATCTTTCCCGGTTTACTTCATATCCAAACCCAGGTTCATTCGGAACAAATACTTTTCCGTCTTGCAATATTACTTCTGGTAAAATAATATCTCGCTTCCAATGTCTACTCGAAGCTGAAATATCACCTGGAATTGTAAAGTTCGGAAGTGATGCTAACGCAATATTTTGCGCACGCGAAATCCCCATTTCAACCATACCACCGCACCAAACAGGAATGCCGCGCTCCTGACAATAATCATGAATTTGAATCGACTCAGTTAATCCACCAACTCGTCCCGGTTTAATATTTACGATGCGGCAGCTTCCAAGTGTAATCGCTACTCTTGTATCTTCTAAGCTATGAATACTCTCGTCCAAACAAATAGGTGTCTCAATCTGTTGTTGGAGCTTAGCGTGATCAAGAAAATCATTATCTGCTAAAGGCTGCTCAATCATCATTAACTGGAATTCATCTAATCTTTTTAACTGCTCAGCATCAGCTAACGTATACGCTGAGTTTGCATCGGCCATTAATGGAATCTTGGGGAAGGCTCTTCGTATTTCTTTCAGCAGCTCATAATCAAGTTTTGGTTTAATTTTCACTTTAAAGCGCTCATAACCTTCTTCTGCATACATCTCAATTCTCTTTAACATATTAGGAATCGTATCTATCCCAACTACAACACCGACTCCAATTTTTGGCTGCGTTCCTCCAAGTAAAGTCGCTAATGGCTTGTTTTGACGTCTCGCATATAAATCCCATACAGCGCCTTCTATCCCTGCTTTTGCCATGTGATTTCGTTTTATATGCTGAAAGAGGCCCGGAATTTCATTCGGATGCGTAATTTCCACTTTCAGTAAATCTGGTAATAAAAAATCTTGAAGCATATGAAGCGCCGTTATTACAGTTTCTTCTGTGTACCATGGCTCAGAAAAAGCGACGACTTCTCCAAAACCGATATATCCGTCAGCATCCTCAAGTTCAATGACGATACTTTCGCGCTTTTTATACGTTCCGTAACTTGCAGCAAAAGGCACGACAAGAGGCATTTCTGTTATATAAAGCGTCACCTTTTTAAACTTCATCTATATTTCCTCCAACAAATGCCTTAATTCACGTCTTAACAATTTTTTCGAAGCATTACGTGGTAATTCTGATAAGAAATACACTTCTTTTGGTACTTTATACTTCGCTAATTTTTCTTCACAAAAACGAATGATTTCTTCTTCAGTTACATGATCTGTTTTTACGATAAATGCAGCTGGTACTTGTCCCCACTTAGCATCCATTTTTCCAACAACGCCAGCTTCTACAACTTTCGGATGCGCAAGCAACACCTCTTCAATTTGCGCTGGATAAATATTTTCACCTCCTGAAATAATTAAATCACTACGGCGATCTAGTACATATAAAAATCCTTCTTCGTCCAAATACCCAAGGTCACCAGTACGAAGCCAACCATCCTTTATTGCTTCACGTGTTGCATCTTCCCGTTTAAAATAGCCATGTGTCACATTCGGCCCTTTTACAACAATCTCACCTTCAACATTTGGTGGCATAACCCTACCATCCTTCTCAATTCGAAGCTGACATGGGAAAAGAGGTTTTCCTGCTGAACCGACTTTCGTTAACATATAATCCGCTGATAGTGTACAAATTTGTGAAGAAGTTTCCGTCATTCCATATGTTTGATACACAGGAATCCCTTTTGTTACACATGTTTCTAATAGAGGCTTTGGCGCAGGCCCTCCGCCTAATAGCATACAGCGTAAAGCGTTTGGGTATGTTTCTCCTTCAAGTCTTTCTAATAAGTCCGTCAGCATTTTAGAGACGACCGATATGATTGTTACTCCTCTTGTTTTAATCGCTTCATGAATAAAACCAGGATCATATTTTGGAACGAGCAAAACTCGCATACCGTACATAATATTTTTCATTAGAAGGGATAAACCGCCTACGTGGAACATCGGCATACACGCTAACCAACAATCATCATCACGGAGTCCTAAGTTCAGCGATGATCCAACGGCACTCGCCCAGTGATTACCATATGTTAAGATAACTCCTTTCGGCTTTCCAGTTGTTCCTGACGTATAAATAATTGTCATCGCTTCTTCTAAAGAAAACTCTTCTTGAATCATTGCGGGTTGCTTCGGTCCATTCACCACTTCTTCAAATTTGTAAACCGGTACCTGCTCCGTTTCAAATTCTTGGTCTGTTAGTAAGCAAACAACTTCAGCATCTTCCATTTGCCAAAGTAGCTCTTCTCTTGAAAGACGTGTATTTAGAAGTACGGCTACTGCCCCTATATAAGACAAGGCATGAATTACCGTAATCATCTCCGTACCATTTTTCATCAGAACAGCCACTTTTTGACCTTTTTCTATCTGTAAGTAGGAAAGGTGCTTACAAACAGATAATACTTTTTCATGTAATTCTGCAAAGCTTATTTTCTCTTCCTTTGTCTCAATCGCAGTACGATTTGGCGTTAAAAAAGCACGCTGCATTAACCAATTGGGCATCGTCTTCATTACACATTCTCCTTCCATGAAAGAAAGAGACTTGATGTAGAATCAAGTCTCTTTTTTGCTGCCGCTTTTAATCTATCCGGCTACAGCGGCTAGAATATTCGGTGGCTTCGCTTCTGCGCCCATGAGGCAAACTGTGCCTCTACGTCAGAAGCTCCATCTCCCTCATACTCTAAACGAGCCGCTTCCGCTTTTGATCAAGGAAAACGAGGGAATTGTCCGAAGTCTGGACGACGTTTTTCTTTGAACGCGTCACGGCCCTCTTTTGCTTCGTCAGTTGTGTAGTACAATAACGTTGCGTCTCCCGCTAGTTGCTGGATACCAGCTAATCCGTCTGTATCTGCATTGAATGCAGCTTTTAAGAAGCGAAGTGCCATTGGGCTGTTTGCTAAGATTTCTTGTGCCCATTGTACTGTTTCTGCTTCTAACTCTTCTAATGGTACAACTGTATTTACTAAGCCCATATCAAGTGCTTCTTGTGCACTATATTGACGGCACAGGTACCAAATTTCACGAGCTTTCTTATGACCTACCATACGAGCTAAATAACCAGCACCGTATCCGCCATCAAAGCTACCTACTTTAGGACCAGTTTGTCCAAATACAGCGTTGTCTGCTGCAATTGTTAAGTCACATACGATATGAAGTACGTGCCCACCACCGATTGCATAACCTGCTACCATTGCGATAACTGGTTTCGGGATTGCGCGAATTAAACGTTGTAAGTCTAATACGTTTAAGCGTGGGATTTGGTCCTCACCTACATATCCGCCATGACCGCGAACTTTTTGGTCGCCGCCAGAACAGAATGCACGTCCACCTTCACCAGTTAAAATGATAACGCCAACATTCGCATCATCACGTGCATATGCAAAAGCATCGATTAACTCCATTACCGTTTTAGGGCGGAATGCGTTATGTACTTCAGGGCGGTTAATCGAAATTTTTGCGATACCATTGTATGTGGAATAAATAATATCTTCGTAATTGCCTTCTTTTACCCATTCAATAGCCATTACTATTACCTCCTTTTTTATCGTGCTAATAGTCAATTTAACTTGTCCATTAGCTAATCTATAAGTTCTACTCTCTTCAAAAGAAAAAAGTGTCACTGCATAGTTTTTAGAAATCCCTTTACTATTGTATCAAACTTTTGCGGTTGTTCCACATGAATTGCATGGCCAGCTCCATCAATTTTGACAAATTCCGCGTGCGGAATGCATTTTTTTATGTTTTTTAAGATCTGAAAGAATTTTGGATCGCTCTCTCCGTTCATTAACAAGACAGGCATTGCGAGCTCTTCAAGCTGATTCCACCATGAAGGCTGAGCACCTGTTCCCATACCCCTAAGACTATTTGCAAGTCCTCTTGGGTGATTAGCAAGTCTCTCGGTTCTTACCGCCTCTTGTACATCTCGTGACAACCTTTTTTGCGTTGCAAACAGCGGTATATTTTCCCACCTGCTTACGAAGGCGTCTATTCCTTCCAATTCAATTCGATCTGCAAGCTGTTCATCTTTCGCGCGGCGTTCTTGTCGGTCCGATTCCATTTCAAGTCCAGCTGTGCAATTTTCTAATAAAAGAGACTTCACACGGTTTGGATATAAGCATGCTATCGTAATCGCCAGTCTTCCACCCATTGAATAACCAAGTATATGTGCTTTTTCAATATGCAAATGATCGAGTAGTGCCGTCATTTGTCGTGATACATTTTGAATATCATAATGCGTAATTTCCTCGGGACTCTCTGTTTTTCCATGTCCAACAAGATCCACTAAGATAACTTGAAATTGCTTACTCCATGAAGAAATAAAAGAACGCCATGTCTCCATGCTACCCGTAAAACCATGAAGAAGTAGGAGCGGTTCTCCACTTCCGACCACTTCATATTCATACGTTACACCTTCTAGCATGACTTTCATTTCACTTCACCTTGCAAAATTTCGGTAACTATTTTCGATGTACTTGCCCATAGATCACGGTGCATCTTTAAGTTCTCATCACGATTCGTACAAATTTCTACAACGTGTAATCCTCGTTCAGTTGTTCCTTTTTGTACTTCTTCACGAAATGCTTCCCAACCATTTACACGCGCAAATGAACCACCATACATCTTTACAATATGTTCATAATCAAGTCCAAGCGGCGTTCCGAATAATGATTCAAAATGCTCTTTTGATTCATATTGCGGTAAGAATGAGAAGATGCCACCACCATCATTATTTACAATAACAATTGTTATGTTTAAATCATATAATTTTGCTGCTAATAGTCCGTTTAAATCATGATAAAATGATAAATCACCGATTACTAATACAAGGGGCTCACAAACAGTACTCGCACCTAGAGCTGTTGAAATAATTCCATCAATCCCATTCACACCACGGTTTGCCACTACATTGATTCTTTTATCTGTTGTAAAGAAGAACGTATCTGTATCACGAATTGGCATACTGTTGCTGGCAAATAAAGTTGCTTCCTCTGGTAACACATGAACAATATCAGTAATCACTTTTCCTTCAAATGCTGTTTCATATGTTTCGATTTCACGAAGCTTTTCCTTCGTCGCATCGTTTATATGTTTCCACATCCCGTACCAATCATTCTGTTCTCTCTTTTGCATATTATCTGTAAGTTCTTTACAAAATGAGATATCACTTGCACATACAACTTCCGTCGCTGCAAGAGCCGGGTCTCTCCATTTTCCTGACTCATCTACAACGATATGAACAGCTGTCTTTTGTTTCTTTATATATTGCGTTAAAGCTTTCGATACAGGCATACCACCGAAACGAATGATAACTTCCGGCTTCCAAGTATCCTTTAACAATTCATTTCGTAAAAATGTATCATAACAATCCATTACCATTGATTTATCATGTTCACCGCTTCTGAGACCTGAAAGGGGATCTGCTAAAATTGGATATCCGGTTTTAGCAGCAAACTGTATGATAGGTTCAGCAATCCCTGGATGACTATCGTCTCCACAAACAATAAGCCCCTTTTCCATACTTGAAAGGCGCTCTGTAAGAGAACTTACATATTCACTGGCCATCGTCATGTTTCCTTGGTGAACTGCCCCTGTATATTCACCACGACCTTTTTCCCATAAATCTGCTAAAGAGAAATTAGGAATGAGTGGTTCCCGAAGTGGGAAGTTAATATGGACAGGTCCCTTTGGCTCAAGGGACGCACTTGCAATAGCACGTCCAACTGTCATACGAGCATAATGATACATAGGCTCTCTAGCTTCTGGCAGTGCCATCTCCATAAATTGTTTCACAAAAGAACCATATAAATTTAATTGATTCATTGCCTGCGGTGCCCCAACATCTCGTAGTTCATGTGGTCTGTCTGCTGTTAAAACAAGCAATGGTACACGTGAATGAAAGGCTTCACAAATTGCCGGATAATAGTTTGCTGCCGCTGTTCCTGATGTGCACAAAATCGCTACAGGACGCTTCTTCATTTTCGCAATACCGAGCGCAAAAAAGGCAGCTGATCGTTCATCTACATGCAAATACGTTTTTATCTGTTCATGTTGCTCCATTAGTAAGGCTAACGGCGTTGATCGTGAACCTGGACTAATGACAACATCATATACATTTAGACGCGCCATTTCGTCCACAAACGCGCCTAAATAATATGATAATGCTTCTATATGATTATTCATTTCATTAATTCCTCCAAAGCACCAAGCATCGGTCTAAACTTCAAACTTGTTTCTTCATATTCAAGTTGCGGCACAGAATCAATCACAATACCGCAACCAGCAAATAAGGATGCCTTATCACCATTTAATAATCCGCAGCGTAAGGCTACCGCAAATTCACCGTTCCCTTTGTCATCTATCCAGCCGATTGGTGCTCCGTACAATCCGCGGTCTAATAATTCTACATCACGAATCAGTTTCATCGCTACGTGGCGAGGCGTGCCGCCAAGTGCTGGCGTTGGATGTAATTCTTCCACCATCGAAAGAAGTGATGCATCACCTTTCGCTTCAACTGGTGTATATAAATGTAGTAAATTTTTTGTTGTTAATAATCCTGGTTGCTGCGGAATATTAACAGACTCGCAATGCTCATTTAATACGCCTCGAATCATATTTACTACATAACCATGCTCTGCCAAATTCTTTTCATCATGAAGAAGCATCGCACCATTTTGTTTACTTTCTTCTATAGAATTACCATGACCAATCGAACCAGCAAGACACATGGATGTAAATTTCTTTCCTTCTTTTCGAATTAATCTCTCAGGCGTTGCTCCTAAGAAGCATGCCCCTTTATAATCAAAGGAAAATACGTAACAATCTGGCTGACCAATGCGGAGTGCTTCTAAAACACGAGCAGAATCAATATTTTGGTTCATCGTTAGTTTTAATTCCCGTGCTAATACAACCTTTTGTACGCTTCCTTTTTTCATTTCATCCTGTACTTTTACAATTGCATTCATCCAGCCCTTTGGGTCAACTTCTACTTTAGAAGTTACTGTTAACTTCTCCTCTGTAAGCTGGCCTTTGCATTCTTGTAAAATTCTTTCTTCCAAAGAAACAATTTCTTCATAAATTATCTGTGCCGAATCTTCAGCTGAAATAAATGTATTTATCGTTAACCATGCTTTTTCATTTTTGACTGTTAAAAGAAAAGCTGGTAACGACAATGTTGTATCTTTAAATTCTTTCCAAAGATCCGTTTGTTCTTTTTCTGGATCAAATGAAAAGCCACCAAATAAAAGTGGTCCTGTCCCAAATTCATACTCTTCTCTTTGAACAATTGCATTCTTCTGCACTTTACTCCACTCTTCGCGAGCATCTTGAAAGCGTTTGTCAGAAGAATTTGCTATAGTGAAAACAGAGCCAATTCCAGCAAATATCACATGCTGAGCCGGATCTGCAAAATAACATCTATTTTCGGATGCAATCCTTTTTCCTGCTGCATAAAAAAGAAGTGGATCCATCCAATCTATTTGCTTTACAAAACTGACCAATGTTTTTTCATTCGTCGCACGTGTAATAGCTGTAATTAGTACTTCTTGTAAATCTTTTTGTTTCGTCTGAATCACAGAATCTCCCCCCTATGGGCGAAAAATAGTCATAAATACGCTTGATTTTAAGATACACCTCAAACGAAAGCCCTGTCAACGTTTAGCATTTCTGAGAAATTCCCCTTCTCTTCCTAGAAAATAAACGTTGACACTAAATGCTGCTTTTCCTACACTTAATTGTGTATATTATGTGACAAGGAGGATTCAACATGGAAATGAAAGTCGAAACGAATTCCCCTTCTATGTCGCCAAAACCAAGTAAACAAACGGGTTGGCGCATTTGGTGGAGTTTATTACGTCCTCATACATTAACAGCAGCTTTTGTTCCTGTTTTTATCGGAACAGCTTATGCAATGCAAGTAGGGGGTATTAATCAAATACATCTCCCTCTTTTCTTTATCATGCTTCTTGCCTGTCTTCTCATTCAAGCAGCAACAAACATGTTCAATGAATACTTTGATTATAAAAGAGGATTAGATCATGAAGGTTCAGTTGGTATCGGCGGTGCAATTGTTCGCGACGGGATTCCGCCAAAAACAGTATTGAACTTAGCATTTGGATTTTTCGGTATCGCAATGCTATTGGGCGTTTATATTTGTATGAATTCTAGCTGGTGGCTTGCTGCAATCGGTCTTGTTTGTATGGCCGTTGCCTACCTTTATACAGGCGGCCCCCTTCCAATTGCCTATACACCATTTGGAGAATTAACAGCAGGATTATTTATGGGTGTTATTATTATTGGTATTTCTTTCTTCATTCAGACTGGCACTGTAACATCAGAAATTATTTTAGTATCTATTCCAAATTCGATTTTAATTGGTGCAATTTTACTTTCTAACAACATTCGTGATTTAGATGGTGATAAAGAAAACGGTCGTAACACCTTAGCAATTATCGTTGGACGTGAAAACGCAATTGGTGTCCTTGCATCTATGTTTATCGTTTCATACATTTGGACGATTGCCCTAATGATTGTCGGAATCGTCTCTCCATGGATGCTAATCGTATTCCTAAGTGCACCGAAAGCATTTAAAGCAACAAAAGGATTTATCGGAAAAAGTATTCCAATGGAAATGGCACCTGCAATGATTGCAACTGCAAAAACAAATACAATCTTTGGATTTTTAATGGGAATGGGCCTATTGCTTGGATATTTTCTATAGAAGAGGAGCTGCTAGTTAGCTCCTTTTTTCAATTTCAAAATATATCGGTGCTTTTTCAATATATGGGCGATGTCATTACCTTCCTAAATTCCTCCTCATATTTCCTGTAATCCAGCTCATACTACATAAAGAAACCGAATTGTAGGAAGGTGGATACTATGTTAACTCCACAACAAATCAATCATTTTAAGTCTATTTTAGAAAAGCAACAACAAGAGTTAGAACAAACGCTGCAAAATCATGAAGGGACAGACCGTGCTTCTGAACGGGAATCTGTTGGAGAATTATCGGCTTATGATAATCACCCTGGCGATATGGCTACCGAATTATATGAACGCGAAAAAGACTTTGGACTTATTGAATTTTGGCATAAGCAACTGCAAGATACAAAGGATGCCCTGCAAAAAATTGAAGCTGGCACATACGGGGTTTGCGAAGTTTCTGGTGAAGAAATCCCGCTGGAAAGATTAGAAGCCATGCCGACTGCTACAACTTGTATTGAACATACGACAAATAAATTAAACCTAGGTGCACGTCCCATTGAAGAAGAATTGGTAGAGCCACCGTTTGGCAAATACGATATGGACAGTGCCGTTGGATATGATGCAGAGGATGCTTGGCAAGATGTTGCTTTATATGGAACATCAGAAACGCCATCTGATTTAGAACGCCGCGACTCGAAGAATTTTGATGAGATGTATATGGATGCCGAAGAGCCACGCGGTTACGTAGAAGACTTTGAAAACTTCATCGGAACAGATATGTATGGGAAGAACCCACAGGTGTATGCGACAGAAGAACATGAAGAATATGAGCAGATGCTTGATGATTTTGAAGAGCGCACCTTTAAAGGGGAATTATCTCCGAATGAATCTAGTTCAAAAGAATAAAAAAAGCATTCCGAAATTCGGAATGCTTTTTCTCGCTAGCTAATTAGTTTTTTGTAACGTTAGCAGCTTGTGGTCCACGGTTACCTTCAACGATTTCGAAAGAAACTTCTTGACCTTCTTCTAAAGTTTTGAAGCCGTCGCCTTGGATAGCTGAGAAATGTACGAATACATCGTCTCCACCTTCAACTTCGATGAAACCGAAACCTTTTTCGCTGTTAAACCATTTAACTTTACCTGTTTGCATGTCATGTACCTCCTAAATAAAAATGAAACTATGAATCCACATGAAAAGGTGGATATAAAGGACATGAATGTATCTCAGACCTAACGCCTTGAATTAAACACGCTTTATTTCCGTACCACATTATGTAGCTCAATAGTGATTTCACTATATCACGCTCTATCAAAAACGTCAAATGAGA
The DNA here is from genome assembly GCF_002584535.1 of Bacillus cereus. Classification (GTDB taxonomy): domain Bacteria; phylum Bacillota; class Bacilli; order Bacillales; family Bacillaceae_G; genus Bacillus_A; species Bacillus_A arachidis. The sequence continues at coordinate 34,121 of NZ_NUOT01000011.1, forward strand.
ACACTTTCATTTCAGTATTTTTTTAAAACTTCACAAAATATGTAAACTATATAAACTAGTAGAAAACCTTTTTTGAGGCGGGAGAGAGCATCCAGCCTTGCATAGAAACGTTCAGACTCTTTTTAGCCCCTGCCCTGTAAAAAACAAAAGGAGAATGCAAGTAAATGTCACCTTTTGTTCTTCGTAGCAGCAACTTACATGTCGAAAAATTAAAATGACTTTTTGTTAAAAATTAGCAAAATGATTGTTTTCTAATCTCTTTAAATTCTGTACAATATGAGTATCCACTACATATGAGGTGAAAATAATGAAAGCACATGAAATTGAGTATAAATTATACGGCGATGATATGCAGTTCGTTGAAATTGAATTAGATCCAGAAGAAAGCGTAATTGCAGAAGCTGGCGCAATGATGATGATGGAAGACTATATTGAAATGGAAACCATCTTCGGCGACGGTGGCGGAAAGTCTAGTGGCCTATTCGGTAAACTAATGGGAGCTGGAAAACGTCTTGTTACGGGTGAAAGTATGTTTATGACTGTATTTACAAATACAGGTCATGGCAAACGTCATGTATCATTTGCTGCACCGTATCCTGGGAAAATCGTTCCAGTTGATTTAAGAGAGTATCAAGGCAAAGTAGTTTGCCAAAAAGATGCATTCCTTTGCGCTGCAAAAGGTGTTTCTATCGGAATTGAATTCACGAAAAAAATTGGTAGCGGCTTCTTCGGCGGAGAAGGCTTCATCATGCAGAAACTTGAAGGTGATGGACTCGCTTTCATGCATGCAGGTGGCACTGTGTACAAACGTGAACTAAAGCCTGGCGAAAAACTGCGCATCGATACAGGTTGTCTTGTTGCAATGACAAGAGATGTTGACTATGATATTCAATTTGTAGGCAATGTAAAAACTGCTTTATTTGGCGGAGAAGGGTTATTCTTCGCAACGTTAGAAGGACCAGGAACAGTTTGGCTTCAATCCTTAACACTTAGCCGTTTAGCAGCGCGTCTTACAAATCCTGCAGCTCAAAGCAGCGGGGAAGGTAGCGTTTTAGGTGGACTTGGTCGACTTCTAGATGGGAAAGAATAAAAAACAAATCGCTACGTCATAAGGCGTAGCGATTGTTTTTTCACTTATCTTCTTCTCTTGCGGGACTGTACATCCCATTTTGAATCATATAATACTCCATCGCTTCATTTAACCACGCCTCTTCTTCCTTTGTATACGGGGACGGAATCATATCCTCATACTGATCTTCTATATTTTCTAAGTTACCCAAAGTGTGTAAAGCATCCTTTCCTACATATTGAAGCGTTGCCTTCATATGTTCATTAACAAGCTTTTGCACCTCTGGGTTATGGACTGGCTTCCCAAATAATCTTTTCACTTCTTTCGACAACTGAATAAATTCTTTATCCAATGCGACCATCTCTTCTTCAGATTTATCGTATAATCGATCAACGGCTTTCTTATCCATGTATTCCTCAAGCCATAGGCGTTGTTCACTTTCTTTTTGTATATTACGAATTAAACTCATTAAAATATTACTATCTACTTGCCCTTCATCTTCTAATAACGTAATTGTCCGATTAATGGCTTTCAAAGAAGTTTCAATATGTTCCTTTTTTTCTTCAAAGGCTGTTTTTTGGCGTTGTAATGTTTCTTTTAAGCTTTCATTAAAGCTAGACATATTGATCATTACACATATTTCCTCTAGACTATATCCTAAAAATTTAAGACTCACTATCTTTTGCAACGTTAAGATATCTTTATTTACATATATTCGATGCCCAGACCTAGGATGTTTTTCCGGTTTAAGTAATCCGATGTCATCATAATAATGTAGCGTTCGTATTGATGTGCCTGTTCTTTTAGAAAACTCTCCAATTGAATAATTTTCATTGTTACTCATCCGTTATTCCCCCCTACATTGTTTTACCGATATGGTTACTCAAATCATACTACCTCACGTAACTGTAGGTTCAAGTATTAAATTGCTTCAAATTTCCTCAAAGAATGATTATTCCCTTTCACTCATATATTGAACTATTACTATTTCTTAAGGAGGGGCTTCCTTGATACGTGCTCCTTTATCTTTTGATAAAGATACTGCCATATTATTAGCTTCATGCTGTGAATTAACATATGATCAATATAAACAAAATGGCGTTTTTCAAATACCGGATGGATTTCAATATGTACAAGGCTTTCAAGCAAAGGTCATTCAAACAACAGAATGGTTTGGCTTCATATTAGAATCTGAGGATACCATCGTCGTTGCCTTTCGGGGAACACAAACTGATTTAGAGTGGATTATTGATTCACTTGTGAACCAAAAACCTTATCCATACGCCTTAAATAGCGGAAATGTTCATAACGGATTTCTCTCTATTTATGAATCTTGCCGTGATCCAATTATGGATATGCTTGTCTCCTTACCATCACATAAAAAACTGCTTGCCACAGGACATAGTCTCGGCGGAGCACTTGCCACACTACACATATTAGACGCGCGAGTGAACACTGCGTTTGCACAATACGGTCTCTATACCTTCGCTTCTCCAAAAGTCGGTGATATTACTTTTCGAAACTATTACAACATGCAAGTCGCAAGCAGCTTTCGCTTCGTTAATTTATTCGATGTCGTCCCGCTTCTTCCCCCGCGCAAAGTGCATTTTAATGACCGTGACTGGGAGTATACACATGTTCATCACAACATGACATTTACGAAAAATACAAAATCTATCGCCAACAATCACGCCATGACAACATACAAAACATGTCTGACTTCTCATTTTTGATACGGAAACATTTGGAAACAACATACCGGTATACTATAATAATCTATGTAACTACTTCTGGATGAGGGGACCAAACATGCTAAAATATTTCTTTGCACTTTTTCTAGTATTATTGTTTGCAGTTACAGGTTTCTTTACATTCTCATACTTTGCTACAGGCGAATATGGTGGGACTGGTATGTTATACTCGGTGACACCTTATATCTCTATAGTGAAATAATCAAAAACGGCTTGGAAGTTTCCAAGCCGTTTTTGATTTACCTACCTTTACTTTATGAATTCAACTCATTCTCCTTCATAAAGTGACACTTTAATCAGCGTTTTTTTCTTCATCCCCACTGATTATTGGCCCTCATCAATCAGGTTTTTACAAGCAGTTTAACTATCTAGTTTAATAATGATACATCACTAAATCTGCAAAAGAAAAGAAGTACTTTATACGAACGGATCTGTTACCCTATAATTCTATAAATCGTATGAATTTTATTTATGCTAGCAGTTAGTAAAACGGTAATATCAATCACCGTTCATTATTATTCTAAATATGAATCCATCCAAATAGCGTATTCAATAATGTGATACATATCAGCCAAACAAAAAGCCCCACATTAATTAGTAAATTTAAAATACCGATAAAAGCTGTTTTACCACTCCGTACTCCTTGTAAACCTATCATACTTATGATAAAAGATCCAAACAGCACACCAATCGCAAAATACTCTGGAGGTATCCCTGTAAACTTCCCGAAATAATAACTAAAAGGAGTCAAAGAAAATATAAAAATAAATACTATACAAGTCCAGCAACTAATTAAAGACCAGAATAAAGTTTTTTGCATTCTATCGCTACTTATATGATATATACAGCTAAAATTTCTATGTAAAATATTATATCCTTATTGCAGACTATTTTTTCAGAAAGAAGGTAATATATTGAAAAAAAAGAACATTTCCCTTTCTGTTTTCATCACACTACTTATTATTATAGGAGGAGTATATATCATGAAAGAAAAGCAAAAAAACGAAGCTAAAGAACAAGAACAAAAAAAAGAAGCAATGATACAAAAATCAAAGGAAGTAGCTATTGCTACAATAAAAAAAGACTTAGGTGTTGAAATGGTTGTAACTAGTTATCAATTAGAACCTACTATACAAATTATTTTTATTAATGGTCATCCAAACGACGATAAAAATAATAAACTAAGTGTATCCATTTCATATGAAGAAAATTACTTAGTTACTTCAATTGGATATGATTACTTACCACAAAAGACTAATATCTAGTTGTTTCATTACGAGATAATTATAAGAAAGAATTGACTGAAAACTTACTTTTTCTCGTTCTATTATTTGTAGTCTCATACTTTGCTACAGAGGAATACAGTGAAATTGATATGTTATATTTAGTAGCAAGCTAAAAAAAATCAAAAAGCTTGGAGGTTTCCAAGCTTTTTGATTCTCCTGAAATATAACGGACCAAACAAAAGACTTACCTTCCTTTGTTGTTTCCATCGTCTTTGCTAATAAGCTACCAGTTTCTTCTTTATTTTTTCGAACATTTCGAGAGACCTATGTAATCGTTTAATAAAGGCCCCTCCGCATCTTCGCAAGGGACCTTATCTTATTTCTATCAGATTTTACCGAAAGAGTACCCCTACTTCAAACAAAGTTGAGTGGGGGAGTATTCATATTCAGTTCACGAAAGCTTAACCATATCACCAATACCCCAAATCTCATTACTATATTGTAAAATCGTACGGTCACTCGCAAAGTGCCCAGATTGTGCAATATTGATGATCGACATCTCTAACCACTTTCTTCTGTTTTCGTATGCTCTCCCTACATCTTCTTGGCGCTCTGCATATGGACTAAAATCACGAAGAACAAAATACTCATCATTTTGGATAACAAGAGAATCATAAATTGCTTCAAATTCAGCGCCAGCATTTGTGAAGAAACCATTTGTTAATTGGTCAACTACTTTTTTAATATGCATATTGTGATGATAGTAGTCGTTCGCACGATATCCACCATTTTGATAATAATGCAGTACTTCTTCCGCCGTTAATCCGAAGATAAAACAGGCTTCGTCCCCAACTCTTTCTCTTATTTCAATATTAGCACCATCCAGCGTTCCGAGTGTAATGGCACCGTTCATCATAAACTTCATATTTCCTGTTCCTGATGCTTCTTTACTTGCTGTTGAGATTTGCTCACTTACATCTGCTGCTGGGAATATATCTTCCGCAAGTGAAACACGATAGTTTTCTAGAAAGATAACTTTCATATATTGACTCACATACGGATCTTCATTTACTTTTCTGGCAAGTTCATTTATTAATTTAATAATTTTTTTCGCATAATAATAGCCTGGTGATGCTTTCGCGCCGAAAATAAATGTGCGCGGATAAAATGAAAAGCTTGTGTCGTCTTTTAAACGATTGTACAAATATAAAATATGTAATACGTTTAATAATTGTCTTTTATAAGCGTGCAATCGTTTTACCTGTACATCAAAAATAGAATTTGGATCCACAACAATTCCCATCTTATTTGCAATTCTCTCAGCCAAAATACTTTTACGGTGCTGCTTTACAGAGTGTAACTTGTCTTGAAAAACAGTATCATACCGATAATCTTGCAACAATTGTAACTTTTCAGGTTGCTTCTTCCACTCCGTTCCAATCGCTTCTGAAATGAGATTCGTAAGCTGTGGGTTTGCTTTCATGAGCCATCGTCTATGAGCAATTCCATTTGTTTTATTATTAAATTTGTCTGGGAAAAACTCGTAAAACAACCGCATTTCACGTTGTTTTAGGATTTCCGTATGAATTTTTGCAACACCATTTACACTATAGCTTCCGACAATTGCTAAATGTGCCATTTTGACAAGATTATGCGCGATAATCGCCATATCTTCAATCCGCTTCCAATCATACGGATAACGCTCCCACAATTCATGACAAAAGCGTTCATTAATCTCTTCAATAATCATATAAATCCGTGGTAATAACGGTTTAAAAATATGAATCGGCCACTTCTCAAGCGCTTCTGATAAAGTCGTATGATTCGTATAAGAAATCGTATGAGTTGTAATATACCAAGCCTCTTCCCAAGCAAGCTTTTCTTCATCTAATAAAATGCGCATCAGTTCAGGAATCGCAAGAACTGGATGTGTATCATTGATATGAATCGCAATTTTCTCATGTAAATTGCGAAGCGTTCCGTTGCGTTCACGATGCAAACGAACGATATTTTGCAAGCTCGCTGATACGAGAAAATATTGTTGTTTTAACCGAAGTATTTTCCCTTCATCATGCGTATCATCAGGATATAAAAGTTCTGATACCACTTCTGTTTCACGTTTATATTTCAAAATATCCTTGCAGTTTTGCGGGAAGGAAACTGGCTCTGCGTTCCAAAGCCGAAGTGTATTCACAGTATCTGTTTCATATCCAACAACCGGAACATCATAAGGAACAGCCATAATAACTTCTGCGTCAGTATGTCGAAACTCTAAGCGCCCATTAATTTGTACGGCTTCCACTTGTCCAAAATAACTCACTTCCACTGCTTGATCATGCCTTCTTACTTCCCAAACATTTTCATGAAGAAGCCACTGTTCAGGCAATTCTACTTGATATCCATCGACAATTTTTTGATCAAACAAGCCATGCTTATACCGAATACCACATCCGTGTCCTGGAAGATTTAACGATGCAAGTGAATCAAGAAAACAGGCTGCTAAGCGGCCTAGTCCTCCGTTTCCAAGCCCTGCGTCCGCTTCGCTTTCCTCCAATTCCTTCAATGAAACCCCAAGTTCTGAAATACCTTTTTCACATACATCACGTATTCCTAGATTCAGCAAGTTACTACCAAGCAAACGACCGAGTAAGAATTCAATAGATAAGTAATACATTTGCTTTTGATTCCCGGTCCGGTACCTTTCATTTGTTGCAATCCAGTGCTGATTCATATACTCACGTACCATATGACCAAGCGTATTATACTGATCACGACTTGTAGAATCTTTGAAACTTTTTCCATACATCGTTTCTAGTTTTTCTAAAAAAGCTGCTTTAAAGCTTTCAACATGAGTAAACATCTTTTCACCACCTAAGAGTGTTTCAGCAAACTTTTATATAGTTCCTTGTATGCGAGAGCCGAATTTTTCCAGCTATAATCTTCTGTCATCGCCTGTTTGACAAGCTGATCCCATACCGGTTTATTATGATAGTACGTAAGCGCACGACGAACCGTATATAACATGTCATGAGCATTAAAATTTCTAAAGCTGAAACCATTTCCGGTCTCCGTTTTCTCATTATAAGACTGAACTGTATCATTCAATCCCCCTGTTTCCCTTACAATTGGGATTACACCGTATGCCAGTGCAATAAGCTGCCCAAGACCACACGGTTCAAATAATGACGGCATTAAAAATAAATCGCTGCCTGCATATACTTGATGTGCTAACTCCTCATTAAATCCGATATACACTTTCACTTTTTCTGGATACTCATATGCCATCCATTCGAAAAACTGCTCATATTCAGAATCTCCTGATCCTAAAATGATGCATTGTACATCATCTTCCATCATTTCATGAAATACCGTACGTACTAAGTCAAGGCCTTTTTGCTTTGTTAACCTTGTTACCATCGAAATAATTGGCGTATCTTCTTTTTCTGGCAAACCAAAGTAGCGCTGCAGTGCACGTTTATTTTCTTGCTTATCACATAGCGACTCTGCATCATACTGCGCAGTTATAAATGCATCTGTTTTCGGATTATATACGCTCGTATCAATACCATTTACAATCCCACTCAGCTTATCATTATATTTACGCAGTAAACCATCTAGCTTTTCGCCAAAAAATTCATATTGAATCTCTTCTTTATACGTAGGGCTAACCGCTGTAATACGATCGGAAGCGATGATGCCCCCTTTCATAAAGTTAACGTTCCCATAAAATTCAAGCTGTTCACTATGAAAATATTCGTCACCAAGCTCCAATAAATCATGCATAACCTCACGAGAAAATACACCTTGAAACTGCAAATTATGAATCGTATAAACGGTTTTAATATGTTGATATAACGGGTTGTCCCCATACTTTTCACGCAGTAAAAAATTCGCCATCGCGGTATGCCAATCATGACTATGAAGGATATCCACTTCAAAATCCAGGTGCGGCATACACTCTAATACTGCTTTAGAAAAGAACGAAAAACGTTCTCCATCATCATAATGACCATAAAGAGAATCCCTTTTAAAATAATATTCATTGTCGATTAAATAATACGTAATCCCGTCTTGCTCTCCTTTTAAAATCCCGCAATATTGATTTCGCCAACCGAGCTGAACATGGATTACTTTGTGAAGCGTACATGCTTCTCGCAAGTGCGCAGGAATAAGACTATAGTTCGGAAGTATAATGCGAACGTTCACTCCTAATTTTTTGAGTTCCTTTGGAAGTGCACCCGCTACATCTGCTAGGCCTCCTGATTTAATAAACGGTACGCATTCTGATACTGCAAATAAAATATTCACGTGTTGTTCCACTGCCTGAAAAGCGTGTACACTCTGTGCCGCCCTTCTTACAGCTTCCTCCCTTCGAATTTTAAATTCATATCATGATGAGCCAGTGAATCCCTATTAGATAGGATTTCACCGGCTATATAAATTCATTTTCATTTTTCAACATATAATCCACGCCATAAAAAAACAAAAGATACCCTCTATTTGCTTGCTTCTTTCGTTTTAACTTAGCATGGGGCCAAAAAAGGTACTGCCCACTTCTATGCAAGGCAGGACACTCTCTTCACCTAAAAAAAGAATGTTTTCATTTATATTGAGATTTCAAGAATAACTCGTAATATTTTGACTTCGGACACTACCTTTTTCCAAAACATGTGGTTGTTCAGGCGTTCCTGTTAAAACTACACCATCCTCAATCTTAACATCTTTATCAATAATAACACCATCTAATATACAATTATCTCCAATTTGGCTCTTTTGCATAATAATGCTATTGCGAATCACTGAACCTTCTCCAACCTTTACAGAACGGAAGACAACGCTATTCTCAACCTTCCCTGCAATGACGCTGCCATTTGCGATCATTGTATTTTGTACATTTGCTCCCTTTATATAACGCGTTGGTGGCTCATCTTTTACTTTTGTAAAAATTGGTGCTTCTTTCGTAAATAACTGCTTCCAAATAGAAGGCTGCAAAATTTCTAAACTATGCTTATAATAGCTTTCAATCGAATCAATGACAGCTACGTATCCTGTATGTTCATATGTTCCAATGTACAATGATTTCCCCTGTTTTTCTCTAACAACATCAAATAAACTATAATGCTCCATATCTTTATATGTTTCAAATAAATCTAATAATAGCTGTTTCTTAAGCACATAGGTTTGCAGGGGAACTCCTTCATGGCACACTTCCGTAACATCTGCTTCCGTATGTATATGTCTCTCTAATACTGCTTGAAAATTTATCGCTGTAACAAGATGACTATTTGTAATGACAACATACTCTTGTTTGCTGCGCAGAAAATAGTCAATATGTCTTCTAAAATGAGCAAAAGAACCAAACTCATCTTGATCGCATTGGCAATTCGGAGGAAATAAAAATAAGCCATCGCGTTTTCTATCTAAATCCCATTGCTTTCCTGATCCGAGGTGATCCATCAAGGAACGATTTTTATGACTTGTAAAAATCGCTACACTATGAATATGAGAATTAACCATATTCGAAAGCATAAAATCAATGAGACGATAACGTCCTCCAAATGGTAGTGCTGCCAGTGAACGATGCCCTGTTACTTTCTTTAAGGAAGGAAAACTCCCTGTTGCATTAATAATTCCTAACATTGATTCTCCCATTCATCTCATCCCCCTTTTCTATTTCCCCTCAGCTATTAGTACGACATCATCGATATTTTTTTCTGGACGAATAATTGTCCCATCTTCAATGACCATACCTGATCCAACAATTGCTCTTTCCACGATAACATTTTTACCAATGCATGCATCCGGCATAATGACCGAATCGATCACCATACTTCCCTCTCCAACCGTCACGCCTTGGAATAAAACTGAGTGTTTTACATCCCCTTCAATAACGCATCCTTCATTAATTAATGATTCTTCCACCTTCGCCCCTTCAGCAATATACTGTGGTGGTTCATTCGGATTAACTGAATAAATACGCCAACTATGATCATTTAAATGTAAAGACGATTCTTCACGAAGCAAGTCCATATTTGCTTCCCACAAGCTTTTTACAGTTCCAACATCTTTCCAATACCCTTCAAATGGGTAAGCCACGAGCTTTTTCTCTTCATCTAATAAAAGCGGGATGACATCTTTTCCAAAATCATTACTAGATTCTGGATTTCTTGCATCCATCTCTAAATATTCTTTTAACACGGCCCAATTAAAAATATAAATACCCATCGAGGCAAGATTACTTTTTGGAAACTGTGGTTTTTCCTCAAACTCAACAATTTCCATGTCTTCGTTCGTATTCATAATTCCAAATCGACTTGCTTCATCCCAAGGTACTTCAATAACAGAAATCGAAACGTCTGCTTCTTTTTCAATGTGGTAATCTAGCATTTTACTGTAATCCATTTTATAAATATGATCCCCTGATAAAATCAGAACATATTCTGGATCATACTGATGTAAGTAATTTAAATTTTGATAAATTGCACTTGCTGTTCCTGTATACCATTTCACGCCTGAAGATTCCGAGTACGGGGGCAATACAGTCACGCCGCCATTCACACGATCTAAATCCCAAGCATTACCGATTCCAATATAGCTATGAAGCTCAAGTGGCTGATACTGGGTTAAAATCCCAACGGTTTCAATACCAGAATTTGCACAATTACTTAATGTGAAATCGATAATTCGGTACTTACCACCAAACGGAACAGCTGGCTTGGCTAAATTCTTTGTTAAAGCACTTAAACGACTACCCTTTCCTCCTGCTAGTAACATTGCTACGCACGTCTGCTTTTGTACCATTTTGTTTTTTGCTCCCCTTTCTCGTTTTCACTGGTCTTAAAATAGATACACCAAATGGTGGAATTGTTATTTCTACATGAACAGACTGGTTATGATACGGCTCGCCTATTGCCTTCAGCCGTTTTTTATTCACCTGCCCTGAGCCGCCGTATATTTCATCATCACTATTTAAAATTTCGTTATAATATTGGAATTCTGGTACGCCCACTTTATAATTTTCGTACACAATGTTTGTAAAATTGCATACAACAACAAGAACGTCTTCCTCTTTATCTCCTTTACGAATAAACGAAAATATACTTTGCTCATTATTGTCAGCATCGATCCATTGAAAGCCTTCCTGTGAGTGATCAAGCTGCCAAAGTGGTTTTGATCGCTTATACAATGCTATGAGCTCTTTAAAGTAATCATGCATATAACAATGCATTTCAAAATCATGTAAATTCCAATCTAGATCCTCGAGATCTTTCCATTCATCAAATTGACCAAATTCTCCGCCCATAAAGAGCAATTTCTTCCCTGGATGTGCAAAGAAATACCCGTATAATAAGCGAAGCTGCGCAAACTTTTCCCAGTAGTCTCCCGGCATTTTATTTAACAATGATTTTTTCCCGTGAACGACTTCATCATGAGAAAGCGGTAATATAAAGTTTTCGGAGTAAGCATAGAGCAAAGAAAATGTCATTTTCTCATGAATATATTTCCGATATTCCGGTGCACACTCCATATATTTCAACACATCATTCATCCAGCCCATATTCCACTTATAATTAAATCCTAATCCCCCTTCATAAGTTGGAGCGGTCACAAGTGGCCAAGCTGTCGAATCTTCTGCAGTCATCAGAAATTCTTCGTCCTCTGCAAATACTGCCTCGTTTAACTCTCGTAAAAAGGAAACCGCATACTCATTACTTTGCTGCCTTCCTTCTTTTTCCCAATACAGCATATTTGCAACTGCATCGACGCGAAAGCCGTCAATATGGTAATATTTCATCCAAAACAATGCATTTGAAATTAAAAAATTTCGCACTTCCTGTTTTCCTAAATCAAAATTCACTGTTCCCCAAATACGATTTTCCCTTACATCCAAATCTTTATATTCATAAGTTGGTGCCCCATCAAATAAATACAAACCGTGAGCATCCTTACAAAAATGACCTGGTACCCAATCTAAAATGACACCGATTCCATATTTATGACATTCATCGACAAAATACATGAAATCATGAGGCGTACCAAATCGACTTGTCACTGCATAATATCCGGTTCCCTGATATCCCCATGAACGGTCATATGGATGTTCGACAAGCGGCATAATTTCAATGTGTGTAAATTGATGTTCTGCTACATAAGGAATGAGCTCATCTGCCATTTCTCTATATGAATACAAAGAGCCATCTTCTTTCTTTTTCCATGAACCAAAATGCAACTCATAAATTGCCATTGCTTCCTTATAACTTACTTTTCGTTTCTTCTTTCGGAACCAATTTCTATCATTCCATTTATATCCCCTTATATCAAAAATAACAGATGCCGTGTTTGGTCTTACTTCTGCATATGTTGCATAAGGATCTGCTTTTAAAATTGTTTCGCCACCTTTGGTTTCAATCGCATACTTGTATATCTCTTTTTCCTCCAAATGTGGTATAAACAATGACCAAATACCCTCTTCTGTCATTTTTCGCATCTTATGCTCGTCAATATTCCAATCATTAAAATCGCCAACTACACTCAAAGCTTTCGCATGAGGAGCCCATACTGTAAATCGTACGCCTTGTATTTCATCCTCTACTACAGGATGCGCGCCAAATATGTTATAGCTCTCATAACACTGTTTTGTGTGAAATTCATACACACTTTCTTCCATACAATTTGTTACACTCAATATGTTCACCTCACTAAGATGACAGAATTTTTATTACTTTGTAAACATTCGTTAAAATACTGAAATATCCTTGTGCATTTTTAAATAAATATACGTTTTTTCGCGGAAATTAAAGGGAACATTTTAATTTTCCGTTAAATATATCGAATTTTGACGAATATTCATTGAAAGCGGTTTATTTTAAAAAATAACAAAAAGCACTCTATGGGCAATAGAATGCTTTTTGTTATAAACGCCCCTTATCCAGTAAAGGAGGTATACTTTTGGGATATACAAGGGAACTGGAAAAGGAATTTGTATGAGGTTATATATAAAATTCAGAAGCAGGAAGCAGTTTCCCGCTTCTAAATCATTTATCAATTATCTTAAAGTACTGGTGCCATTGTTTCTTTTAATACTTTTACTGAGTGAGCGAACTTCGCTTTTTCTTCTTCATTTAACTCAAGTTCAACGATTTCACGTACACCTTCTCGGTTAATAACAGCTGGAACACCTACATAAGCGTCTTTCTCACCATATTGACCTTCAAGGTATGCAGATACAGTTAGTACACTGTTCTCGTTGTTTAAGATTGCCTTTGTTACACGAAGTAGTGACATACCGATTCCGTAGTAAGTTGCACCTTTACGTTCGATAATGTGGTAAGCAGCATCACGTACATTTACAAAGATTTTATCTAAATCATCTTGGTTATACTGTTCGTTGTTCGCTAAGATTGTTTCTAATTTTTGTACACCTATAGTTGCATGACTCCATACTGGAAGTTCAGTATCACCGTGTTCACCAATGATGTATGCATGAACGTTGCGTGGATCTACCTCTAAGTAATCACCTAGCATATAACGGAAACGAGCAGAGTCAAGAGTTGTACCAGAACCGATTATGCGTTCTTTTGGTAATCCAGATTCTTTCCAAGTTACATAAGTTAAGATGTCAACTGGGTTAGTTGCGATTAAGAAAATACCATCAAATCCAGTATCCATAATACCGCGAACGATTTGCTTAAAGATTTTTGTATTTTTCTCAACTAAGTCTAGGCGAGTTTCACCTGGCTTTTGTGGTAATCCAGCAGTGATAACAACTAAATCTGCATCTTTACAATCTGCATAACTACCGCTCCAAACCTTTGTTGGTGATGGAGAGAATGGTACTGCATGGCTTAAGTCCATTGCTTCTCCTTCTGCTTTCGCTTCATTTACGTCAACAAGTACGAATTCTTCAGCTACACCTTGGTTAATCATTGAGTAAGCATAACTACAACCTACAGCACCTGTTCCTACTAATACTACGCGATTGATACCTTTTTTCATGGTAATTTCCCCTCTCTATTGTTCACATTTATCATGATTGTTTAAGTAATTAATTAAAATACTAATTTAATGTTGTTTAACTTCCTTACATTCATATTGTAGCATAAGTTATTGTGAATTCATTCACAAATTATGACCTATTTGTGAACTTTTTCACACACAGTAGAAAGTTATTATATCAGGCTTGGAATCCATCAAAATGAAAGCCTTTTCTTTAGATTGTGAAAAGGCTGCTTTACTGTGTTGCTATCGTTTTGTCTATTAAAAATTAAAATAACACCTAATAAAAAAGCTATCCTTTCAACAACATTTCCAGAAAGAATAGCTTTCTCTTGGATCAAAGTTTTAACTTTTTTCTGGCATTAAGCGAGTGGCAACTCCAATCCTGTTCCATGCATTAATAGCAACAATCTGCATAATAAATTCAGCAATTTGTTCTTCTTCAAAGAATTTCCTTACTTCTTCATATACCTCATCAGGAATATGCGTTTCCGCTACTAGTGTAATCGCCTCTGTCAAAGCAAGCACAGCACGTTCTGCCTCTGTAAAGAACGGTGTCTCACGCCAAGCATTAAGAGCATAAATACGCTGCTCTGTTTCCCCTAGTTTTCGTGCATCTTTCGTATGGAGATCAATGCAATACGCACATCCATTGATTTGAGAAGCCCGGATTTTAATTAGCTCTTTCAATGTCTCATCAATGCTTGTAGTCATCAAATATTTTTCTAATCCCGCCATTGCCTTATAACCTTCTGGATTTACCTTTCCCATTAAAAACCTTGTTTCCATTGTATAGTCCCTCCATAAAATAAAATTAATTTATACTTTGGCGTCAGGATATTGAATAATGTCTTTCATAAATCTTTTCATATCATGATTGTAGTTCATGACAGACCTTCTAAAAGAAAACATATATAGCATCCCTTTCATACCCTGTCACTTATAAGACAAATTAGCTTTTCAATTTGTGACAAAATAAAAAGAAATCTTAAAAAAATAAAGATTTCTTTTCATTTTTATACTATAGAACTGAAATATGCTTTAATTTATCGGGATTGACTACAATGTAGATTCTTCTAATTAATTCTCGGCTTTCATCCCACTCAAAACATATAGCTTTCTCTGCACATCCCTTATTCCTTGCTAAGATACCAATTTGACCATTTATGATAGTTGGAAGAAGTTCGACTTGAAAGAATCCCTTTGAAACAATTGCCTCCAAAAATGTCTGGATACGCTGTTTGCCCAAAATCGGAAATATGGCTGCACGCACTTTACCTCCTCCATCAGTGACAAGAGCTACGTCCTCTCTCAACAGATTAATAAACGCCTCAAAATTCCCTGTTTCTGAACCTTGGATAAAGGTATGTACCATTTTTTCTGTATGAATCGATTGCTGCGGATGTACTGACACTTCATACTGTATCTTCTCTTTGCAACGGCTGTAAATCTTTCGGCAATTTACTTCTGATTTATTTAAAAGCTCAGCTATTTCACGATAATTGTACCCAAGTGCTTTCCTTAAAACGAATATGGCTCTTTCAACAGGAGTTAAATTCTCTAACAATACAAGGAATGCATAGGATACTCTTTCGCTTTGAATTATAGTTTCCATAGGATTTAATTTCGCTGTATCTATTTCCGGCTCAGGAAGCCATTCTCCTGTATATATTTCTCTTTTTTTCCGTGCTGATTGTAGTATATTCAAACAATGGTTCGTCGTCATCTTAATTAAATACGCTTTCATATTTCTAACTGGCTCTTGGTTCACATGTTGACTTTTCATAAGTATATCCTGTGCAACATCCTCCGCATCACTAACAGAGCCAAGCATTCGATATGCGACAGAGTATACTAAAGGTTGATAGGTTCGATACAAAGTTTCAAAATCCATATTATCACTCCATTCTATAGCGTGTCTCAATATAAAAATATATGATTTGTTATAATGAAAAGATTATTTTTCTGCTACGGAAGGCTTGTATAATTATCTCTTCCATTTTTTCATATTCCATCGCTCTCTCCTTTCTATTAGTCAGACGCTCAAAGCATAAAAAAGTATACTAAAAAACAGACGTATCAAAGTCTGTTTTTTCCCTGAATAACTATCCACTTAAATAAGAATGAAACAAAATATTTGAATTTCATGCAGGCTTGCTTTCTCTTTACGAGTTTTTGATACTCCCGTTATTTTGTTCCGAATGAAATATGTTATTTTCACTTGTAGCAACAATCTTTACCTTGTATGGCAGTTTGTTAATCCCAATATACATAACCGGATTCTTATCTTTTCCCTTACCCTTTTCAGGATTTAAATCAATAACGGACGTATCTTTTTCATCTTTCACTTCTTTTACCGTAATTTTATCATTTTAGTGCCTTTCACTACCACTGGTCATCTATTTCTAGAAGGATTGAACATTCTCTTTTTTAATGCTATTTTGTTTAAAAACAAGTGAAAAAGCATTACAACTTGTTTTTTAGCGTTCATATTTGTCTTATTTATTATGGCAAAACAAATTCACTTGCTTCGCTCTTCTTAATTCAGCGTGTAATGAAACAGAAATATTATATAATTTAGGAAAGTGGAAAGAGGTGATATTATGGAGGATAACATGCGGGAAAGCAGAAAAATAGCTACGCCCATTCTTTGGACTATTTCTTTACTTGTCGCTACACTATTAGTTTTTGTAATCACACGATTATATCCAAATACCAATTTACAGATTAGCATTGTTTTATTCTCTATCATAGACATTGGATTTATAGTCGCTTTGATATTGGGAATTAAGACAAAAAACGCTAGTATAATGATCTTCAGTGTTATATCTAACGGCATATTTTTTATACTACTATCCATTTTTATTTTTTTACTATTAGTTGCTAATGGTATTTCAGAACCGTAACAAAATCATTGATAAATAAAAAAAGAGATAGCAGATTATGCTATCTCTTTAAGTATGACCCGTACGGGATTCGAACCCGTGTTACCGCCGTGAAAGGGCGGTGTCTTAACCACTTGACCAACGGGCCAATTTCTGGCAGAGAAGAAGGGATTCGAACCCTCGCACCGCGTTAGCGATCTACTCCCTTAGCAGGGGAGCCCCTTGAGCCACTTGGGTACTTCTCTATATTATATGGCTCCGCAGGTAGGACTCGAACCTACGACCGATCGGTTAACAGCCGATAGCTCTACCACTGAGCTACTGCGGAATAATGGTGGGCCTAAATGGACTCGAACCATCGACCTCACGCTTATCAGGCGTGCGCTCTAACCAGCTGAGCTATAGGCCCCCAATAGAAAAGCGGGTGAAGAGAATCGAACTCTCGACCAGAGCTTGGAAGGCTCTTGTTTTACCACTAAACTACACCCGCATAAAATTATAAAATAAATGGTGAGCCATGAAGGACTCGAACCTTCGACCCTCTGATTAAAAGTCAGATGCTCTACCAACTGAGCTAATGGCTCATTTTGAAAGTGGTGCCGGCTAGAGGACTTGAACCCCCAACCTACTGATTACAAGTCAGTTGCTCTACCAATTGAGCTAAGCCGGCTTGTGATTTCAAAATGGTGGCTCGGGACGG
>NZ_NUOT01000120.1 GCF_002584535.1 Bacillus cereus
TTTTTAAGAAAAATGAATAGAAATCCAAATTATTATCTTAAAAAGTAGTTATATGATAGCTTCAAAATAACTTTTTGATAAATATAATAAAGTAACACTTTCCTTGAAATAGCAACCAAAGACGATTCTTAGTTTGAATCGTCTTTGGTTATTTAATTTTTAATGTTCTCTTTCACATATACATATGCAATATAGCTACAGTGCATATTTGTTAATCCATTTTTCTAAATTCTTCAGGTGTGTATTGAATTTCTCCCTCATGATCACAGAAAACATATTTATACTAATTTTTTTCTCTTTACATTATATAAATCAAAACCTTCCCTTTGCCAAAACTGCTCCAACCCTATCGTTTGATATAATTTAATCTCTTCACTATAGATTGGATACATACCAACTAAATGTATTGATCCCTCAGGTGTTTTGATTTCCGAGTATTCTTTACTTAGAATTGAAGGAGCAAAGACAAAGAACCCAACCATTTCAGATTCTTTTGAAATAGGAGTATCTAAAGTAAACAGTGAACCGTAAGAGAAACTTTTTTCTCCTTTAAATTGTGACGCAAAATACGCTGTTGCTAATCCCCAACTTTCATCTTGAGTCTCCAGTGTTAGAATAATTTCTGGTTTTCCGTTTTTCCAATTTGGATGGTTTGCTTCTGATAGTCCATAAGTAATAGATGTCATCATACCTTCTTCAGGTAAATCACGATAAAAAAACACATGAATTGGTGTATCTCCATTTTTAGTATTAATCTTTTTTATTGCATCTGCTTCTCCAAACAACTCTTCTAATCTCTCTATAAAAACTTTGGTATTGCTCTTCATAATTATCCTCCAATAAAATTATCTAGTTTATTTAAAATCTGCAATTGTTGCTCTGTAGTTAGTTTCTCAAACTCTTCCATACTGTCAATTTTATCCATCGATACAATGTGGTTTGCTTCTAATTTTTTGGTTATAATTTCTCCTAGTGCAGAATCAGTTTTTCCCTTCATATCATTAATATCTTTATTAACTAATTCTCTTAACTCCTCTGTTGGTGTTTGCTTACGTAGTTCGTCGTACAGCTCATCCGATATTCTTCTATCTCCATATCTAAGAGCTCCACTACCAAAAACCCTCTCCACAGTCTCTTTCGTATACTGATAAGCATCTTTCAGAAAGTGTGATCCTCCGCCTGTTAGTGAGAGAGAAGGTTATCCTCCAGGAATCCACTTATAATCCAGTAAGGCTTTAATCGCATGTTTTATCTGTTTATATGCTTGTACAAAGGCATTTTTAACTGTTGTTTTTCATTTGTTCCACAGATCTCCTATTTTATTTGCAAAGCCCTGTGCTTTTGATTCACCAAAGGATACCCTTCTTCTAGCTTACTTGACACTTTATTCGCCCCATCAAGAAGGATTTTACCAGCTACTTCTCCTACTTGATGAAACTTTTGAATGGAGTTTCTTAACTTTTCTAAATGTTTTATATTTCCTTCTGTTAATTATATCTATTTTTTTGTTAAATAAAAAAGGGTATGCATAGCATACCCTTTAAAATATCAAAGTAGTGATAATATAAATTATTCATGTCATACACAAACATTATTAAAACAAAAAATTCTGTCATCCTATATGCCAGAGATAAGTGTAACCAAATGAAATTTCTTGATTTAATATTGATCACATAAAAAAACAGAAGATTAGTTATACCTTACAATTCCATTTGTTATTTCCCACTCACCCAATTGGACGAGCTCTTACCACCTTAAAAACATATCACATCGAATTATCTTTAACTATAAAACTATAAAATTATTTTAGTTATAAAAAACTTAAAGATACATGACGATTCAAAGTATTAAAACGACTATTTAATTAAGTTCTTTACTTTTTTGCAAACGATTTCGGCATCATGTTTGTGTTTAGAATTAAGTAGAAGATTATCCAAGAAATTCTCAATAAAACATTTAACAGTATGATTAAACATTTCAATTGATATATATTCAATTCCATTAGAATGAATGAAAATGATTCCTTCCGAAGAATACGTCGATTCATTATTCCATGCAACCTCTATATTACCGTTAACCCCTCTGAAAAATACATCGGGTAAAAAAGATCCACCTCTACTTGAAAACCAAGAGTGTTGAAACTCCCATTCTTGCTTTTTATCAAACCATGCATCAAATTCATCATCATTGTCTGAATCAAACAACAAGCAATTATCTATAAGCTCAAGAGAATTTTTCCCTTCAACAGGAAGAGGGAATGGTTTATCACTCAAAATATACTTAAGATTTTCACTAAACCATTCAACAATATAAAGCAAATTCCATTGAAAAGTCATTACAATGTTCTCTCTTTCATATTGGCAAAGATCTTTTCCATGAACAAATAATTTAAAACTCCCCCATGTCTCACCAATCAGTCTATTTTCATGAAATGGATTCTCTTCAAATTCATATTGAATAGCAAATATATTCTTATCTCCATATATCCCCAAAAAAATGCACCTCATTTATTTTTTAATAGTCTTTTGTATTCTGCTTTCGTAAGCTTCTCATCTTTAAGTAACTGTCTTAATACATCAGCAGGTACTTCTTTAGCAGGATTCATAACTTCATATGGATGCCGGCCAATTTCTCCATCTGGTTGAAATTTTATAAGCTTTCCATCATAAATATTGTAAAGCTGCTTATTTTTAGAAGATGAATACGCCGTATCCAATAATTTTTGTACATCAGTGATAGCCAAGGACAGACAATCCCCGCTGCAGCATTCGTTGCTTGCCCTAAATCTTGACGATCAACCAATGTAACTCGAACTCCTGCTTTTGCAAGATGATAAGCAGTAGATGCCCCGAGAATTCCAGCCCCAATTACAATATACGTTTTCATTTCTAACACTTTTTCCTTTTTCATTCTTTCATACGTTCCAAAAATTTGATCTATAAATGATCAAATACACTTTTATCTTTCAGATAAATTTCTTTATTAAGTATACTGAAAGGGGATTTTTTCAACTATAACACTACTTTTATTACACAATAATCCGGCGTTATAGCAAATTAAATACTTATATTTTTTGAAATTAGTTCAAAGTTCACCTTATTCGCTAAACGCATATTTAATAGAAGGAATAACACTCCTCCTGCAATAGGCATGACATAAGAAGGAAGGATATTTAATAGAGCTCCTGATGAAATCATCGCTATAGGAAGCATGATTTTCGCGATACTAATGCCAATGCTTAGGACTCTACCTCTATATTCATCTGGAATCTCTTTTTGCATAAAATAAGCGAGAGGGATATCAATTAGCGCTATGAATAACCCAAACAAGAACAAGACAGCAATGAAATAACAGGTAAAAACGATGGAGTTCAGTTGTAAGCTTTTCAGCATAACTGGAACTCCTAATAAAATCATAAGAATCGATAAAGCGATGCTTATATATTTTAAAAGAATGGAATAGGAAATTCTTTCTGTGATTTTCTTTACTAATAAAGCTCCTATAATCATCCCTAGCGGAAAGGCCCCTTGGATCATACCAAACTCCTTTGCTCCAAACTTTAGAACTGTATTAATCATATACGGTAGTGGAACAGTCACAGCAAAGCCGAGAAAAAAATTAATTAATATTAAGAGCATAAACATGTTTTTAATACTCTTTCTTTCAAATATATAGTTAAATCCATCCTTCATATCTCTAATCAAATGAATTTTCCCAATTAAATGATCTTCATTTAATTGGTGATTGAAAAGCTTGAAATGAATAAACATCATCGATAATCCAGAAAAGAGAAAAGAAACTCCATTTATGATAATAAAAGTTCTCATATCAAAGATAGCAAAAACAATTCCGCCTAACATAGGTCCCATAATTGAAGAGATTGAGTCGATTATTTTACTAATGGAATTAATATTCATCAACATTTTTTCAGATACAATGTTTGGCTTCGCAGCTTCTAAACCTATTCCAAAGAAAGTAGTAAACACCGTCAACAGGAACGTAGTGACATAAATGATAAGTAAATTCAATTCATATTTCATACATAATATATAAACGGAAACCAACAAGATTCCGCTAAGAAGATCCATACAAATAACTAATGTCTTTTTATTGATCTTATCCGCAATCACCCCAGCAAACGGATTGATGATAACCATCGGAATAATTCCTAGTATAAGAGTAACTGCAAAGCTTAACGCCGAGCCCGTCTGCTTTAAAACGTATAATCCTAGCGCAAAGTTATAAATAGCCGTACCAAATATCGAGATAGTTTTTCCTGTAGAATAGAGAAATAGGTTTTTCATTTCTTTTTTGTTCTTTTCATTACTTACACTCATTTGTAGTGCTTCCATTAATCCTCCACCTCACTTAACTTTTTATACAACAAATGTTAAGCTGCCGGGTGAACCCAATATCAATAGGTGTAATCCATAAATTTTTAGGAAAAAATGAAAAAAGATAGGGTTAACCCTATCTTTTTCCCAAAAATGAATATGAATAAATTTCTTCCCCCGCACAAAGAAATTTTCGTACTTTCCACCTCGATTAATATATTCAGAAGTCCTTTCCTCAAGAGGAATATACTTTAAATCAGTGATGTTTCCCCTAATTTTTCTAGCTATAAAGTTATCTCTAAATCTAGCTTCGATTTTGCTTTTGGTGCTAAAATTTTTAAAAGCAATATATGATCCCAATATGTAACAATTAGGCTTAAATAGAAAATCCACTTCGCGAAGCAAAAACTCCTCATGTTCGAAGCTGTAATTACTAGTACCTGAATGATCAATCACGACATCGACAGATTGATCCTGTATAGGTATATGTAAAAAATCAGCGCAAATAAAGAGCATGTTTCTATTTAAACCTGTTCTCTCTAATACACCTTTTAAAAATCGATGCCGCTCTAAGTTGCGATCAACAGCAATATACAAGCAATTTTCCGGTAATTCCCGAAAAACATTTCGCAGAAAAAAACCAACTACGGATCCTAACTCAAGTAATACTTTATTATTTAAGTCTAATTGACCTAGTTTCCTCATTGACCATTCTCCAACTTTTTTCATATTTTCCAAATAAGCTGGATCAGTTTCATGTATATATTCAAGAACAAATTCTTCAAGATGGGGGCCAGAAGTTGCTTGAAATGCATTACCAATTTTTAAAATACCTGATTCAACAAGATATTCTTCACCACAATCGCAAATCAACTTTCCTTCCATAATTTGATTTCTATGAATGATCCCATCTTGAAGAATAAGTTTTTCGCTACACCTTAAACATTTCAGCAAATCAAGTACTTTTAAATCAATTCCCATCATTAAGCTTGGACCTTTAGATTCCGCTAATATTTCATCTAATTTCGCCTTTAAATTGTCCTTTATTTCTACTAAATTATTTATTTCCTGCTCAACCTGCTTATATTTATCCATAAACAAAGATTGATAGTACGTATCATTTTCATAATCCGTGAATTTACCAAAATTTTTATATGGAAAAAATTGTTTAATTTCGTTTAAACTAAATCCCATCCCTTTAAATTCCAAAATAATCTCTAAATCGTTTTGACAACTCTCATCAAAAAAATAATGCCCTCCCTTCTTTTCAGGTACAATCAATCCTAAGTCCATATAATGCCTAATTGTATTAATACTTAATTTATTGACCTCTCCAAATTTACCAATCTTCACTTTACCACTACCCATACATATTTTTTATTCATCAGTTCTGCTTTTCTTACATCAAAAACAACTATACTTTCTATATTAAACTAGGAGGTTTCCGAAATTTTATTGTTTGCTCAAAGGCATAACCAATCTTCATTAAAGTTCTCTCACTAAATGCCGTCCCAGCAAAAGTAATACCAAATGGACGCTCGTTTTCCATATATCCTGCTGGTAAAGCAATTGATGGATAACCTGCTTCTGCAGAAAGAGTAGACTCTACATATGCCGGGAATAAAATGGCATCTAGGTTATATGTTTGAAGCGCAAAATCTATTCCTTCATTTTGTGAGTAATAAAGTAAACGTCAAGTAACTCCAAAATCAACTTTTATTGTATATTTGGGAGTTACTCGACTTTTACACAAAAAGCACCTTTTAGTCTATAAATATTTTATAATGAGTGTAGTTTATTTAGAAAACACTAAACTACACTGTTTAATTTGGTTGTCGAATCTTTCACAATATCTCTCTTATAAATAATAGCTCATAATAATAAGTTCGCCTTTTTTCCCTATTTTTCGTACACCTTCATCAATAAAACCACATTTTTTATATAATAACTGTGCAGTAATGTTTTTCACATTTACCGCTAATACAATTTCATTAATATATGGATATTCTTTGCGTACAAAGTCAGGTAGTAACAATAATGATTGTTTGGCATATCCCTTTCCTTGATAATAATAATCCGTTGAAAACGCTCGTAATAACATAGCTTTTGGATTTTTAGAGTAAGGATTTACACCTGCATTTTCATGAAGCACGAAAAATGTTACAAGCTCATTATTTGCAAGAAATAATATAGAATGTCTGTCAGTATCAGCTTTTGATAATTCTACACATTTTTTTGGTGTACCTGTAAATTGTAACTGTTCCTCAGATAATTCATAGCTTTCTACTTGTTTTTTAAATCGTTCTTCATATTCAAATAATTCCATAATGCCCTCCCATTTATTCTCCCCGTTTGTTGAATAACTCTACCCCAAATATTAGTATAAGTAAAATAATTTGGCAGTATATCTAAAGTGATCTCTTTTATTAAATTTAACGCTTTATCCGAAAGAATTCTCCTTCCTCAAGCGTGTGCAGGGCGATAGCCAAAAAGTATTTGCTATTCTTTTTATTTTTACTCCGATATAATCAGTCTTATAAAGTATAAAGGCTGGTATATCAATGGATTTAGATAGTAATAATCATTCAGTATTCTCGCTTTATTATCATCTTATATTAGTTGTGAAATATAGAAGAAATGTATTTGATGAT
>NZ_NUOT01000121.1 GCF_002584535.1 Bacillus cereus
GATGTGATTTATCTTTATGCCTTTATTATAGTAAGCGCTTACATTTATATCAATACATTTTTATATGTAATATTGCATATTTATATATTTAGACAAAAATCAGGCCTCTATTAGTCATTCCTTAATGGTATTATAGCGGGGTGAGAGTCTTTAAGGGTTCTCCTTAATAGGAGGAAACGATATGGAAAGAGTGCTGCAAGTGATTGATAGTAATTTGAAACTTAAGAGCTGGGTTAAACAGGTACTAGCTGTAGGCGGAATGTTAGGGTTCTGCTACTTGGTGTTATATGTTTACAGTTTCTTAATTGTTATGTAAATACTATACAACTACACTAGTGGAGTCTTGCCTACAGAGGTAAGGCTCTTTTGTTGTACCTGAGGTGAACAAACTATACACAATACCTCTCAGACTCCTTTATGAAAGTAAACTTCTATTCAAAAGTTTACTTTTAGAAACATAAAAAAGAGTCCTGTAATATAGGACTCTTTTTCTTTTATTTACAACAAAAAAGCCAATCATGATATAATTGAGTTGCGACGCTACAACTATATATAAGAGGCTTTTTTATTCTTATAAAATTCTAATTACATAATAGCATAAAAAAAGTCTCTGTACTAGTTGTAAATACTAGGAACGAGGAGAAAAGTTATGACAAATACTATCAATTTAAAACAAGCTGAAAAAAATGCAAGATTGAGAGATATCGAGGATTCGAAGATCTTGTCAGAAGAAGAGATGTATTTAGCAAATGAACTTCAATCAAAAGCTAATTTAAGAGGAATGAAATTAGTTCCAGAGCGAAAAGTAAAAAATAAAGCTAAATTTGTTCAAATTATTCAAGACAATTGGAGTTATTTACAAAATATATCTTATTTAAAGAATGAAGAAATTGTATTTTTAATGAGTTTGATTCCTTTTATAGGTTTTGGATCTAATGCAATTGTAGACAATCCCAAAAAGAAACAACCATTACCGCTTACACAAAGAGAATTAGCAAAGTCTTTAGAGACAAGTGAGACTAAAGTGAGTAGAGTTGTAAAGGCATTATATACAAAAGGGATCATTGCTCGTTCTGAAAGTGTTGTAGAAAATAGCAATGTAAAGTCTTATGCATTATTTATCAATCCTCATATTTTATATGCTGGAGATCGGGATAATATTGAAGAAGGATTAAAGATACAATTTATAAAAATTATGAGAGCTAAACCATTAAAAGATTTACCTATTAAATTTTTTTAAAAGACATCAATTAGATGTCTTTTTTTTACATTTTTATACTTATCAAATTT
>NZ_NUOT01000122.1 GCF_002584535.1 Bacillus cereus
ATTTTCAGGGTTCACTTCAGTTATATCAGGGGTTCTTTATTATTCATTCATATTCTTAATTCGTACTAATTCCTCGTGCTGCCCAAATCCGATCAATTTCCGCTGCATGTTGTCCTCCGTAAAGTAGTGCATCTGCTTGCTTTATTGCTTTGGCACCATCACGGAATGTCGCATTTGGAGTAAGTGACCAATGGGACTGCAAAATGATTTTTGTTGTTACATCACGACCAAAAGCTTGCGCCATTTCATATTCACCTTGTGCCCAAATTTCTCCATCCGCATGTACTTCGTTCTCAATATCCCTTGGATACACTTTATTATTGTCTAATCGTCGTAAACATGTTGGATTAGAGCTGGAATAAGAAGTCCCATCCCATTCTCCTACACATGCTTTTCCATATCCTGTAGTTGATGTAGCATCCTCATAAGTTGCACCTAAGAAATCTCCAAATCCTTCTCCCATTGCCCCGCCTTCTGCAGAACTTCCGAACCCTGGAACTTGATTATCTTGAATCGAATGCCCATACTCATGTGCAATAATTCCTGCATCCTCTGCATCATCTACCCCACCAGTTCCGAATGTTAAAGCTTTTGTTGACGGAGAGTAGAAAGAATTATCATCTCTCGTTCCGTTCACATTTACTTTAATAGAACGATTATTAATATTATTAAAACCTATTTGTTGGATGTAACGTTGTAAAGTATCGATATGATAATACGCCATTACATCTTCAAAACTATCATTTGAACGTGTGTAATTAAATTGAAGGGTTGAAGATTTCGTTTTTGCCTTTGAAGAAATAGTGACGTAATCTCCAACTAAAAATCCCGTCCCATTTAAACCTTTTAAAGTAACTGTTTTTAATTGATTATTTAATGCTGTGGAATCTGCATCATTATTATCCTTTAATCCCGTTAAACTGCCACTTGATACGACAGGATTAGGCATAAACACTTTCCCTGTCCCTTCCGCTTTCCGGTTTATATCAACCTTTTTAATTAACTTTCCACTCTCAGCATCAATGAGTGTTTCCCACGCACCAAATGGTTGATTGGAGTGGACTACAACTCGGTATACCGGAATAGCAACACCTTCTTCAATGACATAGCCAAATTCATTCATTGTTGGCGCCCATAAATTTTGTTCACTTTCTCCTCCAACATATGCCTTTGATTTTTGCTCCGCATCTTTTTCACTGATTTTTTGCTTAATTTCTTTCACACTCTGCACAGGCTGATAATCAGAAACTGCAAGTAATCCTTGACCTTTTCCATTAAGGGTTACCGTTATTTGTCTTGAAAATACAGGCGCACCATTTACTACTTGTTGAAATCTAACATATGAAGCTACCTGTGTATCCGTTGTTGAAATATACTGTAAGTCTGATAGATCTGACTTTAATGCATATTGCGAAGCATTCGTTTTTAAATATTCGGCTGCTTTTTCCTGAGGAGAATATCTGTCTATCTTTACTTGTTTCTCTTCTACCGCTGAAGCAGTAGATACTGTACTTAGCACTAACGGTATTGCTGTAGCAATTGCCACTACTCTTTTTTTGAACATTAGAACCACTCTCCACTCTCTTCATAAATTTTGAATGTACGAGTAATTCTATAAAAACAATTATATTACCTTTCTCTTTTTCTCATTAAATATAAAGTAATATTTTCTCAATATTTGTGTATCAAAGTAATAAATACTTTCGAAAGATATTATTCACTATAGAGATTAACCAAACTTGAAAAAGATTTTTAAGATGATCTTCAATTTATTCAATCATGTCCTGCACCAGATCGTTCATAATTACTACTCCTACATTTATTCTAAACAAAAAGAATACTGATGTTTTGATATCACTTATGTTGTTCTAGCATTTTCAACTACAAACAGGTAATAATCCCTGTATCTTTCGCAGAATAAAAACAAAATCCTGCATGATTCATACAGGATTTTGTAACTGTGTCTTGGATTACATACTACTTTTTGTGATTTAGCTAGCTGGACTCAACTTGATTCGAACCGTTTTCTCACCTAAAGAAATTTCATCTTCCTCTTGTGTTAACGTTTGGAATGTAAATTGCTTTACTAACAAGTTTTCTTCTAATAAACCTTGATGTTTCGTTAATGTTCTCTGTAATTCATCTTCTGTATCAAGGATTACATCTACTCGCAAGTTAACGGGTAAATTTAACTGTTTTCGATACTCTTGAACAGCGCGAATAAATTCACGTGCCACTCCTTCTTGTAACAATTCCTCTGTAACATTTGTATCTAACATTACCGTATATTGTCCGTTTGTCGTATTAGAAAATCCTGCTTTTGGCACTTGTTCTACCAATACATCTTCAACTGATACTGTAATTTCTTCTCCTGAGATAAGCTTAAACGTTGCCTTTTCCTCTACAACAAATTTTTGTACTTCTTCTTGCGGTAATTGTTTTAACCATTGATTTACAACATTGACGTTCTTCCCGAATTTCGGTCCTGCCGTCTTAAAATTCAACTTTAATTGATACGATGTATACTTTGTTTCATCTAATTCTACATGAAATGCTTTTACGTTCAATTCATCCATAACAATATCACGGTAGGATTTCCAGTCTACTTTCTGCTCATGATGCTCTAGTAATACAAGCTCTGCTAATGGCTGTTTCACTTTTAATGCATATTGATTTCGATTGCTACGTCCGAGTTCTACAACTTGTAAAACAGCATCCATTTCTTGTTCTAGCTTTGATTGAATAAGTGTTTCATCTGCTGCTGGATAATCCGTCAAATGAACACTACTTCCTTCCAAGTTAAGATGAATATCTTCTGCTACAAAAGGAGTAAATGGAGCAAGTAACTTGCTAAGTGTAACAAGTACCTCATGAAGTGTTTCATACGCCGCGGTCTTTTCAGGATTCATGCCAGACTCCCAAAAACGATTGCGTGAACGTCTTACATACCAGTTACTTACCTCATCTACAAGAGTCGCAATTTCACGAGCTGCATTTGTAAATTGATACTCATCTAATGCACTTCTTACTTTTTTCGTTGTACTATGAAGACGTGATAATACCCACTCATCTAATTTCGTTCGCTTTACCTCATACTTCTCTTTTGGATCATATTCATCTAAGTTTGCATATAAAACATAAAAACTATATACATTTACAAGTGTATCTACAAGTTTCGACTTCGCCTCTTGGACAGTTCTTTCAGAAAATCGTTTTGCATTCCAAGGTGCACTATCAACAAGAAGAGCCCATCTTAATGCGTCTGCACCAAATTTTTCAATTAAGTCTACTGGATCTAATGCATTTCCTTTACTTTTAGACATTTTCTGTCCTTGTTCATCTAGCACATGCCCAAGAGATAATACACGTTTGTATGGTACTTTTCCAGTGTATAAAGCCGCTACTGCTAATAAGCTATAAAACCAACCGCGCGTTTGATCGACACCTTCAGCGATTACATCCGCTGGGAATTGTTCCTCAAAAAGCTCTTTATTTTCAAATGGATAATGATACTGTGCAAATGGCATCGAACCACTATCAAACCAAACATCAATTACTTCTGGCGTACGAGTCATTAAGCCACCGCATTTTTCACAGCATACCTTCACTTCATCTACATACGGTTTATGCAGTTCTAAATTTTCTTCTACCTGCCCTCTGCTATGCTTTCTTAATCCCTCGATGCTCTTCGGCGCAAATTGATGATCACAGTTTTCACATTCCCATACATTTAACGGTGTTCCCCAGTAGCGTTTTCGGCTAATATTCCAGTCCACCATATTCTCTAAAAACTTTCCAAATCGCCCATGCTTCATATGGTCTGGATACCATGTAACTGCATCATTATTCTGTAAGAACGTCTCTTTAATTTCAGTTGTCCGAATAAACCAACTCTCTCCAGCATAATAGAGAAGTGGTGAATCACAGCGCCAGCAATGCGGATAACTATGTTCATATTTCTCTTTATGATAGAGCAATCCTTCCCCAGCTAAATAACGAACAATATCCACATCACACTCTTTCACAAACTTCCCTTTTAAAAACGGAACAACTTCTGTATATTTACCTTGCTCATCCACAACATGAAGGAACGATAATCCTTCATGTTGCACCACTTTATAATCATCTTCTCCATAAGCTGGTGCGATATGAACAAGTCCCGTCCCGCTATCTCCCGTAACAAAGTCTGCTGAAATAACACGGTATCCATTCGTAACTTCGTCCATAGGAAATGGAGCTGTATATGAAATACCTACTAATTCTGCTCCTTTATGAGTAGATAATACTTGATAGCCTTCTTTTAACACATCATTTGCACGCTCTTTTGCAACAATATAAACGGTTCCATCTTTCTCTGCTTTCACATATTCCATATCCAGATGTACAGCAAGAGCTACATTGGCAGGCAATGTCCACGGGGTTGTCGTCCACCCAAGAAAATATTCATTTTCACTATTCAATACTTTAAATTTCACAGTCGCACTTAAATCTTTTACTGTTTTATAACCTTGCGCTACTTCATGCGAACTAAGTGATGTTTGACAACTTGGACAGTACGGTGAAACTCGATGCCCTTTATATAGCAGCCCTTTTTCATGAATTGTTCCAAGAATATGCCATACACTCTCAATATAAGGGTTCTGCAAAGTTACGTACGGATCATCCATATCAACCCAATATCCGATGCTCTCAGTAAATTCACGCCACTGCTTTTCATACGTAAATACACTTTCTTTACACTTTTGGATAAATGGTTCAATTCCGTATTCTTCAATTTCATGTTTACCAGAAATACCAAGTTGCTTTTCCACTCCTAGTTCTACCGGTAAACCATGTGTATCCCAGCCAGCTTTTCGAAGTACTTTGTATCCAGTCATTGTTTTATATCTTGCTACTACATCTTTAATCGTCCGCCCAAGCGCATGCCCAACGTGCGGTAATCCATTTGCAGTTGGTGGTCCTTCATAAAAAACGAAAGATTGTGCGCCTTCACGATTCCGAATGGATTGCTCAAAGATATTTTGCTTGTTCCACTGCTTACGAATTCGTGTTTCTCTTCCTACAGCTAATTCTTTTACATCTACCTTCTCCATTTACAATCACTCCTTTGAAATTTTGTAAAAGCACACAAAAAACCCGTCCCTATAAGTAGGGACGGGTTTACCCGCGTTACCACCCTAATTCTATTAGTATTTTAACCAATAGCACTTAGCAACGTACTAGCATACGCGTTCTTTGTAACGGTAGACATCCGTCCGAGCTTACTCTATTCAGCCACGGCTCCTCGGAGATGATTTTCAAATAAAGTCTGTACACCGGCTTTCAGCATAACGCCGGCTCTCTGGGGAACAGTACGATATTTTACTCTTTCTCGTCTTCAGATTTGTATACTTTTATTAAAAGTTATTTTATTCCATGAAACAGATAATTGTCAATCAATTCAAAAATATATTTTCATTTTCATCCTAATTTTCGTATTTTATACATCGTGAAAAGTTTCTATTACTTTATCGTGCCCATACTTCCTCTAAATCTTCATCTTCTTCTCCAAGTTCTGCAAAAAATCCAGTTTTATCTTCATGAAGAACTGTTTCAAGTTCTGCCTTTGCCTCTTCGTTTCGATTTAAAACAGCTAAATAGCATGTTCTGTTGTATCGAACTAACAAATCTGAAGAATCGAAATACAATTCAGATTAACAAATTTTCTACATATTTAGTGTTCTTCTTTTATGTTATCTTTTCTTGTTTTTGTGGAAAACACAAAATTAGATTATGGCCATGAAAAGGTACAACGCCTTAATAAACAAACATGTTAAAAAACCCAGAAACAAAATTCCTGGGCTCTTTAACATGCTTTCTAGTAAAAGAAATCGTATACTTTTCTCTGAGTTCAATATTAAACTCTTTCTAGACAGTATCCATTGACGAAAAAATTGATAGTTTCAATTTCTTCAGCATTTAATTTTCTTTGCAGTCCCTTTTCAAGCTCTTTAATAATGGCTTTTTCATTCCCCTTATATTTTCCCGTCAAAAATGCTGTTTCTTTTAAAAAATTAATTATAAAAAGAATAGCGTATTTTTCGTTATATGAATAAAAATTTGTCCTATACTTATTACTAAATTTCCGGATTATTTCCATTTACATAAAACTAAGAACAAAAACATAAAAAAACCGTGAATTATTCACGGTTTTCCCCTTTCGAAAAGCTAATCGCAATTGTTCCAGCGCCTGCATGAACAGCAAAAGATATAGGAAGTGGGTAAATTTGAAACTTCATTTCAGGAAATACTTCTCTAAAATCGGCAATCCATTCTTTCGCCCCTGCTTCATCATTAGCGTGGAAAACATGTACCACTTTCGGAGTGTCTTTTTCAAGTTCAGTTCGCATATACTCTTTACACTTTTGTATTTTACGAACTTTTTTTGTCATCACAACTTCTCCGTTTTGTACTTCTAAAATTGGATTCACGCTTAGTAGGCTACCTAGTATAAACTGCACTCCCTTCACACGTCCACTTGCATATAAACCTTTTAGATCTTTCGGAAATACATAATAAGGACTACGTTCAATGTGTTGTATTGTTTTTTGTATATCTTGTAAAGTCATACCTTCACGGTATAACGTTTGTGCTTTTGTTAAAAGTTCATCCATTGGATAACTTGCTGTTTCACTATCTATTACGATTAGAGGAAATCCTGCCATTTCTGCTGCGAGTATCATATTTTGATAGGTACCACTTACCTTCCCGCTAATTGTGAAAGCAAATCCTTCTTCATATTCCTCTTTACACTTCGAGAAAAGAGCAACCATCTCGCCTAAATTCGGTTGTGATGTAGTTACGGTTACACCTTCTTTTAACGCATCGTAGACACGTTCACGAACACCTTCTTCACAGTCTTTATAGGCAGTTCCATTAATAACAATTTCAATTGGTATAACAAAATTATCTTCACTTGTTGTACAGCTTGCAGTTGTACTATCAGTAAACCAAGCAACTCGCTTCATGCTGTTCCTCCCTTGTATACATCCTTTCCTGAAACTTATCTCACTATTCTATCTATTTGAGTTATGAAAAGGACTATGTTTGTTATCATAACAAGACTATCTCTGTTTTTCTATAGGATATGGATGATTTGAGCAAAGTTTTCAAAATTAATATCGATTCTATCCAAATTCGTACACTATTTCGACATATTTACTTATTCTTCACGATTCCAAAAGTGATTTTCATACTTGGGGCATAGACGAAAGAAGATTCTAAAGTAAATTCTTTAGAGAAGTTTAATTCTGCCTGGTACTGTGCTATCGCTTCATTATACGTCAGTCCTCGGCTTATTAAACGTTCAATAAAACCATCCTTTTCAGCAGGTGTATTACCGATTCCCTCTTCCTTAAGTGCGTGATACAATTGTTGTTTCTCTCTTTGCATCTCATTCGTATTAAGAAAATTCACCTTATCGCTAACCCTGCACTCAATCTTTTCTACACCTAGTTCACTTAAATATATCGGTAATTTCATTCCAATGTTACCATCCGCGCCATTTCGCTTTGCATCTTTTTCAAACAATTTTTGCAGAACACCAAGCTGAATTATTTCAGATTGCTCCAGATTATTCAGGTAATACGAAGACATATTAGAAATCCAGTGTGGTTCAAAACATATGATACTGCCTCCATTAACAACCGAATCTACCATCTTTTGTAACATTGTCTTCGAATCGTTCATATGTAGTAAAAAAGCATGACAAACTGCTATATCATAATTTCTTTCTAATTCGATTTCAGTAGCATCTGCTTCAATAAACTCTACTTCATATGGAAGACTTCGGAATAACTCTCTTGCTTCATTAATTAGTTTCTTACCCTTATCAACTCCTGTATATCTAGACCCTATTGGTAACAGAGGCAATAGGGTCAGCCCTAAATATCCATATCCACAACCGTAGTCAACTATATGAACTGGTTTAGAAATTTTCCAAACTGCATTTACCAAAAAACTTATATAATCATCGTTGTAATATAGATCTCTTGTATTTCTCAAATATTCTAACTGATTATCCCATTCATACTCTTTCAATTTAGTCATCCCCTTTTATTTATATTGAAAGCATTGATTCCATTTGCTTCTTTGAGCAGATGGTAAAATATTTTATAGATATATAAACATTTTTGCATATCCATAAGTATTTAATGTATCTAGAAATCTGGTAAACTCATTTAGACAAAATGGATTTAATGAAAAGTCCAACTAATAGAGATACTATTGTATATATATAACCCAAGAAAGAAAAGTCTCATTTGCATATTTCAACACAAGTAATAAGAAGAGTATGCAAACGATTATTGGTATAACTCATAATTTTTTGAGTTTCAAATAAACAATTGCACCTAACATAATCGTAAGAACTGAAAAAAGAATCAAAACTAAGAACATCGGATTACTAAATATTTGTGCCACTTTCTTGATTCCTCCGATATCAAAATTCGGCCTTTATTTAAACAACTTAATGATATTTTTGGCGTATACTTCATAACCCACTCGTGCTGTTCACTGGTACTCTCTACAAGCATAATCTGCCTATTGTTTCCTTCTAACCGTACAAAGAAATCTTGTTTATCCCCACTTTTATATTTTAATGTAATTACAGCATTCATATTTTTCAGCGCTTCTTTGTCTAATAACACATCTTTCTTTTTTGCATTTTGAAGACTTTCAAGTTAATATACATGTAAAATCAAGGTAACATTCCTTATTTAGAAAGGAAGTAATA
>NZ_NUOT01000123.1 GCF_002584535.1 Bacillus cereus
GGATCACCGCTCGCTAATTATGCAGTACTGGAAAAGGAATCAACACGGTGGATTATCGAACAAATTTCAGTACCGTATGATTGGGAGAAAGCTGCAGAGAGTGCAGAGAAGAACGGACGAGAGGATTGGGCGGTGGCATTACGAACTGGTCGCGTGGAAATATAGTGCTGGAAATCTTTATAGTCCATAGGTTCAGAAAGTAAAGTGAGTTTCTAAGTATGGAAAGGAATTTGGGTGGCATGGTTGAGAAGAAGTGGATAACAATCATAAGATTAAAACAAACCGAAGATCAGGAGTAGTGTCAGTGTTTTCTAACATAAAGTTTGTGGATGTTGTAGCATAGGCTGCTTATCTTTTAAATTTCAAAAGCACCATCTTAGTGATAAGAAACTTTTCCTTATCACTAAGTTAGTGCTTTTTTATGTTTACTTTAAAACTCCATCTACTAAAAAGAATAGGATTGAAAAAAGTGTGATTACGACTGTGAAAATAAAAATTCTGGAAATTCATCTGAATTTCTAGCATGTTTTTGTATAGAACCAACTGCTTTAAGAAAATAGTAATCTGCGCTTTCAACTTTAGCTGGTTCTAGCTCCACAGATCTTTTTTCTAGTTTATTAAATTGAATTTTTCCTGATTTTTCTTCCTCTTCACAAGGAAAAAAACGATAAACAACTTCCTCTTCATTTTCATATTCTTTAAACAAATCTACACATAATCCCATATTTATTACTTCCTTTCTAAATA
>NZ_NUOT01000124.1 GCF_002584535.1 Bacillus cereus
AAGTTTTCGCACCAGAACCCTTCTCTTTATAGCGTAATGATTAATTATAGAAAAATATTTTGGCAGACAGTTTGTTGAACTGTCTGCCCCGTGAATGAACAATTGATTGAGCTATATTTGTAACAGCCCATAAATAGTATGGCCAAAATTCCAAAAATTATTCATGAGTTAAATTTAATAAAAACTTTATTTGAGAACAAAAACTTTGTCTCAATAAATAGAGGAGAAC
Organism: Bacillus cereus; assembly: GCF_002584535.1. Lineage (GTDB taxonomy): Bacteria > Bacillota > Bacilli > Bacillales > Bacillaceae_G > Bacillus_A > Bacillus_A arachidis. The sequence continues at coordinate 230 of NZ_NUOT01000124.1, forward strand.
AGCTTTTAAAGCTATTCTCCTAAACAGAAGGAGAGCTTCTCAAATGGCAATTAATCAAGCTCTACAAAGGTAGTATGTACCTACATTGAAAATATATGTAACAAAGCAGCTGGCTTAATAAACCAACTGCTCGGTTGTCACAACTGCCTATTAAGGAGATAGAGTTTAGCGCAATTTCATGGTAATAGAATTATGGCTGGCGGCTTATCTATAATTTGCACGATATTTGAACAAGTATTCACGAATGTTAGAGAAATTAATAAAAATTTCATTTTGTAGAAAAGAGGAATGGATATGATGAAGCTGAAATAAATGAGGATTTCGAAGGTGAAGTTAGTTTGCTGAATAAAATGCATGTCCATGTAGGGGGCACCATACATAAACATCAAGCTAATATTTTAGAGTATCCAAAAACTAAAGTTTTATCTCTTCATAGCTGTACATGAAAATTCAGTTCATTTTTTTATTTTGGGGAACAATTAATATTCTTAAGTTGATGGGTATGGGGTCACTATACAATGAACTGTCCTCCGAGTCATGGACACTTAAAAAAAGTCCATGATTCGGGGTTTTTGTGTATTTTTACACTCATTCCTCGTTTTAATAGGTATCGCCACACTGCCATCAAGCCAATGACAACAAATATCTCATAACAAAAGATTTTTTTAAGTTAATGGATGTGTAGCAAGAACCCATAAATAAAAAAGATAAGACCAGATTTGGTCTTATCTATGGCATAAGGAGACAGAGAAAGGGTAATAACCATCACTTTTTTATGATAATACATTAACTATTAATTTAGGTATTATAGATAAAAATAGTGATGATATCCATAGAAGGGAATTTATTACTAATTTGTTTGTGCAGTATCAAAAGGTATGAAAATAATTTTAGTTTTATACCGAAAACAAAACACACCTTTTGGTACACATTAGCTATAAGAATTTAATGATTAATTTTACAAATTATAAAAAGTCATGAACTTAGTTTTACTTTCTATTATATACAAGTAATTAGGGGGCAATATCATAGGATAAAGATTGTTCTAAATATTCACCCGGAACTTTCTGATAAGTTAAAAAATCTAACAACAAAACGTTTAAAATATGATAAAATACAATTACATTTGAAAAAGAGTAGTGGGTTCAAGTTGTTATTTACATGAACTCCAAAGAAAAAAGCCAAATTCTGTATAGATTTGGCTTTTTTCTTTTTACGCATTTGTAGCTAAAAATAGCATGGTCTTTAAATCCTTGTTAGGGGCAAGAATTTAAAGAAGAGTTTAGCTTAATTATGATTTTACATAAATTACATATTATAGTAAATTGATATCATTTATACTAAGTATTATAAATATTCAGGTATTTAATACTTAGATTATTTATGCGCAAAGTCACAATTGGTGGGTTTTACAAGTGAACCGTCCTAAAAAGTGAACGAGCGTTTGTAAAGGTATACCTTTACAAACTAAAAGGCCCTATCTATGAAACGTTGAAATATCAAGTTTATAAAGGTAATTCGAATCATTTTATAAACGTTTATTTTTAACGAATACCTTTATAAACAAAAATGGTATAATTGTGGTAACAAATGTAAGGAGAGTACAAAACGTGGCAAATATTTATGGATATATACGTGTAAGTACAAAAGATCAAAATGAACAACGTCAGTTACATAAGATGATGGAACGAGGAGTGGAAGCTCGACGCATCTTTGTCGATAAAGCAAGTGGACGACATTTTGATCGCCCTCAATATCAATTATTACGAAAGATATTAAGTACAGGTGATATTGTTTACATAGATGCCTTAGATCGTATGGGCCGTAATTATGATGAGGTAATTTCAGAATGGAAGTATATAACAAGAGAATTACAAGCTGATATCGTAGTTTTAGAAAATGAAACCCTGTTTGATAGTCGGAAATTTCGTGAGATGGGTGATATGGGCCGATTAATGGAAGATCAATTTTTATCTTTGCTTTCCTATGTTGCGGATCAAGAACGTAAAAAGATTCGTCAGCGACAAGCGGAAGGTATTACAATTGCTAAATCTCAAGGTAGGCATTTAGGGCGTCCTCAACTTAATCTTTCAGCATTAAACCAAAAGCAACTAATTCTAATAGAAGAAACTTATCCAAAGTGGAAAAATAGAGAAATAAGCGGAGTTAAATTTATGGAACTATTAGGACTTAAGAAAAATACTTTTTATAAGATACTAAAAGAATATGAAGTGAACAAATTACAACCTAAATAAAGCATATGAGCCGAATATTCCTTAGAGTAGGAAATTCGGCTTATTTTATTTTGAAATTTGTTTATCGTATATTTTCGTTAAAATGTGGGCGGTACCCCATGGCCATCAAGCTAAAGTTTTAATGTACCTCCAAAATAAAAATTTTCTTTCACTACAGTTAATTACTTCGAGAAGTCAGCGGATTTTTTCATTTTAGGGGGATTTTGTTTTGTTAGCTTGATAGTGATGTGGTGGGACTCCTATATCGTAGATTTAAAGAACTTGAATAAAGTTCTTTTTTATTTGTAATTAAATCCCAGAGTGGCCCCTCATACCCTGAATCGTTTCCGTACCCCTATATGCATTTTACTGGTTTTCATTTTATCTTTGTAACAGAACCGATTATTACTACTTACATCGACATGGTTTTATTGTTATATTTAAAATATACGAATTCGAAAAAGTATTAATAAGAACAATTATTAGTAATAGGAGGTTTTATTATCAAAGGAAAACATCGTAACATTACCCTCGCAATATTAGGACTATATTCCGTTCTGATCCTCTACTTTATGTTTCTTGGTTTCGATAGATTGGGATTAAAATATATTAACCATGAATATGAATTCCAGTTAATTCCGAGTAGTATTCCTTTGGGCTTGCCAAATATGGTAGATGGGGAAGATTTTAATCTATGGTTTTTTAATTTTGGAAATTTAACAGCATTCATACCTTTTGGGGTATTAATTCCTATGTTATATCGTTGTAGCTTTATTAGATTTATTACTTCATTTTGTATTTCTATTCTTATACT
>NZ_NUOT01000125.1 GCF_002584535.1 Bacillus cereus
TGTGCTTGTATGCTTGTCCAGCATTTCCTACAAAACTTCAAAATATATTATCAGTTTCTGTTTTATAGGCTATCAATATTTATCTGATAATTCAAAATTAAATATTTTTTACAATTAAATCAGTAATAAGGGTACAGCCGTATGCCCATCAACTTAAGAAATTTGTAGTTCCCCAAAACGAAGAAAATTTTCGTTTTGAGGACACTTCAAAATATTAGCTTGAGGGGCAATGGGCTGAACCCCTAACAGCAAATTTGAGCAATATAACTTGATTATGAAATGTGCTATAATAACTGTGGTTATATTGAGCTAATCTCTTCTTGGGATTAGTTCTTTTTTGATATTCAGCCAAGATAGATTGACCAAGAATGGGTCACCTTATATCTCTTTTTCTTGAAGTGTTACAAAGAAAATTTTACATATTTCTGTATTATGTTTTTCTTAGCTTGATGGCGATGGGGTAACTTGTTTTCTTAAGTTGATGGACATGGGGTATTAACTTATTTTAGCTTGATAGCTATGGGGTGGTATCCCTACCATAAAAAATAAGCATTGGATCATACAATGCTTATTTTTATACACTTATGCAAAAAGAGATGTATTCGCATATAACGCCGGTGAACCACCTGAATGTACAAATAGAATGTTATCTTCTTTCTTAAATGCACCTTTTCGAATTAGATCGATCAGTCCAGCTACTGCTTTCCCTGTATATACTGGATCCAATAAAATCCCTTCTGTTTTTGCTAAAAGCTGAACAGCTTCGACCATCTCAGGTGTGGGTAAAGCGTATCCTGGCCCAACGTACTCATCGAAACATGTCACTGCCTCATGCGGAATAAAATTTGAAATCCCAACGTGTGCTGAAGTTTCTTGCACCAGCTTAAATACTTTTTCTTCTTGTTCAGCTTTTCCGCGACTAACATTAATTCCAATTACCGGTACCCCTGTTTGATTTCCATAAAATCCAGTAATCAAACCCGAATGCATGCCCCCGCTACCACTTACACAAACAACTGCATTGAAATCAATTCCTTGTTCAAATGATTGGGTCATAATTTCCTGTGCACAAGCAATGTATCCCATCGCACCGGTAGGGTTAGACCCTCCAACTGGAATGATGTAAGGGGTATGTCCTTTTTCCGTTACCTCTTTCGCTACTTTTTGCATCTCATCCATAAGATCCGTCCCGTTCGGCACAACAATTACGTTCTCAGCACCTAGTAAGTGGTATAAAAAGTAGTTACCATTGAAATCCGGTTTAGAATCTTCTTCAAGCCCCTCTTCTAACACAAGGATACACTTCATTTTCTCTTTTACCGCAGCTGCTAATGTTAAACGACAATGATTAGATTGAATACCTCCGCATGTAATTAACGTATCCGCACCTTTCGCTTGTGCAGCCGCTACAAGGAACTCTAATTTTCTCGTTTTATTTCCGCCAGCTGTTAAACCAAGTAAATCATCTCGTTTAAAATAAATAGAAGGCCCACCAAGCACTTCAGAAAAATGATCTAATTTTTCAATTGGCGTATATGATTCTGTGTATTTCCTTCTAGGGAATTTTGCTAAATTCATGCTCATTCATTCTCCTTCTGTATCCCCATTCAAGCTTTATACATGTAATTAACGTAGCCTAACATGCTTTGCTTACTGAATATAACCCTTACACTTTCAATTAAAGAAACTATATGCAGTAAAAACAACTTCAATGTTTTTTCGAAATAGATTATTTTCAGGAAACATTTTTCAGTATACTTGATTCATCGCAGTAAAGCGACTTTAAGGATTTAAAAACATGATTTCCCCTAACATTTCAGTCATTTTTTAAAGTTCATACATCCCCTACTTCCTTTTATAACTTTTGGATATGAGTATCTTTAAAATCCGTTTGATATTTAAGACCATATCCGAACAGACGATCCATCCCGATATGAGCTGTCCAAATTAAACCAATCATAAGGAGAACATCTAATTTTAGAAATATCCCTATCAAAATAAGTAATATGGATATTATGTAAGTATGAAATAGGTTATAAATCTGCGCACCAATACGATTATTGATAAGATATGCTAGCATTGAAACATCAGGCGCTAAAAGCAGTAAGAAAAATATAAACCAACTAAAATCACATAATGAATACATATATATGCTTGCGACTAAAACAATAAGCCCTTCCATATGTATGATTTTCTTCTCCACAGTTCACCCTCCCCCCTCTAAAATTAACAGAGTAATGATACTATTGTAACATTTAAACCTGAAACTAAACGCAGCGAATTATCATACACAAAAAAAGCACAAGAATTCCTCCTGCGCTTTTTCTTATCATACCTATACTAACTTTCCATCACGTAATGTTAAAACACGATCACATACATCAAGTATTCTCTCATCATGCGTAATCATAACCGCTGCTTTTTGACTTTCTTTCACTTCCCACTTCATCATTTCGACAACTTCACGTCCACGTTTTGAATCGAGGCTTGCAGTTGGTTCATCAGCTAAGATTAAATCCGGATTATTCATAAAAGCACGAGCAATCGCAACCCTTTGTTTTTCTCCACCAGATAATTGATTTGGGTAATGTTTTTTTCTTTGAGATAGTCCAAATGCAGCTAGCAAATGATCCACACGCTTTTCAGAATCTTTCTGGTCTTCTTTCTTCAATTTTGCAATATAGAGTAATTGTTCTTTTACATTTAAATATGGAACAAGATTTGCGAATTGAAAAATGAACCCGATCTTTCTTAAACGAATATCTGTCATTTCCTTTTCTGATAAACGAGTAATATTTTGTTCACGAATGTAAATATTCCCCTTTGATGGTGATAATAACGCACCGGCGATCGATAATAAAGTACTTTTCCCTGATCCAGAGGGACCAACAATACCGATAAATTCTCCAGCTTTTACATCAAGTGAAATCGGATGAAGGGCGGTTACTTCTGTATTTCCCTCACCATATACTTTACTTACTTCTTCTAATTTTAATAAGGAAGTCATTACATACCACCTCCAATTGCTTCTAATGCATCAACCTTTAATACTTGATATAAGGAAATAAGCGTTCCAAGAATACTAATTACAATAAAGATTCCCGCATATTGACCAATCATTGCCGTCGTTAATAAGAACGGCATAGTTTCTGGCAAAATCTTTTGCAATCCTTCTACCAATACAATACTTATCCCCATTGCCACAACAGATAAGAATAACGCTTGCACAACTAAACTATTTGCTAAATACGAATTTTTTGTTCCGATTGCTTTTAATACACCTAATTGCTGCGTTTTTTGTAGTGTAATGACATAGAAGAACACACCGATTAATAAAGCTGCGATCACAAGCAAGAAGGCAATAATCATTGTTAATGTTCCTTGTTCTTCTTTATATCCTGGAATACTTTGAAGAACTTCTTTTTTCTCAATTACATGTGCATTTTTCACTTCTTTATCCGTACGAAGTGCAATTGCACTATAGTCCTTTTGGTTTGGCTGAGCAATTTTCCCCCATACATCTTGATTCACATACACAACAGGTGTGTGACTAAACATCTGATCTTTCGTAAAGCCAACGATTTTGAATTCTTTTTTAGAAACCGGATCGATAATTGTATCACCAATCTCTACACCTTTTTCTTTAATTGATTCGTCAGCAACCATTTCATCTTGTGCTGTTCCTAATGCATTCCCTTGCACAATCTTTGGTTCCAAGAACGTGTCACGTTCGCTTGCAAAAATCGCAATATCAACCTTTTTTGAACTATCCTTTTTTTCATACGTAGAAATTTTCACATGAAATGGTACAGCATCGTTTGCATCTACTTGCCCTACTACATCATCCACATCTTCTTTTTTAATTTGTGAACGGAGCAATTTATTTTCCGCATCATCTGCTAATACAAATTTTGTTGCATCCATATTTTGAATCGATGATGCATTATCATAGGATAAACCATTTGCTAATCCAGAAATCACAAGGACTAAAAATGATAATAAAATCATTATAAGCCCAATTAATCCATATCTTAATTTTGATTGTTTTAATTCACGTAGAGCTAAAAACATTTCACTCGCTCCTTCCTCTTTCTTTCCATGTATTCATCTTAAAAAAGAAATATGAACGGAATATGAACAAAAGATTACAGAAAAATGTGCCAAATAAACAAAAGCTTTACCTTTTCTATAACATTTCAATTGTATTTTAAAGAGGGATACAAAAAGGAGAAACAGCTCTATAACAATAGTCCATGAACAATTTAATAAAAAGAAGGCCCCTTTGTTTTATTACAGGTACGAAATAAATTATAATGTGTAACATTATATAGAGGAAAAAGAAAAGGATAGACGATACAGAGTAAGTCTGTATTCTATCCTTTTTGTACTATAAATGGCCTCATTTACTATTACAACATAGCTAATTGAAAAAAAGGGGGCGCTTGATACATAATTTCAAATCCCATATGTTCAAAAAAACGTTCATCGCTTAAGAGTTACCAGTTCTATTTCTAGCAACTTTAGGAGTGCTTTGTGAGTTGTTTACTTCCATGAATATTTTTAAGTTATATGCAAAAACCATGCTTTGACATCGTCTAAAGCATGGTAATTATTTAAACGAATATAAAACTGCTCAGTTGATTTTTTTAACTCATCTATTTATTGAATTCATTAACTGGAAGAAGTATTCAGGTTTATGAGTCTTATTTAGGTTATACCATGCATGTAATGTATCTGGTGCAAATACATCTAATTTTTTCAGTACTTCCATTGTAAATTCCAGAGGAGCTACTCCTGATGCAGTAACCAAATTCTCACCAGATACCGCGGGTCTCATCTCATAAAATTTTTCTCCTTTATAATTAGGACAGACCATTTTAATATACTCTAAGTCATTGCTTGTGTGTTTTCTAGAATCTAAGTATCCCATATTCGCGAGGGCCTCAGTTGCACCACAAATTGCAGCAACAATAGTGCCAAACTTTAAAGCTTCACCAATTTTTTTCAAGATAGGTTGATGAATATCTGCTCTCCAAGTATTCCCTCCAGGTAAAATTAAAAGATCTTTACTCCTAAGAGTACATTCATCAAGGGAAATATCTGGTTTTATGCTCAGTCCTCCCATCGTAGTAATAATTTCTTTATTTGCTCCTACTGAAACTACTTTTAAAGGTGCTACATCTTTTTTGAAATATCTTCCTGAGTTTAGTTCAGCAATTAAATATCCATATTCCCAATCTGACATTGTATTAAATACATAAAGATAAACATTTTTTGTTTGCATCTATTAACACTCCAATCACAATTGATATAGCCTATTATAATAAAATTCCCCTGACAGCGAGCGTCAGAAAAAAGGTCTTAACGTTATAAATCCGTATTTTCCTGCCCCCACCCCATGCCCATCAACTTAAAATTTTGAAGTGCCCCATCGCCATCAAACTAAGAAAAGTAAACACCCCAAAAACGAAAAAAAGAGCTAACTTTTCCAAAAAACTAACTACAGAGCAAGAAAATTTTCATTTTGGAGGTACTACAAAATCTTAGCTTAATGGGCATGTGCGGTACCCCTTAAACAACATTTAAAATAGATGTTTTTAAAAACAACCCATTATCTTCCTTAAAATATTCGATACTATAAAATAAAGAGCATTCAATTTATGTAGGAGGGTTTAAAATGGGAATTAAAATGTCTAGTACTTATCATCCCTTTTTAAATAGAATTGTCGGGATTGATGAAATTCAAGAAAATGAAGCCTTACAAACAGATTTATACTGCATTGATGAAAATTGTCGTAAACAGCTTAGCTTTGTGGATGGGTTCAAACGTAAATATACTGACAAAAGCGTGAAAAGGAAAATGAAAATCTTACTGATTACTTCATGAAGTTATAAAATTAGGACCGTACATATTAGACATATCTAAAATGTACAGTCCTTTTGTTTACTAGTGGTTCATTTATCTAACTTAAAGATAAGTATGTGGTCCTTTTACAATTTGAATTTCTTTTTAAGCTTCTTATATTTTCTATATGAACGTCTAACAATGTTTAACATGAAATACGGTATTTTAACAGGGAAAGGCAATTTATAAATGAAAGGCAAGTAAAATGTAAAATATGCCTTTTCTAGGTCTCTCCACTTACTATCTTCTTTCGTTTTTAAGAAATCAGATACATCGACTACATATCCCCTTCCGTTTTCCATCATCACATTTTTCCCGTGAACATCACAAGGAGTTAATCCTTGTTCCCTTGCATACTCTAAAGCTTCATTGATATCGAGGATTACCTGCTTAGGAATTTTAATCCCCTTATGAATAGCATCGTACAAGGTAATTTCTTTTAAACGTTTCAATACTATGAAATTTTCTCCTTTATATATAAGCTTCGAATAAGAAGGATGATTTCCGATTCTTCGGTATACTTCTGACTCTTTTTCAATTCCTTCTCCTTCTCGCGCGTAAACTTTCACTACCCAATCTTTGTATTCTTTGTGCATAAATACTGCGGCATAATTACCTGTCCCTAAACACTTCCAAAGTCTAGGAATATCTTTAACTACTACAGGCTCGAATTCATCCTCACTTCTTATGCTTACCTCTTTTAATAATTCGTCCTTTATCAATCTCACAAAACTATTTATACTCATCATTTCCACTCCGGTTTTGCTAAAAGGGGTCCCACCCACATTTTAACGAATGTTGGTGCTACCTCAATTACTATCTTAACAAATTAAAATTTTGTCTCTCTATTCTTTCATTCTTTCCTCATACTGTTTAGCAAGCTTATAAAAATAAGAACGTTTGATGCCATACTTTTTCATGGCTCCTACTGCTGTAATTGAACCAAATTTCCATTCCTTGTAAGCATCCGTAAATTCTTCTGTTATTTCGACAGGCGGACGTCCTAAACGTCTACCTTGTTTTCTGGCAAGAGCAATTCCTTCAACTTGACGTTGTTTAATATCAATGCGCTCTTTTTCTGCAAAGGCAGATAATATTGTCAGTGTTGCTTTTTGAATTGCGCTCTGAATAACATCATTTGTACTTTCTCCAGTGTAATTGACGTTAATGTATGGTTCCTTTATAAATTGTAAATTTACTTTATTTTTTCGTAATATCTAAATTTTTCTAATATATCATTCATATTTCTTTCAAGTCTTGTCAAGGAATCAAACACAATGGTATCTCCTGTACGAACAAGACGTTTTAGCATTTGATAATTCTCTCTCTCCATATTTTTCTAGATTCTTCATCTATGAAAATATCCCGTTCTTCTATCCCTAAATTCTTCATATTCTGAATTTGAAGTTCTTCGTTTTGATCTTTACTCGAAACCCGCACATATCCAAATTTTTTATGTTTCATATGCCACACCTCATTGATAATTATAACAATTATGTCTGTAAAGGTGTATAGAATAAACAGATGTCTGTAAAATGAGAAACGGATATTTATAGACGTGGTTTTTTATAGTTTCCTATGTATCTGTAAAGGTATACATTTATAAACGATAATTTACTTTCCCTATTTGCAAAGGGGTTACGACAGCTAAATTTCTAATAAACATCCACTTTCCAGCACCAAATAGTCCGTATTTAACAGTAAAAATCGTCTTAACGTACAGCAAATACCTTGCTGCCTATAATTCATCAAAAATACATCCATCAATCTTCTCTAGCTATGTTCACCTTTTTTTCTGCGCATTTTATAACAATGTGGGCAACTACTTCCTCTAGATCTGGAATTAATAGTTGCTTCCCATTCGTGACCTTTTTAACATACCCACCAAACTTTTTTTGTTGAACCTGCTAGAACATTATTAGGTGTTAATGGCGAATTTTTTATAGGATGCCATTCTTTTGAAAGCAATGATTTAGTTGTTGTAAGGCAATTATCTGAACAAACTTTTCGATTAGAACAGTATGGGGGTCACCTTACATGCCCATCAACTTAAGAAATTTTAGTACCCCTAAATACAAAAAAACGTTATGCATCGTTGACATAAAATGCTTATTTGAATTTTTCACGATGACTTCTTTTAAACAGTGCTAGTTACCTTAAATATAATTAAGAAAATCATTCCTCTAGCTATAGATGATTTATATATATCAAACTTAATTAATTGGTATATACTTCTTGAAACCCTTACTTATAGTTCCATTATAACCATTTTCAGCAAAGAATTTATGTGCTTCTATTCTAGTTGCACTACTTAATAAGATAATTCTTGTGGATCCCCTTGCAATCGATATTTGTTCAACATGTCTTAGTAACTTTTCACCTATTCCATTACCCCAAAAATCCTCATTTACAATCACATACTCTAGAACGGTATATGGTCTAAATTGGTATCCAGGATCAAGACAAAAGGTCATAACTATACTTCCTTTAACCTTACAATCTTCCTCATAGACAAATAAGAAATTATTAGAATCATTGCTTATCTGCTCAATTCGTTCTGGTAAAACTTTAATGTTTTTACTATGCGGTGCTAATTTTTTATATGAACTTTCGATTGCATTACTATCTTTTGGTTCAGCTTCACGAATCATAAAATTACCTACCTTTATTAGAATATAAATGAAGCCTTCTTTCAGTAAAAAAGGCTGTCCATACGATAATACTTGTATCGAGTCATTTCACGCCATTTTAAAGAAAGAAGAAGTATATCGTACAAAATATGTCTCATTTAAAGAAGCAAATCTAGTGCTATTTCAATACATTGAGGGATTTTATAATCGTAAGCGAATCCATAGTAGCATCGGTTATAAAACTCCTCAAGCAATAGAAGATCTGGTTATAAAAGTAGCTTAGATTTAACCTTTTTGTGTCCAAAATATTGACTCAAATCCAAACTTTAATTTTATTGTTTATAAAGGTACATTTTTAGGGAATTATGCTATCAAATACTAAAAAAAGATGTGCACACAAGATTGTTATACAATACTCTTGTGGCACATCTTTTTTAGGGGTCTCGCCGCATGCCCATCAAGCTAAGATTTTTGATTACCCCATCGCTATCAACTTAAGAAATCAAGTCACCCCCAAAACGATAAGGTTAGCTTCTTATTTGAAAAAAGATAAGAAGTGAGTGTTGCTTTAAAATAAAGTTTGATTAGGAGTACAGTCAACCCAATAACAGATTCCCCACACTAATGTTCCATTAAAAAAATGTTTTAGACCATAGAAAAAAGTATTAGACTATTAAAAAATAGTTGCAGACTGAAAAACTGTTTTCCGTACACTAAAGCACACTTTATTAACATAAAATCAATGTATCGTAATACCTTTATAAGCCCCTTCACAAAAACAGTGAAAGCGGAAATTAATGAATTTATAGAGTTACAAAGAAATTTTTAGGCTGCCTTTATAATTCTCTCCAATTGTGATAACGAATGTATTGTAATAACATCTTTATGCTTCTTATCATCTAAACGGTTAATCCATATACCTGTCATACCGGCATCCTTACTTCCCAATGCATCTGTATCTAAGCGATCTCCTACATAATAACATTCCTTAATGTCTTTATTCATTCTTGTTGCTGCTTCTTTAAATATTTTCGAATCTGGTTTAGCAACTCCAACTTGGCTGGATGCAATAACATCAGAGAAATAATTATTAATCCCTATTTGTTTAAGTTTATGAACTTGCTGGTCATAATCACCATTACTTATGATTCCTAGTTCAAATCCTTGGCTCTTCAAAAAGTCTAGACATCTAATTACATCGTTGTAAACAGTCCAATTACGTTGAAAATATTGTTGGTACAGTCTGAACTTTTTATCAGCTTCTTCGTTTGAAACATTTAAATTAACCTCTTCAAAAATTCTTTTCATTCGTTTTTGCTTTTGCTCTTGAAATGATAAGGATCCGTCAAGGAATAATTGAAAGTACTTATTTGATGTCCTGTTCCATAATTCAATTAATGGTTTTGGTTCTACGGGTGAAAATTCTCTGTGTGTATGAAAAAAATCTATAATACCTTGTTTTTCAGCATAGTCATAATCTAGTAAAGTGCCATCAATATCAAAGAAAATCAAGATTTACCCTCCCAATGCCTATTGGTTATCACATAGTGTTTTTCTGGTTTATAAAGCTAAATCTTGTGTAGGGCTAGGCCACATAACGTCCATTTTTATCAAGTAGATTTGCTAATGATGGATTTCTTTTATTTTCCGTATGTGAATTGTATATTTACTATCTAGTCTACATCTTTATTTTATAAAAGTAGGAAAATAAGAATAGAGAAATACAATTAGACCAGTGATATTCAGTCTAAAACATTTTTTTAATCAAACAACTAAGGCATTAAACACTTACTTGATTCTATTACAAAGATGCTCTTCATACCTGGGAACCCCCTTATAATTGAAGATGGTTTTAAGTTATTAATCTTTATACAAGTATAGAAGAATATTAGGAAATCGTTTTCGCCAAGCAACTTCATTATGAACGGCACCCTCAGCAATTTCAAAACGATAACTGATATTCTTTTCATCAATCACATTCTTGAAGGAAATATTCGAGTTAACATAAACATCTGAACCAAACGTTGCTGTCTGTTCTTTCGTTCCTACATCAAAATAAAATTTTTTTACATCTGATAAATTACTTTTTTTAGCAAAATCCTCTATTTCTTTTTGGCTTAACCAATAAGCATTAGAAAGTGCAGCTACTCTTTTAAATATAGACGGGTACTTGCACATTGCATAAGTAGAAATAATTCCTCCAGATGAGCTTCCTGCCATTGCTGTATCATCTACTATTGTCCTATACTTATCATCGATATAGGGCTTTAATTCTTCTACGATAAAATCAATATACTGTTCTCCTTCTCCACCTAAATCATTCGATTCATCTATGGATAAACCTCTATTTATGCTTTTTTCACTTACCCAAGGACCGTATTCATCAAATCGTTTTGTTCCTTTCGGGTTACAATCAATACCAACAACTATAAGCTCTAGGCCAATTTCCTCAAGACAATCAGCAATCCTCCAACTAGAACCAAAAAATGAATCTTCATCTCTATACAAATTCTGTCCATCATGCATATATAAGACTGGATAATGTTTATTAGAATTCTCATACCTTTTTGGAAGACAAACTCTTATCAATCTTTCCCTGTTTAGTGCTGAGATATTAACTGTAAATTTTTCAATCATGTCTTATTTCCTTCCTAACATTTGTATATTTCTTACATACATTCGCCTTTTTGTTCACAAAAGCCTCTTATTAAAACATAAGTTTTTCAAATAAATGACCCTTTAGCGAAACCACTTTATTGTCACTCAACAGTTCCTTATTCGATCTTTCCATTCAGATGTTTTCTTCCTTTTTCCTTCCCCCTTTTTGGATAACCGTATTCATAGGGGTAAAATAGTACATCTTTTTTATAACGGTTAAACTTTTTTCAAAACGGTACGACTTTTTTATAAACAGTTAAACTTTATTTCAAACCTACAGTGAGCTTTTTTGTCTACTACAGTAATGATTGGTTATATAAACTTCACATGAACATGATATACGTCATTTAATTGCAGTAAAATTCAGTTAATTCATTATGTTAAAGGGGATTTGAACATGTCTATATGGAAAGGGTCAGCAGCAATTTGTATAAACTAAGTGATGAAATACTAATAGTAGCACAGGAGAAACCAAATGAGCCTGAACTTTGGTCTGTTCCTTCAGGTGGAGGAACATTTGAAGAGTGTTGTATTTGGGAAGAAACAGGCTACTAAGTTCAAATTGTTCAAAAAATACATGAACGAGATGGAATTACGTATGGCGTAGATGTTCATGTTGAATATTTTGAAGTTGAACTAGTTGGTGGAGAAAAGAAAATTCAGGGTCCAGATAGGTTAATTCAAGATATTTGCTGGAAGCCAATATCTGAAATTAGTAAACTTAAAATGCTATTTGAAAAAGAGCGAGATATATTACTTAATTACATACAAGAAAGAAAAAGTTAGAATCTTAAATAACTTCCGCATATAAAAAAGATCTATTTATTTTTTACTTATGAAAGAAATCTTACAAAACTGTCATCTTTATGTAAGGTTATTAGATAGTTCAACTATGATTTCAATGTAATAATAAAAGTGTAGAAAATACATATATAGTAAAAATATAATAGACAGAGGTAATTAGAAGATGATTTTAAAACTATCATTTTTACTTTTTGGAGTACTCTTAGTATTATGGGGTGTATATAGTACTAAAACATATGAAACATTTTTAGACAAAATCACTGGAATAGGACAACTTTTAGCCGGAATTACATGTATAATTATAGGGATTTTAAACTTTATAATTAAATAATTTATAATAGACTAAAAAAGATCATTAATTAGGATCTTTTTTTAATTCATCTAATCTTCAAATAT
>NZ_NUOT01000126.1 GCF_002584535.1 Bacillus cereus
GAGTAGGACGTTGCCAGGCTTTATAATCGTCGCGGGGTGGAGCAGTCCGGTAGCTCGTCGGGCTCATAACCCGAAGGTCGCAGGTTCAAATCCTGTCCCCGCAACCAAATGGTCCCGTGGTGTAGTGGTTAACATGCCTGCCTGTCACGCAGGAGATCGCCGGTTCGACCCCGGTCGGGACCGCCATTTATACAAAGAAAAGAACGAAACAAGTTGTTTCGTATTTTTTTATTTATTTTTAAGAAAACTTATAAAGACAGTCAATCTTTCCTTAGGACAACTCCTAAGGTCTTTTTTATATGTTCAAAATGAAACAAAGTGAAAAAATCTGTATAATAAAAGACAGGGAATATTGAGAGTAAGGTAGGTGAAACCTTTGAATAGATATGAAATAAAGACAACTTCTTCTGAAGAGACTCAACATTTATCAGAAAGGTTAGGACACCTTGTTAAGGAACAAGATGTGCTTATCTTAGAAGGAGATTTAGGTGCTGGAAAGACAACGTTTACAAAAGGTCTTGCAAAAGGCCTTGGTGTGAAACGAGTTGTAAATAGCCCAACATTCAACATTATTAAAGAGTATAAAGGCAGATTACCGCTATATCATATGGACGTGTATCGTTTAGCGGAAAGTGAAGAGGATTTAGGATTTGATGAGTATTTTTATGGTGAAGGCATAACAGTAGTAGAATGGGCTCATTTAATTGAATCTTTTCTGCCAAATGAGAAATTAAAAATAAGCTTGTTCCATACAGGTGATGATACAAGGGAAATTGTGTTAGAGCCAAGTGGTGAACGTTATATTAGATTATGTGAGGAGCTATTACAAGATGAAAGTACTAGCAATTGATACTTCAAATTATGTAATGGGGGTTTCTCTTATTGATGGAAATATTGTTGTCGGAGAAATCATTACGAATTTAACAAAAAATCATTCTGTACGCCTAATGCCAGCTGTAGAACAACTTCTGAAGGAATGTAGTGTAAAACCGAAAGAGTTAGGTAAAATTGTTGTAGCGGCTGGTCCTGGATCTTATACAGGAGTTCGAATTGGTGTGACTGTTGCAAAGACATTAGCTTGGTCATTGCAAATACCGATTGTCGGCGTGTCTAGTTTAGAAGTAGTGGCTGCAAATGGGTCAAATTTCGAAGGTGTTATTTGTCCATTGTTTGATGGGCGCCGCGGACAAATTTATACAGGCTTGTATACATATAAAGAAGAGCAGTTATGTTCTATAGAAGAGGATCGAATTGTTCTTATTGTTGATTGGTTACAGATGCTAAAAGATAAAGGGCAACCTGTTTTATTTATCGGTAATGATGTAGAGCAACATAAAGAAACGATTGTAGAATATTTAGGAGACCAAGCTGTATTTGCTTCTTGTACAAAGAATAACCCAAGGCCCAGTGAATTAGCATTTTTAGGATTACAAAAAGAGGAGCAAAGTGTGCATACATTTATCCCGAGCTACCTCCGTTTAGCAGAGGCAGAAACAAAATGGCTAGAAAGTCAAAAAAAATAGGGGTTATTAAAATGGATATTACATTTAGAAAGATGACGACTGATGATATTGCTCAAATTGTAGTAATTGAAGAAGCGTCATTTGCAACTCCATGGACTGCTGATGCATTTTATCGTGAACTGACGATGAATGAATATGCACATTATGTCGTGCTAGAAAAAGATGATATGGTAATTGGATACTGTGGATTGTGGATTATTATTGATGAATCACATATTACAAACATAGCCATTTTGCCAGAATATCGTGGCCAAAAACTTGGAGATGCTTTGCTAAAGGAAGTAATGGATCAGGCAAGAGAAATGGGAGCAAAAACGATGACACTCGAAGTAAGGGTTTCAAATGAAGTAGCGAAACAGTTATACCGAAAGTATGGATTTCAAAATGGTGGGATTCGTAAACGATACTATACAGACAATTATGAAGATGGTCTTGTAATGTGGGTGAATATATAATGGAAAAAAATACGATTATACTTGGTATTGAAACGAGCTGTGATGAAACAGCTGTAGCAGTTGTTAAAAATGGAACAGAAATAATGGCAAATGTTGTCGCTTCACAAATCGAAAGCCATAAGCGTTTTGGGGGAGTTGTACCGGAAATCGCATCTCGTCATCATGTAGAACAAATTACAGTTGTATTAGAAGAAGCTTTAAAAGAAGCGAACGTTACATTTGATAATATTGATGCAATTGCTGTGACAGAAGGGCCGGGTTTAGTAGGGGCACTTCTAATTGGTGTAAATGCAGCAAAGGCAATTGCCTTTGCTCATAATATTCCTCTTGTGGGTGTTCACCATATTGCTGGGCATATTTATGCGAATCGCTTAGTAAAAGAACTACAATTCCCTTTGTTATCACTTGTTGTTTCTGGGGGACATACAGAGCTTGTTTATATGAAAGAACATGGTTCGTTTGAAGTAATTGGCGAAACAAGAGATGATGCGGCAGGAGAAGCATATGATAAGGTTGCACGTACATTATCTATGCCGTATCCAGGTGGTCCTCATATTGATCGTCTTGCGCATGAAGGACGGCCAACGATTGATTTACCACGTGCATGGCTAGAGCCGGATTCGTATGATTTTAGCTTTAGTGGATTGAAATCAGCAGTTATCAACACTGTGCATAACGCAAAACAGCGTGGAGAAGAAATCGCGCCAGAGGATTTAGCGGCTAGCTTCCAAGCGAGTGTAATAGATGTACTAGTAACGAAAGCGGTACGGGCAGCAGAGGCATATGGTGTAAAACAAGTGCTTCTTGCTGGAGGGGTTGCAGCAAATAAAGGACTTCGTGCTTCTCTAGAGGAAGAGTTTGCTAAGAAAGAGGATATTGAGCTAATTATTCCACCACTATCCTTGTGCACAGATAATGCAGCGATGATTGCAGCAGCAGGTACAATTGCATATAAGCAAGGAAAACGTACATCATTGGCTTTAAATGCAAATCCAGGATTAGATATTGAAGCATAGTTATACACATAATTAATCACAAATTGTGGATAAAGCCCATATTATCTGTTGATAATGTGGGCTTTGTTGTGAATATAAAATGTGCATAACTTTTTTATGGTCTGTGTATAATGTGGAAAAGTTATTTTTATATTTATATAATAATGGTGGATATGTGTATAAAGTTGTGGATAATACTATTAAGGTCAGACCTTCGACGATAACTCTTTGTATTGAAAATAAACAAGGTAGTTGAATAATTTTCAACTACCTTGTTTTCATCATATGAATATATAGGGCTTATACGTGTAATTCTTCCCATTCCGCCATAAATTTTTCTAATTGTTCTTGTTTTGTCTGCTTTGTTGTTGTAATTTCACTAGCTCGTTCGTAGTCAGCATATACTTCGGGTAGACAAAGTTCTTCTTCTAATGTTGCAATTTCCTCTTCTAACTTTGCGATGTTTTGTTCAATGTCTTCAATTTTCCGTATACGTTGGCGCTCCAACTTCTTACGTTCTTTTTCTTCAAGATAATTTAATTTTTCTTGAGCGATATTCTTTTGGATTGGTGTATCCTCTTCTTGTTGTTCGAATTCCGCACGCTCAATCATTTCATTTTTCTTTTCAATATAGTAGTCATAGTCACCTAAATATTCTTGTGCACCATCTGTTGATAACTCAACAACTGTAGTTGTGACACGGTTAATAAAATAACGATCATGAGAAACGAATAAAAGAGTTCCTGGATAATCAATCAAGGCATTTTCTAAAATCTCTTTACTATTTAAATCAAGATGATTTGTTGGTTCATCGAGAATCAGTAGATTAGATTTTTGCATCATCAATTTTGCTAGAGCTAATCGAGCTTTTTGGCCACCACTTAAGGAAGATACAGGTTTTAATACATCGTCCCCTGTGAATAAAAAGTTACCGAGTATAGTGCGAATTTCTTTTTCTGGTTCTAACGGGTAATCGTCCCATAGTTCGTTTAAAACACGCTTAGATGATGTTAAGTTTGCCTGTTCTTGATCATAATATCCAATAGATACATTTGAACCGAAAGAAATTTCACCGCTTAACGCCTTCAATTTATTCACAATGGATTTTAATAATGTAGATTTTCCGATACCGTTTGGACCGACTAGTGCGACACTATCCCCTCGGGTCAAACGCATATTTACATGCCCAATAATCGGTTCTTCGTCATATCCAATTGAAACATCCTTTACTTGTAATACGTCGTTTCCGCTTTGCTTTTCGATATCAAAGTGGAAGGATGCAGACTTAGAGTCACTTAATGGTCTGGTTAGTAATTCCATTCGATCTAATTGTTTCTGACGACTTTGTGCACGTTTTGTTGTAGATGCACGAGCAATGTTTTTTTGGACAAAGTCTTCTAGCTTAGCAATTTCCTCTTGTTGTTTTTCGTAACGCTTCATTTCCTGTTCATATAGTGCGGCTTTTAAGTCTAAATATTTACTGTAGTTACCAACATATCGTTTGCTTTCCTTATTAGAAATTTCATATACTTGTGTGACAAGCTTGTCTAAAAAGTAGCGATCATGAGAAACGATTAAAATAGCTCCAGGGTAGCCTTGTAAATATTGTTCAAGCCATGTTAATGTATCGATATCTAAATGGTTTGTCGGTTCGTCCAAGATGAGTAAATCTGGTTTGGTTAATAGTAGTTTCCCAAGAGCAAGTCTTGTTTTTTGGCCACCACTTAACGTAGAAATCGTTGTTTGATGTGTTTCAACTGGAAAACCGAGTCCACTCAAAATGGAGCGAATATCAGCTTCATATTGATAACCGCCTTGATCTTTGTAGTCTAACTGCAATTGATCATAATCAGCGAGTAATCTTTCGTACGAAGTAGCATTTGAAAAGTTCTCTTCTTTACCCATCTCCTGTTCTAACCTTCGAAGTTTTGTCTCCATTTGCTGTAGATGTGTAAAGACAGTGAGCATTTCATCCCAAATTGTTAAGGAAGTTTCAAGACCGGTATTTTGAGCCAAATAACCAATTGAAACATCTTTTGGTTTTATCATTTCACCGCCATCATGAGATAACTCTCCAGCGATTATTTTTAACAATGTAGATTTTCCAGCACCATTTCGACCAACGAGTGCAATGCGATCTCTTGTTTGAACCTCCAATTTAATGTTTGCAAGAATTGTTTCAGCACCGTATAATTTTGAAAGCCCATTCACTTGTAATAAAATCAATGTTTTCACCTCAAATAATTTCTTAACTTTGCCATGTTTATATTTTTCAATCATACTAAAAATAGTGTATAGTTTAAAATAAAGAGAGAAGTCTTCTCTCTATTATACAAGGAAAGTCATAAGTGCTAAACTTCTGTATTTGTTTCAATCATATGAACAAAGATAGGAAGAGAGGAGAGGTTACATGGATCAGCAAAAGATTCCACAGGCCACTGCCAAACGATTGCCTCTATACTATCGATTTATCCAAAACTTATCTCTTTCCGGTAAGCAACGTGTTTCATCAGCGGAATTGAGTGAAGCTGTCAAAGTAGACTCAGCAACGATTCGAAGAGACTTTTCATATTTTGGAGCGTTAGGAAAAAAGGGGTACGGATATAATGTGAATTATTTACTATCATTTTTCCGTGAAACGCTCGATCAAGATGATATAACACGTGTAGCACTTATTGGAGTAGGTAATTTAGGGACCGCTTTCTTACATTACAATTTCACGAAAAATAATAATACAAAGATTGAAATGGCTTTTGATGTCAATGAAGAGAAAGTTGGAAAAGAAATCGGAGGAATTCCTGTATATCATTTAGATGAATTAGAAGAGCATCTAACAAGTGATATACAAGTGGCAATATTAACAGTACCTGCTACCGTTGCACAAGCTGTAGCAGATCGATTGGCCGAAACAAATATACACGGAATTTTAAATTTTACACCAGCACGATTAAATGTTTCAGAAAATATAAGAATTCATCATATTGATTTAGCTGTAGAATTACAAACACTAGTTTATTTTTTGAAAAATTATCCACAATAAAACGCAGAGGGAATCCCTCTGCGTTTTATTGTGGCTTTTTCTTTGTAAATTTGACTAAGATAAGTCGAAGCGCTAAATTAAAGTCGATTGTTGCCATAGCAGCAAACAGCAGTGTCCCAAAGTTCCAGATTGTATCTGTAACGTTCGTAATTGCGAAACGTATAAAGACGCACCCAAGAAGGAAATACAGTGCTGCCATGAACAATGGTGAATTTCTCATATTTAAAATCCTCCGATAAATCCTTGCATTTTTTCTGCTTCTTTAATCATTTCCTGTATTTGTTCGTTACTTATCATAACTTGAGCTAATGCAACCATCGTATTCATTGCAACATGTGCCATAATAGGAACGATAATGCGTTTTGTTTTTACATATAAAAAGGCGAATACAAGCCCCATAGCAGTGTATACCAATAGATGTGTAAAATCAAAGTGAATTGCTGCGAATACAAGTGAGCTAATAATAGCAGCGATAAAGAAGTTGAATCTCTTATACAATGTACCAAATAAAATTTTTCTAAAGACAATTTCCTCTAAAATGGGCCCCATTATCGATATAACAATAAGGAACCAAGGAGTAGTTCTTGCAATTTCCATTAAGCGAGCTGTGTTTTCAGAACCAGGTTTAATGCCTAATAAACGCATTTCGATTGTGCCTGCAATTGTTTGAGAAAAGAAAGCTAAAAAGAAACCAATAAAAACCCAACCAATTGTGGCAGGAACACTGGAACGTGTTGTGTCGAAACGGCTTTCGCGAATATCTGTTCGCAATAGCCAAAGGACAACACATAGCGCAATGAAAAAGCTAATAATTGCCCAATGACCAGTCATGATTTGTATTTTTTCATCTCGTGTTAAACCGCTATTATTATAAAATCCGGTTTTTGCAAGAAGCGGTAATCCGATGATACCTGATAATTGCATCAGAATATATGTAACTATAATCCACCAATATTGTTTTTTCAAATTGGTTAACCATCCTTTCTAACTCTAGTTTATGAGATAAGGCAGGATAACATGTAAGTATCCAGCCATGGATACATAATAACGGTCTCTATTATTATTTTTTTGTAAATCTTTCATCGAAAGTGAAATAGGAGACAGGAAAAAGCTGTACCTATAGAGAAAATAACTTATGGCATCTTTCATATTGTAACATACGGTAAGTGGAAAAGCTGATTCATATACAAAAGGCTTTTTGAGAATTATTTCTGTTATTGTTGCATAGAAAAAGTTTATATCACAATTTGCGAAAAAATTATGATTTTTTTACTTGCAAAAGAAAATTAGATTATTTATTATTATAAGTGTGTTAGCACTCGGGGAACTTGAGTGCTAATAAAGAAAATTTACATAGACAAATGAGGAGGTAATTGTTCATGCTAAAGCCATTAGGTGATCGCGTTGTAATTGAGCTTGTTCAAGCGGAAGAAAAAACAGCAAGTGGTATTGTATTACCAGACACTGCAAAAGAAAAACCACAAGAGGGTAAAGTTATTGCAGTAGGTACTGGTCGAGTGCTTGAAAATGGTGAGCGTGTTGCTTTAGAGGTAGCAGCAGGTGATCTTATCATCTTCTCAAAATATGCAGGTACTGAAGTGAAATATGAAGGTACAGACTACTTGATTTTACGTGAAAGTGACATTTTAGCAGTTATCGGTTAATTATATACATTTTAAAAATCCAAGGGGGTCAAATATTATGGCAAAAGATATTAAATTTAGTGAAGAAGCACGTCGTTCGATGCTTCGCGGTGTCGACACTCTTGCAAACGCAGTAAAAGTAACGCTTGGACCAAAAGGTCGTAACGTAGTACTTGAGAAAAAATTCGGTTCACCACTTATTACAAATGATGGTGTAACAATCGCAAAAGAAATCGAATTAGAAGATGCATTCGAAAACATGGGTGCAAAATTAGTAGCAGAAGTTGCTAGCAAAACAAACGATGTAGCTGGTGACGGAACAACAACTGCAACTGTATTAGCACAAGCTATGATTCGTGAAGGTTTAAAAAACGTAACAGCTGGTGCAAACCCAATGGGTCTTCGTAAAGGTATCGAAAAAGCTGTTGTTGCAGCAGTAGAAGAATTAAAAATGATTTCTAAACCAATCGAAGGTAAATCTTCTATCGCGCAAGTAGCTGCTATTTCTGCTGCTGACGAAGAAGTAGGTAAATTAATTGCTGAAGCAATGGAACGCGTTGGTAACGACGGCGTTATTACATTAGAAGAATCTAAAGGATTCACAACAGAATTAGATGTAGTAGAAGGTATGCAATTTGATCGTGGATATGCATCTCCTTACATGATTACTGATTCTGACAAAATGGAAGCAGTACTTGATAACCCATACATCTTAATCACTGACAAAAAGATTTCTAACATTCAAGAAATCTTACCAGTATTAGAGCAAGTGGTACAACAAGGTAAACCACTTCTTATCATTGCTGAAGATGTAGAAGGCGAAGCATTAGCTACATTAGTAGTGAACAAACTACGTGGTACATTCAATGTAGTAGCTGTTAAAGCTCCTGGATTTGGTGACCGTCGTAAAGCAATGCTAGAAGATATTGCGATTTTAACTGGTGGTGAAGTAATCACTGAAGAGTTAGGACGCGACTTAAAATCTGCTACAGTTGCATCTTTAGGACGCGCTGGCAAAGTGGTTGTAACGAAAGAAAATACAACTGTAGTTGAAGGTATAGGTAACACTGAACAAATCGAAGCTCGCATCGGTCAAATCCGTGCACAATTAGAAGAAACTACTTCTGAATTCGATCGTGAAAAATTACAAGAGCGCCTTGCTAAGCTTGCAGGTGGCGTAGCAGTAATTAAAGTAGGTGCAGCAACTGAAACTGAGTTAAAAGAGCGTAAACTTCGTATTGAAGATGCACTTAACTCAACTCGTGCAGCAGTAGAAGAAGGTATTGTTGCAGGTGGTGGTACTTCACTTATGAACGTATACACGAAAGTAGCTGCTATTTCAGCTGAAGGTGACGAAGCAACAGGTATCAACATTGTACTCCGTGCATTAGAAGAGCCAGTTCGTCAAATCGCAATCAACGCTGGTCTAGAAGGATCTGTTGTTGTAGAACGTTTAAAAGGCGAAAAAGTAGGCGTTGGTTTCAACGCAGCAACTGGCGAATGGGTAAACATGCTTGAGTCTGGTATCGTAGACCCAGCAAAAGTAACTCGTTCTGCACTTCAAAACGCAGCATCTGTTGCAGCAATGTTCTTAACAACTGAAGCAGTAGTTGCTGACAAGCCAGAACCAAATGCACCAGCAATGCCTGACATGGGCGGCATGGGCATGGGCGGTATGGGCGGCATGATGTAATTTCATCCGCTGGCAGAAAATCCATCTCTATTTAGAGGTGGATTTTTTGTTGTACACAGAAGAAAAATGATAGTAATAAAAACTTTATCGCAATGAGAAAATAATTTCTGTAGAATTTTGTCGCTTTCTCTCTTGACCGTATTGATACTTCATTGTTAGAATCTAGGAAGATAATATAAAACGAATCCTTCATATATCCTCAATGATATGGTTTGAGAGTCTCTACCGGGTTACCGTAAACAACCTGACTATGAAGGCAGTGTGTCTTATATTTATAAAGAGCGGAAGACTATCTTTATAAAGCCAGACCTCTGCCTTTTCTTTGTTATGAGACTGAGGGCGGAGGACTGGCTTTTTTTATTATATTGGTAATGCTTTTTGCCAAATTGGTAAAAATATTTATATACAGAACTAACGTTGGGGTGATTATTTTGAAAAAACAGCACGATACGATTATCGTTTTAGATTTTGGGAGTCAGTACAATCAGTTAATTGCACGTCGAATTCGTGAGTTCGGTGTATACAGTGAACTTCATCCACATACAATTACTGCAGAAGAAATTAAAGCAATGAATCCAAAAGGGATTATTTTCTCTGGTGGACCGAACAGTGTATATGGTGAAAATGCATTCCACTGTGATGAAAAAATCTTTGAACTAGGCTTACCGATCTTTGGTATTTGCTACGGTATGCAGCTTATGACAAAACACTTTGGTGGAAAAGTAGAGCGTGCAAACCATCGTGAGTACGGAAAAGCAGTTCTTAAAGTAGAGAATGAATCAAAATTATATACGAATCTTCCGGAAGAGCAAGTTGTATGGATGAGTCATGGTGACTTAGTAACTGGCTTACCAGAAGGATTCGTAGTAGACGCAACAAGTGAGTCTTGTCCAATTGCTGGTATGAGCAATGAAGCGCAAAACTTATACGGTGTACAATTCCATCCAGAAGTACGTCACTCTGAGCACGGTAATGATTTAATTAAAAACTTCGTATTCGGCGCGTGTGGTTGCTCTGAAGGTTGGAACATGGAGAACTTTATCGAAGTGGAATTAGAGAAAATCCGTGAAACTGTTGGCGATAAAAAAGTACTATGCGCACTTAGTGGCGGTGTAGATTCTTCTGTTGTAGCAGTATTAATTCATAAAGCGATCGGTGATCAATTAACATGTATTTTCGTTGACCACGGTTTACTTCGTAAAGGTGAAGCGGAAGGCGTTATGAAAACATTTAGCGAAGGCTTCCATATGAACGTTATTAAAGTGGATGCGAAAGAACGCTTTATGAGCAAGCTAAAAGGTGTAGAAGATCCAGAACAAAAACGTAAAATCATTGGTAACGAGTTTATCTATGTATTTGATGATGAAGCATCAAAGCTACAAGGAATGGACTTCTTAGCACAAGGTACACTGTACACTGACATCGTTGAAAGTGGTACAGCAACTGCACAAACAATTAAGTCTCATCATAATGTTGGTGGACTTCCAGAAGACATGCAGTTCAAATTAATTGAGCCTTTAAACACTTTATTTAAAGATGAAGTACGTGTATTAGGATCAGAACTAGGAATTCCTGATGAAATCGTATGGCGTCAACCGTTCCCAGGTCCAGGACTTGGTATCCGTGTATTAGGTGAAATTACAGAAGAGAAATTAGAAATTGTTCGTGAATCTGATGCGATTTTACGTGAAGAAATTATAAAAGCAGGCTTAGACCGTGAAATTTGGCAATACTTCACTGCACTTCCAGGTATGCGTAGTGTAGGTGTTATGGGTGACGAACGTACTTACGATTACACGGTAGGTATCCGTGCAGTAACATCTATCGATGGTATGACAGCGGACTGGGCACGTATCCCTTGGGATGTATTAGAGAAAATTTCTGTACGTATCGTAAACGAAGTAAAACACGTTAACCGTATCGTGTATGATGTAACGAGTAAGCCACCAGCAACAATCGAGTGGGAATAATATAAAATCCGTTTTTCTGAAAAGGATCCATCTATAACTTATGTAGATGGGTCTTTTTTTGTGATTTAACACGAACAAAAATGTAAGTTTGTTAAAAAACGTTCGTTTTTAAATTGACATATGCCTGTATGTGAGTTAATATGATTATGTAATTAATACAAAAAATGAATATTACAGCCGTCGTATAATATCGGGGATATGGCCCGAAAGTTTCTACCTAGCTACCGTAAATGGCTTGACTACGAGGCGTTTTAATAAAGGTAAGGGGAATCCTGCCTTTGTTTACAGAACGCTTCCATGTATACGCAATGGAAGCCTTTTTTATTTTCATAGATAAAAGAGGGCTAGGGAGGATTACGACGAGTAATCATATAACGGGGGAAACGTAGAATGAAACGTTATTTTCAGTTCGATGAGCTCGGTACGAATTACAAAACAGAGTTCATTGCAGGGTTAACGACATTTTTATCTATGGCTTATGTACTTTTTGTCAATCCTGCTACACTATCACTGGGAAACATTAAAGGATTACCAGCAGGAACAGGAATGGATCCAGGAGCGGTCTTTGTTGCTACTGCGTTAGCAGCGGCGATTGGGTCACTGATTATGGGGATTTTTGCAAAGTATCCAATTGCTTTAGCACCAGGAATGGGAATCAATGCATTCTTTGCTTACACAGCGGTGTTAACGATGGGGATTCCATGGCAAACAGCGATTGCCGGAACGTTAATGTCAGGTATTATCTTTATTATTCTTACTGCTTCGGGTCTTCGTGAAAAAATTATTAATGCGATTCCGTCGGAGTTGAAATTCGCGGTAGCAGCAGGTATTGGCTTGTTTATTGCTTTTCTTGGTTTTCAAAATGCTGGAATTATAGTGAAGAATGATGCTGTTCTTGTTGGATTGGGGGATTTAACAAAAGGCACAACATTGCTTTCTATTTTCGGTGTAGTGATTACAATTATCTTCATGATTAAAAAAATCAATGGTGCAGTTTTCTATGGGATGATTCTTACAGCAATATTAGGTGTAGCTACAGGATTGATTGATACACCAAAAGCTGTTATTGGTGCGATTCCAAGTTTAGAACCAACATTTGGTGTAGCGCTAAATCACTTCGGCGATATCTTCACTGTTCAAATGGCAATTGTTATTATAACGTTCTTCTTCATTGATTTCTTTGATACAGCGGGTACACTTGTAGCAGTTGCGAATCAAGCGGGATTAATGAAGGATAACAAATTACCACGTGCGGGAAAAGCGTTATTTGCAGATGCGATTGCGACCGTTATTGGTGCAATTCTTGGTACATCTACGACAACGTCTTACATTGAATCGTCTGCAGGGGTAGCAGCAGGAGGGCGTTCAGGATTTACAGCAGTTGTAACAGCGGGATTTTTCTTGCTAGCACTATTCTTTTCACCATTACTAAGTGTCGTAACAGCGGCTGTAACGGCACCGGCTTTAATTATTGTAGGGATTTTGATGGTTTCATCTTTAGGGGAAATTGATTGGAAGAAATTTGAGATTGCAGTACCGGCATTCTTTACGATTATTTCCATGCCACTTACGTATAGTATTGCAACGGGAATTGCAATTGGATTCATTTTCTATCCAATTACAATGGTTGTAAGTGGGCGCCGTAAAGAAGTTCATCCAATCATGCATGTAATGGGAGTATTGTTTGTACTATATTTCATCTACGTTCGTAAATAAAGGGGTTTTAAAAGGTCTAGACTAAGGGGAGTCTAGACCTTTTTTGCATCTTCAGAAAATCTTAAGGATTTCGTTCCGTTTTTCTTCAGAAGTTTTCTTATAATAAGGAATAGAGAGTTTAAAAGTTTTGGGGGGCGATATTGTGGGGCAAGAAACAATACTTGTTGTAGATGATGAAAAAGAAATTAGGGATTTAATTACAATTTACTTAAAAAATGAAGGATATAAAGTATTGCAAGCTGGGGATGGAACAGAAGGATTAGATATATTAGAGAAGAATGAAGTGCATTTAGTTGTGTTAGATATTATGATGCCAAAAATTGATGGGATTCATATGTGTATGAAAGTAAGAGAAGCGAAAGAGATGCCGATTATTATGTTGTCTGCGAAAACGCAAGATATGGATAAAATTTTAGGGTTAACAACAGGGGCGGATGATTATGTAACAAAACCTTTTAATCCGCTAGAATTGATAGCGAGAATTAAATCGCAGCTTCGCCGATATATGAAAATGAATGGATTTATTGTTCAAAATGAAAGCGAGATTGAACTTGGAGATATGAAGATAAATGTAGCAACACATGAAGTGAAAGTTATGGATGAAGAGGTGAAATTAACACCACGAGAGTTTTCTATCTTAGAGTTACTAGCGCGTAATTCAGGTATAGTCTTTAGTGCAGAGCAAATTTATGAAAATGTTTGGAATGAAAGATCCTTTCAATCTGATAATACGGTAATGGTACATATTCGAAAAATCCGTGAGAAGATCGAAGAGAATCCAAGAAAACCGCGTTATATTAAAACGGTGTGGGGAGTGGGGTATAAGATTGAAAAAGATATTTAAGCCGTTTACCTATGTATATAAGAAAATAAGAGGATTGATTGAAAGGATAGTAAAGAGTGTTCGGCGGAGCATACGAATCCAGCTTATTACTACTTTTACTGCTTGTGCGTTATTAGGAGTTTTGTCATCAAAAGCAGCAACCCCATTTTTTGAGAATGCGAATCGAGAAGCAACAATTGATTATAGGGTCGGGATGGAGCAAATTAATCGCGAAGCTCAAAATACAGCAGAAATGATGATGACTGACAATAAGATGGATGCTGTGCAAGATATGATAGAGGCTGAGAATCAACAAATAGAAGCGGGAAGAAAAGCTTTAAAAGTACTAATTACGGATGAGAACGGGAAGGTATTATATAAAACGAAGCAGGCGCAAGAGGAACAAATTAATTTGCATAATACAATTCGTAATGCTGCATCATTTGCTATTAACAACTCAAATTATAACTTTGAAAGTGCGAGAAAAGAATTTATAGCTTTTTCACCAATCACAATTGAAGATAAGAATTTATATATGTTTGTAAGTGGGATTCCTGAAGGAGAGGTGGTATATGAAACACAAGAAGGGCCGTTTCCATTTTTTATTGGTGTACTTGTATTTATTTTCTCTTTCTTCTACATAACAAAGAGAAAGATGAAGCGAATTGAAGCGATGGCACAAGGAGTAAAAGAAATAGAAAAGGGGAATTTGGCTTACCGTATTGAGAAAAAGGGAGAAGATGAGATTGCTGCATTGACAGAGAATATTAATAATATGGCAGAGGAACTCATGATTAATATTGAAAAAGAGCGTAAATTAGAAAAACAAAAAAACGAACTCATTACAAATGTATCGCATGATTTACGGACACCACTTACTTCTATTATGGGGTATTTACGATTGCTTCGTGATTCTAAATATGAAAGTAAAGAACAACATGACGAATATATGAGAATCGCTTTTGCGAAATCAGAGCAGTTGAAGAATTTAATAGAAGATTTATTCGAGTATACAAAACTAACGAATGAAAATATTGTATTAGAAAAACAGGAAGTGTGTATGAATGAACTCCTTGATCAATTAATAGAAGAATTGGTCCCGCAGGCAGAAGAACATGGTCTTGTATTTATTAAAAAGTTTCCTGAAGAACGTGCATATGCTGCAGTTGATTCAGAGAAGATCGTTCGTGTGTTTGAAAATTTATTAATGAATGCTATTAAATATAGTAAGGATAATGGGGAGATTAAAGTTTCTCTTGAAAGACAACGCCGTACTATTCAAATCTCTGTTGCAAATTATAGCGAAGAGTTTACGAGAGAAGAATTAGGGAACTTATTTGAACGCTTTTATAAGAAAGATCAATCTAGAAGTAGAGTAACAGAAGGATCAGGTCTTGGACTTGCGATTGCAAAAAGTATTGTAGAACTTCAGGACGGAGAAATTCGAGCTGAATACGGAGATGGAGTGATTCAGTTTATTGTTTCATTACCAATTATAGAAGGAAAGTAAAAAAGATGGTTTTATGGAAAGAAGGCTTACTTAATAGAAAGTAAGTCTTTTTTATATTTTTTTAAAAAAACATATTGACGGTTATATAAATGAAGTGTAATATTATACGAGTCGCCGATAGCAACAACGCAAAACG
>NZ_NUOT01000127.1 GCF_002584535.1 Bacillus cereus
TTAAAATAACTATTTTATTAAAAATCTTTAATGAGCTAATCCTTACAGTTTTGTAATACTAATGTCACTAAAATCAATTTTTTCACTATAAACTCTTTACTATAATTTTCCTTATACACAAACAAGAATTGTTAAGAATTAATTAAGAAACCGTTAAGCCTCAGTTTAAAAATTTTTCACATAATAAAGTTATAGACACACAATAAGGAGCGGTTTAAAAATGTCTTTTTCTCAATTAAATATTGATACTTTTCGGGCTATCAATGATTTAGGGAAGCAATATTCATCCCTAAACTCAACTATGGTATTTTTAGCAGAATATATGGTGTATTTTTTAGGTTTAATTATTATAATTTATTGGTTTACTCAATCTAGAAAAAACAAAATGATGATTATCCAAGCGATGGTTGCTTTCGTAACTGCTGAAATAATTGGAAAGTTAGCAGGGAAATTTCATTTGAACTATCAACCATTTGCAGTATTACCTGATGTTAATAAGCTTGTCGATCATGCAGTAGATAACTCATTTCCTAGTGACCATACGATTCTATTTTTTTCAATATGTTTTTCATTTTGGCTTGTTCGTAAAAAGACTGGATCGTTATTACTTACGCTTGCATTCTGTGTAGCTATCTCTCGTATCTGGGTAGGAGTTCATTACCCTTTTGATGTCGTAACAGGAGCTCTAATAGGAATTATTTCAGCATTATTTTCGTATTGGTTAACACCGAAAATTACATTTATCAAACAATTACTTAATCTTTACGAAAAAATAGAGCAAAATGTAATACCATCCAAAAACAAGTCGAAAAACTTTTGATTAATCTCACAAAGCTAAAAAGATTACATATATTACCGAGTATTTTTCAATATTGTCTTGATCGAAGAGCGCTCCCTTAGGCGCTCTTTAATTTTAAAATAACGCTTTTGTT
>NZ_NUOT01000128.1:0-212 GCF_002584535.1 Bacillus cereus
GTTCAGTTTTCAAAGAACTTTTGGTGGAGCCTAGCGGGATCGAACCGCTGACCTCCTGCGTGCAAGGCAGGCGCTCTCCCAGCTGAGCTAAGGCCCCATATTTAAAATATCGGGAAGACAGGATTTGAACCTGCGACCCCCTGGTCCCAAACCAGGTGCTCTACCAAGCTGAGCCACTTCCCGAAGGAAAAACGCGCCCGAGAGGACTCGAA
>NZ_NUOT01000128.1:241-575 GCF_002584535.1 Bacillus cereus
CTGTTCCGCCACCCCGGCATATCATATTGTAAATTGGAGCGGAAGACGGGATTCGAACCCGCGACCCCAACCTTGGCAAGGTTGTATTCTACCACTGAACTACTTCCGCTCGATATGAATTTTATTTATAAAGTGCGGGTGAAGGGAGTCGAACCCCCACGCCAAAGGCGCCAGATCCTAAGTCTGGTGCGTCTGCCAATTCCGCCACACCCGCAAAACATTATAAATGGTGAGCCATGAAGGACTCGAACCTTCGACCCTCTGATTAAAAGTCAGATGCTCTACCAACTGAGCTAATGGCTCGTACAATAAAAACTGGTGCCGGCTAGAGGAC
>NZ_NUOT01000129.1 GCF_002584535.1 Bacillus cereus
CTAGTTTTCAAAGAACATACCAAGCTATATAAAATAGCGTTTTGGTGGAGCCTAGCGGGATCGAACCGCTGACCTCCTGCGTGCAAGGCAGGCGCTCTCCCAGCTGAGCTAAGGCCCCAAATTGTATGGTGGGCCTAAATGGACTCGAACCATCGACCTCACGCTTATCAGGCGTGCGCTCTAACCAGCTGAGCTATAGGCCCATACAAATTGCAGAATTAATTTATATCATATTCTTTTTGAAGAGTCAACACTTTCATTGAACTCTCAAAACTAAACGAAAACAAAACACGGAAACTTATATTG
>NZ_NUOT01000012.1 GCF_002584535.1 Bacillus cereus
ACTCTTTATTTTCTTGTTTAGACTCTTTACCGTTGTTTTCTTGCTGATGCCCATTATTTCCTTTTGATTGCTGGGGTTGCTGTTCCTGGGATTGCTTTTGTTCTATTTGCTCTTGCTTCTCAAATCTTTCTTCTTTTACAGGAGACAAATCCGCTGATGCATCGGATGATGACTTTGGTTGCGAATGTCTCTCCTGAGGGTGTTCCTCCTGATTAGACGGCGGTGCAGGAGGAGTAAGCGATTTCTTCTTCTCATTCTCTTGCTTTATATAGACGCCTGTGCTGACTCCTGCTTTCTTGGCATTCTCTCGCACTTGCATCGTACTGCTTTGATATACGACTGTAACATGTTTTGTCTCATACTCTTTCTTTAATTCTTGCATAGCCTTTTCCAACTGGGGTTCTAGCGACTTGTCCTTTGTAACAGCTGTTAGCATAACTTGCTTGTCATTCGTTAAGTATCCATCCTCTTGACTTTGCTTTACAATGGTACGTACTACGTCTTGCAAAGGTTTATTTTTCCATCGTTTCATTTCTTTTAAAATGCGCTTTCCATCATCATTACAAGCTCGCAAATCTATAACACGAAGATCCTTTGTTACGCTTGCCTCTAAACTGGGATTAATATCAATTGAGACATAAGCGAATGCTTTTTCTTCCGGTTGGTAGTAGAAAAACAGAAACACACATAGAAAACAAGCAACAAGTAATGATACAGGCTTTAAAAAAGAAGGGATTGAAAAACGCGGTACTCTTTGTTCTTGTTCGTTAAACGAGATTTCCTCTCCAATCATATAAGAGTGCGATTTTCTTTTAAACGTAATAAACTCTCCATCCGGAGTTAACACAACTACGCTACGTTTTTTTATATCCATCACAATCCCTTTATTCATCATGCTTCCCCCCTCTTATATAATCAAGAATATATGTATAGTTGTTTGCAAAGATAATACACATTGCAATAATATATTTTCTATGCCGCTCCAACGTTTTCCGACTTGCCCTAACACGCGGTTCAATGTGTTTAAGCGGTAACTTTTTCTTTCGGAACAGCTCTTCCATCATTTTCTCTTCTTTTATAATAATCTTTACAATTTCTATTAAGTGCTCACGCGTATCACGATGCTTTGGAGATTCCTTAGCAAGCTCTGAAAATGTGATTTTAAACTCAGCTAGCACAATTTGAAAATGAAGAATTT
Source organism: Bacillus cereus (assembly GCF_002584535.1). Classification (GTDB taxonomy): domain Bacteria; phylum Bacillota; class Bacilli; order Bacillales; family Bacillaceae_G; genus Bacillus_A; species Bacillus_A arachidis. Next base: position 1,199 of record NZ_NUOT01000012.1, read on the forward strand.
CCTCCTTACGGTTTCTGTTTTCCATCTCTTTCATATACTCCGTAAGCGATACCTGCATTTCTACCATTTCCTCTTGCTGGTCTTCTTTTAAAAAGACGAGATTATGCTTAGACTCCTTGCGTATATAGTCAATTACATCTCTTTTTATAAGAAGCTCAGCAAACGCTAGAAAAGATTTTCCTTTTTTATATGAATACTGTTCAATTGCTTGATTAAACGCAAACAATCCAATGCTATATTCATCATCCTGCTCCGTAATATACCGGCAGCAGACAGACGAGATTGATTTTCGAATAAAAGGCCGATACTGTGCGATAAAAGCTTCCTTATCTCCTCCGTTGTTTTGTATGTTAAATACGATATCTTCTATGGTCGGTTTGTTTATGATCTTCATCACTAAACTCAACACTAGTAATCCCCCTCCCTCCTTTTGCTTCAAATAGCAAAATGGTCACTAAAAAAGTGACCATTTCACCACATTTTCTTACTACTTTTCTTTGTGCTTGTCCTCTTTCTGTTCTTCATGCTTTTCGTGACCGACCTTTTTACCGTTGTCTTGATGATCATTCTTTTCTGTTTGACCCTTTTGGTTTGATTGCTCATGCTTCTCATGAGAAATAGCCGGTTTATGTGCTGGTTGCGCTGGCTGTGCTGGTTTTGCTGACTGTGCCGGTTGTGCTGGTTGCGCTGGTTTTGCTGGCTGTGCCGGTTGCGCTGGTTTTGCTGGCTGTGCCGGTTGTGCTGGCTGTGCCGGTTGCGCTGGTTTTGCTGACTGTGCCGGTTGTGCTGGTTTTGCTGGTTGCGCTGGTTTTGCTGGCTGTGTTGCTTGTGCTGGTTGCGTTACTTGTTCTGGTTGTGTTACTTGTTCTGGTTGCGTTACTTGTTCTGGTTGCGTTACTTGTTCTGGTTGTGCTGGAGTTACTTCTGTATTTTGATCTGATTTCTTGTTTTCTTTTGCAATAGCGTCCGCTTGTTTTTCTTGCTCTTTCTCTATTTTAGCTGCAATCTTTGAAAAACTCTTCTCTATATTTTTGGTAATTGCGGCTTTTGCTTTCGGATTTTTCACTTGATCTAGCACTTTTGCTAATGCTTCGATGTTGTTTCCGATGTGCACTTTTACTTTCGCTCCTTCTTTTTCTTCTTCGTCAGCAGATTTTTCTGTTTCTGCTTTCTCTTCGCCAGAAAGCTTATCTGCTTTTTCTAAGTCTTCCGCCGCTTTTTCTAATGTATCTTGTGTAAGATTTCCTTTTCCTTTTTCAATTAGTACACTTGCTTCAGTAATTCGTTCTGCGGCTTGCTCAGACAGTAGCTTCGCTTTCTCTAAATCGTTTGTCGCAAGAGCCATTTTAATATCTTCAACCATAGTTTTCACAAAATAAAAAACGTCACCTTGTACTAAAGATGGTTTTTCTGTTTCCGTTGTTTTTATCGCATATGTGTTTTCACTAGCATACGCTGCTGTTCCCATCAGAAACAGGCTGCATGCCATCATAGTTACCATGGTGCCTTTTAACAGTGTTTTTTTCATAATGATTTTTCCCCCATTTTCTTTCTTCACTATATATATTCGGAGGAAATAAAAATTTTATGGGGGTCAAAAAAATATTTTTTTATAAAAATAGATAAATAATTTTTTCAAAAATAAAAAACTGACAATTCCATCAATTTTTCATAGATTCATATGTAAAAATACTCGTATTCATTTTATCTCAGTTCTGGTGCAAAAATGTTTGATCACATATATAAAAGATGGGAGCCCTACGATGAACAACACTCAAACTTTAACGCCCCCAAGTAACTCTGAGGAAAACCAAAGAAATATTAGCTCGCAAACATTAAGGGGCATTGGACTCATTGTATTAATTAGTGGTTATACCATTGTCACACTCTCTGAAGTAGGTGAACTGAAGAACCTTTGAATGAACCCAGGCACTAGCAATACATTAGCTGAAGCAGACGTTTTTTTTTTAATGGAATATAAAAAGCGAATCATTATAAAAACGATTCGCTTTTTATATATTTCCTTATCCTATATGAGGTATGTTTTCTTCACGGTATTCTGTCCTACTAATTGCTTTTCTAAATAATAAAATACTACTTACACCCACTAGAAAATAAACGAAGCTCATTCCCCATGATGCTATAAAAGAACCTAGCATAATGCCTAATGCGCCATTCATTTTGGCTACTTGAAAAACCATTCCGTTAATCGCCATATAAGAACTTCTCGCATTATCTGGTACCATGTCTGCCATAATGGATTGACGAACCGGCACATACATCATCTCACCAACCGTTTGAAAAAGCCCTGCTATTAATAAAATCCACAAACTATTACTCGATCCAAGTATTGTAAATCCAACTGTATAGATAAACAAGCCAACATATAGAATTTTCAAGTCATTAAAACGTTTCATCATTTTAATCACAAGCGCTGAAAATAAAACAATCAAAATCGTATTCTCTGCGGAAATCCAACTTAGCATACGGATACCTGTTAGATCAAAACGAATATCGTTGCCAAATGCAAAGTGCATCGTTTCAAATTCTTTTTGCAAGCGTACACCTAAATAATTATTGATCTGAAATTCTAACGATAACGTACATATACTTGCCAAACAAAATATCAAAAATGCCCTGTCTGTCATAACAACCTTGTAATTTTCAGCCATTTCTTTTAAAACATGCTTCTGTTTTGTCTTTTGCTGAGTAACATATACTTCTTCCATATATGCTGTAATCAAATACAATGTCAGTAATGCTACTACTGTTAATACGACAAACAGTTGAAAGCGATAGTGTTCAAATAATAACCCTCCAAATATCGCTCCAATCGCAATAGACAAGTTGATTGCCCAATAATTGATACTGTACATTACCTTTCTATTCTCTGGTGTACTCACATCAATTAACATCGCCTCTGTCGCCGGGTTCATAAGCCCTGAACCAAGGTTATTCATTAACATAAACACGAAAGTAAGCCAAGGTGAATCTACATAATCTGAATTTGCAATTCCCATACAAGCAATTGAAACAACTTGTATCACTTGTCCTATAACCATAACCTTTTTTCGCCCTAATCGATCTCCAATATAACCGCCATAAAGCCCGATAATTAACGCTGCCATTACGTTCACTAATAATAAAACGCCTGCAAGAGCACTTCCGAGTTTTACTGAAAAATAAATTGCCATAAACGGGAAAATCATCGTTGATACCGTACGTGTTAAAAATGAAGTTATAATTCTAATTTTTATATTCCGATGCATGCTCCAAAATCCCATTTGTTCTCTCCCCCTTATGTGTATTCATTTTACTTTGAAAAAAAGGGAGAAAAAGGTTAGAATATTCTAAAGAATTTCCCCTTTTAGAAAGAAGGAGTCGTTTAAACATGAAAGTGATGGACTACTATATTCAACTACGATTGCATGATCCAGAAAAACAGTACATACATAATAGCTTGCAAGAACTAGCCGATATTTTATACTGCAGTACAAAAAACGTGAAAATTGTACTTAGAAAAATGACTGAAGAAAAGTTAATTACGTGGATACCAGGACGTGGACGAGGAAATAAAAGTGAAATTCTCTTTCACCATACCATTTCAGAAATAGTTATTCCCTATGCCGAATTCCTATTACAACAAGATAAATTAAAGGAAGTATTTCTTCTTTTGAAAGAACCGTTTCCTATTTCCCTTCGAAAAGGTTTAGAAGACAAACTACAACAACATTTTGGATACAGACCTTTAAACGATATGTATGACGTGTTAAAGATACCTTGTTCGAGAAAGATATTACCGCTTGATCCAGCATTTGCAGCTGTCACAACAGAGGGTCACCTCATTAGTCAAATTTTTGATACGTTAGTTGTTTACAACTACGCCACAGAAGAAATTGAGCCACATCTCGCTCATACTTGGGAAGTGAGTGATGATCAACTTACATGGACTTTTCATTTACGCAAAGGCGTTCAATTTCATAATGGAACCATTTTATCTTCTAAAGATGTTCAATTTTCATTTGAAAGACTACGGTGTGTTCACTCTCCCTACGCTTGGCTAACAGAAGAGATTGTACAGATTGGAACACCATCACCATTTCAAGTAAGCTTTCATTTGCGAAAGCCAAACTTGTTTTTCCTACATTATGTAAGTTCAATACAATTAGCTATTCTACCTCATGATGCAGAAATACAGAATCATCATTATATCGGGACAGGCGCATTTCAATTACATTGTTATGATGATGATCAAGTTATATTAGAAGCATTTGCCGATTATTTTAAAGAACGTGCTTTACTTGATCGTATTGAATTTTGGCGGATTCCGGAACATGCACAAATACATACACATTATGAACTGCCAAATACTGAACATACAAAAGAACACGAAGTACAAATAGAAGAAACCGGCTGTATATATGCTGCATTCAACTTTACAAAACCCGGTCCCCATCATGATATTTATTTTCGAAAAGCTTGGAGAGAGCTATATGATGTTGAATCGATTATTCGCGATTTACAAGGAACGCGCACAATTCCCGCATTCAGCTTCTTTCCAGAGAGAAGTCGGATAGCAGAAAAACAATTCTATTCTTTACAGAAGGCTAAATATTACTTACAGAAGAGTACCTATCAAGGTGAAACTATACATATGTATTTCTTCTCCTTTAAAGATAGTGCCCGTGATGCCATCTGGCTAAAAGAACGTTGCCAAGCCTTAGGCATACAAGTGGAATTGCACCCTTTTCCAGTCTCAGACTACTCGGATCGTTCTATTGATCAACACGCAGATATTATTTTAATGGGAGAAGTTTTGAATTCAGATATAGAAATAGCTTTTCTCAATATATTTAAAAGTAAAAGCTGCTTTATTAATCGATTTATGCATTCCCACTACAAAAAGCAGATTGATTGTTTACTAGATACGTTCTTAGCAGAAGAGAATAAAGAAAAGCGCTATAAACTTATGTATGAGATTGAAGATTTTCTTCAAACAGAATATATTGTTCTATTTAATTATCATGTTTTTAAGAAGAAAACATATCCCTCTTCTTTGAAAAACGTAACAATTGACTCTTTTGGTTGGACCGATTTTTCAAAGCTCTGGATTCATCCTACGGAATCAGCTAAAGAGTATTGAAATCAAATTAATTAACTATTTATATATCCATGTTATATTTCCGACATATAAGTCGCATTTATGAAAACAAAAGAAGTTCTTCACTCATTTTCTCCTTCTGTTTTCACATGACATGGGGCTAAATGATCGGTCCCCTTCCCCTCTTAAAAGAAATGGTTTTATGTCGATCTTTCAATCCGCATTTATATAATATGAATAACTTGCATAACCGTAAAACCTCAATTTGAAGATTGAGGTTTTACTAGCTATTTATTTCTAAAATTCAGAAAATGTTTACCACTTCTTTTAAATGCATTTCAAGTTCTTCTAAAAACGTATCAATGTTAGGGTTTTTGACTACATCATAGCACGCAAAACTCTTTAAAGGTTTCATGCCAATAAATTTCTGCACTCGGTGCAAGTGACTGATTGCTTCTTCTAAATTCTCACCCTCAAAAAATTGCGAAGGATCTTGAAATGCTTTCTTGGTTGCATTCCATGTAGTAGAAAACATATATTGTTTCTCTGTTAGTAATCCTCCTGTGCCATATTGATCTGCCCCTTTAAAAAACAAACCATACTCATAGACTTCATCCATATACGTTTTAAATAACCCCGGAACACTAAACCAATAGATTGGCGTTTGATAGATTATAATATCTGCCCACAAAAATTTTTGTTGTTCTTCCTTAATATTGTATCCATCTTGGATAATCGTTGTTTTCACATGATTCTTTTCACTTAGTAAGCTGACCATGTGATCAACCAATGTTTGATTTAATTTCCCTCCGTCTGCACTATATTTTTGATGACCATTTATGATTAATATGTTTTTCATCGTGTTTCTCTCCTTTATCTTTATTGAATTTTATATTTACATTCTCTATTATTTAATTCTCAGCTACTACTCCAAGTTGTTGCATAAGAGTAAGATTATCTTCTAAATGCCAGTCTTCAGTAATTTTCCCATCCTTAATGCGCAAAATATCTATTGCAAGAAAGTTAATTGGCTTTCCATTATGTGTTCCTGTAAAGGATAAACGAGCTGTAACCTTATCACCAACCACTAATAAATCCTCGATCGCGCAATGTATATCCGGAACAACTTTACGAAAGTTTTTTGCAGCAAATGCTAAGCCTTCGGGACCTTGCGGGCGTCCTTTTGGCAACGTATTATCAAAGAATTTCTCTGTAACGGTTTGTGGAATAAGATCCGCATTGCCAGTATTCCAAAATGCATAAAAACGTTGGGCTGCATGAATCATTGCTGTAGCTTCTTTTTGACTTAATGAAGGATCGATTGTCATTGTCTTAGGTTCTGGCATGTCTTTCAACAACTGAATTTCACTTTTAGAAGTAGACGTTTTTGTATTACTGCATGCAGTAAACACGGTACCGATTATGACAATGCAAATTACAAGGAAACTAAATGACCACCATACCTTTTTTGTTCCATTTTTCATTTTCATTATAGTCACCCCCTTAGTTTAGAAATCATTTGTGGTTCCTAATACTATTTTATATGTAGTAATTTCCCTTTTGGAAGTAGTGATATTTTTTACATATAGTTACTAAAAGGATAGTTTTGTGATACTATAAAGCAAATCAATTCAAAAAAATTTTATGGAGGCTATTTCCATGAGCAATATAGATCCGATTGTATTAACGAAAGGTTCACCTGGTATACCTTGTCCTATTGCAAAAACACTCGACGCAATTGGAACAAAATGGACATTTTTAATTATTCGTGATCTTCTTATTGAAGGAACATTGCGATTTAGTGATCTACTAAAATCAATGGATGGTATCAGCCCAAAAACACTTTCACTTCGCCTTAAAGAATTAGAAAGTCAAGGTATTGTAACGAGAACGGTATATCCTGAGGTTCCTCCCCGAGTGGAATATACTCTCACGGATAAAGGGAAACAATTGGAAGGTATTTTTATCGAATTAAAGCGCTTTGGGCTCACTTTATAAAGTAGGGGATTTCTTCATCACCCACTGATTATTAGCCCTCACCAATCGGGCTTTTACGGGCAGTTTATCTCCCACCGAACATTCTAGCCACTGGCACTGGACAATGCTTTAGCTGAATTTTGAGGTGGGAGTATTACTGCCCGCATAGTGAGATAAAATAAAAAGGAGATGACAGCCTATACACAAATATGCGGCGGTCAATCTCCTTTGTTATTTATCTTTGATTGATAGGAATGCTTAATTGCTAGATACAAAACATTCGAATTTATAATCGGAATTATAAATTCAAATCAAAAAACAAGAGATGTTTTTTGATTTGAATAGCATTCTGGAAAAGAGTAATTATGAAATCGTTTTATATTTTAAGATTGAATCTGGCAAAGCAATCCATGTTTTTACTTCCTCTCTATATCATTTTTAGCTCTTATTATCAATCTATCACCATGTTGAAAAATGGAAATACATTCCAGAACCCCTATAATTTCACAAAATCCCCCTTCAAGTTCTAAGGGGCATTTTGCTTATTTTCAGGCTATATTTCAAAATTCACTTTACTTATTTTTCATTATTTCGCTAAACTTTCTGCCAACTGTTTTTCTTTCCACATGAATGTAATACCAAGACCAATAGCCATAATAAGAGCAGAGAAAAGGTACGGGTAATGAATGTTTACATCAAATAGTATTCCCCCCATAGCCGGTCCAACGATATTACCTAAACTTGTATAAGTTGAGTTCATCCCAGCAACAAAGCCTTGCTCTTTCCCAGCTGATTTTGATAAAAATGTTGTTAATGCCGGGCGAAGTAAATCGAATGCAAGAAAGATAAAACACGTTACAGCCAGTACTACCCAAAAATTAGAAACTAATGTAGATACGACAGCTAATATTGCACCTGTAATCAAACATAATTGAATCAACATTTTTTCACCAAGTATATCTACTAGCTTTCCAAATAAAAATACCTGTACAACAACACCAAAGATTGAGCTTATTGTAATAATGGTAGCAATATCCTTCGGTGTGAAACCAAATTTATGATCAGAAAACAGACTAAAAACAGTTTCATATGCTGATAAACCGAAAGCAAGTACAAATACAATAACAAATGCGATAAAGTATACCGGACTTAGGGACTTTTTTAAATCTCTCATAAAGTTTGATTGCTTCGTACTAGCAGAAATTTCTGCTAGCTGCTGTGCTGTTAACGGTTCTTTCAGAATAAATATGGAAGAAACGCATGCAATAAAGGCAATGGTTGCCGCAAAAAAGAAAGGCACGCGTATACCATATTCTGCAATAAACCCGCCGATGCCAGGCCCAATAATAAAACCAGTACTGATGGCAGCAGAAAGATATCCCATCGCTTTTGGCCGTTCTTGAACAGATGTAATATCTGCAACATATGCCGTAACACCAGGCATAATAAAGGCAGCACTAATTCCTCCTAACATCCTTGATATATAAAGGACCGATACATGCGTTCCCAAACCAAAGATAAGTTCTGAAATACCAAAAAGAAATAATCCAATTATGATAATTTTCTTCCTGCCATAACGATCGACCCAGCGCCCTGTTAATGGCGACATCAGTAATTGCGCCACTGCAAATACGGCAACAAGATATCCCATCGTTTTTCCTGATAATTGCATAATATTCATAAATGACGGCATAACCGGGATAATGAGACCAATTCCGAGAAATGCAATGAATATATTACTAAGAAGAATGATTAATACCATTTTTTGTTCTTTTATTGATTTCTTCATTTATCAACACCTCTTTCTGTAAAAATCATTGATGTGAAATCCTTCCCGCTAATGATATCCACGAGGGTTTTTGTTAGCGAAAATTCTTCCCACCCCCTACAAATAACGGGATACAACAAAATCACTGATTGCTGAAACATTATATCTTCCATATGGATGGAAGAATGAAATTTACTTATCGTATTTACCTATGCCTTTCTTTTTCATAAAATCTCTGCCCTGAAATGACTGATTTTCATTCATTTCAGGTGAAGTGAATCCATCTCTTTGCTATAAATGGATTCACCTAACAGCTTATTCACGAATATCCAATGCATGTGTTAAAAAGTCTAGTACTTCAGCTTTCTGAAGATTGACCTGATCGTCCTGTTTATGATCATATAAATAAACTTGCTCTGCTGCGGATTCAACAAGAGCGATACATAACTTTGCAGTTCTTTCCACATGAATAGAATTACGAATTACGCCTAAATCTTTTGCTTCACTTAAGAATTGACTTAACCACATATAAAGAGGCTGATATACAGCTTCCCATTCTTTTATATGTTCAGTGGACGCAAGACCAGCATACATTAATGCTTGTATTTCACGATTTTCCTCTATAAAGTCAAAAACAGCATCTATCACTTGCATAACTTTCTTTGAAAAAGGTTCATTATTTTGTACCTTTTCTTTTACTGCATGTATCATCTTTTCAACCATAACTTCTGCAATTGCAGGCATAACAGATAATTTAGAAGGAAAATACAAATAGAAAGTCCCCTGGGCAATGCCAGCCAATTTTACAATGTCAGAGATCTTTGTTTTTTCAACCCCTTTTTCCTGGAACACTTCAATAGCTGCATAAACAATTTTCTCTTTTTTATTCATTATCTGAGTCCTTTCACACACGTATAGAACGACTGTCATTCATTCTATATGAAATTTTATTGTACTGTCAACAATAGAGCCGAATCTAATGTGAATTTTTCTAATATACTGTTTTTTGGGTGGCTGAATCAAATTATAAAAGCGGTTATTACGATTTTGATAGAAATATTAAAGAGAGGCACACCCTAGATGATTCACCTTTATCTCTCCATGAAAAAATCTCCTGATAGAACTTAGAAGATTGTTCTATTAGGAGATAAAATCATACATATATTTCCCCTCTTTAAGAAAGGGCCTTTAATCCCGTAACTCCGCATACAATAAGAGCCACACTGATAATTCGTGCCTTACTTTTTGATTCTCCAAATAGGAACATATTTAACAAGACGGCGCCCGCTGTTCCTATACCAATCCAAACTGCATAGGCAACACTTACCTGTAAAAATAGGAAGGATGTGTATAAGAATGCAAAAGAAATAGCAAATCCACCTATATAAATGACGCCATTTGTTACTGATTTATCTTTACTATACATTTTAAGACCGATTACACCAATCATTTCACTAATTGCGGCACAAAAGACGAAAATCCATCCCATCCTTAAGCAGCTCCTTTCATAACTTCTTCTTGTTTTGCTTCTTTGTTATCAGCTAACTTCAAGCCAATAACGCCAGCTACTATCATAACTATAAAGAATAATTTTCCTAGACTAAAACTTCCTCCAAAAAGAAAAACGTCCATCAAGAAAGTTCCTACAGTTCCAGCTCCGGCAAAAACAGCATATACTGTTCCTGTCGCAAGATGTTCACACGCTTTAGACAGCATTTGGAAATCAACCATAATGATTCCTACAATTATCATCCAATGCCACCATGCGTGTGCAGTATTAAAACCAAACACCCAAAACACTTCAAAAATACATGTTAATATTACATATAACCAAGCTTTATTTTTCATAAATTACCACCCTTTATGACTGACTATCATTCATTTTTCTTTAAAAAAATTTATCCATTATGTTACAACCAATGGATATTTATTTTCTTATATGCAATGCATGTGTTAAAAAATCCAAAATTTCAGCTTTTTGTAAATTAGCTTCCTCCTCTTTTACATGATCATATAAATAAATTTGTTCTGCTGCTGATTCAACTAAAGCAATAAAAAGTTTTGACGTTCTTTCAACATGAATAGAATTCCGTACCCCATTAGCTTCCTTCGCTTCTTCTAAAAAGCGTTTTATCCAAATGTAAAGAGGTTGATATACACTCTCCCACTTTTTTATATGTTCAGTTGATGCTAAACCAAGATATATTAATGCCTGTATTTCGTAATGTTCCTTTGTAAAATCAAAAATTGCATCTACGATTTGCGAAAATGTCTCGAAGAAAGAAGAGCTATTTTTTGTTTTTTCTTCAACTGCACGTATCATCTTCTCAATCATAACTTCTGCTATTGCAGGCACTACAGATAGTTTTGACGAAAAATATAAATAGAAGGTTCCTTGAGCGATACCAGCAGATTTCACGATATCTGAAATCTTTGTTTTTTCAATTCCTTTTTCCCTAAAACATTCGATAGCAGCGTATACAATTTTTTCTTTTTTGGACATTATCTACACCCTTTCACAAAAATGACTGAATGTCATTCATGTATATTCTACATGAATGATTTATAAAATGTCAATCATCCATTTTTATTTTTTATACCTCTTTTTGTTCGTAGCTAGACTTATAGAAACAACACATACTCAATAGTGATACGTTCTCGCTGAGTATGTGCCCCATACGCTCTAACATTCACACCACATACCGAATCATCGCAACTTCATCACAACAATCAAATTTCGGACAATGTCTACAATCCACCCACACTTTTTCAGGTAACAACTTCTTATCAACAAAATCAAAACCACACTTCTGAAAAAATGTAGTTTCATACGTTAAGGAAATAACTCTTCTTACCTTTATTTTAGAAGCCTCACTCACTACATGATTGACTAACATACGTCCTAACCCTTTACCTGCATATGTATCTGATACGACTAATGAGCGTATTTCTGCAAGGTCTTCTCCTAAAACATGTAATCCAGCAACCCCTAAAATTTTCCCTTTTTCTTTTACAACATACAAACTTTGCAAGTGTTGATACAAAGATAAAAGAGAACGTGGAAGAACAACTCCCTCCTTCGAATATACTTCAATTAAGTTATATATATCTTTCACATCACTTGTAATCGCGTTACATATTTGCATAATTGATCCCCTTAAATTAAATATTTATAACCTTTTTATGTATATTAATTCATAAATTTATATAATAATACACCCACTCCTTACTCACGTCAATTATTATTCTGAATTTTACATATAAAAAACAAGTACCGCTCTCATTCAGTACTTGTTTTCGAATTTCTTATCGGTAATACTGTAGAATACTTAATTTCACGAAGCGCTAAGCTCGTTTGTATCTTTGTAATTCCAAGCTTATTTAACTTTCTAATAAAACGCTCAAGTTCCTTACGATCTCTGTTTGCGACCTTTAGTAAGTAATCATACTCCCCTGTTAAACAATGACATTCCAATACTTCCGGCATAGATTCCAGTTCCCTTTCCAGTACTTCAAGTTTTTCAGATTGATGAATATTTGTGCTCATAAAAATAAAGCATAATAAATCGAATCCAAGCTTTTCCTGGTTTAAAATGGCAACTTGTTTATCGATGAAGCCTTCCCCTTCTAACCTCTTTATTCTTGCATGCATTGCAGCTGGTGATAAATTAACACGACGTGCAAGTTCGGCATTACTTACCTGTGACTCCTTTTGTAAAATATCTAAAATTTGTACGTCCAAATCATCTACCATTTTAATAATAGATGCCTCCATAAAAATCCCCCTTTTTTCTTACCGACGATTCTTCGGAAAAATGTATAATAATCTCAGTAAAATTAAATAAAGTTTCGTAATTATACCATCTAACAAAACATTTTATTGAATTTTCACCATTATACAAAAGAATGTATTAGATAACAAAGAAAAATGCTAAAATTATTTACAATTCATTCTCACTTTTACAAAGGGGTTTAAACGATGCCTTATTTTTATGTCTTTTTACTACTTCTAACAAGCTTACTATGGGGGGGAAACTTTGTCGTTGGAAAGTCACTTGTAGATCATGCTTCTCCAATGACGCTTACAAATTTAAGATGGATCATTGCCGTTCTTTGCTTATTACCAATTGTCTGGTTTAAAGAAAAGAAAATTCTCCCACCGCGCGCCGCAATTCTTCCCTTACTACTTATGGGAATCACCGGTGTTGTTCTCTTTAATATTTTTCAGTTTTTAGCGTTAGAGCAAACTTCGGCAACAAATGTAGGGCTTATTTCTACACTAAATGCGATTTCAATTGCAATCTTTTCATCTTTATTCTTAAAGGAAAAAATCAATACACTTCAAATCTTATCTATGATTTTTTCTTTTTTTGGTGTAATTCTCGTCCTTTCAAAAGGAAATATCGCACTGTTATTTTCATTACATTTTAATAGCGGAGACTTGTGGATGATGGCCGCAGTTTGTATTTGGGGTATCTATTCTGTTTGTAGTAAATGGGCAACAAAAACAACTACACCAATGATGGCAACTTTGTATTCTGGTATTTTTGGTGTCATTATATTGCTTCCATTTAATATACCAAGCTTTACTGTTTCCAATATTAATGCTTCATTTATCACTTCACTACTATATACAGGTTTAATTTCAACTGTAGTCTGTATGGTGTTTTGGAATATTGGCGTTCAAAAATTAGGAGCAACTACATCAGGTATCTTCCTAAATTTCAATCCCATTTTCACTGCCATTTTAGCGTTTCCTTTCTTAGGGGAAGAACTAACTTGGATACAAATTGTAGGCACATTCATCGTTGTTACTGGCTGTTATTTATTTTCCCATTTTAAAGCAGTTGCACATCAGCCTAGCCAAACTTTAGTACGGCAACACTCTTAATAGATAAATATCGCCATTATCTTTAACATAATGGCGATATTTTTACACGCTTCATTTTTTTCATCTCATTTCTTTTCAATAGTGCTGTTCTTCTGCTGGCAATAAACACTCTGTCGCCTTTCCAGTATCACCACCTTGAATTTCCCAGCGTTCTAGAATAGAAAGTAATTTTGATTTATAATTAAAGTTTTTGCTTCTCTTTACAGCTTCTTTGCATTATGTATTTCCTTTCGTGTCATTTCAATAAATCCCACTTCTTTATAGTGTCTTTTTCACAAATCCTTTCGCATCTGTTAATTTTTCAAGTGCTTCCCCATATTCGCACTGCAGTAATATCATGACAATTGCAGCTTTCACATTACGCTTTGCTTTCTCGTAATATACTGCCGCTTCTTTATAATCTACTCCTGTCGCCTCCATAATAATTCGCTTGGAGCGCTCAACTAATTTTTCATTTGTTGATTGCACATCAACCATTAAATTCTTATAAACTTTTCCTACCCCAATCATCGAAGCTGTTGAAATCATATTCAGCACTAATTTTTGTGCAGTTCCGGCCTTTAAGCGTGTAGATCCTGTTAACACCTCTGCCCCTGTTTCTATTTCCACGCTCATTTTTGCAAATTTACTTATTTCTGCCCCTTTATTACAGGAAATGCTAGCTGTACTTGCACCAGCGGAGTTTGCATATTTCAATCCGCCAATTACATAAGGTGTTCTACCGCTTGCAGCAATTCCAATAACAGTGTCCTTATCATTTAACTGAATAGCCTTTAAATCCTCTACTGCCAATTCTTCTCGATCTTCAGCACCTTCCACTGCCTTCGTAAACGCTTTTGATCCACCTGCGATAAATCCTTGTACCTGTTTCTCATCTGTTCCAAATGTCGGTGGACATTCGGCAGCATCTAAAACTCCTAACCGCCCACTTGTACCAGCTCCGATATAAATTAAACGACCACCATTTTGAAAAGATGTGATAGCACTTTGTACAATTTTTTCGATATGCTCAATCTCTTTTTCTACCGCTATAGCAACCTTATAATCTTCTCGATTCATTGTTTGTAAAATCTGCTTTATACTCATTTCATCTAAATTCATAGTATTTTCATTACGATGCTCTGTCGATAAATTTTCTAGCATTCGCTCACCTACTTTGAAATTTCATTTCACACCTTTATTACATCCTCGCGAAATTTAAAATCGAATATTCGAATATATTTTATGGGATTTCATTTCTTCTTATAACAAAAATGTGTCTATTTCATGCAAAAAAGGATGAGGTTTCCCCCACCTTTTCTGATTTCAATTTTCCTAATCGTTCTGCTGTTTCTCTTGTTTGCTTAATTTAGAAAAAATTTCTGCATTTCTATTATACCCAGCAACCTTTTTTAGCTGGTGAAAATTGATTCCTCTGATTTTCTATTTTAGATAGTAACGTTGACGATTTCACTATTCAACCTCCATTGCTAGCGGTTGCTTTTATTTTAATGAAAAAGAACTTATCAACAACCGATAAGTTCCTTTCGCTTATACAAAATACTTCTTCAATAATGGCGGCGTAATAATCGTTGTAAGTATAACAACAATGACAATTGAAGTGAAACTTTCTTTCGCCAATAAATTCGCTGTTAATCCATTAGCTGCGATAATCAGTGCCACTTCTCCGCGTGATACCATCCCAGCTCCAATGCTAATCGAGGATTCCAAATTAAATCCTGTTAACCTTGCGCCTAATCCAGATCCCACTAATTTCGTAAGAATTGCAATAATTGTCATGATAGTGATAAACCAAATTTGGTTTCCAATCCCTTGAAATGTTATTTCCATACCAATGCTAACAAAAAAGATCGGAACAAAAATCGCATACGCAATCGGCTCTATTTTATGTTCTACTTCATGTTTATATGTTGTTTGGGAAATTGAAATCCCCGCAGCAAATGCACCGATAATACCAGCAATCCCCATTTTTTCACTATAGTACGCAAATGAAAAACAAATAATAAGTGCTGCACTTATTAATGCCTCCGATACTCGAAGTGGTACCAGCATCCTCATAATCCACGGAACAACTTTCCAGCCAATAAAAACAATACTCACGAAAAAGATAATTTTCTTAGCGATGACAAGTGTAATATTCACATCTTGCGTGCCTAAAAAACTCATCACAAAAGCTAATAAAATGACAACGATAACGTCATCAAACACCGCAGCTCCTAAGATTGTTATACTTTCTCTTGTATTCATTTTTCCTAAGTCACGTAATGTCTGAACAGAAATACTCACCGATGTTGCACACAGCAATAATCCTAGAAAAATGGCATGTGATTGTAACATCCCAAAGGCGAGTCCTGCCAAATATCCACCGAGAAAAGGAAAAATGATACCTCCCATCGCTACCGCGAATGAAGATTTCAAATTACGATTTAATTCTTCTAAATCCGTTTCGAGCCCTGCCATAAACATAAGTAACAAAACACCAATCTCACTCAGTTCATCAATAAGTTCAGAGCTATTAATAATTCCAAAGACAGCAGGTCCAATAATAATTCCCACAATTAATTTCCCTAACACCGATGGCTGGCCAAGCCGGGCGCTAATATCGCCAGCTAATTTCGTACAAAGTAAAATAACGACAAGTTCAAAATAAAATAACATAGTATCTTCTCCTACTAAAAAATGCTTATATTCTTGAAGATAGTTTTCCCTTCCAATCAAAATTTTATTTTTCATATTTTTATTTGACAAAATATTCTGAATTATAATAAAATGACTACAGCAATTCTAGAGTTTTTATAATCCATACACAACTGTACCTCTATTCACTTACATACTCTTTTACAATGGGCTCGTATTATATTCGCAGTTGTGAAAATCAAGGAATGAGAGGGGAGTCCAAGTGAAGTCACTATTACGAAAAAAGGCACTTACTACTGAATCACCAAAACAATTACAAAGAACATTAACCGCATTAGATTTAACCTTCTTAGGTATTGGTGCTGTAATTGGGACAGGTATTTTCGTTTTAACAGGAATCGTTGCGGCCAAGCACTCTGGTCCTGGTATTATGTTATCTTTTCTTATTGCCGCATTTACCTGTGCATGCGTAGCTTTCTGTTACGCAGAATTTGCTTCTTCTATCCCTATGTCAGGAAGCGTTTACACATACGCATATATGACAGTTGGAGAAATTGTTGCTTTTATCGTCGGTTGGTGTTTAATGCTTGAATACTTACTAGCAGTTGCAGCAGTAGCCGTAGGATGGTCAGGGTATTTACAATCGTTACTTTCCGGATTTAATATTCATCTACCTGCCATTATCGCCTCGGCCCCCGGGACGGGAAAAGGCGGAATAATCGACTTACCAGCCGTATGTATTTTACTTTTGATTACACTCCTTCTTAGCTTCGGTGTACGCGAAAGTGCTCGCATTAATAATATTATGGTATTAGTTAAATTGGCAGTTATCATCGCGTTTATCGTAGCAGGTGCAAAGTACGTCAAACCTGAAAATTGGACACCATTTTTACCATTTGGATATGATGGAATTATTACAGGTGCAGCAACCGTATTTTTTGCTTTTCTAGGATTTGATGCCATTGCAACTGCTGCTGAAGAAACGAAAAAACCACAGCGAGATTTACCCATTGGAATTATCGGTTCCCTTCTAATTTGTACGGCACTATATATGATTGTATCCTTTGTTTTAACTGGAATGGTTCCTTATACACAGCTAGATGTTTCAGATCCAGTTGCTTTCGCTCTTCATTTTGTTGGTGAAGATACGATCGCTGGGTTATTAGCTGTCGGTGCAATGACAGGAATGACAACTGTTCTTTTAGTCGTTATGTACGGACAAGTTCGTGTTTCTTATGCAATGAGCCGTGACGGACTACTTCCAAAAGCATTATCTCGTGTGAATCAACGAGTGAAAATTCCTTTATTAAATACATGGATTACTGGAATTGTAGCTGCTTTATTAGCGGGTCTATTAGATCTACATCTACTTGCAAATTTAGTCAATATTGGCACATTGACTGCCTTTATATTTGTTAGCTGTGCTGTACTCATTTTGCGGAAAACACATCCAAATTTAAAGCGAGGATTCCGAACTCCATTCGTACCGATATTACCAATCGTTGCAATTTGCTGTTGTCTCTATTTAATGATTAACCTTTCCGCAACAACGTGGAAAAGTTTTGCTGTTTGGCTTGTTATTGGGCTATGTGTATATTTCTTCTATTCTAGACGCAATAGCCATTTACTGACTAAAGAAAATACTAGTGAACAAAAAGAAGCATGAAAAAACAGCTCGCCATATTAGAGGCGAGCTGTTTTACATTCGAGGTTTTTCCAGTAACGTTTGTAGAATGAAAAATATGCTTATGCAAGCTGTAAACCAATTGATACACAAGCTTCTATGTTCGCATACTCATTCCCCTTTACTATTTTGCTTCTTTCTTTTTCTTTCTCCATACATTTAAACTATCAAAGAAAAAGTTAATAAACAACGTTCCTAGGCCTGCTAATAAAAAAGTCATTAAAAATAGAATCCAGATGCTTTTGTCTTTCAAAAAATAATATCCAACAAGGAGCACAACTGCAGTCCATACATACTCAAGAATTCTTTTTAGCTTTTTCTGTTCCAAAATATTCGCTCCCTTAATGTTTTATCTACTTTTATTCTAACACGAATTCATATATCAGCGGAATCACTCTATATATCGGCGATTCGGCACAACTCATCAATTTTTCCACAATAGACAATATGAACTCTTACTATGAAAAAAAAGCTTGTCCCAGAATTCTTATAGAAATCACGACGATTAATTGTTGCCTCTTTTTCATTTATTGTCCCATTTACAAGTAGATATGATGTTGATTAGCCCTGCATGGAATACAAAAGGATTTAGATCTATAATCTAGAACAGGCATTAAATAGTCTCATCATCTTTTACATAGATTCCGCTTTATCTCTCTTTTTCACAAACTTGAAAATGAATATTCCTATTACAATGAGACAAACAACTCCTAGTATCGGTAGCGTATATTGTTCGACCATTGCCCCTGCCTTTTTCCAATGAGGTCCTAACTTCAATCCGATATATATATATAGCGTCGTGAGCGGTAACATCGCTACAAATGTGTATATGCTAAATTTCCAAATGTTCATTTTCGCCATCCCACATGGAACTGAAATAAGCGTACGAACTCCTGGAATAAAGCGCCCAAGAAACGCCACAGCTGGTCCATATTTTTCAAAGAAATGATCTGCTTTTTGAATCTGTTCTTCCTTAATAAAAAAGTATTTCCCATATTTCAGTAATAACGGTCGACCACCATAATAACCGAGTGCATATAGTGTTAGAGGCCCCGTCGTTCCTCCAACCGTTCCAGCTAATACCGCAAGCCAAAAGTTCATATCTCCTTCATATACCCAATACCCCACAAGCGGCAGCACAATTTCTGCTGGAATAAACTCAAATGTTAATGCTAGAATGACACCAAAATAAGAAAACTGCTTTAAATAGTCAATTACATCTAAAATAAACTGCTCCATTTATTAACTCCTATCCTTTATTTAAATTATATTTTTCTTGTAAGTGCTTCGGCGCCATTTTCACAATTCGCTGCAAAATAAATAAGACAACAGCAATATCATCTAATACACCAAAGAATAGTAAAAAATCAGGGATAAGATCAAATGGAAACATGACATACCCGATTAATAAAGCAATGGATAGGATTTTCTTCTGCACTGCGACTTCTTTTGATGTAAAAAAGTCATATAGAAATGGACCAAACTGGCGAAGATGAAGCATAAATCGAAATCGGTTTATAAACTTTTTCACTTTTCACCTCTCCTTTTCTGCATACAAAAAGGACCTTTACCAAATATAGTAAAGGTCCTAAAAAAGACAATAAGGGGCCTTTACCATTGCCGGTAAAGGTCTCACTAACAACAAAGATGTTGCCAATAAAGCCGAGGGTTTCTCCCTGTAATGACGACTTTATTGTGATAAGTTACTCCCCTTTATATACGCAATCTTATAAAATTACCTTAAAATATTTGCTAGAACTTGTCAATCTTTTTCAGTTATCCTTCATGAAGTGGCTGATACATACTTGCTATGGCTTGCATTTCAGAACTTGGTGCTGGCGATAGTTGATAATATCCTTTTTTCACCATATACTGCCAAATATCATAAGCATGATGACTACTGTTTAAGAAGGTATTTTCTAAAAGCGTTCTTAGCTCTGGATTCGCACACTCTAATAAAGAACCTGCACAATTAAACGCAGACGACTTTTGATTCAGTAAATATCCAAGTGCGATTGACCGATCATTAGGAAGCTGCGCAGCCACGCTTGGTGTAACGGGGGAATATTGTTGTGAAGGTGACTCTGTATAAGAAGCTAATACTGGTTTTAATTTAGACGGCTGAAACTTTGATATATTGGGAGGTGACTCACTTTGTATAAATTCCACCTTCAAATTATAATCTTGCACATGAAGAGGAAGATGCTTCTGTAACATTTGTTTCAACTCCGTATCCTGTGCTTGCTGTATATATGTAGACATCGTATTAATTGTGTTATAGTCTCCTGCTATCAGTTCACTTAAGTCCCGTAATTCATGCGTTGCTAATTGCATTCCTATTCCTCCCTTCTATAAATTCCTTTCTAGCATCTCCTAAAAAAACAAAAATACCATATAAAAATCCACATCTCTGCGAATTTTTATTAGTATGAATTAAAGTGGATTACACTTTGGTGTCTCTAAGCCAGAAGCTTGTGCCAGTTTCAATAAATAATAACATTCTTCCCTTGCCATATGGTCTGCCATTCTTGCAGAGATGATGCTTAATACTTGATTAGATATTCCCAATTCCTCTAGCTCGTGAAGAAAATGAGAAAATAATTTCAATTCCAATGCAACATCTTTGGTAAATTTCTTTAGGGCTGGAAAAGAGTGTAGTTCTGTCCGTAAGTAACCCGTCATTTCCACAGCTTTCAAGTAGAATTGTTCAAAGTGCTTTTCATATTTCTCGCACTTCTCTTTCAGTCGTTTTTCGACAAGATCTAGCCCACCTGAAATGGAACCTGCATGCCCAGCTGCATCCGTTAGCCAAACGAGATGATAATGTAACTCATGAAAAATAGGTGGCACTTCTCCTTTCATTAAATACTCTAACACAGTTATATACTCTTCCACTTCGTTCACCATATGGTTAAGAAAAGTTGGTGTAAAATGAATTTTGATTTTTCCTTCTAGCTGCTTTTGTATAATACTCAGCTTAAATTTCCTAATTCCCTCTGCGGCTTCGTGTGCATCTTTCGCAAATGCAATTAAATTTACTGTATGGATATTGCTGAGGAACCTATCAAATATTTGGACAAAATACATCGCTTTTTGAATATCTTCTTTTTCATTTGGAGCTAAAGCATCTAAAAGAAACTGGGCGTGATCACCAAGAACCTTTAGCCAAAATTTATGTTCAAACAATGCATTTTCTTCATACGTGCTATTCATCCCATTAACTCCTCCTTACTTACTCTCTCGGCTCAATTAAAATTCTATACCCATCAGGATCATGCACAACAATCCCCCTTCTCTCCGTGTTACATCCCTTTAATTCTTCAAATGACACACAATAGAATTCTAATTTTTTCCGCACCTTTTCTATATCGTCAAATGGCAAATTAACATTTATATAAGAAGATAATGCCCTGCCGACAGCCTGATCTTTGTCTCGATTTAAAACGAAGCAAATTCTCGTTGCATCAACATCATACCAAACACCAGGCACATGTAATTGCGGACGGTGTCTACTCGGTTTAAACCCTAAAACCCCTTCATAAAAGTATAAGGTTTCCTTTAAATTCCTCACTTCTAATACAATGTTATTTGTAATCGTCTCCACATATACCTCCCCCTTGTCCCTACTAGTTTTTCTATATGAGTCATAAATGACAATTATGTCTGAATACAATACATAGTGATGAATATTTTACTTGTAAAGGAGGCTTATATTATGGACAAATTTATGAAATCTTTCACACCTTACCATGGCCCAAACGATCCTTGTCCGCCTATTGGAAAGAAATTTTATTCAACTCCTCCTCATTTATATATGGGATTCCAGCCACCAAACTTACCTCAATTCCCGCCTAACGAAGCGTTAAGAAAGGGCACTTTGTGGCCTGCTTTCTATGATTTTTATGAAAACCCTTATAAGAAAGGAAGGTGAGAGAATCCGTGGCTCAAACATTGCCAGATGAATATTATAAGTGGATAGAAGAGCTGCAAGAACTCGATTTTGTATTAGTCGAACTCACGCTTTATTTAGATACTCATCCAGATGATGTTACAGCTATCAATCAATTTAATGATTTTTCCTATAAAAGAAGGTTGCAAAAGCAAAAGATTGAGGAAAAGTATGGTCCACTTCAACAATTTGGTAATAGTTATTCTAAAGCCCCGTGGGAATGGAGCAAAGGTCCATGGCCATGGCAAATATGAAGTGAAAATCGAATCAGTGGGGGTTTTATCCCCCACTCATAATCAATCTTCACCTAACTTTTTTCTTTTGCTAAATTTTAAGATCGGAGTATTACCCTCCATAAATAGCGGGATAAAGGAGATAAAATATGTGGATATATGAAAAAAAATTGCAGTACCCTGTGAAAGTAAGTACTTGTAATCCAGCACTTGCTAAATTATTAGTTGAACAGTATGGCGGCGCAGATGGCGAATTAGCAGCTGCTCTCCGTTATTTAAACCAGCGCTATACCATTCCTGATAAAGTAGTCGGTTTACTAACAGATATCGGCACAGAAGAATTTGCTCATCTTGAAATGATTGCAACAATGATTTATAAATTAACAAAAGACGCGACCCCAGAACAGATGAAAGCCGCTGGGCTGGATGCTCAGTACGCCAATCATGATAGTGCACTATTTTATCACAATGCAGGCGGCGTTCCATTTACAGCCACATACATACAAGCAAAAGGGGATCCAATTGCAGATTTATATGAAGATATTGCTGCAGAAGAAAAAGCAAGAGCAACATATCAATGGCTCATCAATTTATCAGATGACCCTGACATAAATGATAGTCTTCGTTTTTTACGTGAGCGCGAAATCGTTCATTCCCAACGTTTCCGCGAAGCTGTTGAAATTTTGAAAGAAGAACGCGATAAGAAAATATATTTTTAACTATTTTGTGCACATACCAAAACAGTATGTGCACGTTCCCTACTAATATTTTTGAATATAAAGACTCCCTCCTTTACTCCATTCCGCATAACATACTTCTTTCAAATCTGTTTTCTGCTTCTTTAGCTCTTTTTGCAGCCATACTTCATGTAACCCAAACTTTTTTAAATTGTATGTAATAAGCTCCCCGTCGCTAATAAGAAGGATCGGCAATACATTTTCCTTCCCTTTTATTTTCAAATCTTTTCTTGTTGGCATATCTACATCATATTTTTTCATCACACTTATCGATCCATCATTTTCTAAAACTGCAAACGCTACATCTTGCAAAGAAAATATATCCTTTGCACGAAGCAAATGCTGAAGTTGATCAACATCTAAACGATTTTTCTTCATTTCGGTCCAATCTAACTTTCCATTTGCAATTAAAATAGATGGTTTTCCCTCAAGGAATAAACGAGCTTTTCTCCATTTTTGCGTAATAATTTCTGTAGTTAATATGAAAGCTCCCCACACAATAACGGAAAAGATAATCCTTCCTATATGGGCATCTTTATTATAAATAGCATCCCCTAAAAAATTCCCTAAAACGAGTGCTGAAATAAAATCAAATGGTGTAATTTGACTTATTTGCGTTTTCCCAAGGATTTTAACGACAAAAAATAACACAACATACCCAAATAGCAGTTCAATAAAAATTTCTACATAATCCATACTCTGTCACCTTTCTTTATTTCACACATTTTTATCGCGCTATTCGCAGACAGTGACACCTTCACATCATCATTTAGAAAAAGAAACTAGACAAAATCCCCTCACTAGTTAAAGTTTTACTTTCTTAATCCAAAACAGCTTTACACGTAGTATGCCACCTTAAATGAGAAAAATATAAAGCGAAACTTGAATTAATCAGCACCCATCGGAATTTCACAAAAAATCATCTCCCACCTACCCTCTTAAAGAAAAGTGGAAGTGGCTCGTCCAGAATGTGAGGGGATGGAGCTTCTAACGTAGAGGTGTTTTTTACCTCGCAGGAAGAAGCGAAGCCACCGAACATTCTAGCCACTGGAACTGGACAATGTTCTCTATGAATCTTGAAATAGGAAGATTACTGCTCTCACATAGCGGGATAAACGTATAATTATCCAACTTAACGCATTATTTTTAATTTTTTTTAAAATTCCCTGTTGCTTTCTAGTCATCAGACGATTAAAATTAAAACAGTTACTCGACAAATTATTTGAATTTTCGACAAAAAAAGATTCTTAGGAGGATTTTCTATACATGCGTACAACTTTAAAACCATCGCAAATTCTCTCAATTAGCTTATTGCTATTTGCAGTTTTTTTCGGCGCTGGTAATATGATTTTCCCACCACTTCTTGGGCTTTCTTCAGGAGAAAACATGTGGGTTTCTATTTCAGGATTTGTCATTACAGATGTTGGTTTATCGTTATTAGCAATCGTTGCTGTTGCCCTTGCAGGCGGTAGCTTTAACAACTTAGCGAGCCGTGTTCATCCAAAATTCGCAGCAATACTAGCTATTATTATCTACCTTTCAATTGGCCCACTATTTGTTATTCCACGAACTGGATCTGTTTCTTATGAGATTGGAATCGCACCACTTTTCCAGGACCAATGGTATTCCATGTTACTGTTTAGCCTTATTTTCTTTACGGTTGTTTACTTCTTATCATTAAACCCATCCAAATTAGTTGATCATATTGGAAAAATATTAACACCAATCTTACTTGGAATTATTGCAGTTATGGCAACAAAAGCAATTCTGTCTCCAGCGGGAACACCTATCCCCCCTGTCGGCGACTATAAAGAAATTCCATTTTTCAAAGGGTTTTTAGAAGGATTCTTAACATTAGATGCGATTGGCGCTCTCGTTTTATCGACAATTGTCGTAAATGCGATTCGTCAAAATGGTGTTGAGGAAAAAAAATCTATTGCAAAATACACAATTCTTTGCGGAAGTATTGCTGCTTTCTTCTTAACAATCGTTTATTTCTTACTTGGATATATCGGAGCATCAAATGGGAATTTAGGACAATTTGAAAATGGTGGACAGCTATTAGCAACTATTATGTACCAATTATTTGGGACAAGCGGTAATATTCTGCTAAGCATCGCCATTATATTTGCTTGCTTAACGACAGCCATTGGTGTAGTTAGTGCATTTGCCAATTATTTCACAAATGTATTAACCAATGTTTCTTATAAAAAGCTTGTCTTATATGTTTGTATTTTTAGCTTTATCGTTTCAAACCTAGGACTCAACTTGTTAATCAAAATTACGTTACCTGTGTTAATCATTCTTTATCCAATTACAATCATCTTAATTTTTGTATCATTTATTGATAAATATACGAAACGTAAACCATCTGTATACATCGGTGCAATGATTGCTGCATTCATCATTAGCTGTATTCACGCGCTTGATAATGTGGGAATGATGCCACATGCGATTACATCTATTGCAAGTACAATTCCTTTTTACAAATTAGGGATTGGTTGGATCGTCCCAGCAATTATTGGAGGTATTGTAGGATACTTTATTCCGCAAACACAAACAGAAGGTAAAGTTTCTACGAAATAAAAAAAGAAGCAAGCATTCTAACAAGTGCTTGCTTCTTTTCTTTTACATCGTATGTTTAAATGTAAATAACTCTTCTTTAGGAAGTGAAACCTGCTGCACCTCTTTTACTCCTTCTTGTTTTTTCCTTTCACCTACTCTTACTTTCGCGATTGCATCCTCTATACTTCGTGCAATCATATTCCCTGAAAAAATAGTAAGTCCAAAGAAAGTAATCGGTACGAGTGGAATCCACGGATGCACTGTTAGGGATCTAAAATAGACACCTATTAAACCTGACCATTCATGTGTATAAGAATCTAGTTCTTTATCCATTCCACCAAACTGTACCGTCCCTCCAAAAAATACTTCAAGTAATCCTAAATGAAGAAAAAGAATCAGTGTTTGAATAAACTGCTGCATAAACACAAGTACAAACGTCATATATAAGTGCGGAAAAACATGTTTCATAACAATATGCCGCTTACTTCCTCCTAGTATACGAGCAGCATCTATAAACTCTTCCTTTTGTAATTTCCGCACTTCATTCGCAATATAGAGAGAAATTGTAGGAATTGCAAGCACAATAAACAGTATGACTTGAAATGATGCTCTCTCAAAAAAACTTGATGTTTCTGCTCCATTTTCAAAGCTAGTCGCAAACCGAAGTAAAAAATATGCAATCATGACCGTTGGAATTACTGTAAAACTATCAAAAAAAGCTTCAATTTTTGAAAAGCCTCTTTTTATATAAGTTCCTAATATTATGCCAAAAAACACACCTATTATCATACGCATGATAGCAATAAAAGCAGATATACCAATCGTCCATTTTGCACCCTCAATAACTAAATTTAAAAGATCATAACCTTTTCGATCTGTTCCAAGTAAAAACTGCAATGAAGGCGAAAATGGTGGCACTTCTGGATTTCCTTGTGCATCATACTGCAAAGATACTTGCCGAATCTGTCCATCATTCCATATCGTATTTCCAATGCTTACGAGAACTAATACAATGAGAAATAAACTACTGATCCAAAACCTTCTATCACGCTTTATATATTTCCACATCTCTTACGCCCTCTCTTTCATCGCATCCGGAACGAAGTAATGAAACGACTTAAATAAAATAAAAATTGGGATGTAAATAAGTAAAACACCGATTGTAAACATCTCAATCGCTGGATAGTCTTTAATGAATATAAAAATACCGTGCGTATTAAAAAGCCATTCGATAATATATAAATTCGATAACATGAACCAAATATTCGTTTTCGCAAAAAACAGTGTACTAAGCAATACGTTTCGTACAACATGATGATTTAAAATATAAAAACGTTCCAATCCTTTTGCCTTCGCAAATAAAACATAGTCTTTTTCTAATTCTGTTTCAAAGCGAAGCAATAATAACTTGATAAACATAATCGTAGTTGGGATACTTAAACAAATAATCGGTAAGCCCCGAATTGATTCTCCCCCTAGTGCGGCAATTTTCACCGGTAAAAAACCTGTCTTTTGAAAAAACCATACGACAATAATTTGTGATCCAATAATAAGAAGAATGTCTGGAATAGACTCAAGAAAAAGAAGAAATGATTTGATACGATTTTGTATGTGCGGACGACTTCTAATTATGATATAAACAATACCAAAAGCCATACATAGAGAAATAAAGAATGAAGCTAAAAAAATAACCATCGTTTCTTTATAATGGACGAATAGTTGCGGAAATAACGGTTTATTCATCCCATATGTTAAGTTTGGAAGATCTATCAGTTTGATAGCTAACATCTTTACAGCCTGTACATACTGTGAAAAGTTAATATGCAATCCTTCAAATAATTTTGGAAGAGCACCTAAACAAATGATTCCTATAATGGAAAGGATCAATTGCACTGTAATATCTACCCCATTTGAAACGACCTTTCTTACCATTTTTCCCCTTCTCTCTATACAAATTTCCATTCTATTTATATTCTGTTCTATTTTATAAATAATTTTCAGAATTGTAAATATTTTCTATACAAAAAAAGAATCGCTAGATTAAGATTCTAGTGATTCTTTTTGTATCCGTTTTTCATTGCTAGCAAATGGCATATACAAAAGTAAACAGCCTATAAACGCAACAATTTCTAATGAAATAATATAGTATGGATGCGGTCCTAACATATCAAGTAATGAAGCTGTTTCAGGTTTATGTGCTAAAAACATATAATTGCCACCGGTTTCATAATTCACAAACGAAACGATTGGAATTAATAGATTTAAAAAAATCATCGTACGCTTGATTGAGTGAAAAGTCGGCCTATATCCTTCTACCCATGTCATAAAGAGCGGTGCCCATATTAATAATACATGTGCAATGAAAAATTCTATGAAGCGAAAATGCGGGAAAGCATACTGTAAGTTTGGCGTTAAGATTGCTTGTGATGCACCAATGATCCCCGTAAAAAAGACGATTTCGTATATTTTATAACTTTTTGTAATAACCATCATTGTTGCTAATAGTAAGCTAATCGTGCATAGTTCAAATGGTAATGATGTACTCAACTGAAAAATCCCAGCCTTCACTTGCCATACATCAAGCCCGATTTCACTTCCAATGAATAAAAAAGCTATCGCATAGCGAACCATCTTATTCCATTTCTCTTGACGAAGTAGATCTTGAAAATGATATAGAAAATACACTCCTATACCGATAAGAAGAAGTATAATAACATGTTGTTTTGAGTATGGAACAAACGGTTCTAATGGAACTGCTCGAAAATAAGTTTCCATTTTTCTCCCTCCTTTCCTTCATACAATATTATTGTAAGAAAGAAAAGGCTCGTCAATGAATTTGCTTACTTACAAAACAAACCTCGCTTATCCCATACAATCTCAGCCTAATTTTTATTAATCTGTAAACCTTACAAAACTGTAATGTTATTGTAAGCTAAAAAGATTTGTCATATTTCCCTTCTCTTCTATACTAAAAGTAGATACCAAAACGAGCGAAAAGGTGATAAATAAATGAAAAAGAAAAATAAAGTAATCATTACTGGTTTAATAACAATTGGAATTGCCGCAGGTTCATATTTTGCTTTTGCTGGCGGTGGTTCTGACGTAGCTATGGCATACAGCAGTTATAAAGTAACAGAAAAGCAGATTGAAAATGCACAAAAATTTGGCGGCGAAGTCATTCCGAATGGAATAGAAACAATCGCATTTGACCCATCAAAAGGTACGTATGAGCTATCTGTTAAAAAGGGCGATGAAGTAAAAAAAGGTCAGCTACTCTTTAAATATAATGATCCTGCTATGAAATTAGGTGTAACAGAAGCAGAAATGCAAAAAAAAATGGCTAATAAAGAAGTGGAATTACTAAACAAACAACTAAATGCAGCAAAACAAAAGCTGCAAAAAGATAAAAATGCCGGTTCACCAGGGGAATTGTTAAAAGCAACTGAAACTGAAATCGGGCAACTTGAATCTCAGCTTGAAATGAAAAAATTTGAAGTTGAAAAAGCAACGCAAATGATTCAAGCAAGCAATGAAAAACTAAATACTCTTTCTGTAACAAGTCCTGCCGATGGCGTAATTGAAGATATTACAAAAAATGCAGATGAAAAAACTGGTATGAGCGGCATTACCCTTCGCACTGCTGGTCCTCTAAAAGTAAAAGGTCAGCTATCAGAATACGAATTAGCTCACGTTAAAGTTGGGCAAGAAGTAACCGTTACATCAAAAACTGTCCCCGGAAAAACATGGACTGGTAAAGTCACTGAAATCGGTACAACACCAGTAAAGAGCATGGATGAAAACAAGACAGTATCTAACTATCAATTTATTGTTACATTAGATAATAATGAAGAATTGCAAACTGGATTCCACGTATACGTAACAAGTAAATCAGGTGAAGCAACTGGTACAGTTGTTCCAAAAAGCAGCATGGTGAAAAAAGGCGATAAAAATGTTGTATTCATCGTGAAAGATGGAAAAGCAAAAGAACAAGCAGTAACTGTTGAATTCGAAACAGATAGCGAAGCAAAAGTGTCCGGCGTGAAAACAGGTGACCAAATCATCTCTAAACCTGAAAAAGACTTAAAGGATGGTATGGAGGTTAATGCCCAATGATTGATTTAAGAGGCATCACGAAATCCTTTCAAAACGGTGAAGAAACAGTTGAAATTCTGCATGGTATTGATGTAACGCTAAACCAGGGAGAATTCACTTCTATCATGGGGCCATCTGGGTCTGGTAAATCAACATTAATGAATATTATCGGGTGCTTAGATAAGCCGACAAACGGAACTTATTCATTAGCTGGACAAAACATTTCAAACATGTCTGAAACGGAGTTAGCCCATATTCGGAATAAGGAAATCGGATTTGTATTCCAAAACTTTATGCTGCTTCCTCGTCTCAATGCACTGCAAAATGTAGAGTTACCACTTATCTACGCTGGAGTAGACAAAAAGGAACGCCGCGAGCGTGCGCTAGCTGCACTAACAAAAGTAGGTCTAGCAGATCGTGCAACCCATTTACCAAATGAACTATCTGGTGGGCAAAAGCAGCGTGTTGCCGTTGCTCGCGCAATTGTAAATAATCCAAAATTCATTTTAGCCGACGAACCAACTGGTGCACTTGATACAAAGACAAGTAAACAAATTATGGACCTCTTTTACGAATTAAATAAACAAGGCTCAACAATCATTATGATTACCCATGATCGAGAAATTGGGGAAGCGGCAGCACGCCAAATTGTAATTCGTGACGGAAATATCGTCCAAGATTGGAGAGGTTAATTTTGAACACAAGTGAAAATATACGCATGGCCCTTTCCTCTATCTTCGCTCATAAAATGCGTTCTATTTTAACGATGCTTGGGATTATTATCGGGGTTAGTGCGATTATTACAATCATCTCTATTGGAGACGGAACAAACGCAAAGTTCCGTGAACAAATCGGGAAAGAAAAGACGGATCAATTTTCAGTAAACTATACAACAGAAGATTATGCTGATATGGATGGAAAAATATCAGCAAGCATGTATGACAATGTTTCAAAAATCCCTGGTGTTCAAGATGTATACCCTGACGTTAGAGGAAAAGAGAAAGTATATGCCGGAAAAAAAGAATTAGATATTGATATAATTGGCGCGAAAGGTGATTATTTTGAAGATGCTTCTAAATTTAAGCTTGAGCATGGCAGATTTTTAACAGCTGCTGATTTAGATAAACCAAAGCATGCCATTGTACTAAATAAAGATGCATTCGATAAATTGTTCTCTTCATGGGAACCAAACTTATATATTGATATAAAAGGTACGCCTTACAAAGTAATCGGTGTATATTCTATAAAAGAAACGATGGGTGGTATGGAGTTTAAAGAAGGTATCATCTCTGCTGAAAACTGGCCTGTTCTATTTGGGAAAAATAATTATGACAGCTTAACAGTAAAAATTGCTCCAGGTCAAGATAAGGGAGCTGTGCAGGATGCAGTTGTAAAATCATTAAATGATGCGAAAAAACCAGAGCACACAGGAAAATTTAAAGTACCAGATCCACAAGAAGTATTAAAAGAGATTGATAACTTCACAGGTATATTAAAAAGTGTATTCGGTGGTATTGCAGCAATTTCACTTTTAGTTGGTGGTATTGGTGTTATGAATATCATGCTCGTTTCTGTAACAGAACGTACGCGTGAAATTGGTATCCGTAAAGCACTTGGTGCAACGCGCGGAAAAGTATTGATGCAATTCCTAATTGAATCTTGTATTTTAACAGCATTAGGCGGATTCATTGGATTTATGCTCGGTATTTTCTTCGCTTGGATTGTCGCAATTTTCGCGGGATGGCCACTTGTTGTTTCCATAAAATTAGGTTTAATTTCAGTAGCATTATCTATGTTAATTGGTATTCTATTCGGGTTACTGCCAGCTAACAAAGCTGCGAAACTTGATCCGATTGAATGTTTACGATATGAATAAGCGAAAAAGGTTGCCTTATAATAGGAGGGCAACCTTTTTTAATTCAAAAAATTCATATTGATAGGGATTATTTTTTTAACACAAATCCAAACTTATCCCAAGCCTGTAAATAATCCAATAAGAAGATTTCCTCCTCTACTACACGGCCAACTACATTTGTCTTCCCTGTGTTTACCATATCTTTTAAAGCAATCTGTAATTCTCCTTTATATTGACCATATTGTTCGTTATCGATAAGAATGTCACCACGTTTAATCGCTCTTGTGTTATGCGGTTTAAACTCTTCTTTTTTATATTTCACACGGCTTTGTGTTGAACGAATCATATATTCAGACACATCCCCGCGGTAAAAATGTGGTTCTTCTAATATGATCTTTCTTTCTAATTCTGTTGTTGTTTCATAAATCTCTATATCAAACGTTTGCTTTTCTTTATTTACTTCTCCGAGCGCTTTTAATTCTTCTTCTGATGCATATGCATTCGCAATGATTACATCATCAATTAATTCTGTTGCAAATAAATGTTTTGCCTGCGTTGTCATCGGCAATTCACGATGTTGTTCAAGTGTACATAAACCTTCTGTTACCGGCCATGGACCATATGTCGCATCAAATGATGTAATAAAAGCAGCAGTTCTCATGCCGTAATCTTTAAATTGTTTTGAGCATTTTATAAAGTGATCATAAGAAATGCCCGAATAACGATGCGGATAAAAATTATGACAACCAATTAAATTTTCACGGTTCGGACGATGGCTCATAATATTATCAACATATTTCGTACCGTTACTCATATTAATCTCAATTTTCAATCCATACGGGCTATATGTCATAATAGATTCTTCTAATCCTGAGAAACCAACATCTAGACGAATACCATATGCACCTAATTTACTGAAGAATGAAAGATCGTTGTAAGAAATATCAAGCTGTTCAAAAACGGCCGGACTAATATCAACAAGTACTTGGAAACCTAATTCATTCGCATACGAAATCGTTTCTTTAAACTCTTTAACAATTTTCTCTTTTTCCCCATCTACTGATAATAAACATGTAAACACACGTGTAAAACCATATCGATGTGCTAATGTTAAATATTCCTTATCTTTCTCTACTGTAGAATGTTCTGGATAAATAGAAATACCTAATCGTCTCATGCATATACGCCTCTTTCTTCTTCATCATTTTGTAAACCCTTTCAAATATGAATAGTAAAATAGTAGAAACCCCCATCTACTTCACTATTTATTTGAATCAGATTTCTTTTTAGAAAAAACATCTCTATCAATCATAACAACTAGCAGACTATACATCTATACTTTACCTTTTTTGCAGCAATTTGTGTAGTGATTACACAAATTTGTAAATTTTTTGGTCTCAAAATTGTTATTTCATTTCGATTCACCTTTCTTGACTGTTCGATTGGCCACTACATATACTCAAAAGAAGAGAGAAAAATATTTAGGGGATGAATATATGGGAGAAGCAGCACTCGTAAAACGAGAACCATTATGGACAAAAGAATTTATGGCGCTCATCTTAGCAAACTTATGTATGTTTTTAGGTTTTCAAATGTTAATTCCAACATTACCTGTTTATGTGAAAGAAATTGGTGGTACAAGTTCAAACATCGGATTTGTTGTTGGAATGTTTACTGTGGCAGCTTTAATTATTCGGCCACTCACTGGAAATGCACTACAAAAATTCAGTAAAAAGCTTATTTTAATGACTGGTACTGCAATTTGTTTACTAGCGATGGGCAGCTACCTATTTGCCTCCACTGTCTTCCTTCTTCTTGCTGTTCGCATTTTACACGGAGCTGGTTTTGGTATTACAACAACCACATATGGGACTGTAGTCTCTTACTTAATTCCTGCAGCACGCCGTGGCGAGGGTATGGGATATTTCGGCCTCTCTGGAACGATCGCGATGGCACTTGGTCCTCTTATCGGACTCTGGCTCATGCAGACTTATAGCTTTACGATTCTTTTTTTATGTGCGCTATCTTGCACAATAATTTCATTAATATTAACAAAGTTACTCAAAATTCAAGCAACTGAAAAACCAATTCCAGAAACACACGAAACGTTTTTAGATGGATTTATCGAAAGGAAAGCTTTACTTCCTTCATTATTAATACTATGTATTACATTAATGTACGGAGGAATTGGGAGCTTTATCACGTTATTCGCAGCGCAAGTCGGTATCGCTGATATTAGCCTTTTCTTCTTATTTAACGCTCTTGCCATCGCAGTAACACGTCCCTTCTCCGGAAGGTTATACGATGTAAAGGGCCATACATTTGTGATTATTCCTGGTGTTATCTTAACATTTGCAGGTATTATCCTATTATCATATACAACAACAATACCAAGTTTAATTATTGCAGCAAGCTGTTACGGAAGTGGATTCGGCGCCATACAGCCCGCCTTACAAGCATGGATGATTGACCGTGTAGCTCCGCATCGCCGCGGCGTTGCTACTGCAACATTCTTTTCTGCATTTGACCTTGGCATTGGAGCAGGTGCTATTATCTTCGGATTCATCGCACACTTTACAGACTATGCAACTGTCTATCGTTATTCCTCTGTGTTACTTATCACGTTTCTGTTTATTTACATTACAAATGTACGAAAGCAAAAACAGATGGATAAAAAAAATGAAAAGGCTGCTGGATGACCCAGCAGCCTTTTCTAACTCTTATTTATCACGATGATACTTTAAATTTGTTGTTACATTGTCTCCAAAATAAGTCTCAGACCCATTTTCTCCAGGAGCCAATATTTTCGTCGTTAACAGTACTTTATTTCCAGCTAATTGAATCGTTCCCTCTTGCAATACATTACTTCTTAGATTTGTAAATGTAAATGTTCCAACGCCATTATTATCAAAGGTAACAATAGCTCCTCCCTTTGCCCCATCCGGTCTCGCATTTGCACAATCTCTCGACTTTTGACCATGCATTTGTGCACCTAAATGAACTCTCGCTACATTTTTTTCACTAAACTGGAGTATAACAAAAATCCCATTTCCACAATAGTCATCTGAATCTGTCCATTTCCCATTGTATGATGTAAAGTCTTTTACTTGTACTACTTCTTTTTGGACATTTCCCTGCGGTTCAGATTCATTTTTCTTTTCAGTTTGCTCAGTTGTATTTTGTTTTTGACTCTCTTTCACGTTAAAAACTACTTTGAGCGGTTTTCCTATTTCTGAACCATCTGCTTTTCTCACTTTACTTGTTACAAATACCGTATATGTACCTTGTTTTTTCTCTTTATCCTTAGATTCAATAATAAGCTTTGTTCCATCTATTTTTAGCTTACTATCTACCTTCGCATTTTCTTCATCCATTACATAAACAGATTCAGGTGTCACCGTACCTGGATCAATTTTATGTTTCAAATCGATTTCCATTGGATCATTAGCAGTAATAGATGCCTGCACCGGAACTTCTTCAAATTGATCTTCCTTTGTAACCTTCTTTTCCTTTTCCTTCTCTTCCTTTTCCTTCTCTATTTTCGTATCAACTTGTTGCTTTTCAGAATTACAGCCTGATAAAATAGTCCCACATAAGATAAACATTATCATTAAAACCGTAGATCCATATTTCATTACTTTTTCCCCCTACTTAATTCTAAGCTAGATTATACAATCTTTATTTAACTATCTATTATTCTACTCCCCTTAACACTCTCACATTATACCAATTTTACAAAAATATAGAAATATCCATATTTATATGTTGTTTTATCACACCGGCTGCTTGTAATTCACAATAGCAGTTATGAAATTCGTAATTGTAAATGGAAATTCTTTCGTCAGGAACAATGCCTACTTTTTACAAATAGTGAAATGAGTTTACTGATACATATTCATGCTATTACTTTGCAAGACATAATTTATGTTTCATATTTCTCTAGCATTAACCCAAAACATATACAAAGGGCCTTTACATCTAATGGTATTCCTTTACAAAAACATCCTAAATACAACATTAAAACCAATTAAATCCAGGAGTTTCTTTAAATAAATGTAAACTTTTAACCCCTTTGTAAATTTAGTGTTAATTTTATCAGTAAATCGTTTACAGTACCTCAAATTTTAGTTGATAATTACACCGTACATGAAATTTAAGGAGTGAAATGTGTGGAATTTAATGTTCAAGACATGATCTTCCAGTTTATTGGTGGATTAGGTATTTTCTTATTCGGGATTAAGTACATGGGGGACGGACTGCAACAAGCAGCTGGTGATCGCCTCCGCGACATACTTGATCGCTTTACAACTAACCCACTTATGGGCGTACTAGCAGGTATGTTAGTTACCGTACTCATTCAATCTAGTTCAGGAACAACTGCTTTAACAGTTGGACTTGTAAGTGCTGGATTTATGACGCTAAGACAGGCAATTGGTGTTATTATGGGGGCAAATATTGGTACGACCGTTACAGCATTTATTATTGGAATTAAAATCGGAGAATATGCTCTTCCAATTATGGCAGTTGGAGCAATCTTACTATTCTTCTTTAAAAATAAAAAAGTCCAATCTCTCGGACAAGTCGTTTTCGGATTCGGTATGTTATTCTTCGGTTTGGAATTAATGAGCACAGGTATGAAACCTCTTCATTCTTTAGAATCTTTCCAAGAATTAACTGTTAGTATGAGTAACAGTCCAGTCCTAGGGGTTATCGTAGGTACAGTCTTTACATTAATTGTACAAAGCTCAAGCGCAACAATTGGGATCTTACAAGAATTATTTGGCCAAGGTGCAATCGATTTAAAAGCTGCTCTACCTGTACTATTCGGTGATAATATCGGAACAACAATTACAGCTGTATTAGCAGCGATTGGTACTTCTATTGCAGCAAGACGCGCAGCACTAGTACACGTTATCTTTAACATAGTTGGTACCATCATCTTTACAATTTTATTAGTACCATTTACAAATTTGATTCAATATTTCCAGACATCGTTAAACTTAAATCCAGAAATGACAATTGCTTTTGCTCATGGAACATTTAACGTAACGAATGCGATTATTCAATTCCCATTCATTGCAGTGTTAGCATGGATTGTAACAAAGATTATTCGCGGAGAAGATGCTGCAATTGACTTTAAACCACAGCACTTAAATCCAATCTTTATTGAACAATCTCCTGCCATTGCCTTAACAGAGGCGCAAAAAGAAATTATTCGTATGGCAGAGTTCTCATTACACGGACTAAAAGAAGCAACTCAATTTTTAAATACAAAAGAAAAGAAACATGCTAATACGGCAGCTCAATTAGAAGGTGCTATTAACAACTTAGATAGAAGAATTACCGATTATTTAGTATTACTTTCTGAAAAACCACTTTCACCAATGGATTCCGAAAAACATTCAGCCTTAGCATCTGTTGTCGGAGATATTGAGCGTATTGGAGACCATGTAGAAAACGTTGTGGAGCTTGTAGACTCTCAAATTTCTAATCGCATAACACTATCAGATGAAGCAATGGCAGAACTAAATGAAATGCTTGAACTTACAACTTCAACATTGCAAGATGCAATTGGCGCTTTAACAAACTTTGACACTGCACTCGCACAAACAGTCATTACAAAAGAACGTAAAATTGATCAAATGGAACGTGTGTTGCGTAAACGCCACGTACTACGCTTAAATGAACGTAGTTGCTCTGGTGATGCGAGTATCATCTTTGTTGATATGGTAAGTAATTTAGAGCGTATCGGTGATCACGCTGTCAATATTGCAGATGGAGTTTTAGGAGAACAAGGAAAATTCACATTAAAACAAACACTATAGTACAAAAAAAGACGTCCTGGATAAGGGCGTCTTTTTTCATATATTTAGATAGATCCGATATTATAACGCCTTCACAATTGTTCTTCCCTTTAATTTCCCTTGCAGTATAAGGTCAAATTTATCATTTACTTCTTCTAATGTGCATTCTGTCGTATAAGGTAATAAGTTTAGATTTTTCCACTCATCTCCTAATATTGAGCAAATCTGCTTTCTTAATATCATTGGACATTGTACAGAATCTACTCCGAGCAAATGAATGCCACGCAGGATAAATGGATATACGGAAGTTTTAAATTCATGTCCTGCAACGTTACCACACGTCGTTACACTTCCTCCGTATTGAAAGTGGTTGCTAATGTATTTCTGCCAACTGTGTCAATTACACCCGCATAAATTCCTTTAAACATCAGTTTTCCAGATTGATCATTTATTTCATCTCGATGAATAATTTCTTTCGCACCTAAATGAAGCAACATTTCTTTCTCTTCCATTTTTTCAGTCGCAGCTACTATCTCATATCCTAAGTGCGCTAAAATGCTAACTGCGACACTTCCCATTCCGCCTTTTCGACGTACAATGAACTTCAACAATTACTAGCCTCTTTCTAAACATTTCTCTTCATTTATCAACCTGTTTATACTTTTTTCAAACTTTGCAACTGAACCCTTTTCGGGTTCAGTTCATTATATTTTCTACCTTGTCTTTATATACAACGTATTCTTTCCCATCCACTACTGCTACCACCGCAAATTCATCTTTTGGATTGAATGAAAGCCAGTCAGCCCACATGTTTGTATTTGGTCCTCCACTCCACATATTATGAACAGTATTTTTAGTTAAATTCATAACTTTATAAGACGCATTTGGTGCATTTGTTCCAGTCTTTATTTCAAATGTGTATGCGTTATGAATTTTTTTATAAAAGTAGAAAACGTTTGATGGACGAAGCTGATTCATAAGATCCTGTTCTTTTTTCTCTGCAATTTTCATCCCTTCTTGTAATGTGACAACATCTGTTTTTAATGTTTTCCAGCTCTCTTTAGCTGCATCCAAGTTAGGTTTCAAGAATTTAAATTTATTTTGATCCGCTTTTTCAGATGCCTTATCAATATGTTCCAGCACTCCTGAATATTTAGAATCTAAATCATGCCATTGCGCGGACATATAAGTAAGAGAAGTAATGGCTTTATCAATTGCACTATGCATATCACTAATATTATGAAACGCAACTCCAACTACACGATTTAATGTTATTTTATAATCTACAGTCTGACGTAATTGTGATAATAAAGGCTCTAAACTTGATAACTTACTTCTTGCATCACCTATCATTATACCACCAGCAATCATCGTGGGGAAAAAGGGGATTTTCACCATTGTCAATCCTTTAGATTCTATGCCTTTCTGATAGTTTATATCCGCTAAAACTTCATCTAAACGCTTTTGGTCAGTCTCCACATCAGCACCTTGGTTTTTTAAAATCGATTGTAAAGTCTCTTTATGGCTTCCAAATGTTCTAACATCTTCTCCAATAGCGTCTTTTAATTTAGTTAATTCTTCTATTAATGCTTTTGCAGACTTTTGGTTTTGTTGAATTCCCCCCCATAAATCTGTAATCCCTTTTTTTAAAGTATCTCCATTCCCTGTATTAATCGCTTCTACTAATGTTCCATAATAATTTTCAAATGTTGTATCGTATTCAATAATGCCTGTTAATGTATCTAAAAGTTGTTTTTTTACTTTCGTATTCCATGTAACAGCATGTTCTCTAGCGTTCTTTTGATCTTGTGCAATTTTAATAGGTAAATCTGCATACCCATTAATAGTAATTCCTTCAAAACTCACATCTGGATTATTAATTAACAAATAAGAATATTCATTCATAGATTTTGCAAATAACCCAGCATCTTGCAAAGCTTTTTTCATCTGCTCTTCATTTGCTGAAAGAGATATATCTCCATTGTTCGTTTGTTGAATTTCACTTGCAAAAGTTGCTACTGGTGTAACTGCATAAGTTGTTGTAATAGTTAAAAACGTCGATACAGCGAGTATTTTGTAAGGAATTTTTTTTATCATTTCATATTCCCCCTATGTAGGTTTTGATTATAGGTTCTATTCCTCTTTAAAAATAAAATGAGTTCTGCATCTTTATGAATATCATTCAAAGAGAATTTATAGTGAAAGGCGAAGTCCTTAATCAGACTCCGCCTTTTCGGTGTATTACAAATTGTTAAATTAATATTTAACGATTTGTTCCTAGGTTTTCTATGTTTTTTTAGGCGATTTTATAATAGAGCCGATCTTTCCCTATTGTTGTGGAGTAACAGATTCCACTTTTAATTCTTTTATCCCTTCTTTTAATGTGACAGCATCCGTTCTTAATGTTTTCCAACTGTCTTTAGCAGCATTCAAGTTAGGTTTTAAGAATTTAAATTTATTTTGATCCGCTTTTTGAGATGCAGTCTCAATATGTCCCAGTACTCCCGAATATTGAGAATCTAAATCATGCCATTGCGTGGACATATAAGTAAGAGCATTAATAGCATCATCAAGCGCACTATGCATCTCACTAATATTATTGTAAGCAACTCCAACTACACGATTTAATGTTGTTTTATTATCTACAGTCTTACGTAATTCAGCTAATAAAGGCTCTAATTTGCCTAAATTATCTCTTGCTATACCGACTATGATTCCACCAATTATCGGTAGGCCCAAAATAGCACCCTTCATTACATTAAATCCATCAGATTCTAATTGTTTATAATAGTTTACTGAGCCTAAAACTTCATTTAGACGCTTTTCATCAGCCTCAACATCAGCACCTTGGTTTTTTAAAATCGACTTCAACTGATCTTTATTGCTTCCAAATGCTCTAACATCTTCTCCAATAGCGTCTCTTAACTTAGTTAATTCTGCTATTAAATTTTGTGCACCCTTTTGGTTTTGTTGAATTTCACCTCGTAAATCTGTAATCCCTTCTTTTAAAGTATCTCCATCCCCTGTATTAATCGCCTCTACTATTGTGTCGTAATAATTATCAAATGTTGTATCGTATTCAACAATGCCTGTCAATGTATCTAAAAGCTGTTTTTTTACTTGCGTATCCCATGTAACAGCATGTGCTCTTGCATTCTTTTGATCTTGCACAATTTTACCAGGTAAATCTTCATACCCATTAATCGTAATTCCTTCAAAGTTCACATCTGGATTCTTAATTAACATATAAGAATAGGCATTCATAGATTTTGCAAATAACCCAGCCTTTTGCAAAGTTTCTTTCATTTTCACTTCATTTGCTGAAAGAGATGTATCTCCATTATTCGTTTGTTCAATTTCACTTGCATAAGTTGCTACTGGTGAGACTACAGAAGTTGTTGTCATAGTTAAAAGCGCCGATGCAACGATTAATTTGTAAGGGATTTTTTTCATCATTTCATATTCCTCCTATAGGTTTTGATTTTTAATTCTTTGCTTCTTGTGTAAAAGCGATGTCTTTCGAAATGAATTCTGCATCTTTATGAATATCACTCCAACTTTGTTTAGCAGCTTTTAAATCATCAAGTATTAAAGAGAATTTATGTTCTTGCATAGAGTCGATATTATCATGTAAATCTGTATAATTAGCCCCCATTTTATTCCATTGTTGTTGGATATTTGTTAGAGACATTATCGCTTGATCCACTGTTTGATATAAATCTGTCAAAGTTGCTTTCGCGTTAGTAAGCGAAATAACTGCTTGGCTAGCAAGATCGGCTTTCGTACTTAGTTCACCGATTTTTTTAGAAATTTCGTTATAGGAGTTCATATGATTAGACGCCGTGACACCAGATGCTGTTCCTAAACCGATACCAGCTGCACC
Organism: Bacillus cereus; assembly: GCF_002584535.1. Classification (GTDB taxonomy): domain Bacteria; phylum Bacillota; class Bacilli; order Bacillales; family Bacillaceae_G; genus Bacillus_A; species Bacillus_A arachidis. The sequence goes on from NZ_NUOT01000012.1 coordinate 42,375, forward strand.
GAGAGCTGCAAGGCCACCAACAACAGCTGGTGTTGCTGTACCGCCAGTCACAACAATTACTACTCCTCCTGCGATGGCTGCAGCAACTAAAATGAATGCTCCCAATCCACCACCAATTGACCATGCTAATACATTGTTAAAATGCTCTGTCTGAGTAGAACGTAGCTTCTCAATTTCAGCTTGAAGTTGTGGAATCAGGGCATTATTTCCAGCTAATAGTGCCGTTAATCCACCTTGTCCATCTGGGCCACCAACATTATTTTTAAACCCTGTAGAATTGTCATACAGTTTTGTTTTGAAGTCTTGTAACATCTTAATTACTTCTGTAACTTCTTTTGAATTTGTATTAATTGTAGTGATTAAATCATTTAAACCCTCTTTTAACTCTGCTTTATCTTTCTTTTGTACAGCAGCTTCCAATATATCGTAATAATTTTTAAATTGTTCATCGTAATTTACAATATTACGTGCTGTTTTTTGAATCTTCGGCTTCGCTGTATCTAACCAATAATTTGCATTGATTCGTGACAGTTCCTGATTAAGGTGAATATTTTTAATTAATTCTGCTCCTTCTGAACCCAAATCAATATTGGATAAATTTATATTTGGTTGTTTAATCATTGTTTTTGCGTACAAATCCATTACAAGAATATGAGATCCTGTTTCAGCTAATGCTTTCTTCAGCCCTTCAGGTCCTAATTCATAATTCCCTACTTTTTGTTCTTGAGCGGTCTGTTCTTGTGCAAGTACATGAATAGTGTTACCGTTAGTAGTAGTTATAAGTGTTGCTAGAGTGGCTACAGCTAACACTTTAAATGGAAGTTTTTTCATAACTATTCTCCTTCTCAGTTTTTTGATAGATTCTTATAATCTTTAAATTATTTTCATTAAATTCATAATATTAAAACTTATTAGCTTGCTCTTCAAGGTAACTTGTTACATTTTTTAATTGTCTTAATGTATCTTTTTGAGACTGTTGATCAGTTGTATCAACATTAGTAGATAATTTTGTAATACTATTTTTGATTAGATTCAAATCTTCTTTATAGCGTTTTAGTAGGTCAAGTTCTACATCCACTTGATTTGCAAATGTATGTAAATCATTTTGCATAATAAGAAGCATTGATTTTTGTAAATCCGCTACTGTTAGGTTCTTTGTTAAATCATAAAATTTTTGGTTTTGTGTCTCTAAATCATCTAAATGTGCTCGCTGCTCGGCTGTTAGTTTATTTACTTCAGCGAAGGCACTATATGTGCTCTTAATTTTTTCAGGGTCAATAACTTTCATAAGGTCATACTCTTTCGTTTGTGCAGCTGCTGCTGCTGCTATTTCACCTTGTTTGCTTTTTTCAATTGCTTCACGAGCTGCTTTTTTAGCCGATTCAATCTCTAGAGCAGATTTACCCTGTTCTTTCGCTTCTTGCTCTGCTTTTTTCTCTGCTTCTAAAATAGAGTTGTTAATTTCTTTTCCTTTGTTATACGCTGCCACCGCCGTTTGAGCAGCCGGTTCAATAATATCTTTTGCAAGACTATAGATCTCTTGGAATATCTTAAGTCCTTGTTCATTTAAAGCTCCTGGTAATAATGCTATCTGTTGTAAATCATCTTGAATTGATTTTTGGGTATTTAGTAATTCATTTTTTAGCTGGTCTATTTTCCCTGTTCCCTCTGAACTTAGTACACCCTGTGCTTTTGTCACGTCAGTATCGAGATCTTTAAGCTTTGTATCAAGCTGTAATTTAAGATCTGTTAATTCATTAATCTGACGTTGTACGTTTTCTTGGTTTGTCGTAGCTTTATCTTGGAGAACTTCAAGTCTATCCAAGAACCCTTCTTTATCTTCTTTATTGTCTACAAACTGTTTTAATGCTGGGTAATAGCTATTAAATTGCGTTACAAATCCTTTACTTTTTGAATTTAATAGAATTAATTTTGGATAAAGTTCCGATGACCATTCGTTCATATCTTGTTTGATTAGGGATTGGTTCGTATTTAAAGATGGAACTTCCTCTAGTTGTACATTAGGGCTCATTAAAGCTTTATCTATATATGTTTGAATTAATTTAGATTGTGCACCTAATTTTCGTAATGATGAGGAAATATCCATGTTTTCCTGTTGCGTTTCTGCTTGAACGATTGGTGTTGCGAGAGTATTAATAGGAATATTCACTCCAGTAACAATGGATGTTATTAAAAACCCTGTAAGTATTTTATGTTTCATTCAGTACACCTCTTTACTATTGTCTTTTACAATTTTATTCATACATCTTGAACGCCCTAGCGCTAGGCTCTCTTCTTGCACATGCTTGAGGAAAGAGAATTCTTTTGGATAGAGTGCTAAACTCTCGTTTCTCATAGAATGTAAGGACCTTACTTCCCCTCATTTAAATACTATGTTTTTCACAAGTAAACAATAAAATTTCATCACCTAATTTGAAGTAGCTGCCAAATGAATAGTATAATATTTATTTTTCTCTGGAGTTGCTGTTTGACTTACAGAAGCCCAGATAGATAAACCCATTGCTCCTACAGCTAATCCTGCCATGACTTTTTTGATAATAATTTCATAATATCTCTCCCAGTTTTGTCGACAAGAGCCCTACAAGATTACAAAAGATGAAATTATACTGTACATTGCTTATACTTTCACCTCGGAATAAAATAAGATTATTTTTGCTTTGTAGAGACTTAAAATTCCATTTTTACAAATGCGACACTTTTTTGATTCTAAATTATTACCAAACCTAATAAACTGAGTATTCAAAAAATTATTTTTAGCATAGTGTTACTTGAAACTTTATTGCACTTTTATTAGTACACCCCTCTCCTCTCCTTAGTGGTCATACCAATTACACCTTTATTAAAACATTAAATTTTTAATGCGTAAATAGTAGAATTTTGTCGACTATATTCAATAATTTAGTTGTTGAATATTAATGCGAGTGGAAATATTATACTTATAAAATTATTTTTCAGTATTATTTAAGTAATTACAATAGTTACAACTTGATATATCCCATTGAAAAATAACCATTTTAATTTTCAAACAACATTTAATTATTGTTTAATATAATTTAATCACACTCTGCATATTAATCCCCCTTATTTAGATATGCAAAATTACATATCCAAATAAAGGCTTAAATAAGATGTGCTCTTATAAATAGCTAGCTGTAGAGAAAGAAAGGCGAAATCTTCAAATAGACTCCGCCTTTTCGACGTACAATCAACTTCAACAATTACTAGCCTCTTTCTAAACATTTCTCTTCATTTATCAACCTGTTTATACTTTTTTCAAACTTTGCAACAAAACCTTTCAACAAATCTTACTTCTCTATTGCTTATTCTCCTAAAATTTGGTGCGTAACCCAAAAAAATCTGACTTTTCGCAAAATAAATCGAATTTTTGTGAAATGTAAATGATTTGTAATGTTCTTTTCCACCAAATTTCATTATAATTAGGTGATATGAGTGTCGTATTTTAATCCAAATGAAGGAGTATATGAAATGGATCAAATCCCATCTTGGCAAAAAAATATACGAAATAATACGAAAAAAGGAAGGAAAAAAACAAAAATCGTTATAAGTGCTCTTTTAGTATTTTTAATAATAGGAGGCAGTTATACTTGGTTTTTAGTAAATAAAGCATCCTCTGCTGTTCGAAATGCTGCTCACGGTTTAGCACGGGGGGATAAATCAGATTTACGTGATAAAGCAGTGAAACCTATTTCTAATAATGTATCTGTATTAATCATGGGCGTTGATGAAAGCGATACACGTGGCAAAGAATACGGTGCTGCTATCAGAACAGATGCAATGTTACTTGCAACTTTTAATAAAGATAGTAAAACTGTAAAACTTTTGAGTATTCCACGAGACACATATACTTATATCCCAATAGAAAAGAAAATGGATAAAATTACACATGCACATGCATATGGTTCTGCTAAAAACGGGAAAAATGGTGGCCCGCAGGCTAGTATTGATGCAGTAGAAAAATTACTCAATGTTCCTGTTGATTACTTTGTAAAATTCAACTTTAAATCATTTATAAAAATTGTGGATGATTTAGGTGGTATTGAAGTAGATGTTCCTGTTGAATTTACTGAACAAGATAGTAACGATAACGCAGGTGCAATCCACTTGAAAAAAGGCGTTCAAAAATTAAACGGTGAAGAAGCTCTTGCTCTTGCAAGAACACGTCATATTGATAGTGATGCAATGCGTGGTCAACGCCAACAGCTTGTTATTGAAGCCATTCTGAAAAAGCTAGCAAGCGTTGATTCTGTAACAAAAGTAGGTGATATTATTGATCACATTGATGGACAATTTGTTACAAACTTAACATTTGATGATATGTTATCATTCTATAAATACGGTGTAGATTCTTCAATTGAAAATTTACAGATTAATGGTAAAGATTGTTATATGTCAGCTGGTGATAAAGAATGTGGTCGCGCAAGTGACGGTGGTACGTATTATTATGTTCCCGTAGAAGAAGATTTAGACAATTTAACAAAACAACTTCGTACTCATCTTGGACTATCTGAGTATAAGAAGGTTGATTCTGATAATAAAGAAGACAAGAAAAAAACAAACTCTGAGAAAACAAAAGATACAAATAACGATAGCGATAATCACCAAAATTCTACTACCAAAAAAAATAACAATAACGATGGAGATACAGAAACAACATCGAATGAGAATTAATAAAAAACCCAGCTCCATGAAGGTAGAGCTGGGTTTTTTATACTTTTAATTCCGCTATAAGATGTGACTTCTATCCGTGAGATATTCTTTGTTTTTCCAAATCAGATGGTTCCTGTCTGTTCATACACAATAACATTTTAAAAATTCTAACTTTTCATCTATCAATTTCCATATCTTTAAATTATAATAAAGGATAGGTGTATATTCCAATTAACAGGAGGTAAAACATATGAAAGCTGCGGTAAAACATAACGTTTCAGACTTTAAAGATTATCTAAAATCCAATGAAATATATATGGAAGAAAACATAGATGAAAATGATGGCTCTGTATTTTTTTCAGTGAACTTAGATACAGAGAGTGGCGCAAAAGTTCGGCTTATTGCTGCCTTTAATAGCGAGCATCCTACAGTCGATATATATTGCTTCAATGTCGCTCAAGTTCATGATTCAACTAAAAAAAGCGAATTATTGCATGTAATCAACGAACTAAATACAGCATATCGATTCGCAAAATTCACAATTAGTAACAGCGATTCTATCGACATTTCGACTTCCCTTGTATTTACAGAACCATACTTTAATCCTGCCCTTGTATTTGAACATACAAGACTATTATATAAAGCTGCAGATGATGAATATGAAAGATTAATGAAAGTTATTTGGGCTTAATCAATGAACGCCACTAGTTCTCCAATGGCGTTCATCGTTTTTTCTTAAGGAATCTATTTACTTATCAAATAAATAGATTCACATTTCCATCAGAAGCATCTGCTAAATAAGCTGCCACACCAGCAAACTCGGCATCTTCCATGATCTCTTCTTCTTTTAACCCTAATAAATCAACTGTCATTTGACAGGCTACAAGCTTAATACCTTGTTCTTTTGCCATATCAATTAAGTCTGGAAGTGGCATAGCGTTATGCTTTTTCATAACATGCTTAATCATTTTAGGACCCATCCCCGCAAAGTTCATTTTGGATAATCCCATCTTATCTGCACCTTGAGGCATCATCTTTCCAAACATTTTCTCCAAAAAGTTTTTCTTTACCTTCACATGTCCATCTTTCCGAAGTGCATTTAGCCCCCAAAACGTATGAAAAATCGTCACTTCCTGATCATATGCCACTGCACCATTCGCAATAATATATGCCGCCATCGCCTTATCGTAATCTCCACTAAACAAAACGATCGTTGTTTTCTTCTTATTCTCCATGTTAACTCTCCACCTCCATATACCTATATAGGTATTACAAAAAATATACGAAACCCTTTATTTATAAAAAACACTGCCTTGTATACAGTATTATTCTGTTTTACCTTTCCACTCTAACATGCCACCAGTTATATTTATAACCTTAAAACCATTGCTTTCTAAAAACTGAGCAGCTCGTGAGCTTCTCCCTCCAGAGAGACATACCATAATATATTCTTTGTTTTTATCTAATTCATGCATACGAAATTCCAATAAACCTAGTGGAATATGAAGAGTTCCTGGAATTTTCCCTTCCTTTACCTCTTCTACTTCACGAACATCGATTATATTTAATACTTCGTGGTTCATCAATTTATTTTCTAATTCTTTTGCTGTCATTTCTTTCATTTTTTATTTCCTCCTTAATTCCAAGCATTCATACCACCTGAGACATTCGTAATATGTTGAAAGCCTAATTTTCTTAGCATTTTTGCTGCTTGTTTACTTCTCATTCCACTTTGACAAATAACAATTACTTCTTTGTTTTTATCTAAATGACTCGCTTTTTGTGCGAACTCATTTAAGGGGATATTTTGGAATCCTTGAATGTGATTCCCCCTAAATTCACCTTGTGTGCGAACATCAATCAATTGTTTGTTCTTTTTATGAAGTAAACCTCTTAGCTCTTTCCCACTTATATTTTTAACACCCTTAACCGGTAAAAAGCGAGAAATGATAAACGAAGCAACAAGTATAGTTAAAATGATATTGAATACTGTATTTGCCCCCATACACACTCTCCTCCAATCTTTCTCTATACGATTCGTATCCGTAGAACAGTCACTTTTACGCTTTTTTAATCCAGAATTTTAGTACACCGTTTTCTTCCGTATGATCTAGTACTTCATGCCCACCTGTTTTTGACCACGCTGGAATATCCTTTATCGCGCCTTTATCTGTTAAGTGAATCTCTAGTACTTCTCCAGATTGTAAAGCTTCCATAGCTTTTTTTGTTCTTACGATTGGCATTGGGCATGCTAAGCCTTTCACATCTAATACTTGTTTTGCATTCATATTCTATACCTCCATCTTTTTCTTCTATTTTTCAATCCATATCATTTGCTTTACTACGAACATCTACATGAATATAACTTTCTCAGCACATCTATTGTTTGTAATGATAAGTCAATCGCTACCTTACCCCCTATGGTATATTTTCGCTTAAAAAAATTTAATACCTTATATACCTATAGGGGTATGAAGTGATGTTTTAAAAATCTGTCAACACATTCGTTTGACAGATTATCTACTTTTCACAAGTAATTGTACAGCCTCTTTAATCAAATCTTCATTTGATGTATCGCCTTTTTCAAATTGGTCTCGCAAACATTTCTCCAAGTTTGTCCCGACAATTAATCCGATTGCGCGATCCATAGCAGAACGTGACGCTGTTAATTGTGTAATTACCTCTTTACAATCCTTCTCTTCCTCAATCATTCGAAGAACACCACGAATTTGTCCTTCAATTCGCTTCAGCCTATTTTTAATATCTTGATTATATTCCAATGCCCGATCACCTCAATACTTTGTAAAATATGCTTTATTGAAAGAAATACTTACTGTAGTAAGATTTTGATTTGCATTTACAAACCATCTTATACCCTAAAGGGTATTTTGTAAAGCACTATTTTAGTTAGCTTTATCATAATGAATAGGGATTTACTTTAAACCTCTTTATAGACAATCTGGTCTGGCAAAGCAGTCGCATACAATTTAAAACCACCATCTACATTTTTCACCTTATATCCTTTTTCCATTAACATACGTGCAGCAACATAGCCCCTCATACCGAGCTGACATGTAATATATATTTCTTCATTTACTGGAATTTCATCCAATCTTTCACGCAATTCGTCTAATGGAATATTAACCGATCCCTTAATCATTCCTTGTTTCAACTCATTTGGTTCACGAACGTCAATCAAATATCCACCGTTTTGGACAATATGGTCAATCTCATGCCATTGCACAGTATCTACAAGCCCTTCGATTATATTACTTGCAGCATACCCCACCATGTTTACTGGATCTTTTGCAGAAGAATACGGCGGTGCGTATGCTAATTCTAAATCTGGTAAATCCATTACCTTTAGTTTCGCTTTCATTGCCGTTGCAATGACATCAATTCGTTTATCTACACCGTCACGTCCAACAGCTTGTGCACCATAAATTTCGCCTGACTCTTTATTAAAAATTAATTTTAATAAAATAGGATATGCATTCGGATAATAACCCGCATGAGAATTTGCCTGTACATGTGCTACCTCATAGGGTATATTTAAATGCTGCAATACCTTTTCATTTACTCCTGTTGAAGCAACTGTCAATTCAAATACTTTTGCAATTGATGTTCCCATCGTTCCTTTGTATACCGATTCTGTATGCCCATGAATGATATCCGCTAATAGACGACCTTGTCGATTTGCTGGCCATGCTAACGGAATCATTGTTTCTGTTTCCGTTACAAAATCTTTTACCTCAATCGCATCACCAATCGCATAAATAGACGAATCCGAAGTTTGTAGTTTTTCATTTACTTTAATTGTTCCTCTTACTCCAAGTGCTAATCCTGCTTCTTTTGCCAAACTACTCTCTGGCTGAACACCGATAGAAAGAATAATCATATCTGTATTGATTTTTGAACCACTTTTTAAACGAACAACTTTACCATCTTCTTCAAAAGCCTCTACTCCATCCTTCAAAATGAGCTGAACGCCATGCTTCTCCATGTGTTCATGTACATATGCTGCCATTTCATAATCGATTGGTGGCATTACTTGATTATTCATCACAACAAGCGTCACATCTATTCCTTTTTCTCTCAAGTTTTCTGCCATTTCAACCCCAATAAATCCTCCACCAATAACAGTCGCATGGCGTGGTTTCTCCTCATCAATATACCCTTTAATGCGATCTGTATCTGGTACATTCCGTAATGTAAACAACGCCTTTGCGGTTTCAATTCCTGAAATAGGTGGCACAATTGGCTTAGATCCTGGTGAAAGAATTAAAACATCATAAGATTCTTCGTATGTTTCATTTGTCATTACATTTTTCACAATAATTGTTTTTTCTTGTTTATTAATTTTTATCACTTCACTTGATACACGTATATCTAAATGAAATCGCTTTGACATCTTCTCAACTGTTTGCACTAACAACTTCTGTCTCTCTTGAATCACACCGCCAATGTAATACGGCAATCCGCAGTTCGCAAACGAAATATATTCGCCTCGCTCAAACATAATAATTTCATCCTCTTCACTTAAACGACGAAGACGCGCTGCTACTGATGCTCCGCCGGCAACTCCACCGACTACGACGATTTTTTTACTCATATTTCCCTAACCTCCACAACTATTTTTTCTTACTGCTACAGATATATACAAAATTAAAATTACACATACCCGTATAGGTATATAATAACCGTGAAAAAATATAATGACAATATATAAAGCTCGAACTTTATACTTGTTCACTAAATTGAAACATACTTGGTATGAAAAAAGCCGCTGATTTATTCCAGCGACTTTACACATATTTCTATCATGAGAACATACTACGCTTGCTTTCAACTTGGCAAATTCAATTGCTTCAGCAGACGTTACATTCATTTCACCAAGTATGCGTTGATGCCAGAACGTAGTCTAACCTTTGTATTGCTAAGGTACTATTAATTTTATTTATCTTTTCAAATTCTCTTCTAACTTATCACCGATCTTTTGTTGCTCTTCCATCCAGTTTAATATTATTTCTTTTTGTTCTTTTTTAATTTCCCCTCGTGTATATCTATACTGTGTCAACTCTTCAAACCATATTAAGAGTAATTTTCTTAATTCTATTGTTTCAATTTCACACTGTAATGGATGATCTTCATCATCAGGGTATAGCTCTTCTATTACTGTTTTATATCGATCCATCTCAATGTCTGTTGCATTATAACTACATTGAAATTTTTCTTTTTTTCCATTAAGCACAGAATCCAATTCTCTAATTGTATCCTTAACAGAGCCGATAGACGGTTGTACATCACTTCCAAGAAACAAAGAAATTAATTCACTATTTTTTGATTCTTGTTCATTTTCAAATTCTAATCTCACCAACTATTTTCCCCTTACTACCTTCCGCCCCTTCATAATAAAATCCTACTGCTTTTCTCTTTTTCTATACATCCTTTAACATTTAACTATTCTTATTAAACAAAGGATTATATCTTCTTCCCTTTTTTATTTGTAAATCATATCCATAAAAAAAGAAGCTACTGTTAAACAGTAACTTCACACATACTTCCGATGCACCATCTTCCCATCATAGGAAAAGACAACACCTTTATTCTCTACATTAGATTCCATATGCACCGTTCTTCCCCATAACTGATGAATGTATGGTAATACTTTCTCTAAATATTTTAAATCAAGCTCAATTCCTTCATAACAATGTTTAATGTACAATTCACCGTTCTTTAAATAATCTCCATCTTCCACCACTAAATATGGGAATCCACCATTTGTCCTCATATTAACGAGCTGATCACGAACGTGTTCCCACTCTTTATCAATTATTTTATATTCTTTTCCTTGGCGCTGAAATAAGTACATATCTTCTCTCATTACAAGCTCTTTATTTAAATAGTTTCTAAGGAACGATACGTCCCATTCAATTTCTCGCACTTCAAAGATTTTGTCACGGCCCGATCCTGGCTTCACACCGCGCCTTTTCATCTCTTCAGTTGGGTTATTATAACGTTCTTCAATATCTTCAAACACCTTTATACCGAGGTAATATGGATTAATACTTGTTTTGGACGGCTGAACGACTCCTGCATTTAACTTCGCAAATTCGATTGCTTCATCGGATGTTAAGTCCATTTCACGAAGGATGCGTTGATGCCAGTACGAAGCCCAGCCTTCGTTCATGATTTTCGTTTCTAATTGCGGCCAGAAATATAACATTTCTTCTCGCATCATCGTTAAAATATCGCGTTGCCACTCATCTAGTTCTCTACTATATTGCTCAATAAATAGAAGTAGATCTTTCTCTGGTTGCGGCGGGATTTTCTTTTTCTTCCGTATATTCGAACGTTCTCTTTTTTTATTTCTATCATCTAAATCCCACAAGTCATCGTACTGAGATACTCGTTTCTTTTCTTCTTCCTCTTCTAAATCATCAATACTCCAAGCAAGCTTCGGCCGCATAAGCGATGGATCAATATGTTCTTGAATAGCCAAAACAGCATCTAAAAATTCTTCTACTTCTGCTTTTCCATATTTATGTTCATACGCTTTAACTCGTTCTGCTGTCGCTGCCATGCTTTCAACCATATCACGCTTCGTGTTTGAGAAACGAATATTATTTTTAAAGAAATCACAGTGTGCTAATACGTGTGCTACAATCAATTTATTTTGAATCAATGAATTGGTATCAAGTAAAAACGCATAACATGGGTCAGAGTTGATGACAAGTTCATATATTTTACTAAGTCCCAAATCGTAATGCAGCTTCATTTTGAAGAACTGTTTTCCAAAACTCCAATGTGAAAACCGAGTCGGCATTCCATATGCACCAAATGTATAAATAATTTCTGCTGGACATACTTCATAGCGCATCGGATAAAAATCCAGTCCAAACCCAGTTGCAATTTCAGTAATTTCGGCAATTGCATATTGTAGTGCTTTATCATCACTAGCTCTCATTATTTTCCCTCCTTACACTTTCCCTTAAGACAGTGTATGAGAGGAAACAAGCTTTCATGAGAAATGATGAAAAATAGATACTCTGTTATTCTCTTTTATCAGTAATCTTCATCATAAGATTACTAAGATATAAAAAACTCCAAAAAACAAAAAAGCTGAACACAAACTTTAAATCATTTGCATCCAGCTTCTCATCTTCAGCTATTACCCTTCAATAACTTCCATCTTCTTCGTAATCGGCGTACGCTCTTTTCCTTCTGGTTTCTTATCGAAATAACCAATATGAAGGATTCCAACAATACGTTGTCCTTTTGTTAATCCAATTCCTTCTATAAATAAAGGATTATAATTCAATCCACCTGATTTCCAAACACAACCTAGTCCACGTTCCCAAGCTAATAACTGGAAGTTCTGCATAAATGCACACACTGCCGCGTAGTCTTCATCACGTTGCACTTGACGTGGATCTTCATCCATATATACAACGATTTGAGCTGGTGTACTTAGAAAACGATCGGATAAAATTTTACCTCTTTTTGCTCGTTCTTCTTCTGTGAAAGAATGTAATACAGCATCTACTAATGTTTTACGACCTTCTCCAATAAATAATTTACATTTCCATGGCTCACGATGCTGATGGTTTGGTGCCCACGTTGCGTCATTTAATAATTCAATTAACAATTCTTTTTCTACTGCTTTATCTGTAAATGTACGAATGGTTCGTCTTTCTTTAATGATATTTGCAATGGAAGTATATGTGATCATATGTTTCTCTCCCTTATTTTCATCTATATGTATACACCTTATAATTGATATTGATTTTCAATTTCGATTATAACGCAGTTTTCTACCATTAATCAATGTTTTGTGTTGTGAAACTAACAAAAATTTTTTTTATTACATCGCGAAAAAAACTTGCAATGTTCACAAGTTCTTCACAACTTCTCCACAACTTCGGGAAACTCTATAGATACAGTTTTCCATTTTATTCAATTAGGAGGAATCAATGGTATGTACAGAAAATTAATAGCAAGCATTTTAGCAACAGGACTTTTATGTGGAATGGCAGTCTTCCCTGCTTCTGCGGCCTCACAAAAAGAATTCACGGCGCATCATCATAAACTAATCTCAGATGAACAAATACAATCTTTAGAAAAACTAGGTTATAAAAAACATGAAATTTGGAAGGCTGCACACATTGCGAAAATAAGTAAAAAAGATATCAATGATGTTTTATCGTACTATAAACAAACTAAATCTTGGAAAGAAACGGCGAAACATTTCGGTGTGGATCCAAAGAAAATGCATAAACATCATATGAGTAAAGAAATGAAAGAAGCTTTATTGCAAAAAGTAGCTGAAATGCAAAAATCAACACCAGAACAAATGAAGAAAATAATGGAAGATAACCATATTCACCTGCATCATCTCGCAGTTTTAACCATCATTGCACAAAAAAGTAATACGCCGTTTAATGATGTATTAAAAATGAAAAAAGATGGTATGCATGTCAAACAAATCGCCGAAAAATTAAATGTGAAGAAAGAAGATGTAAGAGCCGAAATGATGAAATTAATGCAGTCTGTAAAAGAAAAAAAGACAAACTAAACATAGAGAAAAGGAAGAGACAACTCTTCCTTTTCTTTATGAACCTACAATAATAAAGCCGTCCGCTAGCGGATCAGATGGGTCTAATAAAAATTGATGCATTCCCGTAATAAAGACCCTCCCTGTAATTTGTACCGTCATTTCATTTTGTGTGTATTTCATCAGTTTTGCTTCATATGTTCCGCCTGTAATATTTTCATGCTGGACACTTTCTCCTTCTTGTAACATACCTTCCTCTCTAAAAAGTGCCAAACATGCACATGTTGCCCTAACATATGGAGAACGGCTTACAAGTCCATTCTTCTTCTGCACCATCGTTTTGAATCGTTTCTCCTCAATCTGCTTGGCATCTATTAAAATACTACTACATTCGGACGATAATGAGGTTCTTGTCGTATGTGCCCAGCTCTTTAATTCTATGAATTCATCCATGTCTAATTTGACACCTAAATGCTTTGTATGGCTGATTACATAAGATTCATTTGGTCCAAATGAAATGGCCGACTGAGAGGCATTATATTGAAGTTCGTAGTGACAATCTTTCTGTAATGAAACAGCGTGTATCTCTCCATCTTCTATACAGATTTTCACAGGAAAAATTCCATCGATTGTTTCCACCGCTACTACATCATTTTTCATTTGCACATTTCCCATTTCAACCATAACGCCAGCAGCTATCATCACAAACTCTTCTGTACTAGAAATAAATTCATTTGCATCCATAAACAACGCCGCAAAATCTGCTTTTTCTGAACAAGGTGGTACAATCATACAACCGTTCATTGCTGCATGACCACGTGGTTCTTGCATGATAATTCTTCGAAATGCTTGATAGTTTTCAACTAGTTCTTTTTGTTTCTCTTGTAAAGTATGTCCCTTTAATAGAGGTACGCCGTTCATAATTAGGCGCAGTGGCTCTCCAGCTATATGTGCATCAACTGTTGTAATTGCTTTTACGAACTTCATACAATCTCCCCTTACCAATTTATAAAAACGTCTTCCATCTCTCTTGTTATTTAACTCATATAAACATAACTACTCTAACTCAGAATCAATGCCCTTCCATTGGTGGAATGAGAATAAATCCATCTTTCAGAATATCTTCCTCATGATATAAAAACTGGTGCATTCCCATAATCCATGCTGATCCAGTAATTTCTGTAATCACAGCTTCTATGTCCCCTATATTTGTTGTTCTAACAATTTTCCCTTTAAATAGCGAACCGACAATACTTTCGTGTACAAATAATTCCTCCAGATCAATTTCACGGTAGGCATACAATGTAGCCAGTTTGGCTGATGTTCCCGTACCACATGGCGAACGATCAATCCCTCCCGGTGGTACAATCACTGTATTTTTCACATCCGCATGTTCGTCCGTTGGATCACAGAAAAATTCAACGTGCGTCACTCCTTCGATAAAAGAAAATTCCGGATGTGAAATGGGTACCGCTGCATTAATGGCATCACGAATCCGAATAGCTGTTTCTATAATTTGCGCAGAATTTTCCGTTGTTAGCTCCACGCCTAATTTTCTAGCGTCTGTAATCGCATAAAAATTACCACCATAGGCAATATCACATTGTACATTCCCTATATTTTCTATATGTACTTCCACAGACTTTAATAAAAAAGCAGGCACGTTACAAAATGTTACTTCTTTTGCTTTTCCATTTTCTACATACACTTTTGTTGCAACAAGCCCCGCTGGTGTATCTAATTTAATATAGGTATACGGTTCTTCCACCTCAACCATACCGGTTTCAATTAAAGCGGTACAAACGCCAATTGTATCGTGACCACACATTGGTAAGTACCCGCCTGTTTCTATATAAATAACACCAACATCAGCTTCTGGGTCACACGGTTCTGTTAATAAAGCACCAGACATTACATCATGACCGCGTGGCTCAAACATAAGAAATGTACGAATCCAATCATACTTTTCTTTCATAAATAACATCTTTTCTGACATTGTATTCCCTTCTAGCTTTGGAAGGCCATTTATGACTGTCCTTGTTGGATTCCCTCCCGTATGCGTATCAACTGTCGTAAACACTTTTTTTACGTTCACACTCGTTCCATCCTTTCTTGAAATCGATTGTGGCTTAGTGATTCAATCGGTACGGTTGTCTCTTGTCCCTCAATCATTTCTGCAATAAGCTTTCCTGTAATGGCCGCCAAACTAATCCCATCACCTTCATGACCGGCGGCAATATAAAATCCTGGTACTTCTTCGACATGAGAAATGATTGGCAAATGATCTGCCGTCCACGGACGCAAACCTGCATATGTTCGAATAAGTAACATATCAGCCATCTTCGGATAAAAACGAATCGCTCGGTTTGCAATACACTTTATAACGCTTGTATCCACCTTCGTTTGAAAACCAACGAACTGCCTGCTACTTCCAATTAAGAAATTTTGACTTTCTGTCGGTTCAAATACGAGAGCAACTCCATATTTTTCTGTTTCCTCATCCACATGACGTGTGCCGCCAAACTTACTAATTAAATAGCCAAACTCCATTACTTTTCTCGTTCCCACTGGCTCTTGTCTTGAAGCAACAATAATATGACCTTTTCTCGGCTGAATTGGAATTTTCACATCCAACATCTCGCCAATAACAGGTGACCATACTCCTGCTGCATTTACGACTTTATTCGCTGTAAATGTCCCCTTATTTGTTTCAACAATAAACGCACCCATTATATCTTTTTGAATACTGGTTACTTCTGTATGAAGATACACATCTGTTCCTTGCCTTTTCGCTTCATCAAGCAAAGAAAATGATAATAAATATGGATTAACAGTCGAATCTGTTGCGCATTCTAATCCACCCAGTAAATCATCTGCAAAATACGGTGACTCCTGCCGAATATCTTGTCTGTCTAACATCCGAAATGGTAAACCCGCATCTTTTTGCCGCTTTACCCATTTTTCCGCAGCGATCATCTCTTCTTCACTTTCACATACGAGAATGCTGCCTGGTGCTCGGTATTCAAAAAAGTGACGCAATTCTTTCGCTAGTTGATCAACAAGCTTTTGACTTTCAAGAGACATTTGGCTATCAAACCCGGGATCTTTATCAATTGCCAAAATGTTTCCATCACATCTCGATGATGTACCGCTCGCTAATTCTCCTCTTTCTAATAACGTTACTTCTCTCCCGCATTTTGAAACGTAATAAGCAATTGCACTCCCAATAATACCTCCGCCAATGATAAGAACATCACAATGCTTTATCATAAACTCCCTCTTTTCTATTTATAAAGTGGAACTGATGGCTCACGCTTCTCTCTAAATTTTGAAATAATCTCTTACTACTACCGAATATCGAGATAAGCTTCTAACAAATTTTTTTTGCTAGATTATCACTTTTTCATGTTCACATTTTCTTTTACTTGCAATTAAAATGCCAACTTAACGTGCAACTGTAATTCCCAAGGATTTTTTCTCTCATCCCACCCTTTATCTTTACCATACTGAGAAACGAGATGCTCATTATTACCACATAGCCAACATGAAATTATTGAACTTTTCCGACAAAACATTTTACATTTCCTTTAAAAATGTGTAAAAATAATGAAATAGTGTATAAAAAACTTACAGTCAATCCAATAAGGAGGCATTAGCATGACAATCGAGCTCTCTTCTATAGACCAACTTATGAATAAAGATTTTCTCTTCTTTTCATCATTAGAAGAGTTACAACAAAGTAATCATACAAATCATGAAGATACAACCGTTCTAGTCAAAAGAAACAATGATCTATACATGCTTACTGCTTGTGGTACATATCAACCTTGTTATACAACTTCCTACTATCCTTCTATTTCACATATATTAAAGAAACTTAAAGACTATCATGCCGTTGTTTTTACGAATGCTTCCCATAAACCAATTGGTTTTATTACAGCTGTTATGCTAGCTGAAACAATCTTTCATTCTTATGAATATTTACAAGCTTATTTCGAAACTGTTATCAAAACAACAGATGCATCCGTCACTGTCATTGACGAGAACGAGAACGTCAATGTATGGACAAACGGGGCAGAAGCGATCTTTTCTGTAAGACGACAAGACATTTTAGGAAAACCCATCACATCATTTTTTCATGAAGATATGCTAGAAATATTAAAAACTCTACAAGAAGGTCGATCACTACATAAACACCAACATCAACCAAGAGAAGATTTAATTGTACTGATTAACTCTAATCCCATTTACTTGCGTAATGAAATTATTGGAGCTGTTGTATCCGAAACAGACATTACGAGCCAAGTTCGACTTAATCAAGAGCTTTTCTCCGTTTCTACAAAAATGCATCAATTAGAAAAACAAGTTGCTAAATTAACACCGCCAGTTGATCCTTTTCATGCTATTAAAGGAAGCAGCTCCGCACTGCAACAAACAATTGAAATTACGAAAAAGGTATGTACAACAAAATCAACTGTTCTCATTTTAGGGGAAAGCGGCGTTGGGAAAGAGTTATTCGCAAAAGCAATTCATGAAGCACGTGAAAGTGACAAAGCACCATTTGTATCTATTAACTGCGGCGCGATTCCTGAGTCATTATTTGAAAGTGAACTTTTTGGCTATGAAAAAGGAGCTTTTTCCGGAGCTGATCAGAAAGGAAAAAAAGGAAAAATTGAGTTAGCAAAAGGCGGAACATTGTTTTTAGATGAAATTGGTGAAATGCCGATGGAAATGCAAGTAAAACTGCTTCGTGTTTTGCAGGATAAAACGTTTTACCGCGTAGGTGGGGTAAAAGAATTGCATGCCGATTTTAATATTATTGCTGCTACGAATCGAAACTTAAAAGAACAAATTGCGAAAGGAAAATTTCGGGAAGATTTATTTTATCGTTTAAATGTGGTAAGCGTTGATATACCTCCACTTCGCGAACGAAAAGAAGATATTGTGGAGCTAATTCATTCTTTCTTATATGAATTTTCTATTCAATATAATCGTCCAATTCAAAGTATACCGCAAGATGTTATGTATGAATTGCTAGAACATAAATGGCCTGGAAACATTCGCGAGCTACGCAATGCCATTGAACGTCTCGTTGTGTTTGCGACAGATGGGATCATAAAACGAGAAGACCTTCCCTTCTCTCCAAAAATACAACAAGAACAACCACCTGCCCCTCTTAGAATAAATATAACGGAAGGCGAATTACTTGATGACTCTTTAAACAAATATGAACGGAATATCATTCAGCATGCACTGGAATTAGAAAGTGGCAATAAACTCGCATGTGCGAAACGTCTTGGAATTACACGAGCTACCTTATATAATCGCATGAAAAAATTACATATCCCGTTTTAATCCTTCTCTCTATAAATACAAATTGAAAAACAATATAGCACCTTTCCTTTTGGGTGAGAAGAGAGCACCCGCCATGCACAGAAGCGGTCAGTCCCTCTTCCTGCCCCATGCCAAGTAGAAATAAGTGAAGAGCCCATTTTATTTGTATAGCAGCGACTTATATGCCTGCAAATCAAAATGGATATATAGATTGGCATGTATTTTGCATATAAATTAGCAAACAACCAATCTAACAAGGGGGCTTTGTCATGAACATTGCAAACGATTTTGTCATTTGTCGCTGTGAAGAAGTAACATACAAAGAGCTACTTCATACAGCGAACACATACAACTGTTCTACACGAGAATTGAAGCTACGTACCCGAGCAGGCATGGGATTTTGTGGGGGCCGAACATGCAGATGTGCACTAGAAAGTTTTATATCATCACAGGAGCAAAACCGTCAGCCATTAAAGCATCAGCCACCAGTTCGTCCCGTTACCTTTGACTTGTTAGGTGATAGATCATGAGTAATCGTATCATTCACCACCCAATTCTCGGTAACTTATCAGACAGCAAAACCGTCTCTTTTACATTTAACGGAACGAAGTGCGAAGGAATAGCTGGCGAAACAGTCGCTGCTTCCCTATTCGCTAATAACATTCGAACGTTTCGTGTTCATGAAGAAACAGGAGCACCACGCTCTATTTATTGTAATATTGGCCATTGCTTTGAGTGCCGCGTCACAATAAATGGCAAGCAAAATGTGCGTGCCTGCATGACTGTAGTTGAAGATCAAATGGTTGTACAAAGCGGCTTGCAACAACCTACTCCTTTAAAAAAGGAGGATCACAAATGATTGATGTCATCATTATCGGCGCTGGTCCTGCGGGATTATGTGCAGCCATCGCCTGCAAAACATATGGATTATCTGTTAGAGTTTTTGACGAATTTATAAAACCTGGTGGTCGCCTTCTTGGCCAACTTCATCAAGAACCAAACGGAACATGGTGGAATGGTATAGAAGAAACAAAGAAATTACAAAAACAGTTGCAGGATTTAGCACTCCCTATTGAATGTGGTGTAACCGTACATGATTTAGAACAAAATGGAAATGAATGGGCTGTTCATACGAATATCGGTACCTTCCAAACAAAGCATGTTCTTCTTGCAACAGGAGCAGCTGAGTTCCCAACGCCGCTTCCCGGCTGGACCTTGCCTGGTGTTATGTCCATTGGAGCTGCACAAGTTATGACGAATGTACATCGCGTCAAAGTCGGCAATAAAGGAATGATTATTGGAGCAAATATATTATCATTTGCAATTATGCATGAATTACAGCTTGCTGGGCTAGAAATTGACAGCGTCGTTTTACCGCCTAAGCATACAGTAACAAAACAAAGCGCACAGCCGCTTCACGTTTTAAACTCTCTACTTCATGTTGCTCATATCGCTCCCTCGCCTTTATTAAAAATTGGGAGCCGTTTTATGAAACATCCTGCGATGCGGAAATTAGCCATTCAATTTTATCCAAAGCGTGGAATGAAAATTTGGAACACACCGCTTCATTTGCGAAAGGCTGCTATTGAAATCATTGGTGATAAACAAGTAGAAGCTGTGAAAATTGCTACTATCACGCCAGATGGGGAGATTATTCCTGGAACAGAAGAAATACATGCTGTTGATTTTGTCTGTATTGCTGGCGGTCTCTATCCACTAGCAGAATTAGCAGCTGTCGCTGGATGTCCGTTTCATTACATTGAAGAACTTGGCGGGCATGTTCCACTTCATAATGAGAAAATGGCTACACAGCTTCCTGGCTTATATGTTGCTGGTAATATTACAGGAATTGAAAGCGCGAAAGTTGCGATGGCACAAGGAACTGTTGCTGGAACTGCCATTGCAAAAGAACTACAACCATCTCATTCACATCTTGATTCCTTATTACAGCACGCGATTCAAGATGTGAAAAGAACACGTGAAAATGCAACAATCCAATTTCACCCTCATATTTCTAAAGGCCGCGAGCAACTGCTTGCACTTTCTCAAGAAATATGAGGAATCACTTATACCCCTGTTCCAAAATAAAAATTATCCTTTAACTTTTATAAACAAATATCAAAAAGCTGTTCAAAAGATACACAGTGTCTAACTTTTGGACAGCTTTTTTATGTTTCCTGCATAAAATTTTGTCTTCCCCAAAAACTAATAAGAGCATTCCATATAAGGGAAAGGAGTGAAAAACATGTTTGGCTTACCAAGAAAAAATTCTATAGCTAAAAACAAAAAAACGAGCTGTACCATTCCAGAATTTATTCATACGATGAAGGAATCTACTGATTTTGTTTCTTACAACATTACAGAAAACGATACACTATGCCTTTTTTATTATAAATCTGTCGTAGAAGCAGTCATAATTAAACAATTTATTTTAACACCTATCAAAGACCAATTAGAACAGATTCAAGGTATCACTGACTTAACTAACATCGTCCCCATTGAAGACATTGTTATCTCGCCTTCCATTGACGATATTCGTGAAAAGCTATTGGATGGATATGTACTCGTTAAACTACAAAATATATCACAAACAGTACAATATGCTCTAGTTCGAGCAGAAAGTACTGTTCTTGGTAAGCGTTTATATAATGATACAGAAAATGAATATAGCGTAATTGGTCCAAAAGTTGGTTTCGTGGAGAATATTGACACGAACCTACATTTATTACGTCGTGTTATTGTAACAGAGCAACTAGTTTTTAAAGAAGTTGTTGTAGGATCTATATCCAAAACAACAATTGTAGTGGCCTATATAGAAGGAATCACAAACGAACAATTTATTAATACTGCTACACAACGTCTAAAGGATATTGATTTCGACGTCCCCTTCGACGCAACAATGATTGAACAATTTATTAGCGATAATAGCAATTCACCTTTTCCACTACTCTTACCAACAGAGAGAGTTGATCGAGCTGTATTTGCTTTAATCAATGGTGAAGTATTAATTTTAACAGATGGTTCTCCCTATGCATTAGCTGGACCGACAACACTATTAGATTTTTTCATTTCACCAGAGGATTACTATTTGCCATGGACGATCGGCACATTCTTTAGGTTGATTCGCTTTTTTGGGGCTATATTTTCTCTATTTTCCTCAGCAATCTATACAGCTGTATTAACATTTCATTATCAGATGATTCCAGCAGATTTGCTTGGACCCATTATTTTTTCTAGAGCAAATGTACCCTTTCCTCCAATCCTAGAAGCACTTTTTTTAGAAATTACAATTGAATTATTGCGCGAAGCTGGCGCCCGCTTACCTACAAAAGTTGGGCAAACAATCGGTATTGTTGGTGGAATTGTAATCGGACAAGCTTCTGTTGAGGCAGCTTTAACAAGTACAATCCTATTAATCGCTGTGGCTTTATCTGCACTTGCTTCTTTCACGACACCAACTGTAAAAATGTCTACTACCATTCGTTTACTCCGATTCCCACTCATCCTTTTAGCGGGTGCCTTCGGAGGACTTGGTCTTATTGTGGGATTTGTTTTTATATTGGTACATCTACTACATTTAAAATCACTTGGATCACCTTATTTATTACCTTTATATCCATATCGTGGTTTCGGTTCAGCGGAAGGTTTCATTCGCTGGCCATTTAGTCAGACGGCCCAGCGCCCTTCTTTTCTGCGACCAAAAGCAAATTGGCGCTATAACCCAAACAAAGCAAAACAAAAACGTGATGGTGAGGAAACATGAGAAACGTTCTATTTTTATTAGTAATTGTTGGTTTATGCTCCCAATTTGGTTGCACGCAAACATCCATAGTAGATACGCAAAGAATCATTCACGTCGCTGGATTCGATATAGCAAAAGATAAAAAAATTCAAGGTACTATCTTATATCCTGACTACACGCTTGGCGTAAAAACAAAACCAAAAACTCAGTCAACCACTGCAAGATCCCTTGAAACGATTGCTTCTCATTTAGATGCAAAATCACCTCACAATGTTGTTTTAGGACAAATGCGTGTCATATTATTTGGAAAGCCTATTGGTTCATATGGAATTGGTGAAATCATCAGTAATTTACAACGTGATCCTAATATTGGGCGAGATGTACAATTAGCACTTGTAGATGGTTCAGTCGAAGAACTTCTAAAATATGTCGCACCAAACGGTTCATTGTATCTAGTTGACTTACTTGAACAAAATATACGGAATGAAAATATCCCTCGGACAGCTTTGAATATTTTTTTATATGATTATTATTCATCTGTATGCGATCCATTTCTTCCTTACATTCAAATCGCTGATGATCACGCGGTTTCCGTAAAAGGTCTTGCTTTTTTAAAAGGAGACAAAGTGGTGATGTATACCGATAAACAAGACTCTTTTTTAGTAAAGTTGCTCCTGAATCCGACTAAAAATGGTCGTTATGAAGCACAAATAAAAAAAGATAATCATGAAGGTCTTGTCGTAACACAAAATTTATCAGGAAAAAGTGTCTATCACGTTGATCAAACAGGTAATATTCCTAAAGTAACAATCCGTTTAAAATTAAATGGATTAATAAAAAATGCCCCTAGTTGGATTGATTTAACAAAAAAGGGGAATATAAAATATGTCAAAAATCAAGTAGAACAAAAGATTAAAAATCAGTCTCAAAAATTGATTCAACAATTTCAGCATAAAAAAATAGATCCTTTAGGGATACGCGACCAAATTAGAAGTCGATCAAGAAAATGGAGCATACAACAAATTCAAGCAATGTATCCATCTATAGATATTAATATTGACGTCGATGTTAATGTTGTACAATCTGGTATCGGAGAATAGTGAGGTGATAAGGTGGGTACGAATAGTAAAGAACTAACTGTCTCCCCTTACTTGATGTTTTTTTTAATTCACTCTCTTCAAGTCGGAGTCGGAATTTTAGGCTATCAACGCATTATTGTAAAAAATGCCGGTTATGACGCTTGGATTTCCCTTATTCTTGCGGGAATTACAACTCACTTTGTATTATTTTGTATGTTAAAAATGTTGGAAAAAGATAACGACCTAATCAATATTCATACAACATGCTTTGGAAAATGGATCGGCTCCTTATTTTCTTTGCTTTTTACAATTTATTTTTTATTATTTTGTCTCACCGTCCTTCGTACATATATCGAAGTAATTCAAGTTTGGGTATTCCCAACCATTAAATTATGGCAACTAACTTTAATATTTTTATTAGTCACTTACTATATTATAAAAGGTGGGTTCCGTTCTGTAACAGGAATGTGTTTTTGGGGAGTTGTACTACCTATATTCGTAATGTTCTTTTTAATTTTCCCAATGGAATATGCACATGTTCGTAATATTCTGCCCATTTTCACTCATTCACCTTTAGATATTGTAAAATCTGCGAAAGACTCTACATTAGAATTTCTAGGATTTGAAGCGCTACTTTTCTTTTATCCACTGATTGAAAAAGGAAAATCTTTAAAGAGGTGGGCACATGGTGGTGCTGCTTTTACAACCATTCTTTATGTAGTTTTAGCGCTTATCTCTTTTATGTACTATAGTGAAGGACTATTGAAACATACAATTTGGCCTACGTTAACGATGTTAAAAATTATTAAAGTTCCCTTTATTCAGCGGTTTGAATATATTATTATTTTTGTATGGTTTATTATCATTTTACCAAATCTCTGTTTAACAGTATGGTCCTCTTGTCAGTCGATGAAGCGTTCATTCCGTATCCCATTTAAAATCACACTACCTTTTTTTATTTTTGTCGTATACATCGCTTCCTTATTTTTTACAAATCGAGAAAGTATCGACACATTAAATATGCTTGTATCCCAAACAGGTATGTACATTTTATATGTTTATATCCCTCTCCTGTTTCTATGGCACTCTATTCGCTGGCGATTGAAAAATAAACAAAACAAAACTTCTACATAGGAAATCACCAGAATATTTGGTACAATTTCACTATCACGAAAACAAAGGAGAAATGCAGATGAAAAAATATCTATTCTCTTTACTCGTAATAAGCAGTCTTGTACTTTCTGGATGCGGTGCAGCCGAAAAGAAAGAATCCTCCGAGCACAAAGAATCTTCCGAACACAGCGAAGAACACGCTTCTCATACTCAGCAAGGTGACATCCAAGAAACGACAAAAGGAATTGACACACTACCAACATTTTTGGACAAACTAGATCCACAAATGAAAGAGATCTATGCAGTTGCAGGGAAAAATGCCGAATTATTAAACTGGATTCCTTGTTACTGTGGATGCGGAGAAAGTGTGGGGCATAAAAACAACAAAAACTGTTTTATTCGTGAAATTAAGAAAAATGGAGAAGTTGTTTGGGATTCTCACGCAACGACCTGTGTAAACTGTTTAGAAATTGCAACCGAATCTGCATCTATGAAGAAAAAAGGAAAATCCACTCTTGAAATTCGAAAATACATTGATAATAAATATAAAGAAGGCTACGCAAAGCCAACACCTACTCCAATGCCAAAATCGTAAAAACGAGGAAATTCCTCGTTTTTTATTTTTCACTCAACATTTTCCATAGCAAATTCTTTCAAGTGTATTTCCTTCTTCTTGTCATACACTATATATAACTCCTCAGTAAGGAGGGTACACAATGCACACATATAACGACTATGATAAAGCTCTCTATTATACGTATTGTTGTAATTGGGACAAGTTGCTTGTTCTAATGGTACAAACTGATGATCATCTATTTTCTAAACGAATTGAGCATTTTTTACATGCTTACCAATATGGAAAAGAACTATCCGAAGTAGATAAACAACTTCAGCTTCTATTTCAATATATCGACCATGCTTCACAAAAATCACATATAGAAGAAATAGATCAAGTGCAAATGTAAATGAAGCGCTATTCTCCTTCCCGAGAATAGCGATTTTTTTGAATAATTTTCCACACCCTTACTCATAATACATATATCAATAATAGTGGATGGACGTGATCATTTGCATAAATCCTGGTACTTATTTCTCTACATGTTTATACTGCTTATCGGCTGTGAAAAAACAAATAACACTCAATCATTTCAAAGCGCAAAACAAGAAAAAGACATATGGAATATCCTAATTATCGGCAGTGATTCACGAGGTGAAAAACAAGCCCGTGCTGATACCATTATGATTGCCCAGTACAATAAAAAAGAAAATACAGCAAAGCTTGCTTCAATTATGCGAGATAGCTATGTAGAAATTCCCTCTTATGATAAAAAATATAATAAAATCAACGCTGCCTATTACTATGGCGGCCCTGAATTATTACGAAAAACAATTAAACATAATTTTGGAATCGATGTTTCTCATTACGTTACGATTGATTTTGAAGCATTTGTTAAAATTGTGGATACCATTGCACCTGAAGGAATTAAAGTGAATGTTACACAAACCATAATCGATGATATGGGGCTGCATGTAAAGCCAGGTTTACAACCTCTTCACGGGAAAGATTTACTAAAATACGCACGTTTTCGCCATGATACTGAAAGTGACTTTGGCCGTGTGAAACGACAACAAGAAGTACTCCAGGCATTGAAACAAACCCTTACTGATAACGTTCACTCTATAGATGGCGTACTAAATTTACCGATAATGGCACACGAACTCTCTCCATATATAGAAACGAATTTAAATATAAGAGCGCTATTTACACTTGGAAATAGTATTTTGTCTAAGCCTATTGATAAAATGGAAACAATGCGAATTCCCATTGATAAAGCATATGAATCGGCTCTTACCAAACATGCTGGTTCCGTCTTAAAAATAAATCAAGAAACAAATAAAGAAGCTATTCAAAACTTTTTTAATGTCACAAAAGTCGTAAATCGCCCTTAAAAACAAGGTTTATACACCTTGTTTTTTTATTCCCAAGTTTTCTTCTTATAAAACTTACCTTGATAAAAATATTTTCTCTTTATTTTCTTGTCCTCTTCATACTATAATTTAGTATGTAACTATTATAAGAGAGGTAAAAACATGAAACGTGAGAAAAAACAAGAATATGCTTTGTTTACCGCTTGGGGAGCTTCGTTTATCGCTACACTTGGAAGCCTATATTTTTCCGAGATCATGAAATTTGAGCCTTGTGTACTTTGTTGGTATCAACGCATCTTTATGTATCCATTTGTTTTATGGCTCGGTATTGCAGTTGTAAAAAAAGACTACCACATTGCTACATATTCTTTACCAATTGCAAGTATCGGTGCCTGTATTTCGCTCTATCATTATGCGATTCAAAAAGTTCCCGCATTCTCAGAGGCAGGAGCTGCTTGCGGACGTGTACCTTGTACGGGAGAATACATAAACTGGTTTGGATTCGTCACAATCCCGTTTTTAGCACTTATCGGATTTATCACGATTGCAATTTGCAGCTTTATTGTAATCAAAAACAAATAGGGGGCTGAAATTATGAAAAAAATGCTTATCTTCGGCGGTATCATTATCGTCTTATTTGCAGCTATTGCCGCTGTCACACAAATGGAAAGTGGCAGTAAAGAAAAACAAGAAAAAAATTACTACACAAATAAAACTACTTCTTCAGACATCCGTAAAAATAACGAAGAAAAGAAAGAACAAACCGTTTACTTCTATCAAACAGGTTGTCACTATTGTGAGAAAGTCTCACCTATCGTTGTTCCAATGGCTAAAGACATGAATATTGATATGAAAGTAATTAATATTTCTAATGATGAAAAATCTTGGGATGATTATAAAATTGAAGGAACACCAACAATTATTCATTTTAAAGATGGACAAGAAGTAAATCGTATTAAAGGTGAGCAACCAAAAGATGCTTTTGAACAATGGTTTAAAGAAAACAAAAAATAAGAAGAAAAGGAAACTCCTTCTATACATGAAAGCTGTGTAAAATCCCACACTAATGTATAAGGAGGGGATTTTATGCCAGAGGTACGCTGTTCTGTGTCCAATTGTTCATTTTGGGGACAAGGGAACTTTTGTCAAGCGAATTCAATCTTTGTCCAGCCTGATGATCAAAACACGAATCAATCAAATGAGTCTTATACAAACTCGGCCTTAACAGGTGAAACACTTGAAAGCTCTGCGTCAACAAGCGTTGAAACATGCTGCCAAACATTTAGACCGAAATATTAACACGCAAATCTCCATCTCCTTTGAGGTGGGGATTTTTCTTTCATAATATGTATCTCTAGGTGTAGGAGCATACGATGAATCATATGCCCCTACATCATAGCAAATCCATATTTCCAAGTATCATGCATCAAGATCATATACACAATCAATATAAAAACGCTTCCAAACATGGTTATCCTGCGGTATATTCCAGGTTCCCCTTCTCTCGCTTCAACAAAGGACCAAATAAAACCAATTAAAAGCACTAAATCAATAAAAGTAATGTAAAAATCAAACATAAATGATACATACAAATAAATAATAAATAAACAATTCGTCAATAAAAAGATTTTAAATGCAAACTGGCTATTCCCTTTCCCCATAACACGCCCGCCCCCAATCTGTACTGTATTATATTCACAAGAACATAATAGTTGCGATTGTATCAACTAATAGAGCCTCTTTAATTTTCCAACGCATACATCGCGGCTATGAAAACGAATAGAGATTCCACTCATTTTCTCGATTTGTTTTAAACACAGCAGGGGGTGGGGCGAAAAAAGCACTGACCGCTTCTCCCCCCTCTATCCTCCAAAGCGAACGGGTTTTATATTGATATAACAAATAAGCTATCGTCTATTTACGATAGCTTTTACGGTACATTATACTTTCGCTTATATATATTACTTAAAATGGAATAAGGCACTTGATCATAACGAACTTTTTCACCTGTTTCATCCAAAATATACAAATTATTACCTATATAATAGTTTCCATTCTTCCCTCGAGAATAAACGGCGTATCGTTCATTCGGCAATACCGTTTTTACTTTCGTAAATTGACCGTTTGGTTCTTGCCAATATATATGCATACGATCCACAAGTGTTAATGTTCCAATTTGTTCTTCTTCTATTATACGTCCATTCCAACTTATAACACGATATCCTAGCTTATGCGCTGCATATTCTGGAGATGTGTAAAACCGAGAAATAATTACTTTTGTCTGTAACGATACCCGATCGTATAACCATTGTATATCTCGATCGTGCATACGAATGCAACCATTTGATTCCCTTCCTCCAATCGTCCCTTCTCGATTTGTACCATGAATTGCATACTCTTTTTCGTTTAAACCGAGCCATCTTGTTCCAAGCGGATTATTCGGCGCACCACCTGGAATATTTTTACGATGATATTCTTTATTTTTATATTTATTAATGATACAAAATGTACCTTCAGGAGTTGGTGTATTACGCCTTCCAGTTGTAACAGGAAACGTTCTTACATAGTTTCCATTTTCAAAAAAAGATAATTGATTTGTCGTAAGATTAATAAGTATTAAATGGTCGCTACTGGCAAAAGTACTGATTGGTAGACAGAAAAAGAGTATTACAACAAAACATACTTTTTTCATTCATATCCCCCCAAGCATCCCCTTTAAAATTGCCCATAATATATGATGGTACAATTAGCTTTTACTATGAGTTCTATTCTTATGAATGAAAATATAAAGCTCTCCCCCCTTATTTTTATCCATTCACAATCACCCCACCATTTATGTGAATCATTTGCCCAGTAACATATGTGGAGTCCTCTGAAGCTAAGTATACATAAGCAGGGGCTAATTCATATGGTTGTCCTGGCCTTTTCATCGGTACATTACTTCCAAATTCCGATACCTTCTTCTTATCGAAACTCGCTGGAATAAGCGGTGTCCAAATCGGGCCTGGCGCAACACCATTTACACGAATTCCTTTTTGAACTAAAGATTTTGCAAGTGAACGTGTAAAAGCTACAATCGCTCCTTTTGTTGCCGAATAATCAATGAGCTGTTCATTCCCTTCATACGCAACGATTGAAGCTGTATTTATAATCACATCTCCCTGCTTTAAATATGCAAGTGCTGCTTTAGTAACGTGAAAATAAGAAAAAATGTTAATACGAAATGTTTTTTCAAGTTGCTGCGCCGTAATGTATTCTAAACTTTGCTGTGGATATTGCTGCGCAACATTATTCACAACAATATTCAGACCATCCAGTTTCGAGGCTGCTTCCTTTACAACTTGCTGACAATGTTGTTCATCGCTTAAATCTCCTGGAAGCAATATGCATTTCACTCCTTGCTCCTCAATAATTCTTTTTGTCTCATTTGCATCTTCCGTTTCATCTAAATAAGCAATAGCGATATTTGCCCCTTCTTTTGCAAACGCAATCGATACAGCCCTTCCAATTCCACTGTCTCCCCCTGTAATAAGCACATTTTTCCCTTTTAACTTTGCACTTCCACGATAATTAGGGTCTTCGTACTTTGGGAGAGGATTCATCATCGATTCAATTCCTGGTTGCCTATTTTGATGTTGTGGTGGTAACGTTAAAAACTTTTTCTGCTCAGACATACGTATTTCAGCTCCTTTTCATTTCTCTTTCTTATGATGTACACAATGCTAAAAAGTACTTATACATGAAAAGCCGAAACATAAAAGTGTTGGTTTGATTAACATTCGAAATTAAGACATAAAATATGGATTGTTATAAACTTTTTTTACGAAACTCTTGCATTACACTTAAAAAACGAATATTATATATAACTGTTGTGACAATCATTCGTAAACAGAAAGGATGTTTATATGTTTAACCTTTCAAAACATAAAACTTCTATTAAAACAGAAATTATGGCTGGTATTATTACCTTCTTAACAATGGCATATATTATCGTCGTAAACCCAGTCATCCTTGGTGATGCAGGTGTTCCATTTGAACAAGCATTTACAGCGACAATTATTGCTGCTGTTGTCGGAACATTATGTATGGCATTCTTTGCAAATTTACCAATTGCAGTTGCACCAGGGATGGGATTAAATGCTTACTTTGCTTACTCAGTTGTAAAAACTCATGAAGGTATGACATTTGCAATTGCTTTCTCTGCTGTATTCGTAGCAGGTATGATTTTAATTTTGCTATCATTAACTTCTTTCCGTACAAAATTAATGGAAGCTATTCCTGAAAACTTAAAGCATGCCATTACAGCTGGTATCGGTTTATTTATCGCATTTATCGGCTTACGTCTAACTGGGATTGTTACGAAACACCCTTCAAATCTAGTTGGGCTTGGAGATCTTCATTCTCCGCCTGTTTTACTTGCATTAGCTGGACTTGCGATTACGTTAGTACTGATGTCTTTAAACGTGAACGGTGCATTATTTATCGGGATGTTATTAACAGGGGTTATCGCTTACTTTACTGGACAATTAACGTTTTCAAACGGCGTTACCTCCCTGCCTGGTTTACCAGAAGGCGTAATTGTTTCTAATCCAATTACAGCAGTGTCTGATGTCATTCACTACGGATTATACGGCGTTGTCTTCTCGCTCTTCCTTGTAACATTATTCGATACAACAGGTACACTACTTGGAGTTGCACAGCAAGGCGGCCTTATGAAAGATGGCAAGCTTCCAAATTCCGGACGTGCTCTTCTTTCCGACTCTATTTCAGCAACGATTGGTTCTATGTTCGGGACAACACCAACAACTGCTTATATTGAATCTTCTGCTGGTGTTGCGGCTGGTGGTCGTACAGGCTTAACAACATTAACTGTTGCGGTATTATTTGCAGTAACTGCATTCTTCGGACCACTTGTTGGTGCGGTATCTGGCGTTTCCGCTATTACAGCTCCATCATTAATTATTGTTGGTAGCTTAATGATGGGCGCAGTTCGTCACATTGATTGGGATGCATTTGATGAAGCTTTCCCAGCATTTTTAGTCATTTTAAGCATGCCACTTACATCAAGTATCGCAACAGGTATCGCGCTTGGATTCATCTCATATCCACTTATGAAAATGGCAAAAGGACAATTCCGTGCTGTTCATCCGCTTGTATACGTATTTGGTATTTTGTTTGCTTATCAGTTGGTTTTCATACCACATTAATAAAAAAGCCTTGTTTCACAAAAGTTGTGAAACAAGGCTTTTTCTAATATTCCTTATTCATTTGTAATTCTTTACTATACTTCTGAATCAAAAACGAAGAAATAAACATCACCAGTCCCGCGCTAAAACCAATTAGTTGATCTAATAAAACTTCATCATGAATCATAAAGCGTAATAGAAATACTCCACCAAAAATAATCATTGCCAAATATCCAGTATACCGAAGTCCTTTATATACATTGTCCATATGGATCATTCCTTTAAATAATATATCCATATTATACCACATATTGAAACGGAATAGATTTTATATTCAATCTATTTCAAAAAACAAAAACCTCTTAAAGAGGTTTCACATCTATTAACTTTGTAAAAACGCCTGTAAATCAGCAAATTGTCTCTCTGCATCTTTATATCCTTGTTCATATAAATTTTGCAGTTTTTTTTGATCTTTTTCCATTCGATCCACTTGAAGTGGTACTTCTGGACGAATGACAAATAGATTGCCAGCTAGCTCTTCTTTCTCAATATAATGAAGTGTCTCATTGTATACTTCATAACGAAATAGCATCGTATTGACAAGATTAGGATATTTCTTATAAGCCTTTGCTGCAATCCATCCAAATTTTGATTTTTTCTTAGAATATCCATGATTTCTCGTTAAAATAACAACTGATTTTTCACAGCCATCTTTTTGTGCTTTACGAACTGGAATTGGATCAGAAATTCCGCCATCCAATAATTGTTTACCACGGTAATTTACAACTGGTGCGATAAATGGCAATGAGCTAGAAGCCTGTAATAACGTCAATGCCTCTTCATTCGTACCTTCCTTTTCAAAGTAAACGGGCTCTCCAGTTTCACAATCTGTCGTTCCTACAAGAAAACGTCCTGGACTATTAAAATATGTGTCAAAATCAAATGGAACATGCTTTTCTGGAATTTCACGAAAAATGAAATCCATATCAAATAATTGACGTTTTTTCCATAGATTCTTGTATGATAAATATCTCGGATGTGTTGCATAATCAATATTCACTGTTTTATTTCGATTTCTTTGTCTTGAAAGATACGACGCCGCATGGCACGCTCCTGCTGAAACACCAATAACATATGGAAAATATAAATCCTGCTCCATAAAGTATTCCAGTATTCCACCCGTATATACGCCGCGCATACCGCCGCCTTCTAATACTAAACCCGTATTTTCAAGCATTGTTTCCTCTCCTCTTGATACATAGACTCTTTAAATATTCACATCGTTAAGTATCTCTTTCTATTATATATGAGTCTTTACAAAATCCATATTCAGAAGGCTTAATGCGAGCAAAAATTATTTCTCTACTTTTCTAAATGCGCTCCGACATCCTTTACAAATCTTTGAATCAATGATAATTCCGCTTCTGTATACTGATTCAAAAGGAGCAACAACTTCTCCTCAGCTTGTTGATGAAGTGTCTCATGTGCTATATAAATTTCATTCCCTTTATCTGTTAAACGGAAAAATATTTCTTTTTGATTATCTAGCATTTTCATCTTTTCAACAAATTGTTTATTAAACAGTTTTGTACAAATTTTAGAAATTGCTCCCTTTGTCATTCCCATATCTTCCGTAATCGCTGTCACATTCATTAAAGCTTTTGTTCCTATGCATTGGATTACGTGTAGTTCTGATAGAGACATACCGCTTACACCTGTCTCACGAAGAAAACGCTCATCATTTTCCCTCATATGCTCTTCTTTTTTATGAACAAGTGTACGAATATCCGAAAGTATTTCTATCTGCCTTAATGTACGGTCCAAATCAAATCCCCTCCATAATACTTTTTAAGTTTCCATAGAAACAATTTAAACTATACACCATTTTAAAATCATTTTTTTATCTTTACAAGTAAGAAAATAATGTTAAAATTATTTTAGTTTCCAAGGAAACTAAAATAAGGAGGTTTTACTATGGAACATTCATTATCTTCATCTAAATTAAAATCCATTTTATACATTGTTTGCATAAGTGCTCTATTAGGATCTTTCGCACAAAATATTTACACCCCTATCTTACCAATGATTCAAAATTCCTTTCACACCTCTCTTTATCATGCAAATGTAACTGTTTCAATTTTCACTTTTGTCCTTGCCATTATGCAGCTTATTTACGGACCATTCATTGATACAAAAGGTCGAAAATATATTTTGATCCCCAGCCTATTCATCAGTATAATCGGTGCCATTGGCTGTGCTTTCACAACAAATATTTACATATTTCTTATTTTCAGAGCCGTTCAAGCATTAGGGATAGCTGCCATTCCTATTGTAGCTGCCACTATTATCGGCGACTTATTTGAAGGGAAAGAACGCGGCAAAGCGATGAGTCTTTATCAAATGATACTTGCCCTCGCTCCTGCTGTAGGTCCTCTCATAGGTGGCTATCTTGGAAACATAAATGGTCACGTATCTATTTTCCTATTCTTATCTACAATTGGTGTATTCCTTTTAATTGCCAATATGACATTGCTACCAGAAACAAAACCCGCTATACCTAAAACGGCTAAAAAAGCAAATCATTATTGGAGTATTTTAAGAAATAATACTGGATTTTCTATCACGGTTATTGGCTTTATGCAGTTTTGTATTTATTTTTGTTTCCTCGTTTTTTTACCTAGCATACTCACAAATTTATTTCATCAAAATACAGGTGAAATTGGACTTATGTTTGTACCAATGTCCTTATTTATTATGCTAGGAAGTTATTGCTACAAGTTCTTACAAATATTACTCTCAACAAAACAGGCTTTACTTATTACTAGTTTTTTTAATATCGCATGCGTTATTCTATTCTCTTTCATATATCATATGAGTATACCAATGCTTATCGCGGCTACATCCCTATACGGTTTTAGCATGGGATTATCTATGCCAACTCATACAACTTTATTAACAGAAGAATTTATAGAAGAACGAGCAACTGCCATTGGAATCTATAACTTCATTCGTTATATTGGCATGGGTACAGGACCAATTGTAGGTGGTTTTCTATTATTTAATCAAAATTACTTTTGGATTTTCTTTACAGTGGCAATTCTTTTTCTAATCGTGGTGTTATATGCGATAAACAAGCTAGCTCCTCATCCTGCAAGAAACGCAGAAACTCAAAAGGCTAAATAACAGGCAAAAAAAGAATGTCTAAAAACAGCTCTTCAACTGCATTTAGACATTCTCTCTTATATGTAGTCTTGGAATACAGTTTGATTAAAAACACCTCACAAACTCTTATTTTAAAGTACATAAGAAGAATTCATTTTGAAAAAGTTGATCAAAATGAATTCTTCTTCAGATGATTTTATCCAAGATGATAATTTTTAATCGATGAATTATTAATTAGTAATAGCGGTGTCCTTCAGTAGACATGGCAATTGCTTTTGTTTCATGAACTGTACCATATGGATGCTCTGGCGGCGCATAAATAGCGTAAATTTTAAGTGGTATATTACCCATATTGGTTACATTGTGCCATGTTCCAGCAGGTATCATAATCGCATAACCATCATAGGCCATTTCTTGAAAATCTAATTTATCTTTGCTATCACCCATTTGAACAAGTCCCTGTCCTTCTTCAATACGTATGAATTGATCAGTTGTCGGGTGAACCTCTAAACCTATGTCATCTCCAACATTAATACTCATCAGCGTCACTTGCAAATTTTTCCCTGTCCATAAAGCGGTGCGGTAGGTATTGTTTTGCTTAGTAGCTTGGTCAATATTCACTACAAATGGTTTTGGTCCATAATCTGTTAATCTGTTGCTTCTGTAATAAGGATTCCAATTATAAATCCAATTGTTGTTACTCCAGTTTCTATACATTGGATTTTGCCATTGATAGTGATACCATGATTTATGGTACATATTCATGCTCCTTTCATGATTTCATTTATCTTTTATCCTATTCCGTTTCCTAATTATGGGGATGCAAAATGGGGGAAATGGGCGTAATACATTATCAAACTTTATTTCAAAGAAACACTTTATCCTCTCTGATCAGCCACAATATGAATATCAATATGCTTCGTTTCCCTCATAATTTCATTGACAATTGATCCTTTTCGAATTTCTTCCCATCTTGTTCTTGCTGATTGGCCAAGTAAAATTTGTGTGACTTGCAATCGTTTCGCTACTTCAATAATGACATCTGCAGGCTTTCTTCCTTTCGCTTCTTCTAACAAGAAAGTAGCATGAAATTGATTCGTCAACGACTTCCACTCATCAATTGTTTGCTTTTTACTTGCCGATAAGGATTCTATATTTTCTCTTTCAACGTTGAATACATATAATTCAGCGTTTAATCGATCTGCCATACGCCAACCACGCCGTATTAATTTCTCTGCCGTTGAGCTATATTGCACACAAACGAGGATTTTTTCTTTTACACCTATTGGCTCTGTCACCGACTGACTCATTTTATCGTCCATATCGTCTGCAACTTCACGAAGGGATAACTCTCGTAAAGCACCTAAATTATTAACTGTAAAAAAATTTTGCAAACTTTGCTGAATTTTTTCTTCTTTATATATCTTTCCATCTATCAATCGTTTTCTCAAAACTTCAGGGGTCACATCAACAAGTTGAATCTCATTTGCTTTTTGTAAAATAAAATCAGGAATACGCTCTCGGACTTTTACATTCGTTATCTGCTCCACAATATCATGAACACTCTCTAAATGTTGAATATTAAAGGCTGATAATACTGATATTCCTGCCTCCAATAGCTCTTCTACATCCATATAACGCTTTTTATGTTTTGATCCAGGTACATTACTATGTGCCAATTCATCTACAACAACAACTTGGGGTGCTCGTTTTATAATCTTATCTACATCAAGCTCATAAAATATCCTCCCTTTATAACTCATTTCTTTTAAAGGGATTTTCTCTAAATCTGAAATTGCTTCTTCTGTCTCTTTTCTTCCATGTGTTTCAATTAAACCTATTACAATATCAATCCCCTCTTTTTTCATCTCTTGTGCATCAAACAACATTTTATAGCTTTTTCCTACTCCTGGAGCAGCACCTACATACAGCTTTAATTTCCCGCGATTTTGCTCTCGAATATACGCTAAATACTCCTCTGGCGTCCGTCTTTGAAATGTTGGTTTATAATCATCTGCATACATTACGCGCACAACCTTTCCTAGTAAACAGCAATACCCCAATCGATTAGATTGAGGTAGCAACGGTACTATTTCATTATTTTCTGTAACTCCAAATTTAGTTTCAAGACGTTTACACGATCCTCTCCAAATAAACCTAGTGCAGCACCTTCTGTTTGATCTTTAATTAATTGATTCAGCTTTTCTTTCGGAATATTCGTTAATTTTGAAATACGATCAACCTGTACGTAAGCTGCCTCTGGGCTAATATCAGGGTCTAATCCAGAACCTGAATTTGTCACTAAATCCATCGGTACTTCTGTAACTGGAACAGCCCCATTTTTCTCCTTCCAATCCGCTACACTTTTTTCTACACGTTTTACTAAATCAGGATTAGATGGTGCATAGTTATTTGATCCTGATGCTTCTGCTTTATATTCTATACTAGAGACACGCCCATGAAAATAACGCGGGTCTGTAAAGTTTTGACCAATTAATTTTGAACCAATCACTTCATTTTTCTCATTATATATAAGACTTCCATCTGCATTATCCTTCATCACTGCTTGTGCAATTCCAGTTACCAGTAGCGGATATAAAAGCCCACATAGAACAAGAAATGTAAAGGTAACACGAATGACCGGTGAAAGTATACTTTGTTTTTTAGCCATCTTCTTTTCCCCTCTTCCTTATATAAACAGCCCTACAATTAGATCAATCACTTTAATCCCAATGAAAGGAACAATTACTCCCCCAAGCCCATAAATCAATAAATTGCGACCAAGTAATGCATTAGAACTCATCGGTTTATACGCAATCCCCTTCATTGCCAAAGGAATGAGCAGTGGAATGATAATTGCGTTAAAGATTAATGCTGATAAAATGGCTGAAAGCGGTGAAGTTAATTTCATTATGTTCAGTGCTTCCATTTGTGGAATTGCTAATGTAAACATTGCTGGGATAATCGCAAAATATTTTGCTATATCGTTCGCGATACTAAATGTTGTTAATGCACCACGCGTCATTAATAGCTGTTTCCCAATCCCTACAACCTCAATAATTTTTGTTGGGTTGGAATCTAGGTCAATCATATTCGCCGCTTCTTTCGCAGCTGTCGTTCCACTATTCATCGCTAATCCAACATCAGCTTGTGCTAGCGCTGGCGCGTCATTCGTACCATCACCTGTCATTGCCACAAGTTTTCCTTTATCTTGTTCTGCTTTAATAACTGCAATTTTATCTTCTGGCTTACATTCCGCAACAAATTCATCTACTCCTGCTTCTTTCGCAATTGTTGCTGCTGTTAATGGATTATCACCTGTACACATCACTGTTTTGATCCCCATTTGGCGAAGCTGTTCAAAGCGTTCACGCATACCAGGTTTTACAGTATCTTTTAAATAGATCAATCCATAAATGCGACTATCCACTGCAACTACAAGTGGCGTTCCACCTTCTTTTGAAATGAAATCTGCTTTTTGATTCAAATCTTTTGGAATCGTACCACCTTGTGCCTGCACCCACTCAATAACTGCATTAACTGCTCCTTTTCTTACTTTTGTCCCGTCAGGTAAGTCCACACCACTCATTCTTGTTTCTGCTTTAAATGGAACAAATTCACCTTGTTCTGCAAGCTCACTGTTGTATGATAAAGCTTTTGATTTTACATATTCAATTACAGAGCGACCTTCTGGTGTTTCATCTAACACCGATCCGAGTGCAGCCCATTTTCCCAATTGTTCGATCGTTTCATTTCCTACTGGGAGTAATGTATGTGCCATCCGATTCCCAAACGTGATCGTACCTGTTTTATCTAGAATAATTGTGTTAATATCTCCTGCAGCTTCTACCGCTTTCCCTGACATTGCTAACACGTTAAATTTCGTTACTCGGTCCATACCGGCAATCCCGATAGCTGATAATAAACCACCAATTGTTGTTGGAATTAAACAAACAAGTAGTGCAACAAGTACGGCTGTATCAATCTTAAACCCTAAATAATTTGTAAAAATCGGTAGTGTTACAACTACAATTAAGAAAATAAGAGTTAAACTTGTCAGTACTGTATTCAGAGCTATCTCATTCGGTGTTTTTTGGCGAGCAGCCCCCTCTACTAACGAAATCATTTTATCTATAAACGACTCACCTGGATTACTTGTAATTGAAATCGTAATTTCATCACTAACAACCATTGTACCGCCTGTTACTGAACAAAAGTCTCCACCTGCTTCTTTAATAACAGGAGCGGATTCCCCCGTAATAGCAGATTCATCAACTGACGCTAACCCTTTAATAACCTCGCCATCACTCGGGATCATTTCCCCTTGTTTTACAATTACAACGTCACCTTTTCTCAGTTCAGTCGCTGATACTTGAACGATTTTCCCATTTTCTTTTACGACGTTTGCAAATACATCTTTCTTCGATTGCTTTAGAGAATCAGCCTGTGCTTTCCCACGTCCTTCTGCTAATGCTTCTGCAAAGTTAGCAAATAAAACTGTAAATAATAGAATGAAAGAAACTGTTATATTAAACCATCCTGGTATACTACTAGAACCATTCGGAAGAAAGGATAAAATCAAAGTGATTATAAATCCAATTTCCACAACGAACATAATAGGGTTCTTTACCATTACTTTCGGATTCAATTTCGCAACAGATTGCTTCATCGCATGTTTCACAATATCACGATCCATTGTTTTCGCTTGTCTAACCTCATCTTCTACAACATGTACCCGTGATTGATTCACTTGTTTTTCTTTTACCACTACAGGTCTCATCATTTACCCTCCATTACTTCAATGTAAGAAATTCTGCAATTGGACCTAATACTAACATTGGGAAGAACGTTAACGCACCGACAATTACAATTGTCCCAATGAAAATTCCACCAAATAAACTATTATCTGTTCGGAATGTTCCGACTGTTTCCGGCACTATCGTTTTCTCTTTCAATGAAGCTGCAACAGCTAACATTGTAATTAAGCTGAAATAGCGTCCTAAAAACATAACTAAACCAGTAGTAATATTCCAAAACGGTGTATTATCTGCTAAGCCTTCAAATCCAGATCCGTTATTCGCAGCAGAAGATGTGTACTCATATACAACTTGCGTTAAACCGTGGAAACCTGAATGAGAAATTGCATCTGTTCCTAGATTTGTTGAAAGTGCTAAAGCCGAAAATCCTAAAATAAGCAATGGATGAAATAATATCGTTACTGCAATTAATTTCATTTCCTTACCTTCAATTTTCTTACCTAGAAATTCTGGCGTCCGTCCAACCAGCAATCCAGATATAAAAACAGCAATAATTGCGTACATAATGATATTAACGAAACCTGCCCCAACGCCGCCAAATACTGTATTTAACATCATATTTACAAGTGGTACCAATCCACCAATTGGTGTTAACGTGTCATGCATCGTATTAACTGCACCTGTTTCCGCTGCTGTTGTTACAGTCGCATACAGTGAAGAAAAAACTGTTCCAAATCGTACTTCTTTGCCTTCTGTACTTCCTTGTACATGTTCCATACCCATTTGATTTAATGCTGGATTTCCGTGTAATTCTGATGAAACAATGGTTCCAAATCCAATTAAAAACACCATAAATAAAGAAACGAAAAGGATACGTCCTTGTTTTTTATTTCCAACCATTCTTCCATACGTAAATGGTAAGGCTGTTGGCAATAGCATCATGAGCATCATTTGTAAAATGTTACTGATTTGTCCTGGGTTTTCAAATGGATGCGTGGAGTTTGCTCCGAAGAATCCACCACCATTATTACCAAGTTCCTTAATGGAAATGAATGAAGCTACAGGCCCGCGTAAAATATTTTGTTTCACGCCTTCAATCGTGTGTGCTGTAACCGCTCCGTCTAAAGTTTGCGGTACACCAAGCGCAACAAAAATCAGCGCTGCCACAAATGCAATTGGAAGAAAGACCCTTGTTAGAGCTCTTGTAAAATCTACGAAAAAATTGCCAAGTTCCTTACCTGCTAATCCTCTTATAAAAGCCATTACAAGCGCTAATGTTGTTGCCGGTGCAGCAAACATTAAAAATGTAATTCCGATTAATTGTGATAAATAAGATAATCCATTTTCACCGCTATAATGCTGCAAGTTTGTATCTGCCATAAAGCTGATCGCTGTATTAAAAGCAAGCGTTGGCTCCATGCCTTCAATATGTGCTGGATTTAACGGCAATACACCTTGTAACCTGAAAATGAAATATACGACAACAATCATAAAACCGTTAAGTGCAACTAATGATAATGCATACTGTTTCCAAGTTTGGTTGTAATGCTTAACACCCGTAACTTTGAAAATAAGCTTTTCAAAAGGTCCAAATACTTTATCTAGTTTTCTACTACCTTGAAAAGCTTTTTCTAAATAAATCCCCGTTGGCTTTGCTACAAGAATAAATAATAGCATTGTGATGACAACTGCAATCCAAATCATAATGAATGATTCCCCCTAATTAAAACTTTTCCGGATTTAATAGCGCATAAACTAAATACACAGTAATCGCTGCGACAATAACTGATAAGGCAATCATCATGATTGCTTCCCTTCTTTCACAACTTTATCTGACCAGCTTGCAAGCCCTATCATAGATGCTACTAATACAACAAAGATTCCGATCATCACTACATCTAGCATTCCAATCCCTCATTTCAAAATGTTAAATTTTACCATTTATCCATCAAAAAAAGAACACTGAGGCTCTACTCAGTGTTCAAAAATGAACAACACAAAAGTAAACCTCCTCTCCAAACGCTTACGAGGTTAGCTGTCGGATTCGGGCCTAAAGAGTAGCCCTACTTTCTTAATGAAAGATTCACCCCAAGTGACAATGCACAAAATTGGTTCCCCCGCTCCAAATACTTGGACTCAGCGATATCAGGTTGTTTTTGGAAATTTTTATAAACAATTTATGAATGTAAATATACTCCTCTATATTTAACTTGTAAAGAGGAGTATTTCCTAAAATAAGAAAAAATTCAATTATTTAAACGCTTACATTGGTTAATATTAATATTTTATCACCTGTTTCCTTGTCTTTTCTTTCTTTTTCATGAAAATAATCTTTTAAATATGAAAGAAAAAGAGCGAATTCATATAAGTGCCTAGCTTATTGCACTTAATCATTCGCTCTTTTTCATTCAAAATTTACCCTCTTCGCAAAAATGCACGTAAACTTCTTCCTCGAATATAAACTTGTGACAGTTCTACACGTACCTGCTCATATTCGATAATATCCGTTTCCAAATACAAACTCTCTTCTGATGGCAATATCATATATGGGTTTGGAAAACTAAGATCTAGCGCAGCCAATTCTTGAACTCGCTCTACTGATACCGCCCAACGATGTGCTATATCTCCAAGTAATAACACCTTCATCTTCGCTTCCTCCGCCCTATTCAAAAAATAAAAAAGAAATATTATCACAGTTCGTAAACACTACAAATTTAGCTCCAATTGTTTGATAGAGCCTGACTGGATAGCTTTTATTTCTTGTGACAACTGTAATAGGCGCTTGAAAAAAAAAGCGAATCCGTTCAGTGAAAAAGCTAACTGTTGGAAGTTCATCTCCTAGCAAGATTACTTTTTTGATTCCGCTACAAATGCTCGTTATATTTAGTTCCTTATCACAGCAATACGTTGATTCAAATCCACATGCTCGTACTTCATCTGCTACATGTTCATCTACTGTAAAAATAATCATATCACTTTGAAAAGGTACTAATTCTCGCAAACTATTTACCTTTTCCTCTTCTCCTACACAAATGAGTGTTAATTCTTTTTCCTCATCCATGCATTTCATCCCCCTTAGTATAAAAGAATTCCAATATAGTAATTTAATATTCTTTTACACTAATCAGATCGGTGAAGCGATGTGTCCATCCGTGCACCATCCCCTCTCAACACGCTTACGAAGTTAGCTGTCGGATTCGGACTTTGAGAGTAGCCCTACTTTCACCATGAAAGATTCACCCCTAGTGCTTATGCACGGTTTGGTTCCTCCGCTCCATTATCCGGACTCAGCGTTACAAAAAATAGATTCTGGCTGATATAATACTCCTAAATATGGAAAAAGTAAACAATAAAAAAAGCCAGTTATACAACTGGCTTCCTCATCAAATTTCGAATGTTTATGCATGAGTTTCTTGACGTTTATATGCAAAGTGATTCGTTGGTCCATGACCGCTTCCAATATTTAATCGCTCTTCAATTGCTATACTAATAAATTGTTTCGCTTCCCATACTGCTTCTTCCATTGTATATCCTTTTGCAAGCCCTGCCGTCACAGCAGATGCAAATGTACAACCGCTACCATGTGTTTGTTTAGAATCAATTCGTTCGCTTTTAAATTCAATAAACCGCTCACCATCAAATAATAAATCAATCACTTCGCTACCTTGATAATCCGCATGCCCGCCTTTCATAAGAACATATTTCGCACCTAGTCTATGCAATTCTTTTGCAGCTTCTTTACTGTCTTGAGTGTTGTGAATTTCCATCTCTGTTAATACCTCTGCTTCCGGCACATTCGGAGTAACAACTGTAGCAATGGGCAATAAATATTCCTTTAATGCTTGCACAGCTTCCTGTTGTAACAATGATGCTCCACCTTTTGCAATCATCACAGGATCTAGTACAATATTATTCCAGCCAAACTTTTTAATATTTTCTGCAACAACTTTGATAATTTCACTACTAAATAGCATACCAAGCTTAACAGCATCTGGTGTTAAATCTGCACCAATTGAATTTAATTGCTCTCGGATCCCTTCGGTTGCAACCGGATATACCCCTTGCACGCCGAGCGTGTTTTGAGCTGTAATAGCAGTAATCACTGTCATTCCATATACACCAAGCTCCTGAAATGTTTTTAAATCTGCTTGAATCCCAGCACCGCCGCCACTATCAGATCCAGCAATTGTTAATGCTTTATTCACTTTCATCTCACTCACCCTTTTTCTATCCAAAATAACAATGATAAATTGTTTT
Source organism: Bacillus cereus (assembly GCF_002584535.1). Lineage (GTDB taxonomy): Bacteria > Bacillota > Bacilli > Bacillales > Bacillaceae_G > Bacillus_A > Bacillus_A arachidis. Next base: position 86,177 of record NZ_NUOT01000012.1, read on the forward strand.
TGCTTCTACCATATCTTTCGTTCCATGTACGAGAACACGGCCGTCTTGAAACGCAACCAGTCTCTTCCCTTCAACTGAAAATGACAATAAATATGGATTCACCATTAAATCTGCTACGCGATCACGTAATAGCTCTTTATATCGCTCAAAATCTAGTTGTTCTTTATAAGGCGGTCTAATTTGAACCGTATTTCTCCCACATAAAACTGCAGTTTTCGATGTATTCTCTTTATTTAAATATGGATAGAGCGCTTCCTTACTACATGATGGACAATTATGTTTTCGAAGTTTTTGCACCTTCATACATGAATATTCGTTTTTCCATACATCAAACGATACAAGCCCATCCCGAAGCGATTCATAATCCTCTACTAAAATTTTCAGAGTTTCTGTAACTTGATGAGAAACAACGAGAGATACAGCAGGTGAAATGATACCTACTGTATCACATGTTGCTCCGCCAAGCGGAATAGATTGTAGTAAACAAGATAGACATGGCGTTTTTCCTGGTAAAATCGTATAAGAAAGGCCATAACTTCCTACACACGCTCCATAAATCCATGGAATAGAATATTTTTGCGATATATCATTAACAATAAAACGTGTTTCAAAATTATCAGTCGCATCAATCATTACATCGACATTTGCAACAAGTTCTTCTAATTCTGCTGCTGTTACATCTTGAACAAAAGCTTCTACAGTTACATTGCTATTAATCTCTTGCAAGCGCCTTTGTGCTGCTATAGCCTTCGGAAGATTATTTTTCACATCCTCCTCACAATACAGCTGCTGACGTTGTAAATTGCTCCAATCAATATAATCGCGATCCACAATCGTCACATGGCCAACACCAGCCCTTACAAGCATCTCTGCGTTCGCACTACCAAGTGCTCCCGCGCCGATAATTAATACATGTTTTTCTCCTATCTTCTGTTGCCCTTTTTCTCCAATTGGAGAAAATAACTCTTGGCGAGAATATCGATTATTCAACTACGCTCATTCCTTCTAACGGGCTACTTGCTGTTGCGCAACGTTTACGTGCAATACGTCCTGCTTCAAACCCTAAACGTCCTGCATGAATACCTAGCTTCATTGCTTCTGCCATTTTAATAGGATCTTTCGCGCCAGATACAGCTGTATTTAATAGCACGCCATCCGCTCCTAATTCCATCGCAAATGCTGCATCAGCTGGGCTCCCTACACCAGCATCCACAATAACCGGTACTTTTGCTTGTTCAATAATAAAACTTAAGTTTAATGGATTTACAATTCCAAGTCCTGAACCAATTGGTGATGCACCAGGCATAATCGCATGAACGCCAAGTTCTTGTAATTTACGTGCTAATACAACATCATCAGATGTATAAGGAAGAACAATAAATCCTTCTTCTAACAACATTTCAGATGCTTTTAAAGTCTCCACTGGATCTGGTAATAACGTTCTATCATCACCAATCACCTCTACTTTTACCATGTCACAGAGCCCTGAAGCTTTTGCTAATTTCGCAATCCGAACTGCTTCCTCAGCATTTTTTGCCCCTGCTGTATTTGGAAGTAATGTATACTTTTTCACATCAATTTTTTCTAATAAATTGGGTTGCTGTGCATCAAATATATCCATACGACGTACCGCAAATGTTAAAATCTCTGCCTCTGATACTTCAATTGCTTTTCTTTGCACATCATAATCAGAAAATTTCCCTGTTCCTAATAAAAGTCTAGAATTGAATGTAAATGGTCCAATGTTTAACATAATCAACCGCCTCCTACGAAAGTTACAATCTCAATTTGGTCTCCATCAAAAACAGATGCACTTTGATGATCTTCTTTTGTTAAAATATCTGTATTGCGTTCTACTACAACAATCTTTGTATCTAATCCTAAATGCGTAAGCAATTCTGCTACCGTCTTAATACTTTCTGGCACCTCTACTTGCTTACCATTAATTTTTAAATTCAAACTTCCATCCCCTTTCTAAACCGTTTTAGAAAGCAATGAGTCTAGCAAGTGATTCCCTTGCTTTCCTTCTATTAAATCTGCCATATATTGACCAGAAACAGGACTTAATAAAATTCCATTTCGGTAATGACCAGTACAAGCATATAATCCCTTTATTTCTTCATGCGCCCCCATATAAGGAACCTCATGATTAGATTGCGGGCGTAATCCCGCCCATGCACTTTCCCATTCGGCTTCTTTCAAAGCCGGCAAGATGGTATAAGCACGTTCTAATATCGAAGTAATACTTTCTGGTCGCACAGACTTATTAAACGTATGGGGCTTCATCGTTGCTCCAATTACATAGCGTCCACCACGTTTTGGCGCGATATAAAATCGCTCTTGGAAAATAGGAGATTGCAACAATGGTTTACGGCTCTTTACAGCAACAACTTCTCCTTTTACAGGATATGTCCCCCACTCTTTATCAAAGTGATGAAGAAGTTTTGTACTCCATGAACCACCGGCAATTACTACCTTTTCACATGCAATCATACCTTCATTCGTAATGATTCCTTCTACTCGGTTGTTTTCTATTTTGATATCAAATACTTCTGTTTCTTCATATATATCAGCACTAGAAATGGCTGCAGAGTGTGCAAACGCCTTTGTAAGTTCCGGTGCAATAACATGACCGTCTTTTGGATAATATACAGCGCAGGTGATCGATGAAGAGAGAAAGGGCTCTTTTTCATGCAGTTCATCTCCTGTCAGAAAATATGATTCTTCACCTGTTTTCTGTTGCCAGTTCATAATATCTAGTATTCTTGTCTTCTCATCTTCATTTTGGGCAATACGGTATATCCCTTTCTCTTCATATCCAATATCAATACCCGTTTTTTCACGTAAAGCTTTAGCAAGTTGCGGAAATATTGCACGGCTTTTTCTAGCAAGCTCAAATAGCGGATCGTACGCATCCCATTCCGCCTGTACACCAAGTAAACCTGCCGCTGCCTTAGAAGCTTCAGACGCAATCCTTTGTTTCTCAATAATTGCAACTTGGTATCCTCTTTCTGCTAGAAAATGTGCAACTGAACTACCCATTACACCACCGCCAATAATGGCTACATCATACTTCTTACTCATGATTTTCCGCCCACTTTCTTATTGTTTCCTTATACAATCTTGCTTTCTCATATGGATTACGATCGCTTACAATCCCAGACATAACAGCAATACCACTCACACCAGTTCTAAGTACTTCTACTGTATTTTTTGGTGTGATCCCTCCGATAGCTGTAATCGGTATCGTTAATCGCCTTGCCATATCTGAAATTTCTTCTAGCCCCCTTGCCGGAACACCCTTCTTACAATCTGTTGGAAATACATGACCATACACAAGGGAATCTGCACCGTTTTTGAAAGCTGTTATCGCTTCTTCTAAAGAATGCACAGAATAACCAACATGCAAATAAGAAAATCTCTCCTTAACTAACCTAACATCAGCACTTCGATATCCCAATTGTACGCGAGGGATGTGTAATAGAATCGCAATATCAATTCGATCATTCATCACAAGTTTAGATGCGGGAAAGCCTCTTTTTAAAAGACTTTCCACACCCTCATATAACTCTTTCGTATTTTTTTCCCGCTCACGAATATGCAAATAATCAATCTCACTCTCAATTTGCATCGCTGCATTCGCTAACTCTTCGAATGTCATCTGACCATTTGAGATAACATGGAGTTCGTCTGTCATATTCACTCGCCTACTTTAAAATGTTTTCAAATAATTCATTGGCAGGAACGATTTCTTTTGTCATTCCTTTTTCTTTCAGCCATTTATTTTGCTGTTCCCATGATTCTTTCGTATCTGATAAAAATGGCTCATCTTTCGTTTCCATTTTCTCTAATAAAATTTTCATGCTTTCTTTTTCAACTTCTGGTACAAGTGGGAAATTTTCTTTTTCTTGATGATCTAATAAAATACCCAGTGCTTCATCTGGATTTTTCTTCATGAAGTCATATCCTTTTTTCGCACCACGTAAAAATGCTTGCAATGCTTCTTTATCTTTTTTCAATGTTTTGTCACCTGTTACAAAAACAAGCTCATGATAATTTGGCACGCCATATTCAGCTGGGTTGAAGTACGCTGGTTCATGGCCTTGATGACGCATAACAGGAACTTCATGGTTAATATAAGCTCCAGTAACAGCATCTACTTTTTTCGTAATTAGCGCTGGTACTAAATCAAATCCGACATCTACTACTTTTACAGTATCAGGATTACCACCAGCTTCTTTTATCATCGTTTTTAAATATGCTTCACTTAAAGGTGTTCCAGAATAACCAACTGTTTTACCTTCTAAATCTTTTGGTGAATTGATTCCCGCCGATTTTAGCGATACAACATGATTTAATGGTGAGCGAACCACAGCTCCAATTGATTTCACTGGAATTTGTTCATTTGCTTTTGCCATAACAACATCTGGTTGATAATATAAACCGACTGTTACTTTTCCTGCTGCTGCTAATGTTAATGGATCTGTTGGGTTAGAAGGAAATTTAATATTCACCTTTACTCCTTCTTCTTTAAAGTATCCCTTTTCAATCGCCGCATAAATAAAACTATGCACTGCATTTGGATACCAATCGAGCATAACCGTTACTTCTTTCTCAGTCTTTTTCTTCTCTGATGCTGAATTACTAGAACATCCTGCAATCATTGCAACTAATAATGTAAACACAAAGATGCGTTTAAATAATTTCATGAATGTTTCCTCCAACTAATGAATTTCTTTTCTAATATAGAAACAAGTAATACAAATAAAATGGCTAGTAATGATAAAAGTACAATCGGTGCAAACACACCAGCTCCATCTAACTGCGTCATCATTCGTTTACTAAAGTATCCTAAACCAGCTTGTGCCCCAAGCCATTCACCAATTGCCGCTCCAATTACACTAAGCGGAACAGCAATTTTTAAAGCAGAGAAAAAGTACGGAAGTGCAGATGGCAACTTTAACTTTAGAAAAATGTCTTTTTTCGTTGCACCATATGTTACTAAAAGCTCCTCCCACTCCTTTTTCGTGCTGCGCAATCCATCATACGTATTTACCGCAATCGGGAAAAATGTAATCAAAACCGTAACAACTACCTTGCTCCAAATTGAATATCCAAACCATAAAACAAATAACGGTGCTAATGCTGTAATTGGAATTGTTTGTGAGGCAACTAGCAACGGATAAAACGCTCTTTCCACCCATGTACTAGCATTCATTAACATCGCTAAGCCAACACCCAGTACGACGGAAATAACAACTCCGATTAAAACTACATATAAAGTCGCTGGCAAATGAACAGTGAATAATATGTCACGCAGCGCCCATAGTTTAGCTAGAATTGCAGTTGGCGATGGTAGAATATACATCTCATCTACAATTCTAGCTCCCACTTCCCAGGCTACGAGCAGTATGCTACTCAAAATCAGTGCAGGTAATAACTCCATCACACGTTTCATACGAGCACCTGCCTCTGTAGCATATTAAGCAATTCATCTTTTAAAGCTAATATTTCAGGTTTATGCAAATCTTTTCTTGAGCGATCAATTTCAAGAGGAACGATACGCTCTGTTAAAGTTGTAATAGGCTGCTCTGTCACAACAAAAATCCGATTGGAAAGAAACAGCGCTTCCTCTACATCGTGTGTAATAAATAAAATGGTTTTTTGCCACTGTTTCCATTGTTCAAACAACCATTCTTGCAACGTTGCTTTCGTTAATGCATCTAATGCGCTAAAAGGTTCATCTAACAATAAAATGTCCCCGCCTGTTAATAAAGTTCGAATAAAGGATACTCGCTGCCGCATACCACCTGATAAATCTTTCGGATATTTGTTCTCGTATCCTTGTAAACCAAATTGTTCTAACAGTTCGCTTGCCTTAAGATGCGCTTCTTTTTTCTTTATCCCTTGACACTCTAATGGCAATGCCGCATTTTCAATAATCGTCCTCCACGGCAGAAGCATATCTTTTTGTGGCATATATCCTACAGGATGACTCGTTGTTTCTGTCAGTTGAATGGTTCCAGCCCCCGCATCTTCTAAACCTGTAATTAAACGAAATAATGTACTTTTGCCACAGCCACTCGGTCCAATGATGCTAACAAACTCTTTTTCTTGTACAGATGCATCTAGGCCCTTTATAATTGGCTTTTCATCATAATGAAAAGAGACATTATGAAACCGTAGTATGCTCTTGCTCCTCAAAACCCCACATCTCCTTACGGTACGCCATATCCCAGAATAAATACTCAAATCGGCTGGAATATAAGAAAATTTCTTCTAATCGAGCTAACTCTTGTTCAGACTTTCCTTCAGCTAGTTCATTTAACAAATCTATTAGCCACGTGCAAAGACTTCCATACTCTTTTGAGCTATATCCTTGAATCCATTCACCGAAAAATTCGTGATCTCTTGCTCCCTGAATATCATTTAAACGTTTTCCAATTTCCCAATAGCTCCACATACATGGAAGAAGCGCCGCAATTAACTCCGCAAGCGTACCATTTTGAGATACTGACATCATATAGTTTGTATACGCTAAATTTTTAGCAGACGGCTTTGCTTCTTCCATCTCTTGAATGGAAATACCAAGACGTTTTGCATACTGTTTATGAATCGTCATTTCCCCATTTAATATGCCATCTATTTGTTCTGCAAACTTTGCCATAACTTGTGGATTATTTGCTTTCACAACGCCAATCGCATATAGTTTTGCATAATCTAGCAAATATAAATAATCTTGTATGATGTAATATTGGAATTTATCTTTTTCTAACGTACCGTCCCCCATTCCCGTTACAAATGGGTGATTATGACTTTTCTCCCAAACAGGCTGCACAGTCTCAAATAATCTCTCACAAAACTTCATTTATATTTCCCCTTCCTTTACATCTATTTATCCAAATAAAAAACCACTCCTATATAAGAAGTGGTTACAGCAAATAAAGATACATTTATCCGTCGTTCCACTTCCCTTCGCTAGTATTACCTAGATCAGGTCCGTAAGGGTTAAGGATTATTCCTCTCTCAGCACATAAAGCACCCCTAGTGGTTTCTACTATTAAATTGTTAAATAAAAAAGCCCCGTTTCTTTACGCAAAGAAACGGGGACTTGTTGTCAATGTCCAAGTTGCTTCCCTACGCTAGCATAATCTAGATCAGGTGATTAAAGGATCAAAGACTTACGGTCTTACTCTCAGCTGGCAACACCAGCTCTCCTAGCACAATATGAAATTACCATAGTCAGTATAACACTGTCATGGGTCATCAGCAACTGTTTTCATTTATTACAATCTCATTCATGATTAGCGGTCTAATCTTTACATCAAGGCTCTACGTTCCATTTATGTAAAATATGAAACATAAATATTTATACAGGTATGAATTCCCATCGGCCTATAATAATTACAAAACGATTTTTCAACATATACGTTGCTGCTATGAAAACAAAAGAAGACCTACTCTCATTTTCTCTTTCTATTTTAACTTGGCATAAGGCAAAAAAAAGCGCTGACTGCCTCTATGTATGAGCAGATTTTCTCCCATACCTAAAAAACTTCCCTTTCGTTTTTTAATTCACATTTATATATTGATTCAGAAAATAGCAACTATCTCTTTATCCATATTCTAATAGTTATTTATCTGTTATTCTTGTAGTATATTTCGATTCCATTAAAAAACGGTTATTTTTTCTTGTTTCATATTACAGTTATGTGAATAATGCACAAAGTATTATATCTTTATACTATAATAAAAAATATATTAATACATCTATGGGGGGCTAATATTAGATGAAACAGAAAGCTACAGCTTTAACGGCAACTACTGTCGCAGTCACATCTCTACTTCCATCCATAAATCAAGTAGAGACACGCACTGTAGCATCTCAGCAATTGCCTACAAAAAACACTCAATATATAAAACTCAATTCAAAAATACCCTATTCTAATAATAAAATGAATACAAGAAATAATTCTAACTCCATAAAAGCAACAAATATTTCATTTACTAAATCTACTAAGCTATATACAACCGTTTACGCTCATATGAAAAACCGTTCCGTACAAATTGGTGATCAAATTCAGACCAGACAATTATTAAGACATATGGGAAATACAAGCCACTCATTTGAACAGCATCTCCATTTTGAATTACATAATGATGAATGGAATTTTGAAAAAACAAACGCAGTAAATCCACTGCATTATTTAGTTCGGTAATATTATATGCCACGTAATATCCCTTTAGTAATTGAGTATTTGGCTTTTCTGGGTTTAATCTGTTGTTTAGTAATTTACAATACTAACATTGTTTTTTTGAGTATTGTTATCTTGTTTGTTGCTATCGAATCTTTGATGGAAGCCTTCAAAATCCGACTAAAGAAACAAATTTCTCATATATATACTGCATTTATTATTATCGGCGGTTTAATAACAAATATTATTTATAGTGGTTTTCATATTGCTGCGATATTCCCTGTATTTTTTATCGCAGTGCTACTTATTATTTCCCAATATATTTACACTCCTGATTACCGTAAAAAACAACAAGAAGTTTAGAACATCCTTCTACATTTACGACTGAAAAAGGGATCTCACTTTGAAGTGAGATCCCTTTTTCATATATTCATTATCTTGAAAAACGTTTCTTTATCCACACGCATATCGTTCATAAATAAAATTTAAATTATACTTCTTCTCTAAACCCATTCGTTGTTCATCATCGCACCAGTAAAATAAAATATCGTGAATCGTTGCATAACGCTTATTTTTTAGAAATTGTTTAATAAATGACGGTAAACAATCATGTAATTGTATAAATATATAATTTCGCAAGATTTCTTCTTTATATTCAATTCCCTTACAAACATACATCAACTCTTCACAATAATATGCATGTTGCGGAACTTGAATCATTTCAAAAAATGGTACGTATGATAATAGTTTTCCAATGAAATGCTCGTATTGATTCATAAACTCAAATGACATGTACTCCATCATTTCCTTCATTACATAAAGATAGTCATCCACATGTGTGGTCTTTAGCGGATTAAGACGATCAGAAATCTGGGCAATTACTGCCCTTTGGCATGCAACAACAGCACGACTTGGCCCATAATATGTTAAAAAATCCGTACACTTACGATACTTTTTTAATAAATCATATATGTATAAGTCATAAACATATGTATTACAGTATATTGCTAAATTCATCATTTCTTGATCTAATTCTTCTTTGGACAATAATTTTGCCTGTTTGCAAACACAAAAAAATGTAAGTTCCATTACTTCCTTATGAGACAATAGCTTTTCACATTTTTCAGTACATTCTTCATTAAATTTAATTCTTTCCCATATCATTACATCTTCATTTTCTAATTCGCCGATTCGATACTTTACAATTAAGTAGTTCCACGCCACAACCTGTGTTAAAATGTCCCACACTTCGTATTCCATAGATGTATGTACGAATTCATCTAATTTATGATTCATCATAAATGTATAAGCTTCTTTATACCAACCAATTTTCTGACATAAATGAACAATACGAACTAGAGTTGGTATTTCATCCTTATGAAACTGTGGTAAGTCCTTCACTTTATCCATTCCATATAAGATAAACGGAATCAGGTTTTCTTGTTTATAAAATTCTTTTTCTTTCCAGGCTAAAATTGTCCGCTCTTTTCCTTCGCCTTTTGGATGATTTGGTACAAGTAAAGAAAATAAATCCGCAAAATTATTTGGTTCCACATAGACATCTGTAACCAAATTCCAATTGGGGTTGCTCTGTACATCCCTCATATCATTTCCCCTCCATTTCTATTTATATATGAAATTTTCGATGACTTACTAGATAATCATAATGCTATATATATTAATATATTCAAAAACCCTTATGAAACTTATATTTATTATTATATCATTTTTTAACATAACAAAAATTAGTAACGAACATCATTAACCAAATTTTAAATGGACGTAACATTTGTCATTATTTAAATATACTCCGTTAAGTGTATATATCTATGAATAACATGTTGGATACGTTTTAATAACAATATAGTCTTATTCGTATTATTAATAAAACGTATCCGATTTTACCTATTCCCTAGCATCTAAATATACTGTATTTCAACCCACACCTACACTTTATTCTTTATGCTCAGAAATCTCACTTAAAGCTACCCCTGCCTGATCATCAGCTTTTTCTGCTATTGCTAAATCACCTAGTGCTAACATCCCAACAAGCTCGCCATTCTCAACTACAGGTAGCCTTCTAATTTGATGCTGCGCCATCAACTCCGTAGCCTTTTCAATAGAGTCATCAGGAGAAACGGACACGATTCCTGTAGTCATGATATTTGTAATTTTATTAGAACCAGGATGTTTCTCAGCAATTCCACGAACAACTAAATCACGATCAGTGACAAGACCAACCACTTGATTGTTCTCTACAACTGGAATCATTCCAATGTCTTCTTCTTTCATTTTCACAGCAGCTTCATATACATTATCTAGTGGTGTACATTGTACAATATCAGTACTCATAAATTCTCTAACTGTTGTCATGTAGCTCTATTCCCTCCTTTTTATACATACTATAGCTTTTCCAAATTCCCTTTATTTATTTCATAATAAATAGAGGAATTTTAGATTGATGATATCGTATATTAGAAAAGAACAGAATTCTCACATGATGTTTTTCACAAGAAAAAAGAGCCAGCTAATTGCTGACTCTTTTGTATGACCCGTACGGGATTCGAACCCGTGTTACCGCCGTGAAAGGGCGGTGTCTTAACCACTTGACCAACGGGCCATGGCTCCGCAGGTAGGACTCGAACCTACGACCGATCGGTTAACAGCCGATAGCTCTACCACTGAGCTACTGCGGAATATGGTGGGCCTAAATGGACTCGAACCATCGACCTCACGCTTATCAGGCGTGCGCTCTAACCAGCTGAGCTATAGGCCCATATTTTCTACAGGGGCAGTAGGAATTGAACCCACACCGGAGGTTTTGGAGACCTCTGTTCTACCTTTAAACTATGCCCCTAAGTGGTGCCGGCTAGAGGACTTGAACCCCCAACCTACTGATTACAAGTCAGTTGCTCTACCAATTGAGCTAAGCCGGCTTTCCAAAAAAAAAAAAGATGGCTCGGGACGGAATCGAACCGCCGACACGAGGATTTTCAGTCCTCTGCTCTACCGACTGAGCTACCGAGCCTTTATGTAAATGGCGGTCCCGACCGG
>NZ_NUOT01000130.1 GCF_002584535.1 Bacillus cereus
TTTAATAGTCTTCTCTATTTCACTTGTAGAAGCTTGAGCTGTGTTTATCCAACGATAGAATGTTGAACGGGGTAAGCCTAGCACTTTACACAGTTCTTTTACAGTCATGTTATGTTTCACTTCATTCCATAGCTGAGCTACGATAACTGGGTTCAACTCCTTTCGATTTCCAGGTACTTTCCCCATACAAGTAATTGAGCTTTTAAATGTTTATTTTCCAAACGTAACTGTTCTATTTCACTTAACTCCCCGGGTCCTTTTCCGTAAGAATACTGTTTACCTACAGGTTGTTGGAAACGGTGAGTCTGATCTGTATGATACCAGTTCATCCATCTTTTAATTTGACTTACATTTTTAACCCCCAATGTTTCCATAATTGTTCGGTTAGAATAACCTTCCTTTTTCATTTCAACGACTTTCCATTTTATTTCTTCTGGATAATGAACTCTTTTCTTCAAATGAAAAACACCTCCACTTAATTCG
>NZ_NUOT01000131.1 GCF_002584535.1 Bacillus cereus
AATAAAAATGTTTTATACATTAATAAAAAGTAGTAAAATCAATAACCGGTTCCTTAGCATACAAGGAGCCGGTTAATATTTCTTAGATACTATTAGGTTCAGACACTAAAATTGTTTTAATAGAATTAATATCTTTTCTTTCATTTGTACTTGGATCAAACCCCATTAATTTACCAATAGCTGTATCGAAATTTTCAAGTGCTACTTTCTCCGTAATTAAACTCGATAATTCTGGAAGGTCTATAGCGCAGGATAAAGCCTTTTCCATCATATGATGCGCTTCTCCAGTTCCAATAATTGTAATTCCTTTTGATAGTAATTCAAACGGTTTGACTTTGAACTCATAGGTATCATCAAATCCCATGGGAATAAGTCTTCCACCTTTTTCAATAAGTGGATATGCCCAGTCTAGTTGATTACCTATAGCATCAAAAATTACATCGAACTTTCTTCCTTGATTAATTCGGTAGATTTCTTCTAAGGTGAGTTCTTGCGGATGATATACATATTTGGTTATTTTTCGTGCAGCTTCTGTTCTATAGGGACCAATTTCTGTGGCAACTGTAGTTCTAGAAAGTTTTCGAGCAATCATCTGAACTAAGAGTCCAATCGGCCCAGACCCTAAAACTAGAACAGAATCATCTGGCTTTATATTAGCTTTTTCTATAACGCTAAGAACACATGAAAGAGGTTCAATTAAAGTGGCTCTCTCCCATTCCATTGATTCGGGTAATTTGTAAATAAATCTATCTTCCCCAACATAATATTCTCCGAAAGTTCCATGAGAACCAATTCCCAATTGCCATTCATCAAACTCTTCACAATAACATGTTAAACCTTTCCTACAGTAATAACATTTTCCACAAAACTGGGTAGGATCAATTACAACACGATCTCCTACAGTTACATTTTTAACATCTGCCCCCATTTCAACTACCACTCCAACTGATTCATGTCCCATAACCATATTTGGAGCAGCGTACATCTTCCCTTTTAATACATTCAAATCGGTTCCGCAAATCCCAGTACCATAAATTTTAACTTTTACGTCATTATTTTTTTGTATTTGAGGTTCTTCCACTTCTTTGTATTCTAATACTTTATTTTCAGTCCATACCAATGCTTTCATATTTTTCTTCGCTCCGTTTCCAATTAATTTGTTCCAATAAATTTTGGTGTAATTCTTTGGTAGAAGCCGCTATACATGACTGTTGGTTAATATAACTAAGATTTGTTAAAAGAGTTTCATCTAAAGAATTACCATATGCGTCAGTAATAATAACTCCCGCCTTTTTTGCTAGAAACACACTAGCAGCTATATCATATGGAAAGAGGTGTAAGACTTGACCATTTCCTACTCTTTGAAAATCTGGTAACAAATCCGGATAATCCTTAAGTAGTCTATTCCCAATATCTACATATGCATCCATTTGACCTGTAATAATTCGTGAAATAGAATAAGATGCACTATTAAATATAAATACACCACCATTATTTGCTGATTCATCAATTAAATGTCCATAAGATTCAATCATTAATTTAGTAGGATGACCATTAAACTCAAAACTCCAAAACATATTCTTAATGTCTTTGTCCTGACTTAAGTTTGGTAGTACGCTATTATAACCCTCAAATTCTATAGAAGTTGAAAAAATATCACTATACATGTAATTTCCTGTTTTCAGTTCCATTAGAAAAGCATATTCAATATCCTTGATTTTGGAATCGTCTTTGTATTTTGCTAGAGCAATAGAGATACAAGACATTTCAAGCCCCGCGGCTGCAGGGCGTGTACCATCAATTGGATCTACAATTAAAATATATTGTGGATTTTCTCCAAAAATCTTAAGACCACCATCTTCAGTATAAAATGCGATAGATTCTTTTTTACTTGAGATATAATCAACGACGGCATTTTCTGCTGCAGTATCAATATTAAACTGTGCATCTCCACCCGAAGAGTAACCATTTACTAAACGATTCTTCAAAGTTCCTTTTTGATTTTTCACCTGTCTATATACGTATTTCCCTAACTCAATAATATAGGTTTTCACTTAATCTCCTCCAATAGTCGAGTTAATTTATAACATAGTTCCTCTGCCTCACTCAGAGTAATAGTAAGAGGTGGACGAATTTTAAATACATTTCCGTATCCATATCTAGATGTTCTAATAATTATGCCATGATCCATAGCACGTTTCGCAATATGGTTTGTAAGCTCAACATCAGGTTCATTATTATCTTTTACTATTTCAACCCCAATCATTAAACCTACACCTCTTACATCTCCAATAAACTTAAATTTTTCTTTCATTTCTTCTAAACGTTCCATAATATAATTCCCAACCAAAGTTACATTTTCTAAGAATCCAGGTCTTTGTAATATGTCAATTGTGGTACATGCTGCTGCAGATGCCATTACATTCGATCCATAAGTAAACGAATGATGATGGCCAGGCATACCTACATACTTCTCTTCAGTAAGAATAGCTGCAACTTGGAATCCAGTTCCCCCTAAACCTTTAGCAACCGTCATCATATTAGGTTGTACATCAAAGTAATCGGCGGCAAACATTTTACCTGTTCTGCCAAATCCCGTTTGTATTTCATCAAAAATTAATGCAATATCGTGTTCTTCACATAATTTTTTCAACGCTTTGAAATATCCCTTAGGCGGAACAATGTTCCCTCCATTCCCTGATATCGGCTCAACCATAATAGCTGCAACATTTCCCGTGCTGGCATGTTCAATAAAATCATTAATTCTCTCAACACACAGCATTCCACAAGAATCAGATTTTTGATTGTAAAAACAACGCAGGCAATAAGGGTCTGGAACTTGCAGTCCAAATGAAAATTGAGGTGGAAAAGGTTCTCTTCGGAAGGCATTTCCTGAAAGAGCTGACATCATATAAGTTTGTCCCAAATGACTGCGAAACAAAGATATAACATCACGCTTTCCGGTATTGTACTGTGCCATTTTAATAGCACCCTCATTTGCAGCTGAACCACTACTAACTTTTGGGTGTGCTCTTGTAAGATTACTAGGAGCAATTTCAACAAGTTTTTGTGCTAATGTATTTACAGCATCCGTTTGATAGGAAGACGTAACATGAATAAGATTATCCATTTGATTTTTTACTACATCAATAACTTCCTTATTGCTGTATCCTAAATTCAAATTAAATGTAGCTGATGCACAGTCAAAATATTTATTTCCATCTTGATCATAAAGATAGATTCCTTCCCCTCTCTCCATAACAACATTATCCACTTTGTAATACAAACTATCAGGGTTTGTTGAACTTTTAACTCTACTATTCATTTCTAAAACACTCCTCATTTAGTAATGTTAAAAATTTATGAACATATTCAAGGCGTTAGGGGGCCCAACCTAACTAATAATGATTTTTGACTGTGTATCGTATACGCTACTATTCAAAAAATGTTATTAAATAACAGACTCATAATATACTGCGAAATATCCTTTTCACAAGTTAAATTAAGGTAAATAATGTTGAGAAATTCCAAAAAAAGAATTTTTTTGAAATATTATAAAAAAATCTAGTATAATAAGAAATTGTTAGCATTTTGTAAAAAAAAGATATTTGCTTTTCTGCTTACACAATCATCTTTGGAAGTATATAAAGAATTGAGGGGTGTGATAAAGCATTAATTTAAATAATATATAAACCTTTAATAAGGAGGAGAAGTAGTTGGTAAAACGTTTGCTTTGGCTAAGCTTCTTTTCATACATGTTAATTGCTTTTACCTTGGTAATTATTGGTGCAATGCTGCCTGAGATTCTAAATCACTATAAGCAAAATTATAGCAATGGTGGTTTACTCATCTTTGCTCAATTTGTAGGATTTTTACTTGGTGTAATTAGCATGCCTATTTTAGTTAGTAAACTAGGACGTAAAAATGTAGTTGTTCTTGGTTTAATTATGATTTGTTTTGAGTTTTTCACATTTTTTTTACCAAATTGGTATTTTCTATTTCCATTAGTTGGATTAGCAGGCTATGGAGCTGGAGTAGCTGAATCTTGTATTGGTACAATTATTTTAGTTACATTTCAAGAAAAGCAAGCGAACGCAATGAGTAAATTAGAAGTTGCTTTTGGATTAGGTGCATTATTCATGCCACTTTTCTCCAGTGTACTTATAAGTAAGGGCATTTGGGAATATGCATTTTTACTTTTAGGATTAAGCTCATTTTTAATTTTGCTTGGGTGGCGGCTATTGTCTTTTGGGAAAATTGATGAATTTCTTATAAAAAATACAGATACTAATGCAGCAATTAATAAAGAACATAATTCTTACACTAAAAAAACATTTTTAATCATTATACTTTCAGCAATCTACTTCTTCTGTTATGGTGGAAGCGAAGTATCAATTGTTCACTTTCTACCTTCAATTTTCATGGAAGAGTGGGAAGTCCCTAATTCTCTTGCAACACTAACTGTAACTATATACTGGTCAGCAATGGTAATAGGGCGTGCACTAACAGGTATCATTGCTGAAAGGCTTACCTATAACATGTTTTTACTTTTAATTAATATTGGAGGACTAATTGTACTTATATTGCTAGCCATTAGTGGAAATGTTTGGTTTGGTTTCTTTCTATGCTTCTTTCTTGGTTTATTTATGGCAGCAATGTTTGCGATTGCTTTAATTATCACAAACCTATATTTTCCTGGACAAACAGAAAAGACAACCAGTATATTATTAGCTACGAACGGTCTTGGGGGTTCATTAATTCCAATTATTATAGGTCAGAGTATGGATAAGTATCCTGCTCAAGTTACATTTTGGTTATTTGCCTGTATAATGTTAATAATGCTTATTTTAATAATTGGCATTCAGCTTTTGGGAAATACTCGCTCATCAGTTATAAGAGAGCATGATAATAATCATAAATTTTAAATTTAAGAGTCTTATATATACATATATAAGACTCTTTTAAAAGGGTTCTGGTGCAAAAATCATTTGATAAAGGCATAGAAACCTGCATAGACTGTTCAATGGTAGATTATGATGCAATTCCAAATAATTTATGT
>NZ_NUOT01000132.1 GCF_002584535.1 Bacillus cereus
TTTGTTTCGATTATGGGACCGTCTGGTTCTGGAAAATCAACACTCATGAATATTATCGGTTGTTTAGATCGTCCAACAGAAGGCGAATATATGTTGAATAACGTGAATATCTTAACAGCGGACGAGGCAAGACTTGCCCTTATTCGGAATGAATATATCGGTTTTGTATTCCAGCATTTTAACTTATTGCCACGTCTTTCAGCAGTAGAAAATGTAGAGCTTCCACTTATCTATGGTGGTGTGAAGAAAGTTGAGCGCCGTCAAAGAGCTCTTGAAGCGCTTGTAAAAGTCGGATTATTAGATCGTGTGCATCACTTACCGAGTGAACTTTCAGGTGGACAAAAGCAACGTGTGGCGATCGCTCGTTCCATTGCGAATGATCCAACGTTTATTATGGCCGATGAGCCAACTGGTGCTCTTGATACAAAATCAGGGGAACAAGTTATGGATATATTCACGAAGTTAAACGCAGAAGGTACGACGATTGTTATGGTTACACATGAGGAAGAAGTTGCGGCGTATTCTTCGCGTCGAATTGTGTTAAGGGATGGGAAAATTACAGAAGATAGAAGGTGTGCGGTATGAGTTTACTAGATAGTATAAAGATTGCCCTTTCTTCTATTCTAGCTCATAAACTACGTTCAGCACTTACAATGCTCGGGATTATTATCGGTGTTGGTTCCATTATTACTGTTGTTGCGATTGGGCAAGGCGGAGAAGCCGCGTTAAAATCACAATTTGTTGGTTCTGGAAATAGTGTAATTTCGATTAACTATAGTCCTGACATGAACGATCAATTTGCTGTGGGGGAAATGGGGCAACCTAAATTGACGGAAGAAGATATTTTTGAAATAAAAAAACTTCCAGAGATTGCGCATGTAATTAAGACGAATTCGAATATGGAAACACTTGATGTCAATGATAAAAAAGATATGGTGAACATTAAAGGGTTAGACAGTGAATATTTTGCCGTAAATAAAGTGAAGGTGAAAAAAGGTCGCTCATTAAATGACACGGATGTTGAACAGGGAAATAACGTTATCATGATTAGTACGGGTGTAGAAAAGAAGATATTTGAAAAAGAAAATCCAGTTGGAGCAATCATTGAAATGAAAGGCCAACCGATGCAAATCATTGGTGTATATGAGGCAGAAGGTGGGTTTATGGGAATGGGAGGAGATTCTGAAGCTCTTATTCCATTAACACTATGGCCAACTCTATATGGAAAAGATGAAATTGAAAATATTTCTGTGCAGGCGAAAAATGTTGACCATTTAGAAGTCGCTGGTAAGAAGGCAGCTGAGGTATTAAATAATCGTAAGCCAAGTGAATTTACAGGTAAATATGAAGTAATGAACTTAAAAGAAATTCAAGATGGTATTTCCAAAATGACAAATACCATGACAATGATTATCGGTGGTATCGCAGGTATTTCGCTAGTCGTTGGTGGTATTGGTGTTATGAACATTATGCTCGTATCTGTAACGGAGCGTACACGTGAGATTGGGGTACGTAAAGCGCTTGGAGCAACACGTAGTAAAATCTTGTTACAATTCTTAATTGAAGCTGTTATGTTGACGCTTCTTGGTGGATTAATTGGAATCGGCCTTGGTTATGGTGGCGCACATATTGTTTCGTCATTCGCAAACTGGCCACCCCTTGTTTCATGGCAAGTAGTTGTTGGAGGCGTGCTCTTCTCCATGACGCTCGGTATTATCTTCGGATTAATTCCAGCGAACAAAGCTGCGAAATTAGATCCAATCGACGCATTACGTTATGAGTAATTTACTAGTGTAGTAAATTACGTTAAGAGGGAAAAACATAGGGATACACATGTGTTTTCACGGATACGCTTTATTTTATGTTGTTACAATCTAATTGAGGTGGTCCTTTTGAAAAAAGAAAAGACACCCTAAGGTGGCTTTCTCCGACTTGATATGTATTAGGCTCCAATCTATTTAGGGAAGGCAGCCGTTTTTGAGATACAGCTACAAAAGTAAAACCATCATCAACTTCAACAGGTGCAATTAAAACAGATGAGTTAAAATTAATTCGCTCAGATGTATTAGAAAAATAAAATTGATCAAAATGAGTTTTCCCCCAAGCTCTTTTGAAATAAACAAACCCCACAGAAAACATTAGTGTTCTCTGTGGGGTTTCTATAGGATTGGAATGAAGTTTGATTACTAAAAAATCCTTTTATAATATCTAAAGGGACTTTTTTAAATTTCTACATACTTGAGGTCCCTTCACATCAACATCAAGTTAAAGCACTTTTAAAATTAAAAAGTGCTTTTTATTTATTATAAACACGAAAGTAAACTTTTAAATATTAGTTTACTTTCAATACACTTGTTAACTAAATATTTTTTTAGCAAAATAAATTGATTTTTTCTATCCCTCGTGAATTTCTTTAATACTTTTTCCTTCTAAAAACGCATGTCCCGTTTTAATTTTTTCTACTGTTTCAAATCCATACTTTTCATAAACTTTTTCTACTTTTTCGTTAATTGGAATCACCCAAAGATTATCTAGTCCTCTATTCATTATTTCGCTTTGAATAAAGTGAATAAGTTCACCTATTAACCCTTTACCTCTAAACTTTTCAATTGTAGCTACACTTTCCATTCGGGCTTGTTTTTCATGTTCAAAAATACAAGCGATGGAACATGCTATTCCATTGTATCTAAGTAGATAATGAGTGAATGCTGGATGGTGGAATTCATCTTGAAAAGCTTTTTTTCTAACTTCGCCCCCTAACTCTTTTATACTACATTCAATATCTAAAGCTTCTTCAAAATTTAACTCAGATACCTTTTCAATAGTAACTTTTTCATTTTTATCTTTTTTAGTTAATTTCTTGTTCCATAATTGGACTGGACTTATTAATTCTTCAAATCCAAAATTCTTTATTTGTAATTCAGAAATCAGTTTTTCTTGCATATCTAAGTTGTATATATAAAATCTAGGTACTATATTTTTAGTTTTATAGAAATGCACTACTTCATCTACTATCATTTGTGGATTTAAACTTACTACACTTACATGTGCATGATTTGCATCATAATAATATGGGTTGCTTTCATTACAAAATATAGACCCCCATGATTTCTCTATTCGGCTAGTAAAGGTTTCAAGGTATGCAAAATCAAGCTCAAGAACATTTTTTAAACTAGTCATATGATATTCCCTCTTCTCTATTTATTTCTTCTATATCTTCTTTACTTTATTATACATTTAAATATTTTAATTTTCAGTTTTTCAATTGAAATATTTCCAAGAAAAAATGAAAGTAAATTTTTAGATATTAGTTTACTTTCAAATCCCCTAGAACATTAACCCAAAACCAATTCCCTTAATATCATCAAAAATGATAAAAAAAGTACACATTCAAAACGTTGTAAACAAACAAGGAAAAGCAAAACTCTACATTCTAGAATTAACTTTTAAAAAATACTTAATATGACATATATGGTATATTATAGGCTTAGAGATTAATCTTTAATTTGTCTATTGGTTGAAAGATATTTGAAATTATTTGGAGGTGAAATAATGACAGATGACAACTTGACTAGGAATAATATAATTAAACGTGTAAATCATAAAGTTTCTTCTAAAGACGAGAAGTTAACAGGCCTAGTATTAGGTACCTTGTCTGTAGCTTTGACTAGTTGTATAATCTTCTGGTTTATAGGTAATCCACAAAGATTTATTGAACATAGGTTAGGAATTAACTCTAATGCTTTTGACTATCCAATTGCTTGGCTATTAGTTATTTTCATCTCGTTTGGTTATGTTTTCTATACGAGTAAGGCAGTGCCTTTTGTAGGAGAACGATTATTTACATTTTCTTGGCTAAAGATAATCGGGATTTGGGCTGCCATCGTATCAAGTATCGTAGAAGAAATATTATTTAGACAAGTGTTAATGGACTGGATAAACAATGAAGGTTATTCCGTGATAGTCCAAATGATTGTTTCCGCCTTAATTTTTGGTTTAGCTCATGGCGCTTGGGTTTTGCTTAGAGGGGAATTAAAGGTTGCTTTACCTATTATATTATCTACTACGATTCTTGGAGGTCTACTTGCCTTTGTATACATTATTTCAGAACGACATATATTAGCCTCAATTGTTGCTCATATCCTAATTAACTTAATGATTGAACCATGGCTTATGTTATCTGCTATATCCCAGAAATGGAATGTTAAAGGTTTTAAAGATAAATAAAATCATCAAAGAACAGGGGGATTTGTAGATTTCCTTGTTCTTTAATGATTTCTCAGTTCACTAAAATATATACTCTATACAAAACTAGTTAACATAACCCCACTTATCAGCAGTCGCTATATCTAGAAATCTCAAAAAGTCCATTTACTGAAGAGACTTTTCTTTTACATAATATTCGATATAGGAAGTTAATTTTAGAAATTATTGAATATAATCATAAATATTTTTTGCTAATAATAAACAAGTTACTGTAATGAAAAGGGTACGAACATACCCACTTCCTTTTTTTATAGCAAATTTGGAGCCAATGATCCCACCAGCAATTTGTGCTATTCCCATTATGAAACCATACGTGTAGTTTACTTGTCCTAAACACATAAACATCAACAATGCACCAATATTGCTTCCCAAATTAAGAAACTTCGCATTACCTGCTGCCTTTAAAAAATCATACCCAATTAATAAAAAGGTAAACATTAAAAATGAACCCGTGCCAGGACCTAGAAATCCATCATAAAAACCAATAATAAAAACAAAAAAAGTAAAAATAATAAAGTGCCGAACGGACAATTTCTTATGGGTGGAAATACTACCCCAATCCTTTTTAAATATCGTATAAATAGCAACAGCACCAAGCATTAGTAACATCAAAGGTTTCAGTATCTCTGGGTTCATTAAATGGACAACCCAGGCACCTACTATGGAACCTATGAAAGTGAGTGGAAATAATTTAAACGCTGATTTCAAATCAAGATTACCAGAACGATAAAACACAATATTACTAGTTACACACCCCATTGTCGATGCTAATTTATTGGTAGCTACTGCCCCTGCTGGATTCAGTCCTGTAAATAATAAAGCAGGTAAAGCAATCAGTCCACCGCCCCCTACTACTGAATCAATAAATGAAGCTAAAAAACCAAAAACGATTAAAATAATTAATATTGATGGGTCTAATTGGAAATCCATATATAATCAACCTTTCTGTAGTCACTACTCAAATAGTAACTAATAATTTGCTAAATGTAAATGGTTACTGTAACGTTGGAAATATAAGAAAAGAACAATTGGAGGACGAAAAATTGAACTATATAGTGCAACAGCTCAAAAAATTAGGTTTTAATGAATATGAAGCTAAATCTTATGTATCTCTTGTTAAACAAGGTCCTGTTACAGCCTATCAAGTGAGTAAGGACTCAGGTATTCCAAGAGCACGAATTTATGATGTATTAAGTAATCTTGTTGAAAAAGGAATTGTCATGAAGGAAGAAATAGATGATACCACTCGATATTCACCTTTACCTGTTGAAATCTTTTTGCAAAAGGCTCAATCAGAGTGGAAATCCACTTATGAAGTAATAAGTGAATCATTAAAAAGTCTAGAAACCTCCGAGGAAAAAGCAGACAATCGAGTGATTACTTTAAAGGACTATAAGACGATAATTAGTTATTGTCAGACATTACTAAAAAAAGCCGAAAAGCGTATTGTCATATCGATGTGGAATGATATGTATGAGATGTTAAAAGAAGAACTAGTTGAAGCCGCTAATAAAGTCACGGTACAAGGTATTACGCTACATGTTGAACATCCCATTAAAAATTTAGAAATCCATCGTATAACACCTTATACAGAAACCCGATCTACAGAACATTGGTTTATTCTGTCCATAGATTCTAAAGAGATGATTTATGGACCATCAATTGATGAGCGTAGTGTTGCTTTTTATACAGATGACCCTGTTCATATTTATTTATTAGAGGATTATGTGTGGCATGACGTGCTAGTGAATCGACTTGTTAAACGTAGCCAAGACAATTTGGAGAATTGGATTACTACAGAGCGAAAAGCATTCTTTATGGAGGAATAAGAAGCATTATCTAAATTAAAGTTCTTTGTTCAACCTGACCATTGAACAAGGAACCATGTATATTCTATACGTGATCGGTTAACATAACGTCTCATTATCAGTAGTCAATAATGAATAGAATTTTCGTTAGGGGGGGGAGTGGTATTTTCTTAGCTTGATAGCGATGGGGTACGGCAACGATTCAAAGAATAACACGCCACATCTGAAAATTTTTCCAATTAAGGAAGGAACCTATCAGGAAATAAGGTAGGTTCTTGTTTTATTATATAAATGATTTGGAATTATAAAATTATTTATAAGGAGTTCATTATGCCAAGTATTCAAGATACTATCTATCCTAGAATAAAACACAATCTATCAGAACAAGATTTGGATGTTTTTGCCCATCCCCCGAAAAGAGGTATTAATACAAAATATTCCATATCAGTTGTGGACGAATTTGAGATTCAGCCTTAGTTGTTCGATTTGTAACATAAACGTTCGTTCGTTTTTGTTACATTTTTTCTTTTTAAATTCTAAACTAGATTGTATTGAATTTAGATGTAACTAAATACTGTCTCAAAAATAATTTGTCACAATATAAATCTTCTACCTTTTTGTTATGTTGATTGTTTATTAATTGGTATTTTCTGTATTATTCCCCTTTTTCGGGGGATGGGAAAAGAAACCCAAATCTAATTGTAAAAACATAAACTTATTTAAATTTTTATATTTGTAATTAAATCTCAGAGTGACCCTTCATACCTTGAATTGTTTCCGTACCCAAAGTAGGCATATATCTAAGGATTAAATCATTTATTTCACCAAGTAAAGTAATATTTTATCAAAATATTCTCACCTTTATTAAAGTTGTATACGTTATAATGCAAATTAGGTACTGTAGCTACCTAAAAATCTATAATATTGGAGGTTATATGGATGGCTTCAAAAAACGAGCTGAATCTCAAACTATTATCAGAATCACAGTTATCTTCTCCTATATTTAAACAGGAAGCATATGATATATATAAAGAATTGCGCGAATTTCATCCTGTTTATCCTTTATCCTCAGGCGGACAGAGTCAAAGTTGGTTGATTACGAGATATGAGGACGCAATCTCTTTATTGAAAGATACTAAATTGATGAAAAATATTGAAAACGTATTCAGTGATAAAGAAGAAATAGACGCACCTATTTCATTAGAAAATAGGGAACTTTTAAGAAATCATATGCTGAACTCAGATCCCCCTGATCATAACCGCTTACGATCCCTTGCTCAAAAAGCATTTACCCCTAAGATGATTTTACAACTCGAAGACCAAATTCAATATATTGCTGGTACTTTATTAAGTAAAGTAGAACATAATAATTCTATAAATATTGTAAGTGATTATGCTTTCCCTTTACCTATTATGGTGATTAGTGAAATGTTGGGTGTTCCTCTTGAAGATCAACATAAATTTAGAGCTTGGTCACAGGCAATTATTAGTACCCCAAATACATTGGAAGACATGCAGAAAAACAATCAAAAATTAGGAGAATTTGCTGAATATATACAGCATTTAGTTAATAAAAAAAAAGAAAAACCTGCTGACGATTTAATCAGTGCACTAATAAAGGCGGAAAGTGAAGGAACGAAATTAAATACATCAGAGTTATATTCGACAATTACGCTGCTTATCGTTGCTGGACATGAAACAACTGTAAATTTAATTACAAATATGACACTGGCCTTGCTGGAGCACCCAGTTCAGTTACAAAAACTTCGTCAAAGTCCTGATTTAATCGATTTAGCAATTGAAGAGGCATTACGGTTTTACAGCCCTGTTGAATTAACGACTTTACGTTGGACAGCAGAACCATTTACAATGCATGGACAAGATATTCAATCAAAAGATAGAATTATTATATCATTAGCATCTTCTAATCGTGACGAAAATATTTTTCCAAACGCGGATGTATTTGATATTACAAGAAAAAACAATCGTCATATTGCATTTGGTCATGGTAGTCACTTTTGTCTTGGTGCATCACTCGCTCGTTTAGAAGCAAAAATTGCAATTTCTACACTATTACACCGTTTATCAAATATACAGATACAAGGTGAAAGAGAGCAAATAAGGTGGATAGAAAACTATCTAATGAGGTCATTAGAAGAATTGCCTCTAAAGTTTCAACTCATATAATTATCAATAAAATACTTTTGTTGTCTAAGTTGCATACCATCAGGTATGCTTTTTTCTTTTTTTAACTGTTCAATTCTTATAAGGGGTACGGAAACATCGCTATCTAGCTGTTTAGAAGCATCAACAGAAGTACTCATCAGTCCTGAGGGACTGAATCAACGGTTTAATAAGGCGGTCGTCCAACTTTTACAACACCTACTAGGGGTACGGAAACGATTCAGGGTATGAGGGGCCACTCTGGGATTTAATTACAAATAAAAAAAGAACTTTATTCAAGTTCTTTTAATCTACGATACAGAGCGGCCTGACTCACTCCTGTAATCTGACATATTTCCTTTACCGTTTTCTTGGTATGTTTTCCTAATTCAATTGCATGGTTCATGCCAGGATGTTTATCCGTGTATTTCTTCACTCTTCCTCTATATGGGGTCCCGCCCACATTT
>NZ_NUOT01000133.1 GCF_002584535.1 Bacillus cereus
AAAACTTTGCAACAGAACCGCATTCTGGCTATGAAATCGATTAACCATATTGTGGATTTGAAATAAAGTCGTACTGTTTATAAAAAAGATGTACCGTTTTGAATAAAGTTATACCGTTTATAAAAAACTTGCACCGTTATCCCCCTTTAGATAATCTAAAGGGGGATATTTATAGTAAAGTTGAGATGATTACAAAGTATTTACAATAAATCAGCTCTGCATGAAATTTTCATTTTTAAGGAAGTGGATGGATGGATTTATTAACTTTTACTGAGGAATTTTTTAATTATGTAAGGGAGTTTTTACTTTTAAGATTTACACTATTTGCATTGGTCCTCATGACTTTTTCCTTTGTCATAAACCGTATTATTGATTGGTTCTTTAAGAAGTCAAGCTTTTTTGATGAAGAAGTAGAACAAACGATTCAAAGTGTAATTCGATCAATTTTTAGGTATGGAATTGTAATCAGCCTTGTTATGTATCTAATTAGTCAATTTGTAGATATAAAAGGTATTCTTGCAGGTGCAGGGATTGCCGGAGTTGTCGCCGGTTTTGCTGCACAACAGATGCTAAAAGATGTTATATTAGGGTTCGCAAGATTAACGGACAAAGAGTTTCGTGTCGGCGATTTTGTTACTTTCAACGGAACAAGTTCAGGTACCATTGAGGAGATCGGTATTCGCTTTATGCAAATTCGTGAATGGTCGGGAAAACTCCTTACCATCCCACATGGAGAGATTAGAACGATACAAAATTTTAATAAAGGCTGGATGCGGGTTATTGAACGGATTACGGTAAGTTATCAGGAAGATCCTACAAGAATAAAGGAACTGTTAGAAAAAGTATGTGTTATCTGCAATGAAAAATTGGATCAAAGCCTATATAAGATAGAGGACGAGGCTGTTGAAGCATTTCAATATATTGGTGTTACAGACTTAAATCCAAATCTTAAATATGTTGGGTACGAATTTTGTATTGTAGGTTTGGTTAAACCTGAGGAGTATTTTGAAACTTCCAGGCAAGTAAGATTTGAACTAATGTCTATATTCCATGAGAATCAAGTACAAATGCCAGCAGCGAATATGTTCGTTCATACTGAAAAATTACAGCTGGAGAGCAGCTTTCACCAAGTAGGTAAAGAAAACTAGCTAATTGGAGATCCTAGGTCAGTTCATGAGGTGTGATTGGAAATTATATTAAGAATTTGGGTTTGTAGACTGGCAGATTTCGATGAGCTTAAGGGTTTAAACAATACTTTCTAAAAAAGTAACTTCCGCACCCGGGCACAATTCTGTAGCAAGAATTGTGCTCATTCTTTATGTATTGGGACATATTCTTGAATAACTAATTGTGGAAATAATGGCAATTTGAGATGGTACGTTAGTGGAATAAGGAACATTAAATTAATCAAACTTTTATATAAAAATCTCATATTTAGCTAAAAAGAATAACTCCATTTTAATCAATCTTTTTTCAAAATAGAGTTTTTGTAGTTGCTGTTAAATAAAAGGTTGTAACTTCATTTTTATCAAATTTTATTCCAAACCAATACATATTCCTCAATCGGACTCTTTAATTGAATAAAAAAAGAGTACATATTAGTCATGTATAATATGTACTCTTCTTTATTTTTTAAGGATTTTTTTATTTGATACAAATTTATCTTAACTTGATGTCTTCAAAGCAAACGAAAAACCTCCACTTAATTTTTACAGGTACGAAAAATCAAGGTACATAGTAATACTACACTTCCTAATTTGTATTGTGACTGTTTTTCATTTCATTATTAAAGGGGTATTTCCAATCCTGTTTTTTCTTAGAAACAGTTGAAGGAATTTCTCTTTTTTGCTTTTCTATATTTTTTAAGGATGTATGCATTTGCTCCACTTGCTCTTTTACTTCTTTTAATTCCAGCTTCATTTCCATGAGTAAGCGGAAAATAGCATCTACTTTATTCATTACAACATACTCCCTTCGTTTTCTGTCATTTCTTTTTTATAAGCTGAATTTTAAAAATATCTGATTCCTTTATACCTAGAACCCGCATTTCATCTTTAAACGTTCTCCAGGATTCAACATGAATGGATTTTGTACTTCTATCGGTTCTGTTGCAAAGTTTT
>NZ_NUOT01000134.1 GCF_002584535.1 Bacillus cereus
GATAACATGCGCAAGAAAATAGTAATGTAGGTAACTTAACCATAACATAAAAGCTCTGATTTATGGGGCTTTTTCTTTTTTTCTCAATAAACAATATAGATAAATATGGTAAAATGGTAAATGGATGGGAGTCCACATACATATTATTAAAATTAAGATGGTTCAAGTCGGAGGAAGGCACCTTAGGGTGTCTTTTCTTTTTTAAAAGGACCTGCTCATATATTATTTAAAAACATAAGGTAATGTAAACCGTGAAAATACATGAAGATGACCCCATTTTTCCCCTCTTATTAAGTAAGGGAGGAACTATTATGGGCTTTGGTGGTAGTTGTAGAAGTTGTGGCGGTGGCTTTGCTGGAAGCTTCGCTTTACTCGTTGTCCTCTTTATATTATTAATCATAGTCGGAGCTGCTTGCTTCTGCTAGAAAAACATCAGAAAAGACAATCTTATGGATGTCTTTTCTTTATGAAAAAATCCCTGCAATTGTGCTTTTATACTATTTTCATTATAATAATAGTGAAAAATATCTATACTAAACTTTGGGAATGTTCTGCATAAATGTTATCAATTTACAGTATTTTCTGTTAATGTTAAGCTTTAAGTGTAATATATATCTGTTTGAACCATGTCCCCTAATACAAGGTTTGAATAGTCATCTCAATACGCGAGAACAAACAAAGAAAAAGCACCTAAGGGTGCTTTTTCTTTATGGGGATCTCAGACCATGCCCATTAACTTAAGAAATTCGTTGTTAACAAAAACTAAAAAAATGAGCTGAATTGTTATAAATAATTGTAGATAGATAAAAATTTTCGTTTAGG
The DNA here is from genome assembly GCF_002584535.1 of Bacillus cereus. Lineage (GTDB taxonomy): Bacteria > Bacillota > Bacilli > Bacillales > Bacillaceae_G > Bacillus_A > Bacillus_A arachidis. Next base: position 823 of record NZ_NUOT01000134.1, read on the forward strand.
GGGTACTTCATAACCTTAGCTTGATAGCGATGGGTAGAACCACACATCCATCAACTTTAGAAAAATAAATACCCCAAAAACAAAAAATTGTACATTTTCACCTGAAGATGCCATTTTTCTCATTTTTGGGGTATATAATTTCGTTAGGTTGATGGCGATGTGGCGGTATCCCTAATAAATAAAAAGAATTATGTACGATACAGTTTTGGATGGCTCGATCACAGTATTGAATAGTTAATCTTTTTATTAGCTTTTACTCTTATTGTTTTTACTTCAGGATATGATTTTTCTACAACTCCTATATCTGGAATATTACCCATTAAAGTGTTTTTAATATCAAAACGCAATATACTAAAAGTATTTTCTTTTAATAACAGCTCTTTATAAATAGAATCATCAACAATTATTAATTTAGATTGTATTTTTTGTCCCTGTCCAACGCCGATTCCTAAATCATCTCCTCCTTTTGTCACAGGAATAATTTGAGTTCCAATCTGTATCTCTTCACTAGAAATATCTTTTCCATATACCACACCTTTTTCTTTTGTGATGGATGGCAAAGATTGGATAGGTTCTGTAACACGTGGACGTATTGTTTTTTGCAACATCTGTTCTTTTAGTAGTTTCTCAGCTGTAGTTTTATTTAAAACTCGTACTGATCCAGTATTATTACAGGATGTTTCATCTTTATCTTTAAATTGAGAACCACACAACTGTTTTTCTTTATACTGCGTAGATGAACTTAATTTAGACTTATATTCTTCTGTTACTTTTTCTACTTGTTGTTGATCCCCAGATACAAGCAGTACATTTGGCAATGCTTGATAGAAACAATATCCTGCTCCTATTATTAATAAAATACTACAAAAAAATAAAAACTTTTTCATCAATCAAAATTCCTCCGTCTTATTAGTGTTTTACGTCTTCACGTGTTTGAGGAAAATATGTGAAGTCGCAAAATAATAAAAATTATATCGTTTATATATAATATTTACTTATATTTTCTTTTTTAAGGGGTATTTTGAATTATAAATAGCATTTCTTAATAAATACTGATCAAATTTCTTAATTTTTTCTTAAGAAAGCCAAAAATTATTATATAGAGATTCATAAATTTTTATAACATCAACGCCCGTTTATCCTAATAGAGGTCACCATACATGCCCATCAAGCTAAGAAAATAAGTTACCCCAAGAACGATAAAAATAAATTTCAGGTCTATAAAAACACAAAATTTCCATTTAGAGGGTACTTAAAAATCTTAGCTTGATAGCAAAACATACCCTTATATATAAGGGTATTCACTAAAATAGGTCGCCAGTCGTTACAGTCATAAACTCCTTAAAAAACTGTTCATAATTCATTTGTATTGCAATCCTATGTTTTGGACGATTACCGAATGTTTCTGGTTCAAAAGTAGATCTAAAATCTCCTATACTTTGCCCTCGTACAGTATCAAGTACATTAACCGTCACTGCTGATTGATGGTATGTAAAAATATCATCACGATTAATTGCAATCAAAGTGAGCGCATCATGAATTGGGCTACCTTGTATTCCAGGAACTTTTTTCTGATAAAATTGATAATAGTAATAGTCTAAAAGGGGCTTTAAAAACTTAGTTTTTCCTTTAGAGTGAATATAATTGACCATTTCTGGTGTTACGATAGCCGATTGTGTAACATTCAAAGGAAAAATTGATAGATTCTTTGCGTATCTCATTACAATATTGGCCGCAACAGGATCGCCATAAAAGTTGGCTTCGGCAATGGGAGTAACATTTCCTGGATATAGAAAAGCTCCTCCCATAATATAATAAGAATGTACATATTCCATCACATCTCCATAAAGGAGGAATAAAGTTGCAAGTGAAGTTAGCCTTCCGGTATTCACGATAATAAGTTCATTTTTATACTGCTTAATAAGTGCGAGAACCTCAAAAAAATTCTCAAATGTTTGAAGCTCTAGTCCTGGGTGAATGGGCCCTATCCCAAATTTACCGTGAACTTCTGGATAAAAAGTTTCAGCTTCTGAAGACATAGAATGCTCCGCCCCACCAAACACTTTTATATATTCTTTTCCTACACTTTTAAGTAAAAAGCGAACATTTCTAACAACTTCAGCTTGAGGTACGTTCCCATAGTCTGCAACAATTCCTATAACATCAATTTTATCTGTTAAATGCGCATATATGATAGCTATCGTATCGTCAATTCCAAAATCTCCAAAGAACAATACTTTTTTCCCCATACGATGTTTCTCCTTAATTTTACTAGCTTTTTAAATGGATTATAATTATGTATCTTGATATGAGATTGTTCCCATGTCTTTTTGTAGTACTGTGTATGAATGAATTCATCTAGTTAACATACACTTTCGTTAATAATGAACAAATTCCTTTTGTATGAAATGAAATAGTATATAATTACTAATCTTAACTTGTTTTTTTGATATCCTATGCTCATCAAATGGCCCTCAAAACATAAAAATGAGCTGACTTCTCAAAATAACTAACTGTAGGGAAAGAAAATTTTCATTTAGGGGGTACTTCAAAACCTTAGCTTGATGGCGATGTGGTGCTACCCCACATCCATCAACTTAAGGTATATTTTTATGGAAAATGCGGTCTTTTCATATAGTTTATTATTATCTTT
>NZ_NUOT01000135.1 GCF_002584535.1 Bacillus cereus
GATTAGAATGTCACCTTTATGGGCAACTCATTAGTATTCTATTATGTTCTTCTACTATGTTTAAAATGCGAGAACTCCTGTTACGTAAGAAACAGAAAGAGCTAAGTGAATATAAAGCGATGTACATAATTAAGGATTATTTTTTACTTTTTTACCAAGCATTACACAAAAACACCCAAGAATTATCAAAGGTTCTCCTTCGTCTGTTTAACCTCCTACAGCGTAACGGACGAAAATCTCATCGTTATGAGAAAAAGACAGTCTTTGATATTTCTTACGATTAGTCAATCATTATTTTTAGATTTTTAATCAATTGAATATCGCATATATTAAATTTAATGCAAACTAAATACCCCTAATATGTATTCATTTTTTTACTAGGGGGAATAAATATAGTATGATGAATGAGACTATGATTTCAGGCGGTTAACCGATAATCATAGTGTATATTATGTGTAATAAGGTAGAAGAGAAGCTTCAATAACTTATTTACACATGCGATTGACGCAACTTTATGACATTTGTTATAAGGTTGCGTTTTTAATTTATCATAATACTCAACAATGTGGTTCTGTCCGTAACGACGTAGTTTTATCATGTTCTGGATAATGAGAAAAAGAAGCTTACGCAGATGCTTATTTCCACGTTTATTGATCTTATCTTTGAAAAAAGTTTTTCCTGATTGAAAACGGCGTATATCAATACCTGCAAATGCATTAAGTTGTTTGTTATTCTTGAAGCGAGTAATATCACCGATTTCAGCTAACAAGCGTATAGCCGTATTGGGACCTATTCCCGGAAAACTAAGAATAATTGGATATTCTGTGCGACTTTCAGCTAATCGTACCATCTTCGTGATACACTGTTCTTTTTGATGAAGGAGCTCCTGATAGCGTTTCGCGTACGATTTGAGTTGTTCACATAAAACGTCATCCTGACGTACGGCTGGATAAGAATACCTGGCAGCCTCAAGTACTTCCATAGCCTTCTTTTCTGCTATACGGATTGAGATGTTTTTATTGGTATTCTTACGAATCTGATTCTTCATGACCGTTTTAGAAAGATTTTGAACAAAGTCTGGGTGAGGGAATAATTGAACAAAGTTTAGAAATAAATCTGACTTAGTTATGAAAATCTGTTCCAATTCCGGAAATGTCAATTGAATGACTTTATGCATTCGGCTACGAATCAAAGATAATTCGTCATCCAGTTCATTATAGAACCTTGAGAGTGATTTTAATTGATAAAATAAGTTATCTGTGCCTGTCTTTTCCCTCCGGGAAGCCGTGAAATGTGTGAGAGCTAATTGATGCGCGTCGCTTCTATCGGTTTTATGAATCCGTAAGGAGTCACATTGTAATTTCGCTTCTAAAGGGTTCAACAGAAAGTATTCAAACTTGTTATCTTGCATAAAACGCTCTAGTTGTCTCGAATAGACACCAGTTGCTTCGAACACAATGTGAGGTGATTTCTTATTTTCATTCATAAGTTGATCTATTCGTTTTCGTAGTTCTTCAAAATCAGGCTTAGAATGATTGATTTCACTTTCAAAAACACATTGTTTTTGAGCATTATAAATAACCATATAACTTTTTCCCATACTAACATCAAACGCAATTACATGTTGCATATTTTTCCTCCTTATGTAGAATTGAAGTCCTCATCTTACTCTTATCGATTCCCATTTCTTATACACGATCTCAAGGATCCACATACTAAACTGATTCAAATAAGGTAAGTGAAGAAGGTCTGTTTTGGGTACGGATTTAAAATCCCAATATCAAAGCGACCTACTCTTCACTTCTACTATAAAAAAATAGTAGTGTAAACCAATGCATTGGTTTACACTACTAATCTTAGTATGTTTTGGGTGTTGTTTATGAGTATACCACTTCTACTCATCAGGTAGCATAGTAAAAAAATTGAAACCCGTCAGGGTTTATTTGATATGCCCACTTTTATAAAATCTATAAAAGATAATAATAAACTATA
>NZ_NUOT01000136.1 GCF_002584535.1 Bacillus cereus
ATATTATTTGCACCAGAACCAAATCAAGCCCAAGGGAAGTGTTGCATATATGTTAATTTTTGCAACATCTTCTGCTGGCTCATATTAACTTATTTAATTAGCCTTACGCTTAGCGTACAGAGTACTAGTTAAATTGTGTCCAAAATGTGTCTAAACGTACAATTTTCTTTTTTTGATATGGTGAGGCCTATAAGGTGCCCTATTAACATAGTATTTGGGGGTGATAGTTTTCTGTTGGAAAATGATTATTCTTCTCCCCAAGATTCCACCGTATAATTTTGGATTTTATTTATATCAACGTAAAGCCTTTTTTGTTTATCATTTTTATCATAACCTCTAACTGTAATAGAACCTCTGAGTTCAAAACGTGTTTCAATGTTGACATCGGTTACCACAAAATCTATATTTTTTTCTTTTTTCATGTGTTGTATTGCAACTTTAGCAGATTTTTCTTTTATAGTATTTCTATCATGAATAAACTTTACTGTACATCCTATAGTTAAAACTATAATTGCTACAACGATTAAAATTATAATGCTTTTCTTTTTTAAATTACCCATATTTTCCCTCCTTAAATTGTTTTATAATTCATACTATAAATCTTTTTTAGGGAGAGGGAAACTATGAATAGTTCAGTTAGTGATAAAGCTCTTGCTCGTTTATCGAAGAAAAGTTATGGTTATGCTTCTTCTGTTGAAGTAAAAGTCGGAAATCATGTGGAAGTTTGGAAACGTGTTGAGATACCTACTTCTGTATCATTACATAATCCTAATAATAGTTTTGATGCAACCATTTATAAAAATGATGAAACGAAACAAATTGTTATTGCTTATCGTGGTTCCTGGGAGGCTCCTGATTTTTATGATGCAGATTTACGTGATGTTATAGGGGGACGTGTTAGAAAAAGTCAAGATCGTTTAGATAACCTAAACAAATTTGATACTTCATCACTTCCCATAACTGAGCAATTTAATTTTGCTGCAGCTAGAGAAAAAGCTAAAAAAGAAGTAGAAGAAAGTCAATTTACTAATGCTGATGTTTTAACACAAGAGGTAAAGAAGTATATGGCAGATCCTAAAAATGGTCTAGAGGGGTATCAACTTACATTAACCGGTCATTCTTTAGGTGGCGGTTTAGGTGAATATGCAGGGGTTTTAAATGCTGTGCCAGCTGTAAGTTTTGAAGCTCCAAATGTTATTGATTTATTACCTGAAGATAAAAAAGAAAAAGCATTAAGGGGAGAGTATAAAAATCTAATTACAACTTATGGAAACCCTAATGATACAGTATTTACAGGATTTACAGGGAATGATAATACACAAAGAGGTCGTATTGGACATTTGTATTATACAGATAAGCCTAATGCGAAAAATAATAATTTTATTCATAAGATAAATCGATATAATCCGGTAGTCATTAGTGCAATGATCGAATACAATATTTCGAGGGCTGTCCTGACAGGTGTGGGACCGAATTATCATTCTTTGGATAATTTTTCTTATGATAAATATGGTTTATTAAATATGCCGAATATGTATGACGGGGAAACTGGCCAAAGGCTTTTATCTTCTCCTCGTGCAGGTGAAATAAGAATTCGTCTATCAGTAGAAGAGATAAAGCAAATTACATCAGATTTAAAAAGGGAAATAGAAGATATAAATCAAAAGCTTACTGGAGCAAGTAATAAAATAATTAATGTATTACACGAATCACCAGCTAGTGTAGATGGAAATTTAATTAACACGATAACGTATGCTGTTTATGGTTTTCAAAGAAGTTATATGGAGCCAGTTCGTTCAGCAGCGGACTTTATAGATCAACAAGCGGATAAATTCAAACAAGTAGATACTAAGAGTTAGCAGAAGGGGGGATTGTATGAAAAATTATGATGTTATTAATCACGCTGTAGATGTATTAGGCGCGCAAAGTGATTTAGTGAAGTGTATATCAGATTTAGAGAGTCATAGAAAAAATTTGAGATCTATAAAATCGGTTTTAGCTGACAGATGGGATGGAAATACTTCAAAAGAAGTTGAAAGCAGGCTTACTGAGTTAGAAAACCAACTTGTTTATAGAATTGACGCTTTTAAAAATATAGAAGGTGATTTAGAAAAGTATAGAAAGGCAACAGAAGCCCTATCAAACCAATTTTTGATGATGGGTCCTAAATATTAAAAAACACTCCGGTACGAGTGTTTTTATATCCAGATCATTATTTTATTGATAAAAAAATAAAAAGCCCCTTAGATCAGAGCTTTTATGTTATGGGTAAGTTATCTAAGTTATTATTTGCTTGCACATGTTATCCCCATTTCATGTGCTTTTTTTGCTGTTGATATCAAAAATAAAGCACTCTTTCGAGCGCTGCAATTTAATAACATATTAGGGGTACGGAAACATCACCATCAAGTTAACAAAAATGAGATACCCCCAAACATACACTTTATTCTCTTTTATTTTTGCACCAGAACCCAAATACCCCTTTAGATAAACAGATCCAAAGGGGCAAAACATCGTAACTTTGTTCAAAATTAAAATCACTTTTGTCTAAATATTCATAATAATCAAAATAATATTTCTATAAATTCAAAATATTTACATTTATGCTAAAAATGTTAAAGTTGATTTATCAATTATAAATCAACTACAGAGTTTTAATGAGAAAGGAAAAAAGTTTACTGACATCTCTTTAGCGAGTGCAATAATAGCTAGTGAATTTAGCATAACTCATGCTGCTCCTATTTATGCTAATAAGATTCGATCAATTTCCAAATTAGAATCCCTTCGTGAGGAGGCAATTAAGGATGGTATTGGTGATTAGGAGAGCTCTTGTTAATTTATAGAAAAAGATAAAAATATTTTTTTGTGAAAGGAGACGATTATGTTACAAAAAATAGAACTTAAATATGATCCTCTCGATCCTGAAACATTATTGAATCCATATCCTATTTATAAAAAGTTAAGAGAGAACGCTCCCGTTTATTGGCATGAAGGAATGAAATCATGGGTATTAACAAGATACGATGATTGTAAAGAAGTGCTACGTAATCATGAAGTGTTTACAACTGATAGGAGACGAGTTGGAGTTGAAATTCCAGATGTACGTCATACTGTTCAATCTTTGGATCCACCTGACAATATACCTTTGCGTAATCTATTAACGAGAGCTTTTAATTCACAGGATATTAATAATGTTCGAGAGAAAATACATGTATTAATTAAAGATATTTTAAAAAAACACAAATCAATAAATGAATTTGATTTTATGAGAGAGGTTTCCGCTCCGCTAGCATTAAGTATGACAGCAATTACGCTTGGTGTTGATGAGCCAAACTTGGATTCTTTTCTTGAAATATCGGAAGCTATTACTCGACAAATGGATTCAGGACTAAGACCTGAGAATATTGAACCAGGTAATCAAGCACGTGAAAAACTTAATGCTCTTGTTGGTGAGTGGTTTGCTGCTGAAGATAGGCCAGGAATTGTTTCATACATTAGAAAGCATGCTCAAAACACAAATGTTCCTGAGCATTACATTCGTAATACAACCGGTACGATGTTCAATGCAAGTTTTGGATCTTTATATGCTGTATTTGGTAATGTCGTACTTGCTCTATTAGAACATCCAGAAGTATTTGATAAATTAAATGATAAATCTTTAATTGACACTGGGGTGGATGAATTAATTCGTTTTGATGGACCAGCACAAGGAACGGGTCGCATAGCTGCCAAAACGACAAAAATTAGAGATACTACAATTCAGAAAGGTGATGTAATTGTAGTACTGTTTGCTGCAGCCAATAGGGATCCGGAAGTGTTTCCTGAACCTGATAGTATAATTCTTGACCGTTCAAAAAATCCACATCTGGGGTTTGGTTGGGGACCACATACATGTGTAGGAACTTTTTTTGGTAAATTAGCAATTAAAGAATTGATTTTATGTCTTTTAGAAGAGTCGAGTCGTTTACGATTATTGAGACGCCCAACACGTAGGGTCACAGCTACTTCAAGAGGTATTGAGTTGTTGCCAGTTTCTTTTTCCTAACAATATTAGTTAATTTATTATGTGTTTTAAATTTCTGTTCTCCAAATATCCATTAAAGGAGGTGATAATATGAATTACATTCACTAAGAAAATACATCCCTAAGGGCCGAGCTCAATATCTTGAGCTTGGCTCACATTTCCTCAAGTTAATCTCCCCTTCTTTAGATAAACATATCCGTAATACAATTTTTTTAAAACGGTTAAACTATATTTTAAATATATGTTTCAACTTATTATGAAAGGTACACCTTTAAAATTCGTTTTGCTGTTTTATATTTAATTAGATAGATAATTCTTGATATACCTTTACATTTCTATTTCATTGATTTTGTCCATTTATCATTTTAATAATTATATTTCTCAAATTAATTTTATAAGAACTTAACTTCTAGAAAATTACATAAAATAGCATTTTGATTGTACTGTTGTTTATTATTTAAGGGGGACTATTATATACCCATCAAGTTAATCAAAATTACTTGTGTAACTTTCGTTTCTACATGTGAAATAATACTTTTTTAGGAGTAGGCAATTTACAACGGTAAGGATATAAACCCTGTCATAACAAGAATTATGAGATTTGTACTAATAGATTCTAATCTATTGAGATAAGATCCATGGTACGTAAAATAAAGCTAGTCAGTGTCCCATATGAATTAATTAAAATATAGGGGGATCTAATAATGTTAAAGGTAGATGAACTTGTAATTGAGAAAAGTATTTCTAAAACACTAGAAGAATTAATAAATTTACCTGGTCCAGCTGGTCATGAATGTATAGTCAGTGATTGGTTAAAGAAACATTGGATAAATAAATCCGAAGAATGCTTTAACGATAAAGTGGGAAATTTAATTTGTAAAATTGGTGGAAAAGGTCCTAAATTATTAATTCAAGCACACATGGATGAAATTGGATTTATTGTAAGGTATATTACCTCTGATGGCTTTTTATTAATTGATCCAGTGCAAGAAGCACATAGATCTGGTCCTAATCATTTACATATGATAGGGCAACTAGCTCAAGTAATAAGTAGAACAGGGAAGGTAGCAACAGGAGTTTTTGCTACATCTACTGGTCATGTCCTTACTGAACAGCAAAGATCTGGAAATTTAAATTTTAATAGTCTATTCATAGATATGGGGCTTAATAGTAAAGAAGAAGTAGAAAAATTAGGAGTCCATATTGGCTCTAGCGTAGTATGGACAAGGGAATTAACTCAAGTTGGAGATAGGCTTATAGGAAAAGCGTTTGACGATCGGATTGGGCTCCTTGTTATGGATATCCTTATGAAGAAAATAGACGTTTCCAAATTAAATTATGAAGTATGGTATGGAGCTACAGTACAGGAAGAGAATAAAGCACATGGCGCGTCTGCTTTAGGTTCAAGGATGAACTTCGATCTGGTAATATCTCTAGATAGCGGTTTAGTGGGAGATATACCAACTGTAAATGAACAAAACTATCCTACTAGATTAGGCGGCGGGCCGACGTTAGTTTATAAGGATGGAGCTATTCATTATGATACTAAAATAACATGGGGTTTAGAGGATGTATCTAAAGAATATAATATCCCTTACCAAATTGGTATTTATAGTAATTATGGTTCTGACGGAGTAGCTTTTTTTGATAGCGGTATTCCTTCAGCACTTATTGGTGTTCCAACTCGTTATACACATACACCTTTTGAAATGGTTGATATCAAAGATATTTATTCTACAGTGAATTTATTGAATCATTTTATTGTGCGCAACGATAACTAGATTTTGGATAAAAATAACTTTTGTATTACCTTAAAAGATTTAGTGAATTTTTTGGTTCTGGTGCAAAAATCATTTGATAGAGGCATAGAAACCTGCATAGACTGTTCAATGGTAGATTATGATACAATTCCAAATAATTTATGTCTGAATCTACCTTCATTTTGGGCCGACTTCACCTGTAAGTGAAGTTGTCCTTTTTTCATCAT
>NZ_NUOT01000137.1 GCF_002584535.1 Bacillus cereus
ATGACTCGTCTTTTTTGTGTTTTTACATACTATTGCAAGTTTTACTAGATGTCTTATCAATTGAGAAAATAATACGGAATAAATCAGTTATACTATTGAAGAGAAAATATACCTTAATGAAACAATATGTATGAAAAGGGATTAGTGTTTTCTTTATAGCTTATTGGGAATTGAAGTTACAAACATATTCAACAAGGGAAAAATACATAATATATCTTTTTGAATGGGTGTGGAGATTTATGAAAGAGATAAGTATGTTACTGGTAGCAATTATACTATGGGGAGTAGCGATTGCTCCGACAAAATGGGCGTTAGAGTCCATTCAACCATTCACCTTATTATTTCTTCGTCTTTGCTTTGCTGGTGGGATATGTTTATTGTTTTCTTTTCAGCAGTTACGAAAAAATATTATTAATGGGGATGTTCCGTGGAAACGGATAAGCGTATTATCTTTTACTGGTGTGGCAGGATACTTTATGTTTACCTCATATGGAATTTCTTTAACGAGTGGATTGCATGTTAGTATTATTGATGCTGCTTTACCGTTAGTTACGATAATCTTTTCGGCGTTATTTTTAAAAGAAAAGATTCAGTTAAACTATTGGATTGGGATTATATTAGGTTTTATTGGAGTAATATGTATTACTATTCCATCTGGTAGCAATAATCAAAGTGCTTCTCTAGTTGGAGATATGCTTATTTTATTAAGTACTTTTTTATTTGCCTTTTATACAATATTATTAAAAAGGCCAAAACAAGAAAAAAATCTATCAAATGAAGTGTTTACAACATTAACATTAATCATAGGGGCAATTATTCTATTCCCATTTGCGGTTATTGAAACTTTTTACAATGGTCTACCTCAAATAGATACATGGAAGGCTGGGCTTAGTTTTACGTATCTTGTTGTTTGTGCAACAATCCTATCTTATTGGTTTTGGAATAAGGCATTAGAAAGAGTTGCGGCATCAGTAAGTGGGTTATATTTAAATGCTCTACCACTTATAAGTATTATTGCTTCGATTAGTTTATTAAATGAATCCTTAACATGGAAAACTTTAATAGGTGGGGTGCTAGTTTTATGTGGAGTTATATGGGCCGATCAAGAAAAGCTACGTGTTCTAATAAAATCTGTAGATCGAAAAACTAAGGAAGATAGAAAGTATAAAACATATTAATACAGAAATGTAAAAAGAGGATGTGTGATTCATTGAATGCGACATCCTCTTTTTATTTGCTATAGTTATCGGTCTATCAGCAGGTTTTTTTGAAGAGGTTACTCGCTTTATTGCAATGCGCTTTTTTTTATGAAACAACGTGATTGGCAGTCTGAATTTTTATTCGGAGCAAGGCTATTTATCATTTCCCGACAGAAAACTCCCACCTCAAGGAATGGGTAGGACATGGGCCAATGAGTAGGTGGGAGATGAATGGCGGTTAGGTAAAATCCTAATATTTCTCCTTGTGGAAGAAGTATTCTTACATAGAAGGAATTGTTCCATTATAAAAGTCTTTCCATATGTATACATTTTTGAATGATGGCAGAGGAATTTCGACAAAAAAAGAAGAAATGATACGAGAGAAGTATTTTTGAGTATATTCCGATATCGTTCTCATGCATATCGTGAAAAAAGCATGTAGAAAAACTAAAATAGAAAGTGAGGTGGAAAGTGGTGCTTGTCCATAAAGCGTATAAGTTCCAGATCTATCCTAATGCAGAACAAAAAATACGTATCGCGAAAACAATGGGGTGTTCTCGTTTTGTATTCAATTATTTTTTAGCAAAATGGAATGATAGATATAAAGAAACAGGGAAAGGATTCACCTATGGCACTTGTTCTTCGCAACTACCTGCACTCAAAAAAGAATTTGTATGGTTCAAAGAAGTGACAGCACGGCTCTTCAATCTTCTCTTTACAACCTCGCTGACTCGTATTCACGATTCTTCAACAAACAAAACAAAGCACCTCGGTTTAAGTCAAAAAACAATAAAGTTCAATCATATACAACGAAGCGCACAAATGGGAACATCGCGATTGTAGGGAATAAAATAAAGTTACCGAAACTTGGCCTTGTCACGTTTGCCAAAAGTCGTGAGGTAGAAGGATGTATTTTGAGCGCTACTGTGAGAAGGAATCCAAGTGGAACATATTTTGTCTCGATTCTTGCCGAAATAGAAGTGCAAGAATTGCCAAAGACAGGTTCCGCTGTTGGTGTGGATGTTGGCGTGAAAAACTTTGCGATTCTTTCAATGGGAGAAGTATTTGGTAATCCGAAATGGTTTCGGGTATTAGAGAAGAAGCTCGCTCATGCCCAGCGCATTTTGTCTCGTCGTACAAAAGGTGGAGTGAACTGGCATAAACAGCGAATCAAAGTGGCTCGTATACATGAACGAATCACAAATGCAAGAACTGATTACTTACAAAAACTATCTACGATGATCATCAAAAACCACGATGTGATTGGGATAGAAGATTTGCAAGTATCCAATATGTTACAGAATCACAAGCTCGTGAAAGCGATTCAAGAAGTATCTTGGTTACAATTCAGAGCGATAATTAATTTTATTTAATAAAAGTCATTGACTATTACTATATAGAAGTGTAATATTATACGAGTCGCTGATAGCAACAACGCAAAACG
>NZ_NUOT01000138.1 GCF_002584535.1 Bacillus cereus
AAAAACCAATTCAGAAAGAAGTACCAATACAAAAAGAAGTACCTATTCAAAAGCCGCCTGTCGTTGAAAAACCGGCTGTAATTGAAAAGCCACAAGTTGTAGAAAAGATAGAGAAACCCGCGGGAAAAGCAAGCACAAAGTTTTCAGTGAATATATTGCCGCAGCCGCCACAACCACCAATCAAACCTAAAAAAGATTATAAAATTTCAGATGTAATAAAAAAAGGAAGCGAGTTAATCGCTCCACAAATTCATAAGATGAAGTCTAACAATATCGTGTCACCACAAACGAAAAAAGAAAATGTAAGTAATATAATATCGCCGCAAACGAAAAAAGAAAATGTAAGTAATATAATATCGCCGCAAGTGCAAAAGGAAAATGTAGGCAATATAGTATCGCCGCAAGTGCAAAAGGAAAATGTAGGCAATATAGTATCGCCGCATGTAACAAAAGAAAATCTTGTTATTCCACAAGTAACACCACCAAATATTACGATGCCAATAATGGATAATAATCAAATGCCGAATATAATGCCAGCGATGGA
>NZ_NUOT01000139.1 GCF_002584535.1 Bacillus cereus
TAATATCCTTCTTGAACTGTCTCCCTTTAAAATATCCCATCTGTGATTCTCCTCGTTTTCTTTTTCGAAAGTGTAGCTTAGTTTAGAAAACTTTGCAACAGAACCGTTTTTTGTATTCGATAAAGAAAACTAATAAATTTTCATCTATCAATTATACCCAAGTCATATTCGCTATAATCAAATAGTTAGAGAAAAATTTATACTCATTTCTGTTGTTAGGTTTCCTTAGCGTGACAAAATTCACATTAGTTTATGCTGGAATTTGTTTAATAATAAATGTTCTCCAAATAGTTCTTCAATGTATTGATTGAATTGTTGTATATGCATCTTTTCCTCTCCCCTTAATATTCTCATTTCCGCAAAAATTATATCTCAATGACTCTATTGCATACTTGTGCTACATATGGATCATGGGTGACAATAACAATTGTTTTTCCCTCTTTATTTAGATTTTTTAAAATTTGTATAATTTCATTTCTATTGTTATCGTCTAAAGAGCCTGTTGGTTCATCGGCCAATATTAACTCGCACGGCTTTAGGAGTATCCTTGCTATGGCGACTCTTTGTTGTTCACCACCTGAAAGCTCGTGTATTTTTTGCTGTAATGATACGCTCAGCCCAACTTTTTCTAAGGCGACTGTTTTTAATTCTTTCTTTTCCTTTTTTGTTTTTTTCGCATAAATCAAGGGGATTTCTAAATTTTTATTTACAGTATCATTGTCGATGAGTGCGTAATTTTGAAAGAGATACGACATTTTCGTTCTCAGAAGCTTATTTGCTTTACTAGAACTCATATTAGGGCTCTCTTCACCAAACAATTTAACGACTCCACTATCTGGATTTTCAAGCATTCCCACAATATTAAGAATCGTTGTTTTACCAGATCCACTTTTCCCTGTAATCGCAACCATTTCCCCTTCACAAATTTTCAAATTAAACTCATCTAAAACCGCATGATTGCCATAACTTTTACTAACATCTATCAGTTCACATATATACTGCATTTGTTTCTATGAACCTCCTTTAATGACCGTTGTTTTTTTTCTTCGCTCCATAGTGATTAATGCGATAATAGACGCGATAAATTCAATTAAAATAAGCATTGCCACCACCGTAAACAATTTCATATCAAACTCTTTTTTTACGATGAAGCAAATTAATAGTTGTACGACCCACATCAATACAAATAACCACATGTATCCTTTATACGTTCTAAAAAAACTTACGCCAAATAAGCGATGGACCACTATTTTTTGCTGATTTTTATTGAAATACACAATAATATTCTGTGTAACCAAAAATAATATGCCGACAATTAATCCACTAGTAACCATAAATAACATTTTTATAGTTTGCTGCATATCGTATATATCTTTTAAAATATATTGGTCAACTGTTACAAGATATTTTAAATTATCATCTAGTCCTAGCCTTTTAAGTTCTGGCTCCAAAGCCTTATAAGTTAATCCTGCATCTCTGTCAATTAACTTAATCTTTAAAGGATCGTTCGCCCCTCCGCCTAATATAAGGTCTCTTTCTCCAACAAGACTATTTTTCTCTGTCATAACCTCAATAATCTCATCTTTAATCTTATTATGATTAGATTTATATACATCTGGATTGAAACCAAAGATTTCCTGATTGTTGTTTATCCAAATAATATCTATTTTTCGATTGCGTAAATGATTTGGGACCTCTCTTTGCATTCTTTTTTCTTCATATTCTATTGCTGGCTTTCTCCATTCTCCAAAATAACGAAGAATTTCTTTTTCCCTGTTCTGATATTTTTCAGGTACTAATAAAATCCAGTTTTCCATATCTTCTGTAACTTGCACGCGCTGATTATGTATGTCATATAGCGGAAATTCACGAAGGTAATTATTATTCACTTTAACTGACCGAATTCCTTTATAATCCTTGTTTCTAATAAGCTCTAACTCTTCATACTCCTTGGAATCAATTAATACCGCTCCCATTTTATTTAAAATAGGATACAGATTACCATTTATACTTGAATCCGTTTTATGCATTCCTTGTTGGCCTTCATCATTTCCAGTAAATAGTGGATTAAAGACACCATAATCTTTGTTTTTCTCCCAGTTTTTTAAATTCTCTTGTTTTTCTTTCACTGTAATATATTGTTCTAAAATAGGCGTTCCTAATAAAACAAATAAAATGGAACAGATAACTTTTAATAGCGTATTGAATACAAATATACCTTTCGTATCTTTTCTATTTTTAATAATTTGATTGACTTTAATTTTGGAGATATAAAAATATGAAACGAGAGACACTATTGTAATGATAAAATACGTTTTGCATTGATCAAGCACTATGGTGTATATAAACCCCGAAGTTACATTTTTTACGAAAGCAGCTGCAAGTACGGAAATGAATAACGATAAAATAAACATACTAACAATGGTTCTACCTAGAACAATAAACCATAAACGTCCATTCGATACGCCATGCATTTTTATAACTCCAATTCTTTTCGCTTCGTTAAATACATAATAAATGAGAAAACATAAAAGTACGATAAACACGATATATTGAACATACGATAAATAACTTATTGGTGAATCAAAAGTTTCTTCGTTATTACTAAGATTACGTTTGAAATCGTCAGCTACAATATACTGTTTTGGCTTAAAATGCTGATTTAGCTTTTTAGAAAAAAGCTTTAAAAATGCATTGTATGATTTATCATCTACTCCTTCTACAACATATCTTCCTGCCATAGGTAAATGTTCGTACGACGTTTGAAGCGGTTTAATTGTAATCTCATGATTATCTCCAAAATCTTTTATTACTCCCTTTTGTTTTGTATCTTTCGTATGTACTGTCGATAAAAAAGCATTACCTTGGAATGTGTCTTTTGGCTTTAACACATTCCCCCCACTTAACTGAAACTGTTTAAAATATATCGTTTCAGTTGTTAGTAACACATACTTCAAAATTTCTGCCTGTTCATCTTCATGATACACAACATTTGTACGAAAAATATTTGTATGTGACTCCTTTGCTGCCTCAAGCAATATAGGATAGATTTCACTAGGATTGCTAAAAAGCAGCACATCTGGGATAACGAACTCTTTCCCTATCTTCTGTTCTATCTTATTCATTTTTTCAAACTCTTTATGATCGGTTTGTTGAAATGCAATAAATCCTGACAATATAGAAGCTACAATAAGAAAAAACACAACAACTTTTTTCATGACATCCCCCTCTGTCACATTTTAGTACATTTTCAAAAAAATAGAAACATTATGGTGAATGTTGTCTATATGACTTTCAATCATTATTTTTCATTTCAAAATGGCGTACCGCCCCATCGCCATCAAGCTAAGAAAACAGGTCACCCCCAAAACGATAAATAAGCTTTTTCGTTACAAGAAAGCCTAAAAATTTCGTTCTGGGGGTGTAATAAAATTTTAGGTTGATGGGCATGGGGTCTCGCCACATCGCTATCAAGCTAACAAAACAAAATACCCCCTAAAATGAAAAAATACGCCATCCTTTCCTATGATTCTACGAAAAGAATAGCGTATTTGTTAAGTGACAATAAAGTTGTTTAATTCTTATTGGACTAACGCGCAGTTTAGTGCAAAAATCAAAGGTAAGGGAGGATTTCCACCTTTACCTTATTTTAACTTTAGCTCTAGTATAGGGTATGGACGTCCAGAAGAATCTGTTTCCGTTTCACTTACTATAAAAAAGCCATTATTAATATAGAATTTAGTTGCACTCTTATTGTCTTTATTTACATCAACTGTTGTAATATCAAAGTCTTTAATTAAAGAATTAATAATAGCTTTACCGTATCCTTTACCTATTTTATTAGGTTTTAAGAATAACATTTCTAAGTGTTGTTTATTTATAGCAGAAAAGCCAATTAAATCCTCTTTCTCATACCATAACTGGACATTAAGATGTGGGAAATATGAGGGTATTTCTTTTTTAAACTCTTCTCTATCGGTATCTCTTAAAAAATGATGAGTAGCTAAAACCGACTCTTCCCATATATTCAAAATTGTATCATAATCTTTCTGATTTGCTTTTCTATATATCATGAATATCTCTCCTTTAGTTTTAAATTATCAACTCCTTCCCAATAAGTATTTTATAATTTTCATGTTATATAACCACGAACTTAAAATGTTCATTAATAAAACCTCCAAATAAACATTTAGATAATTTGATTATAATATCAAATCTTTATTATTACTTTACAGTATTTTTTCATTTTAGGGGGTATTTTGTTTTTTTAACTTGATAGCAATGGGGTACCGCCACATCGCCATCAACCTAATGTTTTAGAGTATCCCCAAAACGAAATTTTTATCTCTTCATAGTTGTCCATGAAAATTCAGTTCATTTTTTTATTTTGGGGAACAATTAATTTCTTAAGTTGATGAGCATGTATAGTGACCCCCCTAGTATCTAAACTAG
>NZ_NUOT01000013.1 GCF_002584535.1 Bacillus cereus
CATGTCCAAGTAGTCGTTCCAAGCGAACCCGTACCAGACTTCTTAGGTGCAAAAATAGCACCTTGATGACCACCAATGTTATCAATTGTCCATGATGTACCTTGTAATTGTGAATTTACGTATGATGATGGTGTATAGTTAATTGGTCCCGCAAAATCGCACCATCCGAAGAACTTTCCATAAGCATGCGTTTCAAAGAATGGAGCATTTATCGCTACGTTTCCAGATTGTCCATCAATAAATATATTGTTACCAACTGAACCATCAGCATTACGAACCCCAATCGATAATGATGCTTTGGGATTCTTGATTCTTTCAATTGTCCAATACGTAATTTCTCTTCCATCTGAACCGATTGCTTGTGAAACCGTGGAAGCTGGCGAACCTGTAAGAGAATAAAATTCAATTGCGGATAAGTCTAAATTAATACCAAAACGATTATTTTTTGCTCTCATTGTTCCAGCAACAATAGATTCAGCATTAACATTAATAATGTTTGCTAAGGCTGCATTTAATGTCCCTGCTGTAATAAAATCAGCAACAATGCGTCCATCCATGGTAATTGCGGTTCCGTATGGTCCATTATTCCCTGTGGAAGAATAACCTAATCCATTTATGTTCCATTGCCAAACCTTTTTAGCTGTCATTTCGTCTTCTGTATCCATGATTAAGATTCTGTCTGGATAATTACGTACATGACCACCAAAACCACTATTTATAAGGCTCGTTGCATGTTCTTTTGCTGCTTCTAATATAGACGCTGGCATATCAGATATATCATTTTGCATTTGGTCAACTTTACCTGCTATATCAGTAAATGACGCTTTGTAATTACCTATTGTAATATTCTTGTACTCTTTCTTTAATGGATCATATTTATATGCTATAACTTTCGCTTGAACGTCAATTCCATCTTCAATGTGTTTAACAGTAACAATGTCACCCATCCACACATATTGCAAAATAGCGTAATTTTTATACTCTTCGGTTTGTGAAAGCTCTTGAAATTCCACCTTATATGTCCCTTTTGGCTGGTCCACATGTTGTACATCAAACATTTCTTTAGCTGCTTGACGTAATAATTTATACGCTTCTTCGAGCGGTACTGCATCAGGATCATTTGCATTATCACCAATAGCTGCCTTTATATCTTTAAATTCCACAACTTTTATCTTAGGATGTGGATATTTATTGATAAGTGGACTATCAACATACTTTTCTGGAAGAAACAACCCATTGAATCCTTGCGGCATAATTCTAGTAATTGGACTTTTCCAATCCACATTTCCTTCGTACCCTAATAAATCTTTTTTATGTTGAATCACAACTCCACGATCTATCCCACGATTAACTAACATTTTTACATCAAAGTTATCTCGCTTTAATTCTCCACCCCAACGATTGATAAAGGAGTTATCCTGACCACTATCTAAAATAGCTTCAACTGGATTCTTTCTGACAATACGCGAACTGGAAATCTTAGGGATATCAGAATAAAAAGTAAAAGGATGCTTATATTGACAGCCTTCTGACATACGATGCATTGCTCCGTTCCCGTCTGTGGACTCAGGGAATATATCTTCAATTAGATTTTCCGTTAAATCGTAAAAAATGTGATAACATTGTACTTTTATTTCCCCCATGCTAACCGTTGGCGTAGAAACCCTAAATAATTGGTTACCATCAGGAGTTGGTGCTTTAACAATGCACATTCCTTGTATTTCTAAGCCATGTGGAGCGAATAGCGGATAACTAAACGTCAATGAATATAAACCATTTAATATTTCTTCAACTTCAGGTTCATAAATATTTGCATCTAACACACCAAGACCATTATGCGTAAAATCTGTTTCGTTTGGTTTATATAAGATAATCATACATATCTCCACCTAGGTTTGATTGTTATTGATTGGACTGTACCTGACCAAGTTATTTTATTACTCCCAACATTGAATACTGGAAACTCACCAACCATCTTATTATTCATAGGTGTTGTTCCTAAATACGCCTCTAAAATTTCAGAATCAACAACTACAGAGCCTTCAATGTTTTTAAGCTGAAAGGTTACATCATTTATGGTTATATTCACTGTACCTTTTGCAGTGATCACCATTTCCGGCTGTGACTTTTCTGTACCAGGGTTATATATCAACCCTGGCTCAAAAATCGTAATGCTTTCATCTTCCACATATTCAAATGGATCTAGTGTGAAATTAACTTCAAATTCTCCATACTCTTCAATTTCATTTGCAATATCACCTATTTCTACATTCTTTATTTTTCGATAAACAACATCATCAGTGAAATACAGTATTTTCGCATTTAAAATCCATGGTTTCACACGACGAATGATGGGTTTGATATTTCCCTCTTCTAATACATTAAATTTCATTTTAAAAGGGACATCTTCATACGCCCCTTTCTTTGTAAGTGCACCGTGTCTTCCTGGCACTTCTATATATTCTACTTTTCGTTTTGCAGTTGGAATAACGGGACGCCCTACCATATAAATTCCGTAACCACTTGCCAATTCGTTATCTATTACCATGTCAAGCAAATGTATTCCTCCCTATCCCAACGTTTAAATTTTGCCCACGTTGTGCAAGTGCACTATCTATTTTTTCTACCATGCGATCAATATCACGGTCATTTCTGACCACAGGATTGTGAATATGAATTGTAGGCGATTGATTTTCCATTGTCGCAGCAATCCCTCTGCCAATAGCACCTAACGTTTTTTCGTTAAGAGGTAAAACACCTTCTGGTCCCGCTTCACCGGCTCCTTGGAAACGCCCACCATTCATTCCGAAAATAGTTGGTCTAGTAAAAATACCACCTTTAGCACGCCAATCCACATTGATTCCTGTTGGATAAGTAATTGTTTTACCAGCAATCTCTTTACTCCCTGTTTCTAAAGAAAAATGCGGTAGTTTTGGCATTTCAGGCTTCGGAATTTTTAATTTAAGACCATCAAAGAATCCCTTGATTTTATCAATCCAACCCTTCACCGTATCCGCAGCATCTCTTATTGGATCAATAATATTCTGTTTTGCTGCATTAAATTTTTCTTGTGCAGCGTTTTTCACGGCATCAAATTTCTCCCTAGCACTGTTATAAATTTCTTGGAATTTATCTCTAACACTGTTATACGCATCTCGAATCGGATCAATAATATATGTTTTCGTTGTATTCCAGGCTGAAAGCGTGGCTGATTTGATATAATCCCACTTTCCAAGTATCCAAGTTGCCAAATCACTTAATTTTCCGCTTAACCAGGTATATGTCTCTTGAATAGGTTGTACAATGTACTGCTTCACTAATGACCACGCTGCTGATGTAGCTGATTTTATCTCTTCCCATTTTCCACTTAACCAGGAAACTAGTTCACCGATTTTTCCACTTACCCAGCTATATGCTGAATTTATTGGGTCGATAATATATTTAGATATTAAAGCCCAGGCAATTTGCGTACCTGCTTGAATTAATAGCCATCCCGCCTGTAGGACGGTAGAAATTAACGAAATAATTGGATCTAAGACTGTGAGAATAGTATTCCACGTATCCTGCCAAGCTTGTACTAATGTCCCCCACAATTGAGATGCTGTTTCTACAAGACTTGTCCACCAAGAAGATGCTGTGTTGACAATTCCTGACCACAATTCACTAAAAAATTGACCTATTGGATCGAAAAAACTATGCATCATTTCTACAAAGGAAGCCCAGGCTTCCGAAAAATAATTAACTGTGGAAGACCACCCATCGCTACAGACCTGAACTAATCCAGACCACAATTCACCAAACCAATCTTTAAATTGCGACCATTTTTCGGAAAGCCAATCGGTTATGGCACCCCAATTTTGAATTACTGCTATAACACCAGCTATCACAGCGGAAAGTCCAACTATGATACCTAATAGCGGCCATATTGCAACTCCCAAAGCTCCAAAGGATACAACTACAGCCGCAATAATAGGTGCTAAAATACCAACCACAGCAATCAATCCAGTTAAAATAAAAACGAAGTTTTGAACCGGCTCTGGTAATTTTGAAAACCAATCCATTACTGATTTAATCCCTTCAACTAATGGAGGTAAAATAGTTTGTGCTAACTCAGCGAGTTGCTTTCCAAGCGGTTCAAATGCAGCTTGTGTTTCTCTTAACGCTTTTTGAAATTGCTGACCAAGGGATTCTTCTTGCAACTTCTTCATTTCTTCCATTGCACCTTTGGTTTCGCCTAAACCACCGTTTAATTCATTTAGATGCAAAACAGCTTTAGCACCCATGTCTTCCCATTTAGTACCGAATAAAGAAACACCAATTTGGTTTGCTGCAACTTGGTCATCCATTCCTTTTAAATCATTAAGAACCGCGTTAAACACATCGGCTGTCGTTGCTTTTCCTTCATTGAAACTTGCCCAAACACCTTGAGTTTCTTTTGACAATTTGCCAAAACCTTCAGAAACGCCTTTAGATCCATCTTGAACACGTATTCCAAATTCCTTTACAAGATCGTTAATATAATCGAGATTATCCTTAATACCCCTGCTTTCGCAGTATTTAAAAGGGAGTAGACTATACCATCAACTCAATAAGTTGCCCTTTGGTAGTCGTTGAGGGCTTCCTTTCGGCTATCCCTGCTGATTGTCCATTGTTTCATCCTTATGATTGTCACGCCATGGTACATAAGGCTTTAGGAGTTCCCAGCATATTCAGGGTTTCCTACATATTATCGCTAATATGCGGCGCAATTTCTTACGATCCATCTCGAGTCCCATTCGCTAAAATGTTAAACATCTCATCAGCACTGAAACCAGCTTGTTTAAAGAGCGGTGCGTATTCTGAAAGGTTGTCAAACAATTCATCAGAATAGTTCAAGCCTTCTTGAGCACCTGCGGCAAGTAAATCAAATGTTTCTTGCGTAGATAAACCAAACTGAGACATTAACTGTCCTGCACCACGAGTAGCTTCATTCAAGTCTACATCATAGACTTTAGCCAGCGTTAAAACGTCCTCTGATGCCATTTGCAGTTCTTCATTTGGAACATCCCTCATGTTTTGAAAGACTTTGATAAGTGCCTGGTCAACCTCTTCAAGACTTTCACCAAATCCCTTTTTCCAGGTATCTATCGCTATTTTTTGAAGATTTTTAGCACCTTCCCCCGTTAAACCTAAAGAAGCTTGAATCTTTCGTTGAGAGCTATCAAAATCTATTGCTATACCTACAGCACCTTTACCAAGTTCAATCAATTGTTGTGACATACCTTGTAGTATTTCACTAGCTTCCATTAAGTTATTTAAATCTAATTTTTTCCCTAGTTGCTCCATACTGTCTGCAGCTTGATCTCCACTCTGATCAACATCATGAAGTGAGGTTTCAAATTGCTTTAATGTAGTTTTCGCCTGATTTAATTTTGCTTCAAGTTGCTGTACTTCTGCTGAATTCTCACCATACACACGCTTTGCTGCACTTAATTGTCTCTCTAAGTTATCAACTACTCTATTGGTCAATTGCATTTGTTGACCTAGCTGTCTTTGAGCTAACTGTAATTTATCTGCCGCACTAGCATTTGAGCCTAGTTCCGCTTGTTGCAATTTAAAAGAACTCGTTAAATTCTTTTGTTCCGCTTCAAGTCTTTTCGTATTTTCTTGTAGCTTCACCAAATCTTCTCTTGCTTCCCTAGCTTCAATTCCTTGTTGTGAAAGACCTTCATTCACTCGCTTCATTGCATTATTAAGTGAGGTTTCAGCTCGTTCAGCATCCAATAATTTTCCATACATTTTGTTAAGCTGTTCAGCTGTAGTGTTAGTATCCCTGGACATTGCTTCATATTCAGCTCGCAACATAGCTGTTCTTTTCTTTGCGGCTTCCATTTGAATCTCTAGTTTTTTCTTCTCAGCACGGAGTTTATCAGTCATAGTGGCATCTTGACCCATTGCTGCAATATGATTCTTATATTCCTTTGCGGCGTTGTTCATAACCATATTGATTTGTTTCAGCGTGTTAGCGTACTGTACTTGTCCATCCATTTTAAAGTTAAGAACAACGTTTCTTTCTCTGTTTCCTCCTGGCATTTTCTCACCTCACTTATCGAAACGGAGTCTGATCTAACGTATAGATTTGTTTTGGTTTGACTTCATTTAGTGCATCTGGATTGGTGTATCGAAGATGCATAATGAATTGTTTCAAAAAATGATTAGGAGTGATTTTCCAAAAATCATCCATACTTAAACCTAGCAACGTATTACCAACATAAAAATAAAAATCCCAGTCCAACTCGGACTGAGATTCTTCATTTTTTGTCAGTATGTTTTTTACTTTTTTTCTTGCTTCAGTTTCTCCATATCAGAATGTTGGAAAGTTTGACCTTGGAAAATCTCCATTACAACTTTGAAAACACCAGGTAAATCGTACATAGGTATTGAATTTTTAATTTCGTCAGGTGTACATTCAGTACCACCACTACGAACCATCGCATAAATGAGTGTACTCATTAATTTAATTTCTTTTTCACCTAAACTAAATTGTTCTTTTGCCATCATTTCATGCAATTCTTTTTCAAACACATGATATTCTCCACCATATGACTCTTCCACATACGGAAATGAAGCCATTGTAAAAATAACAGGGATTTCTACTCCCTGTATCTTAATTTTATTTCTATTTATATCAACATTAACTAAATCACTTAAACGTGCCATATTATCACTCCTTATTGTCCTGTAGTTCCACCAAGCGTTGCTAATTGAGATTCATCACAAATAACTTGCTTCAAGAAATCTTCCGCCTTGATACCTGTTGCAGTAGCATCACCTGTATCTAATTCAGCCATCGTCACATCATTGTACAGTAGCGGATCAGCTGTAATTTTATATGCAATATCATCCACGGTCATTTCTTCATTTTGTGTTTTCCAAGATTCTTCAATAGGAGCAACCGTACACTTTGGATACCAACGTAAAACCTTAGTTCCATCGTTTAATGGAAAAACAACGCCAGTTGCAAATTTAGGATATTCTTTTGCTTTTGCAGTCTCAAAAGAAACACCTTTTTTACGTATTTTAGCAAACATTTTATCTTTTACTTCACGATTTAAACCAGCTAGGTTAAATGCTAACTCAAACGCTGTGTTTTTTTGGATATTAATAATTTTTTTATTTGACGCCCATTTAACAAAGTTTGAAGACGTAGTGGAAATTGTTAAATCAGAAATATTTGTTTGTCCATAAACAGTAGCCTCATAAGTTGGTAATGTACTTGTTGTTTCATCACCTTTCATCATGCATATAAATAGGTCTTCAATACCCACAGTATATTGAATCTCTTTATTTTCAATTGTCATTTATATCATCCTCACATTCTATCAATTATTCTTTGAGCCAAAATGTCTGCTACCTTGTCACCTTCTGCATCAAACGTATTTTGAGCAAAATGTAAACCTTTCACATGACCTTTGCCATTTGCTTTTTTATGACCATGTTCAGCTAAGTACCAATACCAAGCCTTGTCCTCAAATTCCACAGATACATAATCACTTTTAATAACAACTTTTAAACTATTTTTTAAATGTGTTCGTTTATTTTTATTTGAAAGCTTAATACGTTTTTTTAATTCAGCTGCAAAATATTTAGCTGCTTCTTCCAATACGTCCATACTTACTTGTT
The DNA here is from genome assembly GCF_002584535.1 of Bacillus cereus. GTDB lineage: Bacteria > Bacillota > Bacilli > Bacillales > Bacillaceae_G > Bacillus_A > Bacillus_A arachidis. The sequence goes on from NZ_NUOT01000013.1 coordinate 7,663, forward strand.
TATTCACTCGTAACAATGTGTTGATATCTTCCAAAGCATCAGCGAATCCATTATGATTACTAGCCATTAATACACCTCACATACGTTATAAATTGTGTGATTGTATCATCATTTTCATCATAGGGCATTCCTTCAAATTGAGCATAAGATACCCCAGCTTCATTAAAAACATCCTTTAATGGTTCATAATCTTGCTCAGTACCCTTTGTAATAACTGCGACTTGATATAAAGGCATTGACTTTAAAACCTTATTTGAAGCCCTCTTATGCTGTTCATTCACAAATTCATACACAATATAAGGGTAATCTGAACCTGTAGGAGCACCATCACGATAAACTGGAATTCCGGATTGCTTCATGATTGCTCTTAACTGCTCAAAATTAATTTGCATTAGATAAATTCAACTCCATAATCCGTTCATCTTCACGGACATAAACTCTATCAATGTTGTAAATCGTATCTTTAATTTTGATACGATAATCTTTTTGATTTTCTTCAATCGCTCGATCTAAACGAACTTCAATCTTTTTCATGATTTCATTTCCATCCTGGCGACTGAAATGTTTATCAGTAACCGTTACGCCAATATTGTTATAGAGAATATTCCTTTCAAATGGATATCCCATCACAACACGATCTGTATCTGGATCAATCGTTTCACCAAGCTTTAATAAATCAGCTCTCCATTTTAATTTATTCGTCTGTCTCTTCGGCATCGCTAAACACCTCCAGGACAAAGAAAGGAGTCATTGCATCAAGTGCTTGTTCTAATTCCTTTTCAGATACACGATATTCATACATAATGCCGGCAACCATAATCACTAAGTATTCGGTCTGTGAGCCTGTCGCATTCTGAACATACTTTTGTGCAGTGGTTAAATAAAAAGAGAGCATGGATTCATCCATCCCCTCTTCCCAATGAATATGAGATTTTAATTTCTCAATTAATTCATCCATATTAAGCTCCAGTTGTTTCTTTTAAAACATACTTGTAAACTGGCACTTCAAATGGTGAATGAATTAGTTGTGCATCTAGTAAGTTCCAAATACGGAAACCCACACGGTTTGTACGTGAGAATAACTCAACTAATTTTTGTACTTCTAATGATCCAATGACATCTTGAATGTAGAATTTAGAGAAGTCACCAAAATAGAAGACTGGCGTATCTGGTTCGCCTGTAATGTCAATTGCATCTTCTTCCTCAACAGGGAATCCTAATAATGTATAACCAATTCCACCTTCCGCTTGATTAAATGGACGGAGTAATGGGAAACCATCATCTGTTTTCATTGTTTCAATTTTTGTTAGAGCTGCTGTGTTTAATACCCATCGTGCTTTTTTACGTACTTCTTTAACAGGTGTATTTTTCATTATTACTAATGCATTGTATAGATCCTTTTCTTCCGTTTTAAATTCAACGGCTTTCTTTGCCAATGCACCATCATTTATATTATTAGCTTCATCACCATTAACCATATATTGAGTTTCTTTACGAACATAAGCTTTTTTCAGCTCGTCCATAACGATTTGTTCAATCGGTAAACCTGTACGTGCTAATAGTTTTTTCGTTACTGTAGCAAGTGCATCAAACTCCGTTGGTGATAATTCAATTTCATCGAACTCAATATCAGTTTCCGGAATTTCATTATTTGTTCGCTCATTTTTATGACCTTGGGCTTCTGCCTTTTTAACTAAAACAGGATACTTAATATTTTCTTTTGTTTTTACTCCTGTTCCTAATCGACGTAAGAAGTTTTCTTCTTGAGCATACGTAATAATTTCTTTACTTAAAAAATCTGGAATCGTAACAGAGCCATTACCAGTAACTAAGCCTAATGCACGAGCTTCCTTCTCATCAATATTACCCACAATATAATTAGCAAACGCTGAACGAGTTTCCGTTTCTTTGTTTTTAGTAGATTTATGACCTTTAGTAGAAAGACCTGTTCCAATAGCTGCCATGATTTCAGAACGTTGCTCTTCTGACAGTTCAGTTTTTGCATCTGGATTTTCTTTTGCTGCTGGATCTTCTTTTTTCTCTGGGTCCTCATCCTTCTTTTTGTCTGGATCTTCTTCTTTTTCTTCCTCTTCTAATTTCGCAATTACATCAGCAAGGGTTTTCGCTTCTTCTGTTAATGCTTCTACTTCAGCCTTAACTGCTGCTAATTCTTCTGAACGAACTTCACCCTTCTCTACTTTACCTTGCAATTCTGCTAATCGAGCTTTATTTCGTGCTTGAGATGCTTTTAAGATTTCTTTTAATTTCATGTCACATTTCCTCCAAAACATTTTTTATTTGTTTAATAAGATTGTTTCTTTCTTCTGTATCATCTTCCACAACTGTTTTTACAGCTACTTCTGTACTTCTCATTTCAATCATGGTTGCATTTTCGCCCCTGGTTTCAATTGAAGTTGCAACATATGCTGGTGTCATATCCAAAATAGAAACTTCCAAAAGCTCTAATTCTTCAATAGATCGTTTTTGAACACCAGATTCGCCTTCTTCCCATGAATCTTTTTCAGAAACAAAACCAAATGACCAGCCACGCAATTCTTTATTCCTTGCCTTCTCAATCACTTGTTCATCTGTAACCGTAGCAATGGCTCTTAAGCCGATATTATCTTCATACAATTCTAAATTTCCGTTTTCAATGGAACCAAGCTTTCTATTTTTATCATGGTTAAAAAGCAAGTCCACGTTTTGAGCCTTCTTTAACGCCTTTTCAAACGTCTTAGGAACAATTTTTTCTTTGAAATATCCCCTTGGAGAAGGTAACATCCGACTTTCTCTGTCCACAACATTTACATAACCATCAAGTATGACTTGATTTCCTCGAACTTCAATTTTCATTCTCTTCACCCCCTCCCAATGAACCATCTGTTGCTTCTTTCTTGCCGATTTCGGTTAAATCATTTGAAATATAAATAGCTTGTGATTCTTTTGTATTTTGTTTAGGGAATCCAAGCATACCAGCAACATTGTCAGGTGAAGTAATGGCTGTCCGCACAAGGTTATAACCGATATTCGTTTTGTTGCTATAAGTGACAAAATCAAGAATATTAATTTTGAATTTAATTCGTTTCCCCGAATTTTGACCATAAAAAAGAAGACTCAAATGGTCTTCAAAATTTTTCATTATCGGTCTCACTGCTTTGTTGTGAATATACATCATCGCTTTTTCAATATCTTCTTTGATTAACTCTGTGTATGTATCCACATTTATCCCTAAAAACTTACCCAAATCCTTTTTGTATACATTTAGATATGCTAGGGTCTTTTCATCGTCTAGCGGGCTTTTAAGCGTTTCTATTGAATACCCTTTTCCAAGAGGAATCATTTTTACAGACCTTGATTCATCGATTGATTCCAGTTGGTCTAAAATTGCATTAATTAACTTTGACTGCGCACCATTCTGTGGATTGATATGGGCATCCAAATTTAACAAGAATGCTAATAGTCCACCCTTTTTATATTTGTCAGTTAAAGTTTTCTCAGCTGACATAACACCCTCCAGTGTATCTCTTCCCAAATCAAGAAGACCTTTTCCTCTTAAATGATCTGCACCAATATTTTTCACATGACGAATCATAAATGGAGGGATTTCTTCCCCACCAATATTAAAATGCTCTACTAAATTATCATCTAACTCTGTAAAAACATTTGAAGCTAAATGTATTTGAGCACCATTTAATATCGGGAATGTTTCTCCCTCCAGTAAATAGGTATTAGTCATTAATTTAATGAATTCAGATTGCGTTAGATAATTATTAGGATTCTTTAAAATACGAAGTGCAATATCATCTTTAATTTCATTACCGAATTCATCTTCCACAACAATATCAGCCAATACCATTTGATTACTAATATCTTGTAACAATTCGTAAACATCACTAGATTGTAAGATATTTGAATCTGTAACATACACACCGCCGTAACGAATGCTTTTTCCTAAAACATCATCAAGATAACCACGCTTTTCAGCCTTTTTAAATAAATAATTTGAAAACCTATCCCTTAAACCCAATTTCTCACCACCTCTCTATCTATAAATATCACCAATCAATTCATCCATGCCTTCTTCAGTTATGCTATCCATAACCATCATCGTTTCTTTATGAGCACATAAAAAAGCAACAAATCCATCAATCTTCTTTTTGGACTGTCGCTTACTTGGGGCTTTCATTCCGTTAATATTTGTTACTACTACAACATTAAGAGCGCAATAAACAAATAAAGGATTATCTGTAATTAAACGCTTTTCATAAATTAGTATTTCTGAATCATCAAGCATTGCGTTCATAACGTTTGGATATTGATTTACTGCAATACACTCTAAACCTAGATTTTCAAGCTTTTCTATTAACTTTTGAGACATCGCCGGATCGTAGTTTATTTGTTGCACATCGTACAAATCCATGCATTCAACGATATATTCCATAACTTGATCCTGATCAATCATCTTTCCATCACAAAACGTAGCAAAACCACGTTCAACCATATCAGTATATGGAACATTGTCCTCTTTTTCTTTAAAATCAATATTTTCATTAGGAAGGAAATACATCTGTTTCACTTTTATAATTGACCTTCCTTCATCATCATGTGAAGGGAAGTTTAAACTTACACATGTTAAGTCTGTTGTTTTAGATAAGTCCAATCCTAAATAACAAATTTCACCTGTAAGATCACCTAAATCTTCCACAAGAACATGTTGTACTTGATCATGCTCAAAATAATTATCAGCACCATTTACAAAAACATTTAAGTGTTTGGAAAGGAACTCAGCTTTTGAGTGTGCGGACTGCTTCGCTTTTTTGAATTCAATCTCAAGTTGTTCCATCGTAACGGAAACACCAATATTCGGGTTAACCATTTCCCAAACTTTACGATCTTCCCAATCATAATTTTTATTTGGTTCCCAGATTGCAACAAACAAAGAATCATCATCGTCATTTTCAAGAACAAGTTTCGCATATTTATAAACACGCATACCTACAGATGAAGCACCCTTACCAGCCGTTGAAATATTAAGCATCATTGGTTGTTCACGAGAAATCTGAGCTGACTTCAAGTTATCGTACATGTCCATATTTTCTTGTGCATGGAGTTCGTCATTCAACACAAAATAAGGGTTCTTTCCTTCAAGACCCTTGGTGTTTTTCGTTAATACCTTGAATTTATTTTGATATGCAATTCCGTTGATGCTATATCGATACATAGCACCACTAACTGTGCCATTAACACCTTTATAAATTTGTGTAGGTCGTGCCAGTGGCTCAGAATTTTCTATCGCTTGTGCAATTGGTTCGGCTGCGTTTTGCGCTTGTTCATAGTCTGATGCTGCACAATAACAATCGGCTCCAAGTTCAAGTTCTCCATACATAGCATAGAGCAATGCGCCTGCTGCGATAATTGTTTTCCCGTTCTTCTTTGGTACTTGAACATATGATTCACGAATAACACGAACTGTTTTCCCTTTTTCGTTTTTATGATACCAACCATACATATTCGCAAAAACAAACATTTCCCAAAGTTCTAATTCCATCAATTGACCTGCAAGCGGACCTTTAACATGACGGATGAACGACTGAACAAAATCCAACATTTCATTTGCCCGATCTACATCAAACCAAATATCTTTACGCTTTTTCCACTTCTTATAACGTTCTACAGCAAGAATGATCGATTTCGGGTATTTCTTTTTATTACGCATGACGTTATTCGCATACTTGTCAGCGTAGTTAACACCTGGTGTAATAATCAATTAGATTTCCGCCATTTATTCCGATGAGCCGCTAATTCATCTTTAGGCTCATTAGATTGGATATTCTCTGCTTTTTTAGGTGTTTTTTGTACACTTTTCCCCTTATTCGTCATTCCAAGAGATTCTAACATTTTGTTCTTCTTATCATTCCAAGTTTCAACTTGTTGAGCAAGTGGATGTTTCATTTCATTTGTTGCTCCAGCCTTATTCTTATGCATTTTTGTGGCTGCAAATCCATCCGCTTTCCATTCATCAAACATAGTTTTATAAATGATAAAAGCATCTAAATAGTTTTCGATTAATGGTTCTAATGAAGGTGTGAAATTGTCATCCTCAGTCAATAATTTTATGATTCTATTTCGTTCTTTGTCCCTTGCAACATCTAGCATTTCCAACTTTTTCTTCTTTGACATTCGAGCCATTTTCACACCCCCCTTCATTTTTTAAAAATGGTGCAACTATTGATGTGCCCCCTACGCTACCTATCCTTCCCAAACCAAAAATTTTATTTTTTGACAGGGGGGCTTATCCAAAATAACTCGGAAAAACTTTTTTGGGTTTATCTTCATTTTCTTCTTTGATATGACATTTTGGACAAAGTAGCATTAAATTGTTTGGATCTAATTTAAGTGTTGGACCATCTTTAATTGAAATAATGTGATGAACATGAGCCCGCCTACCAAATACAAACTTCTTACATCGTTGACAGTAACCTCTCTCACGTTCATATACATATGCTCTAACATACTTCCATTCTTTTGAATTATAGAAAGACTTGTTATCATGATGGTAGATGTTCTTCTTGTCTTTCTTCTTCCTTGGTTTGTTACGCTTATGCTCTTCACAATAACGCCCTTTGTTTATCTTGTTATGACAGCCGTTGAAGTCACAGTATTTCATGCTAATAAAGCAATAATGTCTTCTTTCTTTTTAACATCAGCTGGAATCTCAACGTTAATCGATGCAGCATACTCATGTAATTGTTTCACTGTCATACCATTTAAATTAACTACTGTCTTATCAGGTTCACTTGATAAGTCCATGCCCAGGATCATACTCTCAGGATTAACAGTTACTTCGAATCCTGGTTCTTCGCCAGTTGGTACAAACAGACTTCGCTTTTCTTTGTTATCCCAATACTCTGTACCTGATATTGTTTTTCTAATTTCAGTAATCATTTAGATTCACCCTTTCATTTATCAATCTAATTCTTTTACTTCCTTTGCTTTGAGGAACTGAATCATGATTAGCAAACACACTATAAATCCTGTGCCACATCCAAGAAAGTAACTAAACCAACTCATCTCATCACTTCCTTATCCAAAATAAAAAGCACCCGAATGGATGCTTAGATTAAACTTATTCATTATTACTTTCTCTACTTTCATCATTATCTGATTTAGGGTCTAACAAGCTTCCTATATCAGGCGGCATAGTTAACTCTATACCAGCTACTGGCTGATTATCCTCATTAAAATAATACTTCTTCACTTTTTTCAATTCTTCATTTTTCTTATTTTCACTCATATTACCCCGCCTTTTATGTATGATATTAAACACTTTACTTAATATTTACATTGAGAAAGATAATATACTATTTTTTCAACTCTCACACGACTTATATAATTTTTGCATAATAAAAAGCACTCCTATAAGGAATGCTTTTCACTAACTTTATAAACAATATATTCCCCTTTGGAAATTAGATAAGCAACTAGTAACATACAGAATCCTCTCAGCGTCCCTATAATACTTGGGTCATTGAGAGTATACTCCTGGGCAAACCATTTCCTATCTTGAGGTAATGCGCTATACAATTCATTAATCAATTTCTCATCAATTTCTTGATTATAATAATGTGCTATATTATTTCTTACACGATTAAATTTATTATAAGCCCCTCGCATATCATCACTTATTATATCCAAGGCATGAACCAATTGAAGCTTTTGGGCAAAGCTAAAATTATTTAAATCAATTGCTTTAGAATTAGGTAAATTCTTTTCAAGAATTTGTATCATTATAGATTCAATATATAAGTGAGATTTTAAAAAAACATATAATGGCTCTTCGTTTTTCATATCTTTACTAAACTTAGCAAGTATAATATTTACTGACTCCTTCACATACTATCCCTCCTTAAACATATAATACCGATCTCTTTAATTTTTTATAATAAAAAGCACCCTAGAAGTTGCTTTTACTTTTTAATAGAATTTTTTAACACGTCATATGAATACCTAAGACCCTTTAAAATAGCATTAAAGCGTTTAGAGTTTTCTTCATATCCTTTTGCAAACTCTTCATAATCTTTTGCATGCTCTTCATAAGCTTTTACATGCACTTCAATTCCAGTTTCAATCTTCTTGATTTCATCTTGAATATCCTGAGTACAGGTATTATTCTGTTCTCTCTTTAATTCATCTACTCTATCTCGCATTTCATCTACGCTATTTCGGATTTCATCTACACTATTTCGCATTTTAAAAACAGAACCTTTATAATCATTCAAGAACTTTTCAACCATTTGTATTTGCATTAGTATTGTATTCTCTGCCGTTAAAACCTTTTTGTATTCTTCTCTACCCTCAAATTCACCTAAGAAAATTCTATTAACTAAAGTATAATATATATACTTAAAGGTAAATATAAACCTGTCTTTAGCAGATGTATCTTTCTTTATTGGATTTAACTCTAATTGTGGTAACTCACCAGTCTCTTCGCTTGGAAATGGAATTGATTGTGGTACAAAACAGTTCTTAGGAATTTCAAAATTTCTACACACATTAATAATATCAGGGTTTTTAAATGAAATATCAACAAACTGATGCGCAAATTTATTTCTAATTCTTTGTAGATAAGTAATATTTGATTTTTCGTTTTGTGATATTAATCCCAAATAATAAGACATTTGTATTTTTGAATCAAAAGTTCCTAATACACCATTAACTTTAAATAAATCTTTTTCAACACTATCAGATTTAATAAGCAAAGTTTTTAATAGTTCGTTTAACAACTGGTCTATTATAGAACCACAAACTAACACCAGTCCTCTATCACTACTATTTTCAACTTCCTTTTCAAACTCTTTAAATGCTATATCATATTCATTATTTTTAATAAAACGTTCATTAAAATTATTTGCTATTTTGTTTCCCATTTCATCTCTCCTTCTGCATATCTATATTTCGACAAAATGAGGTGTTTTCCTGCATATTTTTTAATATATACTTTTAGTTCATCCTAATAGCTCTTTTCATTCGTTTATACGTATCACGATTAGTTCCCATTAAATCCTTTTAATCTCTATGACTTAAATTCTCTTTTTTCCTTTATTTAGGTTTTAAGCCTAGTTTTCATACCATTTACCCTTCATCAAAACTATCTTATCTTTGTTTTTATTCTTCTCCCAATCACCGCATTTTTTATTTCTGACTACACGCCATGTGTCGGTGACTAGGAGAAGAGCAAAAAGCTCCCCCAGGAAATATATTTTAATTTGTATTGAGATGTAAAGTGTTTCCGCACCTGCACCTCTTTGAATCAACACAAATGGTAAACTTATTGACTCAAAGAAGAGCAGAAGCTCTTCCATAGACCGTTTAGATTAATGAAATATTGTTCTTATTACGTTTAGTATTACAAAGAGGTTCGCAACTCCCCTTTGTAATACAGTGTATTGAAAAAATCTCCTACAAACGCTGATTCATTCAAACAGCAACTTATAGGAACTGGTTCGGCAACCTTCATATATAGGTGGCATTATGATGACAAAAATACACGTTTTTATAACAAAAACCTTATCAATTTATACAAAAAAGACTTTCACTTAATTGTTTTGCTATTTTTTTATCTGCTCTACGCAAAATTTGTTGAATTGTACTTCGTGTTACTTTCAACTCCTTGGAGATTTCTTCCTGCGTTAACATTCCACCTTTGTACATTATAAATATCTCTTTTTCATGCTCCGTTAAAGCGGACAATGCATCTTCTAGTTTAATACGCTCCCAATGTGAAATAACATTCTCTTTTCCTTCACAATCCCACTCGTATTGTGTTTCTGTACTTCTTAAATATCTTTGCATCAATAATGGATTCACTAACTTCTCGCGTTGATATGCTGATCTACGTTCGATTCCTCTTTTACTTTCTGGTTTCTTTGCTGTGCGCATCCATTCCAGTGCATAACGTACATCACTAATCATTCCTTCGAGTACTTTTAAATCTGCTTCTATTGCTGTTTCTTTTACTTTCTCTAATTGACGTAATGTTTTGTTATACTGATCAATTAACTCTTTCATATGTTGTATTCCCTCCTTAATAAAAAGAGGACGTTGGTTATACATAGGATTTCTTCCTATACATAATCAACGCCCTCAAATGTGGACTATTCATTTTGTTTTCTATTTTTCTTAATTTAATACGATATGTGAAATTATTTAATTTAACATTCTCTTTTTAAGTTGGAATCTAATCTGTTCTCCTCTTACTACTCCCAGTACTTTAGCTATTTCATTGTATGACATCCCTTCTTCTCTCATAGCAGCAGCTTTTATACAAAGTTCATCCCAATCCTTTGCTGTTCTTATCTTCTTTTTATTTGCGACATTTTGACCACCTAAGCAAACACCTAGATTATTCATACGTTTTCCTATTTCGCATTTATTCCAACAATACTCTGCATTACGGTCATATCTATGTTCACAACGCCTACAATTCTTATCCTGCAAATCTATAACCTCTAAACGAATGGCTGCTTTATTCATACCAGGTCAGTCCATTCCATTTTTTCTACATTAAGCAGGTAATCTACTAATGCACGGTCTGTATGATCTACTACATATGCACGTTTGTTAAATTCTTCTCTTGGGATAGATTTACGTCCATTATCATATAACATTGCTTGATAGTACTCTGTTACCAACGAGACCGGAACAAAATAAACTACCTTATCTTTCTTAAACTCTATTAAGAAAAAACAAATAGCTCCCATTGCTTGTGTATCTTCTAAATAATCAATTTGATGCCGATGTATATTATCTAGTGGGAATCTTGTTGTTTCTTCTGTTGATTTCGCTTCAAAATAAACTGCTCTTCCTTTGTATACACCATCATAATCTACTGTTGATTTCTCTTGCCAACAACTTTTTATTATCTCTCCTTTTTTATTTGTCTTTAAAACTTTAATAGGAGTAGCACGTTTGTTAAATATCCCTATATTTCTTTCCTTATACATACGGTTCGTAATATTGAGTAATAGTTCAAAACTCATTCCCCTATTTCCGTAACCCACGTTAATTCCTCACTTTCCACATAAAAAATCCAAATCTCGTAAAACATGTTTATTTTCCACTTTGAGACGTTTTATACTATCCTAGACTTATCGCACTAGAAAATTTTTAAAACCTAAATTCACCCTGTTTTATGAAGCCGTTTTTTCTACAAAATGAAATTTTTATTATATTTTTGCACCTTGAAGAGCAACTAGCATACATTATCATGTGTGCCACATTCTACTTTGAGGACCCGTCTTACTTTGAGCACTTTAATTTAGTGCTCTTTTTGATTTTTTAAATAGACATATCCTTTTTACATATTTTCAAAAAGGATGCACACACTATCCATAAGCCGTTCGAACTAGCGGCTTCACTCCCTCTCTCTATGAGTATGCCATTAGTTAATCTCACAAACTCATGAGACCCACAGGCAGGCAACTAAAAATGTTGTCTGCCAAATCATTAACAAATTTTGTATAATCAATACTGATTTTGTACATACTCTTTAAAAAGCTATTGACATTTTCATAATTTCTCTGACGGACTCCCCACCGTTATCCAAGGGCTTTAATAACAGACAACTTTTTCAGTTGTCTGTTATTTTTTTGTATAATCCTTTTCCATTCACACATACTATTCATGAGTCAATTTACCAATACGAGTCATTTGGGTACTTTTAAAATCTTCCTAAGTTAATTTACTCCTCATGGGACAAGCAATTTCGCTTGTCCTATTTGTAATTAAAATTTTATCTTTATGCCCCTTTCCCAATTCTCTGTATTTAAATTTATTTTTTTATTTAGTATTAAATGTAAAAATGTGCACATTATAAAAAATATTGCTCACTACTACGTGGGAACAAAAGGAGGATTTTATAATGGACAAACGAACAGAGAAACAAGTTGAAGCTGTAGCACGTAAAGCTGCTGATTTAGAAGTTTCACAAGAATTAACTAGTCTTAAAAATCAAATTCAACAGTTACAACAGTCTTTATCTCAAGCAACTCAAGGGCAACAACAACAACAACAACCGCAACAAGGATTACAACAAGCTAATCAACTGATGCAACAGCTTCAACAATTCAACCAACAGTCTCAACAACAAATGCAACAAGCTGATCAACAATTACAACAAACTATTCAACAAGCTATTCAAACACTAAATCAAGGATTACAATATCTACAAGCTAATCAGACATTAAGTCAAGTAAATCAAGCTATTTCTCAAGCTCAATCACAAGTTGGCCAAATAGGCGGTCAACAAGGTCAGCAAGGGCAACAAATGGGTAACCAACAAGGGCAGCAGCTATTTTAATAAACGCATTCTTAACAATCCAAGAAGCAGTAAATTTTCCGTATCTTATATAACAGTAAGTAAACTCCAATTTCTTTTTGTTAGTCATTTTTAGTATCAAATAAACAGCAATACAGTTCTTGTAAGAGCACTTTTATATAGTGCTCTTTTTATTTGCCATTAAAATAGCGTTTTTATTAAAATCACCTTAAATCTTCGTTAGATTCCGACTATGAAATATAACAATATAGTAAAATGATAGTTGCAATACTAATATTTGTAATTTCTAGGAGGTTAGCCAATATATGCATCCTTTTGTTGAAAAACTCACTATACTATTTTCTTGTATGGGTGTACTTCTTCTCATCATTGGAACAGTTCATCTTTCAAAGAAAATTAAGGAAAAGAAAGATAACAAAGAATCTTAAACAGGTCGGTTAATTTAACTAACCTGTTTTTTATTAAAATAAGGATTTTGTACTAATTACCATTCATCATGTTCACGAATAATTTCCAGTTGTTCCTGCGTTATCTTCATATCAATCGGATCATAGTTTTTCTTGATAAATTCCACATCATTATTGAATGGAAGACTTCCCATAAACTTATAAAAGTTTTGCACATCTTCTTCAGTCGGCTTTTTCAAATCGTTTTTTATAATGTGAAGAGCATCTGTAATTTCTTGTGTATCTAAAAATTCGTCGCTCCAGTCACCGCAATCTGGTCCATTACATAAATAACGGTTTTCCTTGTTTTTAGCTTTGAATACTACTGTTGGTATTTTCATCTTTCATTCTCCTTTGTTCATATTTTTGTAACACCTATACTCGAATTTGTGTGTTAAACTAAGCTCATTCGAAGAAGTTATTCGTTATTAATAAAATCAACAATTCTTAATCCCCTGTCCCCTGCCCTAGCCCCCCTGCTAGGGCTTTTTATTGTTTAAAATAACTATTTTATTAAATTTCTCTACTTACTAAAGTAATACTCTTGAAAAAGTATTCATATAAATTTATCGAATGCACTTTGGATTCTTTAGAAAATCCAATACTTTAGGAGCTGATTAACATGGAGAATAAATCACTAAAATTAACAATTCCTCCTGACATGAAAATCAGATTTACATTTTTTTCATCTTCTGGCGAGATAATTTTCAAACAATCTCTAGCGAATGAAACTTTAGACCCCATAACACTTCCTGTCCATTGTCCTACTGAATACAAAAGATTTGAGGCTGAAAAAATCCCATTATCAAAAAAAATAATTAACCATACATAGATGTTTACCAAAATCCCCATTAATTTCAGGGGGTTTTTCTATATAAAATAACGCTTTTGTTCAAATTGAATTGCTTTATTTCTCCCAACTCGCCTTATAAATTTCACCTGTTTCAATGTTCTGTAGTTGACGGAGTTTATCTGCATCAATAACTCTTAATCCATATTTCTCTAACATCTCTGAGTTATCTTCATTATCCAACTGACCCGAAAAAATCATTTCACCTGAATCAATCTCATACACATCGAATTCGTAATTCCAAGCAAAGTATATTGCTTCTACAACATTTTCCATTGGGATGGCATAGAATCGACCTTCGTCCCAATCCCACATTTTAAATTTGTAATTATTCTTCAAGAAAATCATCTCACTTTCTTATAAAATTCAAATTTGATTAATATCCGTTATCCTGGCGTTTAAAGTTCTCTGCATTCTTTTCCTTATACGTTTGTACAATGTCCTTGTATGTAAAGCCGTATAAATAACAGATGCGGAAGAAAACACCGAACATTTGTCGTATTTCTGATACAGGGAAAATCCGATATACTACCCATTGCTTTTTCGCTTTAAATACTATCTTGCTCCACATTTCGAATAAACGATTGATACTATAAATATGTCTGCTGTGCATCTTCGCATAGTTGAAACATCCAATATAATTATGTGATCCTCGTGCAGAAGCATTAATGTCTAGTACTATAGATAAAAGGAAATGTAATCCGTCTACTAATTCACCCAGAAGTTTATTTTTATCTGGCGTTTTAAATTTTGCACTCCAATACTTGAATGATTTTGTTTCATTCCAAGCTTCATTAATTTCTACGTTTAATGAATAAAACTTTAATTCAATACGATCTTCTCCACGATAATCAATGCGTTTATCTAATTCTTTTTGCATAGCAAATAATTCACGTAAATTAAACTTTGTATGTAGTTCTTCATCTGTAATTCTGTGTAGTTCCATCATTGTTCCGCTCCCTTTTTAACAGTTCTTGGAGTTCTTTGGCAGACAGCTCGTATAACTGTCTGCCGTCCTCCATTTTGTAAATACGATGATTACTAATTAATTGTTCTATAATCCATTCTTTTAAATCCATTAATCCTCCGAGCTGTTATTTTTACGCTTATGATCCAATTTATCTAACGTCCGAAACACAATCATGATTAACAATAAACCGAATATTAAAATTATTAGTTTCATAACTTAACCTGCTATATCCTCTTTGAAAAATAACGGCTGTAAATCTTCTGCTTTAATGTCATATGTTTGGTTTGAATTAATAACACCAGCTGTAACAACATCTCCTGTTTGGTATAAAACTGTGAGTGCATAAACGTCATTTGACACAAAATCCCCTGGTTCAAATTGCCCTGGCTTTCTTCCTTTACGCTTGAACACCTGGCGCCAACCTTCATCATCAATTTCTATCGCTGTAGCAAGACGGCATTTATCGATATGATTGCAACCCCATTCACCTTCAATTGAACCCTCACTATGCCAATGTCCCCATAACTCCACTTTGTTGTTGATTGTATCTTTAATAATTCTTTCAACTTGTGTAATTAATGGATCATCCTCTGTTTCACAAACAACCCAATGACCAACCGCAACCTTTGTATTACTTTTACCAATTTGTAAATTCATTCGCCTTTCTCCCCTTCTAATGTAATAACTATCTGCTGATCTAAAATTGCTCCTATTACGGCATTCATCCATAAATGGCTATTAATCTTTCTTTTTAGAAATGTAATTATAGTGATTAATTCCGCTGTAGAAAGAGAAACGAATTCTCCTAACCTCTCCTGGTTAAACTTGCCACCACGCTTTTCTACTTGCATTGCGATTTTATTTTCTTTTATAAACTGTCCAGCTGCAGTTAAATCAAATTGCTGTACCTTATCTCTACCAAATAAATTTATAAGTTCTTTCATGGCATCCTGCAGTACATGAAAGTTTACTACTTTTACACTTTGCTCCATTTCACCATTACATTTACTGCAAAGTGTTTTTTCGCATCCTTCAATGTGCATAGTACGTATTTCAGTACCTTTTATTTCTTTTCCGCACACATCACACCAATTACCTACATCAAAAATATCTAGCATGTAAACATCTCCTAAGACTTATATTTCTGTAATTCAGCTTGTAATCTCTTCCGCTCTTCATCTATCGAATTACTATTAGACTTTGGGGACTCTACAAGATTTTCATTCTTTTGTTGTTGTAACCATTTCGGAACTACTTCTGTTCGACCACCATAATTATTGTTAGTCCGTCTTTTATTCTTGCTACGTTCAAACCGT
Organism: Bacillus cereus; assembly: GCF_002584535.1. Classification (GTDB taxonomy): domain Bacteria; phylum Bacillota; class Bacilli; order Bacillales; family Bacillaceae_G; genus Bacillus_A; species Bacillus_A arachidis. Next base: position 23,582 of record NZ_NUOT01000013.1, read on the forward strand.
GCATCTAATGCCGCTACATCATTCAATGTTTTTACATTGCTTTGTTTCCAGTTATCTAAAATCCTTAGGATATACCGCCACTTCGGAACATTTTCATCAATCGCTTTATTGATAGCATGTTTAATTACTTCACTACTAAATATGTCGCAATACTTACCTAATTCAGCTATAGCAATCTCACTTAATGGAATTCCTTTTTCTAACAAGAAGTTGTAACTGATTTTAAAATTTCCGTTGATTAACTCATGTGATGATTTATCGTTATTATCATTATGATGATTAGTATTTTGTATATTAGTATTTAGTTTATTAGTACTTAGTATATTAGTACTTAGTAGTGTGGGATTTTCCACCGGAGGGTTTTCCACCGGTGGATTTTCCACTGGTGGCTCTTCCACTGGTGGAAAATCCGCCAATGGCTCCACTTGCGGAACTTCATGAATTACCGTTTCCCAACTGACAATCTTATTGTTTTCATTTCTAATTGGAAGGCGCTTTAAATATCCATATTCTTTTAATTCCTTCATGCCACTTCTCAAACTATCAATACCATCTTTTGCATGTGTAGCTAACTCTTCTCTATAGAACACCCAATCATCCGGCAGTGTGAGTATATACGCTAAAATGCCTTTCGCTTTCCAAGAAAGCCTTTCATCTCTTAAACCGGTATTATTTACAACAGAATAATTTGTGTTCTTTGCTACTCTTACAATCCCCATAATACCTACCTCACAAACTCTTGAATTGGTGCTATAATTGATTTGTTATGTTTTTTCTTACAGGACCCGTTGCATCGGGTTCTTTCTTTATGCATTTCGCCTAATACTATCCACAACTTCTTGCCTTCCTCCTGCTTCTTCTAAACGATCCGCTACATCTAAAATTTTTTTTCTTTCCTCAGAGGAATCATTTTTTATTTTCTTAAAGTACATAGCTGATAATTCTTTTGACCTTTCTAAATCTCTTCTGATTTGCTTTTGATATAATGCATGTAGTTCAAAATAAGCGTTCTTGTCACCGTTTCGATTTGCCTGCTTCATTTGCTTATATAGAAGTTGTTGATTCTGTAAACATTCTCTACGCTCCTCTTCTAATTCCATAGCTTTTTCCAGATGCTCTGGAAGAACTCTGTTTTTTGTTCCCACTGTTTAACACCTCTCTTTCTAGGCGATCACTTTCATCAAACTTTCGCTCAATGAAAGTACCACCTTTATATAGTCCATACATAAATACCGCAAACCCTATACCAAAGATACAAACATTTTTTGTACTTTCTATCGTTGTAACATCCATTAGGCTAAAATGAATACCTTTTTAGACTCTATTTCTTGCACTAATACGTTATTTAAGTATTCTTTAATGTTATTCATCGCTTCTAACTTCCAAGCACCACCATCAGCCTCAAACAAGCCGCAACGAGCGCCTTCACGCATTCTAAAGACAAATTTACTTTCTGGTTGTTCAACTTCAACAAATGTTCTATATGGACTTAATTGAACTGGATTTGGTACTTTCGCATTCCCTCTACTAGCAACTCCTGTTTTCACAGTTACAGCTTGTGATACACCGTCATCTCCAATTTCCTTTACACCTTCTTCTACGACGGTACCTACTACCTGTAAAACGATGTCTCGATGACTGTTTTGTACAAATCCTGATTGCAATGCAATATTAAATTCTTCTCTGTCATAAAAGCTTCCAAAATTAAAACGTGGAGTAGATGCTTGCGCTTGGATATATGTACTTCTAGCCTTATCTCCATTAACCGCAGTAAAGCAACTTACCGTTGTTGGATTTACAATATGAATCATTACAGGTTCAGTTGTGTCAAATTCTGATTTTACGTAACCTACTAAACCAGATAAACTACGTACAACAATTTCTGCAGGTGTTGGTTCTTGCACAAGATGTAATCGTTGTGTTGAATATGTCTGTTCACCGATTTTATGTGTTTCAATCGTTCCAATCTCTAATACCTTTTCAATTGCTTCTCTTGTCATAGTCATTTTTCATTTCCCCATTTCTTAATTTGATTTCGTTTTTAAATAATCGATTACTACCGTTTGCTTTTCTACAGCTTTGTTTTGCTCTTCCACTTCTTCTACCGATTGTCCAACATCTGTTTTCACATCACCTTGTAAATCCATGTAGAATTGTCCTTTGGCTCCGGAAGCTAATTCTTGCCCTACTAAATTTCCGTTTTGGTCCATATCTAATAGAATCTTAGACTCTACCGCTTCTGTTGGTGCTAGTTTCGAAGTTGCTTGAACCTGGCAATTCCATACATCACGTTTCTTATCTCCAGCAAACGAAAGTGTTAAAACAATCTTTCTTGCTTTTTTCGGATCAGTATTCAAATCCGCCATATTTTCCATTACATGCTCAAACTCTTGATGAAATCTTTCAGCAAGCGCTCCATCAGCAAATGTGTTTAGATCAATCATGTTTATTTCCTCCTATTGAACTTGTTTTATAAAAAGTCGACATCCACTTTAACCTGAATGTTTACTGGGATTTCTTTTGTGACACGGATAGAACCAGGACTTTCACCGTTCTCAATTAATTGCGTTACTTTTTCTTTTACTCCATCTGTTGTTTCGAATTCATAAACATTAGCAGCACCAAAGCCATTATGATGAATTACTAAATATTTTTGTTCTCGCATGTTACTTCCTCTCTTTCTCGAATTCGTTGAGCTGCTATTCTAGGCACAGAAGTCCTCATTAAAAACGCCTTTAGAAGTTTAATAGCTTCGGGACTCGGTCCTTTACGAATCGCCTCTTTGACTTCTGTATTAGCCACTACTTCTTTAAGATTTGCCTCCATCATGTTTCCTCCTATTGAACTTCTGAAAAATTCATTTGTGAGTTAACAGCTGCAATTTCTTCGCTTAACACAATTGGTAATGCATATTCACTGATTATTTCTGATGCTCTCTCTAAATGAAATCGCTTAATAGCCTTATAACTTTTCACTCCAAATTCACGGTGTAATTGGCTGTAAATGTCACTATATACTTTCTTCCTTAATCCAACATCTTGATAAGCATTGGTATGTTTACCTCCAAGTAGCACAACTCCGCAACGTCTTACAGAATTTGAAATTTCATCACATTCAATGGCAAATAACGGTGCATTGTCTCTCAAGTCTTTTACCTCTGATTTAATATCTTGAAGTTCTTGTTTCTGTCCTTCTAATACTTGAAATGTCAGTTTTAAAACACTCATTGGATCTGTAGAGATTTGTTGCTGTTTTTGAATGTACTCTTTCATACGTTTGAACTCTTGGATAAACTTAATTTTCATTTGTACCGCTTCTTTTGTGTTGTAGCCCATTGCAACTAATGTAAAAGCTTCTTCTGTAAGCTTGTATTTAGGCATTATCTTGTTTTGCGAATTCATATAAGAGGACTGGTGAAAATTTACCTGTCCGAATTCTTCCCCCGCATATTCAATTTGTTTACGAATATCCTTCAATACATTGTTATGCTCTTTTCCGAACATGTCTGCAATCATCAAGCTATCTGTTACAACTTCTCCATTAACTTCAAATACTAATTCGCTATGTACTGATTGTTCGTTTACTACAGTTAATTGATCCATGTTGTTCCCTCCTAACTATATGTTCCGAATTACACGAATAGCATTCGTATAACGATGCACTAAATGTAATTCCTCATTTACTTTCTTAAAAATCAACCAATTATCAGGGTTTAAATTGTATAACTTAATTTGATTCTTCTCCCGCTTGGTTGGTTTCTTACCGTTTTTCATTTTCAATCTCTCCTTATCAAATAACCTTAAGTTCCTTTATAGGAACATCGAATCCAAAAAAATAATAATCACCACTTATACCATAATGTCTGCATATCGTTACAATTTCAGGGATAGAAAAGTTCCCGCCAGTTCCGTTGATATTTTGATTTACAGCAGAAACACTCTTTCCCAATAATTCTGCAATTTCACTTTGCTGAATGCTATTTTCAGCTAAAAATGCCTTAAATCGAAAATATGGCTTATGATTTCTAACCACTTTAGTCATAGTATTTCACCTCTCCCGTGTTCCTAAAAAGGAACTTTGTGACTTAAATTTATCACCCAATATTTTAGATGTCAATAAAAAAGTTCCTGGAAAGGAAATTTTCCAACACAAAATGTTGCAAAATCGGAACTTTTCTTATAAAATTTAGATGTATCTAAAAAGGGGGCGATAAAATGGAATCATTAGGTAGTAGATTGAAAAAATACAGATTAAAAAACAAATTAACTATTGATGACTTTATAAAAAAATATAATAAGAACTTTAATGCAAGCATTAGTAAAAGCATGGTATCAAGGTGGGAGAACGACTTAGCTGAACCAAAAATTCAGGTTGGAAGAAATATTGCTATTATGTATTCTATTCCATTCGATGAACTTGTAGGAATTATAGAACCTGGTCAAATTGTCCAGGATGGAAAAATTATCGGGATTCCTCATACGGAAAACGAAAATAAAAATCTCAAAACCATAGCCGCTCACTTAGAAGGAAAAGATATTACTGACGATAAAATGAAAGATGTATTAAATTACATTGATTTTATATTCAGAGATCAATTCGATAAGTGATGAAAGGTGGTAACAAATGTATACATCGTACGAAAGGCTACTGTGTAAATACGAAAATGAAGTCCAAGTAAAAGAAACAGAATTATCTCATGGTTTTAAGGGGTTGTATTATGATGGAAGAATCTTAATCGATTCAAGTCTTAAGGAAAATGAAAAACACTGCATTCTCGCCGAAGAAATAGGGCACCATTATACATCCTACGGCAATATTATTGATCAAAAAAGCATTGAAAATAGAAAACAAGAACAAAAAGCGAGAAATTGGGGATATAAAAATGTTATTCCTTTTGCAAAATTAGTGGCAGCAAAACAGGCTCATTGTAATACTTATTATGAAATCGCCGAATTCCTTGATGTGACACAAGAATTTTTAGAGGCATCTATTGGGTACTATTTTCAAAAATACGGAAAACAAATAAGATGGCGAAACTACCTAATAACATTCGAACCTTTAGATGTTATTAAGCTCTAGACTCACCTAAATGAATTGGGGGAATAAAGAATGAGATGCGCAATCTATGCCCGTGTTTCAACAGAAGAACAAGCATTGGAAGGTTACTCCATTTCTGCTCAAAAGAAAAAACTTAAATCATATTGCGATGCTCAAGATTGGGATGTTGTTGGATATTATGTAGATGAAGGGATATCTGCTAAAAATACTAATCGCCCAGAATTAAAACGTATGATAGAACATATCGAAAAAGGATTAATTGATTGCGTTTTAGTTTATCGCCTAGATCGCCTTACTCGTTCAGTGTTAGATTTATATACACTACTGGATGTTTTTGAAAAGCATGATTGTAAATTTAAAAGTGCAACAGAAGTTTATGATACAACTACAGCAATAGGTAGGTTATTTATCACTATAATTGCCGCACTTGCCCAATGGGAACGAGAAAACATTGGAGAACGAGTTCGAGTAGGTCAACAAGAAAAAGTAAGACAAGGTAAATATACATCTGGCAGGAAGCCTTATGGATATAGCGTAGATCATAAAAAAGGAACTTTGAAGATTATCGAAGAGGAAGCGAAAGTTGTACGTTCTATTTTTAATGATTACTTAAAAGGTTATAGTGCAATGCGAATTAGTAAAAAGTTAAATACCCTTGGAACTCCTGGACGTGATTATTGGAATGAAAAAGCCATAATGTATATTCTAGAAAATCCACTATACATCGGTACTTTACGATGGAGAAAGGAAACAGAGCATTACTTTGAAGTTCCGGATTCCGTACCAACAATTATAGAACAAGAAATATTTGATAATGTGCAAAAGTTAAGAGAATCTAGACGTGACTCACACCCACGTAGTCAATATGGCAGTTACATTTTTTCTGGTATTATAAAATGCCCACGGTGTGGTGGCCCGCTCGTCGGTAACTACGTAAAAGCAAAAAAACAAGATGGAACTGTCACTAAATATAAACATTACTTCTGTAGAGGTCGAAGATTAAATGTTTGTAATATGGGAAGTATGTCTGAACGAAAGCTTGAAAAAATAATAATTCCACATATCCTCTCTTTCTACGTTGACGCAACAGAGGAAATAAGTGATGAAGAAGTTACAATTGGAAATAGTAATATAGAAGATGAAATAACGCAGATTAAAAACGAATTAAAAGTCATAGAAAAACGACGTAAAAAGTGGCAATACGCTTGGGCAAATGATCACTTAAAAGATGAAGAGTTTACCGAACTTATGCAAGAAGAAAACGAAAGAGAAAAGTCACTAACAGAAGCATTGTACAAATTAAAACCAGCTGAAAATAAAAAACTCAACACTGAAGAACTAAAAAGCATTCTAAAGGATATCAAGCTGAATTGGAGCAATTTAAATGACGAAGAAAAGAAAATGTTTATGCAAATCATACTTAAAAAAATAGTTGTTGAAAGAAGCGATCAATGGTACGCCTATGAATTAAAAATTGTAGAAACAGAGTTTAATTGATGGTATAGTTGATTAAACTCTATTTATGTGTTATCAGAGGTTTTAGCCTAAAAAACTAGATCCGTTCTTACGGCAACTCCGCTCTACAATATCAAGAGGCTTTTGAAACATGAAAAAAGAGTCTTCTACTTCAACCACTCGCGTTACAATACGTTTTTCACCTAAAATAATCGGAAGTAAGGCCATAGTATTCTTGTTTACGACATAACTTTCAACATAGCGTTCTGCTTGTTCCCCCATCCTACACTCTCTCCTTCATCATTTTTTTACAATTTATAACAGCAGCTGCATGGATAATTGTAGCACTTAAAAAAACAAAACTGTTTACATTTTCAAATATTTTACATTTTCTTATAAAACTTTAAAGTTTCATAATATTCCTTCATATAAATATCTATATGAAATCTTCATATTTCTCTACCATAAAAGATGTATCGTTATAGAAAAATAAACTTTTTCCTTTTTGAAATATTTGTAACATAGAAAGTGTATGATTCGTTCAACATACATACTTTCATAAATTATGTATTCGATATGTATACTTACATTCATTTCATGCACCTTTTTTCGTATATTTCATATTGTAAACATGAAAAGGTGTGTGTAATTGTTGCTTTTAATTCATATAAAACAGCACTTATTAATCATTGAACTCCCCCACCTTCACTCCGTTTAGGGTAGAAAGGCTTCTCGGTTAAAATGATAAATATTCTACCTACAAATTTCATATTAAGGAGAATCATAAATGAATATAGTTTGGAATAGAATGCATACTCCTCATTTGATATATCACCCTGGATATAGCAGCTTTCCCGTTTCTTATACCTATCATATAAAACCGATTTACTTTCAATATTCTCCACCAGCTTCTACTTCTCACCATTACCCGCTACATCCAGTTTATCCGACACATTCCACACAGCATTCATATCCCGGTAATAACATATATAAAACTCCCTTTTTTAAACATTTTAATCATATAGTGAAGGCACAAACGTGGGAAAGTTAAGAAATTAGAAAGCAAATTTACTACGTTTCTATGTCCCATGTCTCGGGATATGAAACAAGAAGGCTAGCAGGAAATCAACAGAATTTCTCCCACACGAAGTATTTTTTATCCATATAAAAAAGAAGAAGCTGTCTCCAAAAGGTCATTCAAAACGACCTTTTGGGACAGCTTCTTTCTTATCACATACTATAAAATTATAGTTTTACAACGTTTTTAGCTTGAGGTCCGCGGTTGCCATCTTCGATTTCGAAGCTAACTTTTTCGCCTTCTTCTAAAGATTTGAAACCTTCAGTTGTGATTGCAGAGAAGTGAACGAATACGTCGTTTCCGCCTGGAACTTCGATGAAACCGAAACCTTTTTCATTGTTAAACCATTTTACTTGTCCTGTTACTGTCATAATTATTTCCTCCTAAGAAAATAGAAATTTTTTTAGTTTTCATACATAAAAAAAGAATCCACACATTATCAAATACGAAACATAAAACAGTTCTCACATACTTTTTCTCGTTCGTTTTCAGCACTTGATAATATATGGATTGCTTGATTTAGTTATTCAACTAGATTCATCATAGCATACTTAAAATAGAATGTACAATATTTTTCAGGAATATTTTTTCTAATTTTTGGTATCCCTCATGAATGAAACAATTATCATAAGTTTTACTTCATATAAAGTGAAACTTTCTTACTCCATCGCTGATAAACAACTTTCAGCCCTTAATATACATCAAAAATAAAAGCAGGTGCCCTTAAAGGACATCCGCTTTCACACTTATTTCGTAAACTGCGCCTCTTCTGTAGATCCTTTCAGCGCTGTTGTGGAAGATGTTCCGCCTGTAATCACTTGCGCTACTTCATCAAAGTAACCCGTTCCAACTTCACGTTGATGGCGCGTTGCAGAGTAACCGTGCTCTTCTGCCGCAAACTCTGCTTGTTGCAGTTCAGAATATGCTGCCATGCCGCGCTCTTTATAACCACGTGCGAGTTCAAACATACCGTAGTTTAGCGCATGGAATCCTGCTAGTGTTACGAATTGGAACTTGTATCCGTATGAAGCAATTTCTTTTTGGAAGGTTGCAATTGTTTTTTCATCTAGTTTTTGTTTCCAGTTAAAAGATGGTGAGCAGTTATATGCTAGTAATTTCCCTGGATATTTCTCATGAATCGCTTCTGCAAAACGCTTCGCATCTTCTAAATTCGGTTCAGATGTTTCACACCAAACAAGATCTGCATATGGCGCATACGCTAAACCGCGCGCAATTGCTTGATCAAGTCCTGCTTTTGTACGGTAGAAGCCTTCTGGTGTTCTTTCGCCTGTAATAAATTCTTGATCAACTGGATCAATATCACTCGTAATTAAATCAGCAGCGTCTGCATCTGTTCTTGCTACAATAATTGTCGGCACACCCATTACATCCGCAGCAAGTCTAGCAGAAATTAAATTACGCACCGCTGTTTGCGTTGGTAGTAATACTTTTCCGCCTAAATGTCCGCATTTCTTTTCTGAAGATAACTGGTCTTCAAAGTGCACGCCGGATGCACCTGCCTCAATCATACCTTTCATTAATTCAAACACGTTTAATTGCCCGCCAAATCCCGCTTCAGCATCTGCCACGATCGGTACAAAATAATCTGTATCACCGCTACCTTCCATATGCTGAATTTGATCCGCACGTTGCAGCGTTTGATTAATCCGTTTTACAACAGCTGGTACACTGTTCGCTGGATATAAACTTTGGTCTGGATACATGTGCCCGGATAAATTGGCATCCGCTGCCACTTGCCAACCGCTTAAATAAATTGCTTTTAATCCTGCTTTCACCTGCTGCATCGCTTGGTTTCCTGTTAACGCACCGAGCGCATTAATATAGTCTTCTGTATGAAGCGATTGCCAAAGTTTCTCCGCCCCGCGGTGTGCTAATGTATGTTCAATATCAATTGACCCGCGAAGACGAATTACATCCTCAGCAGAATATGGACGCGTTACCCCTTTCCAACGTTCGTTTAACTCCCAGCTTTCTTGTAATTTTTGTACTCTTTCGTTTGTCATCTCTTCCATCCCCTTTTCTTTTTTATAAAATTTCATAACCCGGTAATGTTAAAAATGTTTCAAATTCATCATTACGCACCAAATTAGTAAAAAGCTTTGTTGCTTCTACGAATCTACCTTTCTCAAATGCCTCTTTGCCAATCTCCTGTTCTATTTTCGTTAGTTCTTCCGCCTTGAACTCTTCCACTAAAGCAAATGTAATCTTTCGTCCGTCATTTAGCTTTCCGCCTTCATGACGAATCCATTGCCACACTTGCGCCCTTGAAATTTCTGCCGTTGCTGCATCTTCCATTAAATTATAAATCGGTGCTGCCCCGCGGCCGCTTAACCAAGATGCAATATATTGAATACCGACGCTAATATTCATACGAAGCCCTTCTTCTGTAATCGTTCCCACTGGTACTTCTAACAAATCCTTTTCTGTTACATAAATTTCTTCACGTTTTCTAAAAATTTGATTCGGCGTTTTCATAACGTGATTAAACACTTCCATCGCAACCGGTACAAGTCCCGGATGGGCAACCCAAGTCCCATCATGGCCGTCTAAAGCCTCACGTTCTTTATCCATGCGAACCTTTTCAAAAGCAACCTCATTTGCTTCCGGATTATTTTTAATCGGAATTTGTGCTGCCATGCCGCCAATTGCTGGTGCATTCCGGCGATGGCACGTTTGAATTACTTTTAAAGAATACGCACGCATAAACGGAGCCGTCATCGTAACTTGCGCCCTATCTGGAAGTAGAAATTCATTATGATTACGAAAGCTTTTTAAGAAACTAAAAATATAATCCCATCGCCCGCAATTAAGCCCCGCTGAGTGATCACGGAGTTCATATAAAATTTCATCCATTTCAAAAGAAGCGTGGATTGTTTCTAATAAAACTGTTGCTTTAATTGTTCCATTTGGAATCCCAATATATTTCTGCGCAAAAATAAACACATCATTCCACAATCGTGCTTCTAAATAGCTCTCCATTTTCGGTAAGTAAAAATATGGCCCGCTTCCTTTTTCTAATAACGTTTTTGCATTATGGAAAAAGTACAAACCAAAGTCAACAAGACTACCTGACATCTTTTCTCCATCAACTAGCATATGTTTTTCTTCTAAATGCCAGCCTCGCGGACGCACAATAAGGACAGCGGTTTTATCACCTAAACGATATTCCTTACCACTAGGATTCTTATATGAAATCGTTCCCTTCACTGCATCTCTTAAATTAATTTGACCATCCATCGCATTATGCCACGTTGGCGAATTAGAATCTTCAAAGTCTGCCATAAAGAGATGTGCACCCGAATTTAAAGCATTAATCACCATCTTACGATCTACTGGACCTGTAATCTCCACACGACGATCTTCTAAATCTTTTGGAAGCGGAGCAATCGTCCAATCTCCAGCACGTATATGTGCTGTTTCTGGTAAAAAACTTGGAAACTCCCCTGCATCAATCCTTTTTTGTTTTTCCACACGTTTTTGTAACAACTCTTTACGGCGTGTATTAAAATTCTCATGCAGCTCTTTCAAAAAAGTGAGCGCTTCCGGTGTCAAAATTTCTCCATACGCCGGTAATACTTCTAGAGCGAGTGTAACCCGTGAAGTTTGCGTCGACATATTAGCATCTCCCTCTCCAACTGTTTTATAACAGATTTGATTTTATGTTTTATATTATATAACAAATTTTCAAAAAAATCTTCCTTTTTCGAAAATTTATCCTTTTTTCCATAACATCCATCTATTCAAAACCCGCACTTTTCTTACTAGTAAATGAGGTATCATCGTATTTTGCGGCATATTTAAAGCTCTCATCTGTTACCCTTTACTAAAACAAAACGATCGTGATTGTTATATAACAATCACGATCATTTTGTTGATTATGCTTTACTTTCACTTTCTTCTAATACTACTGTCTTTGTTTTGGATTTTTGAAAAGTAAGTACCATTCCAGCAAAAATGAGGATAATCCCTACTGTCTGCATGATAGTCGGGCGAAATCCTGTAAATACTGTGTCTAATAGAATTGCTACACCCGGATCCAAAAAGACTAATACAGAAATGAGTCTTGTTGGTAAATCTCGTAAGCTATCAAAGAATAAATAGTAAACAAAACCAGTATGGATCAGTCCTGTTGCGGTAATCGCAATCCAGTTACTCTCTGTTAACCCTTGAAACGCTCCAAAGTCTACAAATGGTAGTAATAGAAATATCCCTAAAAAAGTTTGTAAAAATGTCATCGCATACGCACTGGTTTGTTTAATCCCTTTCCCTAACAAGGTGGTAAATGCATAAAATAATGCCGCAAGAAGTGCCCAAACCATCCCTGAAGACATCAGCTTTTCTATAGATACACTTCCATCTATACCCGCGACTAACACAGTGCCTACAAAACAAATCAAAATTGAAATAATAGACAGTACTGTTAATCTTTCCTTAAACACAACACTCCCAATCATTAATACGATAATGGGCGCAAGATGATATACAGAAATGGCAATCGTCACTGACATAACTTCAAAAGCTTTAAATAAGAATACCCAGTTAAAAACAAGAAATACACCGCAAGCTAGTATTTGCAGCACTTCTTTTTTATTCCACTTTTCTTCTTTAAATTGACCTGTCGCAATCCAGCATAATGTTAAGAAGATCGTGGCACAAATGCAACGAACAAACACCAATTCAAATGAAGGTAAATTTGTTTTCACTGAGAAAAATCCGATGGAACCGAAAATAGACATTGATACTATCATTTTTATTGCTGGTAATGATTTTGTTTGAAATAGTACATTTGTAGCACTTTTTTGAAACAATAAAAACAACCCCCATTAATCTGAAACACACATTCACATGCGGAATTTCATAATCTTCTAAATTTTAAACCTACACGTAAGTCGTTTCTTATGAAGTAGCATTGACAATACGTATTCCTCTTACCATATACAATATCATTTTGCCAAATAAAGCAACAATGGAAATAATAGAAATACTCGTTTTCCCTGTTATAGCTACCTTTATATTTTACCATATTTTACATGAAGATACTTTTTTCTAACAATCTATTTTGATTTTCTAATATATACATTACGGTCCTGCAAACAAAAAAGTTCTTTTCTCTATTATTTCGTGCAGCATAAGGCGTCTACAGCACATGGACAGAGCCTGTTGTAGATTTAGAATTGACATGAAGTTAGATTAAAGTTAAACTGTCAGTAACATGTTACTGTTAACGACAGTATAATGTTATTAACAGTGTATTGCTGTTATGATAACAAAACTATTTTTAACATTTCATTAAGGAGGTTAGATGTTTTATGAAACACACAGGAAGACATACAGGTGCATTTCTTTTGCTGTTTTTAACAGAGGGAGATAGTTATGGAGGGAAACTTCTGCAGAAATGTGAGGAAGAGCTTCCCATCAATCCAATTGATAGTGCCATCATATATCGTACACTCAAAAAATTAGAGGTAGAAGGTGCTGTTGAGTCTTATTTGGATACATCTGATCAAGATAAGCCGATAAAAATGTACAAAATTACTACAGTTGGAAAAGAAAAATTAGACGATTTTCAAATAGATATTGAAGAAAAAATTAAAAACTTATCATTTTTCTTAGACAAATATAAAGACTGGAAAGAATCGAATCATGATTAATGGCGCTCTCCTTTACTCTTTAGCCATTATTCTTGTCAGTATTTCTTTTGTAAAGGATCGAAGTAAAACAAAAGAGGCTCTATTAAAGTCATGGAAAATGTTTCGTAATCTAATACCTTCCATGCTATCAATTATGCTTTTCGTTGGACTATCACTATCTATATTAACACCTTCCTTCATTTCTTCTATCATCGGAGAAAAATCTGGGTTCATCGGTATTATTTATTCAGCAATAATTGGCTCCGTTGCACTCATTCCAAGCTTTATTGTGTTTCCTCTTGGAAATACATTAGTCCAAAATGGTGCGGGACTTCCTCAAGTTGCGGCATTAATGTCTACATTAATGTCAGTAGGAATCACAACTTTACCGATGGAACAAAAAATATTTGGACGAAGTTTTGCTTATTCTCGTAATGCATCTGCATTGTTAATGTCTCTCCTATTCTCGTATATTATTTGGGTGGTGATGGGATGAATGAATTAAGAAGATATCGTTTCTTTTTCATTTTACTACTCGGGCTCACTATATTGACTTTTATAAACCAATCGCTCGGATGGAGTGCATTTCAATTAACAGGAAAAAGCATTTTAGATATGCTTTTTCTACTGCCCCCTGTTTTAATATTCGTAGGGTTGCTTGACCAGTGGGTGAAGAAAGAAACATTAATTAAATATATGGGGAAAAAATCTGGTATCTATGGCATCTTGTTTTCCCTATTATTAGGAGGAATTGCAGCCGGTCCCCTCTATGTTGCTTTTCCAATCGCAGCGCTTTTATTAAAAAAAGGAGCGAGCATACGATACATTGTATTTTTTCTAGGAGTTTGGACAACTGCAAAGTTACCAGTTATGGTGTATGAATTTGCTTCATTTGGAGCTAAATTTACACTCATTCACATTTGTTTTGGTCTATTATTTTTCTATTTAATGGGTATTATTTATGAGAAGTTTTATGACCAACGACAATTGTTGAAATATGATATAACAAAAGAAATATAGATCTTGAGGAACGATTTTTTAATTCTCCCATCCTAGCCCCTTTTGAGTTTGATCAAAAAAAACTTTATAAAGGAGCAGCGTCCCCGCTGCTCCTCATTTTCTTTCTTTCTCATACTGTTCAAACGCATGAATTCTTTCAAAAATTGGCGGATGTGTATACAAGAAAAACTTCACTAACGCCGGTGGATTCACTTGACTTAAACTTGTTTTCGATAAATACTGGAACGTCTTCACACCGGCCTTTCCATCCTTTGTCATATCTAAAGCATACTGATCTGCCGCCCGTTCTTCTATACGTGATACATAGTTTGATAGTGGGCTTACTGCAAAAGATAACACAGAGGAAATAAGAAAAAATAATGGGATAATCGATAAACACGCCATCCTTGATAGGCGCAATGTATCACCCCATTTTCTGAGGCACATATTGATAATACGGCTAATTAAATACATCCCTACAAACGTCAACACAATATAACTCGCCACACCCCAATATATATGTTTCATCACGTAATGTCCCATTTCATGCGCCATAATAAATAAAATCTCTTTATCTTTTAACTGCTGGAGCGTTGTATTCCACAATACAATTCGAGAATTCAATCCAATGCCTGTTACATATGCGTTTAACGCGTTCGTTTTTTCAGACATGTTCACTTCATATACATGATTGGCTGGAATGTCTGCCTGATCAGCGAGTGATAAAATTTTCTCCTCTAACTCTTTATTTTGTAATGTGGAAAAATCATTGTATAACGGATCAATTACAACGGGCTGTACAAATGTTAAAAAAATTGTAAATGGTACAGATAACGCCCATCCCGCTAACCACCACCGCTTCGGAAATTTATGAATCAGCCCTAAAAGGACAGAGACGACGAGAAACATCATAATATAATTTACCCAAAAATCAATCACATGATCTTTTATCCAGCTCGCTGTGGATTGCGTTGAAATACCGTAATCAATTGAGATTTGATGCCCCATCCATTGCAGAGGTAATGCAAGAGCGGTTGTAAGCAATGATAAATAAAAGAGATAGATAGCAACTTGAATAACTCGTACTTTCGTCGTTTCTTTTGACCATTTTTCAAAGCGATTTGATATACCTAAAACAAGGACGAACAATAAAATAATCCATTCAAGAGGCGTTGCTAAAAAAAAGAGTAAATTTTTCACACGCGAATAATCTTGGCTTAATGTAAGTTCCTTTGCGTCCATAAATGTCTGTGGATCAGCACTCGTTCCTTTATACATGTCTGGAATAATTTCATGATTCCATCCAAATAAATACCAATATATAAATAATGCAAAACCAACGTACAAAAAAAGTGACCACTTCACAACCTTCTTCACGGTATCTCCTCCTCTATGCTGCCTGTCTCTTATTATTGTAAGTTCGTTCCTTCTAAAATAGAACAAGCTAATACATCGAATTGTCATGCAATTTTCAATCCCTCCTCATGAATTTTCGGATTTTTCTTATAAAATAAAACTGGAAGGGAGAGGGAAAAATGAAAAAAATTTATATTACGTTTACATTAAGTTTAGTCATCGTAATTGGAATTGGAATTTACTATTTTACAGATTATCGTAAAGCTTCTGCTGAAATACCAAGTGGAATCGTTATGGAGGATGTAAATGGTACAACGCTATCTTTTGATCAATTACCAAAAAAGCTTAAACTTGTAGAATTTATATACACAAAATGCCCTGATATTTGTCCTGTTACTACATACAAAATGAAACATTTACGAGACAAATTAGAGAAAGAGAAACTGTTTGGAACAAAGGTTGAATTTATAACAATTACCATTGATCCTAAGTTCGACACAAAAGAAGTATTAACTACATATTCCAATACATTTGAAATGAAAAAAACAAAAGGATGGCACTTACTACGTGGTGATGAAGATGAAACAAAAAAACTAGCAGACACATTTAACTTTCAGTACCGCGATCCCGGAAGCGGACTCTATATTCATACTTCTAACTCCTATCTACTCGATGAAAATGATCGTTTAATTGAAGTGTTTGGTATGGGAGAACGTGGGTTTAACAGTAACAAAGTACTTGAGAAAATTAAAAATGCATTATAAAACCTCTTCATCATTCGAAGAGGTTTTTCACACATATTATTCTATATAAACTATGCTGCAAAAATTAAATACTATCTCTCTGTATGTTTCTTCGGCTCATATGTTGGAATAAGAAATGCACTCCCAATCCAACAAATAAGGCCGAAACCACTTAGATATTTCCCATATTCATAATCGTTTACATACACTTTCCCTACAATAATTAAGATAAATCCAAGTAAAACAACTGCATAGCCAACTTGTTTTTTCGACAACATAACTCAACATCCTTATTGAAAAATATTAATGAAAAAATTTAAGTCCCGAAAAGAAATGGAGCTATATTTCATAATTCCTTGTACAGCTAGAAGTATTATAAGACCAAGCACGCATATATAATTAATTCCATCTTCACTTCTTTTCTCAACTACAATTCCGCCCCCAATGCATAGTAGGCCTAGAAGATGAAGTGCTAAATAGACAAAAAAGTATGCTTCCTCCCAGCGAAACCCTACATTCACTGTCGTAATCACAATTAAACTCACCATGATCACATAAAACAATTTATTTGATCGAATCGTTTCATTCATAGAATCATATTCATTCCTTTCTATATAAATCTTGTTTGATTTTCCAGCATATAAATTACTCCTATGCATGGACGGATGCTCTCTCCGTTCTAAGAAAGGAGGCATCACTTTTTCAATTCTTTATATTCTGATTATTTAACGGATAATACGTTTCCTATAACTCTCTCATTTTATTTGTATATACTACCGGCACCTCTTTATTTATATAACGGCGATTCATGAACAAAAAGATGAGTACAAAATTTAATCCAATGATAAAAATAATAAGTCCTGTAAAAAATGGAGTTTGATTAGAAAAATCCGCAAAGCTTATCATTTCTTCCTTGCTGAACATAAAAGATGTAATAAGTACAATTGCATTATTTAACATATGAATACTAATCGGCATCAGTAAGCTTTTCGTACGAATGTATACAATTGATAGTACAATACTAAATATAACCGCACTGAGGAAATCAATGTGAAAACATCCGAAAAGAATCGCTACAATAACCATCGCTTTTCCCGTTCCCCATTTCGCCGCAAAGCGCTGAAATAGAAATCCCCTAAATATAAATTCACATACAATAGGAGCTACTAGTACGATTATGATAAATTGATAAATGTATCCCCCCGCACTCCCTATAATCGGTTCATGTAATATATTTATAATATAATCTGGTGTAATCCATACAAAGCTATACATATACAATACAAGATATCCATAACTAAAAAGGCATAGCATTCCCGTAATCATTAAAACTTGTAAAAGATTAAATGATTCTCTTCTATTCACAAATAAAGTAAATGGAACACGATGGCGCTTACATTGACAGCATAGCCAAAGTGATGGAATGATGTAGAGTACAAGTATGCTTACAAAAGAAGAAATTGATATATGAAATGTATTCTCTAGCAATTGTTTACTAACACGTTCAATCAAAACAAGTAGTGTAAATACAATTAAAAAATATCTGGCTCGCATCGCACAAAACGGATTCACAACCCTCTCCTCCCCTATGTTACATTTATCATATCAT
Source organism: Bacillus cereus (assembly GCF_002584535.1). Classification (GTDB taxonomy): domain Bacteria; phylum Bacillota; class Bacilli; order Bacillales; family Bacillaceae_G; genus Bacillus_A; species Bacillus_A arachidis. The sequence continues at coordinate 41,531 of NZ_NUOT01000013.1, forward strand.
TCGAATCTTATTTTTAAGCAAAGAAAACCTTAAATTTTCCTTAAAAATTCCATAACTTACAAGAAAATGTTATGATATTCGATGAAAATAGGGGGCGATTCAAATTGTATACTGCAAATATTTTACTTGTTGATGATGAAACGGCTATTTTACAACTATTAACTACTATTCTACAAAAAGAAGGATTTTCTCATATTACAACTGCTACATCTGCAGAAGAAGCTTTACTATTCGTAGAACAAAATCGTTATGATTTAATGATTCTAGACGTCATGCTTCCTGGACAATCTGGTTTTGACATTTGTCCAATCATTCGCCAAAAAACAGATTGCCCAATTTTCTTCCTAACAGCAAAATCATCTGATTTAGATAAAGTATCTGGCTTCTTATACGGAGCAGACGACTATATTACAAAACCATTCAATCCACTAGAAGTTGTCGCTCGTATGAAAGCGCAACTTCGAAGACACATGAAACAAATATCACAACCTACGAAAGAAACACACTTTATTTCATTTGGAAGATTTCAAGTCGATAAACATGCAGCCGAATTACAAGTAGACGGAAAGGTTGTTGAATGTTCAGCTCAGCTCTTTCAACTACTACTTTTTTTCTGTGAACATCCGAATTACGTATTTTCAAAAGAAGAAATATACGAAAAAGTATGGGGGGCACCCGCCTATAATGGAGATGACAACACAGTTATGGTTCATATTCGAAAACTACGTGAAAAAATTGAGCTTGATCCAAGTAACCCACAATACATAAAAACCGTTCGCGGACTTGGCTATAAATTCATCGCAAAGTAGGTACCAACTATGAATTTAAGTAGAAGGATTATTATCCAATTTATTATACAGCATATTTTCGTTTTGTTTACTTTACTAATTGCAGTCATCATTGCCTTTGGCTATTTAGTTTATCTTTTCAATACGAGCCTTTATGAACCAAACGTTCCCGAACTTGATAACTTCACTATTTCTCAAAACGTTTCTTCAGAAAACGGGCGTATAACATTAAGTTCTGAGGTAAAAGAAATGATTGAGAAAAAAAATGATTGGCTTCAAATTGTTGATGAAAGCGGAAAGGTACTGTATGACTTTAATTCTCCTGAAGATGTTCCTGGTTCTTATACGAAAACATCCCTAGTTGCTTATTTACAGCATGATATACAAAATCCTTACAAATTGACGTATTGGAACATTGAATTAGAGGAAAAAACAGCAATTATGATTTATGGCGGGAAGCTAAAAAGTAATACATTACTTCAAGAATTAAAACAAGAACACGGTTCACCATTATCAGCTGCATTTTCTTTAACAGAAAAAGAAAAGAAACGGCTTACCGCAGAAGGTGCTACGCTGCAAATATTTAACGCACAAGGAGAAGAGATTTTTGCTTATCCTGAAACAAAAAGAAAATCCTTTTCAGCCATTCAAGCTGTACTTTCTGAAAAAGAGCCTTGGAATCACAAAGAAAATGTCTCAAGTTTGTATAATCCAGAGGACCAAACCTTATTTACCATAACAGTACAGAATGAATATTACTATCCATCTGATATGAATGAAGATATATTCGCAAAAAAATTCTTAATGGGATTTGGCGTTATTATTTTAATTGCGTTTGTCTACTTAGTTATTCTTTCTATTTGGTACGGAAGAAAATTTGGTAAACCGTTATTACATACCATGCGCTGGCTCAAAAATATCGCTGGTGGAACATACGAAGAACCAGTCAGTAAAAAAGGAAAAACAGTCCGTTTTCGGCGCTCGGGTAAAGAAAAGTGGTCATTCCGTCTTTTTAAAGATGTGACAAATGCTCTAGAGCACCTTTCTATTACACTCAAAAAAAATGAGTCCATACGACAAGTTATTCAACAAACACGAGAGGAATGGATTACTGGTCTCACTCATGATTTAAAAACACCGCTCAGTTCTATTTACGGGTATTCTCTATTACTAGAATCGAAACAATATAAATGGGACGATAAAGACATTCAAGAGTTTGGACGTGTCATGCGAGAAAAATCTCAATATATGACAACATTAATTGACGACTTAAGCTTAACGTATCAATTAAAAAACAATGCGATTCCCACTCACCATGTCGAAGTTGAGATTAATCAATTTGTCCAAAAAGTCTTATTACAATTTATTAACAACCCGACACTTCAAAATCAAAACATAGAATTTGTTCCTAGCTCTAGTAACATTCATTATTCTATTGAAGAAAAATGGTTCCAGCGTATCATTGAGAACTTATTAGCAAATGCAGTCAAACATAATAATGAAACAACCAATGTCATTGTAAGTCTTGGACAGAACAAACACGCTTTCACACTTTCTATTTCTGATAATGGAAAAGGCATGGATGAACAAACGAAAGAACTTCTATTCGAAAGATATTACCGCGGTACAAATACGGAAGAAAATAATGCTGGAACAGGCCTTGGCTTAGCGATTACAAAACAACTTGTTCTCGCACATCACGGTACGATTTCTATTGAAAGTGAGCTTGGGAAAGGGACAACCATTAATATGGTATTTCCTTTCTCGCCTAATAACAAAAGAACTTCCTAGTCTAAAAGTCTAGGAAGTTCTTTTATATTTATTTAATACTGGTAAATGTTCTTTGAAGACTTACATCCTGAATCTAGTCAATAAGCCATAGATAAGTCGAAATATAGTTGTTCCTTCCGAACATATTTTAGAAACTAGGAGGGGATGAAGATTGCGTTTCTATAGAAGAATTAAATATTATACGTCATCTTCCTCTAATCGTTTTTTTTGTAAATAGTAAACAAAAGAAAAAGGAATGAGAAAACAAACAAAAACCACACTGCCTACAAGTAGGGCTTGACTGTTATTACTGTGATCTGGACCGAATTTTGCTAGGAGTGCTAAAGCAGTACCAACCAATGCAGAAAGAATTACAATTCGGTAATAAGGACGGGGCTTTTTCTGTTCATTTGCATTATCATACACATCAAGGGAAATTTTGAGATTCAGCCAACTTAAAACAACCACAGTAAGCATAAATACTAACCATAATGGATTATCTCTAGCCTCCATAACCCCTTCTGTAATCGCCTCATAAAGTAAAATGGCAAGTATCCCTATCGTTTGGACCATAAAGGCAATACGAATATTTTTCAAACTTTGCATTTGTAATCGTTCATCTTTAATTATCTTCATATATCTGCTCCTCCTCGCTAATCCAAAATATTTCATCCAACGTCTTATTCACTGCATAACAAATCTCCAAGCACAATTTTAGTGTAGGGTTATATGCACCTTTTTCAATCAAGCTAATGGTTTGCCGCGTGACGCCAACTTTCTGTGCCAGTTGTTGTTGCGTTAAGTCTACTTGGACACGAGCTATCTTTACTTTATTCCTCACCTATATTATCCCTCCTTAACCAAATTGTAACATATATATTACATAATTCAATGTATATGTTACATAACAGGCGCTAAAATTATCGCTATGTAATTTTATAATACGATTAACCTTAAATCTCATACAAAAAAGTTTCCTAGAATCTAGGAAACTTTCTTCTCTTCTTATTGTTGTTTCTTCTGCACTGGCAGCCAAATCTCAACTTGCGCAAACTCACTCTTATCTTCATGGCTACGCTCATCATATAACTCGAACTCTGTAACGCCCGCATGTTCATAGCCTGAGTGGGGGAACCATTCTGAAAAAATACTCTTCCATGTTTGTTGGAGAGACGATACCATGTCTTTATGAGGTACTTTTGGTGTTGTAAATACAGCATATGTTGCTTCTGGGAACGTACGCTGCGCTAATTCATTTGATACCCCATCAAAACTTGTAACTTCCATTCCAATAATATAAGTGAAGTCCCCTGCTTCTAAATTAAAATCCGTGCACATTCCAAGCTCTACATACTGATCTGTATGTTTACGGTTTGTAATGTTACTTGCAAGATTGTTTTGTAAATAACGATCCCAGAATACCGGAATATCTTTAAGGTTTTTTCCTTCTTTATTAGACGTCTTCATCTCATATCCAGCTACATGAAACGCTGGTTTTTTTTCAATACGAAATTCCATTTGTATTCCCCCTAAATATGGATTGAACTTTCGCTGCTTCACATTTGCTTTATAATACATCGGTGTCTTAATCCCTTGCTTTCGGTAGCTACTTGGCGTCATCTGAAACAACTTTTTAAAGGCTCGAATGAACGTTTCATGAGATTGAAAGCCATGTTCTAATGCGATATCAAGGATTTTTTCTTCCGTATGAGAAAGCTGATAAGCTGCCCGGGCTAGCCTCCTCTTACGAACATACTCCATGACAGTATCGCCTACTAGCGCTTGGAATACGCGATGAAAATGATATTCCGAGAACCCTGCAATACGAGCCAAATTACTTAATGTTTGTTTTTCCATTACATTTACTTCAATGTAATCAATTGCTTTTTGAATTTGTGTTTCATAGCTTTCCATCTCTGTTCACCCGCCTTATATGTATTATGATAAAAGAGAAGAGAATTCTTTTCTTGACGTTTCTTGCTTTTATTTTACAGAAATTTGTAACTTTTTCATATTACATTCGTTGTTATAAGTGAAGGGAGGAATATCCGTGAAAAAACAAACACTTGAGGAAATTTATAAACAGCATATGCATGACCTTTTTCGCTATCTTCTCTCCCTAACAGGACATTTCCACTGGGCAGAGGATTTGATGCAAGAAACCTTTTATCGGATGCTCGTCCACATTGACTATTACAAAGGTGAAGAAGTTAGGAATTGGTTATTTACAATCGCCTACCACGCCTTTATTGATTGGCACCGAAAAGAAGCAAAATATAAAACAACAACACTAGAAGATTTTCATTTACCTGATGTTCCAAGTACAGAAAATGCCTATTTCACAAAGTATGAAATTACAGAGTGGTTACAACGCCTCTCTTCCCTTCCTATCGTCAGGCGAAATATTCTCTTACTGCGAGATTACTATGGATTCTCCTATAAAGAAATCACCAAGATGACTAGACTTACACTAGCAAAAGTCAAAATTGAACTGCACCGTGGCCGAAAAGAAATGCGATCAGCAAAGGAGTGATATCAATGACTTGCATGCAATACAAAGAGCTTTGGAAAAAATATGAACAAGATACGATTACAGCTGAAGAACAAGAAAAGCTAGAAAACCATATTGAGACTTGTACGATATGTGAAACCCATTTAGATAGACTGCTTACAGAAACAGAAAAGATAAAGAAAAACTCCCGCCAGTCTCTAATATTCAAGTGCCTTTTCGAAAGATTAAATGGAAACATCGTTTGCAAACTCTTGCTTTTCTACTTGCAGTTTGTATGGTTCTATATATGATCGGCGGCGTCCTATCTTCAATCTATTTTCAAGTGAACAATGAACAAAAGCTAAAAGAAGTTAGGGACGTCCCTGCACTGGCACTAGAAGCAACAATCCCAAATAGCCGAGTTACCGGCGGAGGGACGAATGTAGAAGTCTTCTTTCGTACACACGGTAATATCCGCTTAGTCAAAACAGTTGGTAAAGGGGAGTTTAAACTTGGCACCGTCCAAATTGACAGTTTTCTTTCATCTGTAAAGGTAGAACAAACATGGGCTGACACAGCATATCAACAAAATCTCTTCTTTGTTCATCCAAAAACGAAAGAGATGACAAATTTCCAAGAAGATATAAAAAAAGTGTGGGAGACACTGCAAAAAATACCTGATGGAACCGTAGCAGAACTCGCTATTTCTTTTGATAAATCTTACACATTGCAAGAATTAGAACCTATTCTTTATAGTGTATTTGAGGCGCAAGAAATGCCACCAACTCCTGTATGGTACGCTTTAGATACAGGGTTAGAAGCAGCAAGTGACGACCGCCCTCGTATATCTAGTTTTGAAGCTTTCAGATTCCCAGAACATATACATTTTGGCAACCTTGAAACAAAACAGGTGAAAACAAAGGAAGAAGAGGTACTAGAAATGATGCGCGTTTTATCACAGCATGAAGAAATCGTAAAACAAGTTACCCAGCGTAGCAGTAAAGAATTAAACCTACAAAAACAATATCAATATGTGAAAAAACATGGTATCAAAGTTTACGGTATTGTCATTACTGGCCCATCGAAAGAATTATTAAAATTACAAAATTCTCCTCATGTTCGTGACGCTACTCTTGGAGATATTGAATTTTGGAATTGGTTTGACCGTCCAAGTGGTTCTCGTCACTAAAAATGAAACAACCATTCAAAGCTGAATGGTTGTTTCATTTTTATCTCAATTAAAATTCACATCGACCTGAATGACTTCCGACCGGCTTCCAAGTCTAAGCGGCGGACCCCAAAATCCGAATCCTGAAGAAACAATCGCATGAAATGTTTCCTTTTGTAAATATCCCCAGTCTAGTTCATACATTCTTCTCGTAATCAAATGATTCGGTGCCATTTGTCCTCTATGCGTATGGCCCGATAGTAATAAATCAACGCCAGATTCCGCTGCCTGTTTTAATTCAAACGGCTGATGATCCATCGCGATAACGGGAAGCGATTTATCTACAGTGCTCATTAGCGCTTCGAAACTTTGACGATCTCGCTCTGTTTTATCCCTTCTACCAACAAGATAAAAACTATCTTCAACTTTGATCACTTCATCTAACATGATATGGATATCAATTTTATCCATCTCTTGCAGAAACTCCGGAATTGCTCGTCCATAATATTCATGATTTCCAAGCACTCCATACACACCAAGAGGTGCCTGCATCTCTTTCATCACATGCCCCATGTTTTTCTTAATGAATTCTCCAGGATGATCATCGATAATATCTCCTGGTAACAAGATGATATCAGGCTTCATTTCATTTACATGGTGCACGAGTCTTTTCAAATGAGAAACACCTGACAACTTACCAAAATGCATATCAGAAGCCATTGCAATGCGAAGTGTTTTACGCTCCCTCGCTTCTTTTGGTATGTGAATCTCATACTTTCGAACAACCGGACTATACGCATTAAATGTTCCATAGCCAAAAATGAAAATAAACATACTAAGCGTAACAATCCCCGTCCACATAATGGCTGTATCTACCGGAACTGATAACTGCAGGATAAATACAGCTATATCAGCAAGTGGTAACAATATAAGAGCATATTGTATCACCGCAAACCAATAAGAACCAATCGTCCGTAAGAAAGGCATGAATTTGAAAACCTGGACAATTAAATACGCATACGAGAGCAACCCAACTACTGCAGCGTAATACCCCCAAGATTCCCAACCAAACATGGTTTGAAGCCAAACCCATCCGTTCCATCCAATGTAAAACATCAGTAATGTATATATAAGAAAAATAGTAACTATATTGAAATATTGACTAATCTTCACAATATGCCTCCTTTTCTATTTCTTTTATTATAACCTGCAATCTTTTCATACTGTGAATCATATGTACTGCCAAGGATTATAAAAATAAAAAAGCACGAAACAATTTGTCTAGTGCTGCTTATTTCCCCATATTTAAGATTGCAATTGTACTTTTATCTTTGTCAACAACTAACATTTATTTAACAATAAAAATATAATTATAATAAATAAAATTTTATTGTAAAACGATAAATGATATGTTAAATTCAAATTTACAATAAATAAGTGAGGTGCTTTTTATGAAACAAGTATCAACGCTCTTTTTAAAGATCGCTGTTATGCTTATTGGAATTCCAATTCTTGCTTTATGTATATTTAGCTTACCTTGGTTAGCTAATAATCCAGTAAATCCAGATTATGCTCATATACTATATCCCGTTTTAATCATTATGTATGTATCAGTGCTACCATTTTTCATTGCATTGTATCAGGCGTTTCGACTTCTAATTTACATTGACAAGAGCAAAGCTTTCTCGGAATTATCTGTCCGAGCTTTAAAAAATATCAAATACTGTGCAATCACAATCAGTGTCTTGTATGCGGTAGGCATGCCATTCTTTTACTTCATAGCGGAGATAGACGACGCTCCAGGTATCATATTAATTGGCTTAGTCGTTATTTTTGCTTCAATGGTAATTGCAGTATTTGCTGCTGTTCTTCAAAAACTGTTAAAAGAAGCGATTGATATAAAATCAGAAAATGACTTAACGGTCTGAGGTGATGAACATGGCAATAATAATCAATATTGATGTGATGTTAGCTAGAAGGAAAATGAGCGTAACAGAGCTTTCAGAAAGGGTTGGAATAACAATGGCTAACCTTTCTATATTGAAAAATGGAAAGGCAAAAGCAATTAGATTTTCTACTTTAGAGGCTATTTGTAAAGCATTGGAATGCCAACCTGGAGACATTTTAGAATACAAAAATGACGAAGACAATCAAGATTAATAAAGTGAGGCACAAACCATGAGAGCTCTAAAACAACTCGTTCATTTTGGCTGGGAGCAGGCCCTATCGTGCTTGTTTCCTGTCGTTATTTTTGCCTCTTTGGCTTTTACACAAATCATGCCACTTCCCTTCCTACCACGGTATGACTGGCTGCTCATCATCTGTCTTCTGATGCAGTGGTGGATGGTGCATTCTGGGCTTGAAACACGTGATGAACTAAAGGTTATCACGTTGTTCCATCTTATTGGACTTGCTCTTGAACTTTTTAAGGTACATATGGGCTCCTGGTCTTATCCCGAGGCAGGCCATTTCAAAATTTTTGGAGTGCCTTTATATAGCGGATTCATGTATGCAAGTGTAGTGAGTTATCTTTGCCAGGCTTGGAGAAGGTTGAAAGTTGAATTAATTAAGTGGCCACCGTTTTTAGTAGTTGTCCCTCTTGCAACTGCGATTTATTTAAATTTTTTCATCCACCATTATTGGATTGACGTTCGTTGGTGGTTATCTGGACTTGTAATCATCGTTTTTTGGCAATCATGGGTCACATACGAAGTTGATGGAACTCGTTATCGTATGCCAATCGCACTTTCTTTTGTGCTCATCGGATTTTTTATATGGATAGCTGAAAATATCGCAACGTTCTTTGGAGCTTGGAAGTATCCAAACCAAACCGATGCATGGAATCTCGTTCATCTAGGAAAGGTGAGTTCATGGCTTTTATTAGTGATTGTTAGCTTTCTTATAGTAGCGACGTTAAAGCAAGTTAAGGAAAAAAACTCCACCCAGGCAGATACTAGTCAATTTTTATAACAGATAAGAACTCTCTTAAAAAAATCATATCCCTAGGACTTTTTATTGTACAAAATTCCGAATCAGATACATTGGAAAAAGCCTTGGATAGTATTGCAGAAATACATGTATTAAATTAGCTTGTAAAACTATTCATTTAAACTATAAGGGGCTAATATTCAACAAAAAATACCGTAGTATGATTAAACAATTTCATACAAATTCCATCTACATTTAAAACTATAGAATCCATTTTGATTGTTTTTTTCAAAATGGATTCTTTGAGTTCTCCGTAACATGCAGGTTTCTGCTTTATTTTTGATCAAACTTTAGTCCGGGAGCTACCGTATGTTAATTAAAAAACATTATACATTTAACGCCTTTTCCCTCAGCGCTCTTCTCAAGAGTTTACCTGTCGTATTCTTCGGCAACTCTTCCAAAAACTCTATACTCTTTGGCACCTTATATTTTGCAAGATGTAAAGAACAGTATTGCGTTAACTCCTCTTCTGTTACCGCACCATTCTTCAGAACAACATAGGCGCGCACTGCTTCTCCTAAGTTTTCATCTGGAACACCAATTGCGACAACTTCTGCAACTGCTTCGTGCTGGTATAATACTTCCTCTACTTCACGAGGATATACGTTATAACCACCTACAAGGACAATATCCTTTTTACGATCAACAATATAGATGTAGCCTTCATCATCCATTCTTGCTAAGTCCCCTGTATACAGCCATCCATCACGAAGCGTTGCCGCTGTATCTTCTGGTGCATTATAATATCCCTTCATCACATTTGGACCGCGGACAATTAATTCCCCAACTTCATCCACAGGCACTTCTTCTCCAAGCTCATTGACAATTTTATTTTCTACATGCCAAATATTCGTTCCAATTGAACCTGGTTTACGCGGACGATCTAGCGGATTAAAACAAGTAACTGGTGAAGCCTCTGATAATCCATATCCCTCTGAAACAATAACATTAAAGCGATTTTCAAAGTTTTTCAGAAGCGCAACAGGCATAGAAGCTCCACCCGAAATACAGAGACGAAGCGTCTTAACATCCTCTGCACTTGCTTCTTCATATAAATATAAATAATTGTACATCGTCGGTACTCCAGCAAAGATTGTTGGTTCATATGTACGACAAATACGAAATACTTCTTTCGGACTAAACTTCGGCAACATTAAAATCGTCGCACCGTTAACAATTGGAGCATTCACAGCTACCGTTAAACAAAATACATGGAACATTGGAAGCGCAGCAACAACGCGATCATCTGCAGTATATTGTAAATACGATGCTACATCGCTAGCATTACTATATAAATTTTTATGTGTTAACATAGCACCCTTTGGTTTTCCAGTTGTTCCTGAAGTGTACAAAATAACAGCTACATCTTCTTCATCTAGCTCCGGACCTTCATAGGATAGGTCACCGTTTCCTATAAGACTAGTAAACGTTTTCATTTTTTCGGTTTCTGTATGATTGAAATCTGTTGAGGTTTCACATATGATGATATGTTCAAGAGAAGGAAGTCTTGTTGTAAGAGATTGTATAACAGGTAGAAGGACGTCGAGTGTGATGATTGTTTTTACATCTCCATTTTGTAAAATATAATGCATTTCGTCTGCTGTATAAATTGGGTTAATTGGAATGACAGTTGCTCCGGCTTTCATCGTCCCATATAAACCAACTAAAAAATGCGGTGAATTACCAACAATTAATGCGACATTGTCCCCTTTTCCAATGCCCATTTTTGCTAAACTACTAGAAAACTTCGTGACCGTTTTGTTTAATTGGTCATACGAGACCGACTGATCCATAAATATATACGCCGGTTTCTCCCCTTTCTTTTTTGCTGTTTCAGCCAAAGATTGAACGAGATTCACATAAACCCCACCTTTATAAAATTTAGAAAATTTAAAAATTCTAAATACATTATATTAAAAGAAAATTAAACTAGCAAGTAAAATCCAAATACTTGCATATAAATGAGCATTCATTCATTTTTCAATGAGAGGCTCTATCCCTTGTTTTTATACGTTTTTTTGCAACAAAATAAAAAACAGTCATACGGATACTATGACTGTTTTTACGAGTTAAAAGAATAATGCTAAGAAATCTTCTTTTGTTATATTACCAAAGTAGCGTTTGACATCTACATCTTCTAACGCCTTAGCAAAAGCTTCTTTATCAAACTGTACTCCTATTAAACGCTCTTCAATATCATGAACATCTAGTGCGCCGAAGAAATCACCGTATACTTTACACTCTGTTACCGTTCCTTTTGTCACCTCTAAGCGAACATCAACTTGTCCAACTGGGAAACGGTGTGAATGTTGTAAGTTGAACTTAGGAGACTTTCCGTAGTTCCAATCCCAATTACGGTAGCGCTCTTCAGAAATTTTATAGATTTCTTTCCAATCTTCTTCTGCTAACTCATATGTTGGAATTTCTGTTTCCCCTTCAAAAATCGTCGCTAGAAGAAGTTGTTTAAACTCTTCTGTTGTCATCTTTTCATTTAAAAATTCCGTAATGTTCGCTACGCGGCTACGGATTGACTTAATTCCTTTTGATTGAATCTTGTCCATTTTTACTTTTAGTGCAGATACAACATGTTCAATTTCAGAATCAAATAGTAATGTACCGTGACTAAACATACGGCCTTTCGTTGAGAACTGCGCATTACCTGAGATTTTTCTACCTTCCGCTAAAATATCATTACGGCCACTAAGCTCTGCATTTACGCCTAATTTTCCAAGCGCTTTCGTAACAGGCTCTGTGAACTTTTTAAAGTTATGAAAACTATCCCCATCATCCTTCGTAATAAAACTGAAGTTTAAGTTTCCTAAATCATGATATACAGCGCCACCACCTGATAAGCGACGTACAACATGAATCCCTTTTTCTTTTACATAATCCGCATTAATTTCTTCTACTGTGTTTTGGTTTTTTCCAATAATAATGGAAGGTTCATTAATGTAGAACAAAAGGTACGTTTCATTAATATCTAAATTTTTCACGCAATATTCTTCAATCGCTAAGTTAATCGTAGGATCTGTAATCCCTTTATTATCAATAAATAACATCTAATCACCTCATGAGTTCCAAACGTAACCGCTATGCGCAAGCACAATAGGGCCACTGAAAATTTGTTTTGCTTCTTCTACTAAATCAGATGGGTTTCCTGTATGCGGCAAGTGAGTTAATAGGAGTTCCTTAACATTTGCATGTTTTGCAATATCCGCTACTTCTGTACTATTCATATGTCCTGCCTTAGCAGCTTCTTGATGTGCATACATATTACATTCACAAATAAATAAATCCGCATCTTTTGTAAATGGAATAAATTCAGGAATGTAACTGGAATCAGCACTATATACAACAACTTTATCCCCTACTGTAATCCGCATCGCATAGCAGATAACGGGATGAACTGTTTTTAAAAAGGAAATAGAAAATGGTCCAATCTGCACCGTTTCTTCCGGATTGTACACAATCCCTTTCGTATACGGTTCATGTGTTAAGGAAGAAAATCCTTGCACATCAAATCCATGTCCATAAATCGGTAATTGTGGTAATTGCCCTTTTACCATGCTTGAAATTAATCTTGCATATTGCAACACTCCAATATCCGCAACATGATCGTGATGATAATGTGACAACAGAACTGCATCTATATCAGATGGTGTTATATATTTTTGAAGCTGTGCTAGTACACCACTGCCACAGTCAACAAGCAAACGAAAACCATCGTGTTCAAACAAATACCCCGACGTTGCTTCTCCCACTTCTGGAAAGCCACCCCAAAAGCCAACAACAGTCATTTTCATATGTATCCATCCTTTCTAAACCGCTAGAAATGCAGTATTCTTCCATCTATTGAGAAAGATTTTTACTTACACTCTACAGTTTTAACTATAATCCATTTCCTAAACTTTTTCATTATTTTTCACTTTGTTATAAAACAGTTGTTGACATTTGTTTTTTGTACTAATACAATGATACTAAGAAATGGAAATGGAGGGATTTACATGATCGATCAACCGATGGAATTTTTCAGAAATTTGCCAACAAAAACGTGTGCACATTGCGGAAAAGAAATTGATGAGCAACACGAAGCATATCATAATAAATGTGACGACTGCGTTCACGAAGAATAGTAGTTTCTAAACATAAGAAAAACCTAGCAGACATCGTCTACTAGGCTAGTAACATTGTATCCTTCGTCGTTGAACCTTTCACCAAGAGCTCTAGTTCAAACTCATACAATTCTTTTTTACGATAATTTTTCGTATGGATTTTATCCATCATTAAATCGACAACTTTATGGGCCATTTCATCAATTGGCTGTTCAATTGTCGTAATACCAGGCTCTGAAATCTGTGATAAAATTTGATTATCAAAGCCAACTACAGCTAAATCATCAGGAATGCTCCAGCCATGGCGTTTCGCTTCTGCGATAATTCCAGCTGCGACTTCATCGCCTCCTGCCAAAATAGCGGTAGGATTTTTTTTGTCCTTTAATACTTCATGGAACATTCTTTTTCCATCTTCCCAAGAGAAAGCGTTTTCAAGAAAATCGATCGCTTCTACTTCTTTGCTCTTCTCAGTGATTGCACGTAAAAAGCCCATTTTTCGCTGTTGGCTCACTACTTTCGTTTCATTTCCACGACAAAAAATAAGGTTGCGATAACCTTGTTCTAATACATGCTTCGCAGCGATATAAGCCCCTTGTGCATGATCAAATTTAACCGTTGGAATATTTGCTTCTTCAATGTACTCATTACATAACACGATTGGACCGTGTTGTAAGTATGGCTCCACATTCTCCCATGGATTCTCAAGTGAACATAAGATAATCCCATCAACTTGTTTTGTTGATAACAGTTGTAAGTATTCCATCTCTTTTTCCGGTAAGTATCTTGTTTGGCAAATAATCAGTTTATATTTATGTTCAGAAGCAGCAATTTCAATCGCTTCAATAAATCTACTGAAAAACGGATTTGTAATCCTTGGAACAAGCACCGCAATTGTTTCTGTTTTCTGTTTACGGAGCCTTCTTGCTGCAGAATTAGGAACGAATCCTAAATGCTTCATCGCCAATTGAACCCTCTTTTTCTTCTCATCTGACACATACGGATGGTTGTTAATCACCCGAGAAACCGTTGTTCTTGATAACCCCGCTAATTTCGCCACGTCCTCGATCGTTGACACGAAATTCTCCCCCTTTGTATGAAAACGTTTTCTTAACTAGATTATATAGTATATTATTGGAAACTGCAATATAAGTTCGTAGGATTTTACTATATTAATATTATTCATAGTAAAAAGTCTGTATTTGCAGGAGAAATAATTGTAGCTTTCGAACATTCCATTATAAAGATTATCATCAAATAAATAAGGAATGATACATAATGAATCGAACTGATCGTTTACTCGCTATTCTCATAGAGTTACAGCGAAAACAAATTGTCACGGCCAAAAGTTTAGCTGAAAAATTCGAGACATGTACGAGAACGATATACCGTGATATGCAAGCCTTGAGTGCATCTGGCGTTCCCATCTTTTCAATGCCCGGACAAGGCTATTCTTTAATGGATGGGTATTTCTTGCCGCCTATTCAATTTAAACCAGAAGAAGCAGTAACGCTTTTATTAGGGAGCAATTATGTTGAGAATAATTTTGATTCTGCTTTTTCTACACATGCAAAGTCTGCTAAAGAAAAATTAGAATCCATTCTCCCTTCCGAACAACAAAAGAAGGTTAAGGAGTTAATCGGAACTTTCCGCTTCCTCTCCGGGACTTTCTCTCATCAAAAATTTGCTCAAGAACTACTCGAAAAACAGCTGATTCTCTTACAAGAAGCCATTCAAAAACAACAATGTGTTTCCTTTTCTTATCGCAAGCCTAATCAAAATGACAAAACGGCTCGCACCGTCAATCCTTATGGCTTAGTGAATATCTCAGGGATTTGGTACCTTGTCGCTCATTGCCTTCTTCGACAACAAATACGGCATTTTCGTTTAGACCGTATGAGTGATTTACAAGAAGAACATAAATTCTTTCAAAAACCAGAAGAATTCTATTTACCAGACTATGAGCCAAAAGATGATCGAACCGTTATCATTCATCTATTATTTCACCCTACTATCTCTCATAAAGTTATAGAGTCTCGTTATTTTTATATCGATACATACGAACTTAAAAAGGATGGTTTTCATGTTTTCTTAAAAACAAGAGGTATAGATGAAGTATTTCCATGGGTGCTGAGCTGGGGAAGCCAAGTAAAAGTATTAGAACCTACTATTCTTTCTGAGAAAGTTCGAGAAGAGGCAAAAAAATTGCTGCAAATTTAATTTTTTCACTACTGACATAATGGTGTCAACATCAGTCATTTATAGTAGTCCTTAAGAATTAAATCTTATACAAGAAAAGGAGTTAACACGATGAACCCAAATGCCATTTTAGAGAAATTCGAAAGTATAGCCACGTACTACATCAACGAATTAGAAAAATACTCCCTTGAACAATTTAGAAAAAAGCCTTCTGAAGAAGAATGGTCACTCGGACAAATGTATAATCATTTACTTGCAGCTTCAAATATGCAATTAGATGCCATCGCAACATGTACAGCTGAATCTGCCACTTTAGATGGCAAAAAAACCGAAATGGGTGAGCAAGTGTATAAGATGGGTGCTTTTCCTCCAATACAAATAAAAGTACCTAATCGCCCAGGGTATACACCGGCCAATCCAACAGATAAAGAAACGATTCAAAAAACACTGTTACAACTTATTGAAAAGATAAAAGAGCTTGAACCAAAACTCTCGTCGATTCCAGACAATCAAAAGGTAGAGCACCCGGGACTTGGGTATTTAAATGCTGTAGAATGGTTTCAATTGATTTATATGCATTTTGCACACCATCTTCGTCAGAAAGAAAGGCTGGAACAAAGTATTATTCTAAAATAAATCTCCCTATAAAATTTAAAAAAGCCTAGAGGATTACTCCCCTAGGCTTCTATCGATTTCTCCTCTACTAAATTACGATACTGCCGCTTATGCATCCAAGTCAACGAACCAATCGTTCCAAGTGACAACAGAACAATAAAGATCATTAATATACCTGCGCTTTGCCACATAAATCCGAAGTCTCCGCTTGACACAACTGCTTTAAATCCAGATACAGAGTACGTCATTGGTAACCATGCATTAAATACTTGTAGTGGTTTTGGAATTAACTCAAGCGGGAATGTACCTGCACTTGTTGTTAATTGTAGAATTAATGTTAAAATCGCGATAAAACGTCCAGCATCGCTGAAAGTAGTTACTAAGAACTGAATTAAAGCGATAAACGATAGACTTGTAAGAATACTAAACAATACGAAATATGCCACACTTTGTACTTCAATACCTAATCCTAATAATAATACAGCATCTGCAACAAGCGCTTGAATTACGCCAACTGCAAGTAGTACACCGAACTTACTAATAAACCAGCTAAACCCTGACTTTGGTATACCAACTGTCTCACGTAATGGAAATACAATCGATAATAGAAGTGCCCCAACAAATAAACCAAGCGATAAGAAGTATGGTGTAAATCCTGTTCCGTAGTTTGGAACTTCTGCCATCTTCTCAGTTTGTACTTTCACTGGATCTGCAAACATATCGTATGTTTTATCAGTTCCTTTTATTTCCCCTGTTTTCTCAGCACCCTCGCCAAGTTTTTCAGCAAGTTCACCAGTTCCGTCATTTACTTTTACTAAACCGTCTGTTACTTTTCCGGAGCCGTCTGCTAGTTTGTTTACTCCGTCGATTAATTGGCCTGAGCCATCTAACATTTTATTTAGCCCACCATTTAGCGTGTCTAAACCGTTTGTCACTTTATTTGAGCCTTCTGCCAACTTACCAATTCCACCAATCATTTCATTTGATTTTGTTGATAATTGAACTAGACCGTTTGTCACTTTATTTGAACCATCTGCTAGCTTACCAATTCCACCAATCATTTCATCTGATTTTGTTGCTAATTGAACTAGACCATTTGTCACTTTATTTGAACCGTCTGCTAGCTTATTTACACCTTGAATTAATTTTTCGGATCCTTTAGATAAGCTACCTGCACCAGATGTTGCTGTATCTAACTTCTCACCAAATTTATGGAAATTAGTTACGAATTTCATTTGATCTTGTTCTAATTGATTAATGCCATTCGCTAAATTCGTCAATTGATTTGTATCTGGTAGCTTCACTTGTAATCCACTTACTTTTTCCTTTAACTCGCTCGTTCCACCCGCAATGATGGCTGATTGCTTTTGAACTGCAGCCATGTTATTCGTAGCACTCTTCATAAGAGGCTGTAACTTATCTTGAGATTCTTTTGGTAAACTGTTAATCGCATTTTGTAAAGCAACTAAATCATCCATCGTTTCCTTCGATGCTTTAACATTCTCTTGTGATACTTGACTTAACCCTTCCACTTTTTGTGAAGCCGCACCCAATTCTGCAAGTTTTGGCTCTAAATCTTTCAAACTTGATATAGAGGCTTGCACCTTACTATTTAAAGTATGAATGCCATTTTGAATATCTTTTGCACCTGTCTCT
Organism: Bacillus cereus; assembly: GCF_002584535.1. Classification (GTDB taxonomy): domain Bacteria; phylum Bacillota; class Bacilli; order Bacillales; family Bacillaceae_G; genus Bacillus_A; species Bacillus_A arachidis. Next base: position 59,315 of record NZ_NUOT01000013.1, read on the forward strand.
AGTTCACTTTGTGCATTGGCAAGCCCAGTCATTCCCGTAGCCAAATCTGTTGTACCTTTTTGCAATGTAGCTGATTGATTTGCGAGTAAATGTAAACCATCTGTCACCTGATTTGATCCATCTACTAACTGACCAACTCCATTTTTCAATTCACCTGTTTTACTGTTTAACAGGTTCAAACCACCTGATACTTGACCTGATCCATCTACTAACTGACCAACTCCATTTTTCAATTCACCTGTTTTACTGTTTAATAAGTTTAAACCACTTGATACTTGACCTGATCCATCTAGCAATTTTCCAGATCCACCTACTAACTGACCAACTCCATTCTTCATCTCTCCAGACTTCCCTTGCAATGTATGCAAGCCGTCTGTTACCTTGCCAGATCCATCTTGCAGCTCCCCAGCACCATCGTGTAACTTATTCGCTCCATCCGATCCATCAGCAAATCCTTGTGAAACATCTTTTAGGGAATCAAACATTTTCTCTGCATACGTTTTGGTTAACGTATTAGATACTTCTCCTTTAATTTTTTCAATCGCAGTCCCGCCGATTTGTGAAGATAAGAAGTTTAAGCTTTCATTTGGTATATATTCTAAGTTTAATCGTCTTGGATTTTCTTTCAGCAGCGTTGTTGCATTGTCTGAGAAATTCTCTGGAATACGAACTAACATATAATATTTTCGATTTTCCATTCCCTCTTTTGCCGTTTTTTCACTCACAAACTCCCATTTAAAACTTTTATTATCCTTTAACTCGTCGACTAATCCTTTACCAACTTCAATTGATTTGCCGTCAAATACTGCACCTTTATCAAGATTAACTACTGCAACTGGCAAATCATCTAATTGATCATACGGGTCCCAAAACGCCCATAAAAACATACCAGCGTATAAAAGTGGTACAAATAAAACAGCTATAATAGGTATTAAAATTTTTTTACTTTTAATAATTTCCGTAAATTCCTTACCAAGTAACGTAAATCCTCTCATTGTTTCCCCTCCCTTTATTTATGACCGCAATGTTCAATTAGTCATTTTAAACCAAATAAAAAAGACCATATTCTGCTATAAGTATTATCTAACCCCAACTTTTATCATCTTCTCTCTATACTATGCACTTTTTTATTTTAAATGACTATTTAAACCATTTGGTCAATGTAAACAGATTAAAAATTAACATTCGATACTTATGACTATTTCGTTCAATTAGTCATTTTCAACTATATTAAAAGGATTATCTTAATTTGACAATCCTTTTAATAAATAAAGTTCAAACAGTTCTGCGATTCGTTCTTTATCTAGTGGTTCATGATTTTTTTCCCAATCAAAAATAAGTGATACGTATAAGCGAAGCATAATAAACGCCGTAATTTCCGGGTCACATTCACTAATTTCGCCCTTTTCAATTGCAATTTCTAAGTAAGATTGAATAACTGATACAATTTCAGTCTCTACTTGTTGCATGCCGTCTTGTACTTCTTTCGTGCCCATATCTCGTTCTTCTTGAATGAGTTTAATCATCAATTGATGTTCTTTTCTGAATTCTAAAATACCATATAATGCTTTATGTACATTTTCAAAAAATGAAACGTCTGGACGAATTGCTTCTTTGGCTACCTGTCTCATTTCTGTAATTAAATTAGAAATAATTTCGCCAAACAATTCTTCTTTATTTTTGAAAAACGTATAAATCGTTCCCTTCCCAACATTCGCTAACTTTGCGACTTGGTCCATTGTTGTTGCTTTGTAGCCAAACGCTGAAAAAGACTTTGTTGCAGCTTCAATAATCGAATGCTTTCGATCTATTGCCACATCTTCACCTCCGAAGTGACCATATGGATAATATAGTCAATTAGTACACACTTGATATTATCACAGTCTTCTCTCCTATACAAGGTCTCTTTTTAATTATTCCCCGCATCATTTTTTTTCTAATCAAATTTTTAACATATATCGAGTAATTGACGAGTCAAAAGGTACGGCTTGTCCAAAGCAAATTTACCTCATGAGTAAAGTGAAACTTTACTCATGAGGTAATTCCCCTACTGATTATTAGCCCTCATCCATCTGATTTTTACAGCCAATTCATGCGGGATACAGTTCGTTTTTCATACTAATCACATCCTATTTTAAATGATTAGTATGAGAATCAACAAGTTTAAAAGATGCTCAGCCCTCAAAAGTCAGAAGAATCAAGTAAATGTAGAATAACAAATTAATTTACATCGGAAGAGTGATTAACTTCCACTTTATTATTCCTTAAACTCATTATCGGAATCATGACTAAAATACCTATAATAAAAAAGATGGCAGAGAATTGATAAATGGTGAATAGAGAAAACTGCTCTTTTAATAGACCAGAAATACTCATACTAATTACCATAGTCCCTGTAAATAATGGTGTCAGAATTCCATTTACGCGGCCCACAAAATTTTCTTCGGTGTTGTTTAAAATGATTGTATTTATCCCAATAAGCAACCCGGGTGTGAATAAACCTATTATGAATTGAGTAATTAGGGTGACCCAGAACACTGTAGATGATCCTAACATAAAAATCCCTACAGTCATGATCGTCATTCCCACCATTATAATCTTTTGTGGCACGATTTTGCTTGAAAAAATCATGACAATAACTCCACCTATAATCATAGCTGCTCCATCAACAGCAAAAAGCCACTGTAGATATTCTTTATCTAAATGAAGCCTCTCAGTTATTAAAAAGATGGATAACGGTCTTATTAACCCTAAACCTAAGCCCGCAACCATAAAAACAAATCCTAAAGTCCTTAATATTTGATGAACCCAAACATATTTGAAGCCAACTTTCATGTCCATCCAAACTGAGGATTCCTGGTCAGTTATGGAAATGTTTTGATCTTTTGGTATGAACATCAATGTCATGGCAGACAATAAAAACATCATTCCCACTAATGCCATTGAAACATGGATACCAAACTGTTCAAATATAAATGTACCTAAAATCGGGCCGAATATCATGAAAGAAGATATTATAGTTTGAAATAATGACATTCCTTTCTGCATTTGTTCTTCACTCAAGTGCTTCTTAAACAACTTCATCGATAAAGGCTGTGAAAACTGAGATAGAGTCGCTGAAATGAAAGTAACAAAGAACACAACCTTCCAAGTAGTATAAATAAGGGTAATTAATATTAAAAACACTGATAATGCACTTAGAAGATCACACCATATCATCGTTCGCTTTGGTTTCCAACGATCTGCAAAGGCACCACCAATAAATGAGAATATAAATATCGGAAGGAATTCTGCAACCGATATAAGTGACACGGCAAATGCATCTCCATCAGTCACTGACACAACAAATAATAAAATAGCAAAATTCCTAATCCAAATACCTATTTGCATAAAACAACTAGCAATTAGAATGACCAGAATGAAACGATTTCTTAAAAGTGAAGTTGCAGACGAATTTGTTTTTTCTAATGGCATAAGGCACCTCTTAATTTTATTTACAAATTATTTGTTAACAACGAGTTAAGGTATAGTTCCCTCATATAGAACACAATCATCCGAATATTTATTTTTAATATTCGGAAATTAATTGATGCATACCACCGGAAATTCACACACCTGAAATCCGCACGTTTTTTCGTAAAAACATATCCACTCCGCTTCTTCTCCGTTTTCTAAGAGGGAAAGAGGCACTTCTAAGTTTAAAACTTTATAAGGAATTTTAAATCTCGACAAACCAGGTGGCATTAAGTTTCCTTTTAATGCATTATTTATAATCGTCTCTAAGCTTATGCCACTATATTGAACCCATGATTCATTTTGAGGCATTGTACTTTGGCGATAAAATCGATTAACTCCATAAGAATGGTATATATCTTGAATAGAGGCAAAGATATCGTTAATGTTTTGATTCTTCCCCCTCATAATCCCCTCAGAATCTTTACATTTATACTCGGCAATCGTTACACCAACGTTTAAATGAATAGTATCAGATAATTGAGGTTTCCAGTTAGGATCACCAATTACATGATACCAATAATCTAAAACGATTGAATCCTGGCTTACAATTTGAATAGGTGCCCTTTTATAACCTAATCCTTTTAGTGACGCTAATCTATGATGTCCATCCAGAACGATGAATTTATCATCATACTTGATACAAGGAATAGTATGTTTTACGAAGCCACTATCTTTTATCCCCTCAGAAACTGTTTTGATTTTTTTTAAATCTACTTCTTCGTGTGGTATCAATTTATCAATATCAACTACAGCTAATTCGATCTTGTGATTATTACATAGAAATGAGTGTACATATACAGATTCTCTCATTAAATTAACCATTATATTATTCCTCCTGTAATCAACATACTAATTTTTGACGTTACTTCAGAATGAAATAACTTACTTAATTAACTCTTTCCAACAGATTTTTTTTGATATAAATGTATGTTTGATGCCTTCTGCATTTTTAACTGCTACTGATGCTACATAGTCCTTCAGTGGCGAATAAGTAAAATAGTTAAAGTCTTCTGCAGTATTTTCATCTAATTGATACGGTACACGAAACGATAATGGTGACAGTGAAAATCCTAACCCTTTCGCTTTAACTAACGCCTCTTTTCTTGTCCACAAATGGAAAAACCTAATTAACTTCGTTTCATATGATGACCCTGCATTTATATACTTTATTTCATCTGGTACGAACACTTGAGGCATAACCTCTAAAAAATCGTATGTAATGTTTTCTACATCTACTCCTATTTGATCCATATAACCAATTACGCATATAACTAGTCCTTCAGTATGTGATAAGTTAAAATGTAACGATTCTTTTTCATTGTGCATACATTGTTTCTTTAAAAATAGTTTTCCATATTTATTTTTTATGATTTCAACTTCACTTATAGGTATATCTAATTCTTTGCTAATTAATTGTTTAATTAGTAAACGGCCTATAATAAATTCTATTTTTTTGTGGTCAACTTTATAATTTTTATATACTTTAAGTTCTTCATCACTTAATATTGATAAACTTTCTTCAAATTCTTCCAAAGACAAATTACTAGGTAAGTGAACTTCATAGATTAAAATCTCTCTTCTCATTTTCATTTACACTTCTACCTTTTTAATTATTTTAAGTTCATTTGATTATAACAACCTCTTTTAACATGATTCATATACCGTTGTAATCTATTTCCAAGACCAACCTTCTAATGTATGTTCGAAATTAAACCCTCTTTCCTTATCCCAATTAATGTTATTCAGGTGAACAAATGTCATATAGCCAGGCCACGCTTGCATAATATTATCTTGTGTTATCTTAGGAGTAGTTATCATATGAGCAAAATTCATCCCTAAAATTCTAACATTTTTATTAACTGCTCCACTTTCGTATTTAGCTTCTAAATGAATATCTTTAGTATTCCATATACGTAATAAAATCTTATCTTCCAACAAACTTTTGGATAACTTCTCCTTGTCAATTAAAGTCTCATTTATAGTAATTGAGTCTAGTGCATCTCCATCTTCTATTAATAAAAACAGAGCATTATAATCATTGTTAGAAATAGTTAACTGCAATTTTGTTTGGCTAAGAGTTTTTCCATCCACTTTCAAATTTGATGACGAGAAGCTCTCTTTTATTGGTGAGAGTTTATACGTCTCCTCTACTCCAAAAAACATTGACTCTTTCACATTTCTACTGTTATTAAAGATCTTTTTTTGCCAATCATCTAATTCTGTCTGGTCAGTCATCCAATAGTTCCCACCATTAATATCTCTATATAGATACAATGAGCTAGGTCGAGGCTCTGCTGAACTAAACTCGGTGGTCAAAAGAACTTTAATCGACAAAATGATTAAGATGACTAAAGCTGATAGAGCTGAAATTGAAATGGTACTCCTATTAGATCGGTTATTAACCAAAAGATAAGTCACAAAAAGCACGGGCATAATAAATATAAATACTGGAGCAATTTTAGGAACTGCAATATAGATAACTCGGAATGTATACACAGTAAATAAAATTGGAATTAACGATATAGCTAAAAATATTAGACAACGTTTTATAGAACTAATTCCGGGAAGCAAATCTGAGATGAAGAATGGAACGGCGAAAAGAAAAATCGGCAGCACCAGTGTTGGAAATATGAAATGGCTCACTACTGAACTGATAAATAAAACGATTAAAACACCCACGGAAAATACAGGAGTTTTTTTATTTACTTTGAGAACATACAAAGCAATTAACACAATTAGTAAAGCAAACACACCCAAGCTTATTGAAAATAAATCATTATTCAATGGAAGCAATCTCCAGGAATCAAATAAATACTGATTAAACCATTTAAAAACCTGTATGTACAATAAACCACTTCCAACTGTCAATCCAATCACAATAATTGGCATTAAAACATCTAACACTTTAATACTTTTATTTTTGTAGATAACAATTCCTAGAAATAGTAGTATTGATGCGATACATATTAAATTTATCCATTTCCCATAAAAAATCACAAAACCAGGGAGCAATGTCCATGAAAGCTGATCGACATCTTCATTTAAAGTCATTTCTCTATCTTTGAGTAGATTTATAAAGAGTTTTAAGTTTGAATACTGCATAAATGCTGTACTATGATCGATATTCTCAAATTCATCATTTATATTATGATAATTTCCAAACCCTTCAATGAACGCTAAATTAAATCCTATCTGAATGTCATTTTTGAAAACTGTAAAATCTGAATTAAAAGGTAAGAGTTTATAAGCTTCACTAAAAAAGGATGAAGTAACCGCAAAGTCTGATTGATGAGCGTACTCTTTTACAATCCCTATTGATTGATTTGTGGTTTCAAAAAGAAAAGGTATTCCACTACTCCCTCTCCCTTCCAGGTTGATAACGCTTTGAATATTATATTCAGCAAAATGATTTTCATAAAACGCTTTTGCTCCTAGAAGACCAATTTCTTCTCCGTCAGTAAATAAAAATAAAATATTATTGTTAGGAGTTTTTTCTTTTGACTGTTCAATAGCAGTTTGTAGCATATTCGCAACTGCTATTCCATTATCTCCAGCTCCGTTTGAAGATGGGACAGAATCATAATGTCCGACAATTAAAATTGAATTATCTGTTTTCCCCTTAATCGTTGCAAGAATATTAGAAGGTGTTCCAGTGTCCAGTGGCGGACCGAACTCCGAATGCTCAACGAAGGAATTTAATTCTGCGACCTTTATACCTTCGTCTTTTAACGTTTTCTTAATAAATTTTCTTGTTTCTTCGTTTCCCTTAGTTCCTATTGGGCGGACAAATTGTGTCATCTTATCAAGATATTGAAGAGCAGCTTTTTTCTCATATTCAGGATTTACAGGGGCTTTTCCAATATCTTTGGTCAAATGAAATACAGATCCCCAAATTAATAAAAGAATTAAGATAAACAAAATACTCATTATGCTTTTGTTTTTAAGGCTTTCCATAATAATTATCCTCTTAATTTTCAGTCTTTTTTTGGTTAAAGAGGAAATATGAATGTATCCATATCCCCTCTTTATGAAGTAAAATTCGTAGAATCAAAGTATATTAGACTAATAAACTTTTTTTACTACTTTTAATAATATTTAATAATAGGTTGATATTGTCTTTCATGTAAGGTTCAAAGAACATATCAGAATGACTACCGAATCCCTGATTGATATTTAGAGTATCTTTCCCTAAAATATCTTTCCACTGAGCTATTACCTTTTCTTTTTCAGCAGATTCATCATAACTATCTTGAGAAACCCAGTACACTTCCGAATAAATGCTTCTCATGTTTTGCTCATTGTAAAAATAATTTGCAAATGCAAGCCTTTTATTATATGCAACATCAATCATATTTGGATTATCATTTATCCAATTTGCTAGCTCTGAGACTTGATTTAGCCCATTATTTATGTCCTCATTTACTTCTTTTATAATTTCATCTTCACTTGTCTGATGTTGAATTTGTGTCCTTGAGTCGAACATAATAACTTTTCCATTTGATGAATATACCCTCTCTAAGTAGGCCGCTACTTCTAAAGCGAGATTTCCACCAGCAGAGTACCCCATAAGAATCCATTCTTTTTGATTACTCATGTTATAAATATATTCTGCATATTTTTCTATTCTGTCTTGATCTTCAATAAAATCAAATAAATGAAGATTACCTGACTTCATATATTTTGGGATATCATTATAAATTAGACCCCAACCTGCAATCGGTGGAAAAGAAAATAGATTGTATTCATCAGTTATATTAAATGTAGTTACTGGTACAACATCACTATTATCCGTTTTCAAACTCTTTGCAATTCCCATGATTGTAGGTTCTAATACGATTTCTCTAAAGGTTAACAATCTACCTGTTTCACGCTCTAAGTTGGCTATTAAAGAAATAATTGTTAATGAATTAGCCCCTAACGAGAATACATTGTCACTTCTATAAATCATCATATTTTCCAGTTTTAAAATCTTCCTTACTAGTTGAGCTACTTTCTTTTCATTTTCAGTAACTAACTCTTCTTTGGAACTATTTATTGTGACCTCTTGTAACGAGTGTCTATCCACTTTACCATTTGAATTTAAAGGTAATTTTTGCAGTACTTCCAAAAAGTCTGGAACCATATAATAAGGAAGCTTCTCGTTTAAAAAGCGTTGAATATCTCTTTTCAGCTCCAATGTATCAGCATGCTTAGACTGAACATACCCTACTAGTAACTGTTCATTATTAATACTTTGCACTTTTACAACCGCATCACTGACTAATGGATGTTCCGATAAGGTGTGCTCTATTTCCCCTAGTTCAATACGATACCCTCGAATTTTTATTTGATAATCCTTCCTACCGAAAAATTCAATTGTGCCATCTTCCCGCCATCTTCCAATGTCGCCAGTTTTGTATAGTACTCGATCATGTGAACTCTTAGAATACGGATTTTGAATAAAGCTTACCTCTGTTTTAGCTTGATCATTTATATATCCTTTTCCTACACAAATTCCTGCAACATATATCTCACCTTTTAGTCCTACAGGTCTTTTTTGTAATTCTTCATCTAGAATATACAGACTACTATTTACAATTGGCTTACCAATTGGAACCGGATCTTCCTTAGGTGCTTCATACATAATGTGATGAGCAATATCATCAGATGCTTCGGTCGGACCATAGGCATTGACTACTGGTATGGTATGATGCTCAAACCATTTTGTTAGTGTCGCTGTCTTTACTGGCTCCCCCGTTACCAATAAGAATCTTAGATCATTTAACTTCAAATCAAATTCGTTTAAATAATCCGCAAGAATATTAAGATATGAAGGTACAACTTCCAAATGAGTGACTTTCTCGTTATTTAAAACATTTATAAAATATTTTAAGTTTTGCTGTTCTGACTTCTTAATTATTCTCGTTGTTCCCCCGGTGCAGAGTGCCATAAAAAATTGAAATACAGATATATCAAAACAATGTGAAGCATTTTGTACCACTACAGAATCTTCGTTACATGACAATAGTTCAATTTTTGCCATGATGTGGTTTAACATTCCTAAGTGCTCAACCATTGCTCCTTTTGGTTTTCCAGTTGAGCCAGAGGTGAATATAACGTAAGCTAATTGCCTTGAATCAATATCCATATTAAAGCGCTCTTTCTCCAAGTCTTTAACAGGAATTTCATCTACTTTTATAACATTGGCATTTATGTCTTTCACTTCAAGTGGGGTATCGTCATTACTAACCGTCAGAATAGTCCTGCAATTCGCTTGTTTTAAAATATCATTCATTCGGTCAGATGGTATATCCAGCTCGATTGGAAGATATGCCAGTCCGGCACTCCAAGCTCCTAATATGGAGGCTACCATCCAAGGCGAACGGTCCATCATAATTGCAACAATTGATTCTTTTGGCATATTAGCTTCCCTTAAGGAAATCGCGATTCTATTAGACATGTGATATAGCTTCTCGTAACTCCAAGTTTCATCTTCAAAAACAATAGCTGGTTTAAGCGGATTTTTCTCCGCTTGTTGCATAACGATTTCCGGAACAGTATATTCTGGTAACTGTAAATGATGATCTGTAAATTGTTCCAGCTGCCTTTCTTCTATAGCACTAGTTATTGACAAGTTTGATAAACTTTCTTGGCAGTTGTTCATCATAAAATTTAAAATTGTTTTGTAATGGTCAATCATTCTCGTGATTGTATTTTCTTTGAATAAATCTGTTGAATAGATGAATTTTAGTTGATAAAATTCATCATTTGGCATAACTACTAATTCTAAATCCATCAAAGTAGTATTATCCCCGTTATCCATAATAGAATAGCCTTTAACTTTATCATCTAATCCTTGATTGTCGAAATCATTAAAACTAAAGAGAATATCAAAAAGCGGATTACGGTTTAAGGCTCTATCTACATTTAATTCTTCCAAAATTAATTCATATGGAAAGTGTTGATGCTCGAGAACTTTTTCTATCTCCGAAAACACTTCCTTTAATGTGTCCTTTACATTTTTCCTTGCATCCAGAGAGTAATTTAGTGGCAGCGTGTTAATAAACACCCCATACAAATCACTAAATTCTGCTCTTAATCGATTCGAGAAAGGACTTCCAACAATAACTTCTTTACTATTCGAGTACTTATTTAATAGAATATAAAATCCTGTTAAGAAAAAAGTATAAGGAGTAATCTCTAGTTTACGGCATAATTCACTTACGTCCTCACGTTTATACAAGAAATTATCCTTGATGGAACTTCCTTTATAAGAGCTCTCTTGTGGTCTCTTATAATCATAAGGTAGGTCTAACTTCACAACACCATTTTGGAATTTGCTATTCCAGAAACTTTTAGCATCTTCAAATTTTCCCTCTGTAAGATACTGATTCTCTAATAATGCATAGTGAATATATTCATATTTTTGTTTTTCATAATCTCCACTATAGTAATGTTGATATAAATCTTCTAGAAAGCTAACAATAGATAAGCCATCCATGACAATATGATGAAAATCAAAAATCACGTAATTTACATCTGAATCCTTTAGATGACCTACTCTGATTAAAGGACCTTCTTCAAGATTGAAAGGTTTTATAAATTCTTTGAAAGAACTATTTATGTCCTTTCTTTTCTCTAATATTTGAATTGGCACTGAAACATGTTCAATTACTTTTTGCTGAACACTATGGTTATCTGATTTAAATATTGTTCTAAAAACACTATTGTTATTAGCAATGAAAGATAAAGACTTTTCAAACTTTTCGCGATTGAAGTCCCCTTCAAATTTTATTATAACGGGAAGATTATATGCTAGAGACTCCGGTTCCATAGAGTGTAATAGGTACATTCTTTTTTGACTTGTTGAAGTTTGATACCAAATATTCTCTTGGATCGGTTCGCTTGAGATTACTTCAAGCTCTTTAGACTCTATTTCTTTTGAAATCATTTCAATCGTTTTCAATCTAAAAATATCGCTTAGAAGTAAGGATGAATTCATCTTATCGTTTATTCCTTTTAATAAACTTACCGCTTTTAGACTATGCCCTCCAAGATCAAAGAAAGAATCATCAATACTCATCTCATTTACTAAAAGCTCTTCCTTCCAAATTTCAAGTAACTTTTCCTGAATAGAATTTTCAGGTTTTCTAAGTTGAGTGTTACTCCTACTCTTTTTATTAAGAATACTTTGACTAAAAAATTCGTGTTGTAATCTATTATTTGAATAGATCAGTGGTAAATAATATTTTCGATGTAACAAGCTTTCAAATTTAGGGATGTTTATCTCCCAATCTGATAACCTCAGTAAATCAACATCTTTTTCAAACTCATAACCTAAGTAATCCCAATTGTTATAGAATTTATATTGGCTCGATGATGCGTGTAAACCAATCATTTCTTTACTTACTGTATTTGTTTCGAAATTACCTAAATGAAAGCTCGGACTTATAACATGAATATTTCCAAAGTTATTTCCTTTTACATTTTTCTTTGAAATGATTTCGAAACTATACTTCTTTATTATCAAACTTTTAAAAGCTCCTGTTGCATTACGTTGTTCTTTTCCTCCTAGAGCTAAAAGAAATTGGCTCAATACATTTGGATCAGCGGTTGATAATAAAAGCATTGCTTTTTCCTTACTCACGTTCTGTTGCACAGATCCTACTTCTAAGAATTCAATTAACCCAAAGCCTGGTACAGAATAGAATTGTACTCTTGCATTATCAAACAATATAGCAGGCTCTGGCTTCGTTACTTCTTCGATTTGAGTTAAGTTATTTTCTTTCAATATAGTTGGAATTTCATTTAAATTATTTATTTCAAAACAGATATGGTAAGGACTCTCTCCTCTACTTTCAAGGAAGCTGTTCACTCTACTATCTGGACCAGTTGAACTAATTAATTCGAGTGTTGGTGCACTCTTATGTTCTAAAAGAGCTAATTCTGCTTTTTGTATTGGATCATAAACTTTTTTTATGCATTTATAGCCTATACTTTCAAATTCCATAATTTTAGATTCAATGTTCCATACTGAAATACCGATATGATTATACATAAACTGATTTGTTTTATTTTCATTTTTAACTTCCTCTGGAAAGTCCTGTTCATAAAATACATTTATAAAATTTGATGAAAGGTTTTCTTCAGCATCTAGTAAAAACGAGCCATCTTGTTGTAAATCTGTTAATTGGTTTAAAAAGCTTTGAATTGGTTTATTTTTCTCTGTCGGAATAAATTTCCCAGATACCCTTTTCAATTTAAGTTCTTTTGCCAACTTCTTAAGGCACTCCATTGCTGCAAATTCAACATTTCTACCTAGCGCTCGGCAGCTTAATAAAAATGTATCAATGAACAGTTCATCTTCCTTCACTTCAAAAAATACAACGCCTACAAGACCATAGTCACCAAATTTGTCTCTTAGTTTTATCACTCTTATGTTCTCATGATTTAACTTTAAAATTTCTGCTTCTGATCGCCTCATTGTAGTTAGATTAAATTGGTTTGTTCTATATGTTAACTGAGATACACGAGCTAACTCTTCAGGTTTCATCTTATGGAATGACATTTCTAGGTTAAGCAACTTCAAGAAATCTTCTGTACTTTCTTTACTTTCATAAACTTTTTTCCGCTCTTTTTCTGCTCTGTATAATTCGCTTCTGTTACCCTCGTTACTAACTGACAATTGTATATCAAATGCCCAACTATTTTTGAGTAAAGGTACAATCAAGGAATGCGGTTCAGGCACTTGAATTGTATGAACAGATGGCAGATTATTCATAACTTCAAGACACTCCATATGAGAATCATCTAGAAAAATAAAACTATCGATACCTAAATTCAACTCTTTAGCCATAGATAATAAATTATCTGATTTACGTGACCAATTTATTCTCCAAGCAACAAAATCTTCTTGCTTTAACACCATCTCACGATTTTGTTTAAAAGTATCTAAAACGTCCTTCTCATTATTTTTTGTACATAATACAAGAAGAAAACCTTTATTTTTCAAATCCAATAAGAATTGTTGAAGATGTCGATGAGAATCTTCAATTTTAACTCCAGTCGGGCCATCCTCTCCGCATACACCGTTCCATAGTGTATTATCACAATCTACTGCGATGACTTTAAACTTTTTTTGATAGAATGATACAATTTCACGCGCTAAACACATACCAATGGATGTAAACGCTGTGTCTGTATACGGTATATGGGCAATATCGTCCGTTGTTTCATCAAACATGTCTAAAATTTCGTATTCATTTTCAATTTTAGTTAAATCTAATATTCTTACTGAAGGTAACTCCTTTAGTTGATCACAAATTGTTCCATATATATGATTAATTTCATTTATTAAATCTTCCGATAATTCATAATTAGAAATAGGTAATAACACTACGTTTAGCTTCCCTTTAGGTTTAGCTGACTTAATAGCCTCAATATATTTTTGTCCTAAGGACTTAATGATCTCTAATTGTTCTTTCTCATCATCCAAATCTCGAATCCAGTCCTCAGCTCTTTGACATACAAATGTGACACCATCATTTTGATTCATCGAGCTTTCTGAGTCATATAACTCTTGAAACACTTGATTATATGGTCCAAAAGTAATATTCGGATTCACAGCAAAGTTTTTGCTCCAAAAAGAGATTGAATCTGCAACATTATCGAAAGTAAATGAACTTGATATATACACCGGTACTTCAACCATGTTTGCTTTTCTTTTTGAGCTAAGTAGTAAACTGTTTTCTGTTGAAAGTGGCGCAACTCTAGCAAGTGCTACGTCTAATTCAGCCTCTTCTACATTCAAAAAATTATGATACAAATCTACAAATACTTGTAGTGTATGTTCAGAAAATAAAGCCGAATCATATTCCACTAAAAACTTAAACTGTTCCTCTCTAGGAAAAACATCTACTTTTAAATCCAGTTTATTATTACCATGTTCAATACTTAATTCTTCTCCCTGAAATAACTCAGATGACATTTGTGCTGGGGGCACTTCATTATGAAAAATAAACATAGTATCAAATAGTGGATTTCGGTTAAATTCCCCACTCCATTCACTTTGTTCAACAATATGTGAAAACGGTACATTATGATTTTCATAACACATTAATAAATCGTTGGTCGTGTTTATAATTAAATCTTTAAAACTTAATTTCTCATTAAAATCTAGTTTAATTGGTAGATAATTCATAAACAAACCAATCATATTTTCAATTTGATCGTCATCCCTTCCAGAAATAAGGCTTCCAATGAAGAATTTTTCTGAATTAGAAAGACGGTTTATTACAGCTGAGAAAGTTGCGAACAAAATAAAATGGTCTGTTATTGCAGGTAAGTTTAAGAAATTTTTAATTCTGTTCACGGCTTTTTTATCAATGGAAAACTCTAATGTTTTACCAATCGATTGTTTAGTAATAGATCGATTTCGCTCTATAGGTAAATCAAGTTCAAAGTACTCTTTAGAAACATATTCCTTCCAAAATAGTTCCTGATTACGAAATGAACCCTTCTCTAACTCTTGATTAAGCCAATGAGCGTAATCTTTATATTGAACATTCGGAACCTCAATTACTCCTCCGTTATATCTCTCAAATAAGTTTTTAAAGAACGTTACGAGTGACGTTCCATCACAAATAATATGGTGAAAATCAAAGAAAATTGCCTGTCTTTCATTTTCTAGATTTATAAGTGCACATCGAAATAATGGACCTTTTTCCAAGTTAAATGGCTGGATGAGGTTTTTCAACATTTCATTAACTTTAGTTGCTTCACAATTATATTCTTCGATCGTTATTTGAATATTCTCTTTCACCTTTTGTACAAACTCACCATTTTCCTCAGTAAAAATTGTTCTCAAGATTTCATTAGCTTGTACTAACTCATTCACACTTTCTTCCATTTTCACTTTATCTAATTTCTTATACAGAATTTGACTCATTGGCATATTGTATGAAGTATTTTGTTTATCTTTAGATTGCACAACATAAATCTGCTTCTGAATCGGAGTCATACGTACCTCTTTTAGATCATAAGGAATAATTGTGTTATTCTTATTAAAATTATGCACTACATCTGCAGCCTCTAACTTTAATGCTAGTGTTCTAACGCTCGGTGATGTAAATACTTCCGAAATTTTCAATTTAATTCCATACTTAGTGTTGATTTTTGAAATCAAATTAATGCTCTTTAAAGAGTCTCCACCATACTCAAAGAAGTTAGAGTCGATTCCAATAGCATTGTTATTTAAGATATCTTGAAAAATAGTTAATAACTCTTTTTCAAGAATGGTTCCTGGTTTTTCCGAAATTGTTATTGGCTCATTCTCGCGATCTATAGTAGATAATTTTTGATAATCCACTTTCCCATTAACTGTCAATGGCACTTCTTCAATTGCTACAAAAAATTTAGGTACCATAAATGAAGGCAAATAACTCTCTAAATGAAACTTTAAATGCGAAAGATTGTTCTGCGGAAAATCCCCCTTTACATATGCAATAATAAAGTTTTCATCGAATGCATCTTTTTCAACTGTAACAACAGATTCGATTACATCATCATGCCTGTCTAGGACGTTCTTAATTTCTCCTATTTCAACACGATTCCCTCGAATTTTAACTTGCGAATCTTTTCTTCCAATGAAAACTAAGTTGCCATCTGGCAACATAGAAACATGGTCACCAGTCTTAAAATATTTCTCTTTTTTTCCTGTCTCGTCAGTTAAATAGATGAAGCTCTTTTCTGTAAGGTCGACATTATTGTAATAGCCAAAAGTTACTCCTATACCACCAATGTATAACTCACCAATAGATAAAGGGCCTACATCCTCTAATTTGTCATCTAGAACTCTCAATTTATAGTTCCGCCAAGCATGCCCCATTGAAAACTCTCTATCAATTATTGAATTCTTCTCACCCTTATAGGTTGAAGTCGTTGTAGTAATAGAAACCTCTGATGGTCCATACGTATTAATTAATTCTGGACTTTCCCCACTTGTTAATTTGTTCCATAACCCTAAAACTTTTGGTGAGATTCTTTGACCAGACAAAGTAATAATTCGAATACAATTTGGCAAATCTATGTTTTCGCTTGTTAAAAAAATAACCCATTTCTCCCAATAGGCAGCTGGTATTCCAATTACTGATATTTTATGATCCTCAATAAATGAATTGAAATCGACAAATGATTCCATTGCCTCTTCATTTCTAACTATAACCGTACCGCCAATCGTTAAAACTGGCATAATTTCCTCTAGGGTAGCATCAAACCCTAAAGCAGAAAAATGAATGGATGTATCGCTAGAAGTTAAATTAAACTCTTCAACAGTATCATAATTATGATTTAATAAACCTAAATGCGTCCCGTGAATACCTTTTGGAGCCCCTGTTGTACCTGACGTAAAAATAATATAAGCACCCATGTTTTCTTCTAATTGATAGTTTGATACAAGATATTGATTATATTTATAATCCAGGAAATTTACCGTATCTAAGTTTAAAACCTGCTTTTCATCAAATGTATTTAAACAGAGGTTTTCATAACAATCTGAAGTTAAGATTGTCTTCGCGCCACTAATTTCCAACATCATTCTTACACGTTCAATTGGGTACTTTGGATCAATTAATACGAACTTCCCTCTCGCTTTTAATATTCCATATATAGAAGCGATAAAATTCACTCCGCGATCCATGTAAACGGCGCAAACTTCTTCCTTCTGAAACTTCCTCTCTAACAAGAGAGCTGAAATACCACTAGCTTTTTCGTTAAGCTCCTCATAAGTAATCCACTGATTATTATGAACAACAGCTGTAGCTAAAGGTGTTTTTTCTGCTTGCCTCTCAAATAAACGCTGTACAGGAATTAACGGACGCTCACTATGTGGATGAATATGAATTTTATTTACTACTTCTTCAAGCTGTGACGTATTAAAAATCTTTACTTCACCAATAGATGTATCTAAAGATTCCATCATTTCCATCAAAACTTTTTCAAATGTATTAAGAATATAATGAGCACTCTCTTCTTCAAGGAAATCCTGTCTATAATGAAAATCAATATAGTATTCTGTAGATTTCTCTGAAATTGATAATGTAAAATCAACTTGTGATTCTTCTGCTTTATTTTTTAAAGGTGTAATATCAAACTCAAGATTTTTGGTTTTTACTTCTGGAAAATTGTTAAATGAAAACAATCCATTAAACAGTTCATAGTTCCTATCATTAAAAAATGCTTTCCTATTTGCGATGATTTCATTTAATCCTGCATTCTGATGTCTAAAGACTGTTAAACATGTATCTTTTACAGAATGAAGTAAATCCTTAACCTCAATATCTTTGTTTCCTTCTATCACAATAGGGAGTGTATTTGTAAAATATCCTACCTCTCTTTCTAATTCCGGAAATAATCTCCCCGCAGTAGGTGTTCCTACACATATTTTTTCTGAACCCGTAAATTTATGGTACATAATATAAAAAGCAGCTAAGAAATATTGATAAGGCGTAATAGCATGTTCTTTGCAAAAATTATTAATTTTCACATTTGCCTCTGGAGATAACTTCAATGAATTTAACCTTGATTTAAACGATAATGTCCCCGTATTGTGTAATAGACCCGGAAACCTAATTGGATTAATAGGTTCTACCAATTTACTCTCCCAGTATTCCATATCTTTGTTCAGTGCTTCTTTATAACTCCCATTCTGCTTATAAAACAAATAGTCAACAAAATTTCGATTTGGTTTAGCCCCAGTGTTTAAACCGTAATAATATTTCATGATTTCTTCTAAAAAGATATTAATAGACCAACCATCGGAGATAATGTGATGAAAAGATATTCCCATCGTAAAGCCTTTACTACCATCGTTTACTAGAATCACTCTAGCTAAAGGCCCAGCCTCTAAATCAAATGGTTCTTCACATAGATTTTTACAAAGAACTAGACTATTTATATTTGTTGAAGGCTTAATAACACTAAAGGTAACTTTCCCTTCGGTAGAAAGCCTGATTTCTGGATTATCATTATTTTTTACAAAGTTCATTTTAAAAGCTTCAAAGGAAGAAGCTGTAGCACTTACAGCCTCTTCTAATTTTTCAAGATTTATATCCCCAGAAATTTTGAAGAAATCCATTAAATGAAAAACTGTGCTCTGAGGATCATCCTCCCAAAATATCCACATTCTTTTTTGCTCGCTAGACAATGGGATATGCTCAAAATTTGAAGGTCTTTCCGGTAATGAATTTATACTTACACGCTTGTTTCCTCCTTTGAGAGCATTTAAAAGCTTAAGTTTGTTATTTGAAAGGCTACTGTTAGTCATTATTTCGCACCTACCCATTAATTTTCTCTAAGTAAAGTATTGCTTCTTCTTCGGAAAGAGATTCTATAAATGTAATTAAGTCGCTTTCTATTAATCTAGACATTTGTTTTAATCTTCTGTTAACAAATAAGTTTTCTATAGACACTTTCAATCCAAATTGTTCTTCTATTCGACTGACTAATTGAACTGCTTTTAGAGAATTGCCACCTAATTCAAAGAAATCACTATTTAATTTAGGTTTTCTTCCTAATAGTTCTTCCCAAATATCTACTAAAACGAAATCAATTTCATTTAGATCTTCTTCCACTTCCAATTCCAATTCATTTCTTGTTTGTGTGACCAAATTCATTAATTTTTTTTGATCAATTTTTTTATTTGAAGTTAGAGGTATCTCATCAATCATTATTATTTGATTCGGTAACATATATAACGGACAGCTTTTAGCTAATCTTGTTTGGATATTAGATTTAACCATGCTTTCATCTTCGGAGCTGACAACAAAAGCATATATACTTTTGTCATCTTCGCAATCTGCGATACATACGCACCGAGCTACAAACTCTGATTCAGCGATTAAACTCTCTATCTCTCCAAGCTCTACTCTATTTCCCCTAATCTTAACTTGACGATCTGATCTGCCAATATAAATAATTTCATTTTCTTCATTCATCCAGCCCATATCTCCTGTCCTAAAGAGAGGGATACTGTGTGTATCATCAAATGTAAATACTTGATAGTTATCGACTGAATCATAATTTAAATATCCGTCTGTAATGTAATTACTTATAATGCATATTTCACCTATTTCTCCCGAGCTGCATATTCTCATCGACTTATCATTTACAATAATCGGAAGTACTCCTGGAATAGCCTTTCCTAAACCTCTAAAGTTTAGCGTATTATGAGCTAATTCTTTTAGCATTATTCCTTGCGGCGTTTCTGTACATCCGTAAAAACTGAAAATTCTAGTTGTTGAATTATTCTGTTTTATTTTCTCGTACACACTTCTATTTAAACTTTCTCCACCGGTAAAGATAAAATCTAAGTCTCTATAGGTTTGTTTGTCGGAAAAGATTAGTTTGCAATAGCTTGGTGTTGTATGGACAACATTGATTTTCTCTTTCATTAACCACTGAATAATGTTATCTGCATCTAAAAGATTCATTCCATCCGGCACACACAATACTCCACCACTACATAACGGAGTAAACATATCTCTATAAATAGGGTCATGTGAGAGCCCTGATAGCATAGAAAATGAAGTACCTAAACCAAAATCAAATTCCTCTATATACCAATTAACAAAGTGAGTTAACGCTCCATGATTCCCTTGAATTGCTTTAGGATCTCCTGTTGTACCCGAAGTAAAGTTAATATAACAAGCCGTGTCAAAGCAAATTTCATAATCTAAACTTTCTTTGTCTCTGCTGTAGCTATTATTAATAATTTCATCAATATGCTGTATATTAACCTCGCTACTTTCAATTTGATGGTCACAACAATTAATTAAGAGTTTTGGGTTAGCTATACTTATTTTCTTTGTTAATAGTTCTTGTGGATGTTCACTATCCAAGATGATGAAAGGATTCCTAGATTCCATAGCAGCAAGGCAAATAATCGGTAAATATTTATTTCTATTCGAATAAATTGCAACTCTTTCATTCGGTTTCAACTTCATCTTTAAATAGGATGTAATCTTTTCTTTCAAGTCATAGCAATATTGATACGAATAAGATTGTCCATGACTCTTAATAGCAATTTGATTAGGGTATTCACGAGCTACTCTATTAAATTTTTCAAATAGCGGTACTTCAAACTTTTTATCTAGCATATCTGTATAATTTAAAACTTGTTCTTGAGAAGATAGACTTGCATTTAAAGTATTCTCAATATTATTTACTAGCAGATTAAAGTACTGTTGAGATATTAGTTTCGCCCTGTTTTCTGTGAATTTATTTCCATCAAATACCGAAAAGATTGTAAGCTGATTTTTCTTTTCTTGAACATAAAAAGTGACATCGAATTTCGAATCAATTTCAGGCACAAATTCTGACTCCTCAATGGCCAAGTTTCCTTTTGAAAGCACTTCGCTCTTCTTTAAATCTGGGAATGCAAGCATATTAAAGAAAAGGCTGAATAATGGTGATTCCCCAAAAGTTCTATCCGGTAAAATTCTTTCTACTATTTTCTCAAACGGAATCGAGCTATTTTCAATCGCTTCCGTAACACTTTCTTCAACCATGGTTAAAATGGATTGGAACGATACCTCTTCATTTACCGATATTTTTATAGGCAATGTATTTATGAAACATCCAATCATATCCTCAAATTCAGACCGCTCTCTTCCTGCAATAGGAATACCTATGGTTAAATCTTCGTTCTTTGTTAATAAGCGTACCAAATGGAAGAAGTTAGCTAACAAAATATTGAATAAACTAACTCTTTTCTCCTGGGACAATTTATATAAATCCGTCATGATTCTTGGATTTATGTCCTGTTTCAACAAAATAGAAGATGTATTAACTTCTCTGTTATGATCAAAGCTACTCTCTAATAACGTACTCTCAGGATTATCCCCTAATTTTTGCTCCCAATAATCTAGTTGCGGCTGAAATTTCCCACTCTCATACATATCCTTTTGCCATTTCGCGTAGTCATAATACTGTAAACTGCTATTTATCTTATATTCATCTAATGTTAATTTTTGTTCTTTTTCTAGAAGATTACACATCACTTCTTTTATGATTAGGTTAATTGACCACCCATCAGCTATTAAATGACTGAATAAAGCAATGAGTACAAAATCATCTTTCTCTCTTTTAATTAATGTAAATTTCATTAAAGGACCATTTTCCAAATCAAATACATACTTAGTTTTCAAGCTAATTAAATTAGATATCTCTACAGGATCGTTTTGTTCTACGTAATCTAACTCCACATGCATTTCATCTGCTATATGAATTTTCGGGTCTCCATTTTCAAAAGATAGAGTAGTTCGTAAAACATCAAACTTTGAAACCATCGTATTTATTGCATTTTTTAAATCCTCTTTTATTAAATTACCCTTAATATTAAATACACCCGGTATATTAAACATTGTAGTATTTTGATTCACATACTCATAAAACGCCATTCTCTCTTGTGAATATGAAAGAGTCGGGTGATTGTTGTGCTCAAATTTTTGAAGCCCAGGTACACTAACCTGTAATTCTTCGCTTCTATCAATAACCTGAGCTAAATCTTTAAGTATTGGGTTTTCAAATATTTGTCTAAGTGTAATTTTTTTGTTGAATGTATTCTCTAATTTGTTTAACATTTGCACAGCTAAAAGACTATGACCACCTAAGCCAAAAAATTCACTTGTTCTTCCTACATCTCTGCCAACTAATTCTTTCCAAATGCTCGCTAATTTCTCTTCTGTATCACTAAAGTTTTTATCTAGAATCTCCTCTTTTAAAATAGGTTTTGGCAGCAACTTCCTGTCAATTTTCCCATTCTTATTTATTGGAAATTCTTCTACTTCTATCATCACAACCGGAATCATATAAGAAGGTAAATATGAGCTCAGGTATGCTTTAACTTCTTCATTACTTACTAAGTTATTGCACGAGTAATATAAAGCTAGATTCGCTTCTCCCGAATCACCCTCGAAGCCAACTACTAAACAGTTATTTATCTTTTCGTTATTCAATAAAACATTTTCAATCTCATTCAATTCGATCCGATAACCTCTTACTTTCACTTGAAAATCTAAACGACTTAAGAATTCTAAATCGCCATCCTCATTAATCCTTACTAGGTCACCAGTTTTATAAAATCTATTTTTTTCTCCGTTAAAAGGATTATCTAAAAATGCCTTTTTAGTTTCTAGCGGAGCATTAATATACCCTCTACCAACTCCAATTCCAGAGACGTATAATTCACCTGGTACCCCTCTAGGAAGTAATTTCATATTATTGTCTAGTACGTAAAGGTTCATATTCGCAACAGGCTTCCCTACGGGAACATGACTCACAATATCTTCAAATTTCTCTTCTGACCAATAATGTGTCACATCATCTGAGCACTCAGTTGGTCCGTAAGCATTAACAATCGGAATATTCCCAAAATTATGATGCCATCTATTTACAAGGTCAGGCGGTAGTGTTTCTCCAGTTACAACCAACATTCTTAACTGATCACATGTTTTCAAGATAGAGAGAGAATCGAGATCATCTAAAATGAAACGAAGTAAAGTTGGAACAACCTCCAAAATCGTGATATTCTTTTCTAATACTTGTTGTAACAATTCTCTTGAATTCTTGGCAGTATCATCTGATACAATGTGACAGTATCCTCCCACCAAAACGGTAGAGAAAAATTGCCATACTGAAATATCGAAACATTGCGAAGCATTTTCAACAATTCTATCTTGATTACTAATTTTAAAATCGTGTATTTTAGCAAATAAATGATTTAGCATACCTATTTGTTCAATCATTGCCCCTTTAGGCTTACCTGTTGAGCCTGAAGTAAAAATGATATAAGCTAAATCGTTCATTTTTAATTTTCTAACCGGTTCAATGTTAGGAACATGAATCGTCTCATTAATATTAACCATTCTATTAATTTCTTCCATTAACGGTAACGAGCTTAATGATAGATTGTTTACCGCAATGGTATCTGTTTCTGACTGCCTTATAATATCTTTAATTCTTTCAGCTGGATAATTCACCTCAAGTGGAATATAAGATCTTCCAGCTTTCCAAATAGATAGTATTGTTTTTACAAAATCAATACTTCTATCCATATATATTAGTACAGGTGTTGGTGTATCCTCTGGTTGAACAAAAGACCTTGAAAGCAAATCCGTTTCATACTTTAGCTCAGCATAAGTAATCGTTCCATTATCATCAGAAAATGCAACTTTATTTGGTACACGCATTGCCCATTGATCAATGATTTCATTAATAGACTGATTGAAAGGAAATTCAAGTTTATTGTTATTAAAGTCATGTAGTAGAAATTGCTTTTCTTTTTCACTAATAATATCTATATCATCTAGCTTTATATCTTCCATACAAATGATACGTAACATGTTTTGGAAGTTTTCTATAAAACGTTCTATAAAGTTTGCATGGAATAAATCTGTACAATACTCTAAATTAAATTGAAACTCTCCATTTTTCTCTTCTGCAATTAATGAAAGATCGAACTTAGAAGTATAATTTTCAATAAAAATAGGTTCAAGCTCTAACTCTCCCATTCTCATTTCACTTAACGGTGCATTTTGTAACGTAAATAAAGTTTGAAAAAGTGGTGTTCTACTTAGATCTCTACTATCGTTATATTCCTGTAATAATAGTTCCATTGGTACATCTTGATTCTCATAAACGTTCAAGAAATCCCTCTGAATGTTTTCGATTAATTTATGGAACGACATACTTTCATCAAACTGAATAGGTATAGGCAACACATTTACAAAATAGCCAATAAGCTTTTCAAAATAAACATTTTCTCTATTTGCAAATGGAACACCAATAACAAATTCTTCCTGTCTACTATACTTTTGCAGCATTAAACTATATGCTGCAAATAGAATATTAAATTCTGTCGTTTTTAAGTATTGCGCTTTTCTTTTAACAGCTTTACAAATATCCTTTCCAGAAGAAAAAAGAACGTGCTTTCCTTTAAAGGACATTTCTTTTGGTCTCGGAAATGATGTAGGCATTTTTAAAACCGGGAGTTCTTCTGGGAATTTACTCTTCCACCAATCTAACTTGGATTGAATGGAATTTTTCTCAATCCTTTTTCTTTGTAAATTAGAGTATACTTTGTAAGGATACTTTATTTCATCAACCTGTATGCTTGTATTAGAATCTTCTTCATAGAAATGTTTTAGTTCCTCTAATAAGACTCCCATAGACCACCCATCACAAACTGTATGATGAATTGAGAAAGTGAGATAATTCTCTCTTTCGTTTACTTGTAATAACTTCGCCCTTAGCAGCGGCGAATGACTCAGATCAAAAGGAATATTACCAAACTCCCTGGAAACATCCTCTATATATTGATTCACATCACAATCTGGTTGCACGCTTTCCTGGTCAATGTGCAACTCAACTGTATTTTCTTCTATAATAACGTTACCTTCGTCACTTTGCTTAAACGCATAACCAAACACAGTATGTCTATTCACAATGGTATTTAGAGAACTTGTCAGTCTATCTATATTTAATTTCCCGGAAATTTTTATCGTAAAGACAATGTTATAGAATGGATTGTTGGGTTCAAGTTGATCCAATAACCACAAACGCTCTTGTCCCATACTAGGAAGGTTCTCTAACAAACTTTGTTCATCTAAAATACTTTCATCTCTAGTATGGCTTGACTTAACTATATTAGAGAATTGTTCAAAAACGGGTGCTTCAAACAACTCTTTTAATGTCAAACTTACTTTGAATTTTTCATTTATTTTATTAACTAACTGCGCAGCAAGTATTGAATTGCCACCCACTTCAAAAAAATTCATCTTGTGATTGATGTCTGCACGTCCTAAAATATCACTCCATACAGCTGAGATTTCCTTATCTATACCATAAAAAACTTGCATATTACTCGCTGTATTTAGTTCTTTTCTTTTTTGAAGAAAAATTTCTTCTAGCTTTTTCTCTTCAACTTTGCCATTTCGATTAATTGGTATCTCATCTACTCTAATAAAATAAGCTGGAATCATATACGATGGTAATTTATCTGCAAGATGCTGTTTAACAGATTGAACATCAATCTCTACACTATTTTTATAAAACGCACATAGCTCTAATCTATCACTTGTACTTTTAACACCTAAAACTGTAACAAAAGCATGATTAATTAAAGTACCTATATTTTTCTCAATTTCTTCTTTTTGAATACGATAACCCCTGATTTTTATTTGGCTATCCTTTCTTCCCACGTAATATACATTTCCGTTATCATCGTAGAATCCATAATCCCCGGTTTTATATATACGCTTGCCCAGGAAACCTTCTTTTATAAACTTTGAATCTGTTAACTTACTATCATTTAAATATTCTTCTGCAAGGCCTGTACCACTTAATATAATCTCTCCTATTGTATATGGTGGGAGGATCATATTGTATTTGTTTAACACATAAGTAAACATTCCCTTAATGGATTGCCCCATACTCGTCTTATTTGCATAAGAAGAATCTAATGTTAATTCGCAGATATTGCTACCAACAGTGGCTTCAGTTGGCCCATATTCGTTAATCAATTTAGATAAAGGCAACAACCTCTTGAACTTTCGAATGAGATCATCATTAATATTTTCTCCACCCGCAACAACACATATTTTTTTACTTGCTAAAGTTTGAGAATCTATTGATTCAAATAAAATTTCTAAGTGTGCAGGTGTACACTTTAGTAAAAGTGGTTCTTTTACGTTTCGAATATATGAAACGAATCCATCTAAACCTTGCCTTACTTCAATGAATTCTACTCTTCCACCATTTATAAGTTGTGGAAAAACGCTTGTTATTGTTAAATCAAAGGATAATGACGTATGGACTACAGCAAGACGATTATCATTTATACAATAGTTATTTACGCAATGATCTAAATAATTTCCTAACGCATTTTGAGAAATAATGACACCCTTTGGTACTCCTGTAGAACCCGATGTAAACAGAACATAAGCCGGATTTTTTGCAATTTTTCTCTTAACAAGAACGTTATGATCAAATTCACAATTTAAATCTATAATTTTTTCATGCTTTAAATTGAGCGAATCCAATTCTATTTTCTCCGAGTTATAAATTATACAACTACAATTTGCTGCGTTTAAAATTTGTTGCATACGTTCTGATGGCAATGATAAATCAAGAGGGATGTATGTACAATCATTTCTCCAGCAACCTAACACTGAAGAGATAAATGCAGGCTCCCTATCAGTAATAATTGCAATCTTCGAACCTGGAGCGATTCCTTTGCTAATGAGTTCACCTAGTATTAAGTCTGCTTGCTCACTAAGGTCACTATATGTATAATTAACGCCTTTATATTTTGTAAAGACTAATTGACTATGTTTTAATATCGCACCTTCCAACATAGCATGAGCATTAAAAATAGAATCCGTTTCTCTTACTGGATTAATTTTTTCATAATGGCTATCGAAATCACTTAGAGAATAAGGTGAAATGTTTACTATTTCAGCATCTGGCTTTCTCAGATAGCGATTAAGCAAAATAAAAAAGGTAGATAAAAATGTCTCTGCAAATTTCCTATCATATTTTTGTAATGAGTATTCCAATCCAATAGATAATCCATCATTATCTTTATCAACGATAATGGTCATATCTTTCTTTGCCAACGGTCCATATGTTTTATGCAGTTTACAGATCGAGTCATTAAATAAATTTTCTGAAATAGATGTATCTTGAAATAGAAACATGAAGTCAGAAAAAGGTGAGTAATCTTCAATATACTCTGAACTAGCAAAGTGATTGACTATTTCTTCATATGGTAGCGATTGATTTTCATTTAACTTTTGAGATAGTTGATGTACCTCTTGCACTAAATCATTAAAGCTTTTGCTACCAGCCTTAATCTTTAACGGTAATACATTTGCGAAGAACCCCATCATGTTCATCAGATCACTACTAACTCTTCCAGAACCTACTGTTTCTAATACAATTTCATTTTCCCCTGAAAAATATGACAAAGTTCCGATATATGTAGTTAACAATACTGAAAATAAAGAGGCACCATTTTTCTGAATAAAATTATTCATCTGTTCCTTTGTCTTATGGTCCACTTTCAGTTCATGATAACCACCAGAAAAGTTGATAAGTGATTTATCATTTGCAGGATAATCAATATCTGTTTTCTCATATCCATCTGCGAACATACCATCCCAAAACTCTTTAACTCTCTCTCTTTCACCATTATTAAGCCACTCTACTTGCCACTGTGCGAAATCTGCATACTGAACTTCTATTTCATCTGGTTGATAACAGGTTCCTTTTGAATATGCATTATATGCTTGTGACAGCTCCTTTAAAAATAGTTCAAGCGACCAACCATCTACAATAATATGATGGAATACGAATATTACTCTGTGAACATTATTTTTAAAATGGATAACTTTCCACCTAAATAAAGGAGCTGTATGGAAATCAAAAACTGGCAAGAATATTTCATTGTATTCATCAGAATATACTTTTTCCGAAAATTCCAATTGACTAAACTCTCTTGATTCTCCATGTATTTCAATATCTTCGTGGATAAATTGTACTACTTCTCCATTTATCTCTTTTAACGATGTCCTCAATGGCTCATGTCGTTTAACTAGAGTTTTAATTGCTTCTTTAAAAGCATTTTCATGAAACGCTCCGCTCATTTCAAATTCTAAGGGAACATGATATAGTTGCGTCTTAGCGTATTTTTGCTCGAAATACCATAACCTTTGTTGGGCTTTCGAAGCAGACATCTGAAAAATATCATTCAAAATAGATTACCTCACATTTCCTTTAATTTTTGTTCAGAGACTCCTCAAATAGCTACTTTGATAACGTTAATCTTTAAAATAGTTATATTTGTTTCTTTTATATTTTTCTTTATCTTTAGCACCTTTGCTATAATTCAACTTCTCCTTACTTATTCTTCTGCCTTTTACCCATAGAAAATCTTGCTCATACGTTATTTTATGATAGTTATCCAAGCGTTTACGCAAAATGATCCCGTTCTCTACAGCTTGATTAACTGCACATCCTTTTTCGTTTTTATGCTGACAATTGGAGTAGGTGCAATATTTTGCCCACTCCAATATTTCTGGAAATCCTGCTTTACTATCATTTTCTTCAAGTAAAACTCCAAACTCTCTCATTCCAGGTGTATCAAGCAAAATAGTCCCGTTATTAAATAAAATTAATTCTCTACGTGTAGTTGTATGGCGGCCTTTTGAGGTAGCTTCACTAACATGACCAACCTTCATCACTTCAGTTCCAATTAGAGTATTAATAATTGTGCTTTTTCCAACACCACTTGCCCCTACAAATCCTACTGTCTCACCAGGGATTAAATGTGGAATTAACGACTGTATGCCGTTTACGCCTTCAAGGGCAGATACTGTTAAGACCTTACCATCAGGATGAATTCTACGAGTTATTTCTACATAAGAATCAGGATCAGTGACTAGATCCGCTTTAGATAAAACAATAATAAGTTCAATACGACATTTCTGAGCCTGAGTAATGTATCTTTCAAGTCGTCTCGGATTATATTCTTTATTCATTGATGTCACTAAAAATAGCTTATCTAGATTTACGCCGATTACTTGCTCTTCATAAAGGCTTCCTGGCTTCTTACGATAAAAAATAGATTTCCTGTCTAAAATGAATTCTAAAATATATTCATCATTCTTTATGCTTCTAGCCCTTACCCAATCGCCAGGGACCGGTAGACTCGCTGCATTAGATGTTAATAGTTTCTGAGAGGTCCTACATCTCCTCAAACCTGATTGTGTGGCTATTAGTATATCTTTACTAGTAAAACAAGTAACTACTCTTGCGATTTCACATTGTGAACTTGTATGCTTGTTAAACTCGTTTTCCCAGTGAAGATTCAAACCATAACTTTTTAAGATATCCATCAATAACCTCCTACACCTTATTTCTTGCTCTTCTTTTGATTTTCGGCATACTTAACTGTTCATTTTGACCAGAAAGCAATATCTTATCAATATTCTCTGCCATTTTTCTAATAGTAGTTAATGTATAAAATTCTTCCCATGCAACCTTGATAGAAAATCGCTCTTCCATATTCATTTTAATTTTCATAGCGAGCAAAGAATGGCCACCTACTTCAAAAAATTCAGCAATACAACTTACCTTTTTTCGTCCTAAAATATCACACCAAATTTCTGAAATAATTCTTTCTGTTTCAGTAATAGGTGCCTCATACTTTACGTTTTCTTGGTGTATAACAAGCTTAGGAAGATTATTTTTATCTATTTTCCCATTTTTTGTTAGCACGAATTTTTCTACAATCACGAAATACGATGGAATCATATACTCAGGTAATAATCCCTTTAATGTATCCTTAGTAATAGATAGATCAAATCTATTTATTTCAAACGGTTTTATATAAGCCACAATTTGCTTTTGGCCAAATTCATCTTGAACTGTTGTAATATATGAATCCTCTACAGTTATATCTTTATCAATCTTCTTTTTTATATCCGTTAACTCAACTCTAAAACCTCTGATTTTTTCTTGCATATCTTTTCTACCACAATAAACAATTTCACCTTGTGTATTTCGATATGCTAAGTCACCCGAACGATATAACCGAGTTATATCCCCATTTTCTAATTTAATAGAGATAAATTTCCTTTGGGTCTCTTCCTCAAGATTCAGATATTCATTGGCAAGACCTTTACCTCCAATATACATCTCACCTACCACTCCAATAGGAAGATTATGAGTGCCATCCTGACTTCGAATATCAATAACGGTATCAGAAATAGGAATTCCTATAGGTAAATCTTCTTCATATGATTCTACATCGTGAATTTTATGAAAAGTAGCAAACGTAGTTGTTTCACTCGGCCCATATACATGAATAAATTGGCATCCTGGAAGATTCTTAGAGAACTTTTTAACACAATCTAAATTAACTTTTTCACCACCAAAAAGAATCTGTTTTACCCCCTTAAATGGGCTACTTTCTGCAGTAGAATATTGATTAAATAAAGATGTTGTAATAAATAACGTATCAACACCGTTATGGCTAATCTTTTCCTTTAATACATCCGGAGATAACAGATCTTCTTTTTCGATTAAAACGAGTTTAGCTCCATTAAGAAAAGCTCCCCAAATTTCAAACGTTGTAGCATCGAAACCTAAGTTGTTCATTTGAGCAATAACATTTTGGTTTGACAGCTTGCAATAATTAGGGTTTAATACTAACCTCAGAACACCATCATTAGGAATGCTGATCCCTTTTGGGTTTCCACTCGAACCAGAAGTAAAGACACAATATAACTCATCTTGATCATCCGCATAAACACTTTCGAATAACATATCTGTAGAATCTTCAATTCGACTTATATTTAAAGTTAAAATATCTGATGGAATACGTAACTCTTTTAAAACATTTGAACTTCCTTCATCAAATAGGATTACCTCCGGTGAAGTCTGATGGATAATCTCATTCACTCTTGTGAGAGGGGTTCCCTTATCTAATAAAATATAAGAATACCCTGAACGCGTGGCAGCTATTATGCTATAAATAGAATGAATCGCTTTATCACAACAAATAAGTGCACGGCGCCTTGTTTGTTGTGCAGGATGAGATAACAATACCTTTCCGATGGATGCACTTTTATAATTAAGTTCTTTATAAGTCACAGAATGATTTTCTGTTACGATTGCAATTTGATCTGGAACCTTATTGAATTGTTTTTCTAAGTAGTAAGAAACTCCACCTTTATGATACAAATCACCCATTGGATTATCCGCATGTTCGTTTGTTCGATCAATCAGTTCTACATCTTTTGTTAATAATACTTTAAGCTCTGCTATTTGCTTATCTGGCTGTGAGGTAGTAACATCAAGAATATTTTTATAAAAATTCAAAAAACTCTCCATAAACTCTTTCGTCATATGAGAAGCATTATATTGAATAACCCCATGTAATGAAGTATTAACTTTTTCAAATATACACGTTAGATCAGATTGCGCAAATTTCTTTAGAAGAGGGAATGAAGAAAATTTTATTTCTCCCATATCTAATGTAATCCCTTCCACACCTGCAAAAAATAACGAGGCACCTTCAAAATCAGAAGTTCTTGCTTTTTCTAGTACAAACATAGTTTGATATAAAGGCTGGTTAGCGGAATTACCTTGATCATTGTACTTCTCTATCAATTCTTGATAAGATACCCTTTGATTTGAGAATATTTTTCTTACATCACGTTGTACCAAATTGGCATACTCAGCAAAAGATTGCGTGTCATTTACCAAGCAGTTTACAGGTAATGTATTCACATAATAACCAATCTTATCTAGATGTTTTTTTGAATGCCGTCCTAAAAAAGGAACTCCTGTAGCGATATTGTTATTATCAAAATAATAAGATAGCACTATATGGTAATTTGCTAATAAAAAACTAAAAGGAGTAACACCCATCTTAAAGGACTCCGAATAAATTTTTTCAGTTAAATCTTTATCTAACTGCAAAACAATGGATTCAGCTGTTTCACTTTTCAACATATCCCTAGACTTTCCGAATGGCAGCTGAAGTTCCTCTACCCCTTTGTGTAATCTTTCTTTCCAATAATCTAATGACTTCTTATATTTATCTGTTGTTTTATACTCATCTAACATCTCAATATGATCAAAAAAAGAACAGTCATTTGCTACTAGAGAAAAATCTTCGTTATTCCTCATCTGTTTATAAATAGAAGCGATTTCTTTCAATATCACAATAAGTGACCAATAATCGACAACGATGTGGTGTGTAATAAGCAATACATATTTATTATTATCATCAGTAGTAGCAACTATAAATCTAGAAAGTGGTCCATTCTTTAAATCAATCAATTTATTTGCTTCAATATTGAAAAAATCACGTACTTCCTGCTCGTTTATAAAAGTGTAGGTTTCAAAAGATACACGATTATTTTCGTTAACCGTTTGTAGTATTTCACCATTTTTCTCAATAAAACGAGCACATAAAATAGGATGTTTCACAGAAATTAAATCACTAACCTTTTGTAAATCGTATACATCTATATCACTTTCAACCTTTGCAGAAAAGTAAGTATTATATGCCGTTGATTGCGGATTGGCCGTTTGTATTTTCCATAATCCTTTTTGACCCTCTGACAATTTATATTCTTTATTCATTTTTGATCCCACCCTAAGTATCAGTAGTTTAAGTAACAAAGTACTTTTTTATAAAATAGAAATGATGAGCCCCCATCATTTAGAAAACCTAATTACTCCTTAGTGCTATCTGATTGATACAAATGTTTAAAACCCTATATCAAACTGAGTTCTTTTTCAGAATGAGGATTCAATACTTTATGACACCATTCCTCATTGTAAATCGTATCAAAATATCGATCTCCCCTATCTGCAAACAGCGTTACTACATTAGGCTTTTTCACATAGTTTTTATCTTTAAAATAATTTTTCACTGCACCGTATACAGCACCCGAAGAACCTCCAGCAAATATTGCATGTTTACTTAAGAGTTCTTTACACATTTCTATGCTCGTTTTTTCACTGATTATCACAACATCATCAATGATTGAATCTTTTAGAATATCCGGTACAATACTTGAGCCTATCCCAGGGATGGATCTATTTTGAGGTTGCAAACCAAAAATAACAGAACCTTCCATATCTACCGCGATAACTTTTGATTTCGGGAACTTCTCTTTGACACAATTAGAAATGCCAGTAATTGTCCCCCCAGAACTTACACCTAAAAAAATATAATCCACTTCAATTTCGTTACATATTTGCTTCCCTACGGTCTCGTAATATGCATTTGCAACTAATTTATTACCGTATTGATTAATCCAATATGAATTTGCTATTGAATTTCTTAGCTCATTAACCTTCTCTAACCTTGTGATTAAATATCCACCTGAATTATCGGGTTCTGTTACTTTTATTACTGTTGCTCCTAGAGATCTAATGATCATTTCATTCACAGGTAAAATTTTCGGATCAACCACGCAAATAAATTTCAAACCTAGCCTTTTACAATAACTTGCTAAAGCGATACCAAAATTACCAGACGAAGATTCAATAATTGTTGTATCCTTGTCGATATCACCTTTCTGAAGCAAAGTTTCAAGAATGTGTGCAGCTGCTCTATCTTTAACGCTACCAGTAGGGTTGTTTCCCTCTAATTTAACGAATAAATTCACATTACATAAGTCTTTACTTGTTAGTTGTACCATTGGCGTTTTTCCAACAAAATCTAATACACTATTATAAATACTCATAATTTACTCCCACTTGATTCTTGTTATTTTTTTCATAAATTAATGATTTGTTTATAATGTTATTAATATATTCAACGTTATTGTTAATGAAAAAATGGTTACCATTTAATGTATAAACTATCGCTTCACGCTCGCTGTATTTATTCCATTCTAGAGCTTCCTCTAGTTTTACTGTATCTTCAGTTCCTATAAGAATGGAAATATCACATTCGATTTTATGCTGATTAGGATTATATTCGTATTCTCCTAGTATCTTTAAATCATTCCTTATTATCGGTAGAAACAAATCTGTTAATTCTTTACTATCAACCAACTCTTGTGGGATGCCTCCAAGAGCATTCAATTTACTTAGCAATTCCTGATCAGAAAAATGATGTAATTTTTCTTTATCTTTCATCCGATCCGGTGTTTTGCAACCAGAAAAAAATATATGTTCTGGTAATCTTTTGCCCTCAGAACGGATCTTATGATATAGCTCGTAAGCTAATATACTTCCCATGCTATGTCCATATAATGCATACTGATTTTGGTCGATCTTATCCTGAATCATATTATAAATATCATCCGTTACTTCTTTCATACTCATATAGAAGCCCTCATTAAATCTTTGTCCCCTTCCTTTCAACGGAACAGGATGTAAATAAATAGATTTATCTAAATGATTCCTCCATTTGTAATACCCTACCTCCGAACCACCAGCGTAAGGTAGACAAAATAATAGCATGCATTTCCCCCCTTTAAATAGAAACTTTCTAATTATAACTATTAAGATGAATATTTAAAAATGCAGATTAAAAAGACTATTACACTTTATTGAGTTCATGATTACTTGCCATTTTTTGAAGCTGGGATTGATACTTCTTTTCTTTTAATTTATCCCTTTTATCCCTATTATTCTTCAATGAAATATGACCAGGATTTTCTTCATACCCTTTTCTTCTACTATACCTCGACAAACCTTCTGGAATTAAGCTAGACTGTTTATCTTGGAGTATCCCTGCAACCCCTATAGTTGAAGATTCATTTATATATTGTGGATAGATTTTCTTGAAATAGTCTAATGCCCTATTAGCCTTATAGTCTTGCGGCTCAGGATACGATGTAATGACACCTTCAAAATTACGTAAAACCACTTTATCAGGACTTTGTGAAATGATATAGTTTGGCTGAATAGCAATTTTACCTCCTCCGCCCGGCGCATCTACCACAAATGTAGGTACTGCATAACCCGACGTATGCCCCCTGAGTCCTTCAATAATTTCAAGACCTTTCGATATAGGGGCTCTAAAATGACTAATGCCTTCTGATAAATCACACTGATATATGTAATAAGGGCGAACACGAATCTTTACTAGATCATGCATTAGCTTTTTCATTATTGTTACACTATCATTGATACCCGCTAATATCACTGACTGATTTCCTAATGGCACACCTGCATCAGCAAGCATTTCACACGCCTTTTTTGCTTCCTCTGTAATTTCAATTGATGTATTAAAGTGAGTATTCAGCCATATAGGATGATATTTCTTTAAGATATTACAAAGATTCTCTGTAATTCTTTGTGGAAAAACGACTGGAGCACGTGTCCCTATTCGAATAATCTCAACATGAGGGATCTCTCTTAAACTTTTCAGTATGTACTCCAATATAGTGTCATTAATTAACAAACCATCTCCGCCGGAAATTAATACATCTCTAACCTCAGGCGTTTCTCTTATATACTCAATAGCTCTGTCTAACTGCTTTTTCGGAACCGCCATACCCACTTGGCCAGAGAAACGTCGACGTGTGCAGTATCGGCAATACATTGAACACTGATTGGTAACTAAAAATAACACTCTATCTGGATATCGATGAGTTAAACCAGGAACTGGAGAATCTTCATCTTCCTCTAATGGATCCTCAAGATCGTACTTTGTTTTATATACTTCATTCGAAATCGGTACAGATTGCATCCGAATTGGACAATGCGGATCGTCCGGATTCATCAGTGAAGCATAGTACGGAGTAATATTAAGCGGGATTGTTTTTGTAGATATTCTTATTCCCTCTTCTTCATCTGGTGTTAAATGAATTACTTTTTTTAAATCTTCTAAGGTACGGATTGTATTCGTAAGTTGCCAAACCCAATCATTCCATTGGTCTTCAGTAACATGTTTCCACATTTCTATATCTCTCCAATGACGGGTTGGTTTGTATAATTGATCCACTTTTGAACAACTCCCTGAATTATTAGATGAATAGGTTATGATAGTAACTTTAATGCTTTTTAATCTAAAGTATTGTGCTTGTAAATATGATATAGCGATACTTCATATTCATTTAAAAAGGACGGTACATATTGATGATTCCCCACCATTATCCAATTGATAATTTATGGCATTTTTTGTATTTAGCATCAGATTCACTACCTTCTTGCTGTTTAACTTTCTGTATCTAAAATATACGTGTCAATTTATGTTAATAACAATCAGTAAAATTTCACAAAAAATCTGGCAATTCATTTCTTGTTTTCACTGCTTTATTTTACATATTTGCGATGAAGAGAAATCATGACAGTACTTCAGTTTATATTTAGGAATAATAGGAATGGCAAACTCCTACATAGTAAAAATTCTGTCATTGCTCATTTTATATATAAGAAAGACCTTTACATGTCTATGATCCTATAAACTTAATATGCTGGGTGGCTACCAATTCTATTTCAAGTAAAATTTGTATAATAAAAAAACAGGTAGAATCTACTTTCTACCTGTCAGACTGTCGACAAACCCCATTCAAATTAATAAAAAAATGTAAGTATCGCTTACATGAACAAATTTTTCAATCGCCGAAGGATTGTCCAACGCATACCATTTTTTATTCTCTTCCGTATGCCGAAGATGGCCCACTTCTTCAAGATAGCCTCCCCATAGATAGCGGTGAACCATCTTCGTTTAATTTTCCTAAAGCAGCTCTATCATTAGATTAAAATACAGCTAATCATTTTTAGAATATTTTTTTATATGCAAATATGATACAATAATTTACATAATTGTCAATCAACTCAGAAAACTACAACTTTATATCTAAATACTACTTCTATAAACTTTCATTTGCATTCTTAATTATTGTTATTTTAAACAAATGGTTATTCTACTTTAAAATATCAATCTCAAAAACAATAGCAATAAGTGTTTATAGATTAGGGATTTTTGAAAGGATGTGTTCTACTCTTTATATTCATTCTACTTTTTAAAACAAACGTTTTATTTTAAGCCTGAAAGTTTTAGACTAATACATTTTAACTAGGGGTGTAGAAAATTGCTTTACTTAAATTCTAAAGATATTACTGATATTGGAATCAACTGGATAAAAACAGTTGAAATAATTAAAAAAGCTGTCAACGTTATGAATCATTCTGATTTCTCACAACCAATAAAGCCTTATCTACAATTTAATGATCCAGACAATCGGATTATAGCAATGCCAGCGTTTGCTGGGGGAGAGTTTTCAGTAGCAGGTATTAAGTGGATCGCTAGCTTTCCTAAAAATCTTGAAGTTAGTATACCTAGAGCAAATTCAATCACAATATTAAATGATGCGACTACTGGTGTACCATTCGCAACAATTAATACACCAATTGTGAGTGGTATACGAACTGCTTCTGTATCAGGTCTTATGATTCAAGAGTTTGATAAAGTACATAATCTAAATGATGTAACACTCGGAATAATCGGGTTGGGCCCAATAGGTCAATTACATTTACAAATGGCAACAACCCTTTTAGGAGATAAAATTAAAAATATACGTCTTTTTGATATATCGGAAATCGATAAAAATAAAATCCCAGTAGAACTTAGAGAAAAAGTCACAATATGCTCGTCATGGGAAGATGTGTACCGTGATGCAGATATATTTATTACGTGTACTGTATCAAGTAAAGGATATATTGATGGTCCTCCAAAACCAAATGCACTGCTACTAAACGTATCACTACGTGATTTTAAAACTGATATACTAGACTATTCACCAGTAATTGTAGTTGACAATTGGGAAGAGGTATGTCGTGCAAATACAGATATAGAAGTCATGCATAATGAAAGAAATTTACAAAAATCAGACACTCTTGATATTAAAGATATTGTTTGTAGTAATGCATTTAAAGAGATTACAGAAGATAAAGTTGTCATGTTCCATCCAATGGGAATGGCTACTTTTGATATCGTAATTGCTCAATATTACTATGATCAAGCCATTGCTTTAGGCTATGGTCAACCGCTAGAAGCATAGGCTATTAGCAACTCAAATTAAGATTTAACTGTTCAGTTAACCTAATCAACCAATTGAAGAAAAATACAAAAAAGTGTTCTGGATTTTCGATCTTCAGAACACTTTTTTCATTTTATCAAACACCGCTTTCGCAGCGCTTATTTAAAAATGCATAACTACTATGTGAATCATGGTTGAATCTTTGATTCTCTTCTAAATCATACTTTTTTATCCCGATTGGTGAGGGCTAATAATCAGTGGGAGATGAAGAAAATCCCCACTGATTAAAGTTTCACTTTATGAATTCTCCATTTTTTTTAATTATCAATTCAAAAAACAAGAAATTTTTTACAATTAATAGTAATATAGAACATATACATATTTATTAAAAATGGTGGGGGCTATTTCAATCATGATGCGTGCACTTAACTTACATATAAAACAAGCCTTTTTAAATAAGATTTCTCTCACTCTCTTATTGAGTTGGTTAATTCTTGTCTCAATTTATCATTATTACTATGTTTTACGATATTTAGGAGGACTACCTGACGGGCTTTTAATAACTGCTTATAAATGGATTGGCTTTCGTGATAATGGGATGGATGTGTATTTACTATTAATGCCTGTACTAGCAGCACTCCCTTTTAGCACGAGCTATAACTCTGATAAAGTTGATAAATTCAAATCATTTGTAAGTAAAGAAATTCCCTTTTTCCCTTATGTATTTACGAAATATATCGTGACCTTCCTAATTGGGGGGCTTCTTTATATTCTCCCATTCGTATTTTCATTGCTGTTTTGTAAACTGACAATTCCAGATGGTATTCCGACAACCGACTTAGGTATTATTAAGGACAACAGCATGTTTTCATCTTTATATTTCTCTTCTCCAATTTCTTATATTTCCCTATATATCGGGATTAATTTTTTATTTGCTGGTCTTATGGCGGTATTGGGTCTTTCTGCATCCATATGGTCTAGAAAAGATTACATGGCAATTCTATTCCCTTTTGCTATCACCTCTCTACCATATATTATTTTAAATATCGTATTCCCTACAATTGGCGGAGCGCCTATTCATTTATACGATCCAAAACAACCGCTCCAAGGAATGTCGCCTTACATTGGAATCGTGCAATGCACCTTGTTTTTAGGAATTAGTTTATTTATGTATATGAAAGGTATACAGAAAGATCGAAAGCAATATATGCGGAGACTTCAAAAAAGAATGCGATGTAAAAAATCGATTCAAAAATCAGTTAGTATGTAATACAAAATACCCCTCAGCTATTATGCTGAGGGGTACTTTTACTTAGGATGCTTTTTTCAAATCAATTTGTGCAAGCACTGGGTCATGGTCACTCATACGGCCATGTTCCTTCATAATGTTGGAATTTAAATGTACCGGATCCACAACTGTATGTGGTGCCATATTATTTGTTACTAAAACATGATCTAATACTTGTGCATTGCCGTCATGAATATATGTGTAACGATTTTCTTTCGAAACCGTTTCTAACATATCTTGCATGATATCGCCTTTTAATGCTTGCAGTGGTTTCGAGAATTCAAAGTCATTCATATCACCAACTACAACCACTGGTGCATTCACATCTCGTTTTTGAATATCTTTTACAAAGCTGTTCACTTCCTGCGCCAGTTGAACGCGTTTCTCTTCACTCTTTAATACAAGAGGTTGAATTTTTCCAAACGGCGTCGCATCACCAAGTTTTGAATTTAAATGACTTGAAATAACAACAATATTTTGCCCTTGGAATTTAAACTCCGCAGCTAGCGGTTTACGAGTATTATCAAATACCGGATTATCTTGTCCAATGCGCGTCGGGTTTGTTGCTAACAGCTTTGGATTCTTTTCTAATTTCACACGTGATGGATTATAGAAGAAACCAACGCGAATGTTCGCTCCCGGTGCCCCGCCATCTTGGTTGTTTTGCGGAGCAACTTCTACATATTCATACTTAGGTCCATGAATTTCTTGCACAGCATCAATAATACGCTTTGCACTTAATGAAGCATCTGTTGTTCCGTCATTCGTTGATCCATTATTATCTTGCATTTCTTGTACACCAATAATGTCTGGCATCTTTAAATTATATTTAATAGCATATGCCATTGCTTTTACCTTTTCATCAGATGTTTCTTTTGCATTCGCTGAAAAGTTTTCAATGTTATATGTTGCCACTGTTAATTTTCCAAGACGAGGCTGAATATTAGCGCCTGCTTGTTTAAACCCGCCATCCGTTACAGATGGTAATTCTGTTACCGGCGAAATACGATACGCACCATAGTCATAGCCGACTACACCTGTGATATCTCCATTAAATGTATCTCCTGATTTTGCTACATAATCACGAGGTACTTTTAAAGAAAGACGTTCTGGATTGAATTGATTCTCGCCTAACAATGGTGTTCCATATTTTGTAGTGACCTTATCTCCACCATTTGCAACTGTTACATATAAATTTCCATTTTTCTGCGGTCCAACAATTTGAGGAGTTGGCATTGTCACGCGCATACCCTCTATACTTTCATAGAAATCAATTGCATCTTCCTCTGGATCAAATACACCAAATGCATCATTATCAATAATTTGATCTGGAATCTTTACACCCTTTTCACCTAATACAGTTGCTTCTGGCAACTGTTGATGATTTGCTTTCACTGAGGCATTGCTCGCTTTAATTTCTGTGATGGCTAAATCTGTATCAAATCTGTCAGCGTATCCAGCTCCAATAAATTCTTCTACCTCACCATCAACGTGCACAAGATCTCCTACTGCTACATTCGCTTCTTTCTTATAGACATAAATTCCTTCTGAAGTTGCCGTGTCTTCGTCAGGCTGCGAGTCTTGCATATAAAAACCATTCTTATCTAACGCTGTTACGACACCTTCTACATTTCGTACTTTCTTCCCATTATAAGGAGAAACATGTGATTTCCCTTGAATATCATGAATACGAACTTGCTCACCTTTTATAATTGTAAAAGAAAATGTCGAAACTTCTGAAGGTGCAAGTCCTTCTTTCACTGCAATTGCTTTTATCACACTGTTCTCATTTATAACAATCGATTCATTATAACGAATACTTTTATCTGTTGGAACAGAGCCATCTAATGTATAGTAGATTGTTGCTCCTTCTGTACTTGTGGTTAATGTTACTGCTGTTCCTTTTTCAATTTCCCCACCATTTGGTGATGCAGTCACATCACTTACACGGTTTTCCGTTTGTCCTTGAAACTTATATGCTGTTACGGACTTTAAACCAGGGCTACCAAAATAAAGCTCAAGCGTCCCTGTTAATTGAACTTTCTTCCCAACATTTTCAGGATGATCTTTTACATTCACTGCTGCTCTCACGTCACCTTTTGGCAACTGAACAGGCATGATTTTCGCAGGATCTGTCTCATTTGGAGAATCTGCAATTGCAACATTCGTATCTCCAAATTTCGCAGGATCTTTCGTGTACTTAGAAGGCCCTTCTGTATATCCAACAATATACCCTTCCACTATCCCTTTACTGCTTCCTTGCTGCTTAAACAGTTGAATTGCATCCTGCACAGATAATACAGAATGTTCTTCTGCTTTTACTAAAGTTCCAGTAAATGAAATCAGTAGTATAAATGATAGCAAGATACTTACTAGTTTCTTCAAATTCATCGTCCTCCCCTAATTTTAATATTCTCTTAGCATGTATTATCATAACAAAAAATTCTTTATAAAGAACTTAAAATTCGACAAATTTTACAAAAAATTAATCTCATACTTCCGTATGAGTCTGATATTACAATTTCCACATCATTCTTTTAATATAAGTAGAACTCATACAGAAAGAAGTGAAATGTTAATCTTGTATCTTGCAGACAGGTATTTTACTTTTGAAGGGGAATTATTATAATAAAATATTAAGATAAGGGTGAAAACATGAAAAGAGTATTAATAAACAAAGCTTCCTATTTAGATAAATCCGAATTAGAGCGTTTGAATACTGCTATATACTTTGCCGAGAAAGCTCACGAAGGGCAATTTCGAATTTCAGGTGAACCCTATATTACTCACCCAATTGCAGTTACAGAAATCTTACTAGACTGTAAAGCCGATATCATAACTTTAGTGGCAGCATTACTACACGATGTGGTAGAAGATACAAATTACACAATTGAGGAAATACGTGATACGTTTGGTGAAAAAAAGTGGAGAAATTTTGTAAACAAATGCCTTCTTTCACTTTATCTTTAGGAAAACCACAATTCTTTGGAAAACAAGTTTTATTCTTAAGTGTAGAAGACTCAAAAGTTTATAAACTACATCGTCTTTTAGTACAAGCAGTCCCTCCATCAGATGATTTGATTAAAAGGTATATGGAAATGGAACAGTATCATCTCCATTTAACGCTTGGACAAACCCATTGGGGTTTAACTTCGGATGAATTGGTACAAATGGAACAAGTGGCTAGAGATGAATTTACACCATATCCTGAGTGGACCGTTAATTTCATAAGAATTTATCAAGAAATAGAAGAGAATAAATATCAACCATACAAAGACATTCCGTTTTTAAATTTGTAAACTTAAAGATACATTGACTTCTGATAACGATAATTATGTAAATGAGCTATCCAAATGGATGGCTTATTTTATTTTTTTGCTTAGCGTGATTTTTTTCCGAAATGCTGGCGATACCCCATTAATTAGATATAGTATGTGAAATTTTAAAAGAAGACACTCAATTCGAGTGTCTTTTCTTTTTGTAGATAATATTATTGAAGATTTACTCGAACTTCTTCTTCTGATAAGGAAATTGGTTTGAAGATTAATTGAAGCTTAGGATCTCCTTGTTTTGATTCGAAAGCAATAGTTCCAGTTATTTTCCCATTTTGTGCAAGTTTTCCAAAATTTAATTGAGTATCTTGGTTAATCATAGTTAACGTTGGATCTACAATATTTCCTTCACTGTTTTGTAAACTGAAATCGTGAGCATTATAATGTATTTCTTCTTTTCCGCCGTTTTCTATAGTTACATTAGCGATTAAAAATTCATGACCCTCTTTAGGTTTATCGAATTCTCCACCTGGAGACTTTTCAACATTTGTAACAGTTAATTTGTGATTTCCAAGATTAATTGTTTCGCCAACTTTAAATTTTTTTTTCTCTTCTTTCTTTTCAGTTGTTTGTTCTGTTTTTGTATCATTTGATACTTTCTTGGCAGTTTCTTCTGTATCACTACATCCCGCTAGACTGATAGCAAGCGCTCCAGTTATAACGAGTGTACCCATCTTCTTATACATTTCGTTTCCTCCAATTATATAAAATATATGATTCCTGAACTATCATAACAAATATGGTTACAACTTTTTTGTCAGATTATGTCGAACATAAAAAAAAGAGAGCATAAGCTCTCAGATGGAAAATGTTTCTTCTACAAGGGGTTACCATACATGCCCATCAACTTAAGAATTCAGAACTATCCCAAAACGAAAAAATGAGCTTTTTTATTACAAGTTAGGACAAAATCTCGTTCTGGGGGTAGTTGTATTTTCTTAGCTTGATAGCGATGTGGTGGTATCCCATAACCGAATCTATATTAACAAAAGGTGTTTTCACGTATAGAAAGCATCTTTTCAATCAACAACAAAGGGATCTTTAATGAACCAGAATGCCTTCGCTGTTATAAAGTGAAGCTTTAATCAGTGGGGGTTTTCTCCCTCCCCACTGATTATTAGTTAAACCAATCGAGCTTTTACGGACAGTGCATCTCCCACCTAACTTCTTTGCTTTCGCTGAATTTTGAAGTGGGAGTGTTACTGTCCGTTAATGCGGGATAAATCCAACTTTCTAGTAAGTCGATAATCTTACTCCATAATGCTCCGCAAGATTAAAGCGTCTGTCCATTATCAATTGTAAATATTTGTCCCGTAATAGATTCCTGGATTAATTGAAAAAGAATCGCTTCGGCAATATCATCTGGTGTTGAAATTCTTTGAAGTGGTAGATTCCCCGCCAGTTGGTACATTTTCTCTTCATTACCTGCCCACCACCTTGTATCGACTGCACCAGGAGAAATACTATTTACTCTAATGTCAGGTGCTAATGCAATTGCGAGCGATTTTGTCATCGTATGAATGGCTGATTTTGTTGCGGCATACGGTACGGATGATCCTAATCCCGTTATCCCTGCAACGCTTCCCATATTCACAATCGCACCTGATTTTTTCTCCTTCATATAAGGAACAACAGCTTGTATACAATGAAACATCCCTTTCACGTTCACACTAAAAAGGTCATCCCACACTTGATCCGTTACAGACTCTAAATCATCCATAGGTATTTGAGCTGTTATACTCGCATTATTCACTAAACAATCGACTGTTCCAAAAAAATGAACAGTTTGAGATACCATATCCTCTACTTCTTCTTTTTTGGCTACATCTGCTTTCAAAGCCACCGCGGTACCTCCTCGCTGCTTTATTTCATTCACAGTTTCTAACGCTTCTTTTTCGGAACGGCTATAATTCACCACAACTTTCGCTCCTAAACTCGCTAATCTCAACGCAACAGCCTTTCCAATACCTGTGCCACCGCCTGTTATAATGGCTACTTTATCTTTTATATTCATTTTAAAATCTCCTCACTGTATCTGATTTGATTTCATTTTATCTTCG
The DNA here is from genome assembly GCF_002584535.1 of Bacillus cereus. Lineage (GTDB taxonomy): Bacteria > Bacillota > Bacilli > Bacillales > Bacillaceae_G > Bacillus_A > Bacillus_A arachidis. The sequence goes on from NZ_NUOT01000013.1 coordinate 104,067, forward strand.
TTCGTTTGAGGAGTATAATACTGAATAATGACTATGGTATCATTTTAAATAATACCTAGGTGGAGGGATCTATTCTTGGAAAGCCATGACTTATGGATTTTTAAGCATGTTGCAGAACTACAATCAATCTCTAGAGCTGCTGAAAAGTTGGGATATGTACAACCAAATATAAGTCAGCGAATTAAAAACTTAGAAGCTGAACTCGGCGTTAAAATATTAAAGCGCAATAACAGAGGAGTAACATTAACGGAAGAAGGAAAAGTATTATTAGATTACACAAATGAAATTATGTCTTTAATGAATGAAGCGAAATCAAAAATAAACCCTGAGAAATGGAGAGATTCTTTAACACTTGGGGCATCTCAAACTATTTCTGCGGTGAAAGTACCTCAACTATTTTCTTCTTTTTTTGAGTCACATACAAATATTGATATGAAGCTAAGAACGAATGATAACGCAAAGTTACAAGAAATGCTTTTGTATGGAGAACTTGATGGGATTTTTTTAAGCGGTGCATATAATGATTCACAATTCGAAAGTGTGTACAGTTATTTTGAAAATATGATACTCATTTTACCAAAAGATACTCTGCCCGAAAATCAAACTTTACTTGTAAACAGTGATCCAAATTGTATATATAGAAAGAAACTATTAGATTATCGTCATATGAATAACTTTGACCAAAGGACGATACTGGAATTTGATTCGCTTGAATCGATTATGCAAGCTGCTCACGATGGGCTTGGTATTACGATCGTACCTACTAATGTTGTATATAGCCGAAATAAGCCAAAAACAATTCATTATGAAGAACTGCCCGAAACAGTCGAAATTGATTTTGTGATTAAACGTAGAAAACAGCAATCGCAAGGCTTAAAGAAATTCATTCGTTTTTTGCGAGAGTTATAAGTGTAAAGCAAAAGCCCCTTCAGGTTTCTAGATATATTGATGACTGATGAGTGAGGTAATATATAGTAAATGAAAGTTTATCGGTGCAAACTCGAATATATCGTCACTTTAGCAAACAACGACAAAAAAAGGAGCCTACTGGCTCCTTTTTTTTATTGCGCAATTAATTCCGCTTCATTTATTTTTTCCAAATAAGACAACACATGCTTTACTGCTGCCTCACCTTGATCGATACAATCTGGAAGACCTGATCCGCCGTAAGAGCTACCAGCTAAATAAACGCCTGGTAATTCTTTATCCATAAATGTTTTTAACTTTGTCATACGTTCTTTATGCCCCACAGTATATTGCGGCATGGCATCTTTCCAGCGGCTGACAACCGTAAAGTCCGGCTCTGCTGTAATATCCATTGTTTTTTGTAAATCTTCTAATATAAAACGAACCATTTCTTCATCTGTTTGTTCGACAATTGCTTCATCACCAGGACGCCCCATATAGCAGCGAAGAAGCACTTGACCTTCCGGTGTTGTATGCGGCCATTTCTTATGTGTCCACGTACATGCTGTAATGGAAAAATCGCTATTTCGGGATACAACGAAGCCTGTACCATCAATATCACGCTTAATAGCTTCTTTTGGAAAGGCTAATGCAACATTAGCAACCGACGTCGATGGAACATTGCGGAAGAAACGAAACTCCTTATACTGTGCAAACATAGACGGCAATACTTTGTGAGATGCAGCAACCACAATAGAGTCCGCCTCAATTTCTTTTCCATTGCTCAGCGTAATCGTATAACCATCGCCCATTTTTGCGACTTTTTCAATCCGAGTCCCCTTCACAATAGTCCCATCTTCTAGCTGCTCTTCTATTCTTTCTACAATAGATTGCAGCCCTGTTTTCAATGTTAAAAAGATCCCTTGCGGCGCTGCATCCCTTTCTTTCTTCGGGGCCAAATTACGCATACCGAGTGAAATACTCCGATATTTCTGCTCTACTTGATAAAACTGCGGGAATGTCGCCATTAAGCTCATTTGATCAATATCTCCCGCATAAATCCCAGATAACAATGGTTCGATTAAATTTTCAACCACTTCATTTCCTAAACGACGACGGAAAAATTGACCAAGTGATTGATCAGAAACAGGCTTTGAACGAGGTAATACAAAATCAAAACCTGCTCTTACTTTACCAATCGGAGAGAACAATTCTGAAAATAGAAAGGGCGTAATTTGCGTTGGAATTCCCATCATGGATCCACTCGGCATCTTATGTAATCGGTTGTTCACAAGAACAAATGACTGACCAGTTGCGTTGTTTACAAGCGCATCTCCAAGGCCTAATTCTCTGGCTAACCTGGCTGCACTTTCTTTTCTTTCTAAGAAAGAATCTGGACCGCGCTCAATTGTAAATCCATCTTTTCGAACGGTTTGAATTTTGCCGCCAAGCCTACCCGACGCTTCTATTAGCAATGTATCAATCGGCAATCCTTTTTCGCGAACTTCTTTTTGTAAGTAATACGCTGTTGTTAAACCTGTAATTCCACCACCGATGATAACAACTTTCTTTTTCAAAATGGCTCCTCCTTTCCCATTGTCTCACGAAACTTCTGCTTGTTTCTTTAACACGACATCTGCTAAGCAAGAAATAAATGCATCTGATGCATTTGGCATTTCCGGACGATAATACTTCGCTCCAATTTCTTCTGTAACAATTTTACATTCAATATCATTGTCATACAACACTTCTAAATGTTCAGCTACAAATCCAACCGGTGCATATACAAATGAAGTGTAGCCGTATTTTTCATGTAGTTCCCTCGTTAAATCTTGTACATCTGGCCCGATCCATGGGTCCGGTGTATTGCCCGCACTTTGCCAACCGACCGCATAATTAGGAACTTCTGCACCACGTGCAATATAATCAGCTGTTTCATTTAACTGTTCTGGATAAGGATCACCTAAAGCGATGATTTTCTCTGGTAAACTATGCGCAGATACAATTAACACTGCTTTTTCAAGTTCTTCTTCTGTCATACTGCTATATACTTTTTTCACTTCATCTACCCAATACTGAATAAATTTCGGTTCTTTATACCAGCTATCGATACCGTGAATTGTTAGATTTCCGAGTTTCTCTGCTTCTTCTTGTGCTCTGCCGACATATGATTTTACGCTGAACGTAGAATAATGTGGAGCAAGAACAAGGGCAATTGCTTCTTCAATCCCATCGTTATGCATAGCTTCTACAGCATCCTCAATGAAAGGTTCAATATGCTTTAATCCAAGATACATATGGAACTCTACGTTATCCTGCATCCCGTTTAAATGTTTTTCTAACTTTTTCGCTTGTTCTAATGTAATAGTAGCTAAAGGAGAAATACCACCAATTGCGCGGTAACGTTCTGTCAGGTCCTCTAACATTTCTGGACTTGGCTTTCGTCCTCTGCGAATATGTGTATAGTAACGTTCAATATCTTCTTCTTTATATGGTGTTCCGTATGCCATTACAAGCAAACCAATTTTCTTTTTCATACACCTATTCTCCTTTACTTCGCTAACTGTCCTTTAGAATACTCATGAATAAATGACGTCAAACGCTTTAATGTATCTGGATTTACTTCCGGGAATACACCGTGACCTAAGTTAAATACATAACCAGGTTGTTTCATCCCTTGATCTAAAATTGTTTTTACATGTTCTCTGATAACGTCCCATGGTGCAAGTAAGAATGAAGGATCCATATTACCTTGTACCGCTTTATGAATACCGCGCCCGCGCGCTTCTTCAATTGACAAGCGCCAATCAAGCCCAACTACATCAAGAGGTAAGTCATTCCATTCATTTGCTAAATGCCCTGCTCCAACGCCGTGCATGATCATCGGAACGTCCATTGTGCGAACTTCCGTGAAAATACGCTCCATCGCAGGTTTAATAAATGTGCGGTAATCTGCTACATTCACCGTTCCAACCCAAGAATCAAAGACTTGTACTGCTTTTGCTCCTGCTTTAATCTGTGCTTTCAAATATGTGATTACCATATCAGCAAGCTTATCCATTAAGGCAAACCAAGCTTTCGGCTCTGCATACATAAACGCCTTTGTTTTATGATAGTTACGAGAAGGTCCTCCTTCAATCATGTAACTCGCTAATGTAAATGGCGCCCCTGAAAAACCAATTAATGGAACATCTAACATCTCATTTGTTAATAAACGAATTGTATCTAATATGTATGGAACATCATCTTCTGGATGAATTTCACCAAGCTTCTCTACGTCTTGTAAAGAACGGATTGGATTATCAATAACCGGTCCAATTCCAGATTTAATTTCAACATCGACACCGATTGCTGGAAGTGGTGACATAATATCTTTATACAAAATCGCTGCGTCAACATTATATTGATCAACTGGAAGCTTTGTAACATATGCACATAGCTCTGGATTGTGTGTAATTTCAAATAAAGAATACTTCTCTTTTATTTTTCTATATTCAGGTTGTGAACGACCTGCTTGTCTCATATACCATGCTGGTACATATTCTGTTTGTTCCCCCATGCATGCTTTTAAAAATGTCTCATTTATAGTTCTTACCAAGACCCTTGCTCCCTTCCTTACCAATGCTTCTAGCGAATCCTATCCTACTTATTTATCTTTTTTTACTATACAGCTTGTAAAACAAAATGCATAACATTATATACGTTGTTCATGAAATTGACACAAACGTTCGTAAAACCGCTTACTATTTTCACAACATTCTTATTATATCACAAGCAAAAACTACGGTTTAGCTACTTTTGTCTTTTCACCTTCTCGATTTGTTTGTGAGTTATACGGAACAACATAAAAACTTGGTTTAGAGAATATGTTAATAAACTTTTCTTCGTACTCACCAATTCCCTTTACTGTTCCAACATGGGTATGGATTCCGTTCTCAACCTTATAGATTCGATAGATAACTCTTTTATCTTGAAGTGGTTTCCAGTTCAATTTCATCGTAAATAAACCAAACGGACTAAACGATAATTTCGCCTCTATATTTTCAATTTTACTTAAGCGGATTGGTGTTCCGATCGTTTCAACACCTTTTGGCTTCTTGAAATTTGAATCATCTTGTACGTTCGCCTTCGTTAAAATCTTTTTAAATAATTGTGTTGCAGACGCACTCTCATCATGCAGTTGATGCTCGTTATCCGTACGATCGTACCCAATCCAGACCGCTCCTACTAAACTCGGCGTGTATCCAACAAACCAAAAATCTCTAGCGCCTTCGCTTTGATTCGGAAGAGACGTTGTACCTGTTTTTCCTGCTAGTGCACCTTTATATTCTCCCGCTTTTGCCGTACCTTCTTTTACGACACCTTCTAGCATTTTTGTCATATACCATGCTGTTTGTTTTGAAAACACTTTCGTTTCGTTTTTCGGTGATTCTCCAATCACCTTTCCGTGTCGATCGAGTACCTTTTCAATCACATGTGGCTCAATAATGTTTCCATTCGCTAAAAACGAACGGTACATCTTTACAAGTTCAAATGGAGAAACCCCTTCTTTCAGCCCGCCAAGTGCCGTGCTTAAACCAGATTCTGCAATATGAATATTCCCCTTCTCTAAATATTGCTTTCCTTCTTCTATCCCCATTTCATGTAATAAAGATACAGCTGGTACATTCGCTGACTCTAAGAGCGCATCGTACATTGTTACTTCTTTTGAATACCGATGATTATAATTTCTTGGTTCATATCCTTCAACAGAGACTCGTTCATTTGTTAATAAAGAATACGGATTATACTTTTTCGTTTCCAGCGCTGGTGCGTACACAATGAGCGGTTTTAAAACAGACCCTGGCTGTCTTTTCGCGAACACTCTATTAAACCCTCTTGGCACATACTCTCGTCCGCCAATCGCTGCTTTAATTCCTCCTGTCATATTATCCATTAATAAAAAGGCACCTTGTGCTCCGCCCTCTTTTCCTGGAAAATTGCGTGCATCTTGAAATTGATCGTAAGCGACTTTTTGAATTTTTTCATCCATTGAAACAACAAATGTATATCCACCGCGCAGAACTTCTTGATGCGACAAACCATATAAGCGTGCCGCCTCATCTATTACCATATCTACATAGGGCATATAAGCAAGTTCTCGCTCATTTAAATTTTTATAAAGCGCAATTGTTTTCCCTTGGTAGCGAACACTTTCCTCCGCTGATACATAGCCTTGTTTATGCATAAGTGACAATACTAAATCACGGCGTTCCTTACTCTTTTTTGGATATAAGAACGGTGAATACCCGTTTGGTGCTTTCGGAAGACCCGCAAGCATCGCTCCTTCTTCAACCGTCAACTCCTCTACATTTTTATTAAAATACAATTTTGCTGCTGCTTGAATTCCGTAGGCACCATGACCAAAATAAATATGATTCATATACATTTCGAGAAGTTGCCCCTTCGTATATTTTTGTTCTAATTTAAGTGCGATTGCCACTTCTTTTAATTTACGTGTAAATGTTTTTTCATGAGTTAAAAAAACATTTTTAACAAGTTGCTGCGTAATGGTACTACCGCCCTCGACTTTTTCTCTTGCTAAAATATCTTTATACAATGCGCGAAACACAGAAGGATAGTCAATCCCATGATGGTCATAAAACCGAGCATCCTCTACAGCGATAAATGCTTGTTGTACATGTTTCGGAACTTGTTCAATCGATACAAGATCTCTATTTTCTACATATAATTTTGTAATTTCTTTTCCTTGTTGATCAACAATACGTGATGAAGAGTGGAAAACCAGCTGCTTTTCATCCATCATATAACCACCAGCTAACACAATGAGTTTATAGAATACAATTGCGACTACAAACACCGCCACGCCGCCCATTAAGGTCCACATTATTTTCTTCATTCATCGTCCTTCTTTCCAAATGATGGTACATTTATTATTTGAAAAAGAATAATCTTTATGTATATAATCTTCCAAGTTTTTGGCAAGAGTTGCTATAATGAAAGCAAAATCATTAAGGGGGGCATTATAAATGAAAGCAATCATTTCATACGAAACACCTCTAGAACAACCGCATTTCACTGCAAAGAATGATGAAAAAAATATGTTTTATAAAGAAAATACAGAAGAAACTGTAGAAGGTTCACTTAGCTATGACGTGCTAGACGCAGTCGGAGAATTTAAAGGACAACCTGGCTTTATTGTTTGTAACAACATTTCTGTTACAGATGAAGGCCGTCCTGTCTTTGAACATCGTTTCAAAAGCCGCGCAGGTCTTATTGAAAACGAACCCGGTTTCCAAGCAATCCGCGTTCTTCGCCCATTAAGTAACGATACATATGTCATTATGACAATGTGGGAAACGGAGCAAAACTTTAAAGATTGGACGGAATCACGTTCTTTCGAAAATGCACATAAAAAACGCCCTGCACAAGCAAGTGCAGAGCCGCAAAAAAGTATTTTTTCAAGACCATCTTTTGTGACAACATTTGATGTGTTAGCGTAAAAAATACCCTTATCCTTTTCAAAGGTGCAAACAACATCAGCAGAAGACGAAATCCCAATGATTTCGTCTTTTTCATTATATTTGTAGAGTAAAGGGGGATTGGATATGAAATTCACAAAGTATTTTCTCCTTTTGTTCGCACTGATTTTATTAGTGATGACAGGTTGTTCAATCGGCATAGAAAACGAAAAACAGAATATAAAAGTTCAACAATGTATCGGTAACGAAAATAACTATGAAGATTTCAATGAAATTACGAATAATGGGCAAGTTCGTAAAGTGAAAAAAATATTAGATAAAGCTGATTGGGAAAATGTAAAAGTAGATATGACACGTCCTGCTGATTACCGTTTTATATTTCAATTTAAAAATCCTAAAATAGAAGCAAAAGCTGTTTTATATGAACTTTGGATCAGTCCCAATAAAGATAAAGTAAAAGTTGTAAGAGGTGGTCGTGAGTACGTTCAACTCAGTAATGAAGATTCATCCTCCCTATTTGAGATTTTAATAGGAGAAAAGCTTGGGAGATAACCCAAGCTCTTTTTTTATCTTTTAACGAAAGCCGTTACTTATTCTTTTTGCTTATACCAATCTCGTATGTAATTGGCATCCTCTTCACGCACATGCTTCAATTCATAATGACGCCCAATAGCGCTGCAAGCTACCGCTATAATATACGTATACAGCCTATCTTTACGCTGAAAATACGATTGCGTTTTTGTCATTGCTTGTACATGTCTTCTTCTCACGAATCCTGTATACTTGGCGATGCCCCTGTATACAAGCGTTAACTGATCAGATTTTATCGCATATCCACCCGTTTTATATTTTCCATACCCAAGAATCGTAAAGAACAAAAATAATGGCACTAATGTTAATAACGCACTATATTGCTCGAAATACAAACTTGCCCCTATAATCGGTACCGATGCAAGTCCAAAAATAATCCAGCCCATAATCAAGTAACGACGCAGCGCAGCTTTTGGCAAATGTACAATTTCCTCTTCTATTTCATACGGCAACTTTAAATAGGTCAATAGCTCTTGTACATCCTTTTTCTTCATAAGCGGGTGCAATATGACATTCATATTCTTTGTATCTATGCTTTGAATGACTTCTACTTCCATAGAACAATAGCCAAACGGTTGACGAAGAATTCCTTCTTTCATTGTCAACGCTTGAATCCGGTGCAATTTTAAAACAATCTCTTTCTTTTCGAGTAGCCCTTGTGAAATGCGAATTTCATTTCCGTTTCTCTGCACGGTAAAGTTCGCGTGTTTGAAAGCATAGCCAATTGTAGAGATGATCCATGAGATTACGATTAAAATCGCGCCCATGTATAACAAATTATATACACTATTGTCTTTCACATATGATTCTATTTCATCTATTAACCATTTCGGAAGAACGTTATCAAACTGTGTATAAAGAAAGAACAATCCTGAAAATAACAAGCCAAACTGACCGGATGTAATAGACGCTAGCAAAATTTCTTTTGCTGTTAACTGATAAACAGTTGTGTTTGTTTCTTGTCGCAAGCTTTCCTCTTCTTTTATAGGCTTCTCGTCTTCTACTTTATTTAATAAGGCGATTAATTCTTTCGCTTCCTCTTCCTTAATACCAGCTAACGTTACCTCTGGATCCTTCCCACCACCAGCCGCTTCAATTTTGAGCTTCGTTAATCCAAATAACTGATAGATAATATTTGAAGTCGTACTAATTGTTTGCACACGCTCTTTATTTAGATAGCTTTCCTTTTTAACAAATACCCCTTGTTTTATATGTAAAATGTTGTTTTCAATCCAATAAACTTTAAAGTACCATTTCACAAACGAAAAGATGGCCAAAATCAATAAAAAACCTACAATGAAAATGGGAAACCAATACCAAGGCTCTCTTTCATCTTTCGGACCAAATAAAACAACGATAATAAGCGGAAATAAACTAGAAATCCTTATATCAAATAATATCGTAATCGGATGTTGCCTTTTATTCATCCTCATCACTCACTTTCGCAAGTTCCCCAATTCGTCGTTTCAACTCTTCTGCTTCTCTCTTTGTTAACCCTGGAATACTATGAGAAGTCGCTGCCGTTGAAATTTGTAATTCTGCTAGCTCATATTTTCTCATAATCGGCCCTTGTTCGATCGTAACATGCTGAACACGTATCATCGGAACAAGTACACGTTTTACAACAAACATCCCTCTTTGAATTTCAATCTCTTCTTCATCTAGCCGGTAGCTATAGTACCGCTGGCGTAATGCGGGAAAAATAAAGTAATCTAGCGGTGCATACAGTATCGTCAAGGTGACCAATACACCAAACAACCAGCCCCACCAATGAAATTGAATCATAAAAAAGAGATATGCTAAAACGATGCTTACAAGTACCCCGGCACCAATTAATGCATGGATTTTCCACACTTTCACCATATTCGGATGAATTTCATTTTCTAATGGATGCATGTAATCACTCCAAATTTAGAAATCTATTGAATACATATACTATTTATCCCTCATTGTAATATGTCATTCTCATACAAAACAAGGTAAAATAAACAGTTTTTGTAAAAGTGCAATTTATTATTTTTTCTTAATATGTAGAACACATCCCATACCTAAACGAAACTGTTATCTCTCCACATTTAAATTATAGGGTAAACTGTTTTTTCCTATTCTCTTTTTTGTATACGAGACTAAACCACCATTTCTTTGAAATATAGACTATTAAACAAGCAATTCTTGCATTTAAACATAAAATATTTCTAAAAGGAGGTGCTTTTAAATGGCTAATAATCATGATAAATGCGTATGTGAACAGTTAGTAACTTTACCATTGGGTACAGAAGTAGATATTTATTTAAGTGGAAATACACTCGAAGATGTTATTTTTGTTAATTTCAATGCGGACAATTTTTGTGCAACTTTTATAGATAATGAAACAGAACCAGGAACTATACTTGTTTTAGATTGTGGAGATATTTTAGCACTTCGAATTGAATAATTAGATGAAAAAAAAGAGCTTTCCAAAAAGCTCTTTTTTTGATTATACTGATGCAATTTTATGGAGATGAAAATCTAGCTACTTCAAAACGTGTTCCTTCGTTATTCAAAATAGTCATATTTCCTCCGCTAATCATTGTCCATACTTGAACTTTATCCCTTTTATTTAATTGTAGAATCGTACTTACTCTTACGGCATGAGGCCGCCCAACTAATTTTGGCACAAAATAGTGATCTTCTCTAACAATATCGATATCATTTACACGTATTAACATTGTTATAGTACGAGAAATATCAAAAGGATAAGTAGCAAGAAATGCTGCACCTGCAGTAATAGCATATACTCCCTTTCTTGCAGGAACAAAGGTTGAGTCGGATATATTATACTCATTTTTTAAATCGAATTGTTTCGTTTCATACGTAATCTGTTTAAATTGTGCTGTAGGTATATTCTGGTTAAATGCTTTTACAGCTCTAAATGCGGACGGTCTAATCAATTGTAGTAACGTTACGATAGGATTCCCCCCCCTCCCACATTAATGTATGAATGATATAAAAAGAGTGATTGGACACAAATTCTGGAGGGCTTGAGCGTTTCTTTTTTTAATATAAAATCTTGTACAAATTAATTTCAAAGTGACATAACAAACCTGAAACAGGTCATTTTTTAACATTATGAAGCTTTTATCTTGCTACTTACTCCCTACCTTTTTGGCCAGCTATTGGGGAGCTCGTGAGGAAAAAGAAGTAAGTTCATCTGATACCTCAAAACATAAAAAAATATCGTCTATTCTATTCATTTCCTATCAAGATTCTACTCTTACAAATACAAATAGCGCAGTTCAAATCAATTGAACTGCGCTACTGTTATATAGATGCTATTTATCCTTATACCAATCCACCATACGCTCTGCATCTTCCAAACGCATATGCTCTAATTTATAATTTGTGGATGCACTAGAGAAAGTTTGCGAACATAAATGGGCTCCACGCTGAAAATAAGACTGTGTTTTCTCGATTGATTGTACATGCCTTCTTCTCACGAGTCCCGTATATTTAGCAATATTACGATACACCATTGTCAACTGTTCCTCTTCTACCCTGTAACCACCTGCACGGAATGTCGCATAACCAAGTGACATCAGTAATACAAACAGAGGTAACAGTAGCCAAATAATAAAGTATTTTTCAAAATATATACTTGCGCCTGTAACCGGAACTGCTAATATACAAAAGAAAATAAAACTGTCTAATAAATAGCGACGCAGTGCCGTTTTTGGCAAGGCTGTAATAGTAGGATTTAGTTCATATGGCAACTGTAAATGTGCAAGCAATTCTGCGACGCGGTCTTTCCGAATAACTGGATGAAGTGTAACGTTCTCCTCACCTTTTTCATTATTTTGAATGACTTCTACATGAATAGAACAGTAGCCAAATGGTTGACGGAATATCCCTTCTTTTATCGTGATCCCTTGAATGCGGTGCAGCTTTAACACAAGTTCTTTTCTCTCAAGAAGCCCTTGTGAAATACGAATTTCATCATTTTTCCGGTGCACAGTAAAGTTCGCATGCTTTAAGGCGTAGCCAATTGTAGATACGATCCAAGAAACAACAAGTAACATCGCAACTAGATAAATCCAGCCATACACATCATGATCCATCACATATGCTTCTGCTTTGTCTTTCATCCATTTCGGGATATACTCATCTACTTGCGAATAAACAAGGAATAAGAGAGAGAACAACAAACCAAATTGACCGGACGTAACCGACGCTAATAAGATCTCTTTCCAAGTCAACTTATATTCCGTCTTATTCTCCTCTTCCACACGAATTTGTGAAGAATCCTCTTGTATTTCTACGGCTTCCCCTGCCTGTTCATTTAACATTGTAATTAATGATTTTGCTTCATCCATCGTAATACCTGCTAAACTGACCTCAGGCTCATTACCACCGCCAGCTGTTTCAATTTTCAGCTTTGTTAAACCTAATACTTGATATAACATACTTGAACTTGTATTAATTGTTTGGACGCGCTCTTTATTCAAGTAACTTTCTTTCTTCACAAATAACCCTTGTTTAATGTGCAGTACATTATTTTCAACCCAATATACTTTATAGTACCACTCAACAATAATAGAGATAACTGAAATCACTAGGAAACCTATCGGTACTAAATACCAAAATGGAAATTTCCCTTTTAAACTAAACAGAAAAATAATGAATGGTATAAAGTCTGTTATCTTTAATTCAAGTAACATCGTGATTGGATGCTGCCTCTTATACATCCTCATCACTCACCTTCGCAAGTTCTCCAATTTGTCGTTTCAATTGTTCTGCTTCTCTCATCTTTAAACCTGGAATACTATGAGAAGTAGCGGCAGTTGAAATTTGTAATTCTGCTAGATCATATTTTCTCATAATTGGACCTTGCTCAATTGTAACGTGTTGCACACGTATCATTGGAACTAATACACGTTTAACTGTAAACATGCCGTGCTGAATTTCTAATTCTTCTTCATTTAAGCGGTAGCTGTAATAACGCTGCCGTATTTTTGGAAAGACAAAATAATCAAGCGGTGTATACACAACCGTTAGTCCAATTAGGATATAAAACAGCCAAGCCCACCAATTAAACTTAATCATGAAAAAGAGATAAGCAAGGATAACTAACACACTTATGCCCAGCTCCATTACAACACGAGCTTTCCAAACTTTGACCATATCAGGATGAATTTCATTTTCCAGTGGCTGCATCGAATCACTCCAAATTTAGTAATCTAATATATGAATTCTTTCATCTTACTATTTTACAGAAAATTACATAGAAAGAGAATCATTTTTATTACAATTCTTTCTTTTCATCATCTTTCTTCTCCGGAATGAAATAGCCGAACCAAATGAACCAAATCAGGCTAATCAATGCCGTCCAGTCCTGTTCACCTTGAAATGCATTTATTACGTTTGGAATTTTATACACTCCAATAAACCCGAGGAAACCTAGCCACCAGTCTTTTCGAAATTTCATATTTCCCTCTCCCCTCTATCGATTGATTGATTCTCAACATTCAAAGAAAATAAAATAGGGCCTGCACTGTTTTCACGTGACATAGGGCGAAAACGGGCTCTGATCGTAATCAGTTAAACCGATAATAATATTCATACTATCACTCATAACACCATCCCCTCATCGTTGAACAATACTCCCCCAATCGTTTTTCTATCAGATTTTACCGAAAGAGTATCCCTACTTCAAACGAAGTTAAGTGGGGGAGTATTCATAACGACTACGTTTAGCTCGAACGATTGAGGTAATACCTTTTTTACTACAGTCTCATCCACATTCCTATTTCAACTATTCTTCTCTTAGACACAAAAACCCCCTTTGGTAAGATAGCCAAAGGGGCTGAAACTTCATGACTTCATTTCAAAGCAACATATCAAATCGATATTCCCTTCTGCTGAAGGAAACGAAGGCGATAGCAATTCATCGTCACCTCACCAAGCCGTTGCAACAATTGATAGTTTGCATAGGCACCGACCGGGGCACCAATAACCGGTACAAGTTGCAGCATCTTCGCTAAATCGATATAATCTCGATACTCTTGCTGAAATTTCTCCCAGTTCATATGATTTTCTTTCTCTGTGTCCCACGTTTCGATTGCTTTCCATATTTCCTTGCGATGATTGTCACTGGAAAAAGCAAGCTGAAAGACGTGTAGGATAAAGAGGCGCTCTTCTTCTTTACTCGTATCGAATCCATACATTGTCGCTGCATCGAATAAAAACTTAATTTTAATGCTGAGTAAAAGCGGAAAATCTGCAAGCCCTAAAAGAAAACCACCTGCTCCTGTTCCGGCACCTTCTGCGGCCGCAACCTTTTTATACTCATCCATCTTCTTTAAAACCTCTGCATCTCTTCTTTCAAGCGACCAATCTGTTTCTTTTAACTTCGGTTTTATAAAATTCGATCCTGCACTAATACCTTGGACCATCTTTTTAATCGTTTCTGTTAATACATTTTGCACTTTTTCCGGAATTAGCTGTTGCATTTTCGTTTGTACCTTTTTTGAAAAACGATTCATTATAGAAGAATCTTTCATGATTGTAAGTTTCCACTGCTGCAATTTTTTTATGACCTTCTCTTCATATTCAGTCATAATTTCATTCCTTTCAGTTTAAGCGTTCGATACGTTTTGCACCGTATTGATATACAAAACCAATACTAAAAGCTATGCTAACGGCAAATACAATACAAGTCATGATCATATCTTTTGTTGCGACCGCAAAAATGATGGTAAATACAACACTGCCTATACATAAAATCGCATTTAACAGTTTCAGAAAATCCTTTTTCTTTTCTTCAGCGTTCACTGGATATAAATCAAGCCAAAGTTTTAAACGATGGTGTTTCCAAAGGCTTAATAATTGATAACCAATTAAATATAGAAATACGATGCTTACAATGAAACGTCCATATAAAAACGGTATAAAGTAAAGAATCACACCGCCAATAGTAAGTAAGCGCATATAAAGACCAAAGTAGTTGCCAGATCTTAAAAATGTACGTGTATACAAATATAAATATGTACGATTTTCCCCAATCATTGAAAGCACAAAATCAAGCCATTTTCGGCGTGATACTCGCTCTTTTAATGCTGGTACATCGACAAACATATTGGCAATGCGGTACAGGCGCATCATTTTCTTGTCTTCTTCTGCAATTAAGTATTCCCAGTTTAACGGTTTTCCCTTTACTGTTTGATACATGAATGCGAGATATACAACCATTACAAAGAGAATCACTCCTATATAAATTACAGGCGTACGTTCTACAAGAAAGTACACAAATAATCCGTTACATATAAAGCGAATGAACCAATCCGCACGCTGCATACTTGGATCTGTTAAAAATGATTTTTCCCACGCTACAAATAAATTCCATGCTTTAACGAAAATAAGTGCGGCCACAATCCATATGTAAGCCTCTCCTGTTTGCTTCATCTGCTGAAGATATAGCGGAGCAAGTGCTGCCGCTGCAATTGCTATCACATACAGCTGAATCATAAACGTAAAGAGAAACGCTTTTGTAAAGTATGGCTTTAATTTCTCTTCAACTGGAAGCAAATACACAAGATCGGCTTCTTTTAATAACGTTTGAATGGATCCTGCTGTTAACACAAGCCCTAGCAATACTGCCATTACAAGTGCGGTCGGAAATGAAGGTGTTAGTGTCTGCAACCATTGTTGATAATAATATGCACCGGCACCAATGATAAATACGAAAATAAACTTTAAATGATCATTAAAAACATACTTACTATATGTACGAACTTCTTTTAAGAAATACTTGAACCGTTCTTTCCACAATGCTTTGCTATTCATAATCTTCTTCCTTTGTTAATGCAATATAAATATCATCTAGCGTTGCACCCGGCATATTAAATTGCGATTGCAACTCAGATAATGTTCCTTTCGCCCGCACTTCACCTTGATGTAAAATAATAAAGGAATCACAATAGCGCTCCGCAGTCGCTAAAATATGGGTACTCATTAAAATACCAGCACCACTCTTTTTCATCTTGTCCATCATTTGAAGTAGCGATTGAATCGCTAATGGATCGAGTCCAACGAAAGGTTCATCGACAATATAAAGAGACGGTTCAACAAGAAAAGCACTCATAATCATTACTTTCTGCTTCATCCCTTTTGAAAAATGAGCCGGGAACCATTTTAAACGATTCGTCATTCGAAATTCTTTTAATAGTTGCCCTACGCGTTCTTCATATTGCTTCTCCTCCACTCCATATGCCATTGCTGTTAACTTTAAATGTTCTTCTAATGTTAATTCATCATATAATACAGGTGTTTCAGGAATAAATGAAAAACTAGATCGATACGCTGTCATATCTTCTCGAATTGTTTTTCCGTTAATTGTAACGCTACCTTTTTTCGGTTCCATTAAACCGATAATATGTTTAATCGTCGTACTTTTTCCAGCTCCGTTTAAACCAATTAAGCCAACAAGCTCGCCTTTATTAACAGAAAATGAAACATCTTGCAGCACCGGCCGCTTCGTATATCCTCCTGTGACATTTTCTACACGTAATAACTGTCCCATATGACACCACTTTCTTCATTATATTCATTTGCTTGTATTCCATCAGAACGTATACCTTCATCTTATCAAAAAACAAAGGATACTACATAGTACCTAAATTTCTTCAAAAAAAATTTAATTTCTTTACATATCTCTTGCAAAACGGGACATCATAATTAGTGAAGAAGGAACACATTGAAAAAGCAACCACCAAATTGATGAATACAGCCTAGCGAAATCATCATGAAATGGGGTGTCCATAATGGACAAAGAAAATTTACACGAAACCAGATAATTTGTTTAATTTTAGAAACGGGGTGTCTCGAGGAGAGTATATACTGTTTTATAAAATAAACAAGTTCATTTTATAAAGGATTATCATTTCATTGTAAATGGGGTGTCTAAGGCAGAATACGAGCCGAATTGTCACATATTTCCTAAATAAATGAGGTGTCTGCGAACGGTAGATTATTATGAAATGCTTTTTCAATCCCTCTTCAGAAAACAGGAAGCTGAGTCAGCTTCCTGTTTTTCGTATTTGTTCTCCTATGTAAGTATGGTAAAATACGGCTAAGACCTACTTGAAAGGATGAGGACAATGAATCACACAGCGGATAATTGTATTTTTTGTAAAATTATTGAAGGACAAATCCCTTGCTCAAAAGTATATGAAGATGAACATGTGCTTGCATTTTTAGATATTAGCCAAGTGACAAAAGGTCATACACTTGTCATTCCAAAGGTACATAAACAAGACATTTTTGCCTTAACGCCAGAAATTGCATCACATATTTTTTCTGTCGTTCCAAAAATCACAAATGCGATTAAATCTGAATTTAACCCAGTCGGCTTTAATCTTCTAAATAACAACGGTGAAAAAGCTGGACAAACTGTATTCCACTTCCACCTTCATTTAATTCCACGCTACGGTGAAAACGATGGTTTTGGCGCTGTTTGGAAATCAAACCAAAATGAATATACGACAGAAAATTTACAAAACATCGCAAGTACCATTGCAAATAGTGTAAAATAAGGATAGAACACGCTTTATAAAATGAACTATAGTAGCATATAAAACAAGATTGTACATAACAAGCCTACTCCTCCAAAAGAGATATACTGCTTGGCTTGTTTCTTAACCCAAAATGCTGGAGGATACGATCTTTTTTGTTTTATAAATAACAGTAAATGCATAGCACGTACAAGAAAGAAAAGACTTACGATAAAACAAATATTTGTCACGAGTTTCACTTTTCTCCCCCCTTGTCTTAAGCATATGCACCGTTTTGTACATCATGAATATGAACAAAAAATAAGGAGGTTTCCTTTTATGTCAAAAGCTAAATCCTTTGTAACAGGCTTAATTTGCGGCGGAGCTGTCGCTGGACTAGCCGTTCTTTTTTCTACTCCTTCTTCAGGTAAAGTTATGCGCAATAAACTAAAGGAAAAAGGAAATGATGTAAAAAAGACGTTTTCAGATATTGCAGCTGATACAAAATTATTAAAACGTCAAATTGTTGAAACAGCTTCAGAAGGTAAAGAAGTTTTTCAAGAATTGAAAGTTGATATGCAGGACACGCTTTCCACATGGAAACAAGATATTGCTCAAAACAAACGTCATATTGAACAAGAGATTTTAGACATTCAAAAATCAATTGAAAAACTACAACAAACAGTTCCAGAAAAAGCATAAATGATGTTCCATTCTTAGTTTTTGCATATAACAAATATTTTTTATAAATATTTCTCCTAACACGACATATCACATAGATATGTCGTGTTTTTATGCATTTACAATATATGTTATCCTCTACTACGTGAAGATAACACTTATAGTTGTGACATCTAAAACGCTTCCACAGTTATGCATGATTTGTACAAAATTATAATTTTTCCGAAAAATTTTCACAATTCTCACAAAAAGACTTTATTAATTTTTATTTTACTGGCATAATAGATACTAATGAATAAGAATGTAAAAGTGGGTGAGTATATGAAAAGTGGAGAAAAAGAGTATTCGGTCAAAGAAGCAATGATTTTTAGCCAACGCATTGCTCAATTATCGAAGGCATTATGGAAATGTGTAGAGAAAGATTGGCAACAGTGGATCAAACCGTATGATTTAAACATTAACGAACACCATATTTTATCTATTGCCTATCATTTAAAAGGGGCTTCTATTTCTGAGATTGCAAAGTTTGGTGTGATGCACGTATCAACCGCATTTAACTTCTCTAAAAAGCTTGAAGAGCGTGGCTATCTTGTATTCTCAAAAAAAGAGGATGATAAGCGAAATACGTATATTGAAATTACAGAAAAAGGGGAAAAATTGCTGCTGCAATTAATGGAGGAGTATGACCCTGAAAACAATTCTGTCTTTAACGGAGCTCTTGCTCTTCGCAATTTTTATGGTAAGTTCCCAGAAAATATCGAATTGATCGCGATTTTAAGAAATATTTACGGACAAGATTTTATCGATATTTTTGAGAAATCATTAGAAAATATTGAGGAAAACTTTACAGAACACGATCAAAAATTAGTTAAAAAATAATACCGGTTATTTTTTCGCTTTCATACTTAAAAATTCTTGCATAATTGGCTGAAATAAGCCTTGTCTATGTAGCGCTTCCGCAGTCTCGTTTACTTCGAGCTGATGTGGAAGCGCTTTTTCAAATTGCTCCAAAAGAGCATCAAACAAAAGTAAACCTTCTTGTTTCTCTGCTATGTATTGTTCGTTCAATTGTTCACAAAGATTTAGTATACGTTCAATATCCTTTTTACGTGCTTTTTTCTTTATAATTAAAGAATAAAATGGACACTTATCTTCATCGATCATTTGAAAAAGTAATTCTACATAATATTCAGCTTGCTCTAGTCGCTTTACAACGTCCATTTTCACCCTCACTTTCTAACCCAATGTCTTCTATTTCTGAATTTTATAACACGAACAAAATATCGTATGATACAATATATAAAAGTATATGTATTTTGGCCAAAAGGAGGTATCTCCTCGTGACTCTTATAGAAATTGTTTTTGTCACATTCGCACTTATTGTTCTATTCTACACGAATTTCCTGACGCATACACTGTGCGTGCGAAAACAACTATCCGAAAACCGTCAAACGAACGCTTTTCGGGTGATTAATGTATGTATTACGATTCTATTAATTTCTAGTTATATAGAAATTATATTTCATGGAAAGTGAGGAAGGAAAGCCCCTTCCTCACTTTTTTCCTCTATAAGCAAATTATACCTATAATAACTAATAAAATAAACAGTACAAGCAATAAAATAATAAGTGATGCATTCATTCGCCCACCCCTCCCCTTCCTTTATATGCACATTCGCCCAATATGGTACCCTCTACATAATCTGACAATCACGATAAACAAATGGAGAATTTTTCTTTATCAATAGGAAAAGACGTCGAAATATGATATATTAAATTTTGTACATATTGCTTATACTATAGAATAAATTGACTTTCAGCTAAATTTCATCCTTAGCCTCGGTAAGCCCTGTTAAGCAGACTTTTCACTCTATAAGAAAGCAAAACTGATGAGACTTAATCGGGCTCTTATGAACAAACATAACCTCACATGAGGCAACAGTTCATTTGTGCGGGATGAATTAAAAATACATAATAGTAGGAGTGTTTATTGAATGAAGAAAGCTATGCTTGCCTTAGCAGCAACAAGTTTGCTTGCCTTATCAGCATGTGGATCATCTGATAAAGTCGTTACCTCTAAAGCTGGTGACATTTCAAAAGAAGAATTTTACAACAAAATGAAAGACAGAGTTGGTAAACAAATGTTACGTGGTATGGTACTAGAACAAGTACTTGTTAAAAACCATAAAGTCGATGATAAAGAAGTCGACAAAAAATACGACGAATACAAAAAGCAACTGGGCGATCAATTTGACGCTGCTCTAAAACAACAAGGCTTTACAGAGAAATCATTCAAAGAGAGCGTTCGTGCTGAATTAGCAATGACAAAAGCAATTGAAAGCACAATTACTGAAAAAGAATTAAAAGAAAATTACAAGCCTGAAATTAAGGCAAGCCACATTCTTGTAAAAGATGAAGCAACTGCGAAAAAAGTAAAAGAAGAACTTAATCAAGGTAAATCTTTTGAAGAGTTAGCAAAACAATACTCTGAAGACCCAGGATCAAAAGAAAAAGGCGGAGATCTTGGCTATTTCGGACCTGGTAAAATGGTAAAACCATTCGAAGATGCTGCATATAAAATGAAAAAAGATGAGGTAAGTGAACCTGTTAAATCAGACTTCGGTTACCACATCATTAAAGTAACAGACATTAAAAAACAAGAGAAATCATTTGAAGATTCAAAAGCTGACATCAAAAAACAACTTGTTGCGAAAAAGATGCAAGATGGCGAATTCATGATGAAACTTCAAGAAGACGAACTTAAAAAGGCTGATGTGAAAGTCCAAGATAAAGATTTAAAAGATACTTTCGAAACGCCAAAAGCTGAAAAAGAAGAAAAAGAAAAAAAATAATGTAATAAAAAAAAGCTGTCAGGGAAACCTGACAGCTCTTTTTATGGAACGGAACTAAAAAAGCATCTAGCAAATAGCTAGATGCAGATAAAAACACAAGAGAAGATAAAAAATCTTCCCTTAACCCGTATGCTATTATAACAAAAAAACATGAAAAAGCATAAAAAATATTATTTTTTATTTTTCAAACCTTACTAATGTTTTTTCAGGAATAAAGCCATTGTGTTGAGGCGTTAGCTCACCTTCCCCCTCTTCCTACGTTCTCCGAATCATTCATGCTTCCATTTCTTCATATCAAATGAACCTTACCTATCATTTCGCCTAGCTAAAAAAGTGCCTTAGGAGAACTTTCCTATTGTCATTAGAGGAAGCTGAAATAAGAATTTATTCAGCTAGATTTTTTCTATTTTGTAAGGAATGAATTTAAATCTTAACGGTTTATACTATTTGCTCTTATCGTCAATACGAGTATATTAATCATTTATATTTGGAAAATGTAAATGATGCAAGAGAAAAAGAGTTGTTCCATCGAACAACTCTTTTTCTTTCTATTCTACGTATAAACGATTACGCTAACGCTGCTGCTTGCTCCTGCTGATCTACAGGGACTACAGCGTCCGTTAATGCTTTCTCTAATTCAGCTGTGTATTTCATTTGTTCTTCTTTACTCCAGCCTAATTTTGCCGCCATATATGCAATTACTGCTTCTTTCCACTCATATACCCAGTGAATATTGAAGAATACAGCTCCTCTGCGGCGTACGAAGAAGTCAACAGGTTTTGCTGTCATTTCATAGTCCATTGCGTATACAAGCGGTACAAGCACGTCTAACGGCATGTTATATTCTTTTGCATCTGCTTTCAATCCTTTTGCTAAGCTAAAGAGAACATCAACGTTAGAACCATAGAATTTCGCGAATTCTTCTGCCTGCTGCGTTGTTAAACCATATTTTGTTCCTTCCCCAGCCTTTTTCGTAATAAATGTTGGGAACCCACTAGAGCCACCTACATGCCCACCAGAGATCGGCATATGCTTTGTTTCACTCTTCGGATAAGAACCGTGGCCTTCTTTTTGTAATAGAGACGTTACATAGTCTACTACCATCTCTGCCATTTTGCGGTATCCTGTTAACTTACCACCAGCGATTGTAATTAAACCAGATTCTGAAGTCCAAATTTCATCTTTACGAGAAATTTCAGATGCGCTCTTACCTTCTTCATAAATTAATGGACGAACACCAGCCCAGCTTGATTCAATATCTTTTTCTGTAATTTTCACGCTTGGGAACATATAGTTGATTGCATTAATGATATATGTGCGATCTTCTGTTGTCATTTGTGGTACTGCTGCGTCTTTATCATAGAATGTATCAGTTGTACCTACATATGTTTTCCCGCCACGCGGAATTGCAAAGACCATACGTTTGTCTGGTGTATCAAAATAGATCGCCTGCCCTAGCGGGAAACGTTTTTGATCGATAACTAAGTGAACACCTTTAGATAATTGCAGTACTTTTCCTTTTTTCGAATTATCTTTTTCACGTAATGTATCTACCCAAGGACCAGCTGCGTTTACAATTTTCTTACCGTACACTTCATATACTTCGCCATCTAATAAGTCGATAACGCGTACACCACATACTTTTCCATCTTTATATAAGAATCCGTCTACTTTTGCATAGTTAACTGCTTTTGCACCGCGCTTGATTGCTTCTTTCATTACTTCAATTGTTAAACGTGCATCATCTGTACGATATTCTACGTAATAGCCGCCGCCCTTTAATCCTTCTTGTTTTACAAGCGGTTCTTTCTTCATTGTTTCTTCACGGCTAAACATTTTTCTACGTTCGCTTCGTTTTACCCCTGCTAGGAAGTCATATACACGAAGACCGATTGATGTACTGAATGAACCGAACGTACCACCTTTATGGAATGGAAGTAACATCCACTCTGGTGTTGTTACATGGGGACCGTTCTCATATACAATCGCACGCTCTTTCCCAACCTCTGCTACCATTTTCACTTCAAGTTGTTTCAAATAACGTAAACCACCGTGTACAAGTTTCGTTGAACGACTTGATGTACCTGCTGCAAAGTCTTGCATTTCGAATACAATTGTTGATAAACCACGTGTTGCTCCATCTAATGCAATACCAGAACCAGTAATCCCTCCACCAATTACGATCACATCTAACTCTTGTTTATTTACTCCGTTTAATACGTCCTTACGTTGTTTACTTGAAAATTCCATGGTAATTCCTCCCTATTATACGAAAAAAGAGACCACAAACTCCGCTATAGAAATCAATCTATAGCGCGTTGTGGTCTCTCCAAATCTCCTACCGAATTATTAACTTATCATCATTATAACACTGCTTATGATTATTTGAAAGCTTTTGTTGCTTCAATTGCTTTTTTCCAGCCAGCATATAGCTCTTCACTTGTTTCCGCTTCCATTGCCGGTGCAAAGCTTCGATCCATATTCCACTGCGCTTTAATTTCGTCTTGGTTTTCCCAATATCCAACCGCAAGACCTGCTAAATATGCTGCACCTAAAGCCGTTGTTTCATTTACTTCTGGACGCTCTACTGGAACATCTAACATATCACTTTGGAACTGCATTAAGAAGTTGTTCTTAACTGCTCCACCGTCAACGCGTAATGTTTTCAGCTTAATACCGGAATCTGCTTCCATTGCGCATAATACATCTTTCGTTTGGTATGCTAATGACTCTAGCGTTGCACGGATAAAGTGCTCTTTCGTTGTACCACGCGTTACGCCAAATACTGCTCCGCGCACTTCACTATCCCAGTATGGTGTTCCAAGTCCTACGAATGCCGGAACAACGTAAACGCCATCTGTTGATTCAACGCGATTGGCGTATTCTTCACTCTCACTTGCATCTTTAAACATACGCATGCCATCACGTAACCACTGGATTGCTGAACCTGCTACGAAAATACTTCCTTCCAATGCATATTCAACTTTACCATTTAAACCCCATGCAATTGTTGTTAATAGACCATGCTCAGACGCAACTGCTTTTTCACCTGTATTCATTAACATGAAGCAACCAGTTCCGTATGTATTTTTCGCCATACCTTCACCGAAGCAAGCTTGTCCAAATAATGCTGCTTGTTGGTCACCAGCTACACCTGCAATCGGTACATTTTGACCGAAGAAATGATAATCAACTGTATGAGCATATACTTCAGATGATGGTCGTACTTCTGGAAGCATGCTCTTTGGCACTGTTAACATGTCTAACAGTTCCTCATCCCACTCTAGGTTATAAATATTAAACATCAATGTACGTGATGCGTTTGAATAGTCTGTTACGTGCGCTTTACCACCAGACAATTTCCATACAAGCCATGTATCAATTGTACCGAATAATAATTCGCCGCGTTCTGCTCTTTCTCTTGCACCTTCAACGTTATCTAAAATCCATTTTACTTTCGTACCAGAGAAATATGCATCAATTAAAAGACCTGTTTTTTCGCGAACCATGTCGTTGTAGCCTTTTTCTTTTAACTCATCACAAATTTCTGCTGTTTGGCGTGATTGCCATACGATTGCATTATAAACTGGTTTACCCGTTTCTTTATCCCATACAACCGTTGTTTCACGTTGGTTTGTAATCCCAATGCCCGCGATTTGCTCTGGTTTTACATCTGCTTCACTTAAGCAAGTTGCAATAACCGCTAAAATAGATCCCCAAATTTCGTGCGCGTTATGTTCTACCCAGCCTGGCTTTGGAAAATGTTGTGTAAACTCTTTTTGAGCTGAATGAACAATTTTTCCTTCCTTATCAAAAAGAATTGCGCGTGAACTTGTTGTTCCTTGGTCTAATGAAAGAATATATTTTTTCATACTCGGTTCCCCCTTATGCTACTTTTCTACTATTTGTATTGTTTTCGCTCTTTTTGCTTGTCATATAAGAGATTGCTAGTACAATCACAGTTGCAATTATCACATAAATAAGTGCTGCATTTTGTTTTCCTTCAAATACAACTTGATGGAATAAACCTGCAAGTGATCCACCTAAGATTGGTCCCACAACCGGAATCCATGCATACTTCCAATTTGATCCGCCTTTTCCTGGGATCGGAAGGAAGAAGTGTGCAATACGAGGTCCTAAATCACGAGCTGGGTTAATTGCATAACCTGTTGTTCCACCTAATGATAAACCGATACTTACAATTAAGAAACCTACGATAAATGGGTTTAAACCATCCGCGAATTTATTTGCTCCAATTGCTAATATACCAAATACTAAAACGAATGTTCCAATCATTTCACTTAAAAGGTTTGCAAATGTGTTCGGAATTGCTGGTCCTGTTGCAAAAACACCTAACTTTGTACCTGGGTCTTCTGTTTCTTTCCAATGAGGTAAGTAATGTAAATATACGATAATTGCACCGATGATTGCCCCAATCATTTGCGCTGCTATATAACCTGGTACATCATTCCATGGAAGCGCTCCCTTAAAAGCAAGCCCAATTGTTACTGCCGGGTTTAAATGTGCCCCGCTAATTGATCCTACTGCATATGCTGCGATGGCAACCGCTAAGCCCCATCCCATCGTAATAACAATCCATCCTGAATCCTTAGCAAATGACTTCTTTAAACTTACACCAGCACAAACGCCGCCACCAAGTAAGATTAACAACGCTGTCCCTATTAACTCCCCTAAATATGCTGACATAAAATCCCCCCATAATCAATTTAAACGCTTTCAATGTGATAGAGGTAAAATGAATGAACATTCATTTTTTCCCAAAGAAAAAGATCCACACCTGGCACGCTTCTATATAAAAATATAGAAACAATGAAATGTGGATCTCTTTTTTCTCCGTCACGTTTATTAACTTGTCTATAATGTTAACCGCAAATGAAAGCGGTGTCAACAAATTTTTTCACATTTTCGACACTATTTTTGGAAATGTTTCCATAGTTCTTTTTTCGATGTTGTAATCGCTGTTGCACCAGCTGCTAACGCTCTTTCTACATCATCAACCGTACGAATAAAGCCGCCTGCTAAAATCGGTACGCCCGTCCGTTCTTTCATCTCGGCAATCACACCTGTTAAAGCGCCTGGAAGCACTTCAATATAATCTGGTTTTGTCTTCTCTAACAGATTACAACTTTTCTCCATTGCACTCGAATCAATTAAAAAGATACGCTGAATCGCGACAACACCCTTTTGCTTCGCCTTCATAATCACACTTGCCTTTGTCGACAATAGTCCATATGGCTTATACTCTTGGCATAAAAACTCCGTCGCATGGCCATCGCTTTGCAACCCGTGAATTAAATCGACATGTAAAAATACCTTTTTACCATGCTGCTTCGCAAGTTTCACAACACTCTTCAATTGACCGATATGAATGTCTAAAATAACAATATACTCATAATAACTATGTAATAATTTTTCTAAATCTTTTATTTGCCGAACAGCTGGCAAAATCTTTTGCTCATGAAATCCCATTCAAAAAGTCCCCTTTTTTACATCATCCTATTCTTTATAGTACACAAATTAAGGAAAAAGAAAAGCTAGTAGAAGAATTTTTCATCCTACTTTCTTGTCACGTCGTGTCGAGCGGTCGATATCATAAAAAAAAGGTGAATAACCGACTCGTTATTCACCACTTACTCTCATTACAGCAACACAGAATCCTTATCACTCTCTTGATTACGTCGCTCGCGCTCTTCCTCTAAACGCTTCATATATACTTCGCCTTCTTTTTCAATAAACTCATTATCCATCTCTTGCTCTTTTTTTGAAGTATATAAAACCATGTAGCCACTTACGACAATCCCGATAATAACAAGATAAACCCACCATGGTAAAGTTTCCAATTGATTTCCTTCCTTTCCTAAGACAAGCCTTGTTAGTTTCACTGTATGAGAGGAAGGACAAGATTATGACTCTTTTCCATACATTCTTTTTCACATCATAAAAGCAGTACCCCTTAAGAGTACTGCTTCTAGTTTTATCTTATTCTATCGATGAATCCAAACTGCACCTGCAGACTTGTCTTCAGCCTGGCCTACTACTTCAAACTTTAAGCCTAGTTTCGGTAATTTACGTCCTGCATCTGGAATGATACTGTTGATGTACTGCTTAGAATCATCAAATTTCGCAACGCCTGGTAATCCTTTATAGTCAAAGATTCCGCGAGTTGGTGAATCTGCTTTCCATGCTGGCGTTTGATCAAATGAGAATGCCGCATCGGCAATTTGATAACGCGTACTGCTCTTCACAGTCGGTTGTCCATTTAATGTACCTACGATTGCCTCTGGATGAGAATCTACTACACCTAGGAATCCTTCACCTGGATGAACGCCTACCCAGTTATCTGTAAAGCTTTGATCTGCGTACCATACAACCATTCCTGTATTAAATACTGGACCACGCGCATATTTTAATGCTTGGTCAGAACCAGCGTAATTTCTCCACTCTACATAGTAGTTATGTTTTTTCTGTTCAAATCCATCAGATACAGTAAATCCTTTTAACGTCATTGCTGGTTGACCTTCAGCATCATCAGAGAAAACAACTTTGCCATCTACAGTTAACGCTGCATTATCTAACGCAAATCCTTTATAAGCTACTGCGATATCTGTTAAATATTCAAACTGTAGTTTTACTTTTTTCCCTTTGAATTGGCTTAAATCGTATGATTTATCAACCCACTTACCATCAGTTGTATCCATACCGCCTTTTACATCATTTTCTCCCATTCTATCAATACGTGTCTTCGTTCCATCTTCTGCAATAGCGTACACGTCAAGGAAATCATACTTCGCTTCAAGCTCATAGAATGCCTTATAATCAAACTTAGCATTCGCTGCATTTGTTAAATCAAATACTGGTGTCTCAAGTGTTGTACGCATGTCATTTCCTTTTGTACTGTAATAAAACTTCTTACCAAATGCCGCTTCAATATTTTTAATATTTTTGTCCGGTAAGTTAACACGAACAATTCCTGGTCGTTTTGACTTTGTAACACTTTGATCGATATATGTTGCAGCGCCAATGCCGTTGCGAAGTTTATCGTAATCTACTTCTAAAATATTCGCCCAGTTTCCGCCCATATTCTTTTGGAAAAACTCTTTATTTTGTGGTGACAAGCTCGTTGGCTCTGTTCCTGCAATTTTTCCAGCCCAGCTGCCTCCGCTCATAATAGACCATGACTCAACAGGTTCACCTTGTCCTGTATACTTTGTGTCATACTCATCTGGTAAACCTAAATCATGACCGTACTCATGCGCAAACACACCAACCGCTCCATCTTCAGGTTCGATTGTATAATCGTATGCAGCCATCTTTCCGCCCCAATTCGGAACAGAAGCTTGTGTGCCATCAATTGCATATGGTTTTGATCCAAGTTTTGAACGGTGAGACCAAATTGCATCATCTTTCAATTTACCGCCGCCAGCTTCTTGTCCTACACCCGCATGAACAACCATTAAATGATCAATAATGCCGTCTGGCTCATTTTTATTTCCGTCACCATCTTGATCGTACTGATCAAATTGGTCAAAATCAGCCAAGTTAATTCCTTTTGCTACTGCTGCTTTTAATGCTTCCTTCACAAAATCACGTGGTCCTAAAGGTCCTTTATTATCATGACCAGTACCAGCATCTGAACCGTAATCGGAAGCTTTCCCTGGAACAGTTAGCCATTCCGTTACAGTTCCATCAACTGTGTAGCTACCACCAGATTGTTCTTCATAATATTGTTTAAATGTGTTAATCTTCGATCCATCAAATAACGTAAATGGCTCATCACCAAATAACATTTTTTGATAATGCTCACGATCAAAGTCTTTAGAATACATATATCCTGGCGCTTGATCAATATTATTATGTTTAAAATCACTAAACTCCGCGAGTAAAACAAGCACTTTATCTGTTCGAACAGCACCGTTATATCCTTCTTGCTTCGCTGGTGCAGTCGGAACTTTTCCATTTAACTTACCAGGGGTAAATCCAGATGCTTGTCCAGCTACTGTTCCTTCAGCCGGTTTATCTGCTTGTTCCTTTTCTTGCATCTTTGCATCTTTTACTTTTTTCATAAAATCAGATGCTTCTTGCGTCAAACTATCTCCAGGAACAATCTCTTTCCCAGGGTTTTCCCCTTTCTTTTTCTCAACATACTTTTCAACAGCCTTTGATGTCTCAGCTTGTGATGCAGATTTATCAATAACGCCTCGTTCTTTTAACGCTTCTGCTAAACGTTCCTCTGGTATTAAATGTTCATCGATTGGTAGAGATGATGATGGCGTTTCAGCATATGCAGATTGCCCCCCAAATGCAAAAGTACTGCTTAATACTGCCGCTGTTGCTAATACTGATAAAGGTTTTCTCTTCCCATTGTTTTTCAATGTACTTCCTCCCCATGTTTGCAAATTATCTGTTTTTTTTGCCAATAACAATATAATATTCGTATTATGACGAATATTCAATATTTTTCAACAAATAAAATGTTGAGAAATATTTTTTTATGCAGGATGAAACACATAAGACAGCAAAACAAAAAGGTTCTGCCCTAAATAGCAGAACCTTCGTTCGAATCATCTTCTTAAGAAAGAAGAAACGGGTTTATAATTAAAAAATTCTATTGGTAGATACAGCATGCTTTTCAAAAAAAGCTTGGACATATTTCATAAACTCTTCCGGCTCTTGACGAAACGGAGCATGATACCCTTTTTCAATCATATGGAATGTACTATTTTTCAATAGTTGATGATAAGTTTCACCATTTTTCCATGAAACGCTTTTATCATTTCTGCCCCAAATAATTAAGGTTGGCACCTTGATTTCATTCGCATCCATCGCAATGCGGCGCTCTCTCATTTTCGTCAATTCACTATAATGCTCTTTATCATCTCTTCTATTTTTCACCGCATTTTTATCATAATCCGTAATGGTAGATACCGTATTTACATCAACCGATAAATTCGGCTTTTGGAAACCTTCTTTTTGCTGGAAGGATTCTATTCCTGTCGAGTCCGCTAAAATAAGGTGCGTAATCGCTTCAGGATATAAATACGTCAAATTAAGAGAAATCTCTCCTCCCATGGAATGACCGAGAACAGCGAACTTATCGTAGCCTAATTTTTTCATTAACTTATAATATAAATTTGCTTGTGCTGGAAATGAATACTGAAAATCCACCGGCTTAGAAGAACGACCAAATCCTAAAATATCAACCGCAATGATCGTATGATCTTTCGCTAATCCTGGATAAATATCACCAAATCCATCAGAAGAACCACCAAAGCCATGAAGCATAAGCAGCGGCGGGTTTCCTTCACCAATTTGTTTAAAATATATCGTTTGTCCATCAATTTCCGCCATCTTTTCTTCTGTGTTCAGTCTTGTTACCATTGTATCCTTTACTTCCTGTACCTTCGCTGTAGGCCTTTCCACAACGTTACAAACCACTAATAATACAAGTGCAAGACCACTAATTATATAGAACTTTAATTGTTTCAAGTTAACTGTCTCCTTTCTATTGCTGTGAATCAAGAACGAATACACTTAAAATAAGCTTTTACATTTTGTACGTATTTTATAGCTACCACAGTTGTAACAAATTAGGTTACAACTATAGTAAAAAAATATGCTTTCTCTCTAAATAAGAATGCACTGGAATATTTCTTGATTACCTTTATACTATTCAACTCACCTGTAATTATTTTAGTTACAAATAAAAAGTAAGTCAATTCTTTTCAGAGAAATTTATATTCCTTTTACTCTACTAAAAGCTTGAAATGATTCTATTTATCTCTTACGTCTGTATCTTCCCTAATAAATTCTAATATTTCTCCATTAGGTTTAATTTTCACACCTGTCAAATACCCTAAATAAGCAGCACCTGTATCTATATTCCATGTATTACTTTCAATGTCATAATACGGATTTTTGCAAGGTGTGTGTCCTATAATTTGCAATTTATTAATATTCTTTAACGGACTGCGATTCCATAAAACGCCATACTCATCTTCCTCTATGAATGGATTTTCTGATTGTTTGGAAATTCCTGCGTGACTTAGAAACAGGTGTTCATTTTCCCAATATAGCGGAAGATTTCTAAACCATCTAACATCATTCATATAATCTCTATTCACTTTCCTGTATTGATCCAGTGTCTCTTCCCCACACTGTCTTAGCCAATTGTTATTCGGTGGATTATCAAAATGACTAATTATTTCAAACTCATGATTCCCCTTTAAAAATTTGACTTGACTAGGAAAATCAGCACTTAATTGTATTGCAAATTGGGCCATTTGAGGTGAGTTTTTTCCTCTATCAATTAAATCACCTAATTGGAAAACCATTTCATTCTCTTTATCCCAATATTTATTGAGCAAATTCTTAAATGTATAATAACACCCATGGACATCGCCTATAATAAAATAATTCATAGGGTACAGAATCCTCCTTATTTTAAATGAAAACGTTTATCCCTCTTTAACTAACTTACCCCTCTAGTGAAATTAGGGCAAGACATACATCCTCATTTTAATAAAGGGAATCTTTAATCAGTAGGGTTTTCTTCATCCTTCACCTTACTTCTTTTCTTTTGCTGAATTTTGAAGCGGGGATTTTATATACGTAAATAGCGGAAGAAAACAGCTATTTGGAATCACTATAAATCTATGTTTGTGATTTTTTGTAAAAAAGGGAATGAATTATTTATAATAAAATAAAAAACTTATTTGAATAAAAGGAGAAATTTAAATGAGAAACATTTGGGATACATCTAGTAAAAAACTAGAAGATTTAACAGATGAAATGGTTGTTTCCGCTGAAAATAAGCTAGGCGTAAAGTTACCGAAATCATATATTGACTTATGTAAAATACAAAACGGAGGGTATTTAATTTATGATGCTTATCCTACTTCTGTTCCAACAGGTTGGGCAGAAGACCATGTTAGCGTTAACTACATAAATGGGATTGGAGAAAAAGGAATTCTATCAAGCGCTTATTACATTGAAGAGTGGGAATTACCAAAAGATATTCTGCTTTTATGTGGAGACGGACATTGGTGGATTGCGCTGGATTATAGACACACAAAAGAAAATCCACCAATCCTATACATCGATTTAGAATGGGAAGAAGATATTTTCATTTTAGAATTAGCTCCTGATTTTGAAACACTAATTAACGGCCTATTCGTTTATGAATATGAGGAGAATTGATGATTGAAAGATTCACAATATCAATCGTGTTATTTGAATGGAACTCTCATGATAATAAGTGCCTTTTTATTTCAAGGATAAGTAGGTGTTCATATGAAACTATACTTTAAGGATATTGAATTAGGTGATATTACAGAAGTATCCACAGACACACCGTGGATGTATGGGACGATTCACTTAAATGAAAATAGTAAGCCATTTCATGAATATTTTCACGGGATGGTTGATGAAGACAATGAATTCGATTTTGAAGTCGCAGATTCAGAATTTTTGGCGGAAAGTAATTGGTCTATTTTAGATGAAAATGAAGGTAAATATTTAGGGATCGATATACCGGCTATTTACATAGAAGATACAACGATCGCATGGCGCTGGAGATAAATTGACCGATGCCAAAAGATACTATCTATCCTAAAATAGATTAAAAAAAGAGTTTTTTATATGTGGAAAAACTTGATTTTAGAAATTGAAAACATACTGAAAAGCGTTGGTTATAAGCTGAATACACCCGCTCTAGATACTGAGGTTCAGAGATTAAGAGAACGTGTGATACCTTCAATCCCCCTTAACAAAGAAATAAGGAGTGTTTAAAGCAATGGGAAGATATCCACTGATTGCAATAATGAAAGAGTATGAGGATAAAGAAAATGTAATTTACAGTTTTGGTCCAAATACTGAATCTTGTATGTTATATCCAGATCTTTATAGTAGATGGAATTTTAAAGTTTTAAAGAATGAAACTAACCCTAATGAAGCATTTGTTTGTCTAGATGATATGCCGAAAAAACATATTTCCTTGTTGTATAAATGTATTCACAAAATATATGTTCACGTAAGAGAAAATGGTGGTATGGAAAATATGGATCAGATAGATTTCCCGGAATACCTTGAGTTTATTGTATAAGCTTTATAAAGTGAAACCTTAATCAGCGGCGGACTTAAGCCCTTACCTAACTTCTTTACTTTCACTGAACTTTGAGATGGGGGTCTTACTGTCCGTTAATGCTGGATAAGATAAGGTGGTTTTTAATCAGTTTATGGATCCATTTTCAGTTGCGGATTTTCGTTTGAGGCAAGATATCTATGAATATGGCTCAAACTTAGATGGTATAGACGATGAAAAAAACAAATAAAAGAAGAACGCCTATTAGTGAGGGTAAACGTTCTTCTGTTTTTGCTGGAAATTCAATTAAATTTCTTTTGGTGCTGGGAAGTCTGCGTGACTATTATCAGGTGCTCCAACATTGTATGCTAAGTCAGGGTTTGCAGGTGCCGGTACATCCCCATGATTAGCTTGCTGTGTAAATGAACTATTTAAACCAACAGATACGATACCAGCTAACGCTAAACCTGTTACCACCACACGAATTTTTTTAAACATTATTTTAATGCCCCTTTCTCAAACGTTTTTTCTTTTGCCTGTAATGCTGTGTAGAAGTACTCACTTGCTTTTACATGATTGTTTTCACCGTAAAATTTAACTGCTAGTTTTTCTGTATATTCTTGAGTGTAATTATATAGTGATTCTTTGTCGAAATAATTAATTCCTTCAAGAATAATCTTTTCTAATTCTTCTGTTGGAACATTATTATTTAGTGCTTTTAAAATAGTAAAGTGATGTATATATTCTTCATTATTCAATTCAGTACAAATGTTTAACCCATTTGTAAGTAATTCCTCAGCAATATTTATTTCACCTAGTTTATGATGTTCTCTAGCTTGTAGAAAAATCGCTTTAAAATGTGTCGGCATTTTTGTTGTAACTTCAGATAGATGACGAATTGCCAGTGCTGAAAGATTTTGACTTGCATACAACCAACCTAGATTATTACGTACTCTTAAAAGTAACGATTCTTCATTTTGTTTTTGTAAAATATTAATTGCCGAATTATACTTTTCTTCTGCTTGTTCGTATTGGCGAAGTTGCACACACGCTGCTCCTAGAACACTTTCACATGAAGCAATGTTCTTTTCATACCCTTTATGTTTAACAAGAATTTCTTTTGCTTTATTTACATATTGAATAGCTTCAATAGGTTTATAGAAATGTTGCTTAAAAATAGCAATCCTATAATAAAATTCAGCATATTCCAACTCATCATGTATATGTTTTAACAATTTCTCAGCTTTCTCATAATATTCACTAGCCTCATTATAGTTCGTTGTTAATGTGGCATGTATCGCTTTGAAAAAGTGATAGTAATACGAAAGAACCTCGTCAGAAGCTGTGTTACATGATTCAATTACATCAAAACTATTTTTTGTAATGCTTAAACTATCAGTTAACACCTTATATCTAAAATCTAGTAAAGAATAATATAACAATAGATTTTGATCTTCTTCGGCATTAACAATCTTCTCATCAATTTCTTCTTTCAATTCTGTCGCTTTCTCCACTTGCTGCTTCAGCATCGATTGATACCAAGCGTCTAATGAATGCTTAATCTGTTCTTTCGTTACTACATGTGCACTCATAGAATTTCTCCCCTCATTTCTTTCTGTAATTATCTAAATATTAACACTTTTCCACAAATTGTATATAATTTCTTTTCTGCATAAGTTGAGAAATAATTTTCAGATTTTTACCAGTACAATTACGAATTGAGTGAAAGAAAGGGTATTTAAATCTTATATTGAATTTATAAAGATATAAAATTATAGAGGTCATATACGGATGGTACTACAAAGAGTAAGTCTAATAACAATTGGTGCTTTTAACTTACCTGTTCTTCGGGCATTTTATAAAAGTCTAGGGTGGGAAGAGACCGAAATCAGTTCAGATACTTATGCGGCATTTAAAACGGCAGGTGTTATTCTTTCTATATTTCCTATTGAGGAATTAGCAAGAGATGCTGGTGTTTCCATTACTCAAGACGTAAACAGCTTTCGTGGTGTAACGTTTGCTATCAATGTAGATAAGCCTGAACAAGTTGATACAACAATTGAGGAAATTCGAAATGTAGGCGGAAAAATTTTAAGGGAACCAAGCGATGCTTTTTGGGGAGGAAGAACGGCTTATTTTGCCGATCCAGAAAACAATCTTTGGGAAGTAGCATGGAATCCTGATTCTATCTTTGATGACAGAGGAGCTATGCTTTCTTTCTAGATATTATTTGGATAAACGTAGACTATTAAAGTACCTTACCAACTAGTACTTTCAAACAAGGTAAAAAAGGACTAACAAAAAATGACAGTAGGATTTTCTGGAGATGTATTTTTCTATGAGGCAGGACACCCTGACTTTTTACACAGCTTTTTCTCAACAATGTCATACAGGTGGGAGTCCTCTCGAAAGATATGATAGAGGAAACAGCCGTAAACCAATTTGCCCACGAGTTTTTAAAATCTCGTGGGCAAATTGTAGGCAAGCAATGTTAGAAGTTTGCTAAAATCACTTGCCTCATAAGTACTATTTAGTTGTGAAAAGTAGGTTTATAAAACGAACGATTATCAAGGGCAAAGACACGCTCTGTGTATTCACCTGGTTTCGTGCGGCCAAGGGCACGATCCATCATGTTCATCTTCGCATCTAAATTATCGATGTAATGCAGGATTTCTGCTTCTTTTACTAATGGCGGTTTTGGGCTACCCCATTCGGCTTTTCCGTGATGAGATAAGACGATATGTTGAAGAATTAGTACTTCTTCGCCTTCAATTTTCAGTTCATCTGCGGCTTTTCCAATTTCGTTTACCATAATGGAAATGTGACCTAGTAGGTTTCCTTCTAGTGTATATGTTGTTGAAATCGGACCAGATAATTCAATGACTTTACCAAGGTCGTGTAAAATAACGCCTGCATATAGTAAATCTTTATCTAAAGATGGATATAGCGTAGAAATTGCTTTCGCTAAATCAAGCATCGACACAACGTGATACGCAAGTCCTGATACGAACTCGTGATGATTTTTCGTTGCTGCTGGATATTCTAAAAATTCATTTTGATGTTTATTCAATAAGTGTCTTGTCAGACGCTGAATGTTCGAATTTCTCATTTCAAATATGTACTGTGTAATCTTTTCTACCATATCTTCTTTTTTCACTGGAGCTTTTTCTACAAAATCTGAGATATCTGTTATTTCATTCGCATTTGCAACGCGGATTTGCTTCACACGAAGTTGAATGCGCCCTTTATAGTTTTGAATATCTCCAGCTACTTTTACAATCGTTTCGGCTACATATTGCTTCTCTACTTCTGGTGATACATCCCATAGCTTCGCTTCAATATCCCCGCTTTGGTCTTGTAAGATTACTGTTAAAAATGGCTTCCCATTACTTGCGATACCTTTTGTTGCTGTTTTAATTAGCAAAAAGACATCGACTTGTTCACCAACTTCATATTCTGCAATTTTCTTTTTCATCCTGATTCCTCCACCAACTTAAGTACTTTTAGTATAGCACACTACACCTTATTTTCTTTACGTTCATGTGTTAATTTTATAATCTGTTTTTCTGTAAAGAATGATAATAGATGGGCATGACATGTAAAGAAAATCACTTGTCTATCCTTCGCAATTTCTTTTATTAATTGGATTGTTCGTTCTGTTCTTATTGCATCAAAATGTACAAAGCTATCATCAATAATAAATGGATAATCATGTTCAAACGTCCGGGCTAGTGCAAATCTTAGTGACAAATACAGTTGCTCCGCTGTCGCCTGACTTAGTTCATGACTATAAAAACGCATACCATCACTTCGTTCTACAATAAACGGCTCACTTTCTGATGGCGAAAAAATCTTACTATACTTCTCACCTGTTAAGTATACAAAATACTCCTCGGCCTTTTGTAGAATACGGGGCAGCTGTACTTCATGATAATATTGCTTTGTTTTTGTTAACACCGTTTTAGCAGTCGCGTATGCAGCCCACTTTTTCACTTGCTCACGTACATGCGATTTTTTCATTTCCCATTCATGTAATAAGTCACCGTACGTACTACCTTCTTCTAAATTCGCAATCTCCACGCGATGCTCCGCAATACTCTCGGTCAATTTCTTCTCTTCTGAAAGGAAGCCTTGTATACGAAGTTCTTCTTGATTTAAGTTTTCTTCATATCCTTTCACTTGGTAGTGTTCCACTAATGATAAGCTTGTTAAACGCTTTTCTAACATATCAATTTGAGGTGATAGCCGCTCTACTTGCTTCTCTGCCTCCTCAAGCTTTTCTGCTCTCTTACCAAGCTCTAAAAACATTTCTTCATTAGTAACTGCTGCCATTTCTAAGAGCGCATCTCGTTCTACTGTAAGTTGTTTTACTTGGTGCTGCAGTACTTCCCGCTCTTCTTTCCAATCAGCAAGCTTTCCTACAAGTTGCTCCTTCTTTTGCCCTTTTTCTTTTTCCTTTTGAATGCGATCACGAATCATATGAAGATGATCACATTCTGTATTTCTCATAACGTTCTCTAGTTTATGTTCAAACTGCGAAATCATTTCATATAATATCTCTTTTCGCTCCGCCATCTTTCCTACTTCGCGATATAACTGTTGCATCTTTTCCACACGTTCAAATGCTGATAATACATGCGCATATGTATAAAAACTTGGGAACGAATAACGCGCATTATATGTATCGACTTGCTCTCCCACATGAAACGTATCTCGCTCCCATTCTTCATATGCAGAAACCACTCTTTCATAGGTTCTTTCAATTTGTTGTAACTTATAAGACTCTCGCTCAAATAATTTACGTATTTCTTCATCTTTTTCTACTTGATAACGAATAGATAGTGCCTCTTCATTTTGCCTTCCACCTGCACTTTGCTGCAGCGAGAGCAGTTCTTCTTGTAAGCTATCTGAAGAATTATCTTTATACAAAACAAGTGCAAGTACAATTAAGACAAAAAAGATAACACTCGTAAATAACAACGCACGATTATCTAGAAATACACTTGTCAGCAATATCACTGTATTAACAGCTAACAAAAGGAAACAAATCGTCTGCCAACGCTTTTTCTTTTCCCGCGCGGTTTTCATTCTTTCTTCATATTTACGCTTAATGCGCTCCGCACCAGTACCTATCAAGACTGTATCTTGAAACGACTTTTCTTTTTCTACAAGGTTCTGCCGCTCTTCATCCGATAACATCTGCTTCCGAATATGCCCTACGTTTTCTTCCTGTTCTTCTAATTGCTCCTGCGCCACTTTAAAGCGCTCATCAAGCTGCTCTTTCCGATTATCTAACTCTCTCGCCTTTTGCACCGTTTGCGTTATCATTTCTTTTGCCGCAAGGCTTGTATCAAATGACAGTACCTTTTCTTTTTCAAAAGTAGTACCAATTTGCTGCTCGAGCTCTTCTATCTCTTCTTTCATATTCCCGATGCTTACTGTAATATCGCGCATTTCTTGGCGCGCATTTTCATATGACATATGCTGCATACGAAGTTCTTCTACATAACTATCTTTTTGCAACAGTTCTTCTTGTACTTCTATCCCATCCAATTCCGATTGCACCATTTCCATCCGTTTCTGGATTGAATCAAGTTGCACCAAAAGCGGCTCCAGTTTTGCTTTTATCGTTTCATAACGTTCTACACCTCGAACTGGAAACGGATTCTTCTGCTCTTCTAGCGCTTTTTCATACGCTTGTTTTTCAATGACAAGAGGTTGTAGCGTGGCCAACACTTCATAGTCTTGCTTACGTTTCTCTGCCATCTCTTTTTCATCCCGAATGTGAGCAAGACGCCCTTCACTTTCTTTTAACTGCCCCATTAGCTTTTCATACGTACCAATTTTCCCTTGCCACGCCCCAAGCTTTTCTTGCAGTTTCTTTATTTCTTGAAGCGACACATTAATCTCCGGCTTACGGCCATTCGGCTTAAAACGCTGCTCCATTTCTTTTTCTAGCTTTTTATCTAACTGCAAGAGCGCATCACTTCCAACTGCACTCGCCGAAAACAAATAATTTCCGATTTCAGCTTCTCCAACATGATGAATATTTTGGAGACCATGCATATCAAACGAAAAGACAGAATCAAACAGGTTCTCATTCATCCCGCTTAGCAGAGTCTGCAGTACTTCTTCACCAGCTGTTTTTCCATCTTCAAAGTAAACCGTCACTTCTCCAGCAGCCGTTTTCGGAAGACGCTCGATTTTGAGTCTTCCATACTGCTCCGTCATAACGGTCACCCTACCGCCGTACTTCCCGCCTTCTTTCAGTTCGTAGCGTCTTTGCCCTCTCATTGGAAAACCAAATAAAATACTCTTCATAAACGAACGAATCGTCGATTTTCCCGCTTCATTTTCACCGTACAACACCGTCAGCAATGAAAGATCCATTTCCACATTTTCTAATTTCCCATAGCCATAAATATGGAGTTTCTCAATTCTCATTTTTTATCCCTCTCTTGCTGGAATAATTGCTCTAATATAATATTTTCCGCTTCCTTTTGAATCTCTGCTTTCTCCTCTTCTGAAAAAGACTCAATCACATTACGCGCGACAGGAGATGTCCAAATCGTTCGCAGCACCGCATCCATATTCGTAAAGGATTCTAGTTCTTGCAATACACTACCAACAAAATGATTTTCCTCTTTTAAACGCTCGGTTTCAGCAAATGAAATCGTCTCATTCTTCCACTTCATTACATATACAAAATCTCTACGCTCTTCTCCCGCTGCCAAAATATGAAAAATCTCTTCCACACGTTTTTCATCACGTAAATAAGAAGCTAGAGGGCCTTGGCCAGTAAACACAGCTGTCAGAAGAGTTCCCTCCTCTTCTTTACGCCATTCGTTCAGCGCTTTTGAACAAGCCGTCATAAGGTCATCAACTGTCTGTAGTTCATCGATACTAATTTCCATTTCTCCCCAAACTACATCTGCCGTACTAAAGAAAGAACAATTCGCCTTTCGCTCTGTAATCTCAACAAGATACGCTCCCTTTTCTCCCGTTTCCTTCCGGTGGCGCCCTTGTATATTACCTGGATAAATGATATATGGCTCCTCTGCTAAAATCTCGCGTTTATGTATATGACCAAGAGCCCAATAATCAAACCCTTTCTCCTTCAGCTCACGAATTTGAAACGGCGCATAGCGATTATGCTCTGCATCGCCACCTTCCACACTTCCGTGAAGCATCCCAATATGAAAAGGCGCATCGCTCATTTTTTCATACTGCGCTGTCATATTATCCGTGACAGCTTGTTGTAAATAACTAAACCCATAAATAGATGCAAGCAGTTCACCATCTTTATAAAACGGCTTCGCTTCTACATATGGCTCTGTAAACACATGAACATTCTCAGGAAACTCAATTGCCGCCCAGCTTCCTCCTAAATGATCATGGTTACCATGAATGATATAAACAGGAATGTCATACTGCGAAAGGCGCTTCATTTGCTCTCTCACAAACACTTGCGCTCTAAGACTTCTCGTTTCCGCATCATATAAATCTCCCGCAATCAGCATGAAATCAACGCGCTCTTGAATCGCTTTATCGATAATACGTTCAAATGACTGAAACGTACTTTGCTTCATTCTCTCCCAAACAGATGACGACACATTCATTTCCATTCCTTTAAACGGACTATCCAAATGTAAATCTGCCGCATGTATAAACTTTACTTCTTTCACAATGTAACGTCCTTTCTCCGTGATACTCAGTCTTATTTTAGCACGATATATCACAGATTTCTTTTGTATAATTGTTCGTTTTACAGTTGAATAGCTTTAACATTCTGATTGTTTATTCTAGAGGGGATTTTCATGGTTATATACAAGAACCATTTTCGAAAAAGATGGCTCAAAGTACTAGCTAGATCATTTGAGGCTATGATTAAAACGAAAGTAAATTCAAAAGGTAAAACAAACAAGCTGGTTTCCACCAGGTCACCTTCACTAATTTTATGTAAAGATGACCTGATAATGAGAGGATTTAGTCGGCTGGGGGAGTTACTTTCCAAGGATTTTCTTTGCAAGTGTTTGGTGGGAAATCGACTGGTAAATCATCTGGTGCATTCCCATAACTACAACCGCAATTGTTTTTAGAAGATTGCACTTTATCTGGAGTTATATTCCATTGTGTTATACTATCTTGTTTATCTTTTGTATATGAACGGTATCTTGCTTTTTTATGCAGAAAGTGTTTCTCTTTTATTTTAATCACCTCTTCTTTTTTGTTTTAATTTAATCTTTTTACTAACAATCAGGAAGATCACTAATTGAATTATAAGCATCATTAATTTGTTTTTGGGTTAATTGAGTGGATACATTGTTTATTAATGGAACGTGCATAATATTATCTTCAGCATCAACATGTTCTAGACCAAAAACATGTCCTAGTTCATGCGCAAGGATTAGTGGGCTATTAGAAAGTACATTATCTCTAGGATTTGCAATAAGAATGCTTGGACTATAAATGTTAGGACTCCAAATAGGGGCGCATCCTTGTACTATGGTACCGTTATCAAGTGTTATTGGTCCATTTATATAGAATACAGCAATATCTACTTCATTTGGTTCTGGCCATGGTCCTGTACCATAAGGTCTGCTATCTAAATCAGCTTGGAAGTTTTCAGGGAGATCTTCAAACACAGTAAATTCACAAGGGAAAGTTTGATCAGGAAGAACTACTGGACCATCTACTGGTACTCTTACAATTCTACTGCTGTCCGCAGGATCTCGAAAACGATAT
This sequence comes from Bacillus cereus, assembly GCF_002584535.1. Classification (GTDB taxonomy): domain Bacteria; phylum Bacillota; class Bacilli; order Bacillales; family Bacillaceae_G; genus Bacillus_A; species Bacillus_A arachidis. Next base: position 145,947 of record NZ_NUOT01000013.1, read on the forward strand.
CTTATATCAATACCAGCCCCTACTTTCCAAATCCGATTTACCCAGCGTACATGTTCTCTAAACTGAGCATCTGTTATAGTTGACCCAGGTGCAATATAAAAGTCGATTACAACACAAGGCATTTCATCATCTCTATATATAGAATAGGTTGTACAAATGGTGTACTACTATTAATAGATGCAGCTTGTCCATTTTAGGTAACGGCACTTGCGTATATTCGTACATTATCAGTAAATAATTGATTTAAAAATTTTGGGTAGGCTCCTATCTCTAAAAATCAATTTATATAACGGATATATCATATGAAAACACATGAGAAAATTACATTTTACTAAAGAGAAAAAGAGATTTTACTGTTTTGCTAGTGGGGAATTTATGTATCATTATGATGTTGTTCACCCAACTGAACGGTTTACGATTTACGCTTGATCCCTGCACATTGTATGGGGATTTTTTCATAAAGAAAAGGCACTCAATGAGTGCCTTCCTTCAGTTCTTTAGTTCACCAATTGTTTTTCTGTAGGGTTTCAACATGATTAATGAAAAAATATAGAGCAGATCTATAATAAAATAATAGCACTATGTTACCTGATGTTTTCATGCAATTTTACATATGGGGTGTTTTTTACCCATCCCCCTCCTTTCTCTTCAAAAATAAAGTAAATACAAAAGCCCTTCTACTTATTACCGATCATGTCACATATTTCTTTGCATATTCTAAAGATTTATGACAAAATAGTTATAAGATTCTGATTTTAATCTTTGGAGGGAATTTTCATGGGAGTATATATTCTAACAGTCTTTGAAAAAGATGGTTCCAAAATGCTAGACGAATCATTCGAGGCGACAACAGAAGCAGAAGCGAAATCAAAAGGGACATCCATTTTACAAGAAAAAGGATTGCATGAAAAAACACATCGCTGCACATCTTCAGCAGGAAAACTCGTTTTATTCCAGCGCTAAAAAAAGAAGCGTCATCCGCTTCTTTTTCATTCTATTTCTTCATCACACCACGTAAATACCACATCTAGAATCCGATTACCAATACGCACGCGTCTATTCCACTTTCCAGTTTGAATTTGGCGCTGCAGTTCATCTTTCATCTTTTCTGTCCAGTCGTGAATGGTCCCATTCCCGTCGTACGGATATATGCTAGGAAACTCTTCCTGCAGAAGACTCAGGCTTTCCGCATCCAAATGAAAATGGAAATAGTAGTTCGCCGTAAGCGATGGTTCCTGCAATTTTAAAAACGGATCGTCAATTTGCTTTCTATTTCGGTAGAAAGTAAATATATTCACCTTTCCGCTCGTAATTTGGTCAATTTGAATTTCGTGCTTCTCTATAATCACGTCGCGCCCACCTCGTTATATACTACCTTTAGTATATATGTCTTTTGCATCAAAGTTAACCATTTTCACACGAAATTCATTTCCTTCATCTACATCCTGAACCTCCAAAATCAGAATAAATTACAAAAACAAATTTGAAGGGGAGCGATTACATGTATTTCGGTAGCAAAGGTTGGTACGTAAAAGAACTAAAAAAATTAGGTATCCGTACTTATGAAGGTAAAAAACTAGAATCTTATCGTACGCATGTTTTGGCTAGTTTGCTTGAGAGAATGAAGAGAGAGTCAGCTTAATACAAAGAAAGAAGCAACGTTTTATGGCGTTGCTTCTTTTCTCTTTTTTTGTTCAATTAGCCGTCTACTCTCATATTTAAAAATTGAACAAGTTGATCATTTAAATAACTTGTACTATACGAAAAATCATTTTGATACCACTCAATAATTATGCCAATTATCGCATTCGCTTGATAAGAAGAATAAAGCGAATGATTAACTCCTTCTTTAAGCAAAGCTTCTTGATCTTGAAGTAACAATTTCTTTATTTCCTCGAACAGTAAATAGTAGTACATTAATGGAACCTTTTTGGAAAAAATAATTCTGTAAAATGATTTGTATTTTTCGATATGATGAAAAATCCGAATGGTAGAAGGATCTAAGTTACTAGTTCTCAATACTGATACATGGCGATAAGGTTCTTGATAAGAACATGCCAAATCTGCTGTAATTTCCTTAAAATATTCCTCAAATAAATCTTCTATTTGTGTATAATGCAAGTAAAATGTGCCACGATTTATTTTTGCTTTTCTACAAATTTCCGAGATTGAGATGACTTCTAGACTTTTTTCGTTTAATAATTCTAACAATGCATTATGTAACGCCTCTTTTGTTTTCACAATACGCATATCTGTACGCATCATTTTTTCACCTCTTATTAAACACATCTCTTACTATGTGTTAATTATTGAACAGTTATCGTTATTTTGCTCATTGTAAGCGTTCTTTTATATGATTATAATTTTTATTGAACAACTGTTCAATAAAAAGACAAAGGGGGCCGTTTCAGATGAGATTAAAAGGAAAAGTAGCAATTGTCACTGGTGCTGCATCAGGCATGGGGAAAGCTATTGCAGAAGGTTATGCAAAAGAAGGAGCAAAGGTCGTTGTATCAGACTTAAACTTAGAAGGGGCTCAACATGTAGTACAGGGAATTAAGGCTATAGGTGCAGAAGCCATTGCTGTTCAAACAAACGTGACTTCCGATGAGGATCTACAACGTCTTTTTGATGAAACAAAACAAACTTATGGAAAATTAGATATTCTTGTTAATAATGCCGGCATTATGGATGGAATGGAACCTGTTGGTGAAATTTTAGACGAACGCTGGGAGAAGGTTTTCTCTGTTAATACGGTATCTGTCATGAAAGCAATGCGGATTGCAGTAAATCTATTCTTAGAACAAGGACACGGCACAATCGTCAATAATATTTCCGCTGGCGGATTATACGGTGCACGTGCTGGTGCTGCTTACACAGCATCTAAACATGCAGTCGTTGGCCTAACAAAAAACACTGCCTTCATGTATGCGGACAAAAACATTCGTTGTAACGGAATCGCTCCTGGAGCAGTCATGACAAACATTGCTTCTTCAATGACTCATTTGAGCGAATTTGGTATGAGCCGCCAATCATTAGGTATGGCAATTAATCCACGCGTTGGACAACCAGAAGAAGTTGCACAACTAGCTATCTTCTTAGGCTCAGACGAGGCTAGCTTCGTAAACGGACAAGTCATTGCTGTAGACGGTGGCTGGACTTCATATTAATGTTCATGAACACCTATTATATTCACCTTTCCGCTCGTAATTTGTTCCATTTGAATCTCGTGCTTAAGCTAGAATCATATCGTACGCATGTATTGGCAAGTTTGCTTGAAAAAGCAAAGAGACAATCTGCTTAATACATGAAAAGAAGCAATGTTTTTTGACGTTGCTTCTTTTCTTCCAGTCAATTACATAACAAATAGAACTTTTCTAATTGATTAGCTATCGTTTCATACGAATACTTAAAACTTATACCTTATACGAAGAGAGGAACTATGCAATCTCCAATCATTTTGTGTGAATCACACTATTCTACTCTCAGGGCCCTTTTCTTATCATGCCGTTTTTATTTCAACAAGGAAATCATAATTTTCTCTAACTCAGTCTCATTTAAAACATCATCAATGATTACAACTTGATAAGCACCGTCCTTTCCTTTTGCAGGAACAATCATCTTCATCCCCTTTACATTGCTTCTTCTGCTGTTTAGCCGGTACATCTGTACGTGCATTTAATAAAGATAAAAACGATAAACGGATATAAAAAAATGGCTTCGATACAATATCGAAACCATCTTTTAAACATCTCTTTATAAAATTATCTATTCTATAGAGATAGTTTATTCATTTATCTAATATGTATTTTATATACGTACAGCCGTACCACTTACAGCAACCATTAACATTCCGTCACGAACAACCTCATAGTCTACATCAACGCCAACAATTGCATTTGCTCCTTTTTGCTTCGCAAGTTGTTTCATTTCTTCAATCGCAATATCACGAGCTTCTTTTAATTTACTTTCATATGCGCCAGCGCGGCCACCGACAACATCACGAACAGAAGCAAATAAATCACGTACAATATTTGCGCCCATAATCGCTTCACCATTTACAATATCCACATACTCAATAATTTCTTTACCTTGAATTCCAGAAGTTGTTGTTACAATCATTACTGACACTCTCCTATAATTTATAAAAATGTATTTGCGTTTCTTATACCTGTATTATTACATGAAAAAAATAAATAAACTATTTACTAACCTTACAAAAAGGTGACACTTTTGTAAGAATTATAAGCAAAAAGAACAGCGTCACTTTCGCGGACTCTGTTCTTTTTATTTTTCCTATTAAACGCTCTCTCTACTTTTCCTAATTTCAATTATGTATAAACTATAAAGGAGCACCCCTAGCCCTAGAATTTTTTCATTCTTAGACGCATTGGGACCTAGTGTAATAGTAGGTACGTTTAACCCCATAAACCTTTCACTCCATTCTATAGGCATATACCCTTGCTTACCGATTGCTAATGTACGTCCATCTGTTGTACGGAGAGTTGTTTGAATAAAATCAACCTCAACTTTTACATCAGATAACTTCGTTTCTTTATCCGTCATCAAAGAGCCACGTATCGAGCCAAAACTTTGTATCATTTTCTCTTTAAACATACCAAGCTGGTTATAATTCGAATCATAGATTACCCAATCATATCCGTCAGCTCCAGTATGAAAATATGCAAGAATTTCCCCGCTACTCGTTTCTAATCCATAAACATCTTTATTTCTCAAAAAAGGTATCACTGAAAAAAGAATGTTAGATGAAATGATCTTTGTTCCAGCAACATATCCCCCATCTGGATGATATAGGCCAAATTGTTTATTCTGTTTAGGCAATTCTAATACGACAAACGTATCGACATCCCAAAACGTTACATTACTTTTCACCGTATTCTTTTGTATCAAGTTTCCTTTTCGTAATTGCCAAAATCCAATTCCGAAAAAAACAGAAGAAACAAGAACAATAAAGATAATGTGTCCCCAATTCACAAATCCCCAAGTCCCGTATACACACCATAGCGCAAACAGAAAAATACCTGTTCCAATAAGAAGTTTAAACTTCCCTTTCCGCTTATAATAATCAAATAGTTCCATTTCTACATCCCTACCCCTTATTTGTATGTCTTAACTATTAATCTATCAAAAATAGATGAGATTCCCTAGAAAAAAATGGATCCGATTTAATATCGAATCCATCTTTAAATATATAATTTTAAGCGCTCTCATTAAAACCGTTCATTCATTGGGTTTATTAAAAGGTAAGTTCTTTCTATGTTTGGATTTAAGCCATTACATAAGTGGTGTTAAAGCCGTGCATAGGACGAAAAAAGGGCAACTCATTTTATCGGATAAGCCTGTCCAGAACCACAAAACCCCAAGACAGAGAAAAGGAATTTTCACTGTCTTGGGGTTTTATCATTTTAAAGGAGCTTTTTGGGAAGCTCTGTTTAATCAATTTTCTCTACCACATCTAGGCGAATTATTTTCAAATCGTCTGTTTTAATTGCAAATGTTGAAGTAGATGATGCTTTAACTTTTGCCATGTGTAAATGTATTTGTTATTTATTATTCACGTACGTATCAAACCATAAATGGATATATCCAGCTGTAATACGTTGCGCTTCGATTAAGCGTTTTCCCGTTACCGGCGTTACCTCAGCACGCCACTTATCAGCAGAGTCTTGTGATACAGCAGCTTTTAGGAACCAATTTTTCGTATTACTATTAACAATTGATGGGAAATCAGCTTTTGCAGCAGTAGCTGAAGCATGAACCCACTCTTCTGGATTTACACTTTTCCAATTCCAATAACCATTTCCATCTGTTACCCTATAATTGTCTTTCACCGTATCAACGAAGTTTTCATATTTTGAATGGAAGCCAAATGGATGCGAAATGTTAGTAAAGTTTGCTGCATGCATAGGTTGATTAACATCCCCTAAATAATGAAGTGATAATCCTAAATAGAAGAATGCATTTTTCAGATCTTTATTTTGATAAGCTTCACCAGCTAATTTAAAATATTTCGCTCCTGTTTGCTTTGCCTGTTTAGCAAATGGAATATACGTTTTTCCTGAATCAGGATCATAGAAGTGTGAAGCAAATGTAGAATTATCATAGTATGGGTTTTCATAATCCGCAGAGTAAATACCTTTCTCTAGATCTGTACGCCATTCATTTAATAGAGCTGTCTCATTTTGCTTCACAACAGTCGTATTTTGGTACATAATATCAATGGCTCTGTTTACAATCCATAAATGAGAACTTACACCTTCATTATGTATAGATTCTGCTGACCACTTTAGAGCAATTGGTGGATCTTGGTGGCAATTTTCATGTGCAAACGCCACACTTTGGATAGGAGCTGTTAAAGCAATTACAGAAGCTAAAGCTAAAATTTTTCTTTTCATAAATATTCCTCCATTTGATATATAATTTAAATTTCTTTCATAGGGTCCTCTCTTACCTTACTGAAAGACACATTGCACATTAATAAATACGGTTATATAAATGTACTAGATGCTTTATGGTAAAGGTACTAATTCATAACCAGATTGATATGGCGGCGCAGAACTTCCCCATAGTTTATCTTGATTTGAAAATGGTTGCTCTGAAGTCTCTAGCTCAAAATATGATGTAACTCCATACTCAGAATTTTGTGGATCTGCATTGTACCAATCGGTAGGTCTACCCATTTTATCTCTAAGATAATCAGTTTTACCTGTTATTAAATTGATTTCCTTTGAATTTTGTTCCTGAACTGTTAACGTACTTTTTGATTGGTCACTAAAATAAATCCAGCCGCGATTCCCAGCATTGACATATTTTTTAATTCCTCCTGCCTCAGCATTTGGTCCCCCAATCCACATTGACATGGTAACTGGCGTACTATGTCTTATATATCCATCACTTTCTACCCCATCTGGAGTTTCAAAATTTATAGGTGTACCATAGTACTCATTACCTTTTGTATCCTTATGAATCTCAGCAGTACCATAATAAGATTTATCTTTATATTGAATTACATAATGCCAACCCGCAAACTTCTCATAAGTTACTCCAAGTTTTTTCTGACCTACACCTGCGAAAGCAGCATGTCGAGGCTTACCATCCCAAATTTTACGTACCATTATATAATCTTTAGATGTCTTGATTGGATCCCCATAAATGTCAAGTATACGATTGTCCCCAGCTGCATAAGCAGCATTTGTTGGAAAAACAGTAATAATCAAACTAAATATGAATGCTAAGAATGTAACCATTGGTAGTTTTCTTTTCATAAACATGCCTTAATCCTTTCTTATTTTCAATAATGGTTTTACTATCTGCGCGCATCGTCTACCAGTAGATAAGCCTCAGACTATCTAACAAATCTTTCATTTCTCTTTCATAAATGTTACAAAATCCTTTCAAAGGTCTAACCTCTTTACTGATAAAACTAACACGTAAAAAAGGAAACCTGCATGTTCATTAGCTTCATAGATCAGTTATTCAATAATATACATATGAATATGCAATTTTGCATATTTAAATGAATTGATATCAATACAGGTTCTTACGGTAATAAAAGCATAAAAAACGTTATCCTTTCTAATCTAGCCTGTTTAGGAAGGATAACGTTTTTTGTATTTGAGAGCATTACAATCTCTTAAGTTGCGAGGCATGTTGGTGCCTTCTTAGTGGTTTATAACATTATTTTTTTATTAGATCGAAAATGTAATACGATAAATTACCATTAAATGATTTGGGCCTTTTGTCAATTCATTGAACCTATGGAATTACTACAATCAGGTTCTTTACAATCATATAGATCAACAATATCATATCTATGTGGACCTAACAGATTAATAGTTGCTATCTCCATATGCTAGGAGGGAATTAAACTGAACCTAATTTTTTACTTAGATGTAAGAGCCACTAAAACATCTACTGAATAATCAACTGAATTTTTCACTTTATATTCTGTCGGACTTGTAAGACCCTTAAATTGATCACCAAATTGACCAAAAATATTATCCCAAATACCATTTTGTTCAGACATCCATTTTTGTAATTTTTCTCCTGGAGTAACTGAATATGTTGCTACCTGTTGATATAATGCAGTTCTATATTGATCATATGCATAATCAGTCTTTGGATTAAAGTCAAATGTTTTTGTAACTGTACTTTCTGAATTTAAAGTAACACCATAACCAAAACTTGCAGTTAATGATTGATTTACTTTTGCAACTCCTTCAAGACCTACTTCCATTCCAATTGTATAAGATAACCCTACAGTTACATTATGCGAAATACCACTTGTAACCGCTTTGCTCCAATGATAACCTGAATTTTTATCTACTACATTTGAATCAATCAATTTCCAATTTACTTCTTTCTTCAATTTCGTATCTTCTAAAATTGGATCATTTTTAGGAATTGCTATTGTATATAATACTTCTCCTTTGTTGCCTGTTTTTTCATATTCTTCTCCAACTTTAAGCCAAGTGCCATCAGCTTTTAAAACCTTATGCTTAGAATTAGCATCTATTTTTAATCCATAAACTCT
>NZ_NUOT01000140.1 GCF_002584535.1 Bacillus cereus
GTTGATCCCGAAGTATAGATAACATACGCCAAGTTTTCTCCTGTCACTTTACTTAATGGTGAAAGGGTGCTTTCTTGCGAGATTATCGCTTGATCCCGATCCAAACAAACTGCTTCGATTTCTTCAGGTATCCAACCTTCTAATGCTTCGTTCGTGACCAATACTTGAATCCCTGTGTCTTCCAGAATATATCGTAGGCGACTTTCTGGATAAGATGGATCCAATGGAACATAGGTTGCACCAGCTTTCAAGATCCCCATGAGACCAACAATCATCTCAGCTGAACGCTGGAAGCAGAGACCGACCAATGACTCGGTCCCAATCCCACATTTCTGGAGATAATGGGCCAATTGGTTTGCTTTCTCATTCAGCTCTCGATACGTCAACTGCCGATTTTCATCCACCACTGCTACCGTGTCAGGTGTACGATCCACTTGTTCTTCAAACAGTTTATGGATCACACTCTCACGTGGATACGCTACAGCATTATCATTCCACTCTTGCAGCAATTGCTTCTCCAATTCCGATAGCATCGTCAACTTCGTCAGTGATGTATCGGGATGTTCCACGATTTCATTTAACCAGTTTTCAAAATGCTCAGCCATACGTCTGATCGTTACAACATCAAATAAATCATTCTTATAGTTAAAACAAAGGAGTAACCCCTCTTCCACCTCTGCGGCACTTAAACTCAAATCAAACTTGGCGATTGAAGCATGACTTTCCATCGCTTCTAAACTTCTTCCATGAAGCTCTGGAAGCTCTTGTTGCGTGTTTTGTAAGGTAAACATGGTTTGGAAGATTGGAGAATGACTTGTACTTCGCTCGGGTTGTATAACTTCTACAATCTTTTCAAACGGAACATCTTGGTATTCATACGCCTTCAATGCTTTTGTCCGTACTTGAGACAATAACTCTTGGAATGTCGGTGCGCCACTCAGATCAGCCCGATAAACCAACGTGTTGACGAAGAAACCAATCAACCCTTCAGTCTCGCGATAATTCCGGTTTGCAATCGGGCTTCCGACAAGAATATCCGATTGTCCTGTATAACGAGCGAGGAAGCTTTGATACGATGCCAGTAAGGTCATGAAGAGCGTCGACCCTTCTTGACGACTAAGTTCGTTCAGTTTGTCGCGTAACGAGCGTGACAACAACACAGTATGTGTCGATCCACGATGGGTTTGCACCGCAGGACGAGGACGATCCATCGGCAACATTAAGACTGGTAACTCCCCAGACAGCTCTTTCTTCCAATATGCAAGCTGCTGATCAAGTACTTCTTCTTTCATCCATTCCCTTTGCCATTGGGCAAAGTCGGCATATTGAACCGGTAATGGTGCGAGTTCTGCTGGTTTTCCACAAACCGCTTCTTCATAGAATGCCATCCATTCTTGGAGCAAGATTTCCATCGACCAGCCATCCGAGATAATATGATGCATAGTACAAAGAAGAATCCATTCTTCTTCTGCGATTTGCACGATTTGCCCACGGATCAACGGACCTTGTCCTAAGTCAAATGGTGCTTCGGCTTCGTTTTGGATCCATTGTTCCATTACGCTTTCTCGCTCTTCGGGAGAAAGCGTAGTTAGATCTATTTTGGGAAGGAACCGGAAAGCATACGGTTGAATCTGCTGTACAGGATGACCATCCATTTCATGGAACACCGTTCGCAAAGATTCATGACGCTCTATCAGCTGATTCCATCCCGTCTCCAATGCTTCGGGTACCCAATTCCCTGTAAGACGGCATACCATCGGTATATTATAAAGTGCACTATTAGGCGTGAATTGGTCGATGAACCACAGGCGCTGTTGGGCATAAGAGAGCGAAATGGCTTCTCCCCGTTCCATCGGCATAAGCGGTGGAATCTCTCGTATTTTGTCTCCTTTACGCAATTGATCCAGTCGCTTCGCCAACGCCTCTACTGTTGAATGCTCAAATAGTTCACGTACTAGCAGTTCGATTTGTAATGCCTCTTTTAACCGAGATACAACTTGGGTAGCGAGCAACGAGTGGCCACCTCGATCGAAGAAAGAATCCTGAACACCAATATTTTCTATGCCTAGCACTTGACTCCATACCGATGCGACGAGTTCTTCCATCGGAGTTCGTGGGTACACAGTATTTTCAGTAGATGGTTCATCCGGTACAGGCAATGCTTTTAAATCGAGTTTTCCATTCGGTGTGAGTGGTAAAAATGCCATCTCGACAAAGTGTGCCGGAACCATGTAATTCGGTAAATGTGTTTGCAGATGCTCCCGCCATTCATGAACACTTCCTTCACCAACTACATACGCTACCAATCGTTTGTCTCCTGGATGATCCTCTCTTACCAGTACAACAGCTTCTTTTACAGACAAATGAGACTGCAAAGTTGCTTCAACTTCTCCCAGTTCAATCCGGAAACCACGAATCTTTACTTGGTCATCTATACGACCATGGAACTGGAGATCACCGTCAGGAAGATAACTTGCTTTGTCCCCGGTGTAATAGAGACGTTCATCTGACTTAAACGGATGCGGAATGAACTTTTCCTCTGTGAGTTCCGGGCGATTAGCATAGCCACGAGCAAGGTTCTTTCCTCCGATATAGAGATCTCCAATAATCCCCACTGGCACTGGCTGAAGGTAAGAATCTAACACATATACTTCTGTATTCGCAATCGGTCGACCAATCGACGGAGTACCTGTTGTCATTCCTACAGGCACATAACAATCAGTGGTAACGACGGTATTTTCCGATGGACCATACTGATTTATCACCGCAAAAGGGATTTGTTCAGATGGATACTGTGTTAACTGATCTCCTCCCGTAATGATAAAACGGAGATTTGTCTTCTCTGGCCAAGATAATTTCAAGAGTCTTTCCAGAATAGGTGTAGGCGCAAAGCTAGCCGTGATCCGTGAATCAATGAGCCAATCTCGTAGAGCCTCTGGATTGATTCGCAACTCTTCTGTCGACAGGTATAGTGCTGCACCAGCAGTGAGATAAGGCCAAATCTCCTGAACAGCTGAGTCAAAGGCAATCCCCGCAATTTGAGTCGCACGATCCTGTTCTGTAATTTGGTATACCGCTTGATGCCAAGAGACCATATTCATTAATGAACGGTATTCGACCATGACCCCCTTTGGCTTTCCTGTGGAACCAGAGGTGTAGACGATATAAGCTAAGTGCTCCGGTTTTACTTGCCGCTTCGGTGCGATTACGCTTTCATCTGTTATTTCTTCTAATCTCACCGTTTCGACCTGTTCGGAAAAGCTTTCCTGCGCTGCTGTCGTCACTACGATTTGGATTCCTGCATCTTCAATCATGTATTGTAACCGTGATTGCGGATACAACGGATCTAGAACGACATAGGCCCCGCCAGCTTTCAATATGCCAAGTAAACTTGCCATGAGCTCAGCCGATCTCGGGAGGTAGACACCCACAACTGATTCAGGACCAACCCCTTTTCTCTGCAAAACATGTGCCAACTGATTTGCCCGCGCATCCAGTTCAAAGTATGTCCACTCTCTCATTTGATCGACCACTGCAATCGCATCGGGACGCCGTGCTACTTTGTCCTCAAATCTGTCGCAAATAAGACCCTCTTGGGACATTTCCATTGCGGTGTCATTCCATGTCTCTAATAACAAATCACGCTCAAATTCGGAGAGCATACTTAGACTATTCAACGGTTTTTGTGGATGATGAGAAACTTCATGTAGCCAGTTCTCAAAATGTCCTGCCATTCGTTCGATGGTTGTAACATCAAATAAATCCTTATTGTATTCAAAAGAGAAAATTAATCCTTCTTCCGTCTCGGCCCCCATTACACTTAAATCAAATTTCGCAATTGAATTATGGTTTTCTATCATTTCGATTCTTCTACCAGACAACACTGGAAGCTCTTGTTTCATATTTTGTAAGATGAACATCGTCTGGAAGATCGGAGAATGACTTGTACTTCGCTCAGGTTGCACAACTTCTACAATTTTTTCAAATGGAATATCTTGATATTCATATGCTTTCAGTGCCTTTTGACGTACCTTAGACAACAACTCTTGGAATGTCGGTGCGCCACTCAGATCAGCCCGATAGACCAACGTGTTGACGAAGAAACCGATTAATCCTTCAATCTCTCTGTAATTACGGTTCGCAATTGGACTTCCGACGAGAATATCTTCTTGTCCTGTATAACGTGATAGGAAGCTTTGATACGCAGCCAACAGGGTCATGAAGAGCGTCGATCCTTCTTGACGACTGAGTTCGTTTAGTTTGTCGCGTAACGAACGTGACAGCAACACAGTGTGTGTCGATCCGCGATGGGTCTGCACCGCAGGACGTGGGCGATTCATCGGCAGTTGTAGCACAGGAAGCTCACCAGACAATTCTTCCTGCCAATAGTGGAGTTGCTGTTCAAGCACTTCTTCCTTCAACCATCCCTTTTGCCACTGAGCAAAGTCCGCATATTGGATCGGTAATGGGTCAAGTTCTGCTACCTTCTCATCCGTTGCTTCCTCATAGAAAGCTATCCATTCTTCAAGTAGGACTCCCATCGACCATCCATCCGAAATGATATGATGCAGGGTGCAAAGGAGGATCCATTCCTCTTCTCCCACTCGCAAGACCATTGTCCGAATCAATGGGCCCTCTCCTAAGTCAAATGGCACTTCTGTTTCTTGCTGGATCAAACGCTTAACTTCTGCGTCTCGCTCTTCCGGAGAAAGCATAGTTAAATCCATTTGGGGAAGCGACCGGAAAGCATATGGCTGAATCTGCTGCACAGGATGACCATCCACTTCATGGAACACAGTCCGTAAAGATTCATGACGTTCTATCAGCTGATTCCATCCTGTTTCCAATGCTTCGGGTACCCAATTCCCTGTAAGGCGGCATACCATCGGCATATTATAAAGTGCACTATTAGGCGTGAATTGGTCAATGAACCACAGGCGCTGTTGGGCATAAGAGAGCGGAATGGCCTCTCCCCGTTCCATCGGCATAAGCGGTGGAATCTCTCGTTTTTTGTCTCCTTTACGCAACTGATCCAGTCGCTTCGCCAGTGCCTCCACCGTTGTAAACTCAAACAGTTCACGCACCGGTAGTTCGATTTGGAAGACTTCTTGTAAACGTGAAACAACTTGGGTAGCGAGGAGCGAGTGGCCACCAAGCTCGAAGAAGGAATCCTGAACACCAATATTTTCTATGCCTAACACTTGACTCCATACCGATGCGATGAGCTCTTCCACCGGGGTTCGCGGTGAGACAATATTTATGCTCATTGGCTGTCCATCCAATGCCAGTAAGGCTTTGCGATCAATCTTGCCATTCGGAGTGAGTGGCATCTCTTCCATCTCGACAAAGTATGCCGGAACCATGTAATTCGGTAATTGCGTCTTGAGGTGCTCACGCCATTCTCCAGTGTTTCCTTCACCCACCACATAAGCTACTAACCGCTTGTCTCCAGGATGATCTTCCTTCACCAACACGACAGCCTCTTTCACAGATGAATGATCGTGTAGAACCGCTTCAATCTCTCCCAGCTCAATCCGGAAACCTCTAATTTTCACTTGGTTATCTATTCTTCCGATATACTCCACGTTGCGATCATTCAGATACCTCACCAAGTCTCCCGTCCGATAGAGCCGTTCCCCTTCCTTAAATGGATGCGGAATAAAACGTTCAGTAGTTAACTCTGGACGATTGAAGTAACCACGTGCCAAGCCTACACCACCAAGGTAAAGTTCCCCAGCCACACCTATCGGTACCACCTGTTGATTTTGATCTAGCACATACAATTCGGTATTATCAATCGGACGACCAATCGGAATAAGCAACGGTTCTTTTTCTAAATCACAATCATAGTAAGTGACATCTACAGTCGCTTCTGTAGGACCATACAAGTTGCTTAACTTCGTTTGCTGAGAATCATAAAATACACCCTTAAACCGGCGAACCTGTTCGGTATTTAACGCTTCTCCACTTGTGAAAACCTGACACAAAGACGATACGTCCTTTTTCGCTTTGGATTGTTCCATATAATCTAAGAAAGTAGATAACATCGATGGAACAAAGTGCATCGTGGTCACGCGATATCGCTCAATACATTCCTCAATCATTGCAGGATCCTTCTCGCCACCCGGCGGAAGTAAACAAACACGTGCTCCTACAAATGACCACCAAAATAATTCCCAGACAGAGACATCAAACGAAAACGGCGTTTTTTGAAGAATCGTATCCTGTTCAGATAATGGATAGTTTTTTTGCATCCACTGTAAACGGTTGATAACCGAGTGGTGTTCAATCATCACTCCCTTCGGATTCCCTGTCGAACCCGAAGTGTAAATGATATACGCCAAGTTGTTTGCTGTCACTCCGCTCACTGGCGCCAAGCTACTCTCTTTAGAAACCGCCGCTTGATCTCGATCCAAACAAATCGCTTGGATGCCTTCAGGCAACCAATCCTGTAACGCTTCCTTTGTTAAAAGCACCTGGATCTGCGAGTTCTCTAAAATGTATCTCAGGCGATTTTCAGGATAGCTCGGATCCAGTGGGACATAAGCCCCACCCGCTTTGAGAATCCCTAAGAGACCAATAATCATTTCGGGTGAACGCTCGACACATATACCGACCAATGACTCAGGTCCTATATCCCGTTTCTGTAAATAATGTGCCAATTGGTTCGCTTTCTTGTTGAGTTCTTGATACGTCAGCTGTCCACCTTCATACACTACCGCCACCGCTTCAGGTGTACGCGCAACCTGCTGCTCAAACAGTTCGTGAATCATGCTCGCATGTGAATAAACTACGTCAGTGTCATTCCATTCTTCCAAGAGCTGATTCTGTTCTGTGTCCGATAGCATCCACAGCTTTGTAAATGATTCATCTGGATGATGAACAATTTCGTTCAACCAGTTTTCAAAATGCCCTGCCATACGTACAATGGTTCTACTGTCAAATAAATCTGTATTGTATTCAAAAGAAACAAATAGACCTTCTTCCACCTCATAAGCGGTTAAACTCAAATCAAATTTTGCGATGGAAATATTACTTTCCATCATTTCCAAACTTCTCTCAGACAGCTCTAGTCGTTCTTGTTTTATATTTTGTAGCGTAAACATGGTCTGGAAGATAGGCGAATGACTCGTACTCCGTTCAGGTTGTACAGCTTCTACCACTTTTTCAAACGGAATATCTTGATATTCATACGCTTTCAACGCCTTTTTCTTTATCTGAGACAAAATCTCCCGGAACGTCGGATTTCCACTGAGATCCGCCCGATAGACTAACGTATTAACAAAGAAGCCGATTAATCCCTCCACTCCTTTATGGTTCCGATTCGCAATCGGACTTCCGACGAGAATATCTTCTTGCCCCGTATAGCGAGCAAGAAAGCTTTGATATGCAGCCATTAAGGTCATGAATAAAGTAGATCCTTCTCGTCGACTTAAATCCTTCAATGAACTGAGTAGTGTGTGAGGAAGAATCACACGATACGTGTCCCCAGCGTACGTTTGCGTAATTGGCCGAGGGCGATCCACTGGCAGTTGTAGTATGGGAAGCTCACCGGACAATTCTTCCTGCCAATACGTGAGTTGTCGATCCAGCACTTCCCCCTGCAACCACTGCCTTTGCCATTTCGCAAAGTCTGCATATTGAATTGATAGGGAACTTAGTCCAGCAGGCTCCCCACTCGTTTCTTCCTCATAGAAGGCAAGCAATTCATTAATCAATATGCCGATGGACCACGCATCAGAAATAATATGATGCATGGTACATAACAATAACCATTCTTCTTTCCCTAATTGAACCAGTTGATTACGAATCAAAGGGCCATTCATTAAATCAAACGGATCCTGCGCTTCTCTAACAATCAAACTCTCTATCTCTTTTTCCTTTACTTCTAGAGAAAGGTGAGAATAATCCTCTACAGGTAGTTTTCTAGGAAGGAATTCCACAATATGTTGCATAGGTTGGTCTCCTACTTCCTTAAAAACGGTGCGTAATGATTCATGACGCTCAATGAGTCGATTTAATCCCTTTTCCAATGCTTCAGGTATCCAATTTCCTTTTAGACGCCATACTGTCGGAATATTATATAATGAACTGTTTGGGTTAAATCGGTCCATAAACCACAAACGTTGTTGTGCATAGGACAACGGAAGCGCTTCTTTATTCTCCTTTTTCTGCATCTGTTTCTGGAGCCACGCCCTCTTCTCAGGAGAAAGCGAATTCAACTTTGCAAGTAAATCATTTCTCATTTTTTCACACCTTCCTCAACCAAGTTTCTCTCGAATACACCTTGCGCTTCTTCCTCTGATAACTCTTCCAATTGCTTAAGAAGTTCAAGTAACTCTTCATCATTACTCGCTGCTGCTTCATTTTGGATATAGTCTTGAAAACTTACATTCTCTTTACTATCATTCTGTCCTTGCCCATTTCCACTACAGCGCAACTGATTAACCCTTTCTGCCAATTCCTGCACGGTAGTATACGTAAATAAATCATGCAGTGGTAACTCAATTCCAAAAGTTTCATTCAGATTAGAAACAGCTTGTGTAGCGAGTAATGAATGGCCACCTAGTTCAAAAAACGAATCATGAATCCCAATATTTTCAGTGCCTAAAATTTGATGCCATATCGAAACAATCGTTTCTTCTGTAGATGTACGAGGGGCAACATAACCACCCTCTGCTTCCTTGCGCTCTGGTGCAGGTAAGGCTTTCCGATTGATTTTCCCATTTGGGGTGAGTGGGAATGCTGTCAATTCGACAAAGTGTGCCGGAACCATGTAATTTGGTAACTGGGTCTTGAGATAATCACGCCACGCATGAGCATTTCCTTCTCCCACTACATAGGCAACCAAACGCTGATCACCCGGATGATCTTCGCGTACCATCACAACGACTTCATTAACCGATGAATGACTTTGTAACGTCGCTTCAATCTCCCCTAGCTCAATGCGGAATCCACGGATCTTCACTTGATGATCGATTCGACCGAGATAATCCAAGTTCCCGTCTGGTAGATATCTCACAAGGTCTCCCGTCCGGTATACTCGCTCCCCTTCTTTAAATGGATGCGGGATAAAACGCTCGTTTGTTAAGTCAGGGCGGTTTAAGTAGCCACGCGCCAAGCCTGATCCCCCAATGTAAAGCTCACCCACTACACCAATCGGGACCATTTGCTGGCTTGCACTGAGTACATATACTTCTGTGTTAGAAATGGGTCTACCAATCGGCGGTACCTTGTGCATGACGCCCTTTTCTAGCTTCATATACGTAGAATAAGTAGTATCTTCGGATGGGCCGTATAGGTTGTACACCTTTTCAATCGGACTTCTCTCATACAAGTGCTGGACCAGTGACTGTGGCAACTGTTCTCCAGCCAAATTCATCACTTTTACCGAAGAAGGAATCATCTTTGCTCGAACCAGTTCCTTCGCTGCTGATGGCACAGTATTGACCAAGGTCACATCCTTCATAGACAACTTGTTCAGATGAAGGGCACTTTCAGCGACAATTACCTTGCCACCCCTCGTCAAAGGAACAAATACTTCAAAAACCGATAGATCAAAGGATAGTGAAGTTGATGCCAGTACTCCCGCTAATTCCTGTCGGGAATAGGTTTGATGTGCCCAATGGATCATCGCCAACGTACTCCGATGCTCAATCATCACTCCCTTAGGATTGCCAGTGGATCCTGAGGTATAGATGATATAAGCTAAGTTATCGCTTGTCACTTCACTCGTACATACGGTCGTTACTTCCTGTTCGATCGCTGCTCGATCACGATCGATACAAATCATGTCAACCGATTCAGGTAACGTCATTTTTTGCTGCAACTTTTCCTGTGTCACCAGTACCTCGATTTGAGCATCCGCTAAAATATACCGTATCCGACTCTCCGGATACGCAGGATCAATCGGAACATACGCTCCTCCTGCTTTCATGATTCCTAAGAAACCGACAATCATCTCGGATGAACGTGTAACGCTGATCCCAACCAATGATTCGCATCCCACACCCCTCTTCTGGAGATAATGAGCCAACTGATTGGAACGTTCGTTCAGTTCTCGATACGTTAACTCCTCATCTTCGCACACTACCGCGATCGCTTCTGGCGTTTTCTCCACTTGTTCCTCAAACAATGTATGAATCGTGCTTTCACGTATGGCCACGACACCTGTGTCATTCCATTCCTCTAGTAACCTCTTATATTCTGCTTTCGATAGCATATTCAGCTTTGATAGTGAATCTATTGGATGAGATACAATTTCATATAACCAATGTTCAAAATGGCCTGCCATTCTTTCAATGGTTGCAGCATTAAACAAATCGGTATTATATTCAAAAGTTAGCAATAACCCTTCTTCCGTCTCCGATGCAAATAAACTCAAATCAAATTTGGCAACCGAAGTATGACTTTCCATCAGCTCCATGTTTCTTTCAGATAGCTGAGGTAACTCTTGTTTCGTATTCTGTAAGGTAAACATGGTTTGGAAAATCGGCGAATGACTGGTATTCCGTTCAGGTTTTACGGCTTCTACCACTTTCTCAAACGGAATGTCCTGATACTCGTATGCTTTTAGTGCTTTTTTTCGTATCTGCGACAGAAGTTCTTGGAACGTCGGATTTCCACTGAAATCAGCTCGATAAACCAACGTATTTGCAAAGAAACCTATTAATCCTTCAATCTCCTTAACATTCCGGTTCGCAATCGGGCTTCCAACCAAGATGTCGTCTTGTCCTGTATAACGAGCAAGGAAACTTTGATACGCCGCCATCAAGGTCATAAATAAGGTGGATCCTTCTTGCAGACTTAATTCCTTGAGCTTTTCCCGTATGGAATTCGCCACCATCAGAGACTGACTTGCACCATGGTGGGTTTGAACAGCAGGCCGAGGACGATCCATCGGTAATTGCAAGACCGGTAACTCACCAGCCAATTCTTCCTTCCAATATTGAAGATGCTGATCAAGATTCTCTTCTTTTTGCCATTCTTTTTGCCACAGGGCAAAGTCCGCATATTGAACAGGTAACTCCTTCAGTTCAACTGGTTTTCCACTTATCGCTCCTTCATAAAAAGCCATCCATTCTTCGAGTAAGATTCCCATTGACCACCCATCCGAAATAATATGATGCATCGTACAAAGAAGTACCCATTCCTCTTTGCCCACTTTCAAAATTCGTGTTCGAATCAAAGGACCTTGTCCCAAATGAAATGGTTCCTCTGCTTCGTTTTGAATGAGCCGCTTCATCTCTCTTTCTTTGTCTTCTAGAGAGAGATTTGTTAGATCCATTTGAGGAAGGGGTTTGAAAACATGCGACTGAACCTGTTGAACGGGTTTACCCTCTCGCTCTTGAATTACTGTCCGCAATGATTCATGACGTTCAATCAACTGATTCCATCCCGTCTCCAATGCTTCAAGTGACCATTTTCCTGTCAGTCGACATGCTGCATGAATATTGTACATCGCACTATTTGGCATTAATTGATCAATGAACCATAGGCGTTTCTGTGCGTAGGAAAGCGGAATAGATTCTTCCCGCGACATAGGTATAAGTGGTGGAATCTCTCGTTTTTTATCTTTTTTACACAACTGATCCAGTCGCTTCGCCAGTGCCTCCACCGTATCGTACTTGAAAAGTTCACGTAGCGGGATTTTGATTTGGAATGCTTCTTGTAATCGAGAGACGATTTGGGTAGCGAGTAATGAGTGCCCACCACGTTCAAAGAAAGAGTCCTGAATGCCGATATTTTCTATTCCTAACACTTGACTCCAAACCGAGGCGATGAGCTCTTCCGATGGCGTTTTTGGTAGGACGTTACACTCTCCCATAGGTTGTCCTTCCGGCGCTGGTAAGGCTTTTCGGTCGATTTTTCCATTCGGAGTAAGTGGGAAATATTCCAACTCTACAAGGTGTGCTGGAACCATGTAATTCGGTAATTGGTTCTGGAGATACTCTCGCCAACTTTGGATATTTCCATTGCTTATCACATACGCTACCAATCGCTGATCGCCTGGGCGATCTTCTCTCACTAGCACAACAGCCTCTTTGATAGACGAATGCCTTTCTAAAGTCGCTTCAATTTCTCCAAGCTCAATCCGAAAGCCACGCACTTTCACTTGATGATCCATTCTTCCTATAAATTCTAAATTCCCATCAGTTAGATATCTTACTGAATCACCGGTTCGATATAGCCGTTCTCCTAATTGAAACGGATGCGGAACGAATCTTTCAGCAGTAAGATCTGGTCGGTTTAAATAACCACGCGCTAAACCTGCACCACCAATATACAACTCACCCTCTATCCCTATCGATTGCAAACGCTGATTCTGATCTAATACATACAGCTGAATATTTTGTATCGGATTACCAATAGAAACAAATTCTTGATGAGGTTGACAGTCAAACCCATTCACGTAAATGGTTGCTTCTGTTGGTCCATAAAAGTTGGTCAATTTAACTTGTCCGCTCTGATCCCAGTGCTTTTGAAATCGTCTAACCAACCCTGGGCTAAGCTCTTCCCCACCGGAAAACACATGACGCACGGATGAACATTTCAGTTTCAAATCAATATGATCGAAATGATTTAAGAAAACAGATAGCATCGAAGGAACAAATTGGACAACGGTAACCCGATGCTTCTCTATCACTTCAGCTATTATGGAAGGATCTTTCTCTCCACCTGGAGGCAGGAAGGATACACAGGCTCCTACACTAATACCCCAAAATAACTCCCACACAGATACATCAAATGAGAATGGTGTTTTCTGCAAGACCACATCCTTTTCAGAGAGTGGATATTGATGTTGCATCCATTCAAGATAATTGATCACTGAATGATGCTCAATCATCACTCCCTTTGGATTACCTGTAGATCCTGAAGTATACATAACATATGCTAAATTTTTTCCTGCTACACTGCTTGTACATGCGGTCAGTTCTTCCTGTTCAATCGCAATGCGATCTTGATCCATACAAATTGTTTCGATTTGTTCGGATATATCTATTTTTTCTAACTTTTCTTGCGTCACTAGTACTTCGATTCTAGCATCTTCTAATATATAGCGTAGCCGATTCTCGGGGTACGTAGGATCAAGTGGAACATAAGCTCCTCCTGACTTTAGAATCCCTAGCAACGCTATCATCATTTTTGGCGATCGTTCCATATATACACCGACTAAAGACTCTGGACCCACACCACGCTTCTGTAAATAGTGAGCTAGCTGATTAGCACGCTCATTCAGCTCTCTATAGGTAAGTTTCTCATTTTCATAAATAACCGCGATTGCTTCTGGCGTTTTCTTCACTTGCTGCTCAAATAACGTATGAATCATGCTTTCAGATGAATATTCTACTTGGGTATCATTCCATTTCTCTAGCAGTTGTGTCCGCTCTTCCATTGTTAAATGGGTAATTTCGGATAGCTTTGAATCTGAGCTTTTCGTCATCTGAATTAATGTTTGCGCTAGATGATCCTGAACCCGATGAATGGTCTCTTCATCAAAATGATGACGGTCATACATCAACTTCAAAGTAAATTCCTTACCCGGCATTGCAATGAGCGTCAAAGGATAATTTGTTTGTTCTGCACTTTGGACCTCTAGTAATCTTAAATCAGCATTGCGCTCTCCTTGGATTGGGTAATTTTCGAACACATACAAGGTATGAAATAAAGCACTACTCCTTGGAACTTCACTCCAACCTTGAATATCGACCAACGAATTATACTCGTATTGTCTCCGTTTCATTTCTTTCATCTGTATCTTACGGAGCCAGTCTACTACTGATGTATCATTCTTTACATGAATTCGGGTAGGCAATGTATTAATAAATAGACCAACCATTTTCTCTGCCCCTACTAATTCAGTAGGACGTCCAGAACTAGTCACACCAAATACGATGTCGCTTTCACCGCTATACCGGCTCATCAAGTAAGCCCAGGCTCCTTGTACTAACGTATTTAATGTTAGCTGACTATTTCGCACCCACTCTTGTAACGTCTCAGTCAGTTCCTCAGGTAGCCGATAAACGCTCTCTCCATAACCCTTCTCCTGCCCCTGGTCACTTCTTTCCATCGCTAATGGCGTAGGTGCATGAAATCCTTTTAATTCTTCTGTCCAGAATTTCTCAGCTTTACTTCGATCTTGTTTATTAATCCACTGGATATATTTTTTATAGGGAAGAGACTTGGGAAGATCGAATGCTTCTCCCTTTATCATCTTGAGATAAACTTCCATCACTTCACCGAAGATCAGGGACACACTCCACCCATCCAACAAAATATGATGATGCGTCCAAATGATTCTCGTTTCTTCTTCTGCTTCTTTAATCGCAGTGATTCTCATCAACGGTGCTTCGTCTAACGAAAAACCTTTTCTCCGATCATCATTCAAAAACTGGTGTAATTTCTTTTCCCTCTCTCCACATGAAAGAGCGCTCCAGTCTTCTCGACGAATGGTAAAAGGAAGACGTTGATAAACAGCTTGCAATGGCTTTTCTACTTCCTCCCACACAAAAACAGAACGTAGAATCTCATGTCGGTGAATGACGTATTCCCAGGCCTTTTCGAAAGTAGCAACATCCAATCGACCACCAAGTAAGAAACCTACCTGTACAATGTAGGAAAAAGAATACTCATCATCTTGATCATATAAAGTATGAAACAGTATCCCTTTTTGCAAAGGTGATAATCCGTATATATCGATAACATCTCCCATCGTTACACCCTCTTCTTTGTTAATTTAAGTAATACTTTACTCAAACTTTCTTCTGTAAGAGCCTCTGCATCAGCAAAGTCAGATACCGTAAAAGCAGACTCTGTCGTAGGTGGATTTATCAGTAGACGCAGTTGATTCAACATGGCATCTGCTATCGCTTTAATTGTCAATCTAGGAAACTGTTCTCTACTATACATCCAAACAAAATGTAACCTCCCATCTTTCACCATACTGACAACATCAATCGGGTGAGATGGTTTCGATTCTGGAGCATGGTCTAAGCGCGTAAATCCGGTCTCCTGTATAAACAAAGATTCTTTGGAAAATACTTGATCAAATTGTCCCAAATAGTTAAAGCTTATTGATGGTTTTTGCTGCTGATAGAACGGAAGCAATTCTCTGCTCAAGTAGCGTAAAATGCCATAATCAATGCCCTGATTCGGAATTCGACGCAATTGCTCTTTCACAGCCTTTAATCCCTCAATAGGTGTTGTTGATCCCTGAAGATCAAGGTGAACGGGATAAATACTCGTGAACCAACCCACTGTCCGCGATAGATCAACACCTTCAATCACCTCTTCTCTCCCATGTCCTTCCAAGTGAACAGAAACCTTATGATGATTTGTACAGTCAGCTATAGCTTGTACTAATGCCGTCAATAGTACCTCGTTAATCCTTGTCTTATGAGTCATCGGAACTTCTTGTAACAACGCGTGGGTCTCTTCTGCTCCCAACGTCATCGTCACTTGATTAGTCGATGCTTCTGTCGTTTCCTGTATAGGGTAGTCCATCGGAATCGTCATCACTTGTTTTTCTGCCTGTTCGTGCCAATAATCTTGTACTTCTTTTGAAATGTCTGACTCACTGTATGCCTGTAGTCGTTCCGACCATTCTTTAAAGGATGTACTTTTCGCAGGTAACTGAACCTTCTGACCTTGTTTCATCTGGTTGTATACTGCCTGTAAATCTTCCAATAGAATTCGCCATGATACCCCATCTACTACTAAATGATGAATCGTCCAGAATAATCGATCGTTCCCATTCGAACCGTCATCAAAGTACACGACTCTCATCAACGGCCCTGTAAGTAAATTGAAACTGGCTTGAGTGATATCCATCTCTTCTTGTATCATTTGATTCCATGCTTGTTGATCAGCATCGTTCCGCTTTACCACACGAAGTACAGACTGTTCATCAATTCCCTCATTTCTCTGCTTCCAGGTTGCATTTGGCAACTGTTCATACCGGAAACGTAAGGCATCATGATGTTTGAGTAAGTTTAATAGGGCTTCCTCTAATAACTTCACATCCAATCTCTCTCTTACTCTTAAAAGCATCGATTGATTCCAATGTTGTGGACGCGGATGTTCTTGTTCGAAGAACCAATACTGAATTGGAGTAAGCGGTACCTCTCCCGTCACAACCCCCTGCTCTGCTTGTACTCCCTGATCTTCTTTGACCACTTGCGCCAACTCGGCAATGGTTGGG
Source organism: Bacillus cereus (assembly GCF_002584535.1). Classification (GTDB taxonomy): domain Bacteria; phylum Bacillota; class Bacilli; order Bacillales; family Bacillaceae_G; genus Bacillus_A; species Bacillus_A arachidis. The sequence continues at coordinate 16,202 of NZ_NUOT01000140.1, forward strand.
CATTCAAACATTTGCTTGGGTGTCAAATGCAAACCTGCTTGCTTCGCACGAGAGACAATCTGAATGCTGAGAATCGAGTCTCCACCAATTTCAAAGAAGTTATCATGGATTCCCACCTTTTTAATCCCTAATACTTGCTTCCAAAT
>NZ_NUOT01000141.1 GCF_002584535.1 Bacillus cereus
AAACACCTCCACTTAATTCGTATTTAGTATGCGAATTAAGGAGGTGTTTTTTTCATGTCCCATTAATGGGGTTCACTTTAAAATGATAGGTTCTTTTTCATGCACATAAATGTTAATTTCACGCACTATATTTAATTGGAAAATAAAGAATCAAATAGGATAGAAAAACATATTGGCTTATTGGGGGGCGAAAGTATCTGAACCTTATCTTTAGTAATGCATTTTTTGTAAAGCGTTTTCTACGCGAAGTTTAGGATATCTATTATGTACTAATCAACCATGCCGTTTCACGAAATTCCATCCTCTGTATATCTCATCCATCCACTTTCTGATCGCTTTGCTTTAAATTTACCGTAAGATAAAAGTTTCATTGCTGAGCGTATAGCCGTGTAGAAGACTAAGATTCCGATCCACTCATCTTCCATTTCACTAGGATAATGAGTGGACTGGTGAGCATAATAAGCAGCCATGATACAAGGGACTACTTGCTCCGGATCAAGTCCATATGCAGTTGCATCATCGATAATTAATTCAATAATGCTTCGGTTGCTATCTTTAACTTTCTTCTGGATTAACTTTTTTACCGATTCTGGAACTAACTTTAATATTTCATTTTTCATAACTGTCACCTCATTCTTTAACATGTCCAAATAGCTTGGAAAAGCATTGAACGAATTGTATTAAATTGGGGGATTTTGAATCTTACTTACGCAGGGTGTAAACACAATATGAAATCTTCTGGTATTAATTTTATTACGGTTTCTAGTAGCAAAAATGACTTCTTTCATCTGTAATTGATACTCGAGCATTCATTGTTGATGCAAGAGAGGGATGACCACATAGAATCAGGGGTAACAGTATTCTTGATAGACCAGTAAAAAAGGAATGCCACTTACTTGTTATTTATGACAAACAATATCAATAATTTTTAGAAATGAAAAAGCCCAGGGGAAAATCCAGGGCTTCTTTCATTTGTTCTTCGATCTTTCAGTGCGAAGAACAGCGTCATTCGTTGGAGTATTAGGTACAAAGTTACCGTGGCTGTCGATGCTGTGTGCTTCTTTATCGTATTGCCCGTTGGCAGTACGCTTTTTTGTTGTAAACGGGTTTTGATTGTGTCCCATGATTGTCACCTCCAATAAACGTAGTATGCGCCAACCAGTAAGTGTTTTTTCAAAAAGAAAGTTTACAAAAAGTGGTAAAGTAGTTGTTGATATCAACGAATCATATTGTATTAAATCAGTCCTTTTGTACAAAATAGGTACGAATGTTCATAAGAGGGAGGATCAATGATGACGAATCGAAATGATAATCGAAAACGCAAAAACAAATATCCGAATAACCTAAAAAACGATACTGAATTCTCAAAAGATGTGAATGTTAGAAGTGAAGTAACGAAAAAAGATTTAAATAAATAATGTTTTAATTGAGAGTAATCATATTAAATTATTCTTAAACATAGAGTAGAGTAAACGAAAAGATGT
>NZ_NUOT01000142.1 GCF_002584535.1 Bacillus cereus
AATATGCAAAACAGATGCATATTACAAAGGCGCAATTTCAATACTGGTTGCGCTTATACGAACTCCATGGAGAAGAAGGTTTACACGAGGTCTATACAAATTACACCGTAGAGTTTAAACTAAACGTACTAAATTTTATGGCTCAATCGGGTATATCGTTAATGGATACAGCGGCTATATTCATGATTCCTTCTTTTACAACGGTTTATCAATGGAAGAAGCAATTTGAATTAGGTGGCTTAGATGCCCTTGAACCAAAGAAAAAGGGGCGTCCATCCATGAAAAATAAAAACACAAAACAGGATACGAAAAAAATTCCGGCAGAAGGTTCAGTTGAAGCGTTACAAGCTGAATTAGAACGCTTACGTATGGAAAATGCGTATTTAAAAAAGTTGAATGCCTTAGTTCAAAACAAGGAAAAATCACCAGACAAGACAAGGCACAAGTAGTCTATGAATTAAGGCATGAGTTTCAAGTGAAAGAATTAGTAAAGTTAGCGGGTATCCCTCGAAGCACATATTACTTTTATGTAAAACAAATGGATAGAATCGATCCAGATGCGGATTTAAAAGTAGAAATTAAAGCGATTTATGATGAACACGAAGGTCGTTATGGATATCGTCGTATTCGTGATGAATTAGCCAACCGTAATCAAATAGTGAATCATAAAAAGGTACAACGAATTATGAAAGAATTAGGTTTAAAATGCCTTGTACGTATGAAAAAATATAAATCTTATAAAGGAACAGTTGGTAAAATTGCACCCCATATTTTAGAGCGTAATTTTACGGCAGATGCGCCAAATGAAAAATGGGTAACCGATATTACGGAGTTTAAATTATTCGGTGAGAAACTTTATGTATCCCCTGTATTGGACTTGTATAATGGTGAAATCATTACTTATACAATTGGCTCTAGACCAACATATTCACTTGTTTCAGAAATGTTAGAGACAGCATTAGAGTGTTTACCTGAAAGTCACCAACTATTGATGCATTCAGATCAAGGTTGGCATTATCAAATGAAACAGTACCGTCACGCATTACAAGAAAGAGGTATCGTACAAAGTATGTCTCGTAAAGGCAACTGTTACGACAACGCAGTAATGGAGAATTTCTTTGGAATCATGAAGTCTGAATTTCTCTACATAAAAGAGTTTGAAAGTGTAGAGCATTTCAAAATAGAATTAGAAAAATATATAGATTATTATAATACCAAACGGATAAAGGCAAAATTAAAAATGAGCCCGGTACAATACCGGACTCACTTTTATCAAGCTGCCTAATGAAATAACCGTGT
>NZ_NUOT01000143.1 GCF_002584535.1 Bacillus cereus
TGAGAAAAGAGGCCTTAAGGATTCTAACCGTAGGAATCCCACACTTTAAACAGTTTGTTAGACTGTTAAGTGGGGGTAGTTCAAGAACTGTACTGTTGTAGAAATTGAAAAGAATCATGGAGGTATTATAGTGTGTTTTTCTGCTTTCCTGTTATGGTCGTTTAAGTGGTCGTGTACTTAACGGTGTATCATAGAAAAAAGAATCTGTAACAGATTCTTTTTTCTATGATACATATTAGATTAGGAGAGTATGTTAAATCCTTGAAGGGAGCAAGGATTTAACGATAATAGTAACCGTGGTATTAATGTAACATAGTTGTGTTATATAGTTAATTGATAATATTTGTATTGAATATTACCAATATTTAGTATAGATACTTACTACTATAAGTATAGTAGTAAGTTGTTTTGGGTTACTAATTGATAAATTGTTAGATAGAACCAGTAAAATAAACACTTATGTTGATTGATTTCTCTTATATACAATTCATTCTAGAAGTATCGGTCTATATATTTATATATGATATGACAAAAGGAGAAGAGAAATAATGGACAAACATATTGTGGGTATTTCTATGAAGGATGGTAATATCGACTGAATACCATTTTTTTGTAATATCTTAGTTTGTTGTGAGTTCACATGAAATTCATATTGTTGTGATATTTTTATTTCACTATTAATCTGCTAGTAATAGTTATTTCAATAGAGAGGTTTGACCAAATGAAAAAAAAGTATATTATTTATACAAGGTCATATATTTTGTTGTTTAGGATTTTCTAATTAACTTATGCAAATAAGTAATTTGAAAGTTAATCTCTTCCATTCTATGTGTTATATGCAAGTATTATTAGAGAGACAGAGAGAAAGTGGTTATTTCAACTCGGCTAATTAGTTGAGAGGGCGAAAATTAAGGGAATAATGAATATTGTTTTTGGAGCCTGTTTTGGAGTGACAACTTTTTAAAAATTAAACTTATTTGTTGAGGTGAAATCAATATGTTGGTTTTATTTTCGCGTAAATCAACGGAAGAATTGAAAGGCAGGAGAAAGTAACATGTCAGAAAATTATCGTTCTCGAGAGGAGCGAAGACAAGTACAAAAGAAGCAACCAAGTGCTCATAAAGAAAAAACGAAAGGTAAAACATCGTTTTTTCGTAAATTTTTAATCGGATGCTTAATACTTGGAATCGTAGCGCTCATTGGGGGAGTAACAACTTTTTTCGTTATGATTAAGGATGCCCCTAAACTTGAAAAATCAAAGCTTGTTAATGCGCAATCAGCAAAAATCTATGATAAAGATAAAAACCTGATATATGAATATGGAAAAGAAAAACGAACAAATATTACGTATGAGCAAGTACCTAAATTAGTAGAAGATGCATTTTTAGCTACAGAAGATGCACGTTTTTATGATCATAATGGAGTTGATTTCAAGGGTACTTCGCGTGCGATTTTAGTCAGCCTAACTGGGAACTATGGCTCGCAAGGTGGTAGTACAATTACACAACAGGTTATTAAAAACTATTTCTTATCTATGGATAAAACGCCTAAGCGAAAGGTGCAAGAGATATATTTAGCTCATAAGTTAGAGCAACAATATTCGAAACATGAAATATTAGAAATGTATTTAAATAAGATTAACTTAGGAAATCGTTCTTATGGTATTGCAACAGCAGCTGAAAACTATTATGGAAAAGAGTTAAAAGACTTAACTTTACCAGAGGTTGCGATGCTTGCAGGATTGCCAAAAGGTCCAAGTATATATGACCCAACAAAACCGCAAAATGTAGCGAGAGCAACAGAGCGTCGAAATGTTGTATTACATTTAATGAATCGTCATGGCTACATTTCAAAGAAAGAAATGGAAGAAGCATCAAAGGTTCCTGTAACTGAAGGACTCCTTCCACCTAAAGAAATTACAGAAATGCCGTATCCAGCATTTATAGACGCTGTTGTGAAAGAAGTAGAGAATGAATTACCAGATGCAAATATTGGATCTGATGGATTATCTATTTACACAACATTAGATCAAGAAGCTCAGAAATATGCAGAGAAGCTTTTAAATGAAAAGGTTATTAGCTATCCGAATGATCAATTCCAAGGTGCGTTTACGTTTATGGACACGAAGACAGGTGAAGTTCGTGCTATAGGTAGTGGACGTGGTGAAAATAAAGCGACATTTAAAGGGCGTAATATGGCAATTGAACTAGATCGTTCAGTGGGTTCAACAATGAAGCCAATTTTTGACTATGGTCCAGCAATTGAATATTTAAAATGGCCAACTTACCACCAGCTTGATGATTCACCATATAAATATTCAACAGGACAAGAGGTTCGAAATGCTGATAGAACATATAAGGGTATGATGACAATGCGTGAGGCGCTTAAACAATCACGTAATATACCTGCAATTAAAACAGCAAAAGAAGTTGGTTTAAGTAAATCGCAAAGTTTTGCAGAAAATTTGGGTATTCCATTTGAAAAATCGGCAGTTGAGGCAGATGCAATTGGAACCAACGAGGCGTCACCAACTGAAATCGCAGGAGCATATGCGGCATTTGGTAATGATGGTAAATATACGAAACCGCATTTTGTTAAAAAAGTAGTTTATCCTGATGGGAAATCAAAAAGTTTTGAATCAAAATCAAAACGTGTCATGGAAGATTATACAGCGTATATGGTAACGGATATGCTACGTTCTGTTGTTCGTTCTGGCACAGGTACAGCGGCAAATGTAAGTTCTTTAGATGTTGCAGGTAAAACAGGAACAACTAACTTTTCATCCGGTGATATAGCAAAATATGGTCTACCAGATAGTGCGACACGCGATAGTTGGTTTGCTGGTTATACGCCGCAATATACAATGGCAGTGTGGACTGGATATATGAAAAATGGTCCTGAAGATTATATAAGTAGTAAAAATACGAAAATTGCACAGCAGATTTTTAAAGAGATGATGAGCAAGTTCGGAACAAACACGTCACATTTTAAGATGCCAAGTAGTGTTGTTCAAGAAGGTGATGAATTACGTGTGAAAGGTGCAAAACGAGATTCTTCTCCAAATCCGAGCACGTCAAACTCAAATTCAAATTCAGGCGGACAGAAGAAAAATGATGAGCAGCAGAAACAACAAATAGAGGAAGAGAAAAAGAAACAAGAGCAAAAACAAAATGAAGAAAATGAGAACAATGATCAGAATGGCCAAGGTAACACCATTCCGCCAAGTAGTGGGGATGGAAATAACCAAGGTGGAAC
>NZ_NUOT01000144.1 GCF_002584535.1 Bacillus cereus
ACTACAACTACAGAATATTCTCGTGCTAAAATGACACTTGATCATACTGGTGGATATGTTGCTCAATTTGATGTATCTTGGGATGAATTCTCATATGATAAAAATGGTAAAGAAGTACTAACCCATAAAACTTGGGAAGGAAACGGCAGAGACAGAACTGCTCATTTTAATACAGTCATACCACTTCCGCCGAATTCAAAAAATGTAAAAGTCGTAGCAAGAGAATGTACAGGTCTTGCATGGGAATGGTGGAGAACAATTATTAATGAACAAAATGTTCCATTAACAAATGAAATTAAAGTTTCAATTGGAGGAACGACATTATATCCAAGTGCTAATATTAGTCACTAGGTAAAAGTGAAGCGCCCTGTAAACAGGGCGCTTTTTCAAATATATCATACTTCTCTATTTAATTGTTGTAGCTATCACCTCTCAAAAACGAATATTTTCTGAACGATCTGATATTAATTAATTTTCGCTGTTTTTTTGCTGGAAACTTCCCCAAAAACTCACTCTAGAAACTATGTCCTAAAAATGTACGTTTTAGATTTCTTGTATGTAGTCTTAAGTGAGCCCTTCAACTCGTCTGTAAAAGTATACCTTTAAGGACATAACTTTAATCCTTATTGTAGCTTTGAAATTGTAAAAAGACAATAAAGCTATTTAATTTTAAAACCTAAAACAAGCATAACCCCGTTCTAAATTTAGGACGGGGTTAAAAGGTTCTGGTGCAAAAACT
>NZ_NUOT01000145.1 GCF_002584535.1 Bacillus cereus
ACTCACAAAATCTAACAAAAATAAGATATTCATAAGGTAACTACTTCCAATTGATTATATAATTAAGATATAAGATTAGATAAAAAAGGAGTAGGGATATGATAATTGGAAAACTAAAAGAAATTGTAAGACATCCAATAAAATCATTTCGCGGAGAAAATGTTCAACAAACTTACATTGCACCCTATGGTTTATATGGAGATAGAAGCCATGCCTTTTTAGATGAAACAAGACCAGGAAAGTATTTAACCGCAACACAACTTCCTGAAATGATTGGTTATACGGCGAGTTTTATAGGAGAAGAATCTTTGGATACATATCCACCAATCAAAATCATTTCTCCTGAAGGAAAAATATACAAGTGGGGAGATCAAGAGTTACTTACAGAATTAGAACAAAAATCAGATCGTAAAATTAAAGGTATACAATACTCACCCCAGCAAGTACCCTTAGGTGCAATTGAAGAAGAACATATATTAATTGTAACTGATACGTCATTACAAGAAATGAGCACCTTGTGGGGAAAAGATGTGAACCATAGGAGATTTCGTCCAAACTTGATATTCTCATTATATGAAAATATTCCTTTTGCAGAAGATACATGGTTTGGAAAATGTATACGTATAGGAGAAGTAGAACTAGAAATAGTAAGACACTGTGAACGCTGCATGATTATTACTATTGATCCTAACACATTAACATTGGAAAAAACTCTTTTAAAAACTGTTGTACAAAAAAGGAATAATCATTTTGGAGTCTATGCATCAGTTATAAAACCAGGAAAAGTGAATGTTGGAGATTCTATCGTATTAGAATAACTTCCGACAACGAATTTTACGTCAACTAGCCCCTCGGAAGAGGGGCTAGTTGGTTTTTATAGTAACAAAAATAAAATTTTATTGTTAAAAAATGCATTAGCGTATAAAATCTGCGTTTTACCGTCAACACCCCATCGCTATCAAGTTAAGGTTATGAAGTACCCCTTAAACGAAAATTTTTATCTATCTACAATTATTTATAACAATTCAGCTCATTTTTTTAGTTTTGGGTAACAATGCACTTCTTAAGTTGGGTCGCATATATCGTAACCCCTTCAACAGGAATTATAAATACCTTACCATAACTATAGTTAACAAGAAAAACTATAGTTTTAAATTTTTTATAAATCTTCATCATGTTCAGAATGCGTATATTCTAAGATATCTCCAGGTTGACAGTTTAAAACCCTACAAATTGCATCAAGTGTAGAAAAGCGAATAGCTTTTACTTTACCTGTTTTTAGATTGGATAAATTGACTACAGATATTCCAACAGCATCGGCTAATTCTCCCAATTGCATTTTCCTATCTGCTAATACCCTATCCAATCGTGTAATAATAGCCATAAATAGCACCTCTCGTAAAACTTACAAAGTAGAATCGTATTCTTCTTGCAAATATGCACCATATTTAAAAACATGAGACAAAAATAAAATAAGAAATCCCATTATCATCATTTCAAAATTAAAATTAAGAGAAATTACGGTTTCAGACAATTGAAGTGTCCTTACAAGTAAAAAATCCCAAATATCACCTAATAATCCGATGATAAAACTATAAATAATAACCCCATACGCCAAATATTGGATGTGTTTAATACAACTTTTAGAAAAGGGTTGTTTATTTCTTGTAAACTGTAAAATTCTTTTTATCTGTACAGTGATAAATAATAATATTGTTAGGATTACTTCACCTATTATACAAGCATTTATGATCAATGGCCTAATTTTTGTATTTTGAATATGATTTACATCAATTTGATAAGAAGAATGATAAAAGCCTACAGAAAAAGTAACTCCCTTTGCAGTTAAAATGTCAAGTAAGGTATGGGGAGGAACAAATATTCCTCCAATCATCATACCTAAAACTAAAAACATTCCAATAATAACTATCCAATAAAAAATGTTAAATAAACCTTGAAACAATTTTATTATTTTTTCAAAACCAATAAAATCCTTAGCTTGATTCATATTTTTCACTCCATTTCTTTTTGATTAATATAGCACCATTTTTGTTGTTTATCATTATACGGTTAACGTTTATGGTTAATAGAATAACGATAAACATTAACTAATGGATATGCAATTTTACATATCCAAATAAAGGGAGTCTATATGCAGAGTATGATTAAATTATATTAATAATATTTAAGTTGTATTAAACGTTATTTTTTAGATTAAAATAGTTATTTGTTAACAGATATATCAAGTTGTAACTATTATAATTACTTAAATAATATGAAACAATCATTTTATAAGTATAATTTTTCCGCTTAAACAAATTCTTAATAAATAGATTATTGAATGTAATCGACAAAATTCTACTATTTACGCATTAAAAATTTCATGTTTTAATAAAGGTGTAATTGGTATGACCACTAAAAGAGGAGGAAATCAAGCTAATAACAGTTGAGGGGAATTGTCAGTAACATCATGCTAAACGAATTATCTAAACATTCAGTCTTAAAGAGTGTGGTGTGGAGATCATCTAGAATCACAAAAGTATCATATCAGTAAAAATAGCATTCTAGGTTTCTACATAACAAAAGTGATTTTGTTTTATTCAGAAGTAATAGTATAAGCAATGTACAGTATAATTTCATCTTTTGTAATCTTGTAGAAATAATGAAAAGAAGAGGGGAAATAACATGAAACGTATGAAAAAAGTAATCCCAGCAGCATTTGTGTTAAGTTCAGCTTTACTTGTAGCACCAGGATTTTCTTCAGCAGCTACTGATACTACGAATGTAGGAAATCTTCCGGTAGTAATCAGTGCTCAAGAAGGAAAAGCACCTATGACGGCAGAACAAGTTCAGGAAAATGGTACGCAACTTCCTTACATTCCTACAGGTCCTTATGAAGAATTTCCTAATGAATGGCATGTGTCTACAGAAGATGGAAAGTTAATTGATTATGTATATGTAGATGTTGTTGCTAAGAGTAATGGAGCAAGAGTTTATGGATTAAAAAT
>NZ_NUOT01000146.1 GCF_002584535.1 Bacillus cereus
ATATGACTATACTAACTCCAGCCCTTCTGTTTCCCTTTCCTTTTTTATAGTTTCAACATCTTCTTTTTTGAAAAGAAAACTTCCATCTAAACGCCATGTGTCTTTATTTATCGGAACTAATTGCTCTTGCTTCATAAGATTGTTTATAACGAAATTACTAACACCTAAATATTCTTTCACTTCTGTTGTATTCATAATGATTTGTTGATTCTCATTCATGTTATTCTCCCTTTTTTACTTGTTTTATATTTGAGTCAATCATTTATGTAGTTTGATTTTAATTTCAAGAAATATATAATTGTAATTTATTATACCATAGATATTGTTTTATATTTTCTTGCAAATATATAAAGTTTATTTATATTTACTAATTAAATTATCATTTGCATTTAATGAAACATAAACATAAGTTATTTATAAATTTAAGTTAATCATAACCATAGAAAATGGGAGGTTTAAAAAAGAAGGTATAGCTAAAAAAAATGTAAAGATTAATGGAAAATGGACAGATCATCAAATATTAGCTATCATCAACAGCTTGGATGTATAGGCCCATTTCACTTCCAATAACGAAAATTATGTAAATGAGCTGCCCATATGGACAGCTCATTGTATTTTTTGCCTAGCGGGGATTTTTTCCGAAATGCTATATAATTTAACATTTCAACATTCCTTTTAACATTTTAAAGCTCTGTTGATAAACCTCTGGGGAATCCCAATTTTTGTATTTGTTAGGTACTTTAATATCCTCAATATGGTCTTTTTCTCGTGCAATTACAGTTAAATTAGTTATATAGTCTATTAATTCTAAAATGTGGTTTTTTGTTCCAATCGAACCATGTCCTGGGATCGCTATCTCAACATCCATATCTCTAATCTTTTCCAAAATGCGAATCCAATTCTCAGGATTCGATTCTTCAAAAAATGTTGGATGGCAATCAACAAATAATAAATCACCCATAAATATTACTTTCTCTTCTGGAATATAGAGAACTGCATCACAAAATGAATGTCCACCACCTAATGTAAAAAGCTGTGCACTACGTTTAATTCCATGAAACTTTATTGCATCAAAAAATGTTTTTTGAGGTAAAACTAATTTCAAAGTTGGTAATGAAACTTCCAATTCGCTTAGAAAGTTTATTTGATGTTTTAACTTAGGATCATTGGTTTGATTTATTTGATCTTTTAAAGAATGAATATAATTTTTCAAACCTTGTATATCATTTTTTTGCTTATTAATTCTCGCTGGATGAATATCCTTCATTTTTTCATATGTAACTTCACTTGAAATAATATTACTTTCCTCAAATGCTTGGTTACCTCGAATATGATCTCCATGCCAATGACTATTTACAACCCATGTTACCGGTCGATTTGTTATTTTTTCTGCAATATATTTTAAATCTTCAGCAGCTTGTTGTGTGTTAAATGTATCAAAAACTATTGTTTTATCCCCTAAATCAATAAAACCTGCATTTGCTACGGCACCACTGCCTTCTTTTGCTATTGCAACGTATATCCCTTCACTAACTTTTTCAAGACTAAAATGTTTGCTGAAAAATTCCTTATCCATTTTCCTTGCTCCTTAATTTCCTATTTTAACCAATATTTCGACATTAAAAGAAGAATTCCTTTGAAGGAGTATCGCCACATACCCATCAAGCTAAGATATTAAAATACTCCCTAAATAGAAATTTTGTGGTCTTTATAGCATCAAAGTTCATTTTTATCGTTTTGGTCTTCCATTGCTTTTTGTTTAGAGTGCTGACTCGTCGTGTGGGGGTGAAACCCCACGGTTTGAAACGTAGCGTCATAACGGATAAGAACGAATCCAGGACGAATGATCTTGGCAGTTCGGCTCGTATACTTGCTAGTCCAAGCCGAGAACCATTGCATTGCTTTTTGTCCTTCGGCCTGGCAAGAACAGCACACGAGCCGAAAAAAGTTTTGCCAGGATGAAGCGAAGCGAAAAGGGTGGAGATTTTTGAGTGGGTTTCTCAAAAATACTACCCGTTCCTTGCGGAACTTTTAGCCCTATATATAAGAGTGAGAAGAGAGAGTGTTTTAAAAGTAGTATAAAGCGTTGGTAATACTAGTTTTTTTATTATTTCATATGTGGCGTTTTTGCCACACATGAAATAATAAAAAAAAGAACCGACCAATGTCAATTCTTAAATAATTTATTAGGTAATTGTTTTAATAGAGGCATTTTCATAGCTTTATAAAAAATAACTTGTAAATGCTCTGGAACATTATCCTTATCACCTGCAAAAATAATATTTGGATTTACAAACAAAGAATATGCTTTTGCATTACTTCCTTCAGTACCACTTTCAGCCTTTGCTAGTATTCCTTTTTTCACTAATGAATTAACCAATTTACTAATTCTATCTCTTGGTTTCTCAAGTTCTTTAGCAAGTTCTGAAATATTCATAGGTACAACATTTTTAGCTTTAACATCAAAAACAATAGAATTACTATAAAAAGAAATATAAGGAGTAATATCTATTAAAAATCCTTTTTCGCCTAAAGTTAAATATTCTTGTTTACTTAAAAACTTCATGTTTTCTTGCATAAATTGAGCAAACCTCACTTTCGACTGAGGGCTTCTTTTGGTTCTGGTGCAAAACTTCAGGGAAATTGCAAATAATCTCTAAATCTTGGACATACTGATACTATTACTCTAAAAAAGGTGTGTGATCGGTATGAAAAAGGAAAATTTGTTCAAATGGAAGCACTATCAACCTGATATTATCTTATTAACGGTAAGATGGTACCTACGGTACAACCTAAGTTTTCGTGATTTGGTGGAAATGATGGAGGAGCGAGGTTTGTCTATTGCTCACACCACTATTATGCGTTGGGTGCATCAATATGGACCTGAATTAGATGAAAGAGTACGGCGTCATCTTAAGACAACAAATGATTCCTGGAGAGTCGATGAAACGTATGTGAAAGTAAAAGGGAAATGGATGTATTTATATCGCGCAGTCGATTCAGAAGGAAATACCATTGATTTTCATCTAAGTGAATCAAGAGATAAGCAAGCAGCCAAGCGCATTTTCAAAAAAGCCTTGGCTACTTCTCATATTTGTAAACCTCGCGTAATAACAGTAGATAAGAACCCTGCCTATACTGTAGAAATTCAAGAATTAAAAGAAGAGAAACGTATGCCTGAAGGCATACAACTAAGGCAAGTTAAATATCTCAATAATATAGTGGAACAAGATCACCGTTTCATTAAGAAACGTGTACGTTCTATGTTAGGATTCAAGTCATATGAAACAGCCACTTCTATATTGAGTGGCGTTGAAACCATGCATATGATGAAAAAAGGACAACTTCACTTACAGGTGAAGTCTGCCCAAAATGAAGTTAGATTCATACATAAATTATTTGGAATTG
>NZ_NUOT01000147.1 GCF_002584535.1 Bacillus cereus
ATTGTATTCCCTAAGATTTGAGAACCAAGTGTATCTGTATTTTTAGAAGTATCCATCGTTGGAATTTCGTTTGTTTCTGTACGATTTAATACTTGCTTTGCTGCATATTTAATATCAGATTTCTTATCTTCGCCACTACTAGAAGACGTATTAGTTTTCTTATCCCCACCTGATCCCGAGCATGCTGTTAATGCCATACTCATTGCTAAAACTGGTGCTACAACCGCTGTAAATTTTTTCATCTTTTTCTTTTTCACTTTTTGTACCCTCCCTAAATTATATGTACGATGCCACTCTTGAGAGATTTCCTGATGTCTATTTTGTTATCAGAAAATTCTTATTAATTAATATTCTACTATTTTTTCTAAGTTTGTAAAGTTATTTTTAAAAATTCAGAAAATATTTTTTCTATAATAATGATTCCCTTTTTAATAGTACAATTACAAGATTCTCCCCATCTACTATATGAACCCTGGGATCATCTTATTCGTCTCTCTTTTTTCGAATTCTATATTTAACCTTCTTTCCCCTTATATAACCGATATAAATTTAATACTTCCCTTCAACTCTTTATCAATTTGAGATTATATTATCTTAAAAATTTATAAATAGTACTTTTATTGCATAGTTTATACATCGTGATTTTTTTTAGTAATAAAACAATTAATAAAGTACAACTTTAATCAGTGTGGATTTTCTTCATCTCCCACTGATTATCCCCATGAAAAAGCATCTCCAAAAATAGTTTATCTACCTTTGGAAATGCTTTTCTAATTCAACATTATTTTTTGTCTTCCTCAGTTACATAAGCCCACTTAAAGCTATATTCTGGACTGATATTATGTTTTACAATTCCTTTTACGTTTGGTTTCATTGCATACGCACTGCCTCTTTGATATAACGGCACCATCGCTACATCTTCTTCAAGCAATAGTTTTTCTGCTTTTCCTAACTCCTCCCAACGTTTCTTCGCATCAGACATTAATTCATTCCCTGCCTTTTTAACCATTTCATCATATTTCGGGTTTGAATAGCTCATTTGGTTATAAGGGCTCTTCGTTTCAAACATATCGATAAATGTCATCGGATCCGCATAGTCTGGGCTCCAACCTGCGTAAGAGATTTCATAGTCTTGCGCTGATTCTAGTTTTAACTTTTGTTTAAACGGCTGGATTTTCGTATTAATTGTTACACCTTTTAAGTTTTTCTCAATTTGGTCTTTTACATAATCAGCAACTTTTTTCGCTGTTCCATCATCATAACTTAACAATTCTATTGTCACTTGGTCTTTCCCCAGCTCTTTTTTCGCTTCTTCCCATGCTGCGGCTGCTTTTTTCGTGTCTTGCTTTAAACCATTTTTAAATGTTTCTGTGAAATCTTTACCGTCTGGACCATTTGCTAGTCCTTTTGGTACTAATTGATCTGTTGCTTTGGAGCCGTTGTTTAAGATAACATTTGCTAAACCTTTTTTATCAATTGATAATGCAATTGCTTCACGTAACTTTTTACTTTTCAGCGGCGTATCTTGACCTCCACGTTTTTCATTTAAACGTAAGAAGAAAGTACTTGATTCTGCATACTCACCATACTCATCTTTCTTTGGTTTATATTTATCAACAAACTCACCTGATAATAATGTAAAGTCAATTGCGTTAGTATCATATAAGTTCACTTTTGTAGCTACGTCTTTTACAACACTATAATTAATTTCTTCTAGTTTCACACTCTTTTTATCCCAATACTTATCATTTTTCTTCAATTTCCAACCTTGTTCATGCTTCCACTCAGACATTACGAATGGTCCATTATATACAACTGTATCCGCCTCTAAACCGAATTTCTCTCCTTTTTCTTTCACAAACTTTTCATTTAACGGGTAATACGATGGAAATGCTGTTAAATTTAAAAAGTATGGAACTGGTTTTTCTAATTCCACTTCAAGGGTATAATCATCAACTGCTTTAGCACCTAATGTAGATAGCTCTGCTTCTCCTTTATTAATCGCTTCTGCATTTTTAATATAGTAAGCAATAAACGCATATTCAGAAGCTGTGTTTTTATCAAGTAAGCGCTGCCATGCAAACACGAAATCTTTCGCTGTTACTGGATCACCGTTTGACCATTTTGCATCTTTACGAAGCTTAAACGTATATTTTTTACCATCTTCACTTTTCGTGCTGGATTCAGCTGCAGCTGGGATTGGTTTATTATCTTTATCAAGGCGATATAGCCCTTCCATCGTGTTCCCTAAAATTTGCGAACCAAGTGTATCTGTTGATTTTGAAGTATCCATTGTTGGAATTTCCTGATTTTCTGTACGATTTAATACTTGTTTTGCCGCATATTTAATATCCGATTTCTTCTCTTCACCACTATTAGACGTTGTACTTGTCTTCTTATCTCCACCTGATCCCGAGCATGCTGATAATGCCATACTCATTGCTAAAACTGGCGCTACAACCGCCGTTAGCTTCTTAATCTTTTTCTTTTTCATTTGTATACCCTCCCTAATTTTATGTACGATAATACCTCTCTATTTTTCTGATATATTTATATTATCAGAAAATTCTTATTAATTAATATTCTACTGTTTTTTTATGTTTTGTAAAGTTATTTTTTGAAAATCCAGAAAATACTTTCTACTATAATAACGATGTGCTTTCGTTACACTAATTTGCAAGAAATTACCATTCGCTATATGAGAAAAGTATATTTCTTATTCTTTATATATATATGCCTTCTAGTAACGAAAGCCTCTATAAGTAAGATTCACTACATAGAAAAAAGCACCTCTAAAAGTAGACACCCTACCTTTAGAAATGCTTTTATCTTCATTACTTACTATTTTCTTCTGTTACGTAAGCCCACTTGAAGCTATATTCTGGACTGATGTTATGTTTTACAACACCTTTTACGTTTGGTTTCATTACATATGATCTAGCATTCTGATGTAATGGTACAAGCGCTACATCTTCTTCAAGCAACAGTTTTTCTGCCTTCCCTAACTCTTCCCAACGTTTCTTCGCATCTGCCATTAACTCTGTTTTTCCTTTTTTGATGATTTCATCATATTTCGGATTTGAGTAACCCATTTGGTTTTGAGAGTTTGTTGATTCGAACATATCTAAATATGTCATTGGATCCGCATAGTCTGGGCTCCAACCAGCATATGAGAAGTCATAATCTTGTTCAGATTCTAACTTTAACTTTTGTTTGAACGGCTGCATTTTAATATTTACTGTTACACCTTTTAAGTTTTTCTCAACTTGGTCTTTTACATATTCACCAACTTTTTTCGCATTACTTGTATCATAGTTTAAGAACTCTAGTGTCACTTGATCTTTACCAAGTTCTTTCTTCGCTTCTTCCCATGCTGCCGCTGCTTTTTTCGTATCATTCTTTAAGCCGTTTTTAAACTCCTCTTGGAAGTCTTTCCCATCAGGACTTTTTGCTAATCCTTTTGGTACTAAGTAGTCAGCAGGCTTAGAACCATCATTTAAGATTACATTTGCTAAATCTTTTTTATTAATTGACAACGCAATCGCTTCACGTAATTTCTTGCTCTTTAATGGTGTATCTTGACCACCGCGTTTTTGGTTTAAACGTAAGAAGAACGTACTTGGTTCAGAATATACACCAA
>NZ_NUOT01000148.1 GCF_002584535.1 Bacillus cereus
CGTAGTGAATATAAATCATAGATTTTCTCTTTTGGTACCCATTCCGTAGGAATGTTTGTCATATATACCGTAATACCTTGTAAAAGCTTCGTACGCTCTGTATATGTAATTCCTTTTTTCTTTTCGCGAATAGCTCGGTCACGTAGGCGTTTCTGTTTTTGCTCCTCGGTACACCTATAAACTACAATACGAGTAGGCAGTTTGTCTTTACTCCCTACATATACATCATGTAATTCATACACTTGGCCAGGTTGTAATTGTTTCATGATGTCTTCCAAATGAATCTGTATATATACCGGTCTCAATTGAGCGGGTTTTGTTTTAAATACCACTGTTTCGAATTCTTTTCTATATATTTTAGTTGGTAACTTAAGACGTGATAAATAATATCCTTGCTTATCCTGAATAGACTTAAAGTCTTGTAAACGAAAATATCCTAAATCACGAATATATAGTTCATTCTTTTGTGCCATGTCTGTTCGAGTCGCACTATATGCCTGATCACTTCGTTTTCCTGGTTCAATTTCCACATCAGAAAATTCTCCACTCAACAAATCATACTCTAGTTGAATTTTCACACCAGC
>NZ_NUOT01000149.1 GCF_002584535.1 Bacillus cereus
ACTGTTTCAAATTCTTTTCTATATATTTTAGTTGGTAACTTAAGACGAGATAAATAATATCCCTGCTTATCTTGAATAGACTTAAAGTCTTGTAGACGAAAATATCCTAAATCACGAATATACAGTTCATTCTTTTGTGCCATGCCTGTTCGAGTCGCACTATATGCCTGATCACTTCGTTTTCCTGGTTCAATTTCCACATCAGAAAATTCTCCACTTAACAAGTCATACTC
>NZ_NUOT01000014.1 GCF_002584535.1 Bacillus cereus
CCATAAAACTTGGGAAGGAAGTGGCAGAGACAGAACTGCTCATTTCAATACAGTCATACCACTTCCACCGAATTCAAAGAATGTAAAAGTCGTAGCGAGAGAATGTACAGGTCTTGCATGGGAATGGTGGAGAACAATTATTAATGAACAAAATGTTCCATTAACAAATGAAATAAAAGTTTCAATTGGAGGAACAACATTATACCCATCGGCTAATATTAGTCATTAGGTAAAAGTGAAGCGCCCTGTTTATAGGGCGCTTTTTTAATTGGTTGCAAGAATCCCACTGGTTTTTCCAGCTTGCTCCTTTAGGGGGGAAGTGTCAATAACATAAAGTATTGTAAAACCTTTAATATCCCCCTTCACAAGTACTGAAGGGAATTTCCCTTTGCATAATCAGTAGTATTATGGGAACGGGAAGTGAGTGCTATGAACTATTGAGCCCGAAAGAAAAATTGGTTCTTTTAGCTTATGAAAGAAAGTACTTAGCATCAAGAAGTATGTATCCTATGAAAGTTAAGAGAAGAACAAGAGTAAAAAAGATTGTTTTTTGCTTTTTACTTCTATTTTTAAACCATCCCCATCTTTTGCTATCCATATCTAAGCAATAGTAATCAACCACAAGAAATAACAGGATGAGTAAGAAATAGAAAAAGATTTTCAGTATAATCATCTCCTTTTTATTCCATTTTAATAGAAATAACGAAATGTTCCATTAAGAATATTCTAATCATGTCAGGATTACATAACAAAACATTATATGAAGTAAACATAGGGACTAATTCTATATTCAACAAGGATTAGACCTTATATTCTTATTAAAAGCTTTATGAAAGAATATATGTTTCACTGGTTTTTCCGAAGATACTAACTGCTCTTAAATAAGATAAAAGTAAATAGAAAAAAATCGCTATCTGAAGCGATTTTTTTATTATTTGTATTGATTGTTGTTAAGGAATAGTAATTACATACGGTACTGTAAATACCTTACCTTTATGCTGGAATTGTCCCCATATTTTATAAGTGCCGCTAGTTGGAAATTCTGTATGGAACATAGCTTCAGGTTCCATATTCTTAGTACCGGCTGGATGTACATGAAGGTATTTTTAATTGCATCTAGATATGTTTCAAGGTCAGTAATTGGTGTCTTCGTAGCTGCATCTTTTATGTTGAAAAGGAAGAAAAAATCTCACATGAAATTATACTTATATAATCTTAGTTTGATGGGTATGCGGTGCTACCTTATATATTCGAAAGAACAGTCGATATCGTTTTATCGATGAATCATAATAGATTACTTACCTTTAAGTTCTTCTTGTTTTGCAGCTAATAAATTGCGTAAAACATGGGCACGATAGCTTTCCAATTTTCTTCCTTCATAATAACGAACGCCTATTTTTTTAAGTTCGGCTACGTACCATCCTTTTGTTCCGTAATACATGGAAATCACTTCCTTTTTTTACTTTTAAATAGTATATGTTTTGGAATTTATAAATTTCGTTTTTTTATAGCGAATGACTGAATTTAAAATAAATGTTGAATATTCAGTCTATTTGTATTATTATTAGCTTATTATCGGATGACAGTGATTAGCCTCTCTGCATGCCCGGATATGATTTCGTTCAATTTAATCGAGGATGATTGGCTTCTTTCCACTTGAACTTCCTTAGCAGGAAGACGAGCCATAAGGATAGAGACAGTAAAATCCAATGTAATTCTTTACATTGTTTTTCTGGCTCTTTTTATTGTTTCTATTTATCCCGTCTTAACGGGCAGTAAGACCCCACGCCTCAAGATTCAGAAGGTGGAGGATAATTGCCCATAAAGGTCCGATTCGTTCAATTAATAATCAGTGGGGATGAAGAATCCGCCCGCTGATTAAAGTTTTACCTTATAGGAGGATTTTGAGAAAGCGTTATCAATCATGGGCGATGTTTCGATATTATGTATGTTCACTTTAAGAAAAGGATTTATGAAAATAAATACTTATAGGTTGGTGATCTTTTTGGTGCAAGAAAAAAAGGAATTACAAAAAGACTTAAAAACCAGGCATATAACAATGATTTCGATTGGCGGGGTTATCGGGGGAGGCTTATTTGTAGGAAGTGGGACAATTATTCAATCAACAGGTCCAGCTGCCATTTTGTCCTATATCATTGGCGCTTTAATGGTTGTACTTGTGATGCGGATGCTCGGGGAGATGGCTGCGGTAAACCCTGATAGTGGTTCATTCTCAACATATGCACATAAGGCAATTGGACCTTGGGCAGGGTACACAATCGGTTGGTTATATTGGTTCAATTGGCTCATCATTATTGCAATTGAAGCGGTATTGTTAGGCGTGATGATCAATAATTGGTTTCCTTCCATACCAACATGGATAGCGAGTTTGTTCGTGATTATCCTTATGACAATGACAAATGTTTATTCAGTGAAGTTATATGGAGAGTTTGAATATTGGTTAGCATTTATTAAAGTTGTAGCGATTCTTGCATTTTTAGTGTTAGGAATTGCAATGATTTTTGGACTTGTTCCTAACGTAGATAGACCAGACCTTTCGATGATCTCTGAAAACGGAGGCTTTTTTCCAAAAGGGATTATGCCTGTATTGCTCAGTGTTGTATTTATTTCTTTCTCCTTATCGGGGAGTGAAGTAGCAGCGATTGCGGCCGGAGAGTCTGACAATCCAGAGAAAAACGTAATAAGAGCGATTAACAGTGTTGTATGGCGTCTTATGATTTTCTTTGTAGGGTCTGTAACGATTTTGGTCATTTTTATGCCGTGGAACAATGCAGAATTATTGAAACTACCATATGCAAGTTTATTTCAGATGGCAGGAATCCCTGCTGCTGCAGAAATTATGAATGGAGTTGTGTTTCTGTCGCTCCTTTCGGTTATGAATTCCGGAATATACACGAGTTCTCGTATGTTATTTTCACTTGCGAAAAAGGGAGACGCTCCTTTTATTTTTTCAAAGTTAAACAGTAGAGGGACACCCGTTTGGGCAATCTATGCAAGTATTGTATTTGCATTCATTTGCGCTATGCTCAAGTTCATATCACCTGATAAATTATTTGCTTTTTTAGCGAATAGCTCAGGCGGCGTTACAATGCTGATGTATATGTTCGTTGCCGTTTCACATATTCGGTTAAGAAGAAAAGCTGAAAGAGAAGACTCGGGGCAACTAAAGGTAAAAATGTGGTTATTCCCTTACCTCACATATGCAACACTTGCGATGATTATTACGATATTTGTTGCACAAGCGTTTATAGAGGATATGAGAATGCAATTTTATATGACGATGTTAGCGACTGCTATCGTTATCGCAATTTATTTCTTAAGAGATAGAAATAAACGAGTACCGATAAACGAAGAGTTTACGATTATACAAGATTCGAAAGTTAGTTTAGAGAAGGAGTAAGAAAGGGGTATGTTCCATGTTAAAAGAAAAGCAAAATATTGTAACGACAAAATCTAATAGTCTACATGAGAGAAGAAACAATGCGGTGCCTGGTGGCCCTTATAATATTACGCAGTTATATGTAGGGTCGGCAAAAGGAGCAATCATTACGGATGTAGATGGCAATGAATTAATAGATTTTGCAGGCGGGATTGGTATGCAAAATGTTGGGCATTGTCATCCGAAGGTCGTACAAGCCATTCAGAGCCAAGTGGAATCTTCTATTCATAGTTGTTTTCATGTAGCACCGTATGAAAGCTATATTGAACTAGCTGAGAGATTGAATGAATTAACGCCAGGAGATTTTAAGAAAAAAACAATGTTTGCTAATAGCGGGGCGGAAGCGGTAGAAAATGCTGTGAAAATCGCTAGGAAAGCGACTGGGCGCAGTGCCATCGTTTCGTTTGAACGTGCATATCACGGACGTACACTTCTGACGATGTCGCTTACGAGTAAAGTAAAACCTTATAAGCATGGATTTGGCCCGTTTGCATCAGATGTATACAAGCTGCCTTATCCGTATTATTACCGCGCAGAAGACGGCATGACGAAAGAAGAAGTAGATGAGCGAATTTTAGCGTATTTCGAACGTTTTATGTTAGAGGAAGTAGCGAGTGATAATATTGCTGCCATCATTTTGGAACCGCTTCAAGGTGAAGGTGGATTTATCGTTCCAAGTGCTACGTTTATACAAGGCGTTAGAAACCTTTGTGATAAATATGGAATTATCATGATTGCTGATGAGATTCAAACGGGCTTTGCTCGTACAGGAAGTTTGTTTGCGATGGATCATTTTGGCGTAGCTCCTGATTTAATGACATTTTCCAAATCCATTGCTGCAGGGATGCCGCTTAGCGCAGTAACAGGAAGAGCGGAATTGATGGATGCTCCTGGGCCGGGACAACTTGGTGGTACCTTTTCAGGAAGTCCGGTTGCTTGCGCAGCTGCACTCGCTGTTTTAGATGTAATTGAAGAAGAGCAGTTAGTAAAACGTGCTGAAGTCATCGGTAGCCGTATGATGGAAGTGTTCCATAGCTGGAAGGAAAAATATGAATGTATTGGAGATGTAAGAGGCCTTGGGGCTATGACGGCGATCGAACTTGTCAAAGATCGCAATACGAAAGAGCCAGCAACAGAAGAAGTAAAAGCGATTATGCAAGAAACGCATAACAAAGGTGTAATCACAATAAGCGCTGGAATTTATGGAAATGTCCTTCGTTTCTTACCGCCCCTTGTTATTACAGATGAACAACTTGAGGAAGGGCTTGCGATTCTTGAAAGTGCAATTGCGAATCTATCAAAATAAGAAACAATGATGGAGGTAGAAGAATGCAGTTTTTCAATTATATAAATGGCCAGTGGAGAGAGCCATCTACAAATCAATATTCGAAAAACTATAACCCGCATAATGGAGAAGTATTAGGAGAATTTCCATTAAGCTCGGCAGATGATACTAGGGCGGCTATTGCATCAGCGAAAGAAGCTTTTCAACATTGGCAAGGGCTATCATTCCAAGAGCGGGCAAGTTATTTATGGAAAGCAGCAGCGATATTAAAGGAGAGGGTTACTGAAATCGGTCAAGATTTAACAAGCGAAGAAGGAAAGACGATTGCGGAAGGAATGGGAGAGACGAAGCGAGCAATCAGTATTCTTGAATACTATGCAGGAGAAGCGAATCAGCCAGTAGGAGAAATGATTCCTTCGGCAAATCCGAAAACAATGCTCTACAGCAAACGTGTAGCAGTTGGACCAGTCGGACTTATTACGCCGTGGAACTTTCCAATTGCGATTCCCGCATGGAAAATGGCGCCGGCACTTATTTACGGGAATACGGTTGTCATAAAGCCTGCTGAAATTACGCCAAAATCAGTCTATCACCTTGTGAATGCTTTTCACGAGGCAGGAATTCCTGCTGGAGTGATCAATTGTGTATTCGGAAAAGGTTCAGTCGTTGGAACGGAATTAACAGAAAACCCGGATATAAAAGCGATATCCTTTACTGGTTCGAATAGCGTCGGAAAAACCATTCAGCAAACCGCGATTGCAAGCGGAAAGAAAGTGCAGTTAGAAATGGGAGGGAAAAACCCATTAGTCGTATTAAAGGATGCTGATGTTCAGAAGGCAGTCGATATTGCGATAAGAGGTGCATTTATGTCAACGGGGCAAAAATGCACAGCGACAAGCAGAGTGATTATTGAAGAGGACATTTATGAAGAATTTCGAAGTGAGCTCCTATTGCGTACAGAAGCGCTTAAGGCTGGAAACCCATTCGAACAAAATACGTTTATGGGGCCGTGCGTATCCGAGAGTCAACAGCACGCTGTTTTATCGATGATTGAAGTTGGAAAGAAAGAAGCTTCATTACTTTGCGGAGGCGACGTACCAGAAGAAGATGAGTTAAAACAAGGATATTATGTCCTGCCGACTATTTTTGAAGACGTACCGCAAGACGCGCGAATTGCGAAAGAAGAAATTTTCGGCCCTGTTATTTGTTTATTTAAGGTGAACAATTATCAAGAAGCGATTTATTTGGCGAACGATACAGAATATGGGCTGAGCGCATCTGTTTGTACAAATAATCTCAGTCTAGCCCAGCAGTTTATCGATGATATGGAAGTTGGAATGGTCCATGTCAACTCAGAAACTGCAGGAGCAGAGCCGCAAGTTCCGTTTGGGGGAATGAAAAATTCGAGCGCGGGACCACGTGAACAAGGAAAAACAGCTGCAGAATTTTATACAAGGGTGAAGACAGTATATATCGATCAAGTATAAGTTATAAAATGGGGGATGAACATGCGTAAAGGTACTTTTTTCATGGCAGGACACTCAAGACTTCCGAAAGGGATGGCTGTACGCAGTGTCTATGAAACATTAACAATTACAATAGAAGCAGATCACAAATATCACGTTATAATTGAAGCGTCATGTACCCTTGCTACTGAACATGGGAGAGACTTTATTGCTCAAATGTTAAGAGGACATAGTTTACGAGATGGTATTGAAGATATCATTCAAGAAATCACGTATCACTATCAAGGAAAAGCGCAAAATGCAATTATTAGCGCGGTAAAAGATTTATATCGTCAATATACAAACTATTTAAATGGCAACAAACCGCTAGAAGAGTGCGAGGAAACAAATCTATAACAAACTGCCTAGTTTATTGCACTTTATTCTGTAAAGAGCGTTCATAGACGAGAGCCAGTTATATTTCAGCTTATTTAGTGAGCGGAATATAACTGGCTTTTTTATGTTTATCTAATGAGAAGGCTGATAAAATGTCAAAATTAAATCAAGGTGTAAAGCAAAAAAGAGGGTGCGCGAAAAATGGTGTGGTGAAAACGTGTAACATATGTAAAGCGTGTGGCCAGGAAAAAGAAAATGAAAAGTACATGTCAAAAGAAAGTTCTCTTAAATATAAAAATTATAATAGATGAATATGGTGTGAATTATTGCTGCTTCATATACAATAAAAGTAGGATTGCTCTTCTACTAAAGAGCAGTTTTCAGAAGGAGGGAATGACTTGGAGAAAATGAAAGTAGAATTTGAAGTAAAAGGATTCGGTGAAGAAGAGCTAGTAAATGTTGAGGGTGCCTATAAAAGTATTGAAATTGCAAGAGTAAAAGGGTTATCAAAGGAAACTACATTAGGCGAGTTAGAATCTATTTTAACAGCTATGTTTGATGAAGTTGAGAAAAAATATGAAAATCCACCACAATTTACTGGAAGAATCACGATTCGAGCAAAGAAAGAGAATGCTGAGATTAAGTATTATGGTTAACTACATGAAAATAAATAATAAAAACATATTGACAGTGTAAATATTTTGAATTATCATATAATTACAAAGTGATAAGATCCATACGAGAAATTAGCCTTCTCTATATCCGATCTTCATTTTCTGTTTTGCACATATTTTCATAAAAAAACTGTCTATTATTACTGTACTTTAAGAGATTAAAGAACACTCGTAATTTAAAGCCAGTTGTACGTTTTCTACAATTTTTATTGTAGATGCGTATGACTGGCTTTTTCGTTTACTTAAACTAAAGGAGGAAATAAAATGTCAGTGATTACAAAGCAAGAAGTGAAGATGAAGTTTGCGAAGAAATATGAGGGGTATGAAATTGTGCCTCATCCAGAACATAAAAGGTTGTATCATATTGTGTTAGACGGGCAATTGCTTGGGCAGTTTTTCGAAGGGGTAAAAGAACATTCGGAGCAATCCTTACAATATATTCCGTATTCGCGTTTTATTATTGCGGATCAAATGAAAAAGCTTTTTGGTGAATCCTTTATGGAAAATGTTCGAGGTATTATTCATGACCGTGAAACGGGCGGGTTTACAATTGGTGTACAAGGCGAAACGACTGATGCAGGAGACTATGTGAAATTTGCAACTGCATTAACACATTTAATTGGTACGTCTAACTTTGACGCGATGACAGGAACGTATTACGCAAGATTTAACGTGAAAGATACAGATAGTAGTGATTCGTATCTTCGCCAAGCATATCGATTATTTACGCTTCATACAGACGGGACATTTGTTGACGAACCGACAGATTGGCTCCTTATGATGAAAATAGAGGAAAAGAATGCAGTAGGCGGCGAATCACGCCTGCTTCATTTAGATGATTGGGAAGAACTTGATAAGTTTCGCAATCATCCACTCGCATCAGTTAAGGTTACGTACAAAGCGCCTCCAAGTAAAAATGCGCAAGAAATCGTATACCGTGAAACATTTTTTGATGTAAACAATGCACCGTGCATTTGTTTTATTGATCAATTTGCTTATCCGGATAATATTGAACAGGCAACATATTTGAAGGAATTATCATACTCTGTTGAAAACTCTCCAGCAACACACGCATTAAAACTACCAGTTGGGGATCTTGTTCTATTAAACAATTTATTTTGGATGCATGGGCGCGCTCCTTTTGAGAAAAACAAAGATCTATATCGAGAACTCATGCGCCAGCGCGGCTGTTTTTCTAAATAATACATGTGGCGGGTCTTACAATAAGGCCTGCCTTTCCTAATATAGGGGATACAGACATAAGGGGGAAGTTAAATGTATGATTTTCTAATTATCGGCGGAGGAATTGTGGGGCTTTCAACTGGAATGGCCTTAACGAAAAAATTTCCTCATGCCAAAATCGCAGTAATTGAAAAAGAGAACGAACTTGCGCATCACCAAACAGGACATAATAGCGGTGTCATTCATTCTGGCATTTACTACAAACCAGGTAGCTATAAAGCGAGATTTGCAAAAGAAGGAAACGCAGCGATGGTTCAGTTCTGCAAAGAAAATGGCATTGCCTATGACATGTGCGGAAAGGTGATCGTTGCAACAGAAAAAGAAGAAATTCCTCTTTTGCATAACCTGTATGAAAGAGGTCTACAAAATGGGCTGAACATTTCAAAAATCAACCAAGGAGAACTAGCGGAAATCGAACCCCACGTAAAAGGAGTAGGAGCTATTCGCGTTCCTTCTTGCGGCATTGCCGATTATAAAGGAGTCAGTCATACATTTGCACGTTTCATAGAGAAAAGCGGAGGAGAAGTACACTTAGGTACAAAAGCAGAACGAATTTTTGAACACAAAGATTTCGTTACAATCGAAACAAACAAAGGCGTCTTTGAAACAAGATTTCTCATTAATTGCGCTGGACTACATAGCGACCGAATCGCAAAAAAAGCAGGAATACTAACAGATATGAAAATCGTCCCGTTCCGAGGTGAATATTATGAACTCATTCCAGAAAAACGTCATCTTGTAAAACATTTAATTTACCCAGTTCCCAACCCAGACTTTCCATTCTTAGGCGTTCACTTTACAAGAATGATAAATGGGGACGTACATGCTGGGCCTAATGCAGTGTTAAGTTTTAAACGTGAAGGATATACAAAAAAGGATTTTGATATAAAAGACTTTATGGAAACAATGACATACGCAGGATTTTGGAAGATGGCGATGCCGAATATGAAAGAGGGCATGAAGGAAATGATTCGTTCTTTTAGTAAACAATCTTTTCTTAAAAGCTTGCAGCACCTCATACCAGAACTTACAGAGAAAGACATCGTTCCAACTCATGCTGGTGTAAGGGCGCAGGCGATTCTATCGAATGGAAATATGGTAGATGACTTCTGTATTATCCCGGGCATCAACTCTATGCATATTTGTAATGCACCGTCTCCAGCAGCAACGGCTAGTTTGAAGATTGGGGAGGAGATTGCGGGGAAAGTGCCGGATGTGGTTGTGGACCGAAATTTCTTGTCAAAAGCTACTTTTTGAAGTAGCTTTTTAATTTTTTTTGGCGAATACCGAAATTTATTGAATTACGGATATATGTTGAGAAACAAGCGATATATTTGGAAAATAAATGGTATAGGAGAAGAATACTCAATATTTCTATATAAAATATGGGGTATATGGATGTTTCCGAAATATTTATAGGGTGTATCCCTTTTTGTGAAAGCGCTTTATCATGTGGTCTATACCCCATATCGTTAGACAAGGAATTGATTTTATGAAACAATAGTAATAGGTAAAGAGAGGGTGCTTTTCCTTAAGTGCTTCGTATTGAATTTATTCTATAAGAGAAAGTGTGCTTAATGATTTAAATGAAATAAGGAGCTGTTTTTATTATATGCAACAAAAAAATAATTTAGATTTTGGACCTCAAGATGTAATTGTAGTGAACCCAAAACAAGCCAGGAAAGCCGTTATTGCTACTGGTATTGGGAATGCAATGGAGTGGTTTGACTTTGGCCTATATGCGTATTTAGCGGTTATTTTAAGTCAATTATTCTTCTCTGGTGTTCACGATAGTGGCTTACAGCTTGTATTAACATTTGGTACATTTGCTGCTGCCTTCTTAGTTAGGCCGATTGGTGGTATTTTCTTTGGTAGAATTGGTGATAAATATGGCCGAAAGATTGTATTAAGTACAACTATTATCTTAATGGCACTTTCGACATTATTCATTGCACTACTACCAACCTACGAACAAATTGGAATTTGGGCACCGATTTTATTATTAGTTGCTCGTATGGTTCAAGGGTTTTCCACAGGTGGGGAATATTCAGGAGCGATGGTGTATATCGCTGAATCATCTCCCGATAAGAAGCGTGGTATACTTGGTAGTGGTCTTGAAATTGGGACGCTTTCTGGTTACATCGCGGCTTCAGTAATCGTTACTGTTTTGACGGTAGTGTTAACAGATGAACAAATGCTTAGCTGGGGATGGCGTATCCCGTTCTTAATTGCTGCCCCAATTGGTTTGGTCGGTTTATATTTACGCCGCCATTTAGATGAATCTCCTATATTCCAAGAGATGGAAAAAGCGCAGGGAGATTCTGAAGAAGATGAACAAATTCCGTTTATTGATATTTTGAAATATCATAAAAAAGACTTTCTTTTAAGCACAGTAATTGTTGCCTTCTTTAATATTACAAACTATATGATCCTTTCTTATATTCCTTCTTATCTAACACAAGTATTAAAAATTAAAGAAACGACTGGTTTAATCATTATTTCAATTACGATGGCACTCATGATTCCACTGGCGCTTTATTTCGGGAAATTAAGCGATAAAGTTGGTAATAAACGTGTAGTACAATTCGGATTACTCGGTTTGACAGTATGTTCAATTCCTGCCTTTTTATTAATCAGCAATGGACATATTGCAGCTATTTTTATAGGTATCTTTGTTTTAGGTTTCTTCCTTAGTGTTTATGAAGGAACACTGCCTTCTTTATTACCATCTCTCTTTTTCACAGATGTACGTTATCGTGCACTCTCGATATCATTTAATATCTCCGTATCCATATTTGGTGGAACAACACCGCTCGTATGTTCATATTTAGTTCATGCTACTGGAAATGCACTTGCACCCGCATTTTATTTAACCGGTGTCAGCTTAATTGGCATCATTGTATTTAGCCTACTATTTGTGACAACGTCAGGTCGTGCCTTGAAAGGTTCGTACCCGACTGTAGAAACGAAAAAAGAAGCACACGCAATAGCGAAGCAAGATCCTGAAGAAGCACTTTGGTGGCACGAAGAATCTTTAGAAATTGAAGCAGTGAAAAATTCATAATGTGTATGAAAAGTAACTTGTATTTTTGCAATTTTTAAAACTCTTTGGTTGAATAAGTAACGCATCGCACTTTTCTCTAATTCAAACAAGCACAAAAATGAGTAGGATTATGCATTCAAAAAGATCCCCCTTATTACAAATTCAATTTGTAATAAGGGGGATTTCTCATAGTAAGAAATTGGATTTTCTTTCTTTTCCTATACGGCTTGTTTTTCTTCCTTTGAATTCTCTTTTTCCCAACACTCTGTATTCTGTAAGCCAGGAATAGAATCAGCTTGGAAAATTGGTGTTTTTCCAGCTTTCTTTTGTTTTATATAGTCTGCTAAAGCGGCATATGCAAACTTACCAAGAAGGGTAATGGCAATTAAATTTGTAAATACCATAAGACCCATAAAGAAATCAGCCATATTCCAAACAGTTTGAAGTGTCGCAACGGATCCGAATAAAATCATCGCAACTACTGCAACGCGATAAATCATTAACCATGATTTACTTTCTTTAATGAATGCAATATTGGTTTCACCATAATAGTAGTTTCCTAGTAATGAACTAAACGCAAATAAGAAAATAATAATCGCTAAGAAACTGCTTGCCCATGAGCCAATTTGTGAACTTAATGCAATTTGTGTTAACTCAATTCCTTCTAAATTCGCTTGCTTATATGCCCCGGAGCATAAGACGATAAATGCTGTTGAAGTACATACTAAAAACGTATCAACGAAAACGCCAAGCGCTTGAACAAGTCCTTGCTTTACAGGATGAGTGACATCTGATGTAGCGGCGGCGTTTGGTGAACTACCCATACCCGCTTCTGTTGCGAATAAACCACGCTGAATACCATACTTCATTGCTGCCCCGATGCCGCCAGCAATTGCTTGATCTAAACCAAATGCACCTCTAAATATTTCTAGAAAAATATCAGGTAAAATATAGAAGTTTTTAATTACAACAAAAACAGCTACGGCGATATAAACAATCGCCATTGGCGGAACAATCGTTTCTGTAATACGTGCGATACTTTTAATACCACCAAAAATAATAATCGCAACTAATGCAGCCATTACAATTCCTACGATGTACCGTTCTAAACCAAATGCGTTTTCAAATGCTAATGTTACTGTATTTGCTTGTACAGAGTTGAAAATTAATCCATAAGTAACAGTAATCAGGAGTGAGAACCAAACGCCCATCCAGCGTTTATTTAGTCCCTTCTCCATATAATAAGCGGGACCCCCGCGGAATCCACGTCCGTCTTTTATCTTATAAATTTGTGCAAGTGTACACTCTACAAAGCTTGTAGCAGCTCCAATAATCGCAATGAACCACATCCAAAATACTGCACCAGGTCCGCCCATTGAAATAGCTAGCGCCACACCAGCTAAGTTTCCGATTCCAATGCGGGCTGCTGCACTCAAACAAAATGCTTGAAACGGGGATATGCTATCCTTTTTCTTTGTCTTTTTGTTAAAGCCATTACTGATTAATCGTACCATGTCACCAAAATGGCTAATTTGTACAAATTTCAATTTAAAAGAAAAATAAAGCCCGAGGCCGATTAACATTGCAATAAGAATATATGACCATAAAATGTTATTCGTTATCTCAAGGAATCTACTAAAAATATCAATCATATCATGCACTTCCTTTTTTTATTTATAAGAAAAGTATATTTAAAAAATATCGTAGAAGCAAATGTAGTATAAAATAATGGTTCTTAATATCGTTTTAAACAACATTATACTTATTTTTCCGACTATTTTGTTTTTCTTAAATAATTTCAATGGGAGAAAGAAGAATCTTTATTCAAAGTAAGTTGTGAAATTTTAAAAACTGGAGAGAAGTTTAGTCTAGTTTTTATGAAAAGGAAACTTGAATGATCCTGAATGATGGTCTCTTTAATAAAGCTCATCATTTGAGGTTTGGATGTATTACATATGTAATCTCATACTTTTTGATTTTCTTATACAAATTAGCGCGCGACATTCCTAATTTTTTCGCCGCAATGCTTTTGTTCCGATATGTGTCTTGCAAGGTTTGAAGAATGCGTGTGCGTGATCATGGTCACTATGTATTAATTGATATTAGAATTAGTGTTCCGGCATATTTAACTATCCAACAAGGACATGATATTTGTAGAGAGATAAAAAATACTATAATAAATCAGAACCCAGAAGTATATGAAGTACTAATTCATTTAAACCCATGGTATGAGGAGAAATAGGTTTATTGAATTTTAGATTTATAAAAGGAAGTAGTCAGAGGATGTTTTTGTTAGTATTATTATCAGTTTTCCATTTTAAAATATGATCTCATATTAAATCAGATTGTAGCAGAGGCAATGGGAGGATTAATGCATGATACCTCAAAGCAAATTGTATCCCATTGTAATACTATTAATGATATTATTTACAGTTACTTGGATTACCATCAATCGACGAATTCTCAGTCAGCCTGTAGATTAGGGGCTAATCCCGTATTTTGGGGTGTGAGGCAAAGGGTGGGGAAAAAGGGGTTCCCCCCTAAATATACGTAAATTTATAAAATGTTTTTATTAAAGCATTGTTCTAAAAGAAAAACGAAAGATGACATTTAATAGGTCGTCTTTTTTCTTCAAAACATGTGTAAAATCTTCCTTAAGTTAACCTTTAATAATTAACATTCTTTATCATCCATGAAAGTAACTTTTTTATTATTCGTTTACTTTCAAATTCCTGAAACTATTGCCTACTGTCAATTTTCCTGAAATCCTCAATTTATCAAAAGAAATTATACATTAAAAATCCCTTTGGTAATATTTAATAAAATAATGTATGAGTCCATCATAAAGAAAGAAGTTAACAATAAACTGTTAACTTCTCAGCTTAAGGAAAAATAGTATCTTTTCTTATTTTTCACTATCTAGGTTGTGATTTAATATTGGTAAGATGAGCATCAAACATATCAATTATTTCAAGAAATCTATCAGCTTCACGAAATACATGGTCTGCTAATAATGGATGAATGATACTCTTTATTTTACATTGCTCAATTAAATCACGTGCCGTTTTCTTGAAATCACGAAGAGATGTAACTGACACACGATTTTGATCTAAAAATTGATCTAAAAGAGGTACTGTTTGAGATTGTGGTTTCATAGATTCTAAGTCGATTGCTTGATACATCAATTCATCAAAATCATTGCTAAAATTCCGGGCTGTATCTACAAGCTTTCTTTCCGATGGATCAAGAAGGTGACCAATAAATTTAGCATGGTCTGCCATAATCCTTAAAAAGAAAACATTTTCTTTAATAATAGCATCAGGAAGGGCATCTAATTTACCTTCATTTAATTCCATTAAACGGTTTCTAAAATAATTAGCTTCTCTACTTGTATGGTCCACTAACAGCGGAAAATTATTTTGTCCTGGCAATTTACATGTGAGAATTAATCCTAGAATTTTTCGTTTAAATCCCCAAATATTAGTTGCAGCTTGTTGTACTTCTGAATTAAATCTTTTTATTTGCCCAGGATCTGTTTCATTTGTATAGGAATATGCTATTTGTTCGATATGTTCAAACAATCGATAAAATTGATTAGCTTCTTCGATTAGTTGGGTATCCTCACATCTAAATCCTAATCGAAGAAAAAAAGAATGCTCCTTCATGATTCTAGACCAAAAACGAATTTCATTTAATGATCGTTCAACAAACATTACAGACGTAACACCCGTATCAGGGTGTAATGAGGTTTCATCCCTATTCATTCTTAATCCCCCCCAGTAAATACTAAGCTAGTTCTATTCTTATGAGTAAAAAAATATATATATACCATCAACAAAAGTTCATGATGATAATGATAAATCTCGTATACATGTAAAATTAACCTATCTTATCATTATCAGTAAGCAAAGCAAGCCCACTCCNNNNGGAGTGGGCTTGCTTTGCTTCTGAAGTTTTCCTTAATGTATCCCTAGTTGATAGTGATGTGGTGGGTCCCCATATAACGAAGAACGAATGTAAATAATATAAATTCCCCAACATATATAATATATTGGGGGGATTTATATTAAACCATTTTATAAAATTAAGTCTTGATAAATATTTTTTCAAAACACGCTCTTTCTTTTTGGTTAAGTGTTTTTTATTAATAACCAGAGTCTTCTGAAGTAAGATTATCTAGCATTTTATAGTCATACTTTTGTAATGGCTTTTCAGCAGGCCCTTCAAGTACTTCTCCTGTATACGAGAATCGCGAACCATGGCATGGGCAATCCCAAGAACGTTCACCATTGTTCCATTCAACTTCGCATCCGATATGGGTACAAGTTGTATCTACAATATGAAGTTTACCTTCTGCGTCTCTATAAGCTCCTTTTCTATGTCCATCAATGTCAATGACAGCTCCTTCATCGTTAGATAAATCATGGATGCACTTTTGAGGAATTTCTAACTTTCCTTTAATTAAATGGCCAACAACATTTGCATTTTCTACTAAGAAGTTTTTTAAACTTGGATTCATGTGAAAACGAGAAGGGGTATACAATTCTCGGTATTTGTTCTTTTCTCTACATATAATATCTCGAAATAAAAGCGCCGCTGCGGTTCCGTTTGTCATACCCCATTTTCTGTATCCAGTAGCAATTAATATATTTTTCTGATCGGATGTAATTTCACCGATATAAGGAATTTTGTCTAGTGTAATTAAATCTTGAGCTGACCAACGGTATGCAATATTTTCAAGCCCAAAAACTTGTTGCCCGAATATTTCCAAGGCTTCATAATGTTTTAGTGTTTCTCCGCCTTGTCCCGTTTTATGACTTTCTCCAGAGATAAGAATAAATTTTTCTCCATTAATTGTTGTAGAACGGAGAGAGCGTGTCGGTTCATCTACACTAATATACATACCACCTGGATAATCTGTTTTTGTCTTAGCAGCAATTATATAGGATCGGTCTGCATGCATTCTTGTAGAGTAAAGTCCTGCGCCTTCATAAAAAGGGAAATGAGAACAAGAGAGAATATACTTTCCTGTAATTTTAGCTCCTCCACGGGTAAGAACTACAGGTTGTTCGCCTGTTTTTATATTTACTGCTGTCGTATTTTCAAAGATGTATCCACCTTTTTCTGTAATTATATTTGAAAGATGAGCTAAATACTTAAGGGGATGGAATTGTGCTTGATTTCTCATAACAAGTGCATTATGTATTTTTAAGTCAATTGGAAGTTTGTTTACAAGTTCGCCTTCAATACGAAGCTCTTTATAAGCTGCTGCTTCTTTTTCTAATTTAAATGCATATTCTTCTGTTGTGGCATACAGATAAGCATCTTGTTGAGTGAAATCGCAATCAATGTGATGTTTATTAATTGTGGCTTGAATGAATTTTAAAGCATCTATGTTTGCTTCATAATACAATCTTGCGGTAGTTTTTCCAGTATATTTGATAAGCTCGTCATAAATCATGTTATGTTGGGCCGTAATTTTAGCTGTCGTATGTCCAGTCGTTCCATTTAATAACTTGTCTGCCTCTATAACAGCGACTTTTAAACCTTCATTTACTAAAAGATAGGCAGAAGTAATGCCAGTAATTCCTCCTCCTACAATAATAACATCGACCTGCATGTCATTTTCTAAGGAAGGGTATTCTGGTAAATGAATACTGCTCGTCCAATAAGATTCGGTATTATGGGGTAATATTCCACTGTAATTCTCATTATTCGTCACTATAAATCCTCCATTCGATGTTTTATAGTTCTATTATTTCCACTTATTGGAGAGGTAAACTTTGAGCTTAGAAAACAGCAAATTGTGGCTGTATGGTATGTTCAATTTAGACATACTTTTATTTGAACATTGTTTTTGCTTTTAAATAAAGTTTATTCAAATTGATACTAATAACTTTGATAAATAATCATAGAAAAGAGCGTGTTTTGGAAAAAAGGTTAATCAAAACACGCTCTTAATATTTTCAGTTGGTTGATTCTTTTTATAAAAAATTTTAATCATTTCCTATCTACATTGCTATACTATTGGACTCTTTTCTTTAATAAGTCTAATAGTCAACGTGGAGAATCCAAGTGCTCATAAAGAATACTTAGCTAACTGTTCACCCCAAGGTGATAATTCAGTTTCAATAAATCCTGCTTTTTTATATACAAATTTAGCTGTAAGGTTTTCAGGAGCATATCCAATCATTATTAAAGAAATGTTTGCGTAATTATTTCGTCTTATCTCATCAATAACCAGATATATAGCTTGTTTACCTATACCTTTCCCTTGAAATTTTTTATCAATCATAAGTCTATAAATCCAATAATTATTATCATCAGAATCTATCCCAAACATAGTAAATCCTATCATTTTTTCATCAAGATAAATACCTTTTGCATAGAAATTATCTAGAAATTGAATTTCTGCGATAGAATAGAGGTTGGATGTAATAAATGTTTGTTGTTCTTCTTTAACAGACAGTTTAATTGCTTCTTCCCAATTACTTTTGTCAATAGGTTTTAAATAAATTTTCTTCAATCTGATACTCTCCTTCTAATATTGAAGAGGAACCACGTAGTTTATGGGCTAGTGAAACGTTATCCTCTTGTTTTTTTGCCCAATCAAATAGAAATATTTTCTCATCGACAACGCCCCCTTAAAGGTACAATTAAAAATACGTTATTATATTCAATATAATTATATTCTTTCCTCTATATGTTATTAAAGCTCTAATTATTCATACCCAACCTCACTGTTAACTTAATAACCGTTATTCAATTAATTGGCTCTTTAACAGAATAGTTTATTGTCATTCAATGGTTCCTTAATCGATTTTTCAATTCCAGAAGATGTTCTTTTTATTATAAATATGCCCTTTAGATCATCAAAAGGGATAATTTTTATTGTGAAAGAAGGTGCAATCATAATTCTAAATAACTGTTAATATAGCGATATTTGATAGATTTTGACACATTTAAAATGATTAAAGTTTCTTCAAAAAAGTATTCTTTTTTAACTTTTAAACCTTATCTCAAGCCTATAATTGTTTTGAATTATAAAAAATGTATCTTTAATAACAACAGGTTTTTGTATTAGTTAATTGCGTTTGATATACTGCTTTGGCTCAGTGCAACGGATAATGGGTTCAATTAAAGGGTATTATCAAAAAGAATACTATAAAACAAAACAGTTTAAGAAATAGATAAGGGGTGAACAAGTGGTGGAAAACATGATAAATGAGGATAACTTTGGTTTACAAAGGCAACCTTCTCAAAAAACGGTTGGTCAGTATTTATTCGATTGTTTAAAATTGGAGGGCATTACTGAAATTTTTGGTATTGCAGGGGACTATAATTTTACACTTCTTGATACTCTAGAGTGTTATAAGGGTATCCGCTTTATAGAAGGTCGGAATGAACTAAACGCGGGCTATTCTGCAGATGGTTATGCAAGAATTAAAGGGTTGTCTGCTCTTATTACAACTTTTGGAGTCGGAGAACTCAGCGCTTGTAATGCTATAGCCGGAGCTAATAGTGAGCATGTGCCAATCATTCATATAGTGGGTGCGCCTCCCGAAAATGATCAAAAAGAGCATAAGCTGATGCATCACACTTTAATGGATGGGAATTTTGATGTTTTTCGCAACATGTATGAGCAAATTACTGCATACACCGCGGTGCTTACGCCCGAAAATGCTAAAATTGAAATTCCAGCCGCAATTCGAATTGCTAAAGAAAAGAAAAAGCCTGTATATCTAGTTGTGGCCGATGATTTAGTGACCAAGCCGATTAAAACCCGTGTAGAGCCAACACACCAGCGCCCAACATCTAATTTGAAGACTCTTCATGCTGCGGTGAATCATGTCCATAAGCTACTAGATCGTGCACATCGACCAGTTATACTGGTGGATGTAAAAACCATGCGTTTTGGTCTTCAAACGGCAGTTCAGCAACTGGCAGACACCATGAATGTTCCTGTTGCAACGATGATGTACGGAAAGGGAGGATTCGACGAAACCCATCCAAATTATGTGGGAATGTACTTAGGATCTTTTGGAGATTCTGAAGTTCAAAGTAAGGTAGAAAATGCAGATTGTATCATCGCAATTGGTATGGTATTGGCGGATACTAATACCGCGAGTTTTACCGCAAAACTAAACCAGCTGATAATGGTCAATATTCAACCAGATATGGTTAAAATTGCTGAGGCAGAGTATCCGAATGTTCTTGCAGCTGACATGTTACTTGCAATACAGAATGTGGGTTATAAGGGACAAGGCTTGGTAGAAAAAATGTCATTCCCTTACGACCAATTAAATGCTAACGCCGATGCCCCTCTAATAGCGGCCAACTATTATCCACGTTTTCAGCACATGCTGAAAGAGGAAGACATTGTAGTTGTCGAGACCGGGACATTCTATAACGGAATGGCAGAGGTGAGACTGCCGAGCGATGTAATATATATTGGGCAAGGCGGTTGGCAGTCCATCGGTTACGCAACCCCTTCGGCGTTCGGTGCTATTATGGCTGTGCCTGAACGGCGAGTGTTACTGTTTACAGGGGATGGAGCCTTGCAGCTGACAGCTCAAGAAATCAGTACCATGTTCTATTATGGATGCAAGCCTATAATTTTTGTCTTAAACAATGATGGTTATACGATTGAAAAATATTTGAATGTGAAAACAAAAAATCAAAAGTACAACAAAATTCCTCAATGGTCTTATACTAGGATAGCAGAAGTTTTTGGAGGCGACGCGTTTACCGTCACAGTTCGTACCTACGGAGAGCTTAATCAGGCAATAAACCAAGCTGAAATAGAAAGTACTGAAAAACCCTGTATTATTGAAATGATTGTAGAAGATCCAATGGACGCACCTAGATATATGAAACAGATGCGCAATTATATGGAGAAGCAGGAAATGCAGCGTACTCAGCAATAGTCTTGAATAGACCAGGAAGATAAGTCTAATTTTTTAAGAGGAATTCTAAAAAATTTACAGAAAAATTGTTAGGTGTATTTTAAAATATAAAGTTGATGAATGTTCGATATATTAGGAAGAAGCGTGTTTTGAAGAAGATAATCATAACACGCTTTTTTAATATTCAATTGCCATCTCTTATTTGATACTAATAGCACAGTCCAAATCATATTCTTATAATAGAAAGGGGTGTAACGTTAATTGATAAAAGTAAAAGTAAAAGTTCGTTTACAACCCATTGTAAGTAAGATAAATCTACCCACCGTTTTAAGAACAACTATACTTCCAGGTGAATCAATTGAAAGATTATTTATTGCAACCCAAATAGGAGAAATCTTTTGCATAGGAGATGGAGAAATAAGAACTTTTTAGATATTCGTTCTCGAATCATAAAATTAGGGAAGTCTGAACAAGGTGGATCTGGTGAAAGAGGATTGCTAGGGCTAGCGTTTCATCCACAATTTTATTATAATGGTTTGTTTTATCTTCATTATTCATTAGCTGAAACACAAGGACCGGGCGCTCTTTCTGAACACCCTAAATCTAGATTCTCCTGATTTCTTTCAACGCCGTTTTATCTTCTGTTCTTGCAATTCTAAACTAGATAAAAATTACATATGATGGAGATTATAAATACCTATATTTTATGGGAATTAAAGTTTTTAGGGATTGATGAAAAAGATAGAGAGATATTATCATTTATTGAAGGAGAAGCTGGTAATTATCCTTTAAAAGAATGCATGTGGCCTAATGATGTTTTAAAAGAAATAGCGAAGATGCTTCGTCTTTACCATGCTGCTGTAAGTGACTTTCCGTTCTCGAATGATTGGAAACCAATGGATAATACTCCAAATAAAATAGAGGTTGTATGCCACAATGATTTTGCAATATATAACATTATTTTTAAGCATGAAAAACCAGTAGGTATTATTGATTTTGATGTTGCTGGTCCTGGTCCAAGACTACAGCCTATACTCTTTACACTTGTGTCCCCTTAAGTAGAGTGTATCATACTGAAATAGGTGAGGCAGTTTATTATAATTCATTACAGCATGCCGACCGTATAAAACAAAGAGTTAAATTGTTTTTTGAATCCTACGGTGAGGGCATGGAAGAAGATTATTTAGAGATGGTATTGTTACGATTAGAAGGGTTATGTAAATACATGAAAAGAAAAGCCAAAGAAGGCGATATAAATTTTCAAAAAATGATAGATGAAGGACACCTTGAACATTATCAAAACGATATTACATTCATTCGTGAACATGGAAAAGAGTGGATGTAATGAAATAAGTCTTATGCAAAAGTAAAGCTCAGGGTCATATAGGGACTTTGAGCTTTTTTTGCGTGTTATTTACTATGCAAATTAACCTGTGAATGAATATGTTATGTAGCCCGTTATTTTAGATTTCTCCGCAATAATTGAATTACTTAGGAGTAGCTTTATGGTTTTTTATAATATTTTCTTAACGGAAGGATTCTGCGGTTCAGTTTGTTGCCTGATCATTAAGGATTGCATTCGTAGTGTTTTATGAAGTGAGAAGAGATAGCAAGGTAAGCAAAACTCCAACTTGATAGAAGTAAGTTGGAGTTTTTTAGAGGAATGGTATCAATTTTCTTCTTTATTGAATACAATCCCATACTTTTTGATTTTCTTATATAAATTAGCTCGTGACATTCCTAATATTTTTGCTGCAATGCTTTTGTTCCCATACGTGTCTTGCAAGGTTTGAAGAATGCGTGTTTTCTCTAGACTTTCTTTTTCGTCAGTAAGTGAAAGTACATCTTGGTTCACGGGGCCTGAAAAAGACCTTGTTTGCGGCAGTAGCTTTAGAATGTCTGATTCGTATATTTGGCTGCCTTCGTGAAGGACAATCAATCTTTCTATCATATTACGTAACTCGCGGATGTTACCTGGCCAAGAATATGCATGTAATTGCTTCGTTGCCTCGTGATGAACAAAAGGAGTTGACTTGTTATATTTAAAAGAAAATTCTTTTAAGAAATGATGAGCTAAGTAGGAAATATCATCCGTACGCTCACGAAGCGGCGGGATGCAGACAGCAAATACGTTGAGTCGATAAAATAAATCGGACCGGAAAGTACCGCTTAAAACCATATCTTCTAATATACGATTCGTTGCGGCGATAATTCTGACGTTAATTTTTTTAGGTGTTTGTCCTCCAATTCGATAAATCTCTTTTTCTTGTAAAGCTCTAAGAAGTTTCACTTGCATATCAAGTGGGAGTTCTCCTACCTCATCTAGAAATAACGTACCTCCGTCTGCTAATTCTATTTTTCCAGGTTTGCCTCCTTTAGCGGCTCCGGTGTATGCTCCTGATTCATAACCAAATAACTCGCTCTCAAACAAAGCATTTGGGATAGCGCCACAATTAATTGGAATAAATGCTTTCTTACTTCTTAAACTAGCATCGTGAATCGCTTGAGCAAAAAGCTCCTTCCCAACACCGCTTTCCCCAGTAATCAAAATAGTCGCATCTGTCTTCGCGACCTTTTTCATGTCATGAATAATATGCTGGATTTCCAAGTTATTTCCTTTTATGTTGCTGAAAGGATCATCTCTATTATTTTGAATTATTTGTTGTTTTAATTGCTGGAGTTCTTCAGATGTAGAGGATAACTGTTCATTTAATTTAATCGTAGCGGTAATATCTTGTTCGACGGACATAGAGCCAATTAGTTCATTGCTTTCATTATAAATAGGTGTTGTGCTAATCAATACATGTTTATCTGGCCGCGGGAGGTGATAAATATCCCGAACAGGTTGCTGACTCTCAAGGACTTTTAAATTCATAATATCTTCTTTTAAGAAAAATTCCTGAACATTCCTTCCGATAATATCTTCTTTCTTTATGTTATACATTTTTTCTGCTGCTTCATTCCAATAAAGCATTACTCCCTTCGTATTTATAATAGAAATTGCTTCTTCTACAGAAGAGAGAAGCGTATGCAATGTAGGAATCGCAAAAGAATCAGATTGTTTCATAGAATATCCTCCAATGATTTTATATGTAAACCCGATATAAAACGTATACAAAAGTAGACACTCGTAGACAGATTTGTCGCTAAAAGGATACAACTTTTTCAGGACAATGTAAATAAAATTGAATGAATATTAATAATGTTAGGTTAATTTATGCTTGGCACGATACTTGCTAATAAAAAGGTAGGATACTTTTAAAATGATAAGTATTTCATAAGATAAGTGAATGACGATAATGGAGGGAAAAGGTATGAATATTAGTAAAATGTACACAACAATTGATGCACACGTAGCGGGGGAACCATTACGTATTATTACAGGCGGAGTGCCAGAGATAAAAGGAAACACACAATTAGAAAGAAGAGCTTATTGTATGGAACACTTGGACCATCTTCGTGAAGTTTTGATGTATGAACCAAGAGGGCATCATGGAATGTATGGTTGTATCATTACGCCGCCGGCAAGCCCTCATGCTGATTTTGGCGTATTGTTTATGCATAATGAAGGCTGGAGTACAATGTGTGGTCATGGAATTGTTGCGGTCGTCACAGTAGGAATTGAAACGGGCATGTTCGAAGTGACGGGCAACAAACAGAAGTTTATCATTGATAGCCCTGCAGGAGAGGTAATTGCGTATGCAAAATATAATGGAACTCAAGTAGAATCTGTATCATTTGAAAATGTACCTTCCTTTGTTTACAAAAAAGATGTTCCGATAAAGATTGATGGCTATGAATTTCAAGTAGATATTGCTTTTGGAGGAGCTTTCTATGCGGTTGTAGACAGTAAAGAATTTGATTTGAAAGTAAACTTTAAAGATTTATCGGCCATTCAATCGTGGGGCGGGAAAATTAAACACTATATTGAAAGTCAAATGGATGTAAAACATCCTCTCGAAGAAGGTTTAAAGGGAATATATGGCGTTATCTTTTCTGATGAACCAAATGAAAAAGATGCTACTTTACGAAATGTGACCATTTTTGCTGATGGGCAAGTAGATCGTTCTCCTTGCGGCACTGGTACTTCAGCTAGACTTGCAACTCTTTTTGAAAAGGATGCCTTGCAAAGCGGAGAAAGTTTCATCCATGAGTGTATCACTGACGGACAATTTATCGGTGAAGTATTGTCAGTGACAAAAGTAGAGGAATATGAGGCAGTTATTCCAAAAGTGACTGGGCAGGCGTTTATTACAGGATTTCACCAATTTGTAATGGACCCAAGAGATCCGTTGAAAAGAGGGTTTTTACTAGCTTAATGTTTTTTTAGAGTTGTTTTCTGCTTAGAAAACAACTCTTCTTATAAGGGGGGATTCAGGATGAAGTGGTGGAGGAAACAGAGTTTACCTATCAAAATTTTGATTGGGGCATTCATAGGGATTTTGCTGGGAGTAACGCTAGGACCGAAAGTTGTCGCTTTAAAACCGATTGGGGATATCTTTATCCGTTTATTACAGATGATTATCGTTCCATTGACGTTTTTAAGTATTGTGTCGGGAATCACCCAGCTCGAAAATCCGAAAATGTTAAAAGCAATCGGTAGTAGAATTTTCATTTACTATGCAGTAACCGCTGTATTAGCCACAAGCATTGGTGTCGCAATAGCCTTTTTTGTCAATCCTGGTAAAGGGGCTGAAGGTCTTCTTGAGAAAGGGAAGAACTTTAAGGCAGAAGAATTCAATTTTGTCGAGAACATCACCCAGTGGTTTCCTTCTAACGTCATTCAGGCAGCCTCAGAGACGAATATGCTTCAAATTATTATCTTCGCAATTTTTGTCGGTATGGCACTTATTCTTCTTGGAGATCAAACGAAAGGAATTCGTAAATTAGCCCATGAAGGATCGGCATTAATGATTAAAATTGCTGAACTCGTTATTGGATTGGCCCCTTACGGCATTATGGCACTGATTGCTAATGTAGTTGGGACATTTGGAGCTGACATGCTCACTGCAGTCGTTAGCTATGTACTAGCCGATTATTTGTCATTATTACTTATTTTGTTAATTATGTATCCAATTATATTGAGAACGATTGGGAAAATCAGTCCAGTTTATTTTTTCAATCAAGTGAGTCCAGCTATGCTTGTAGCTGCTAGTACAACATCAAGTAGTGCTACGCTTCCTGTAACAATGGAGGTAGCTCAAAAAAGACTTCATATACCTGAGAAAGTAGCTGGTTTTACGATTCCGCTTGGCGCCACTGTTAACATGAATGGATTATCAGCAGCACTAGGTGTTCTAGCTATCTTCGCATTAAACGTATACGGCATTCCAATTACGTTTGGCCTGATTGTACAAACCGTATTTCTAGGAATCGTACTTGCGGCGGGGTGTGCAGGAGTAAAAGGCGCAGATGTCATTACCGCAACGATCTTACTCTCGACGTTAGGCCTACCGCTCACAATTATTCCTATTATCGCAGCTGTGTCCCCGCTTGTAGACATGGGACATACAGTTGTAAATATTACAGGTGATTTAGTGGGGGCGCAGGTTGTGAATAAGAATATGGCATCTGGTGAAACAGTGGAGAAAGATTTAGAAAAGGGTGAGCAAACATGTTAGTCATAAGTGCTGATGAACAAAGAAGTTTAGTAGATATGAGCGAAATAATTGAATATGCGGCCATTGCCTTAAAGGAGTTTTCGGCAGAAAGAACAATCACTCCTATTCGCTCTGCTTTGCCA
The DNA here is from genome assembly GCF_002584535.1 of Bacillus cereus. Classification (GTDB taxonomy): domain Bacteria; phylum Bacillota; class Bacilli; order Bacillales; family Bacillaceae_G; genus Bacillus_A; species Bacillus_A arachidis. Next base: position 26,195 of record NZ_NUOT01000014.1, read on the forward strand.
TTTGCGAATGCGCAAAATACCGCATTAATCATGCCTTCAGTAGCTGAAGAACTTGGGGCGCTTGGATTAAAAGTAGTAACGGTGGCTCCAAATAATAAAAAAATAGGAAAGAAAACAATAAACGGGATTGTTATGCTATCGGATTTTCAAACGGGGGAACCACTCGCGCTTTTGGAAGGATCATATTTAACGATGATTCGAACAGGTGCCTTATCAGGTGTGGCAACGAAGCACCTAGCTCGTCAAGATTCGAAAAGCTTATGTATTATCGGTACAGGAGAACAAGCGAAAGGAATTGCTGAGGCTGTGCTTGCTGTACGAGATATTGAAAAGCTTATCCTCTATAATCGAACAGAACAAAAAGCTGCCGAATTTGCTGTATATATACAAGAGAAATTTAGGAAACCTACCTACATATACTCAGATTCGAATGAAGCAGTACGTGAAGCAGATATTATTGTCACCACAACGAACTCTCACGCGCCAGTCTTTTCAGACACACTCAAACCTGGTGTTCACGTAAATGCTGTCGGTTCTTTCAGGCCGGAAATGCAAGAACTACCTTCTCATGTCATTTCTTCAGCCAATAAAGTAGTAGTAGAATCAAAAGAAGCAGCACTAGAAGAAACAGGTGACTTGCAAATCCCAATACAAGAAGGTGTTTTCAAAGAAGGCGATATCCATGCAGAACTTGGACAAATTATTAGCGGCGAACGAACTGGCAGGGAAACGGATCAAGAAATTACCGTATTTAAATCTGTTGGACTAGCTGTTGTCGATATTGTAGTAGCGAAGTATTTGTATGAGAAAGCGATTGAAAATGGGGTGGGGAATAGGGTTCGGTTGTGAGTGTGGATTCTATTTAGGTATTATTCAGAGTCCCAGGTAATAGATTCTACTTCATAATTATTATTATAATGGATTGTCGCAGTAACTTTTCTTTCTTTATTCCCTTTTACATATCCAATTACAAATATTCCACCTAACTCTTTTGGAGCAAATTTTGTTTTCGTTACAACTATATCTGTATTTTCAGTTTCTTTAAAATGTTGTATGGCTATTTCTGTTGCTTTATCAATTATTTGTTGTTCTTCATTTTTTTGATCCATACTGCAACCTCCTATAAATATTAGGATAAAGACCATGATTAATCCTAAACAATATTTTCTTACTCCACTTCCCTCCGTAAATATTATTTAATATTTAGAATATATTAAAATTCTTGGGAGGGAAAATGCTTTGAGTAAAAATAATAAGGTGCTAGATTTGAGTTATTATGAATGAGCAAAGGCTCCATATCGTAGCGATAAGCGACTGAAAAAATTTTGACGTTAAAGATGTTGATGATAATGTTGTTCAAACATGGAAAGTAGAAAAAACATTCCATGACAAACAAACTGGAATGGACGCTGTAGCTTTTGAAAGAGTAGTAGATGGGAAAACACAAGTAATGGTAGTCGGGGGACAGAGGGAGGTGCAACATTCAAAACAGTGAACATAGGGGGATAGAAATACCTATAGGTCCTAGTAAAACGTTTAATGATATAAAAACGGATGGGAATCATTTTATTATGCGTGAATGGGTGCATGATCCAGTATTACCTCCAACAGCAGGAACGAAAGGTGCTCATTCAGAAAAACACTGGAATGAAGATAATAAACGGAATATCATAATCAATTTGAACAAGTTGAAAAGTAAAAGAACATTATAAGGGAAGAGATGTAGAATTACACGTTACAGGCCATTCTTTAGGTGACGCTTTAGCTGAAGCCGATTTCCATACGATAAGGACATCGGCTTTTGTTTATTTCTTATTGGTGTAGCAACCATGCTCATCAATTTTAAGAAATTGATGGGTACCAAGAAAATTTTGTATCACTATCAAGTGGCTTATTCTGAGTTTCTTTTTGAATTAGGTTGAACCATTCGTTTAATATTTGAGCTTTTGGTAATTGAGAGGCAGGGTCGTCTTCCCAGATGATGTGTGAAAACCAGGCCTTTGTTTCCCACTCAAATTGCAATTCTGCATACGAGATTGTAGGATGGTCCGCTTCATGAAATTGCTGGTTTACTGCATCTGAAACTTCCGAAGCTTGAGGTAACAACTCGTTCTTAATTCTATTTTTAATCGTTTGATCTTCTAACTGATTCCAAAAATACAATTGCCCGTCAATTTGATAAAAAATATCAAAAGAAGCCGCTCCTTTTTTAAAATCAAGCAATATAAAAGCGCGTTCCACATTATTGTCAGCGGCCTTTACAGTATTGACAATTAAATTTTGTGCCATTGATACCCAATAGCTACTTGCTTCTTCTATTGGAGATTCAACATATAATTCTTCACTTAATTCATTGAGGGTTGCCTCACCATCGTTTACTTGTTCCACTTTTTTAAAAAATCTACTAAAAAACCCCATAATTTCTCCTCCTCTTTGTTGTCTTTTCCTTTAGTTATTCGATAATTAGATAATATTGACAATGAAATCATAGCATTTTCAGATGAGTTATGGAACCGGGCTAATGAATGGAGCTTGGGTATCCTAAAGAATAATACATTAGGAAAGCAGTAATGGATCATAAAGTGAAAGGTGTTATCAATACGTCCCGTGCTGTTTCTAAGAACGAAAGACATTCATCGTTTTCTAAGTAATTTTCTTTATTCTTTTCGAAACCCTGTGGAGAAAATACTTGCAATTAGTAGTTAAAAGATTCGTGGTATTTGTATTGCTGCGGATCTTTTTCTTTTTAAACCCATGTTATATAGGAAGAAGCTTATTACGTATTTAGAAGGTGTGCTTTCTTCTCACCTTTTTCAAGATTGTGAAACGGAAGAGTGGGGAGATACGCACCTATTTAACTTTCACCCTCTATACCAAGAAGCATTCGAAGGTGTAGAGGAATTACAAAAGTGTCTTCGACAGTATGAGCCTCTAAAGGCATTTCAGCACGACTTATTACAATCCCCTGACCTTTATGAAAAATGGGTATTTTTTAAAGTGTTGCAGCACTTTGTAATGACTCTCGGATTCGCCCCAAAACAAGAAGCGGCCCTTCAGAAGGTTTTGGAATACTATAAAGAAAACGGCACACTACGGGGATTTTGGATTCGGTTATATGGTTCGCCCACTTTTTCAATCGTAATTGGAAGCGAAGTTAATATACAAGGGAATTTCCCTGATATCGGGTTTGCGATTGAACAGGGACAAAAAGAGAAAGTATACATGTTTCTAGATGCTAAATACAAGCCCTATGCCCGAATGCGACAACAGCTAGAAAGAGATTTGATTCAATCCGCAAAAAGGTACAGAGAATTGATGCACCCTCGTGGAAAAGCAGCATTTCTAGTTCATGCCGATGAGACACTAGAAAATAACTTTGAAGAAACAAGACCTCATCAGTACGGTTATTTTTTACTCAAACCAGGAAAAGAAGAAGGGCTTTCCTTATTTTCTAAAATGATGCTGCATTTCCATCTCGGATGGGAGCGCATATGTCCTGATTGTGGAAACAAAGAGGTTAGTGAAATACCAACAGATCGCGACTTTAAAAAATATTACGAGTGTACAAGTTGCCAATCATTTTGGGTACAAAGCAAATGCTGGAATAGCAATAGACATAGCATGCCGGGTAAAAAGCTATATAAGTACTTACATCGCAATTATCATAAGCCGACTGAGCATGATTGGGACGTACACTGTCCGCGTTGTGGGGTTTCTTTTGCTGATAGGAATAGGTTGGGGAAATGATGAGGTTCAGTGAGGTAAATACATATAGAAAATGTAAAAGAAACGTTATTTCTTCAAACCATTCAAGCAGAAAGGCTTCTTATCTAAAAAAACCCTTGATATACAAGGGGTTTTTAGGTGAATTATCGTTTTAAAATAGCTATTTATGACATTTAAGAGTGGCGTGAACCAGATTTGCGAGTAGCTAGCGTATTTTCATCGTCTAGCTCAGCTTCGATATGAGAGGTTTTTGAAGGCTCAGCCATACGCCAATACGTGATAAAGCTTATAGCAATACAAGCGGCTACATAGAAGTAGAAGAGTGACTCGTGCCCAATGCTCTTCAGCCATAACGCGATGAACTCCGCCGTCCCGCCGAACACCGCAACAGTGATTGCGTAAGGAAATCCCACGCCAAGGGCACGGATTTCAGTTGGGAAGAGCTCAGCTTTCACAATCGCATTGATGGAAGTATAACCGGTAACAATAATGAGACTTACCATCATAAGTAAGAAAGCAACGATAGGGTATTTCGTTTGCTCCATGATTAGGAATAGTGGCACTGTTAGTAAAGTTCCGAGGATGCCGAAACCAATCAATAGCGGACGTCGTCCAATCCGGTCGGATAACATACCAGCGAGGGGTTGAAGTACGACGAATACTAATAGGGCGATAAAGTTAATCCAGCTAACGACTTCTTTAGGCAAACCTACAGTATTCACCATGAACTTTTGTAAATACGTCGTATAAGTATAGAAGGCAACAGTTCCACCGAGCGTTAGCCCGACTACTGTTAATACCGCTTTAGGATGTTTCATCAGAGTTTTAATGGTTCCAGCACTCTCACGGCTTTCAGATCCCATTTTTGAGAATTGCTCCGATTCATCCATCGTACGGCGCAGCCACAATACAGCTACTGCCCCCATTGCTCCAATGATGAAGGGAATACGCCAGCCCCAAGACTTCATATCCGGCTCGCTGAGTATTTGCTGGAGGACTATTTGAACACCTAGTGCTACCAACTGTCCAGCAACAAGTGTTACATACTGGAAGCTCGAGTAGAACCCCCGGCGACCGCTGCTTGCCATCTCGGACAGGTATGTAGCTGAAGTTCCATATTCTCCACCTAATGACAACCCTTGAAGCAGACGTGCGAGAACTAGAATAATAGGGGCCATTATACCAATGGTGCTATAACCTGGGGTACAGGCAATGATCAGAGAACCCCCGGCCATGATGGTGATGGAAAGCGTTAGTGCGGCACGTCGGCCGTGACGATCCGCATAACGGCCCATCAGTAAGCTTCCTAGCGGGCGCATCAAAAAACCAACGGCGAAGATAGCTGCCGTGTTAAGCAGTTGACTCGTCGAATCCCCCTTAGGGAAGAACTCAGCTGAGAAATACACGGCGAAAGCAGAATAGACGTACCAGTCATACCATTCAATCAGATTTCCAACCGAACCTTTGAAGATGTTTCCTGTAATGCGCCTCGTATTTGCGCGATTGGTGGATTGAGACATGATTAAACCCTCCTTTGAACAAAGTTTCTTTTTCTGCATTTGAAAACTATAGAAGTAATTTGAAAAACAGCATTATAGACTAAGTATGAAAGCGTAAATAAATTATATCTTTTAATTTGAAAATTCTCAATATAAAGAAAATTTACCCCATCGTCCCAACGCATGCTGGTGTCAGAGTTACGGCTATTCTATTGTATGGGTAGATCTAGTGGTGGATCGAGTGAGTCTTTCGGTAGATATCTTTTAAGGGGCTTGTTTGCTTGGAGTGTATTGAAGTTGTGAAATGTGTTGGGTGGTTACTATTTTATATTGAATTGCTGATATATTTGAAGGGTAATATAAAGGATGAGATATAAGACGTAAATAGTGCCATATTGTAAGGTATAATTCAGTTATAACAACTTTTGGTTTTATAATCTTGTAAATGGTGGTGTTAGAAATGGATTACAACTTTGAAATTTTATCGCTTTTAGATAATTCTATTGAGTTTGAGAAGTTGCACAGTAAGTTTAATCGTTTTAATCCTTTTAAAATATTAAAGGTAGATAAGTTTGAGATTAGGCATTCTAACATGATTTCTTGGTTACTAGATCCAAATGGAAATCATCATTTAAGTTCGTTTTTTGTAAATAAGTTGCTGTCTAAAACGTTTGTAAAAATAGAAAATGAAGATTTAATTAGTGAGTATAATTTTATTAAATTACATAAGCAGTCACTTCAAGATTTGGAAGTTTTTCGTGAAGTACAAACAAGTAAAAATAAGCGAATTGATATTTTAGCAATATCAGAATCACAAAAGATCGTAATTATCATTGAAAATAAATATAAGTCATCAGAATCAGATGGACAATTACAAAATTACTTAGATTTTGTTAATAGTAAATATGAAGGTTATACAATGATTCCAATATTTTTAAGTTTAGATGGTAGTGCACCAAGTCATAAAGAATATTTTATTTTAGATTATGGAGATATATTAAATATATTAAAAGGGCAACTCGAAATTAACAGTGAATATACGTCTAGTACGATTAAAGATTTTCTTTCCTATTATATTGATATATTAGAAGGCGAACTTGTTCGTGATGAGGAAGATATTGAACTTGCGCTAACTATATATAAAAATCATAAAGATGCTGTTGATTTTCTATGTCTAAGCGGTGATGGGAAAGTAGCCGGAAAGTTTGCTAATAATAATTTATTAGATGCGGTGAAAGGTTTAAGTGCGGAAGAGAAAGAAGACCTTCGCCAAATCTATATGAATTATGCTGAAACTCTCACCTTTATACATGAGGCAGGAAATAGTGTCATGAGAGAGGCATTTTTACAATTTGTAAATCAAAATCAAATTCAGACTGACTGTTATCATGAACATATTCGCATTCCGTCTTTTATTTTCCCAGAATGGAGACAACTTGATGATGTTGTCGGCACCCCAACTCATGAGTGGTGGCTAAATAATGCCCTTATTACATGGTTTGAAAGAAAAGCAGATGGGCGCATGAAACTGATTATCGAAGTTGGGCCATTAGAATACAAACAGAGATTAAAGTTATTATGTAAGTTAGAAGAAAACGGAATCAATATTAAAGGGAAATCTAAAGAATCTGGATCCATGTATACAAGAATTTATGCAGGGTATGAAAAGATAAGTGATTGGGCAGATCAAGATGAGATTCTTCGTGTCATGAATGAAATGTATAACAGTAATGATTTTAACAAAGTAGTTGAAGCGATATCGGAAACGATAGAAGCTCTTATATATGGAGAAGAGACACCTTCTTCTGAAATTGTTGAAGTAGAGCGTAATCAAATGGAAGTGGATACTTTAACGAATGCGTTTCAATTATTCGTTCATCACCAAGGTTTTCAAGAAGAATTTTACAATATCCATCATAGACTTCCATCATTCATTATGCCAGAGTTCCGTTTACTTGAAGAACAATTTGGTGTACCGAAATGGAATTGGTGGTTCAATAACGGTGTCGTTATGTGGTTTGAACGTTTAAAAGACAACCGATTGAAGTTCATAATAGAAGTTGGGCCGTTAGAATCTCATAAAAGAATATCCTTATTAACAATGCTAGAGAGTAAAGGGATAAAAATAAGTGCAAGGGCTAAAAATCCGGAGGCAGCTTATACACGGATTTATACGAGTACATGTAACGTTGATGATTGGTCAGATGAAGATGCAGTACTACACGCAATGAGTGAGTTGTTCAATGATGGAGAATGTCAAAGTGTTATAAAACTGCTAACGGATATTGCTAAGAAAGAGGTTCATATATAGAAGTGGATTGCCAAGTGCAGGGGATGTACTTGGCAATTGTTTAAAAGAAGAGAACAGTTTTGTTCTCTTTTTTATTTTTGAAAGTGTTAAATGGTATTTAATATATTTGTAATTGATGGTAGCTGGTTAAAGTAAAGGCAATAAATCTTTTTCATTAACAACGTTTTATTTTCCTATTGCGTTTCTTTAATTTTTGTCTCTTGTAATCTCTAAATTCATCCCTTATCAATGCATATTTGATTAATCGGCCAATGAATTCTCTAACATCTTCCTGATTCCAATCAAATTGTCTTGAGTTATCTAATTTACCCAATTCTATTTTTCTATCATTGTTCAGCAAATTAGGTTCCTTTTTCTCAATAAACTCTAGAACTTCAGAAAATTTAACCATGACACTCTTACCTAAAGTAAGCCTCCCGTTATGAAGTATTTCAATGAAATGTCCATTTACTTTAACAAAATCCTGAATAAACAATTGTAATGAATTATGACTGTATTTATCATTGTCAATGGCGACAATTAGATATCCTCCTAATATTGCTAGGCTAACTATTTGATGGTCTCCTTTTTTATCCTCAACTATTATCGAACGGTATTCGCCAGTCCAATCATATCCTGCTACGTTCCCGAATTTTGTATATCTTATACCAACATCTTCTAGATACTTTACTCCATAAAGCTCTTTGTATGGAATTTTCACAGTGTCATCCCAAAGTAATTCATTAAGATTAATAATAAAGGAATATAAGTTTTCATTTGTAATTCCCCCAAAATGCCCTTTATAAAAATCAATAACATCCTTTTGAGTGAAATCTTCAAATTTCCTTTTTTGATAAACAAAGGACTCATTAGTAATGTATTTAAAATTATTCGCATTAACTAAATCTATGTAATTAGGTAATTCTTCTAACGGCATGTAACACTTGGATTTTTCACTCCAGGCCTCAACAAAAAGTTCAACACCGTTAGTGACTGCTACAGTGTTAGCATATAGAATTTCTTCATAGTTATATACTTGATCAAATACGTCATCTATCAACGGAGTATTTTGCGATTTACATTCGACTATTAAAATTGGAACACGATTGTTATGTTCTAAGGTGTAGACTATAATGTCTGCCCTCCCTTTTGCCTTTGGAACAAAATACGACATGGGTACTTCTAACTCAATCATATCTTTTGGTACATTTTTTTCTGAAATTAGATATTGGACAAACTTTTGTCTAACTATCTCCTCTGGTGTTTGTAGAATAAGCTTCTTTCTTATCGGATCAAAAAGATACTTTTTTCGATTATTTTTAAATATTTTTCTTGGAGCATACTTGTCAATGTTCAGCATGAAGCCACTCCTTCTATGGATAATAAATACAAATTATAAATTGATTTTACCATATAACCAAAAATCCCTACGCTAGGATATGGTTCTATTCGAATGTTTTTGTTCTTTTATGATAGTTTGATAAAATAACAGTAATTGTAATTAATTGTCGTTATGGGGGATAAAAATGCTGGATACAACAATTATTGAATTTGCTAAAGTCATGAAGCAAATTACCGATATCGATAGAGATTCTAATTGGATCACAAAGGTAGGTGATAAAGAGATATATGCTGAAAGAGAATCCTTACGTGCAAAAGGATCGGAGAAAATTTCACGCTTTAGTGTAACTTATGAATCTCTTCAACAAGCATGGGAAAAATTCATAAATATTCGAGTGATAAATAGTAGCGATTTTGTACAAGAAGAGGAGCATAATGCTTTTCTTATATCATTATTTGCAGAATTACCTTTTGTAAATGTAACAACGATTAATAATTCGAAGGCTATTACATTCAAAGAATTTCAAACAGATGATCTGCCATGTAAGCAATATCATAAAGTGATCACTTTTTTAGAAGAGGTAATAGATAATACATATGATCCGAAAGATCTTAGTAACCAAATTGATGGGAATTTATATAGAGTGAAATCTCGTGGACGACAAGATTTGAGATTGTTGGGCTTTTTGGATGAAGCTCATGAGATTAATCAGGCTCTATTAAATGAATATATTGAATCAAAAAATAAGGATGCTTTTATTCGCAATTTGATTTTGAAACAGGAATATTTTCAAATTGCCCTATTTATACTTGATCTCTTATATAGCTATTCAAACCATGAGAAGAAAGAGGCTTTAGTGAATTTAGGAATGACGGTTGTCCGAAATTCACGAGGGGATAATTTAATGGTTGAGTCAGTAGCAAAGGAACGTACTCATAACTTGCTAATGTGGCTTGAGAAGGTAGGATTAATTAACGATAAATGGGATCCAGTTGAACGATATTTAAAAGAGAATAGTGAAAAGGGCGGTAATATGAATAGTAATTTACGTGAAAAGTTTTTAACTGTTATGCATGAGTATTTAAAAGCAAGAACAGAAAAATTTGCAGGTCATAAACTTGGTTCAGTTGTTCGAAATGAAATGACAACGGAGGTAACTCGTTTATCTTTTATCGATCATAATCAGTACGTTGTTACGGGCTCAGTTGGACAAGGGAATTGGGCCGCTGTGCCATGGCTTGCTATCATGAATAAAGACGTTACGACATCGACGCAGAGAGGGTATTATATCGTTTATTTATTTAGGGAAGATATGAAGCAATTATATTTAACAATGGCACAAGGAGTAACTGAAACTTCTAAAGAGGAAATGGAAAAGATTAAGTCTGAGATCCGACAACATATACAAATGTCTAAAAAAATAAAAAAAGATGATGATATTTTCCTTGGTACAAGTCCAAAAGCGAAGGGATATGCCAACTCTACAGCTGCATACATTCCATATGATGTTGAACAAATGCCAAGTGAAGCAGAATTAGTGGAAGATTTAAAAGAAATGCTTCGCTATTATGAGGGATACATTGCCTTTAGAGAGAAAGGAACTAATCGTGCAGTGATTCATGAGGAGAAAAAAGAAATGGATTTGAATGGGAAGGAAATTGTAGATCATGTATCTTCCTATATGAAAAGCAAAGGTTTCTATTACGATAAGCAAGATATTGTTAACTTTCTCCTTTCTTTAAAAACGAAGCCCTTTGTTATTTTGTCTGGTATTTCAGGTACAGGGAAAACAAAGATTGTTCAGTGGTTTGCTGAAAGCTTAGGGGCAACTGAGGAAAATGGACAGTTCACGCTTATTCCTGTGCGCCCTGATTGGAGCGATAGCTCTGATTTACTTGGCTACGTGAATATTCAAGGTGAATTTCAGGAAAGACCGTTAATTCAAGTTCTTGAAAAAGCGTCAGAAACTCCGGATAAACCTTATTTTGTTGTGCTCGATGAGATGAATCTAGCACGTGTAGAGTACTATTTCAGTGATTTTCTAAGTGTTATTGAAAGCCGAAAATGGGAAGGGAGAGAGATTGTTACATCGGCTGTTCTTCCAGAATCGATTGTCGGGAAACGAATTACGATTCCGTCAAATGTGTATGTCATTGGAACTGTCAACATGGATGAAACAACACATCCGTTAAGTAAAAAAGTACTCGATCGTGCAAATACGATTGAATTTAATCAAGTGAAGTTAGATTCCTTTGAGTTTTTAATGGATACAAAAGAAGTACAGGCAAAGCGTGTTTCTAATCATTCCTTGACAGCCACGTTTCTTCATTTGAAAGAATGCTTTCAGCTCAATAAAGATCTCGTGAAGAAAATATCTCATATTTTAATTAAAATGAATGAAATTCTTGAACCGATTGGAGCACAAGTTGGGTACCGGATACGTGACGAAATTTGTTTTTACATGGCTTACAATGAAAAAAGTGAACTATTATCGTTTGACGAGGCGTTAGACTATCAAATATATCAAAAAATCTTACCGCGTATTGCAGGGAGCGATGGGAGAACAGAAGAGGCATTAAAGAAATTATATACGCTATGTACAAATCAAGAGTTTGATAATGAAGATATGATGTCTTATGCGAAGTATCCTCGTTCTGCTAAAAAGCTGTCTCATATGTTAAGGGGGTTCGAGTATGATGGCTTCACCTCTTTCTGGATCTAACAGTGATATAGAGCTAGTTAAGATTGAAACAGCGGATTTGTCATTGACTATCAAAGGGAATCCCTATCATGAAAAATATGAGAGCTTAAGAAAACATCAATCCATTGCCTCAGATGAGATGATGCATTTTCATGTGTCTGGAACAAGTGATTCTATCATGGTATATGATGCTCAGTTACAAAAGCTTAGCGAATTAACCGAGCACCCCCCTATCTTTTTCGAGAATAGGAGTTATCAGCTCGTTGTCGTTCCTAAAAATGATCAAGAATTGTCTTTTTACCATGAACATCCATCTCTTCGAAAGTCAATCAGCTCTACTCAAATGGGTTCATTGAAACTATTAATGGGCAATCTCTCATTTCCAAATGAAGTAGGTTATACAACATTTGAAATTCGAAATGATAAAAAGCCCTTACTAACAGTTACATTAGAAATTTTTCCATCAAAGCTCGATTATAAAGATGACTATCGAGCGCTATTGGAAGAAGTGAACGATGAAATTTATAATTTGGCATTTCATTTATTGAAAAGAACTTACTTAGGAGCATCAACAATCTATGCAACTAATCCATCTAAAAGTGAGTTTTATCGAATTTTAAATGACTCTTTTCATAGATTTATGAAGGCAATTTCTCATATTAAAAGGCAACCGCACCATACACTTACTACTCGACATCAGCTTGTACAAGGAGAGAAGATTCATAGGCTGGATTCTGTTGGAATGAATTACTTACGAAAAAGATCCCACTTGTTTCAAGAAGTAGGAGCAAACATGATTCCATCGAAAGGAATTACAGCTTATAAGGAAGTATCGTATGATACATTGGAAAATCGTTTTGTTAAGTGGATGGTTCAGAGAGTGATACATAAAATCGATGATTTACTTAAATCTTTGGAAAAGGATTCTGGATTTAAGAGTTTGCCAATTGACGATGATTTGATTCAAAACGTAAGAAAAATGAAATCTCGAATGAAAAACGAGTTGAATGATCCGTTTTGGAATGAGATCGGAAAACTGGATCGTTCCATCTTTTCTCTTGTTATTCAAATGGCATCTGGTTATAGAGACGCGTATCAAATTTTTCTTATGCTATCGAGGGGACTAACGCTAAGGGGACAAATTTTTAGAATGTCTGTTAAAGATGTTGCGAGGTTATACGAGTATTGGACATATTTAAAGCTCGGACAAATTTTATCTAACAAATATGTAACAGTGGATCAAGATATCATTAAAGTTCGGCAAGATGGATTATATGTGACACTTGATGAAAGTAAAGCTGCAAAAAGAATATTTAGGCACCCTGCAACAGATGAAGTGATTGAACTTTATTTTCAAAAAAGAAACAAAGCATTACCAACGGTTACTCAAAAGCCGGATACAATGCTGGCGATTGAGAAAAAAGGAAAAGACTATCAATATCAATACATTTTTGACGCCAAATACCGAATCGATTTTGCTAAAAATGGTTCCCATTATGAAAGACAGTATGGAACACCAGGTCCAATGGAAGAAGACATTAACACGATGCATCGATACCGTGACGCATTAGTAGTAGATCAAGGTGGACCGTTTGAAAGAACAGCCTATGGAGCTTATGTATTATTCCCATGGAATCAAGAGGAAGAATATGAGCACCATCCTTTTTATAAAAGCATTGAAAAAGTAAACATTGGTGGATTCCCATTCTTACCAAACGGAACAACACTAGTAGAACAATTTCTCGATCATCTAATCGAAAAGAGCCCAGAAGAGATTATAAGAGAAGGGATCCTTCCAAGAGGAACAAAAGAAGAATGGAGATCCTCTTTAGATGAAAAGGTACTAGTCGGTAGCGTGAAAATAGAAAAAGATTATGAAACATATATGAAAGAAGGCTTATATCAAATTCCTGTCTCACAATTAAAACCAGGCTGGCAAGAATCGAAATACATAGCCTTATATGCACCGAAAAAGTGGTATGGAGAAAACGGTGGCGTTCAATATGTCGCAAAAATTAAAGATATCCATATAAACAGGGAGGATTCATTATCTAGTGATGAAATAAATGATTATGTTTGTTTTGAACTAGAGCCATGGAAAAAACTCGATCATCTTATTCGTCCAGTGGGATATGGAATTCAAACATATATGTTAACAAGTATGTCTCTTTTAAAAGAAGTGCAAGAGCTTCCTGAATTGTTTATGAAAACAAAAGAAGAGCGAGTTCTTTGGAAAACGTTGCACCGATTTACTAAACAGGTGAAAGTTGAGTTGGATGACTTTAATTTGGATGAGGCGTCTTCTATTCAGAGTTATTATGTTCGAGATGTTCAAATCAGGATTGATTATGAGCAGGGGAATGTGATGGTTGAAAAAGGGGATGTGCTTAAAGAGTTGCCTTTGGATTTGGTTGTGAGGAATTCTTCGGTGTTGTTTAAGGAAGTTTTGGAGTGTTTACATAGATAGTAATACGTACCTATTTTGTAGTAGGGAGCGTTAGAGCTAATTTAGGTGAAGGTGAATAGTATTCACTTATAAAAAGAATAAAGCTTTATTCTTTTTATAAGTTTTTCCAATTGGTAAAATATAATATAAATTTGTTTGGATTGTAGAAGGGAAGAGTGTATGTTGAAAAAGGTGTATGAAAAAATTTTAGAATTTCGTGATCAAAGAGATTGGAAGCAATATCATGATGAGAAAGATTTGGCCATTTCAATTTCGTTGGAAGCAAATGAGTTACTTGAAAATTTTCAATGGAGAAGTAGTGAAGAAGCACTTGCTAGGTCGCGACAAAATATAAAAGAAGAGATGGCTGATGTGTTTATATATCTAATTCAAATGGCTGATAAAATGGAAGTAGACTTAGAGGAAGAAGTTCTTAAAAAGTTAGAGAAGAATGCAAAGAAATATCCGGTTCCTCAAAGAAGAGGAGGAGCTGTTGAATGATTATTTATAATGAGACAGCTAGTGACTTTTTGAACCATATTTATGAGAAACAGATTGGATATGTATTACGAGAAAATGTACTAAATAAAATGAATAAAGTTGTCTCAGACAGTGAATTAAGGTCATGGGAAAGGTCTCTTCCACAAATGGTAAGAGTACTACGTGATGTGGATTTAAAGGAAGATACGCATATATTGCTAGAATATAAACTACCTTCTACAGAGAAGAGAATCGATTTCCTTATTACTGGTCAAGATGAAAAGGGAAAAGATAATGCATTGATTGTTGAGTTGAAACAGTGGGAAAAAGCAAAAGCTGCTGAAGGAGATGGGATTGTTCAAACATTTCTAGGTGGGCGTGAACGTGAGACAGTGCATCCTTCCTATCAAGCTTCTTCATATAAAAGGTTTCTACAAAATTTTAATGAATCTTTATATGACGAATCGGCTATTAACCTTCATTCCTGTGCATACTTACACAATTATATTATGAATAAAAAAGAAGAGCCTTTACTAGATGAAAGATATAACAGTTATATTGAAGAATCTCCTATATATTTTCAATTTGATGATAGAGATTTAGCTAAGGATATAAGTAAGTTGGTTTCTAATGGGAACGGTGAAAAAATTGCTAATGCTATTGAAAAAGGTAAAATACGTCCTTCAAAAAAACTAGTAGAAACTGTTAGTTCTTTAATTCAAGGAAATGAAGAATTTATCTTACTAGATGAGCAAAAAGTTGCTTATGAAAAAATTATTAGTATGTATAATCAAATGAAAACAAAAAAAGATCAAAAGCAAGTTATTTTAATTAAAGGTGGCCCAGGAACAGGGAAATCAGTAATTGGATTAAATGTAATGAGTCATATGTTAAAGACAAATGCTTATGTAGAGTACATTACACCGAACCAGGCTTTCCGAGAAGTACTCCGAAAAAAAATGGTTGGTACATCGGGATTTATAGAAGTAAGAGATTTATTTAAAGGTTCTGCTTCTTATGTTGAAGCACCAGAAAATTATTTCGATGTGTTAATTTGTGATGAAGCACATCGTTTAAAAGAACACGGACATATGAAAAAGAAGATTGAAGGAGAAAACCAAGCTACACAAATTATAAGATCTTCAAAAATAAGTGTTTTCTTCATTGATGACTCTCAAAAAATCTCCAAAAAAGATATTGGAAGTGTGGCATTGCTTAAGGAAGAAGCAGTTAAACTTGATGCAGAAGTTCATATTGTAGAATTAGATTCCCAATATCGTTGTTCAGGGTCAGGTAACTATATTGAGTGGTTAGACAGTATTTTTGGTGATGAAAATAATAATGTAGTGCTTGAAGGGGACTTTGATTTTAAAATCATATCAGATCCGCATAAATTAAAAAAGGAGATTATTGAGAAACGTGGTGGAAGATTATTAGCTGGTTATGCTTGGGAATGGACAAAAAATGCAAAAATGAAAGAGTTGGTAGATGATGTAGTAATTGAGGAGCATAATTTTGCACTGCCATGGAATGATCCAAATCGAATTGATTGGGCGATACACCCAGAATGTGCTTATCAAATTGGATGTATCCACACGGTACAAGGCCTAGAAATGGATTATGTTGGTGTCATAATTGGTAAGGATTTAGGTTATGACAAAAAAACAAACTCTCTTATTGTTAGAAGAGATGAGTTTAAAGATAAAGGGGCAAAGCCAGCTAAACAGAAAAAAGGTCAAGTTGACCCGCTAATTACTCTTGTTAAAAATACATATAAGACTCTTATGACTCGTGGGATGAAGGGTTGTTATATTTATTGTTGTGATAAGGAGTTGGAATCATTTTTAATAGAGCGGAATTCGGAGAGAAATGAAAGTTGCAGTTCTAGTTTTGAAAAAGTGTAATATCTCTCTGTGTTTTTAATAGTAAAAGTAAAATGTATTGTAAAGTAAGTTATAATCAACGCTGTATTATGGGGCTTTTAAATGGATTGTATTTGTATTACTTCAGCTTGTATAACATAAAACGAGAACGTACATTCAATTTTGATAATTTTACGTAGTGATGGGAAAGAGTAAGGAGAATAATTTATTTCAGGACACTCTAGAAAGAATTGAAGTTTCAATGTGTGAAAAACACGAAAAAATAGCTCTTCACCTGACCGTTTCTGGTCAGGTGAAGGGCTATTTTTTTCATATTCTGGCAAGCTGCGTTGAGATAAGCCTGCACTTGGACAGACTTCAGTCCTCGAAACCGAGCGTATCGATAACCATGTAGTTCTTTGGCATCCGCAAAACTTCGTTCAATAGTTGAACAACACACTTTATATAATTTTTCTCCTGTATTGGTTCTCTTATTAGCCCTCACTATATCTTTATATTCTTCCTAAATATGATGTGTAATGACTTTCTGTTTTTGTTTCGCGGTTACGTAATGGGCAAACCACATAATCTGCTGGATTAGATTTATACTGACGATAGCCTTCACGATCCATTGTCGCATACGCTAAAATACATCCCATTGGACAGGCGAATATATCTGTTTCTTTTTCATATTGAAATTGACTTTTCAGTACTTCTTTATTTCGCTTTCCAAATCGGCGATACCCCATCACCATAAATATATGTTGTTCAGACAATTTTTTACTCTATTTAGAGATTTAAGAAGTCCTTATATTTCATGTAAAGCAGCTGTTTATCCAGGTTTAACGTTTAACTTCATATGGAACTTTTCAACCTTTCCATGATGCAGAATTGAAAACTATAAACAGAGATATTTTAAATGATTCATTTATAAAAAATATGAGAGAAATACTAGAAAAACAAATGAAAGAAGAAAGCTTTGAAAAACTTCTTAAAACTGGTCAATTTTTAAATCATCTGATATATGCTTCATCAGGGAATCCAAGACTATTATTAAAAAGTGTATTTTCTGCTACAAATGAATTTAAAACGGGTTTAAAAACAAATACAGTCAATGAAACAATTAAAAACTTCTATCGTAGTGATATTTGGTCCGAACATACGAAAACCGCTGATTTATATAACAATATTAAGCCTCTAGTTAATTGGGATAGAGACTTTATAGAAGATGTTGTAGTACCAGATACAATAAATAAAAATAATGATAGAGCATTGAAAGAAGAATATAGCCGCCAAACCTCTTTTTTTGTATCCGTAGAGATGCTCCTGAATATCTTGATTTAAGTAAGATAAATGGTATAGCAGATTATCAAGGCGGAGAAACAATTATTAATATAATTTTACAAAAATCTTTAAGTCAATTAGATTTAATTGACTATCAAAAAAGTTTATTGATTGATACAGGAATAAACACAATTGAACAAGTTTTATCAGGTTCAGAATCTGATTTAATGAAAGTCCCCAATGTTTGGGAAAAAGGTCAAGAAAAATATGGAATAGCGCTTATAATTCTGTAATTGAATATGTATCGGAGTGATATAAAAAAGCATTTAGATTTACCACGGTGAATCATATCATAAATAAAAAAGAATGCTAAACACTATCATTTACTGATAGTGTTTTTTGAATAAAAAATAGAAAAGTATGGAAATTTAATTTTTAATTCTTCATAATTAAATTATCATTATTAATTGAAAAATTAGGGGACATAAAGGAGTAGATTCCATGAGTGGTGTAGATAATTTAAGAGGTATAGATTATCAAGTTTCTTATTCAGTATTAAAATTACTAGAAGTATTGCTTAATGAATATGATTCTATTGAAAGCATACAATTTGAAAGTTTAACCGAGCGTGAAGAAGATATGAATATCTATAAAAAAGATGGGACAAGTGAGTACATACAAATTAAGAAAAAAGCGGAAGGTTATACTTGGACAGCAAGTGAATTAAGGGATGTTTTTTTAAAATTTCAAAATAAGGATAACGAAGGGGTATATTTTACTTTTGTGTCTGATGGAGCGGGTAATAAAGATGTTGCTGAATTAAAAAGATGTTTATTAAATAGCGAAATACCTAAAGATGAATTGTTAAAAAAGTTCTCTTCGAAACTGCTTACCATAGAAAAAATAAAAGGGTTAATAAAGAAAACTTCTATTTTAACTCAATCTTATACATCTGTTGATAGTTCATTACCCGGCATGGTAGTTAAAGAGTATTGTATAAACTTGTTAAAGTCGACGGATTTTATATTATCTGATTCTGCAGATAATATATATAGATCTATTTGGGAGTATATATTTCAACTTTCTCAAGAATGCAAAGTTAACAAAATAATTGATATAAAAAGACAATTAGAAGTAATTGGGCTGAAAATCCCAATGAAAAAGTGGTTAAATATCCCTAATACGAATGAATTTCGAGGCAGGAAAGATGATATTAACAGGATAGAAATGGCTATAAAAGATATAAAAAAGATTGTAATAAAGGGGATTAGTGGGATTGGTAAAACAACCTTAATGGCAAAAATCGCTGGAAATTTCATCCGGAATAATGAGAAAGTATTTTGGCTTGAGCTTAATAAGATGTATACTGTTTCAAATATACTTGAACAGATTTCAAATTTTCTTTGTACTCATAATATTTTACATGAAGCTAATATCCTTAATTCTTGTGAAATAGTAGAAAGAATTCCAAGGGTTATTAATATACTAGAAAACGAGGAAATATTTTTATTTATTGATAGCATCGATAAAGCTAGTACAGAGGTATCTGATTTCATTGAAGATTTATTTGAAAATATTATTAACATAAAATTGAAAGGTGCACTAATTGTCTCTAAAATAGAAGGTTTAAATTCATATAACAAAGTTGATATCCGTACAAAAAAAGTTTATGAATATCATTTAATTGGATTTTTATTTAAGGATACTTTGGAAATATTAAAAGAAAAAAGTGATAATTATAATGAGGAAGATATCTATTATTTTCATAATTTAGTCGGCGGCTATCCTGTTTCTGTTACCTTTCTAAAGCAGTTATTACCTAAAAATGAAATTAGTAGAAAGGAGTTATCAGACTTAGAAGAGTTAAGTGTTGAAACCTCCAATAAATATTTATTTAATAAGGTGTTTTCAAATTTAGGCAAGGAAGAACAAGATATAGCATTATCAATTTCTGTATTTAATTATCCATTTACTGAAGAAGAAGTTAAACAAGTATTAAATTCATTTATTAATCCAAAGTATCTCCTTGAGGATCTTAAGAGAAAGAGTATTGTTGTTCATAAAAATGGTTATTACGATATACACGATTCAATTAGAATCCTGCTAATTGACATGTTAACTATAGAGAGGAAAAAAGAATTACATGGAATCTTGGCCAAGTACTATAAACATGATATGGAGCAACAGTATGACCAGTCAAGTGAAGTCCTATATGAAGACATATTTAAATGGGGTTATCATGTTGAATTTTTAAAAACTAGTAACTTAATATCTCCAAAGTGCTCTATTTTATTAAATTTGGGAGATGAAAAGTTAGATGCACTATGGGCTATAGAAAGATTCGGTTTCCCATTTTCGTTTAATGATCCTGATCTAAAATCAAGTTTTAAACTTGTGGATTACCTATTAAGTAAACATTTAATAGAAGGGAATCTAGATGATACAAAAAAATATATGTATGCAACTAAAAAATACAACCTAAAAGATTTTGACTTTTTTGATTCCTGTTTCTTACACTATTTGTGTTTATCAAGGGGGATTTCAAATCACCTAGGATACATTGAGGTTTTTGAAATAAATGAATCATTTCATATTCAAGGGTTATTCTGTCCTTGGGAACACTGTATTGAACACATGCCTTTGCCACCATTGACGAAAAAGTATTATGAAAACAGGAGTGCTTTTCTAAGGGAAATGTTTGATAAAGGTGCTTATGATGACAAACCAGAAGAAATAAGGAATCAATTTTTAGAAGAGATAGCTATTGGAATACCAGAGGATGCCCTTGAGGAACCAGATATGGAATTAGAAGAATGTAGGTGTCCACGGTTTGGGCATTGTTGTCCAGGAGATAAGCAACAAGCAAAATATTGCACGGAATTGATGAGATAGAGTTTTAGCAGTATTTTTTAGGCAATGGTACAGTGTATTATAAAGTTATAACTTAATTAAATAATTGGTATTTTTAGTGGTAAAACAATAACTAAAAAATCACTTATTGTGACATTATGGTGAACCGCATCATAAATAACGGTAAATCTTTTATAAAATATACAATGAAAAAGTTTTTATGTTAGTGGATATTTTAGTAGCAACCTAGAAAAATGAATAACGACATGAAACAAGGANNTCCTTGTTTCATGTCGTTATATAAATCTTTTTCAATTAATAATCGTCTAAAATTCCTATAAACGTGCTCTTTAAATGAAGGGATAACCTTATCAAAATCAGAATAAATTTCAGCTAATGAAGAAGGGTAAATTATTTTTTTATTATATCTTGCAAAAGGACCGTCTGTCTCAAAAAGAATACGGTTAGTAGGCACTCTTTCAATAATTTTTTGTCCACTTTTACTAATTAGCATTTTAGGGTTCAATGAGAAATAATATCCGTTATCGACTATTTTTTCTAGTGTAGACAACTTTCCACTATACCAGTGAAAAATAGCATGTTTCACTTTATTATCTATAAGAATTTTTAAGACAGTATCTTCTGCATATCTGGAATGAATTGTATAAATTCTTCCTTTGTTAAATGAAGGAGAAGTAATATACTCAAAAGTCTTTATTTGCCTATTTTTAACTTCAACATGCTCATTGTAAAAATCTAGTCCAACTTCGCCTATATATTTGGTATTATGAACTAATTTGTTAAACAGAGATTCATTAAAACTATACTCACTTGCGACTTGAGGATGAAAACCAATGCATAATCGCACGTATTTAAATCCTTGAAATGCTTTGAATTGTTTATTAAACAATTCAGGTAAGTTAGTTACAAACAAAGTATAGATTTTTAACTTTTCATATTCCTGAGCAATTTTCTGAGGTTCAGGATAATGATCAATATGAACATGGGTATCAATAAGGAACATACTTTTCCATAAACCTTTCATATTCCTGAGCAAACTTATAAAACATTTTCTGATTGCTCATTCTAAAATTAGAATCTGCCTCATAATATTTCTCTCTAACATGAACTTCAAAATAAATTTGATTAGTTTTAATTAGCTCGTAATAATTTTTGAAGTAATTTAAGTTACTTGTATAATCTTTCCTGTAGAGATCTTCTTTCACATTTACAATTTTCGCATCATAGGGGTATTCATAATCTACATCATACTTTTCATTGTCATAAGCAGCTAGTGAAATTTTTCTTAAAACACAAGGTATACAAATACCACATTGTCCGGAATGTGATCTTTCGGGATGTGACCGCCCTTGCCCACATGTAAAAGTATGTTTAATTGCTGTTTTAAATTCCTCATTCATATCATTTGTAATTTCTCCTTTTGTCCTGAATAAGAACGGATGATTAATTTTAATATTTATACTTAGCTTTTCCAATAATGCCTTAAACATAAACATGGTTTTGGGATGAGTAGTCTTAGTTGTATATCTATTTTTTATTTCTGGATTTAGGGAAAGTATACCATTCTCATATAAGTATACGTTTTTTGAGGAATTAAAGTGTGCTTTAGCAGTTGCTAGGGCTAGATACAATAATGATCTTGTTGACTGAATAAACGTTTTTTTCTTTGAAATCGGTTTATCTATTAAAATAATTTCGGTTGCATCATCAAATATTTGTCGGTAGAACTTAGCAACATCTAATTGTTTTGTTTTTTCTTCACCTTTGTTAATAAAACCAAGATAATCACTTTTTATATTGTTTTTGTGATTGTGATATGCTCCTGCAAAAGAATCTAATCCACCTGAAAAAAGTGTTACATCATTACTAGTCCCAGGAATTAAACTATTCATATAGCCCTCAGATTTAACAGAAGTATCTATAAAAGTTATGTTAATAGTATCTTCAGAGACCCATTTGACCAATTCTTCAATATGTTTAACATTTTCTGACCAAATTTGAAGGTTAAAAACAGGAATAGTCAATTCAATAAATCTAGGCTTATCGTTTGTCTTGTAGGTATTAATATCTTTACAATAAATAGCTCCCATAATAGTTACCAGATCTATAACTATAGTGCTTTTTTCTTTATAATCAAAATTAACATTCTCTAGAAGGCTAGTGTGTAGATTAGAGAAAAATTCAATTTCGGATTGCATTAAAATTCACCAAACCTTGCTTGAGAAGTCTGGATGGTTATTTCGTCTGAAATTTCAGTTAATGATATTTTGCGATCAATAAATAAATTAACCTTAGAATAAACTGATTTATTCATTATTTGATTTGCAACATTTTTGACCATATTTTGAATCAAATCGTATTCGATTTCTTCATAAATATCTTTAATATTGTCAATTAATTCCCCAAGTAAAATTTGGTAGACAATTTCATAAAATAGTACTTGTGCGAATGAATATGCATCAAAATCATCAACCTTTAAGAATTTACCCATAACAATTTTTAATGATTTTTCTAGTATTTTTGATTTAATAATCGATGAACTTTCTATTAGATCCAGTATCATTTCTAAAAACTCTTGTTGAGATATAGGATCAGAAACTAGTTCTTTTTTTGTTTTACCTTTAAAACCGTTGGATTTTAAAGAGAGAAATTGGCTAGTAATCATTCTTATTGAATGATCAAGCGTTTCTTCTTGATCAAAACATTCGTTAAGCGCTCTTTTTGTTAAGATTTTCTTTGTTAATTCGGGAGCGGTTTCATTAATATTGGATAGCGGTTGCTCCTTAAGAAGTTTTTTGATTTCACTGGATAATTTTCTTTTAGATGTTCCCATTCGATTCTCTCCTTTAAAGATTAAAAAATTTCTATTTTGTAGTTAAAGAATATTATATGTAAATTGGATATGTTAATAGTTTACTATAGAAGACACTTCATAGAAAGTTTATTGGAAAATTAAGGGACACTCTTTAGTGTAATTATAGAAATGAAATATAGGAGGGGAAGTCTCGAAACAAGTTTTCATAAATATTAAGTTTGGATATTGTAGGTTATGGATAACAGAAGAATTAGATATTGTTCAATTGTTGGAAAAGGGGGAAAAAGCCCCCCTTGAGTATCGAGGTCGCTGACCCCGATTGGCCTCGAATCAGCGACCTCTACCCTGTCAATGGAACAGGAGGGCGGGATACATAAGTACTATGTATTTATAAAGGTAAGTAAAACAAACCACCTACTTCTAGTTAAAGTTAAAATAATTTTAGAGTAGTTGTAAGGATCACACAAAACTACTCTAATTAAAGAGTGTTGTTTAAAACTTATTCATTATTTTAGATGATAGTGGAAACTAGGTACACGGGAGTATAGTTAGATATTTACAATACAAAATCATTATATTAAAATATTATCGGTGATTATAAGAGATGGAGGAGTATTAATGAGTAAGTATTGGTATGATAATTTCAAGGATAATCCTGATTTTTATTCAGGTTATTGTCGTAAGCTATGTCGTTCTTTGGGTCTTAACGAGTTGCATATTGTTAAAGTTTTGTATTTTGCTAATCTTATTCACTCTGTTACTTCGAAGTATGATGATCTTCTTTTACATTGTGGAATTAGACTTCCTTCAGAGACATTTACTTGGAAACTTAGAGAAGCCGATTCTAAAGCTGAAAACTTTGATATTGAAGCTTTCTTAGATTACGCAAGTGACTTAGCTGATGATTATGCGAAAATTGATCCAGACAATTTAAGAACGAGTTTATTACCTCTGCAAAAGTATGTCCAGTCTTCTTCGAAATTCGAGTTGTTTGTTTTGAATGGAGATGTTTTTTCCTTTATAGATGAACACTCTAATCTACCTGGCTTATTTGTAATAACTTTTGAGGATGAATATCTTTTTGTGTCAGAAGTAGATGTTGATATTGCAGACGCTATGAATACCATTTTGAATTTAAAAAAGGAGTATCCGACTTTTGATTTACATGTGATTTTTACTGAAACAAAATCAGACGCGGAGTTGTATTCTATTTATTTGAATTTGAAGTACTTAGGTACAGATGATTTAAATATAACTTTAGATATTCCGGAATACAGTAAAAGTCTAAAGTGTAATTTTGAAAATTGTGTAGTATAACTAGTTTTTTATTAAATTTATTGCTTTATAACCTTCTTTAGTTTTTTATACCTTGTGTGAAGGATCTTGCCTAGCTGTGGCGAGATTCCTTTTTATACAAAAAAATAAACAGACTCCTGGAATTTTAGAAGTCTGTTTATTAATGATATATAGTAGTTATCCTTCCATATACGTTTTATAAGTTGTTAAAGCTATAAGTTGTTCTTCACTGTTAGTCGCCTTTAATACTTCAAGTATTAGCATATCTTCCTTAGTCAGCGACTACGATTAAGTAACGAAATGGCTAAATTAATGATAGAAGAGAAAAAATTGGAGCTGTAGTACAGGAAGCTAACCCACTATTAACTTTGCTAAAGGATCTTGACTAATGAATACATCAGTTGAATACGCAGAAAAAGTCATCTCAGGGGAAATTGTGGCACCTAGTCAAGTTAAAAAAGATTTTAAAAACTTTCCATGTGGATATAATATTTTACAGCATCAAGAGGACCATAAGTTTATATGGTAGAGATTGAGAGGATGATTCGTTCGCTGGAGAAGACTTTGTTTGAGTATTTATATACTTCGCTTGTGAAGATGGAGAAAATCATTGCGGACAATTTCTCTGAAAAGGATGAGGAATGCTCGCAAGTGTGGCAGGCCGTATTTGGTTACTTTAAGAAAATAAGACTTACCTATATGATAAAATGAAATTATACATAGATTACTACATAACTGGGGGAAGTTTTATATGGACAAACCATCCTATTTTTATCAATTCCCTGAACCAATTTCAAAAGAGCTAGCTCTTGTTGCGCGCGAATTAGAACATAGTATTTTTCAAAGCCCGCGCACAATGCTCACACATACAAGGATATTTGTAGAAAATATATTACAGCAAGTAATCCGAGCAGAAAAACTGCCAGATGAGCAGCGTGCAAATTTGAAAGAACGTATTGATTTACTTAATGAAAACGGTTACTTGATTCCTGAAATTCGTGATGCACTTCACCATGTTTGCCAAATTGGAAACCAGGCTGCACATGATGCGCGGATGTTTCGCTATTCAGAAGCACTATTATCGTGGGAATCCGTTTATCGAATTGTGAAATGGTATGTTGAGGTCTATGGACCTGTAGAGTGCACGGTTCCTGATTATCAAGATCCATCACCGCAGTTAAAACAATCCTATGGAATTGACGAAATCCAAGAACGACTTAAGGTTTTGGAAAGTTTACTTCTTTCATCAATTAAGAAACCGAAAGATGAGCCTGAAAACAAGGAAATATCTGAGCTACCTGTAAGTACATCTCTTGAATCAGAACATCCAGGTTTTACAACGATTCGTACACTACAATACAAAGAGCAACAGTTAGAAATTCCATATTTCTTACGTGATGTGTTCTTATTACCTCAACGGTTTGCTATTTCAGAGAAGTTTCTCATCAGACTGGGCGCGGAGCAACAGGCACGTATCATGAGTGAACTCCCAAACAATCTTGAAGGATTACATAAACATGTAAAACGTTATAATGAAAAAAATGATGAAAATTTTTTTAGAGAGTTAAAATTATTTATTGAAGAAGAGAAAATTCGTAGAAAACTGATGATAGAACGTCCAGGTGAGTTATTCTTTTTCTATAAGGATGACCACATCGTCGTGACAGAAGAGCTTTCTCGAATCCCCTTAACTACAGATGAATTCACAGGAATTCCTAATCTTCTTAGACAGCTAAACGAAGATCAAATGGAAACGGTGGAACAATTACCAAAGGAACTTGTCATTCTTGCAAAGTATGAAAATGTGGGGATAGGGACGGTAGAGAAGTTGTTTGAACAGTTGAAGAGGAAACAACAAAGGGGCAGTGGTTCTATGCCTTTTGCATTGGAAGTGTAAAGGGAGTTGTAAGAAGTGTGGTAGTAGAAATTTTGAAATTGAAGTAATTAGAGAAGGCTATAAAACTGCTAACCTTGGCTCGCCAGATGGTATAGTTTGGAATTTTAATTTCTCCAATGTTGTTCAAAGTAAAGGAGAAAAAGGGGGAGAGTGCAATGAAAAAAGTAATGACCTCAACCTATTATAAGAACTTGTAATAAACAATGAATAGGCCTTTTTAGATGCTTATTCATTGTTTGTTATTATGGTTAGCATTTAGCTATCCCACTTTTTATACAAACCAATTAATTACCAAATACCATCCCAAAAACAAAACACCCCTCTAAAAATGAAGTGAACCCT
>NZ_NUOT01000150.1 GCF_002584535.1 Bacillus cereus
TGATACAGTTGAACCATTTGATGTTTAAATTCTGCTGTAAAGGTTCTTCTTTCTCTTTTATTTTTCGTCATAGTAGATTCTCCTCAAATATATTAGTTGTAGTCTACTTGACCTTAATTTTTTTGTCTAGTTCAGTGTAGCCTATCCAATTTGCTTAGCTTGATGGTGATGTGGCGATACTCCAATTTCCACCAGAACCAGTTTTTACATTAAGTTAAATGCGTTTATGGTATTTATTACGGTTTATAATATTTAAAGTAAAAATAAGAAATCAGTTCTATATTTGACCTCCTATTTTTTATGTTGAGAATATTGAAAGTTTTAAGTAGACAGCGTGTTATCTGGTTTCTTATTTTTATGTACTGTAGAATTTGTATCATATAGATTGTTTAATAAACGATTATACTCATTTCTTGTAAGTTCTTTATTATATAATTGAATTAATAAATCTTTATGTTCTTTTGAAAAGGCCATTTTATCAAAAAACTTAGGATACATAGCACCAGTCTCTCCGCTTCCTGTTGATTTTATATTTTGTAACTGAGAATTAAAAAAGTCCCTATTTATCTATTATAGATAGGGACTTTTCAGCTGCTGTTTTAGATACCTTTGTATAGTATAAACATTAGGTGTCTTTTAAAGTATATCATAAAAATTATAATATATTTAGTTTTTATATATATTGAAATACAGAACCTCGACGGCTACCAAAATTATATCTTTCTTGAACAATTTCCCTTTAAAATATTGCATTTGCGATTCTCTTTACTCTTTTTTCTAGAGTGTAGTCTCATTTAGAAAAATGATCTAATGAATAATTCATTTGAAATTCAGTATTAAAGAAACTATCTGGAATCTAATTGTAATTCAGAGTTGTCTTTTGTCAGTGTATTAGCAGAATTACAATTTCCAGAGTAGATAGCTCTTGCTTCATCACACGAATCAGACTTTTCACATCCTATAAGTATTCCTACTGTTATAAATGATAATAAAACCTTTTTCATTTTAATACACGCTCCATATTACTTATAATGTTCTTAGACCAATTAATTGAAATTACAACATACATTTTCATCGTGAAAATATATGTATTGAATTAACAAAACTGAGGAAGGTCAGTTTTTAACCAATTTATATAATAGGCCTCACCTTATCAAAAAAAGAAAATTGTACGTTTAGACACAAATTTTACATATTTTGATTAGTTACCTGTACATTAAGGAATTTGCTTGTATATTTGAGGAGATGTATGAGACAGGCATAATTTTGAGGGAATCCAGTATTTTCTATTCAAATATGATAGAATGGAAATATATCCAAAACGGAGGGAAAACAAATGAACTCAAACACAAAACAGTTTATTTATGATATCCAGCAAAGAAAGAATAATTATATAGAAGATGTATTAACAGCAATAAAACACCCTCAAAAAGAGCAATCTGAACAAGTCATTCAAAATATAGTAGAGAAAATGGATATGATGATCAGTTTAGTTACTACTTATATGGCCGTTGAATCAGAATCAATGAAAGAATTAAAAGAGCTTCAGGAAGAACTTATTCATGCTCAAGCATATATTCAAAAACGGAAATTTGAAGAAACACAGAGATATAACCCTGTGTTTTTACTGGGTGGACTATGACACTAATTTTTTATAAATCTGATTAGATATAATTTGATTATTGTTTTGGCATAATCCATACAATTTGTTGAATGCGTACAATATATGGCATCGTATCTTCAATGAGCAAATGATCTGGTTTCACATCTTTTAACTTTCCTCTTACATTACCTCTTACAGTTTCAATAACCACATGTTTACCAATTACTGATTGTAATGTCTGATATACGTAGGGATTGGGTGCACTTACCATATGTTGTTCACTCAAGTTATTTCCTTCCGAATAACTCATTCTATAAGACTCCTTTCTAGCTTGCATTCTTTCTCCTAATATATGATATAAATCTTATCAATATGCTAGAAGGATAATTCATTATAGGAACGGAAATAACATTTTAATAAGGTACGGTTTCTATTTCTACATTGCTAAAAAAATGATTTATATAAAGTTATTTTTACTAGTTAATAGGAGATGATATAGGGATATTTTGAATGTACATCTAGGCTGTTCCTTTTAGGATATGTATCATTTTAAATACGCCCTTTATTAGAATAGTTCTCATACTTTTTTTGAGATTCTTTCGTAATACGTGCGTTAAGTAAAATTGCTAACAATAAAAACACTCCATATTTTCCCCCTGCAACTCCTATGATAATCACACTACTACAAACAAGTACAATTAATAGGATAAACGAAACTAAATAAATACGATTATAATTCTTTGACATCTTCTCGTATTTTATGCGTTCTTTCCTTGCATCTATCTAAATTCCTCCTTTAAATGATCCATTTCACTCTCAAATAAATCTCGCCCTTAAAAAGGAAACAATCTATCGTTTTAAATAATTAGTTTGTTTTTTTATCAACTAATTTATATAACGTAAAAAGAAATCCTACCAATATTAAGCTTTCCACCATGATAATCCCGACCCTCTCCTTCCTTTTAACCCCAACACATCAGATAAAAGTTATGTATATCCCATATTAGCTGCAGCAAACAAAAAGGATCCCCCCTTCTCTTAAAGGCTGATCCTTTTCTCCTTACATGCAACTATTTTTACCTATTCTTGATTAATTAGAATAACAGCTAGTTCATCTACACGAATGCCACCAACTTCGATTTTTTCATAAGGCTCAACTGTAATAGAAATAATCCCTTCCCGCTTCTTTAATTCATTACTCAATTCATTTGTTAACATTTTTTCATGTGTGCACTCCTTCTTAATGCTTAATTTACTATTGTTATGTAAATGAAATTAAAAATGATTTCCTGGTCTGGAAACCATTTTTGTAGTTAACCATATGGTTTTACCAGTTCGTTTATCAATTTTACGTAGAGAAGATAAACAATTACTCTTCACTGTCTCAGTAGATGTAAGAAATTCTTAAAGATAGCAGTGAGATTGATTGTTTTTTCTTCTAGAAATAATGACTTAGATAATATATTACCTAAAACAATGAAAGCCCTACCTCTCTTTCATCCTTACGGCTCCTTGTCCGCGCCAGTGTGAATCAGGATTGCAAAAATCAAGTGACTATTTAACCTAGTTATTTGATGGAACTTCGAACGTTCGTAAAAGAAATTTTATAATAAAAATGGATTAGGTTGAAGTAATAACAAAAGAGGTTCCTACTCTAAAAGTGAGTTGAAGAAATTGAATGTCTTTGAAATGATTTACTTTAGATAATAATCATTTTCCCGAAAAATTCAGGATATTTCCGGGAGGTGTAATACATTATCTATAATGAACCTTAACAGAAACTTTTTATTTGATTTTCAGTAATTCCTTTAATTAATCCTAGTTCACTAATCAAAAATTCATGTGCGTTATCCAACATTTTTTTTTCGCTTGTATTAAGTGCCTTTTCTTTCTTCATACGCATTAAATCACGTACAACTTCAGCACCTTCTTGTATTTCACCCGTTTTTATTTTGTCCGTGTTCACTTTATACCTTTGTTTCCACGGCAATAATTTATCTGATTCTCCATGCTGAAAAATGTGTATAATGTGTTCTAATGCAAGTATATCAGTAACTGGTCGTATACCCGAACTTAATATTTTACCCATAGGAATCATGACTTGCATATTACTGATTGACATTTTTATAACATAATACTGTTGTTTTTTCCCTGAGAATTCTTTTTCTTCTATGGCTTC
>NZ_NUOT01000151.1 GCF_002584535.1 Bacillus cereus
AAGGTGCAGGCAAGATTCCTAGTGGAGGAAAGAACCTGCTGAAAGATGCTTATCAGTATGTGAAAGATACTGGGGAGAGGTTTTTTGGTTCTGGTGGAAGTAAAAAAACAAATGTGGATGACTTTAATGCGGAAACAGCTACAGCTAAACAAAAAGGTAATTTTGGTGAAATAAAATCAGGTGATAATTTATTAAACAATCAAAGTATAAAAGATGCTGGATATGACTTAAAGGTAATAGGCAGGGATTTACCATCAACCATAGATGATAAAATAGTAAAAGGGATTGATGGATTATACGAAAATACAAGTGCAGAATCAAAGATCAAATATGTTATTGATGAATCTAAGTTTGGTAGTTCACAATTAGGAAAAACTAAAGATGGATCACAAATGTCAAATGATTGGTTGAGAGGTACGAAAACTAAAAAAAGTAGAATATTGAAAGCTGTTGATGGAGATAAGCGATTAGCAGATAAGATTACGAAAGCATTGGAAGATGATGAAGTTGAAAGAGTACTATCAAAAGTCGATAGTAGTGGAAATGTGAAAACATATAGAATAGATGCAAAGGGAGATATTATTGGAGAATGGCCATAATTTAGAAGCTAGGAGGAATCAAATGAAATGAGAGATCATTTATGTATAGAAGAAAAATGTAGAGAAGGAATTGAATATAATAAAGAATTTATTGAAGAAAATAGAGAGGATATTAAAAGTTTAGAAGAAGATGAAAAAAATGGTATTCAAAGAAAACCTAAAGATAATAAAAGTATTATAGAAGGAAGATATCTATCAAATTTTATTTATGAGTTGGAGGATATTAATGCAAAATACTCTTTAGGGGAAGCTATCAATACAATGGAAGTAGATTTTGAGAATGCCGTTATTGATTTGGAGCATATAGGGAAAAGAGAAGTTGGATATATAAATCTGATTTGGATGATATCTTTAGGAATTTTATTAGAAACGGATAAAAAGAATATTGTAAGTTTAGCCAAGATAGTTGAGAAGGAAAATATTAATGATTCAGTGATTGATTTTTTATTATGTGCTAGTGATATCGGATACACAAAAATCACCAATGTTTATTTTAAAGAAAATCCATATGCAAAAACAAGAGAGATTATAGAACTTGCGCAATCAGATAAGAAAGAAGCATCTAAAAGATTGAAAACGTATATGGAAAAAGAATGGTTTAAAGGACATTATGATTATGAATGGAAAAATGCGCACAAAGAACCTGGATATGTAGGGTTTTGGAGCTTCGAGACAGCAGCACTGGCAAAGATATTAGAACTTGATGATACAAGCCTAGTAAATAATAATCACTATCCATATGAATTGGCGCATTACAAGAATTCAATGAAATTCAAACACATCTCCTTAAGTGAATATAACAATGAGGATGAGATGGAAGAGATAGATGAAATAATAGAAGGAATTGAAAATAATCCTTTATTGGAAAAAATTATTCCTTCAAGATGGCATTCGTTTGTCAATGAATTGATACATGATTATGAGATTCTAGATGATAGTGAGTTTTATGAAAAATACAAAAAGCTGATAGGACTAGATCAAATTTGGTTTTTATTACAAGAGTACAAAAAAGAAAATGAGCAAAAAAATCTCTTGGGAAGTTTAATTGTTTTTGCCCTTGCAGAAAGAGATTATATTTTACAATTGGACTATAAAGAGGAATTAGAGGACTACGTTGATAGTATCAAAAATTTCTGGAATGATTCAAAAACAAAGTTAGTTCAATTTATATTAAATAATGATCAGAATTATTATGCATTGGTACCGATAGATGGAAATATTGGGAATATGTATGAGGTTATTGTTAAAGATGTAAAGTAAATGTATTTAAAAACCAGTAAAAGATCTATTTTGTTGGTTTTAATGAGTAACTTTTCAATCAATCGAGTACTGTTAAGGGATATATTAATAAATGTGTGTAAACTAAGTTAAATTGAATGAATGATAAAATGGGGGTATTTGGAAAATCCGACTACCACTATTTTTTTAGTGGGCTTGACTTTATAATTTAGGGTACGGGTAACCTTATTGGAAAAGTTTTAGAAGATAGGTCTAGAGTCGTAAGAACTAAACTATCTGATTCATATGCCAATAAAATAAATTAACAGTAGTGTTAGAACAGTGAAGTGACTGTTAGCAGTTTTATTGTGTTACTTGTTGGTTTATCTTTATAATTTGAACCGGAAGATTGGTTATATCTTCCGGTTTTTTATTTGAATGAAAAGATAGATATAATTAATAGAAGAAAAATATAAAAAGCTAGAAAAAATAACGAAATATCGTTTAAAAGCTACATCAAACAGCTGAATCTTTAGTGTGGATGATGAAATCAGAGGAATTATGGGGAAAATCCTTGTAAAGGTAAAGAGCTATCCATAAAAGAAATGCTCATTGCGACAGGCTAGACGCTTTTGAACGTTATTCTGGTTAGAAAAGGCCTTCTTGATAGAGCGAAGAAAGTATCAAGTAAGCTACATGAAGGCGTATCTTTCTTGGCATCAAAAGCAAAAGGACTAAGTAATAAAATAGGGGATCTGTGGAATAAAGGAAAAACAAAAGTTAAAAACGATTTTATAGAAGCAGATAAGGCATTCCGTTATGCGATGAAAAAATGGGAGAGTATGTGCCGAAATTTAGTGGAGGCCCTATCCTGTAATGGAAGGTGCAG
>NZ_NUOT01000152.1 GCF_002584535.1 Bacillus cereus
GCCTAATGAAATAACCGTGTTTAACTTTTAGGGGTCACTTCATAAACGAGAAGGCTTTTTTTATTATTTTACTGCTTCTTTTAATTCTTTACCAGCTTTAAATGCAGGTACTTTTGAAGCTGCGATTTGCATTTCTTCACCTGTTTGTGGGTTACGACCTGTACGAGCAGCTCTTTCACGAACTTCAAATGTACCGAATCCGATAAGTTGCACTTTTTCACCAGCAGCTAAAGTGTTAGTGATTGATTCTACTACAGATTGCACAACTACAGTAGCTTCTTTTTGAGAAATTTCAGCTGTTTGTGCTACATTTTTAATTAATTCTGTTTTGTTCATATTTTCACCTCATATGTAAATAATGCTATTTAAGTTGTTATTATAACGTATAAAAGAGAAGAGAACAAGTGTACTACAGGTTTTCTATTAAATTCTTTTTGTTAAGCAGTTATAGATTTTTTCTTTAATTCCGTTGTTTCACTTTTTGACTGCACTTGTTTGTTATAGGCTAAGAAGTAAGGAAGTGCTACGAACAGCATACCACCGACTAGGTTTCCAAAGAAGACGACAATGAAATTTGGTAAGTATTCCATCCAAGTTAAATGCCCTGCAAAGATGGCGGCTGGTATAACGAACATATTAGCAACCACATGTTGAAAGCCGATTGCAACGAAAGTCATAACGGGAAACCAAATACCAATCACTTTTCCAGTGAATTCTTTGCTCCCTATACTGAGCCAAACGGCTAAACAAACGAGCCAATTACACCCAATAGCAGAGATAAATGCCTGTAATGGTGTATCATGTAGTTTTGCTTGTGCGATAGATACAGTTTTTGCTAAAAATTGTCCCTCTGTTAATCCGACAATGTGACCGAAAAAATAAGCTACAAATACAGCACCAATAAAATTACTAATCGTAACAATTATTAAATTTTTCAATACTTTAGAGAAAGATATTCTTTTTGAAAACCAAGCAATTGTTACGGTCATCATATTACCAGTCACTAGTTCACCACCGGCAAGGATAACTAAGATTAGGCCGATAGGGAAAACAGCAGCTCCTAGAAAACTAGTAAGGGATCCCCAAGATTTTGGCATTGTTCCAATGACGTGAATATCAAGTAAATAACCTAGTGCGATGAAGGCGCCGCCAAAAAATCCTAGAATCAACATAGGTAGTAGCGGTAAAAGTGCCTTTTTTTGGCCTGAATTTGCGGCCAATTCAGTAATTTCTTGTGGTGCATAGACAGACATGACTAACCCCTCCATATTTCAATACATTAATCCATTTCCATTAATGGGTTTTTCAGTCTCATTGATGGTTAAATTGATAAGTCCGGAGAAATGAGTAAAATCCCTCGACTAAGCGTTTTCTCTTCTCAGAACATACTGATGAATTTTTTTGAATGAACACAAAAACACCAAAAATGATAATGTTGGTAAGTAGAAGTAAAAATTACTTAGAGTTATTCTGTAAAAACTTTCATCAAAAATGACATGTAAATAAAAAGTACATACATTGCAAGCATACCAATAAAAGTATGTTACATAATTTGAATATTTTTGTCAATTCATGGTAAACAATTAATTGGTATATTATGTGAAAATGATAGTTTTAATAGTTATATGTGATGAGTATACAAACCTATACAATTTATTGTTGTTTAATTTCTTCAAGTCTTTTTGAAAAAAGGATGCTCTAATAAACAAAATAGTGTATTAGTAAGATATCAGTTACTACAAAAAGTGGTACTTTTTTAATTGTTCAGATACTACAAGAACAAGAAGTATAAGTAGAAAATATGTAACCACTATTGGCATAGTGCATATAGAATATTTTTCTTGACTTTTTATACACGGGCGAGGAAAATGGTAAAAAAGGAAGGAGGGATGATGATGGAAGAGTACGTATTGGATCTTTATAATGTTTTGTATACAACAGATTGGCAAGATATTGTTTCATTTCTTGGGATTGTATTCTGTTTAAAAATTGTAATTGTGTATATGGAAGAGCAAGGTATGTTCTATTCCTTTTCATCTCCGTCCGATTTAGAGCGGGAACCATTGCTCAACTATGCCAATATAAAACAGACGGAACTTCCTTTTATCACATTCTTTATGATTCGATTTATAACAGCTATTGTGAAGAAAAAAGAAGCTGAAGAAGGAGATTGCTATCCGACTTGTACTGTAGTGTTTATAAGCTAAATACAAGGAGGAGAATAATATGTGGTTTCGTTTTCTTATGATTGGTTTCTTTTCATTAACAGCAATTTCTTTAATGGGATATCAAGTATTAGAGATTTTTCAAGCATATAGTGACACGTTTTTTAACAAAAACTAAACGAATTGCTATTTCAATAATAAACCGATAAAATCCTTCTTAAGAAATATAGTTAAGGAGGATTTTTTTGTTTCATATTACTGTGTCAAAGTATTGTCACATTTACACTATGAATAATATGTTAAAATAGTGAGGTTAATTATACATATGTAGAAGAAGAGGAGTGAACAATTTGGTGAATCAATCAACAAATCAGAAAAGCTATGCTCCTATTGTGATAACGCTTTCTGTAATTGTCAATGCGATTATTTTATTTTTGTTTTTTGGACCTGTTGGCTACAAAGGAGAAGTACATTTTGATGTAACAATTTTGCCGATGTTAAATGCAATCTTTAATAGCTTTACATTTGTGTTTTTATTGGCAGCATTGTTTTCTATTATTAAGAAAAATGTGAAGATGCACCGTGGTTTTATTCTCGCGGCATTTATAACAACGTTGCTATTTTGTGTTTCATATTTATCGTATCACTACTTAGCACCAGCAACGCATTTTGGTGGAGAAGGTATTATTAAATATGTGTATTTCTTTATTTTAATTACGCATATTTTCCTTGCAGCAATTATTGTACCACTTGCGTTATTCTCGCTTGTATATGGTTTTACAAACCAATTGACTCGCCATCGTAAGATTGTACGTTGGACGATGCCGATTTGGTTATACGTAAGCCTTTCTGGTGTTATTGTTTACTTAATGATTTCACCGTATTACTAATAAAAACATCTCAGCCTTTTGGCTGGGATGTTTTTATTTCATTTATAGGCCTTGTATACCGCAACTTAAGATTTAAAGAGGGGTAAAGAAGATAGGTGAGGAAAAGCTTGAGTAGTGAGAGTCAACTTTCACTGATGAAAGTTTTACTTTATGAAGCAAATATTTTTGTGAAACGAACAAAATATGTTATACAAAAGTATATTGATTTTTATATTGGAAGGATGGGAAAGTATGCAAAACTTCGTATTTCGTAATCCGACAAAGCTTATTTTTGGCCAAGGGCAATTAGAGCAATTAAAAACAGAGATTCCTCAGTATGGAAAAAAGGTTCTTCTCGTATACGGCGGGGGTAGTATAAAACGAAATGGTATATATGATAATATAATCTCTATCTTAAAAGAAATTGATGCAGAAATTTTTGAGTTAACAGGTGTTGAACCGAACCCACGTTTATCTACTGTAAACAAGGGAATTCAAATCTGTAAAGAAAACGATATTGAATTTATTTTAGCTGTCGGTGGTGGAAGTGTCATCGATTGTACAAAAGCAATCGCCGCAGGTAGTAAATATGATGGTGATGTATGGGACATTGTGACAAAAAAAGCATTTGCAAATGAAGCTTTACCTTTTGGTACAGTACTAACTCTTGCAGCGACAGGTTCTGAAATGAACGCAGGTTCTGTTATTACAAACTGGGAAACGAATGAAAAGTATGGGTGGGGCAGTCCTGTTACATTCCCGCAGTTTTCTATTTTAGATCCAGCGCATACAGCTTCTGTACCAAGAAATCAAACGATTTATGGTATGGTTGATATTATGTCACATGTATTAGAGCAATATTTTCATCAAGGCTCAAATACAGAATTACAAGACCGCTATTGTGAATCTATTTTAAAAACAGTCATTAAAACAGCACCAAAACTTTTAAATGATTTAGAAAACTATGAACATCGAGAAACAATTTTATACTGCGGAACAATGGCGCTAAATGGCATTTTAGCAATGGGTGTCCGAGGTGATTGGGCAACGCATAATATTGAGCATGCTGTTTCAGCTGTGTATGATATTCCACATGGCGGTGGTTTAGCGATTTTATTCCCAAATTGGATGAAGCATGTTTTAGATGAAAATGTAGATCGCTTTAAACAATTTGCGGTGCGTGTGTTTAACGTAGAGACCGAAGGGAAAGCAGATAAGGAAATTGCGTTAGAAGGTATCGAAGCACTACGCAACTTCTGGACATCTATTGAAGCACCATCTCGTTTAGCTGACTATGAAATTGGAGAAGAGAAGATAAATGTAATGGCTGAAAAAGCGATGGTGTATGGTGAATTCGGTCATTTTAAAAAATTAAATAAAGAAGATGTAGTAGCGATTTATAAGGCCTCGCTCTAAAAGGTAAATCTGATTTGAAAACCTTCTTGATAGATATCGAGAAGGTTTTTTTTGATTGAGTTTGAATGAATTGTGATTTATTTTGGTTTTTATTGAATGTTTTTGATTGATTTTTGAATCCGATTTCATTATACTGTAATTAAAGAAGAGGTGAGTGATATGTTAACTCCTGAACGTCATCAGCTAATTTTACAGCTTGTAAGAGAGAAAAAAGTAGTGAAATTACAACAGTTAGTGGAACAAACCGAAAGTTCAGAATCAACAATTCGTCGTGATTTAGTGCAATTAGAAAAAGGGCGTTTATTGAAAAGAGTGCATGGCGGAGCTGCTGTATTAACTGGAAAAGGTGAAGAGCCTACGATGGTTGAAAAATCAGCCAAAAACAGTCAAATAAAAAAGCAAATTGCTAAATATGCTGCGTCTTTTGTAGCAAAAGGTGATTGTATTTATTTAGATGCAGGAAGTACAACGTTTGAAATGATTCCATATTTAACAGATAAAGAAGTTACGGTTGTTACAAATGGCCTTATGCATATTGAAGCACTAGTTGAAAATAATATTCGTGCTTACTTGCTTGGCGGGATGATGAAGAGTCGAACAAAGGCCTTAATTGGTGCAATGGCACAGGAAAGTATGGGGCAATATCGATTTGATAAGTGTTTCCTAGGAGCGAATGGTGTGCATGAACAGCTTGGATATACAACACCGGATCCTGAAGAAGCATCGCTGAAAAAAATGGCGTTAACATTAGCAAATGAAGGTTATTTTTTAATAGATGAAAGTAAATTCGCAGAAGTTGCATTTGCGAAAATTGCAAGTGTTGAAGAGGCAACAATTATTACAAATGCATTAGAAGAAGAACAAGAAGAATATAAACGAAAAACAAACGTAATTGAGGTTGATAAACGATGATTTATACAGTTACTTTAAATCCATCGATTGATTATGTTGTTCAAGTAGAGAATTTCATGCTGGGGACTGTTAATCGAGCAGAAAAAGATATGAAATTTCCTGGTGGGAAAGGGATTAATGTATCCCGTGTGCTTCATCGGCTTGGAATAGATAATACAGCACTTGGGTTTATAGGTGGATTCACCGGCCAATTTATTGAAGGTGTTTTGGAAAATGAAGGTGTTAAAACGAATTTTGTTCATGTAGATGGCGATTCACGTATTAATGTGAAAATAAAGGGACAGGAAGAAACGGAATTGAATGGTCAAGGACCTATTATTACGGATAAACAGCTCGGGCAGTTGATGAACAACATTGAAAATATGCAGGCTGGTGATCATCTTGTATTAGCTGGTAGCATTCCAGCGTCGATTTCTAAAACATTTTATGAAACAATTGCTGCTTTTGGAGCAGAACGTCACATTAACGTTATAGTTGATGCGAGTGGAAATGCGCTTCAGTATGTGATTCGAAATAAGCCGTTTTTAATAAAGCCGAATCATCATGAGCTTGGAGAATTATTTGGAGAAGCGCTTTCAACTGTAGAAGAAATTATTCCATATGGCAGAAAGTTAATTGAGCAAGGTGTACAGAACGTAATTGTCTCTATGGCAGGAGCTGGGGCTTTGTTATTTACAAGTGAAGGAGTATATGAGGCAACTGTGCCAAAAGGAACAGTTATCAATTCTGTTGGAGCAGGAGATTCTCTTGTTGCGGGTTTTGTGGGGATATATGAAAAAACGAAAGATGTTGAGGAAGCATTTCGTTATGGTGTCGCAACAGGGAGTGCAACAGCTTTTTCGGCTGATTTATGTACGAAAGATAAAGTAGAAGAATTATTATCGCAAGTAATGATTACAAAGCGATAGGGGGGAACAGAGTATGAAAATTACAGAACTTTTAAAAAGGGATACCGTTATCATGGATTTGACAGCTTCAGAAAAAGAAGCTGTCATCGATGAATTAGTAGAGAAATTAGAAAAGGCAGGAACATTAAATAGCCTAGCTGAATTTAAAGAGGCTATTTTAAAGCGTGAAATGCAAAGTACAACTGGGATTGGTGAAGGGATTGCTATTCCGCATGCAAAAACAAAAGCGGTCAAACAACCAGCTATTTGTTTTGGGCGTAGTGTAAGCGGTGTCAATTATAAATCGCTTGATGGACAACCAGCTCATTTATTCTTTATGATTGCGGCTAGTGAAGGAGCGAACAATACACATTTAGAAACGCTATCACGCTTATCTACGCTATTAATGGATGAGGAGTTCCGTAAACAATTGTTAGAAGCAAAAAGTGAAGAGGAGCTTCTGCACTTGTTCGATGAAAAAGAAAATGCAAACGAACAAGAAGATGAACTTAGTGAAGTAATAAAGCCCGAAGGAAATGAACCATATATATTAGCGGTAACAGCTTGTCCGACTGGTATTGCTCACACATATATGGCCGCGGATAGTCTAAAGGCGAAAGCAGCGGAGTTAGGAATTGCGATTAAAGTCGAAACAAACGGTTCTACTGGCGTGAAAAGTGGGTTAACGAAAGAAGATATTGAACGTGCAACAGCTATTATTGTTGCGGCAGATAAGCAAGTAGAAATGAATCGCTTTGCTGGAAAGCATGTTATTCAAGTCCCGGTTGCAGACGGTATTCGGAAATCAGAGCAGTTAATTAATCGAGCGGTAAATCAAGATGCTCCAATTTTTAAAGGTGGAAAAGAAAGTAGAGAAGTAGATAGTGGAGAAAAAGAAAATGGATTGGGCATATATAAGCATTTGATGAGCGGTGTAAGTAATATGTTACCGTTTGTAGTTGGAGGCGGAATCTTAATTGCACTTGCTTTTGCTTTCGGAGGAATTCAAGCGGAAGGTCCAATTGCAGAGACTCTCATGACAATCGGTGGAGGAAAGATGGGAGCGTTCGCATTTCTTGTTCCGGTGTTAGCTGGATTTATCGCAAGTTCTATTGCTGATCGTCCAGGATTTATGCCTGGTCTTGTCGGTGGTTTTTTGGCAGCACAAGCAAATGCAGGATTTTTAGGTGGATTAATTGCTGGTTTCTTAGCTGGTTATATTGTACTTGGATTAAAGAAAGTATTAGCAGGTTTGCCAGCTCAATTAGAAGGAATTAAACCTGTTTTGTTATATCCTGTACTTGGTTTGTTACTTACAGGGGTATTAATGTTGAAAGTTGTAAATCCTCCTGTTGTTGCTTTAAATGAGACGTTAACGAGTTGGTTAAATAGTTTAGGTGGTGCAAATGCTATAGTATTAGGTCTCATTTTAGGTGGGATGATGGCTGTGGACATGGGTGGCCCTATTAATAAAGCAGCATTTACATTTGGAATTGCTGCAATTGAAGCTGGGAATTTTGGTGTGCATTCAGCTATTATGGCTGGTGGAATGGTACCTCCGCTTGCAATTGCTTTTGCAACGACATTTTTTAAAACAAAATTTACAGAAGCAGAACGCAAATCAGGTCTTACAAACTATATTATGGGAGCGTCATTTATTACGGAAGGGGCGATCCCGTTTGCAGCAGCTGATCCAATCCGTGTAATTGTAAGTTGTGTTGTTGGGTCAAGTCTTGCTGGTGCATTATCGATGCTATTTGGAATTACATTGCCAGCCCCGCACGGTGGAATATTCGTCATTTTATTAGTAAATAAACCAGTTCTATATATTCTTTCTATATTAATAGGCTCTGTAGTATCAGCTTTGATGCTAGGGATATGGAAAAAGAAAATTTCATAAAAACTCCAAAAGGACAGTTACTCTACTAGGTAGCTGTCCTTTTGGAGTTTTAGATTCGGTTATATATGTAAAATACAAAAGATGTATTACGTAAAAAGACATAATGTAACTAAAAGTTGTAATGTTTCGATGTTTTTTTGTAACAAGAGGGTAACATTATTACTTTTATTGCAAAAAAATATGACCTTTTGAAAGAGAAAAAACGATTAAAACTCTTGAAAATACATATAGAATACAGCATTCTTTCATTCTATTTTATATTACAAAGCATTAATGATTGATTACGAATCGTTTGTAATTATGTGATATCCTAAATCTCTTAAAAAACTGTTGCTATAATGAGGGCACAAAAACAAAGCAAATGGAGGCTATTCATGAAAAAATTAATTGGTATAGCAGCGGCAGCGTTTTTTGGTCTTGGGATTTTCACTACTTCTGCACAAGCAGAAACTGTTGTAACAACAGAGGTATTAAATGTACGCGAGAACCCAACTACTGAATCACAAGTTGTAGGGAAATTATTAAATGGTCATAAATTAGATGTTACAAATACAGAAAACGGATGGTCAAAAATCAAATTAGACGGTAAAGACGTATTCGTAAGCGCAGAATTTACAAAAAGCATCTACTACGTAACAGCAAATGTATTAAACGTACGTGCTGAAGCGAGCACAAACTCAGAAATTCTTGGTACACTGAAGAAAGACGATATGATTGAAACAACGAACCAAGTACAAAATGGGTGGTTACAATTCGAATATAATGGGAAAACGGCTTACGTTCATGTTCCTTTCTTAACAGGTACAGCACCTGTTATTGAAAAACAAGAAACGCCAGTACCTGCAAAAGCAGAAGCGCCTGCAAAAGTTACAGCACCTGCAAAAGCAGAGGCAAAAGCAGAAGTGCCTGCAAAAGCAGAGGCAAAGGCACCAGTAGCACAAGCAAAACCTGCTACTCAAGTGAAAGCAGCAGAAACAAACGCTCCTTCTGGTGGTCGTGAACTAACAGTTGTAGCGACAGCATATACAGCTCATCCGAGCGAAAATGGCGGCACATATGGTGGTCGTGTATTAACTGCAATGGGTCATGACCTAACAGCGAATCCAAACATGAAGATGATCGCTGTTGACCCGAAAGTGATTCCGCTAGGATCAAAAGTATGGGTAGAAGGATATGGAGAAGCAATCGCTGGTGACACTGGCGGTGCNNAGTGAAAATTTTAAAATAATGCTATTGTTGATAAAGAGATAAATCCAGTTTTCAAATATTGAGTGCTGGTCTTTGAGGCTGTTAGGAATTTCCTAACAGCTATTTTTGTGAGTTTAAAATTATTAAAATGGATACACAGTTCGGCCTGTAATAATCTTATAGGCACTGCAAAATTGAGTTTGTGCATATTGTTTAGTTGGTTCATCTAAAGTTTGATTGTTGGATAATGTATGAAAGGAACGTAGTAAACAATTTAAAGCGAAATATAATTCTTCTTGTGAGCAGTTTTTTTCTTTTACTGCTGTTGCCAAAATGAGTTCTTCCGTTAATGTTGAGAAATTAATGGTAGCTTGTCCGATTTGCATTGTATCCTCTCCAATCCTATTTTTTATCATGTATATGTACCATTGGACAAACTATGTCAATTTTATCTCGCTATTTGGGTAGTAACACCCTAACCATAAGGTTCAAAGAGAAGGGAGGGAAAATTTTTTCTATTTGTTAGGAGTAATAATCAGTAGGGGAAGCAGATGGTCCTGTTGGTTAATACTGTATCGTGCCTATTTTTTGAATTTCATTTACCGTATTGAAAGAACTTGCATTATGACTATTAAAATTGGTAAGATTGGGTATAATGATCAGATGGATAAGATTACATAAAGAGAGTTGAAGTATATGGGAGAAATGCAGCGCGAAAAAGTTGCTGTTATCATCGGACCAACTGCGGTAGGAAAGACAAAATTAAGCATTGATCTTGCAAAAGCGTTAAATGGTGAAATCATTAGTGGAGACTCGATGCAAATTTATCGTAAGATGGATATCGGGACAGCTAAAGTAACAACAGAAGAAATGGAAGGAATTCCGCATTACATGATCGATATTAGAAATCCAGAAGATTCATTTTCTGTGGCGGAATTTCAAGAGCTTGTTAGAGGGCATATTCGAGAAATTACGGAACGTGGAAAACTACCCATTATTGTTGGTGGTACCGGTCTTTATATACAATCAGTTTTATATGACTATCAGTTTACAGATGAAGCTGGAGACCTTGTATATCGAGAGAAACTGGAGAAATTAGCGATAGAAAATGGTGTAGAATATATACATAAGAAACTGCAAGAGGTAGATCCAGAAAGTGCGAATCGTATTCATGCGAATAATGTAAGGCGTGTCATTCGTGCTCTAGAAATTTTTCATACGACAGGGCAGAAGATGAGTGATCAACTTGAAAAACAGGAAAATGAGTTATTATATGATGTTTCATTAATTGGCTTGACTATGAATCGTGAAATGTTATATGATCGCATCAACTTACGTGTTGATCTTATGGTGGAACAAGGGTTGGTACAAGAGGTAAATACTTTGTATGAAAACGGAGTTCGAGACTGCCAATCTATTCAGGCGATTGGTTATAAAGAATTATATAATTATTTCGAAGGGCATGTTTCGCTAGAAGAAGCAATAATGCAATTAAAAACAAATTCACGTCGCTATGCAAAACGTCAACTAACATGGTTCCGTAATAAAATGGATGTTACATGGTTTGATGTGACCGACGGTGAAAAAACAACAGAAATTTTACGGTACATAGAAGGAAAGCTGCAACTAAAGTCGAATAATAAGTAAGTAGAGAAAAAGAGGAGGATTCGACATGAAGCAATCAATCAATATTCAAGATCAGTTTTTAAATCAACTCCGTAAAGAAAATACGTTTGTGACGCTGTACTTATTAAATGGTTTCCAGCTTCGTGGACTGATTAAAGGTTTTGATAACTTTACAGTTTTATTGGAAACAGAAGGTAAGCAACAGCTTATTTATAAACATGCTATTTCTACATTTGTTCCACAAAAAAACGTTTCAATTGAATTAGAGTAGAAAAATGTACATAGTAAAAAGAGCGAGAAATTCGCTCTTTTTTATTTATATATTTTAGAAATCCTTTAATAAATACGGAAGATAGAGAGGATGACAGTAGTGTCACCTGTCTCAGGAATGGTAATTGTATTAGTAGTAGATTGGATAGTAATCGTAGTTTTGGCTTTTAAAGTTTCAATTGTTAAAAATGTAATGGAACTTCCAATTGCGTTTGCTGAGAAGTTATCTGAAGGTATGTTGCCATTAATGGAAATGCCAAAGCCAAAAGGAGCTGATCCTGAAAA
Organism: Bacillus cereus; assembly: GCF_002584535.1. GTDB lineage: Bacteria > Bacillota > Bacilli > Bacillales > Bacillaceae_G > Bacillus_A > Bacillus_A arachidis. The sequence continues at coordinate 11,519 of NZ_NUOT01000152.1, forward strand.
TAATGTTGAAGCTGAAAAGTCAATGATATAAACACCATCTTCAAGAATTGTGATTGTATCTGTTGTATTGAAATGTATGTTATTTATGTTTGATGTAAGGTTAAACTGTATGTTTTGGTTGGGTTCTATAATTTGTGGAAGTGTATTTTTTAGTACAGCTGTAGTTACTGGAAAGTTAAACCCTTGAGGCCCTCGTTCGCCCTGAAGTCCTCGTTCGCCCTGAAGT
>NZ_NUOT01000153.1 GCF_002584535.1 Bacillus cereus
TGTAGAGGCTCGTGGTCAAGTGACTCGTGGAATAAAAAGCATAGGACGGAATCCCCAAAAAGGGTGAAAAACAGGAAATTTGTATATAACTTTATAAATTGTACGTGAGTAGTAACTACTAAATGAAATGTCATTGATAGAATACAAGTGTTATGTTATATTCAAAACTTTTGCTTTAAGAGCTCGAGCTCGAAAATTACTTTCATTATCATTTATACCAAAACGCTCACTAATTATCTCAAGTCTATACTGATAAGTGCCTGGTGGAGGAAAATCTATCCACGTAACGGAGGGGTTAAAATCAAGCTGGCTAGAAGTTGTTATTGGTATTGAAAAAACACGTTCAGCTGCCTGTGTAAGAAGATTTCTATCCCTAAATAGCTGGATTACAACGCCTGCACCATAAATAGTTAAACCCTCAAATGGAACATAATGGGCTGTAGCAAAGGCATCCAAATCAACTGCTTGACCTGGTAATACTGTTATAGGTGGAAGTGTTAAAGTTAGCGTGAGCGCAGGTCTTATTTCATTACTACCTGTGAAAGAAACACTAGCTATACCTGTTGGTCCTGTTGGTCC
>NZ_NUOT01000154.1 GCF_002584535.1 Bacillus cereus
AGTTTCGTGTTGACATACCATGTATTGTGGAGAGATAAAGTGGTAACAGAGGGAAAAGATATAGAAGCGTAAAAGAAAACCTATTATTTCGTATTTTAAAGTCGTTTTCCCTAGGGAAAACAACTTTAAAACGTAAGATAATGGGAGGTATGTGAAATAATAGATAAAGCCGACTTCATGTAGAAGTCAGCCACTTAAATTATTACAATTCTTTATTTTTCCCTTTTTTATATTCTTTTTGTTTATCTAGCCAAATATGAATTAAGTCTACTAATTCAATCGTTTCTATCTCACAAAACTCTCCCTTACCATCTTCAGCCAAATTGTCTAGGACAGTAGTTGTATCTTTTCGAATTTCTATACCGCAAATGTTGCCATTTACTACTATGCAATCTTTTTCTCCGTTTAAAACACTATGTATTTCCTCTAAAATCCAATCTCCAAACGCAGAAACTTCAACGCCTAAAAAAGTTTCAACAAGTTTAATTTCTTGAGGAAGTCTCATAACTAATTTTCTATTTTTAAGTACTTCAAAACTATATGGATATTTCATTACTATTGTACTCCTTTATACTAAAAATAAAATTTTCTCCAGATATCTCTAGTAGTAGGATTTATGTATCTGATGACAAAAAGAAGGAGCTTTCTACAAGTATAGATTACAGTAATGATTATACAGTTGATCATATAAGTTATTAATATTGCAAATTGACTTTTTTCTCTAATAACATTTTCACCCTCTATAATATCAAATACATAGACAAAACCCAGATAAAGAATATAGATAAACTTCGTCTGGGCCTTACATTCTATAATCTCCTGTTCTTTCAATTGCTTTACAATCAAAATAAACAATTATACCCTCTATCCCATATCAATTCACATGAACCTTTTCACCAGTTTTATCATTTTCAAATTCCTCATTTAATATAGTTATTACATTTTCATTACTCATTCTCTCACTATCCTTATCTCTTTTAAATCATAGTAACAATAGATTATTATTAAACTCATCTATCCAGTATTTCTCTAATTTAGGTATTAACTCAGTAAAATCTTCATATTTACCATTCCAATCTTTTGGTACATATTCTTCATATGATGCTGGCTCTGGAAACATTGAATATAGTTTTTTATCATCAAAGTTAATTAATAATACCGGACTAAAATCTAATAAATCTTCTCCTTCAATTTTATTTTTAATATTTTCAAGTAATAAATAATTTAATTCCTCTGGATTTGAGTCAATATT
>NZ_NUOT01000155.1 GCF_002584535.1 Bacillus cereus
TATATAAAAATCGAATTTCTTTCCCATTCATTCACCACTCTTGATACCTTTTTAAGTTTATTATTAATAATTCTTTAAAAATTGGAGAACCCCTGTTTCAAATGCCTTGTATTTAATAAAGAGGACGTATACCGTATACATGTGAAGTTTACATAACATACCTTATAGTTAGCAAGGATTCTTGTAAATCTTTGCTAACTATAAGTGGAATTAAGGAGAAATGTTTAATGGGAGTTTTTACAGCATTGTTAGTAACTAGCTCTATTTTATTATTAGCTTGGGTTATAGGTGAAAGGAATGCTGTTTTTCTACCCAAAACACAAAAACAGCCTCCCTTTATTTGGAAAGACTGTATGAAACGTTATAATATAATGTTTATAACTTATAAAATTTTTGTAATAGTATTGTTAGCAGTCTGTGATTTTCTGTAGTATATATTTAACAAGGAATATTATTTTCAATTTCCTCAGCTGTAAAAACCGCGTCCAAAACCATTTCATTATTATTGTTACCCAGAGTTGTAGTAAGGACTCTTCCTTCTAAAACATAAGTGAAAAATCCCACACCTGGTCTATCTATCGCGGTGAATGTAGTTGTTGCAATATCAATATTCGTATCTTGAACATTAATAATCACCGCTTCTGGTGCAATTCGTCTAATTCGGTATGTGATTAACTGTGCGCGTTGAGTTGCGACACTGGAACCCAGATTATTTGCTTCAATTGTTGCCAAAAATCTTACTGTGTCTAGAGGATCATCAATAGCGATGGTTAATGTTGAAATGGTAGAAAATGCTGATGTTGGGGATAATGGTAATTCAGGAAGTGGATTCGCATTAGTACCTACTACAAACTGGTGTAATAATCCAGACTGACATGGTCCCGTTGGCCCTATTGGTCCTTTCTTATGATCACAACAATTTACATTTATTTTAATAGAATGATCGTCGCATTCATTTTTGCAATGCTTGTTGTAGTACTTATCATTGTAGTAATCATCGTACTTACCTCTGCAGTGACCGTCGTATCTATTTTGGTTATGCTTGCAGTATTTATCATAGTGGTCTCCCATATTCTATCTCCTTTTCAATATTATAATAAATACTATTAAGATTTTAATAGTTGTGC
>NZ_NUOT01000156.1 GCF_002584535.1 Bacillus cereus
AAATAGAGAAGACTATTAAAAAGATTTGTTTGCGTCATAAACTCCGTTATGGATACCGAAGAATTACAGCTACTCTTAGAAAAATAGGGGTTTGTATCAATCATAAAAAGGTATTACGCATTATGAAACATTACGATTTACTATCGCGTGTACGTCGTAAGAAAAAAATATATACCACTGGTGCTGAACCTGTGGTAGCGCCACACCTTTTAAATCGACAATTTGA
>NZ_NUOT01000157.1 GCF_002584535.1 Bacillus cereus
AAGGATATTATTTTAATAGCCGTTGGCTACTATTGTCGTTTTTCTTTAAGTTATCGCGATGTGTCTGAAATTCTCAAAGAACGTGGTATTTCTATTCATCCAACAACTATCATGCGCTGGGTTCATGAATATGGAAATCTTATCTATCACATTTGGAAGAAGAAAAACAAAAACACATTGTTATCTTGGCGTTTGGATGAAACCTATATCAAGGTGAAAGGGAAATGGTGTTATTTATATCGAGCAATTGATAAAGAGGG
>NZ_NUOT01000158.1 GCF_002584535.1 Bacillus cereus
AAGTTTTCGCACCAGAACCCCTGTTGATAAGAAACTTCATAGCTTTTGGCTGCGAGTTGATAGTTTTTCTGATGCTGTAGACAGTAGTTTACAATTTGAATTCGTTCTTCTAATGTTGTTTTTCTTGTATTTGTCATAGATTTTATCATTCCTTTACCCGTATCATGTAATTCTCTATGACTATTATACTTTTTAATCCATTTTCCCAAAACGGCAGTACTAGATATATCGTATTTTTGAATGACCTCATGTAATGAATAACGTCCTGATAGATACTCATTAACGGCCGCCAATTTTAGTTCTTTTGAATATGACTTCCAAGAGATTGCGTCTGTTAAACCATCTTCACCATTCAATTCATACCTTCTTTTCCAGTCTCTAATCGTTCCAGGATCAATTGAAAATTTAGCAGTAATATCAGCTATTGAATGCTGACCATCTTTATAAAGAGCTAAAATAGCCAATTTTTCAGCTTTAGAATATTTTATTCGTGACATAAAAACGCCCCCTTAGATAAACAGATTTTTATTTTTTATCTGTCTACCTAAGGGGGAGCATATCAAGATTGATCAAAACAGATTCTTTTCTAGGAGTTTTAAGTTATGGTTTTATAAAAAAGTTTAATCATTTTTAAATATGTTCTTTCACAATCATGAAACATTTTTATTCTGGTACAGGCATAACAATAACTTCTGGGCCTCCAATATAGGGGTCTATTTCCTTTATATCTAATTTGATTTCTCTTCCATCTTTAGTAATCATCTGGATTGCGCATGCTTTTATATTATCATCATTGCAAACGTCTAAAATAAGGTCGGTAGTTGTTTTGGAAGAATTTGTTTCAGGTTCATTCTTATATGTCATAACCTCTGCTTTAACTTCTTGTTCTTCAGAAGAGACCTCATCAATTAAATTGTTTACTTTTTTAAGTAAATATTCCATATAATCATCTGGTGTCCAACGTTTCGTGAAACCAGGACCATAAACTAGTTCGTTGTAAAACGTTGCACGAATCGCGTTATCAAGACTAAAAAGTATATCCTCCTCAAAATCAGGATCACTTGCTTTTAGGATTTTAAGTTCTTTTAAAATATTATAATAAGCAGTTTCTATATGTTTTGGAGTAAGATACTTAATGGTTAAATTAGCTAATTCATTTTGTACGAATGATAAAAATAAGTTTAATTTATTCCTGTATTCTTCTATTCGTGGGTTTTTAGTATTTATAAGACGGGTATTACGCCTTATTTGGCCTTCTATTTCAATCTCCATAGCCTCAATGATTCGCTCTTTAAACATCTCTAATTCTTTTTCCGAATAAAGACGTTTTTTTAATCCTATCATCTTAAGTGTTTCAGATATTAGATTAGCTATAAGAGAACATACAATCCCTTGAAGAGTAGAGAAGTCGAACCATAGAGAACCAGTATAAACATTACTAATTTTCAATTTATTATTCTCATAGTTGATATTATTTTCTAGACATATATGATAATTGATGTCTTCTAAAGCCTTTAAAATCTTTGTTAAACTAGACAAGTCTAAATCTTTTTCAAAATCAATATATAACTTAAAATAATCAGTTTGTATCTTGCTCTCAACAGCCATATTTAATTTCTCCTCCTTTTATATATGAACTAAATAAAGAAATTTCATTCACATGAATATTCTAACATTTTTAACGTTATTACAATTAAATGTTTATGAAGATGTGACTTCAAAATAAACCTAAATTAATATAATCAATCTAATAAGTTGAAAAATTAATTATTTGAAGGTTAATCTTTTTATAAACGATTCAACTTTGTTCAAAACGGTACGACTTTCTTATAAACAGTACAACTTTGTTTCAAACTAACAATACGCATTGTTTTTGTGC
>NZ_NUOT01000159.1 GCF_002584535.1 Bacillus cereus
CTTATTTCATACAGATCGAGGAAATGAGTTCAAAAACAAGCTGATTCACGATACGTTGGAGACCTTCAAAATTAAGCGTTCATTAAGTGCGAAAGGCTGCCCATACGATAATGCGGTAGCGGAAGCAACCTACAAAATCTTTAAAACAGAGTTCGTTCGGGGTCGTCATTTCACAAATTTAGAAGAGTTGATCTTAGAATTGGACGACTACGTAAACTGGTTTAACAATGTTAGAATCCATGGAACACTGGGCTATTTGAGTCCTGTTCAGTACAGGCAAGAACACCTTAAAAAAATTGTCTAGTTT
>NZ_NUOT01000015.1 GCF_002584535.1 Bacillus cereus
ATAACAGTTATAGCGACAAAAGGTGAAAAATGTTTAGAAAATTTACATTTATCAATTTATATTTTTGGCATTTTTATGTATTATTAAAGTAGTGGGGGTAAATGAGAATGGAGGAGGACAATGCAACAAACATTAGAGAAAATCGGGAAACAAGTTTTTTATAAGCGACTGCAGCAAAAAATGACACAAGAAGAATTATGTCAGGGCATTTGTTCCGTCTCATATTTAAGTAAGATTGAAAATGGAAAGATAGAAGCATCAGAAGAAATCTTGCAGCTGCTCTGCGCGAGGTTAGAGATTGCTGTGTCGGATTTGAGAGATGTAGAAGAAGAAGTGAAAGAGAAGTTAGATGATTGGTTAAACGCGTTAGTTCATTTGGACAAAGGGCAAGTTGAACGCATATATAATGAGTTACAAGGTGAAATGAAGCATGTTTTAGATTTTGAAATCATAAACTATTATAAATTACTCTATACTCGTTATTTAATTATGAAAAGAGATCTTCCTGCACTTGAAGAAGAACTAGAGAAGTTGAGAAAAATGTATAAGAAGTATTCTCCGTTTCAAAAAATGTTATATACGTATAGTAGAGGGATATTATATTGTTTGCAATATAAGTGGAAAGATGGCCTCGATTATTTACTAGAGACAGAAGTGATGGCTAAAGAACAAGGGTATTATGAAACTGGGATTTATTATAATATTGCTCTTACATATACTCATTTAGAAATTCATCATCTTGCACTGCATTTTGCTAATGTTGCATTAGAGGGATTTCGAGGTGAATACAAGTTTAGGAATGTGATTAACTGTCAAATTCTTATTGCACTAAGTTATGCGGAAAAAGGTCAATATAAAGAGGCTTTGGAAATGTACGAAAGTATATTGAGAGAAGCATCATCTTTTGCAGACGAAGATGTACTTATAGCTATTACTTTAAGTAATATTGGAAATATATACTATAAAAAAAGACAGTATCAGCGGGCGAAAGAATGCTATTTAAAAAGTTTGCAATTTCAGAATCAAATAGATTTAAATTATATAGATACATTATATGAAATGGCATTACAATGTATTAAACTAGAGCAGCTAGAAGAAGCGAAAGAATGGATTGATAAGGGAGTTATTGCTGCTAAGCAGGAAGAAAGGTTTAATACAAAGTTATATCTACTTCTCATGCTTCGGTATAAATATTTTGAAGACGCAAAAGCCTATAAATCATTTTTGGAAGCAGAAGCTATTCCTTTTTATAAGTCGGCAGGAAATAAAATTGAATTAAAGAAAGTATATATAGAGCTTGCGGAATATTTCGCTCGGTTACTACATTTTGAAGAAAGTAATCGATATTATAAGTTAGTTATTGAAGTGCTAGAAGATCATAAGGAGGGTTAAAATGAAAAAAATATTAGCAGGAATTTTAGTGGTCGCAGTAGTATTTACCGTGGTAGGTGGTGTGCAATATACGAGTAAACCTGATACTTTTGGATTAGACTCTAATTTATCACAAACAGTAAATGTATAATAATAACCAAAAGGCCCTTTCCAAATTGGAAAGGGCCTTTCTCAATAATTGCTCCCCAAAATTCTACAAAACTTGAGAAAAGAATTTTTTGAATTTTTAGTATATAAATAGTGGAAACTAGATGATAATATAAAACTACTCTTTTTCAAAAAAATTTTTTATTAGGGGGAAGGTTATATGAAAAAGAAGAGTTTAGCATTTGTATTAGCGGCAGGAATGGCAGTTACAACATTTGGAGGGACAAGCTCTGCGTTTGCAGATTCAAAGAACGTACTCTCTACGAAAAAGTACAATGAAGCAGTGCAGTCACCTGAGTTTATCTCTGGAGATTTAACAGGAGCAACTGGAAAGAAAGCAGAATCTGTTGTGTTTGATTATTTAAATGCAGCAAAAAAGGAGTATAAGTTAGGAGAAAAGAGTGCAGAGGATTCTTTCAAAGTGAAACAAGTGAAAAAGGATTCTGTAACTGATGCAACAGTGGTACGTATGCAACAAGTATATGAAGGTACACCGGTATGGGGGTCTACCCAACTAGCGCATGTTAGTAAAGATGGTTCATTAAAAGTATTATCTGGAACAGTTGTACCGGATCTAGATAAAAAAGAAAAATTAAAAAATAAAAATAAGATTGAAGGTAAAAAAGCGATTGAAATCGCACAGCAAGATCTAGGGTTAACCCCTAAATATGAGGTAGAGCCATCAGCGGATTTATATGTATATCAAAATGGTGAGGATACAACTTATGCATATGTTGTGAAATTAAATTTCTTAGATCCGAAGCCAGGTAACTATTATTATTTCATTGAGGCGGATAGCGGTAAAGTGTTAAATAAATACAATACAATTGATCATGTAACAGATGAGAATAAATCGCCAGTTAAGCAAGAGGTTGCAAAACAAGATGCGAAAGCAGCTGCAAAACCTGTTACAGGAACAAATAAAGTTGGGACAGGTAAAGGTGTACTAGGAGATACAAAATCTATTAATACAACATTATCTGGATCTACGTATTATTTACAAGATAATACACGTGGAGCGCAGATTTTCACATATGATGCGAAGAATCGCACTACGTTACCAGGAACGTTGTGGGCAGATACAGATAACGTTTTCAATGCAAGCCGTGATGCGGCAGCGGTAGATGCTCATTATTATGCAGGAGTAACATATGATTATTATAAAAAGACGTTCAATCGTAATTCATTTAATGACGCTGGAGCACCGTTAAAATCAACGGTTCATTACAGTAGTGGATATAATAATGCATTCTGGAATGGCTCACAAATGGTATATGGAGACGGGGATGGCTATACATTTACTGCATTATCAGGTGGATTAGATGTAATTGGGCATGAGTTAACGCATGCGGTTACAGAATATAGCTCAAACCTGATTTATCAAAATGAGTCAGGAGCATTAAATGAAGCGATTTCTGATATTTTTGGTACTTTAGTAGAGTACAGTGATAATCGTAATCCAGATTGGGAAATTGGAGAGGATATTTATACGCCTGGTACATCGGGGGATGCACTTCGTTCTATGAGTGACCCAACAAAATATGGTGATCCAGACCATTATTCTAAGCGTTATACTGGTTCAAGTGATAATGGTGGCGTTCATACGAACAGCGGTATTATCAATAAAGCGGCTTACTTACTTGCAAATGGTGGTACGCATTATGGTGTAACAGTGAATGGTATTGGTAAAGATAAAGTAGGTGCAATTTATTATCGTGCAAATACACAATACCTCACTGAATCTACTACATTTAGTCAAGCTCGTGCTGGCTTAGTACAAGCTGCAGCTGATTTATATGGTGCAAGCTCTGCTGAAGTTACAGCAGTGAAGCAGTCATATGATGCAGTTGGTGTAAAATAGGTTCCACTCCTGTGGATTGTAAATAAAGTTTGATAAGGATTGCCCTTAAAGATGGAATGAAATTGAATATTCATTCCATCTTTTTATTGTTCATTATATCACTTTATGANNTCATAAAGTGATATAATGAAGGTAGGGAGAAAATGAAATCATTAGAACAGTTAACCGATTCTGTGTTTTATATTATGGCAGGATTTACAAAACCAAGACATGGCTATGCAGTGATGAGCTTGATTGAAGAATTAACAAAGGGGAAAGTAGTAATTGGGCCCGCATCACTATATACAATTATTAAAAAGTTAATAACCGAATCCTACATTGAATTATTTGATGATTCAGACTCACGTAGAAAAGTATATGTTTTGACAGATAAAGGTAGAGAAGTGTTGGAACAGGATATTTTGAGACGTAAAACGATGCTTGATTTTGCTGAAAATGGATTAAAAGGGGAGAACTAAAATGGGGAAAACAAAATACATAATGTCAAATGGGATTGCTTTTTCAGAAGAACAAGATTTAAAAAAGCTAAGAAAGTATGCTACAAAAGGATGGATTGTGAAACGTTTTAAACGAATGGGATATGAATTAGAAAAGGGTGCTGCTGAAGATACTATATTTAGTCTTGATATAAGACCATTAGCAGAAAACGAATTAGAAGAATATATTGAAATGTTTGAATTGGCAGGTTGGGAATATGTTTGTTCGAGTTATTATGATGTGCACCTATTTAAGGCCAAACCTGGTACAAAACCAATTTATACAGATAAAGAAACAAAACAGGAGAAAATAAAAACACTTAGACAACCAGTTATGTCAGCAGTTGCAATTAGTATGGCTATGCTGATTGTAAGTTATTTCGTTCATTCGGTAAGTTCAGGGGTATTAAGTACAATATTTTCGATAGTTTTCTTATTTTCCCTTGTCATTACCATTCCAATGTTAATGACATTAATGGCGACCTACTATCATTCGTTTAGAACAAAATAGTATAGAAAGAGAATTTCTAAGCTTATAAAGAAGTGGTAGTTATTATAATTTATTTTCCTGTTAAAATAAGCAATCTTTTTATAAAATTTTTGAAAGATAAGTTATAAATCCCTTATGTTTTGATCAACTTTTGTTCAAAATATAAGGGATTTTTTTATGATGAAATGAATGTTTTCAGCAACTCCCTTTGATAGAGAATAAAAAAGGAGCAATTGCTCCTTTTTTATTTTTTCTTCCACTTCTTCCATACATATAATACTCCGATACAACTAGCAATCGTTATAATCCACTTCGCTTCGCTTGTTCCGTTCATTACATGGTATGCAGAATACACTTCAATGAATAATGCTGGTACTTTTCCTATTGCACTTGCAATACTGAAAGAGAATAACGACATTTTTCCTAACGCAGCAAATAAGGTAATAATGCCAGATGGAATAAATGGGACAAGTCGGAATGATAGAACGAGAAAAAATGCTTCTTTACCTTGTACATAAAGAAGACGTTCTACTTTTGGATAGTTGTTTATTTTGTTATGGGCCAATTTTTGAAAACCTAGTCGATAGAAATAAAATGAAACAATTGCTCCCAATACTTCGCCTGCGATCGAAATTATTGTTCCGTCTGTTAAGCCAAAAAGCTGTATGTTGATTGCTGTTAAAAATATGCTTGGAATAAAGCCTGCCAAACTGATGATGATATTGAATAGAATACTAAGTGGAATTGCAATCGTGTAATGCTCTGTGAGTAAATTGTGAATCATTTCTTGCATATCGTTATAGTCCTTTGTCTTTTTTTGCATTACACCACATTTAATCAGTATAGGCAAGTGTAGATTTTAATAGAAAATATAAATTTTCATAATAAAAACCGAAAAATATACCCATTACAGGTATATGGTACGGAAGGTAGGGGGTATATTTTTCGGTTATTTCTTAAATCAAGAGAAGGTAATTCCATACATGGATAGGAAGAAGCTGAGAAAGTTGTAAAATGTTTAAAAAAGATAGAGTATAGATTAGAAAAAAACATTTAAGAAAGTCAGTATTATGTGGACGGACTGATTCACCCCTTTTCTGTGCAAGTAATATGAAATAAATGAGTTTTTTCGTTGTTAAGCGACATGCAAATCATTGGTGTACGCTTTTTTTATATAAAATTGACTTTTTGTGAAGTTATGACGATAATCATGAAAGAGGTGATATGATGAAACGATTATGGAGTATTTTCTTAAGCGGCTTACTTGCGATGATACTTGTTTTAAGTGGTTGTGCAGGACAAGAACAGAAAAAAGAAAGTCCAAAAGGAAGCGATTCAGCATCAATAGGGAAAATTAATGATAATATTTTAGATGAAATGGAAGGACCGCCGAAAAATGGTCATACGATAGAACGTCATGTCGGAAAGACAGAAGATCAGCTAAAAGAACGATTACGTACAGATAAAGTATCGGCCGCAAGTACATACTACGATAAAGAGACGGCAACAAAAGCTGTTAAAGATAGTTTGAAACAGCATGAGCAGGAAATTGAGAAGTGGTTAAAGAATTCCAAAGAAAATCGTCTCGTATTAAATACGAAGCATTCGTTTCCTGTTGGAAAAACGGTATTAAAGAAAGATATGAGTGTAAAAGATAAGCTTATGAATACAGTTACTGTTTTAGCAAGAGATAAATCAGGGTCATTAGGATTTAAAATCATTACTTCCTATCCATCGGACAAGTAAGAAAGGGAGAGTAGTATGTATCCAACACTTCAATATTTCTTAAAAACATATTGTACGTTAAGTGTGCATGAGGATGAGATAATCAATGTAATGACTGAGTTCTTAGAGGAAGAAGAGCAAGAAACCGTTGCTAAATTACAACATGAGCTATTACATATAAAGCAAGCGAAGGCATGGGAAGAAGGATCTTTATTAGCGGCTAAACAAGGAAACCGTATATGGTCGTTAGAAGAGGCGAGGGAACATATAGAGGCATTTATACGTTTACTGCAAAACAAAAAGGCGTGAATCATCACGCCTTTTTGTATACACTTTTTGAGATTTGGCCATTTGAGATCACTTGACCGTTTTGTGTTACTTTTTTATATGTAACAGCTGTAATTTTATTTCCAGTATCACTAATTACTTTTGATGAAACTTCTACGTCCTTACCAGTAGGTGTACCGAAAATACGTGTAGTTATACTGCCACCATTAGAGAAGGCTTGAATGTAAATATATTTTCCCGTATTGTTTTGGAATTTTAGATCGGGTCCATAATCTGCTACAGCGGCATCTTGGCCAAGTGGTAAGTAATGAACAGGCATAGAGTGGTTACTACGAGCAACAACTCCTAAATCAGCACGTAATGCTGCACCATATAGCGTACTACTAACTTGACACACACCCCCACCAGCACTTTGGACAACTTTACCATTCAAATATACAGCAGCGGATTTATAGCCATGCGCAGCATCTGTAATACCGACGCGTTCATTGAAACTAAATGTTTCACCAGGTGCTACGAGTGCTCCACTTAAAGTATTAGCAGATTTGTTTACATTAAAGGATTGGCTCCCGTTTCGACCAGCCATAGGAGTAGAATATTCAGCGATCACTTGTGTAATACCCATGTTTTTTATATCTTCTGTAGATCGTTCGGGTTTTGTGGATGCAATTGGAAGTTGAATATCTTGTGTACCAGTAGTAATTGCTTTTGCCGTTAATTCTTTTAATTTTTCTTTATCAACTTTTTCGCCATTTTGACTTTGACTAATGTTTACTGTTGTTCCGTAAACACTTAATTCAGCGTTTACAGGTTCCTTTAATGTTTCGTTATATTTTTCTTTTATAAAAGCCTCATAAGCTGTTGAGTTCAGTTCTGGTGTTAGTTTATATTCACGTTTTAACTCGCTGTTTTCAGCTTGTTTTCGCATGTTATAGCGATTCATAACATTCCCTTTTTGCTCGTTAAAGATTTTTTCGAAAATGTCTTTTTCTTTATAGTCAACACCTAAGTCTTTCCACGTATAAGTTTGTGTATTACTCGGTAATGCATAGTTAAGAGATTTTTTGTTTAATTCATCTACTTTTTGTTGAATAATTTCTTGCACGTCTTTTTTACTTTTACCATCAAGAGAAGTACCTTCAAATGTAGTGTGCGGTAATACGGTTGTATCGAGTTGTTTGTTTAACTTAGAAACGTATTGATAACCACCAATCCCACCTGCACATAGCAATATTCCACCTGCGACAGCAGAACCAATCAGTAAGTTACGTAGCTTCATTTACTTCCCCCCAAAAAGTTAATATATAAGGTTATATGTATTCGTTTTTTATGTATGAATGATAAAAATAGTATTATGTACTAGTATACTATTATTTTAATCGTCGGTGTAATGTTTTTATAAAAAATGTTACATTGTTGTAACAATTGTCTCTTTTTGTCATTATTTGCGTAAGAAAATGGAAGTATTTTGTTGGAAATTATAATAAAAAGGCTACTGGGAAAGTCCTAGCAGCCTTTTTATTATAATTTTTTATGTTCAGTTTTATTCGTAACATCGAGATGTTCTTTTAATGTTTTGGATATGTCCTGTACACTTTTTTCATCAGGAATGTAGTAGTAGATGCCGCCGATATATTTATCGCTACCTTTTACTTGGAGTTTATCCATCCTTAAGTTTGATCCCATAATGTTTGTCGTAATTGTCATCATGTCATCAAATGTTAAGTTTGTTTTTAAATCATGATCAACAGCATCTAATAAGCTGCCAATTTTATTAATAGAGTTTATAGATAGTGCTTTTTGAGCAATTGCTTCCAAAACAAGTTGTTGACGCTGACCACGCATATAATCACTATCAATGTGACGTGTTCTTGCTAAAGCAAGTGCTTCCTCACCATTTAAATGTTGGCGTCCTTTTTTGAGGTGAATGGCACCAGGCTCATCCTTACTATTTTGTTCTGTAAACTCAACAGGAACGTCTACGTCGATGCCACCAAGAGAATCGACAATTTTTATAAATGATTTAAAATTAAATTTTACATAGTAGTCGACAGGAACATTTAAAAAGTTTTCGACTGTATTAATTGTACTATCTACGCCCCCAAATACGTGAGCATGTGTGATTTTATCTTGTTTATCACGTGATTTAATATATACGCGAGAGTCACGGGGGATACTAACAAGTTTTACTGATTTATCATTTTTATTAATTGTAGCAAGCAATAATGCATCTGTACGTGTTGCTTTGCCGTAAGATTTTTCACGAAGGTCACTTTCATCTACCCCCATAATAAGGACAGAAACGTTGTCGGTCATCGGTTTAACAGCTTTATCTCGTTTATCAGATTTATCTCCTCTATCTAGTTCGGAATATGCATTATTTACAATTGATTTTGCTTTACTGTATATGTGGAAGAAATAGCTTCCACCCCCAATTGTTACAATGAGTAATGGAATGAGAACAAACCATAGTAGGCGTCTTTTCTTAAATCGCCTCTTTGAAGTTCTATTTTTGTTTTCTACATCTGAATTCATTCTTTAGTTCTCCTTCAAATCATTCAATTTGTATATTTTCTTATAATGTGTAAACGAGACACATAAAAGATATTGTACGCTAAATAGATATTGTTGTACATGTATAAAAAATAGATGTCTCGATTATTTATGAGACATCTATCCGTATTGTATACAAAAAGGATGAATAAAAAAAGGATAAAAATTTACCTTCTTATAGCATAATGCTTACCATAATTGCGGATAAAATGCTGACGAGTGTTGCGCCGTACAACAGTTTTAAACCGAAACGAGCAACGACATTCCCTTGTTCTTCATTTAATCCTTTAACGGCACCAGAAATAATTCCGATAGAAGAGAAGTTTGCAAAGGATACAAGGAAAACTGAAATAATACCTACTGTACGAGGAGAGAGACTGGTTGCAAGTTTGCTGAGATCCATCATGGCTACAAACTCATTCGTTACAAGCTTTGTAGCCATAATACTTCCTGCTGTGACAATTTCTTTACTTGGTACACCAATAAGAAAAGCGATAGGTGAGAAAACATAACCAAGTAACTGCTGAAATGTAATTCCAAAAATAAGATGGAATAAATCATTAATACAGCTAATTAAGGCAACAAATCCAATCAACATAGCGCCAACAACAACAGCAACGCGAAATCCATCTAGAATATATTCTCCGAGCATCTCAAAAAAGGTTTGCTTTTCGCCTTTAATTTCTAGAATGTCCTCTTCTTCTCTAACATCATACGGATTAATAATGAGTACGATAATAAAGCCACTAAATAAATTTAAGACAAGAGCGGTTACTACATATTTTGGCTCAATCATTGTCATGTAAGCACCGACAATTGACATCGATACGGTCGACATGGCAGAAGCGCAAAGTGTATACAAGCGATGTTTTGGAATTTGCGCAAGCTGTTTTTTTACGGTAATGAATACTTCTGATTGGCCTACAATAGCAGAGGCAACGGCGTTGTAAGATTCCAGTTTCCCGAGTCCGTTTATTTTGCTAAGGAAAAACCCAATCCAACGAATACAAAATGGCAATATTTTAAAGTGTTGCAAAATACCAATTAGGACAGAAATGAAGACAATTGGCAAGAGAACATTTAAGAAGAAAGGCATTTCGCCTTTATTCGCAATACCACCAAATACGAAATTCACCCCGGATGCAGCATAGTTCAATAACTTCGTAAATAAATTAGAAATCAAGGTTACAAGCACAAGTCCAATTTCTGTATTTAATAACAAATAAGTTAAAATCAACTGTATAATAAGCATGATGAAAATTGGTTTGAATTTAATATGCTTTTTATTATTACTTGCGATAAAGGCAAGAAAGAAAACAACGGCAAGGCCGAGAAAAAAAGTAACAAATTTCATAGTAAACCTCCTTATGAGATGTTCTGTTACATAGGTTTTTCATTTTGAGGGAGAATATGCATGTTTGATAACGAGAGGAATGACGTAGAGCGTGGGTATATCTAAAGTGCATCATATTGCAATTATATGTTCTAACTATAAAATATCTAAAAAATTTTATACTGAAATATTGGGATTTAAGGTGTTGAATGAAGTTTACAGGGAAGAAAGGGATTCTTATAAATTAGATTTATGTGTAGGAGGACAGTATCAAATTGAGTTATTTTCATTTTCAGATCCTCCTAAGCGGAAAAGTTTTCCTGAAGCAGCTGGTCTTAGACATTTAGCATTTGCAGTTACAGATATACAAGAAGCTGTCCAGCATCTAAAGCGATGCGGAATAAAAACAGAGCCAATACGTGTGGATGAAATAACAGGGAAACAGTTTGTGTTTTTTCAAGATCCAGATGGTTTACCATTGGAGTTATACGAGGATTAAAAATTGGGGAAATTTATATAGGTTTGCTTTTTAACAAATGAAGAGAATAAGAACAAAGTGAAACTTCCATTCGTTTTTTATTCATTCATTTGTTTTGATTGAGAGAAAACTTCTTTTAAAAAGGAGGTGTAACTTTAGCTAAGAAAAGCTAAAGGTGTTCTTTGGAAATTACTAAATTAATCATGGTTGTTATTCTTATTGCATTAACTGGTTTTTTTGTGGCAGTTGAATTTGCAATTATAAAAGTACGCAGTAGTCGCGTGGATCAGCTTGTAGGAGAAAAAAAAAGAGGGGCATTAGCAGCTAAGAAAGTGATTTCAAATTTAGACGAATATTTATCAGCATGTCAGCTTGGAATTACAATTACAGCTTTAGGATTAGGGTGGTTAGGCGAACCGACGATAAAGCATTTATTGGAACCGTTATTTTTAAAGATGGAACTTTCACCTGCGATTGCAAGTACAGTTTCGTTTATTATTGCCTTTGCTGTTATTACATTTTTGCATGTCGTAATTGGAGAGTTGGCCCCGAAAACACTTGCCATTCAAAAAGCGGAACAAGTAAGTTTGTTACTATCTCAGCCGCTTATTTATTTTTATCGTATTATGTATCCGTTTATTTGGGCTCTCAATGGTTCAGCTCGCCTCGTGACTGGTATATTTGGATTGCATCCTGCTTCTGAGCATGAAGTTGCACATTCAGAAGAGGAGTTAAGACTTATTTTATCGGAGAGTTATGAAAGCGGAGAAATTAATCAAGCGGAATTTAAGTATGTAAATAATATTTTTGAATTTGATAATCGGTTAGCAAAAGAAATTATGGTTCCGCGTACTGAAATAGTCGGTTTATATGAAGATGAATCGTTTGAGACACATATTAAAGTGATTGGACAAGAAAAGTATACAAGGTATCCTGTATTTGGAGAAGATAAAGATGAAATTATTGGGATGGTCAATGTAAAAGACTTATTTATTCATTATATGGATGGTGAACAAGAGGAAGACCGCTCCATTACTTCGTATACAAGACCTGTTATTGAAGTGCTAGAAAACATTCCAATTCATGATTTGTTATTGCAAATGCAAAAAAAACGAATACCGCTTGCAATTTTATATGATGAATATGGAGGAACAGCAGGAATTGTGACACTTGAAGATATTTTGGAGGAAATAGTCGGTGAGATTCGAGATGAATATGATGAAGATGAACATCCGCCTGTCGAACATATAAGCGAAACATATAAAATTATTGATGGAAAAGTACTCATTAGTGAAGTGAATGATTTGCTTGGTTTACATCTAGTTGCTGATGATGTAGATACGATTGGGGGGTGGATCATGATGCAAAAACAAACAATCACTGAAGGTGATATCATGGAGACAAATGGATGGGTTTTCAAAGTTCTTGAAAAAGATATGCATCAAATTAAACGAGTGGAAATAAAGAAAATGGGGGGAGAAGATACAGCAATAGCGTAATCTTTATACACCAGAAAGAAGTATGAGTGCGGAATCGATTTTGCAGAAAAATGGTATTGTTTGCGCTTTCAAAAAAGGTGAGATATAGTGGAGAAAGATATGGAAATATATCTCTTACAAAAATCATATTTTCATAGAAAATATTTCTAGGTCATCGATTAGAATGAAAAGTATAGGTGATAAAAAATGATAGTAACGAAAGATATACGTATTGAAAAAGACTTTCTGGGGGAAAAGGAAGTACCAAGTGCAGCTTATTATGGTGTTCAAACATTAAGAGCTGTAGAAAATTTTCCGATCACAGGATATCGTATTCATACGTCATTAATTACAGCAATGGCAATGGTCAAAAAAGCGGCAGCGCTTGCAAATATGGAGACAGGTTATTTGCAAGAAAATATTGGGGAAGAAATTACAAAATCAGCTCAAGAAATTATTGATGGGAAGTTTCATGAGCAATTTATTGTAGATCCGATTCAAGGCGGGGCAGGAACTTCTATTAATATGAATACAAATGAGGTTATTGCAAACCGTGCACTTGAGAGAATGGGTTATGAAAAAGGGAACTATGCAACCATTAGTCCAAATACACATGTGAACATGGCACAATCAACAAATGATGCGTTCCCAACAGGAATTCATATTGCAGTGCTTATGATGCTAGAAGAACTCCTTATTACCATGGATGCATTGCACAGTGCATTTACTGATAAAGCAAAAGAATTTGATCATGTGATAAAAATGGGACGTACGCATTTGCAGGATGCAGTTCCAATTCGTCTTGGACAAGAGTTTGAAGCATATAGCCGAGTGCTTGGGCGCGATATAAAACGCATTAGGCAGTCTCGTCAACATTTGTATGAAGTGAATATGGGCGCAACGGCTGTTGGGACAGGATTAAATGCAAATCCAATTTATATCGAACAAGTTGTAAAGCATTTACGCAATATTAGTGGATTTCCACTTATTGGTGCGGAGCATTTAGTGGATGCAACGCAAAATACAGATGCGTATACGGAAGTATCAGCCGCACTAAAAGTATGTATGATGAACATGTCTAAAATTGCTAATGACTTGCGTATTATGGCATCTGGTCCACGTGTCGGGCTAGCTGAAATTCAATTACCAGCTCGTCAACCAGGATCATCTATTATGCCAGGAAAAGTGAATCCAGTTATGGCAGAAGTGATTAATCAAGTAGCCTTCCAAGTTATTGGAAACGACCATACAATATGTTTAGCATCAGAGGCAGGACAATTAGAATTAAATGTAATGGAGCCGGTGTTAGTATTTAATTTAATTCAATCTATTAGTATTATGAATAATGCATTCCGCGTATTTCGTGAATATTGTATTAAAGGTATTACTGCAAATGAAAAATTGTTAAAACAATATGTTGAGAAAAGCGTTGGAATTATTACAGCGGTGAATCCTCATATTGGGTATGAGACGGCGTCTCGTATTGCTCGGGAGGCAATTGAAACAGGGAAATCTGTTCGTGAGCTTTGCTTAGAACATGGTGTGTTAACAGAAGAAGAGCTCGATATTATTTTGGATCCATATGAAATGACGCATCCAGAGATAGCTGGGGCATCGTTATTAAAAAATAAAAAATCCTGATACGTGTGTATCGGGATTTTTTATACAAAAGTATAAGGTATTCTCACCCGTGTTCGTGATGTGAAAAAGAAGGAAATAAAAACGATCCCTATACAGGGATCGTTTTTATCTTTTAAAAGATATTAAATATAGAGTTAAGTTGAAGTAAGCTAATTACAAGTAAGAAAATTAAACTATATTTCATCGCTGTTTTAAATAGAGCAGATTCTTTACCAACTAGTCCAACTGCTGCACAAGCAACTGCTACAGATTGTGGTGAAACCATTTTTGCCATTGTACCGCCGACTACATTTAGTGCAACGAGTGTAGATGGTACGATATCTAATTGTGCTGCAGTTACTGCTTGAAGCGGTGCGAATAAAGAACCACTTGATACTACTGAACCAGTTAAGAATACGCCGATCCAACCTAAGATTGGAGATAAGATTGGGAAGGCATCGCCTGTAGATGATAAAGCTAGTCCAAGAGTAGAAGACATACCAGAATAGTTTGTTACATATGCTAATGCAATTACACTACAAATTGTATAAATCGGAGCCTTCAGTTCTTTTAATGTTTCAATAGTTAATTCTTTAACCAATTGCCCTTTTGCACGATATACAAGTAAAGATACGATGATTGCCAATACAATTGCAGTAGTTGTAGATGAAAATACATCTAGTTTGAAGATTGCTGCAAATGGTGTATCTGCACTTACAATTGGTGTTGTTTTAATAACGTGATTGTGTAAGCCAGGAATTTGGATGTTCCATACTAAGCTTCCTAATGCACCATCTGGAGCGAATAAACCTTTAATTGCTTTTAAATTGAAAATTGTTACGAATGCAGTTAAGAAAGCAAATGGTGACCAAGCATATAAAATTTGTTTCATTGTGTAACTATGTTTTTCCGCCTGCCCAGCTTCAGCTTGAGCTGAAGATTTTGGCTGCCATACACGTAAGAATAAAGCTAATGAAACCATGCTGACAACAGCAGCAAAGATATCAGTTAGTTCTGCACCAAGGAAGTATGTTACAAGGAATTGTGTAATGGCAAAGGAACCACCACTTACAAGGATACCTTGCCAAGTTTCTTTAATTCCCTTAAAACCGTCTACCATTGCAACAAGTAAAAATGGTAGTACAAAGCTAATGAAAGGTAATAATGTTACAGTTTGACGCCCAACAATTAATGGATCTATTTGAGTTAATTGAGCAGGGACTGTAACTGGAATACCCATTGCTCCCATTGCTCCACCAGCAATATTTGCAACTAAACAAATACCTGCTGCTTTTAATGGATTAAAGCCCATACCTACAAGTAATGCTGCTGTAATTGCAACCGGTACACCAAAGCCAGCTGCACCTTCTAAGAAAGCACCGAAAGAATAAGCAATTAATAACACTTGAAGACGACGATCGTTTGTAATACTGGAAATGCTGTCACGAATAACATTAAATTGCTCAGTTTTTACAGTTAATTTGTAAAGGAAGATTGCTGCAATAACAATTGTACAAATTGGATAAAATCCAGCTGCTACACCAAATGCAGCTGATGATACTGCCATAGTTGCTGGCATTTTGAAAACAAAAATAGAAAGAATAATTGCTAAAATCACACTATAAAGTCCTGATAAATACCCTTTGATCTTAAATACTGTTAAACAAAGAACGAAGAATAAGATTGGAAGAGCAGCAACGATTGCTGATAACCAAATGTTGTTTAACGGGTCATAAATTTGTGTCCAAGTACTCATAATAATGACAACTCCTATCTATAATATGTGAAGGTATTCACATTAATTTGTGAAATGATTCACAATCAACTTACATGCTAAGTATATTCTTGTTCAACACTATTGTCAACGTGAAAAAGTATATTTATTCCATAATAGTATTAACTGTAAAAATTCCGCTACATTTTGTTCATAAACTAGACAAAAAGAGAAATCGTGTGTACGAAAGTACATGATTCCCGGTTTATCAAGAATGAAGGAGGAATGCTTAGAATTTGATATGTCACATCTTTATATTTAATAGAACAGTCTGGGGTTGTATAGCCTAAGTACAATACGAATTAAATTTATTATGAACCACTTTTTCATTTTGCATTCTTTTCCTTATCAAAACTTTACTTTTTTATGGTAGCAAAGGGAGAGATAAATGACTAAAAAGATTGCAAGGATGTATCATTTGAGAAAAGTATTTTACAATACCATTACAATGATTATTTTAAGGAAGGAATATAACAAAAAGGTTGATAAAACAGCTTTTAGAAGCAAAGTATTCCTATCTGTTTTTTTTGCTTTTTCACTAAAGCGTGTAGTATAATATTCAAAATCAGCAGGGGTTATTGCTCTTAATGGTATGTTGATAAAAGGAGGAAATAATTTTTTTATTTTGGGTTGATAAAGTTGTGTCGTAACAGGAAATATAAAAACAAATATATAAAAATAAATAAAGAGAAAATAAAAATGAAAAAATGAGGGGAACTTTATGAATCAAAATCAATTTGATTGTCGTATTTCAGAAGAGGATGTACAAATGCTACGAGCGTTAGCTCACCCGCTTCGACTCCGCCTTGTAATGGAGCTTATGGAACGCGGTACTTGTAACGTAACACAATTGCAGGAAGTTTTAGAAATTCCGCAATCTACTGTTTCACAACATTTAACGAAATTAAAACAGAATAAAGTTGTTCGTTTTGAAAGACGTGGCTTAGAAGTATATTATCAAGTGCATAATGAGAAAGTAAGTGAAGTTGTAAAGACATTATTTTTGTAAAATTTTAATATTATGGAAAAAGGCGTATAGAAATATACGTCTTTTTCTTATGGAATATAGTTCAAAGAAATATGAAAAGATAAAAAGAGTGTTATAAATGGAAGGAGAGATACTGAATGGATGTAAAGCGTGTAAAACAAATTTTGTCATCTTCAAGTAGAATTGATGTAACTTACCATGGTGTACCGGTTTGGATTGAAAGTTGTGATGAGGGACGTGGAATCGCCAATGTACATGATGTGAAGACACCGCATGAGACGGTACAAGTAGATGTGACAGCATTAGAAGAGGAATAAAAAAAGGCGGAGAATTCTCTCCGCTTTTTTTATTCCATCATATGTGCAATTTTTTTAGAGAACATAAGAAGTATTAAGCCTAGTACGATTACGATAATACCGATACTTGCGAATACTTCTAAGTATCCTAAAGATTGTGTGAAGGAAGCTAATTTACCAGCTAGCCAGTTTGCGCATCCAGTACCAGCCATCCATACACCCATTAATAAAGAAGCTAACTTTATAGGTGCAATTGCACTTACCATTGATAGACCGATTGGTGATAAGAATAACTCACCAATTGTATGGAACAGGTATGTGAAAACGATGAATAATAAATTTGCTTTAGTAGCAATGTGTGCTTCGTCGCTACCAGTTTTCAGAACAGCTAATGTTAAAACAAGGTAACCGATACCTAATAAAATCATACCAAGTGCCATTTTTGTTGGAACTTTTAAGTCACCACGTTTTGTTTTAGAAAGCTTTATCCATAACATAGAAACAAATGGTGCTAATAAAACGATAAATGCTGGGTTAACAGATTGGAACCAAGATGTTGGAACTTCCCATCCGAAAATTGTGCGATCAACAAAAGTGTTTGTATATAGTGTTAAAGAACTACCGGCTTGTTCAAAACCTGCCCAGAAGAAAACAACGAAGCAAGTTAAAATGATGATTGCCCAAGTACGGTTCTTTTCTTGTTTTGTTAAAGGTTTTTTCTCAATAACTTTTGCATTTGTATCTTTTGATTTTTTACCTACAACTGTTGTGCCTGCTTTACCAAGGTAACGTGGAGCTAATAGGTTAAAGAAAATCTGACCGATAATCATACCGATACAAGCAGCCAAGAATCCATATTTATAACCCATAACCATAACGCCATCAGCACTTGTTTTAAAGAAGTCTTCAGCTAGGAAACCACAAATTAGTGGTGCGAAGAAAGCGCCGACGTTGATACCCATGTAAAAGATTGTAAAAGCACTGTCACGACGTGAATCATTTTCACCGTACAGTTCACCTAACAATGTAGAAATATTCGGTTTAAAGAATCCATTACCAATAACTAGTAAGCCTAATCCTAAAAAGAGTCCAGTTTTTGTATTCATCGAGAATAGTACGAAGTTACCAAGTGCCATGATAATACCACCAAGAGTGATTGCATGGCGTTTTGTTATGAAGTGGTCAGTTAACCAACCACCAATAATTGGTGTGAAATATACAAGCATTGTAAATGTACCATAAATTTGTACAGCTACTGCTTTATCAAATCCTAAACCGCCACTAATAGCAGCTGTTGTTAAATAAAGAACTAAAAGACCACGCATTCCGTAATAACTAAATCTTTCCCACATTTCTGTTAAGAACAACAAGTATAATCCAGGTGGATGTTTTTTTGGTGATTGTTGCTCTCCAGCTTTTTCTACTTTTAAAGCTGCATCCATATTGTTTCCCCCTAATCCTGTATAACGGATATTTATGTAATCATTTTAATTTACAAAATATTTAGAAGTCAATAGAATTATATGGAAATAGAAAGAAAATTTATTTAATAATCTATTGAAGCTTCAACCGTTACTGTATTTTTCCCTGAAAACTAGATAATAAGCGTTTTCAAATGTAGTATTTGAATTCCAAAAGAAAATAAAATAATGACTAATCAGAAAATTTAGATTAAAATAACTCTTCTGATATAGAGAAAATATATTTTATTTACTATTACAATATAACATATTGAGAATAAAAATACAAAATGAAATAATGTGACACTTCAATGAAATTAAAAAACAGCTCCCAAGAAGGGGAGCTGCTTTAGAAGAATGTTATTTTACAAATCGTTTTTCAATATCATCTAGCATTAAGTTTGCTGCCATTACACCGCCAGCTGTATTCCAAATGACATCGTCAACTTTATATACTTTCCCATTTTTAGAAGCATTTAAGTTTTTGAATAGAGGATCATTGATATATTCTTTCTCTAATTCAGAACCTTTTTTCTCATTACCTTTATCATATGTGAAGTAGAAGATGATATCACCATCCATTGCAGGGATGCGCTCTTTAGATACATTGCGTTCTGCAAAGTCATTTTTGTTTTGATCACCAGGACGTTTGAAACCAAGTTCTTTTAAAATAACACCAGAGAATGTATCTCCGTGATAAATACGAACATCACCAGGCATAAAGCGCACCATAGAAATTTCTTGATTTACTTTATCACCAAGTTTGCCTTTTAAGTCTTTGATACGTTTGTCGTAATCAGCTAATACTTTTTGACCTTCTTTTTCTTTATTTACTGCTTTTGCATAAAGTTTAAAGTTATCTTTCCATTCACCGCGTAGTGTTTCTGAGAAAACAGTAGGAGCAATGCCTTTTAATTGCTCGTATATTTTTTCGTGACGCAGTTTGTTACCAATGATTAAGTCGGGTTTTAAAGAAGCAATTGCTTCTACATTGGGTTGAAGCTCGGTACCGACAGTTTTTACATCTTTCAGTTTATCTTTCGTATGTGGATACCATGGGTTACCGGTAGGTGATTCAGCAGCACCGACTGGTGTTATACCAAGGGTAAGTAAAGCTTCGGTTCCTTCATTTGTTAAAATAACGATACGCTTTGGATTAGCAGGAACTTCTGTTTTACCCATTGCATGTTCTACAGTAATCATTTCTTTCTTTTCTTCTTTTTTAGGCTCAGCCTTGTTATCAGATTTCCCACATGCCCCTAAAAGGAGTGAAAATGATAACACGAATACAAATAATACAAATGATTTTTGTTTGATGAAATTCATTATGTATCCCCCTAAATATTGAGAATAATTTTCATTAGCAAGCTTGATGTTAAGGGTTTATAAATAGATTGTCAATAGATTTAATTGAAAATAATTATTACTATCATTGACAATGCGAATTAAGTTACAATAGACTAACAACGTATCATTATACATTGAAGGAGAAACGCTGCATGTTATTAAAAACAAATCAAGCAAAATGGGTTGGATTATTTGTTGGAATCATTGGAGTTATTGCTTGTATTTGGGGAAGTATTATTTTTGGATATACAAATACAAGTGGGAAATTAGCACTTGATGCTTTTTTTCATTTTAATGGTTCGAATGAACATATTATTATTCAAAATGTACGTCTTCCAAGGGCGTTAATTGCTGCTAGTGTTGGTGCTAGTTTAGCTATCGCTGGTTGCTTAATGCAAACTTTAACTAAGAATCCACTTGCTGCTCCAGATTTTATTGGATTAAACTCAGGTGCTGCCTTTTTCATTGTTGTAGCAATTGTTGTTTTTTCGATAACATCTTTGTCAGCGTTTACCTGGATTGCCTTTTTAGGTACAGCGGTTGCCGCTGCACTTGTATTCGCATCTAGTTCCTTAGGGAAAGAAGGGACAACCCCACTTAAGTTGACTTTGGCGGGGGTAGCAATTAGTGCTTTATTCTCGTCTTTAACACAAGGTTTGCTCGTATTAAACGAGCAAGCATTAGAAGAAGTACTATTTTGGTTAGCTGGTTCTGTACAAGGGAGAAAGTTAGAAATGTTACAGTCTGTATTTCCTTATTTATTAATAGGATGGATCGCTTCTCTGCTAATGGCAGGAAAAGTAAATACATTAATGATGGGAGAAGATGTTGCGAAAGGATTGGGGCAACGAACTGTTTGGATGAAATCTTTGGTACTACTCATTATTGTTTTACTGTCTGGCGGCTCAGTTGCTGTTGCAGGTCCAATTGGCTTTATTGGAATTATTATCCCTCATTTTGCAAGAGCTCTTGTCGGTGTAGATCATCGTTGGAGAGTTCCATATAGTGGGTTGTTAGGTGCCATTTTGTTATTACTTGCAGATATTGCTGCAAGATATGTCATTATGCCACAAGAAGTTCCAGTAGGGGTTATGACAGCATTTATTGGTGCACCATTCTTTATTTATATTGCACGTAAGAGAGGGCTTAGCAAATGAAGAAGTATATTCCGTTTCGTATAGGAAAAGACGGCCTCTCGTTTTTAATGTATAAACGAGTTTTTCTCGTCTTGTCAGGTTTATTAATTGTTTTAATCGGATTATTTTTCGCAAGCGCGGGTATGGGGGAGATGAAAATAGCCCCATATGATGTATGGCAAGCAATTACCGGGAACGGTGATGCAATGTCTAATATGGTCGTAAATAAGTTCCGTATGCCGCGTATTTTAATTGCAATTCTTGTAGGGATAGCTCTTGCTGTAGCTGGTTGTATTTTACAAGGGCTCGTTCGAAATCCACTTGCGTCTCCTGATATTATTGGGATTACGGGGGGGGCAAGTGTAGCAGTTGTCCTATTTCTTGCTTTATTTAGTGATAAAAATAATGCATTAACGGTAAGTATTCATTATATGCCACTGGCAGCCTTTATTGGGGCAACCATCGTTGCACTTTGTGTATATTTATTTGCATGGAGAAATGATGGGTTGTCGCCAATTAGCCTTGTTTTAATTGGTGTTGGATTTTGGGCATTAACGAAGGCAGCTACGACTTTATTTATGTTGTTAGCACCTATTTATCAAGCGAGTCAAGCAAACGTGTGGATTACTGGTACTGTTTACGGTTCATCATGGCAAAATGTAGGGGTGCTAGCACCTTGGGTTCTTATTTTAACAGTGATTGCATTTATATCGGCGAGACATTTAAATGCCCAAGAACTTGGTGATGATATCGCGACTGGACTTGGTATTCGTTTAACGAAATCAAGATTCTTCCTTTTGCTCCTTAGTACAGCGTTAATTGGAGGAGCGGTTGCTTTTGCTGGTGGGATTGGCTTTGTCGGTTTAATGGCACCCCATATTTCAAGAAGATTAGTTGGTTCTTTATATGGTGCGTTACTTCCCGTAGCAGCTATTGTAGGTGCTATTTTAGTACTTGCTGCTGATTTAATTGGCCGTACAGTTTTTGCCCCGCTTGAAATTCCAGCAGGTGTATTTACATCAGCAATTGGTGCTCCGTATTTTATTTATTTACTTTATAAAAGTCGAAATTCATAAAGGTAAAAAGTACATAGATGGCTTTCTATCTATTAAAAAACGGAGTAAAGGGAGATGAACATGCAAAAAGCATTAGAGACGAAATCGTTAACATTGTCTTATGGTGAAACAATTATTATTAATGAATTAAATTTAGAGATCCCAAAAGGGAAAATTACGATTTTTATCGGTTCTAACGGCTGTGGGAAATCAACTTTATTACGCTCGCTTGCTCGTTTATTAAAACCGACATCCGGCGATATTTTATTAGAGGATAATGCGATTCAAAATATGCAAACAAAGCAAATTGCTCGCCAAATGGCAATTTTACCACAAGGGCCTCAAGCTCCAGAAGGACTTACTGTACTGCAACTTGTGAAACAAGGGCGTTATCCATATCAAACATGGCTCAAGCAATGGTCAGAAAAAGATGAAGAAATGGTACAAAAAGCACTTGCAGCAACAGGTATGACTGAATTTGCTGAGCGTGATGTTCACGCACTTTCAGGTGGACAACGTCAGCGCGCTTGGATTGCAATGACACTTGCACAAGATACAGATATTATTCTGTTAGATGAGCCAACAACATACTTGGATATGACACACCAAATTGAAGTGTTAGATTTATTATTTGAATTAAATGAAACAGAGCAAAGAACAATTGTTATGGTACTACATGATTTAAACTTAGCATGTCGCTATGCTGATAATATTGTAGCCATTCAAGACAAACAAATTTATGCACAAGGCAAACCAGAAGAAATTGTCGATTGTAAGCTAGTTCGTGATGTATTCCGTATGGATTGTCAAATTACAACAGATCCTTTATTTGGAACACCGCTATGTATTCCACAGGGAAGAGGAAGATGTTTGCTTCCGCAGAAAGGGCGAGTGGTGAAATAAAAAAGCGATGAAAATTCATCGCTTTTTTATTTTTTACAAGAAAACAAGAGAAAGAGGGGAATACGCAATCTGCGCTTATATTCTTCTTCATTTTGGAAATGTTTTCGCTTTGGTGTTGCTTCTTGTAAGTCTGTAATTGTAAATCCAGCTTGTTGTAAGAGGGTGAAGTACTGTTCAGTAGTACGATGGTATTTGATTACCTCTTGGTCAATCCACGGTTCTGTACGTTTCCCAATTTTAAAATAATCATCAATAAGCCAGCTTGTACGTTTCCCACTACTTTGTAAGCTCTCAAAGGAAGAGGTAATAACGGGATGTTGTACACTAAAGGTGAAAATTCCATCTGTTTTTAAAGTTTGATAGACGTTTTGAAAAATAATATCAAGATGCTCAATATAGTGCAGGGCGAGTCTAGATGTAACGAGATCAAAAGTAGAAGAGGGGTATGTATAGTCTTTGAGGTTCGTGAAATGGACAGTGCCATTTACGTTTTCGAGTTGTTTGATAGCTTCTGTATACATAAGGTAAGAGCCTTCAATACCAGTGTAAGATAGGCAGCCTTTTTGCAATAATTCTATACCAAATTTAGCATCACCGCATCCTAAGTCAAGAATGTTCTTTCCTTTCATGTCCCCGATGAGCTGTAATAAAGCTGGCTTTTCCATTGCTTCATTTGGATTGTCTTTTCGATATCTGCGCTTCATGTACTGTTCAAAAAAAGAGTCATTATTATATACTTCAGATTCTGTAAATGCCATTTTCTCAGCTCCTAAAAACATTTTTTTTATTCTATCAAACAATTGAAGTAAATCATAGATTTCTTGTATGTAATCCTATATAATTAAAAGTTGTAAGCGTTTTCTCCAAGCTATTTTTCTATAATAAATTCTGAAAACGTGTTAAGCTAGTATTGGAATTATTGGAATTGTTAAGATAATGATTCGCTTACATGAACGATGGGGAGGCTTCACGATGTCTAGTAAAACACTTGCAAACTTTTTAGAAGAAAATTTAGAGGATTTAAAAGCAAAAGGGCTTTATAACGTAATTGATCCGCTGGAAAGTCCAAATGGACCGATCATTACAATTGGCGGGAAAGAATATATTAACTTATCTTCAAATAACTATCTTGGTTTAGCAACAGATAATCGTCTGCAAGAAGCAGCAATTGGTGCGATTCATAAGTATGGCGTTGGTGCAGGAGCGGTTCGTACAATTAACGGTACTCTTGATTTGCATATCAAATTAGAAGAAACAATTGCGAAATTTAAACATACAGAAGCAGCAATTGCATATCAATCAGGATTTAACTGTAATATGGCAGCGATTTCAGCTGTTATGGATAAAAATGATGCAATTCTCTCTGATGAATTAAACCATGCGTCTATTATTGACGGTAGTCGTTTATCAAAAGCAAAAATTATTGTGTATAAACATTCTGATATGGAAGATTTACGTAAAAAAGCAACCGAGGCGAAGGAATCGGGGCTTTATAATAAATTAATGGTTATCACAGATGGTGTGTTCTCAATGGATGGTGATGTTGCGAAACTACCAGAAATTGTTGAGATTGCAGAGGAACTAGATTTAATGACATATGTTGATGATGCACATGGTTCAGGTGTACTTGGAAAAGGTGCAGGTACTGTAAAACATTTCGGTCTTTCTGATAAAGTAGATTTCCAAATTGGTACATTATCAAAAGCGATTGGTGTAGTCGGTGGATATGTAGCAGGAAAACAAAACTTAATTGATTGGCTAAAAGTTCGTTCACGTCCATTCTTATTCTCAACAGCGCTAACGCCAGCAGATGCAGCAGCTTGTATGAGATCGATTGAGATTTTAATGGAAAGTACGGAATTACATGATCGCTTATGGGAAAATGGTCGTTATTTAAAACAAGGTTTAAAAGAACTTGGATTCAATATTGGCGAAAGTGAAACACCAATTACACCTTGTATCATCGGCGATGAAGTATTAACACAAGAATTTAGTAAACGTCTAAATGAAGAAGGCGTATATGCAAAATCTATTGTGTTCCCGACTGTAGCAAAAGGGACAGGTCGTGTTCGTAATATGCCAACAGCAGCTCATACGAAAGAAATGCTGGATGAAGCGATTCGTACGTATGAAAAAGTGGGTAAAGAAATGGGAATCATTTAACACAATTACACATCTTTTGAAAGCTTGCAAATGAGGAGTGGAGAAAATGAAAAAAATTCTAGTAACCGGTTCTTTAGGACAAATTGGTTCTGAGCTTGTGATGAAACTTCGTGATGTATACGGCGCATCAAACATTATTGCAACAGATATTCGTGAAACGGACAGTGAAGTGGTAAAGTCTGGTCCATTTGAAACATTAGATGTAACTGATGGTCAAAAACTACACGACATTGCGAAACGTAATGAAGTGGATACAATTATTCATTTAGCAGCTTTACTTTCAGCAACTGCAGAAAAAAATCCGCTATTCGCTTGGAATTTAAATATGGGTGGACTTGTAAATGCATTAGAAGCAGCACGTGAACTAGACTGTAAATTTTTCACGCCAAGTTCTATTGGCGCATTTGGTCCAACAACGCCAAAAGATAATACACCACAAGATACAATCCAACGCCCTACTACGATGTATGGAGTAAACAAAGTAGCAGGAGAATTATTATGTGATTATTATCATCAAAAATTTGGCGTTGATACGCGCGGTGTACGTTTCCCAGGCTTAATTTCTTATGTAGCTCCTCCAGGAGGCGGTACAACTGATTATGCAGTTGAAATTTATTATGAAGCAATTAAAAAAGGTACCTACACCTCTTACATTGCGGAAGGCACCTACATGGATATGATGTATATGCCAGATGCACTGCAAGCAATTGTTTCTTTAATGGAAGCAGAGCCAAGTAAGTTAATACACCGTAACGCTTTTAATATTACTGCAATGAGTTTCGAGCCAGAGCAAATCGCAGCAGCAATCCGTAAGCATATTCCGACGTTTACAATAGATTACGCTGTAGATCCAGCTCGTCAAACAATCGCAAACAGCTGGCCGAATTCAATCGATGCAACCGCAGCGAAAGAAGAGTGGGGCTTTAAAGCGGAGTATGATTTAGATAAAATGACAGCTGATATGCTGGCGAAATTAAAAAAAAAGTTAACAGCTGAGTTAGTGCTTAGTTAATGAAAAAAGAGTCGATTCAATTCTTTGAATCGGCTCTTTTTTTCAACATACTTAAACTTAGTCTGAGGAAGAAATAAGTTTTCTCGTTATATAGATTTTACCTTATTCGTATCTACACTTCTTGGTTCGGTGCTAGCCTCAGGATATTGCTGCTTTGTTTCTTCATAAGGTTTTTCATATTCGTAACTAAATGCCTTATGTGTTTTTTG
Organism: Bacillus cereus; assembly: GCF_002584535.1. GTDB lineage: Bacteria > Bacillota > Bacilli > Bacillales > Bacillaceae_G > Bacillus_A > Bacillus_A arachidis. The sequence continues at coordinate 26,185 of NZ_NUOT01000015.1, forward strand.
ATCATCCTCCCAAGGAGACGATTTTCCTAACTTTCTGTTAGTGGAGGAACCGTAAGGCCCATCAGGAAACTCTTCGGGAATGACAAATTCATGTCTTGCTTCAGCAACTGTAACATCCGTATATTGTTCATCCTTTTTTGGGGACAAATGAAACATCCTTTCAAATATATTTGATAGTAGACTTCTTCCTTAATATACCCAAAAAGATTTCTATGAATTTTTCATTATTCAGAAAGAGGGATAAGGAAGATACGTGGGGAACAGGCTGATAATTAGTAGGGGATGAAGAAAACACCACTGATTAAAGTTTCACTTTATCGGAAATTGAATCAGGATTAGATATGTAAAAAGTACAATAGGGGGAAACACATATGAAAAGAGTCGATGTTGTATATGCACTTATTTATAATAAGGCACGAGATCAAGTATTAATGGTACATAATGTAGAACAAGATGTTTGGTCATTGCCAGGAGGCGCAGTGGAAAAAGAAGAAACATTAGAAGCTGCAGCTGTAAGAGAGGCAAAGGAAGAAACCGGTTTAACTGTAGAGATACAGGGGATTGCAGCAATAAACGAAAAGTTTTTTACTGACGTAGGCAACCATGCATTGTTGATTACTTTTCACGCCAATGTGATAGATGGGGATATTGATGTACAGGATGTGGATGAAATTTCGGCAATAGAATGGGTTGATATGAAAGCGGCAAACGAGCGGTTTCCATATTATGATGGGGGAATTGAATCGTTATTAAAAACATCTATTCCATATAAATTTCAAAAAGAAACAAAATAGTAAATGGAATTTTATCGGCAATTCGAAAGGAGAACATCGACTGCTCAACAAATAACGACTAAAAAACAGGGCCCATATAGGACCCTGTTTGCTATTCAATCGTCTTCAGTAATAATTTCTTCAATAACGGCTTAATCTTCAATCGTAAATCTTCAGCATGATTGGCAACTAGGAAATGATGATTGTAAATATTTTTCATTAACTGATATGTCGCTTCTTTCGCTTCGCCTTCTTCGATAAAGATACCGATAACTTCCATACCGCTTTTACGAGCGAGTTTAACAGCTTCATGTGTGTCTAAAATACCATCTTGTTGGTAGTCTAAAGCAGATGGTTCACCGTCTGTAAATACGAGTAGGAACTTATGTTTCTCTGGTCTTTTTGCAAGTTTTTCTGAAACGATACGGATAATGTAACCGTCACGATTGTCTTCTTCTTCGCGAAGTTGCATAATCTCAGGTCCAACGTTTGGAAGGGTTGAATTCTTGTATGTTACTACTTCATGAATCACGTTTGGTTTATCTTCTGGTGTCGCACTAGAAGCATCTTCCCAAAATCCGCTAATTGCATGTGGAATTTTCAATGACTTTAACGCTTCATGGAACAGAACAACACTTTTTTTCGTTTCTTCCATTTTGTTATACATAGAGCCCGAGCAGTCTACTAATAGCTGAAAGGCAACATCAAGCTCTTGTGATTCCTGCCCTTTTTTATAAAACATCCGCGGTTGCTTTTCTGTATAAATACGAAGGAATTTTTTACGAAGTCTTCCGTAATATTTATCACTATTTGCGTTGGTTTTATTTTCGATCGTCTTCTCAATGATTTTCTTTAACTCTTTTACATCTTTATTAATGACTGATTTGATCGCTTGATAATCTTTTTTATCATCAGGATTTGGCTTGCGTGCTTCTTTAAATGTATGAGAGGCACCGACGTTATATTTACCGTATATGCCTTCATTTTGACTAGAAGCGTGTGAAGCTTTCGCATCTTGCGCATCTGCCTGATCGAAGTTTGATTGCGTACTTTTTTGAGAAGTCCCCTGTACAGAACCAAGTGCTTGATCGCCATCTTCTGATTCACGAGCAGTATCACCCATCATATTTGTTTTTGTTCCGCTTTCTAATTCAAAGCGTAAAAAGTTCTCGTTTTCGTTATTTTTATTTTCACGATGCCATGTCGAGAAGCTTTCATTAATTTTATTTTTATTCTCATCATCTACGATTTGAGTATCATCATTTGCTAAATCTTCGACGCGCCCATCTTTTTCTTCGGCAATAACAGATAAATATAGCGGTGCGTGTCCAAAGTAGTTGTTAATCATATCATTTTCAAGAAAACCTTCTAAGCGATAGCGAATTTTTTCAATGATATACATTGTATCTTCTGTATTACGAGCTTGAAATGTTTCATGTAAAATAGCTTCAATTTGCTCAAAATATTCGTTGTGAAACATTTCGTATTTATCGCTTGTTAAAGAAAGATAGCATAGACAAAATAGACGGTCTCCATGATAGTTACGAACACGGTTGATTTCATTTTGTGAACCGAAGTAATTACGGTACATCTCTTTACGTCTTTTAAAAATGTGTTTTGTACCAGGACGTAAGTTTTTGACAATTTCCTCTACGCGTAAATCTTCTAACAGAACAAATAATTGTGTTAAAAATTTTTTAAGAGGAGAATCTTGCAATTCAATTGCATAAGAACGAATGAGCTTCATGTCTGAGTAATGTTTATTACCAAGTGCCTTTAAAAACACTTCGCTTTTTAAGCCGATTACCATATCCTCTTCTTTACGATCATCCCAAAAGTGACTGATGACAACTTTCTTTTCGATTTCGTCGTAATATGCCTTATAGCCATACTCTAAGTAAGCATCATCTTCTTTTAGAAGAGCATACATTAAATTTTCCATTTGAAGAAACAGCGACGCATCAATTTTTTTGTCACTAAAAATTTGTCTCATGAATTATCCCTCAAAGAAATAGCTTTCTGCTAATTCACGGACAGTCATTTGTTCTGTTTCATCATTTAATTTTGCAATAATGCTTCGCTCAATTGCACGTATAACAGGAATATATACACCTAAGTCACATGCGTCAATAATACCACGAATACTTGCTGCTTCTTCACTTACGCGTCCGTCACGGGCAAGTGGCATGAGGTCACTTGCGAATGCAACAAACTTTTCAATTGTTGCAATGTCTTTCAATTTTGATTCAGATAATAATAGTTGTTTTAATGTATTACCTTGAATATAAGGAACTTCAATGATAACAAATCGATTTTTTAATGCTTCATTTAGTTCGCTTGTTCCAACGTAACCTTCGTTGATTGCAGCGATTACACGGTATTCTTCATCACCATATACAACTTGTTGTGTAAATGGGTTTGTGATCATTTTACGGTAATCTAATGCACCATGAAGAAGAGGAAGTGTTTCCGGTTTTGCCATATTAATTTCATCGATATATAGGAAGTGTCCATTTTTCATCGCTTTCATAAGAGGACCATCAACGAAGGAAACTTCAGATGCTCCGTCTTTTGTTTTTAAAGTATTATATCCTAAAATACCCTCGACATCTAAATCGACAGAACAGTTAATACTGTGCATTGGTTTTTGGAATAAGGAAGATAGCGTTTCTGCAAGAACGGTTTTTCCACTTCCAGTTGGTCCTTTTAATAAAATATTTTTGCCAAGCAGAAGGGCTGTAATTGCATCTTCAATAATGCTGTTATCCGATGCTTTGTACATTTTTGTTCCGATTAAATGTGCATTTTCACCAACTACTTGTTTATTTTTTTCGTGAATTGTTGCTAATTGCTGTTTTAAATCAGCATGTATATGAAATTGTTCTAACATGTATTTCCCACCTAACATTATTTTCATAAAGTAAACAATACATCTTATGATAACTTGTTTTAATATGGTATGCAAAGAAAAGGAGAGGGGAGAAGAGTACGACATTATAAAAGAAAAAAGTAACCAAATTTACTTTGATTACTTTTTTCATATTTATAGTAAAGGGGAAATTAGACGCATTAGAGATTCTAGTATTCGTTTTTTAATACTTCTTTTTTGGAATGACTTCCATCTAATTTCAGTGGAATGGTTAAAATCTTCTTCAAAATCATGTTTAATATCAAGAACTGTTTTGGATTCATAAAGTACGCTAATGATTTCATAATTTAGTTCAAAGCTGCGGACATCCATATTTGCCGTGCCAATTGTTGCAATTGTATCATCAACGAGTACAATTTTAGCGTGCATAAAACCATCTTTATAGCTGTAAATTGAAGCTCCTGCTTTTAGGAGTGGTGTAAAGTATGATTGAGATGCTTGATCACTAATGATACTATCACTTTTACCCGGATATAGAATGCGGACATCTATTCCAGCCAGTGCACTTAAACGAAGTAATGTTAATGTTTCTTGATCAGGAATGAAGTAGGGTGTCGCAATCCAAATTGATTTCTTAGCAGAAGCTATAACAGCAAGTAACGTATTGCGAATGCTTGTATCATCTGAACTTGGTCCACTTGCTACAATTTGAACAGCACCTTCTGCATCAGAAATTTCTTTGCCAGGAAAGTATTTTGTATTCATAAATTGATCCCAAGAATATGTATTTAAACCACTAGAGGCATAGAGCCAATCCTCAAGAAATATTGCTTGTAATTTGTACAATGCTTTCCCATCTATTCGTAAGTGACTGTCACGCCAAATTGGGAATTTTTTAGAACGACCAAGATACTCATCACCAACGTTGAGTCCGCCGGTAAAACCAATTTCTCCGTCGATAATGATGATTTTACGATGGTTACGATAATTGACTGTTTCAAGTAGCCACGCTGAGAATATAGGATCGAATTCCACAATTTCAATTCCAGCATCTTTCATAGGCTGTAAGAAGCGTTTTCGCAACGTATTGCTTCCGAGTCCATCATAAAGGAAGCGTACAATTACACCGGAATTTGCTTTTTTTATTAAAGCGTCTCGAATTTGTGTACCAATTTCATCAGCTCGATAAATGTAGTATTGAATATGTATATGGTGCTTCGCCTGTTCAATCGCTTGTAAAATTTCTGGAAATGTTTGTTCACCGTTAGTTAAAAGTTTTGTGGTTGTTGCATCGGCAACAGGGCCGCCTCCAAATTTTTGCACCACTTTTGTTAAATGTGTTGAGTGTTCACTTAGGGAAGATATGGCTAATATATCTTCACGTCTGCCTTCTAATATTTCACGGAACAATTTTCGCTGCTCTTCTGAACGGTGGAGATGTTTTTTTCTTCTCCAGCGACTGCGGCCAAAAATAGAGTATAGAAGTACACCGATAATAGGGAGAAGAGCCAATACTAAAAACCATGCTAATGTGCTTTGTGGGGAACGATTTTCAATGAAAATTACGAAAGAAATTCCGATAATTGTAATAGACCATAAAGCACCAATAAAAGTATATAGTGAAATATTGGATGTATCTAAAAGGAAAAGCACAATCGATATAATGATAAATACAAACAATAACTGAACGATGGGTTTTTTCATCTGTATAAATTTCACCTATTCTTTCTTAAATATATGCTTCTTATATGGAAGCAGTCTTCTAACATTTCTATTATAAACGTTTTATTTTTTTGTACCAACATAGATATTTTGCTCATGCCTTCCACATTTGTCCCACATAGCGTATATTATTACGTTTTTATATGAAAAGGAGTTTGAATGATATGCATAGAATCAGTCGTCCATTTGGTTGATATGGCTATCCATACTATTCATATAGCCCATATTGATGGAAGGAGGAGAGTGAGGACTACTTATAATTTCTATATTTGTCAGGTTTATGGTAGTGAATAATTAGAACAAAGGGAGATGAAGATAAAATGAATGAGATGCGGAACCATAGTGGACATCACCATAATCACCACGGAGGTCACAATCATGGAGGTTATCATCACCATAATCACCACGGAGGCCATAATCACGGAGGCTATCATCACCATGGCGGCGGTAGTAGTTGGGGATGGGGAGGAGGCACATTTGCCCCAGTTGGAAGTTTTGCGGGCGGGATGCTAGGCGGACTAACAGCTGGAGCATTAACGAGCGGCGGAGGCTATTATCCGGCGCCGTATCCAGCACCATATCCAATGCCGGTCCCTACACCATACCCAACAACATATCCAATGCCGTATCCAACACAATATCCATATGGGGGTTATTAATAAATAAGTGATAAAAAACAGACTATTGTAATCTGTTTTTTAGTAGTTAAGGCAATCGTGCGTATAGCTAATCTAATTCGTAAGTAAGCGGAACTTTAGATGCGACTGATTAAAAAAAGCTGTTAACTAACAACTTATTTTTTAGATAAATTGTAGTTAACAGCTTTTGGGATTAGCTAATTTTCGTATTTTGTTGCTTTGCCATGGATGATGCTGAATTTTTCATAAGAATTGGGTAAAGAATGAGTCCTAATATAAATAATCCAATGCCTAAGAAAAATGTTTTCAGATCAGCTGTTCCTGTTTTAATTACCCAAATAGAGTATCCGAGTGCAAGTACGGTAATGATTCCATCTTTTATTCGAGAGCCTGGTGTTATATCGTATGTTTCTCCTGTAACAACAAGTTTTAATTGGTATAGAGTGGAAACAAGGTATGGAATTAAATAAGCTAAAGTTGCAACAACAATGGCAAAATTATAAGCTTCTGAAACCGTGCCAGATATTGTTGAGAACAGGAAAATTTGCGTCATAATATTTGTAACAAGCAATGATTTTGACGGACTGCCTTTTTTGTTTGTTTTTCCAAAGAATTTTGGGAAAAGTCCGTTCTTTGCTGCTTGATAAGGAACTTCTGAACTTACAACAATCCAGCCAACGGTAGATCCGAATAATGATACAAGTGCAAGCAGTGCCATGATGTAAGCACCTTTATTACCGATTGCTAGGTTTAAAGCATCTACTAACGGTTTTTGAGAATCTTTTAAAGCATCTTGCGGAAGGGCACCCATTGTTAGTAAAGTAATTGACATGTAAATAAGAAGGGCAATGATTAACCCGAAAATTGTTGCCTTTTTCACATCACGCTGAGACTTTGCACGGTTGGATAGCATAACTGCTGATTCAATCCCTATAAATGCCCAAAGTGTTGCAATGGCAGCAGCATTTACTTGACCACCTAATGGAATTGCCTTTCCAGCCTCGTTCATAAATGTTTGCCCATCGCCAAAATTAGAAGCATTAAAAATAAATAGTGTGATGACAATGAACATTGTAAATCCGATAATTTTTGCGATTGTTGCAAGTAGGTTCATGTTACCTGCACGATCAATATTTTGAGAAAGAATATATTGAATGCCCCATAGCATAATGCTACATACAGCAAATGTTAATCCTTTTCCGAGTTCTAATGAAAATCCGTTTAGCGAAAAAAGAACTTGCTTACTTTGTAAAACTGGGAAGAATGTAGATAGGTATCCTGCAAATGAAATAATAACAGAAGCAGTTGCAGCCCAGTTAGCAGCCCAGTATCCCCATGCCATACTATATCCAGCAACCTTACCGGCCTTTTGCGAGGTGAACATTGCTTGTGCATAACTTTGTGGACCAGCTTTTAATTCCGGTTTACGAACTGCAAGGTTACCAAATACAAGAGCAATCATAAATACACCAAGTCCTGTAATTGTCCATGCAAGTGTTGATCCCATTGGTCCTGATACTTGCGCTAAATTCGATGGAAGCATAAATACGCCGCCTCCAACCATATTTCCAACAACAAATGCTGTTAAAATCCATAAACCCCATTTTTTCGTTTCCATGTTTGGCTATCTCCTTTGTAGTAGTTTTGCTTATTCATCATCTTTTTACTAACGTTTTTTGAAAATAAAAAAGAGCCATGTAGATAAAAAATACCTACATGGCTCTTTTTGCCTAACGTAGGTACAACGGGAATAACCCTTGTACCTACGCGTAATTTTTCCGCTAGGTTTCAAGGGTTAAGTATGATGATGATGTTTTTGTGCAAATGTAACTACAGTTGTATTCATAAGCATAGTTCTTTGCTCCCTTTCTCCTCTGATTTTGAAGTTAGTATACTACATGTTTTTTGGAATGAAAAGAGAAATCTGAAAAAAATTATAAAAATGCGCATTGGTGACTAAATATTTATATAGATATTTCTTGTGCTGGAAAATAAGTAAGAGATTGGCATGAATTTCTGTCATGCTATAATACAAGTAGAAATAGAAGGTGACGAGGGGTTATTCAAAATGATGAGTAAGTATGAACAGATTTATACGGAGATAAGTGATTCAATTGATAATCGCAAGTTAACAGAGGGGTGCAAAATCCCATCTGAAACAGAATTGATGAAGCAGTATGAAGCGAGCCGTGGGACGGTAAGAAAAGCTGTTGATTTATTGCAGGAACGTGGATACGTACAGAAAATACATGGTAAAGGTGTTTTTGTTTTAAAACGAAAAAACATTGAATTTAACTTTGGAGGTATTGTGAGTTTTCAGGAGGAAAATGAACGATTAGGGCGCCAATGTATAACAAATGTAGTAGAGATGGAGAAAATCTTAGCGACGAAAGAGCTAGCAAAATTATTGAATGTAAAAACGAGAACGAAGATAGATCATATTAAACGTGTTCGAAATATTGACGGAGAAAAGGTAATCTTAGATGTGAATTATTTTGTATCTGAACATATTCCAGAGTTAACAAAGGAAATAGCTGAGAAATCGATTTATAAATATATTGAGAAAGAATTAGGATTACATATTAGTTATTCACAGCGTGTTATTGAAGTGCAACCTTGTACAGATGACGATAGAAAGTATTTAGATTTAAATGGAACTGACTATGTTGTTGTTGTGAAAAATTTTACGCATCTTTATGATGGTAGTCAATTTGAATATACAGAATCACGTCACCGACTTGATATTTTTCATTTTTCTGATGTGGCGCGGAGAAAATAAAAAGATGAAACCGTACAGTGTTTCATCTTTTTTTGTATATTTTGAGAACAAATAAAAAATACATATTAACTCGTATNNATACGAGTTAATATGTATTTGTAAACGGTATCAAAAAAAGAAAAGAGGGACGGAGTATGGGGAAGGATTATCGTAAGACAGCAGAACAAGTGTTGCAATATATCGGTGGGAAAGAAAATATTGACCAAGCAGCGCATTGTGTAACGAGATTACGTATTGCACTGAAGGATGAAAGTAAAATAGATAACGATAAATTACAAGCGGTTTCATTAGTGAAAGGTGTATTTCATAACGCTGGTGTATTTCAAATTGTTATTGGCCCAGGAGATGTAGATCGAGTATACGCAGAATTGATAACGCTTGCAGGTATGGAGGAATCGACAGTAGCGGATGTAAAGGATTCGGGGAATCAAAAATTAAATCCAATGCAAAAGTTTGTCAAAATATTTTCTGATGTATTTATGCCGATTTTACCAGCAATTGTTACAGCTGGTTTATTGATGGGTGTTAATAATTTATTAGGCGCTAAGGATTTATTTTTTGATGGAAAGAACTTATTGGAGGTATATCCAAACTTAGGTGGACTATGGGATTTAATTAATATGATGGCGAATACGGCATTCGTATTTTTACCAGCACTTGTTGGTTGGTCAGCGACGAAACGGTTTGGCGGCAGCCCGATACTGGGTATTGTTATGGGGTTAATGCTTGTACATCCTGATTTATTAAATGCATGGAATTATGGAAAAGCAGCAGCAGGCCTAGATGGACAAAAAATAGAGTACTTCAATATTTTAGGATTATTCCAAATTGAAAAAGTAGGTTACCAAGGACAAATTTTACCGATATTAGTAGCGGCATTTGTTTTAAGTAAAGTTGAGATTTTTCTTAAGAAACGTGTACCAAATGCGATTCAATTATTAGTTGTTCCGATTACAACAATTGTTGTAACTGGTGTATTAGCGTTAGGAGTTATTGGCCCAGTTACACGTCATATCGGTGATTTATTAACAGCTGGCTTAGTTGGCGTATATGAAACAGTTCCTGTACTTGGCGCAGTATTATTTGGCGCATTGTATGCACCGTTAGTTATTACGGGTATGCATCATATGTTTATTGCAATTGATTTACAGTTAATCGCGCAAAATGGTGGCACATTTATTTGGCCAATGATTGCACTTTCTAACCTCGCACAAGGTAGTGCAGCGCTTGCAATGTTTTGGATTTCTAAAAATCAAAATGATAAAAGTATGGCGTCAACATCGGCGATTTCAGCATACTTCGGTATTACAGAGCCAGCGATGTTTGGGGTGAATTTAAGAAATAAATTTCCGTTTTATGCAGCTATTACAGGATCGGCAGTTGCAGCAGTATTTATCACGTTAAATGGGGTATTAGCACCAGCAATTGGAATTGGCGGATTACCAGCATTTATTTCTATCATTCCGAAATCGATTCCAATGTTTGTGGTTGGTATGGTAATTGCGATAGTGATTCCATTTGTTTTAACATGGTTATTTGGAAAACGAGTAAAACAGAAGTAGGAGGCAGGGGAGCATGAAAGATTGGCATAAAAGCGTTGTCTATCAAATTTATCCCAAAAGCTTTAATAGCTATTACAATACAGAAACAGGCGATATAAAAGGTGTAACAGAGAAATTAGGTTATTTAAAAGAACTAGGTATTGATTATATTTGGTTAACACCAATTTACCGTTCACCGCAAAATGATAATGGCTATGATGTGAGCGACTATTATTCAATAGATCCATCTTATGGAACGATGGAGGAATTTGAAGAATTACTAGCAGAAGCGAGAAAACATGAGATTGATATTATGCTTGATATCGTTGTAAATCATAGTTCAACGGAGCATAAATGGTTCAAAGAAGCGAGTGAAAATAAAAATAGCCCGTACCGTGATTTTTATATATGGCGCGATGAAAAGAATAATTGGCAGTCTAAGTTTGGCGGCTCCGCTTGGGAGTATGATGAGAAAACAAAGCAATATTATTTGCATCTATTTGATAAAACACAGGCTGATTTAAATTGGGAAAATGAACAACTACGAAAAGAAGTATACGAGATGATGCGCTTTTGGCTTGAAAAAGGGGTTAAAGGATTCCGTCTTGATGTAATTAACTTAATTTCGAAAGATCAACGATTTTTAGATGACGAAGGAACAGCGGCTACAAGCGACGGACGTAAATATTATACAGATGGACCGCGTGTTCATAAATATTTACAAGAGATGAATTACGAAGTGTTTGAAGGAAAAGATGTGATTACAGTTGGAGAGATGTCCTCTACAACAATTGAGAATTGTATTAAGTATTCGGATCCAGGGCGTAGGGAATTAAGTATGACATTTAGTTTTCATCATTTAAAGGTAGATTATCCAAATGGAGAGAAATGGACAAGAGCAGATTTCAATTTCGGTCAATTAAAAGAAATTATGTCGAAGTGGCAAACTGAGATGCAAGATGGTGGAGGATGGAACGCATTATTTTGGTGTAATCATGATCAACCGCGCATCGTATCGCGTTTTGGTAATGATAAAAAATATAGAAACGAATCAGCAAAAATGTTAGCTACTGCGCTGCATATGTTACAAGGAACACCTTATATTTATCAAGGTGAAGAAATTGGGATGACAAATCCAGAGTTTGATAATATAGATTTATATCGTGATGTGGAATCTTTAAATATTTATGAAATGAAGCAGGAAAAAGGAATGTCAGATGAAGAAATCATTGGCATTTTGCAGCAAAAATCTCGTGATAATTCGCGTACGCCTATGCAGTGGAATACAGAAGAAAATGCTGGCTTTACAACAAATACACCGTGGATTTCTGTTGCAGAGAATTATAAAGAAATTAATGTGGAAAAGGCACTTGAAGATAAACAATCTATTTTCTATCACTATAAAAAGCTAATTGAACTTAGAAAGAAATATAATGTTATTACAAATGGTAAATATGCAATTATAGATGCAAACCACCCAAATGTATGGGTATATACACGTGAGCTAGAAGATGAAATGCTACTCGTTGTCAATAATTTTTATGAAGAAACAATTGTATATTCTGTACCAGACAAAGTTATAGGAAACGAAATAAAGCAAGAAATATTAATATCAAATTATGAGGATTCAGGTGAAGATATTAGAAACCTTGTACTTAGACCATATGAATCTATTGTGTATCGATTTACTAAATAATTGGAATAAGAGGTTGGATGCTAATAGCATCCAACCTCTTATTAATTTAAAACACCGCTACTTCAGGAGTAAATTACACCATTCATATATACCTTTTGTACTATAGAGATTACGTCCAATGATATGTACAATTACATCATTTGATTAATAGGGAATTTATGGAAAGTGATTTATACTAGTATTGTGTCTTGCCTTTTTAGGTTTCGTACACAGCCGGTGATTGGCTAGTGGAGGTTTTTCCATTTTGCCAGTGCCGGTTTTTTGTTGGATAATAGAGAAAATATATTTTTACAAAGAAAGAAGGGACTGTTTTGAAAGATGTAGATTCTATTTCTATGAGAGAAAAAGTTGCTAGTTTTTATCTTTATTTTATTTCTTTTCTTGGTTTGATTACTATAACTATATCTTTACTTGAAATTAAAATCCCTTCTCATCGAACGATAATAGTATTGTTAATACTATTTATGGGGATTACTGAGTATTTTCCTGTACGATTCTGGAGGGGAGTAAGCTCACTTAGCTTTCCAATCATTTATTCTATGCTTTTGTTGTTTGGCACACATATAACTGTGCTCTCTCTTGTGTTTGTTACATTAATTATCCACTTACTCCGCCGTTCGCCGGTAGAAAGGATACTTTTTTAATAGTACTCAGCATGCTCTTAGCCTTATACTAGCAGAATGGTTTTCTAGCAAATGTATGCTTTTGTTGACGAGTGGGATGAATATGGCAGTTTTATATGAAAAATTAATACTTTTACTGTTGTTTAGCATATTCTTTTGTTTTTTCAACAACCTTTTTTATGATTTATTAATAGTACTCCTTCCTCAGCCATATTCGTTGCGTCGATGGAATCAAAAAAACATATCAGTATTTCTTTGTGAAAGTTTTTGTTTATTCTATGCTGCTCTTATGCATATATTAGGTACGCAATATCGTTTAGAAATGAATGAAATTGTATTTTTTTTCTTCTTCTTTCCGCTTGTGGCAATTTCTATTATTAGTTCATTTTCTGCACGAGTACGGATGGAAAAAGAAAGATTGTATGAATTCTTTCTTATTACGACCGAAATAAGCCGTGGATGATCTGATGGAAATCTGCAACATATAAAAAAATCACTTAAAGGATTTCTAGGGATACAAGCATATGTATTATGGACAAAAGGCGAAGATGGATGGAGTATTCAGTTGAAAGATGGCAAGTTGAAGGAAAAAATAACTGATTATTCTAATTATGCAGAAAAGTTTGAAGGGATAACTAAAAATATCGTTTTTAATAATTGGAAAATTGGTACAGCACCGGGAGATGGAGTGTTTGAGGACGTTATACGCTCTCTTGTTTATTTTCCTCTTATTGTAAATGATGAGTTAATCGGAATGTTTGTTACGGGAAAAAGTAGAAGTTCTGGCTTTTTTCTAGAAGACGTGCAGCTATTAGAAACTTTTTCTAATCAATTAGCTAACATAGTTAAAACGAGAATACTTATTTCCGAACAAGAAAAAAGGATGATTTTAGAAGAAAGAAATCGAATTGCACGCGAAATTCATGATGGTATAGCACAAGCATTGGCCGGGGTGATATTTCAACTAGAATCAGCTCAGAAAAAATACCGTGATAAACCAACTGATATGCAGCAAGTAGTGGAGAAAAGTATAAGAAAATTAAGAGGGAGTTTAAGCGAAGTTCGCTATTCTATTTATGCTTTAAAGCCATATCCAACACAACAATTAGGGCTCAAGCAAGCAATAGCAAGTAAAATAAAATCTGTAAAACAAGAATATGAACTAGACATTAGATACCATGAAAGAGGACATTCTCGCACACTCAGTTTTTCTAAAGAAAGGGTCATTTTGGTGATCACATCCGCGTCGATTTCTTATGGAACTTGGACAAAAATACAGTGCCTGTACGGTCTACTACATTGTCTGAGTTGAAGAAAGCTACGCAAAATGGAAATGTACTTGACCTTGTGCAAAAAGGTGTTGTAGATCGAGAAGGAGATGGACTTGCTCCTGGTGATGATGACACATTCTATGTCATGTTCACATTTGTAGATAACGGTGAAGATCAAAATATGTTCCAAGGAGATGCATTGAAATTGAACTAGACATTCAACTCAATGCAGACAGAAGGTGAGGATAGGTAAATATAAAGATTCTCGTACTTATACAAGGATAAGGTGATAGCGTTATATCTTTAGCTATAATTTAAACATTTTTTGGATAATTTCTTTCAAATATTGTACAGATTGATTTGATAAATCAATCTGTTTTTTGTTGTCAGATAGAGTTTGAGTTTTTTAATCATCATAGCAGTATTTTTTCATATTCCTATCGAATTAAATATAAGGATACATAAAGGAGGAATACATATGGAAATAGCTGTAGAGAGAGTTTTTACAACTGAAATTTTGGAGGAAGCTGCAAGACGATTTAACGTTACAGTGGAAGAAACACCACTTGGTGATTTTGAAAACTATATTTTTCATGCAAAGCATGAAAGCGGGGAATCTTACGTATTAAGATTAACGCACTCTTCTCATCGATTTAAAAAACAGGTGGAAGCAGAGTTAGACTTTTTACGGTATCTTGCAGAGAACGGAGCTAAGGTTGCTGCGCCACATTGTTCAATATCTAAAAAACTTGTAGAAGGGATACAAGCAGCAGATGGAACTATCTTTTATACTTCTCTTTTTACATATGCCAAAGGAGAGAGAGTAAAAGGAGAAACATCAGTGTATTGGGGCGATGATTTTTTTGAAGCATGGGGAAAAGCGATTGGTCAACTGCATCGTCTTACAATTGATTATCCAAAAACGGAATATCGTGATACCTGGGAAGTAGAGGAGAAAGCGATTATTAATGAGCTAGAAGATAGACAAGTAAAAAAGATTGCATATGCATTAATTGATAAAATAAAGATGCTTCCGATAGAAAAGGGAACTTTTGGACTTATGCACGGCGATATTCATCAAGGGAATTTCCATTATGATGGGAAAGAATTGACAATTTTTGATTTTGATGATGCAACGTATAATTATTTTATTCATGATTTAGCGATGGTTATTTATTATTCTGTTCTTTCAAATGCATGGACTGAACAAGAGAAAACATTGTTTGTACGTAAACAATTACAAGTATTAAGAAAAGGATATGAATTGGAACATCAATTAGAAGAAAGTTGGTATGAATCACTACCACTATTTTTACGTCTTCGTGATATCGGTTTATATGGTACGATTCAGAAAAAATTCAAAGGAAAAGAAATGCCAGTATATTTCCAAGAACTAGCAGAAGCGCTTTATGTAAGGATTATAAAGCAGGAAGCCATTGTGAATATATAATACACATGTAACGTAACAAAGTATATATATCGAATATATACTTTGTTTTTTTATACAAAAATATGTTTGTTTTATCAAAATAATATTGTCATAGACTATAGATACATTTATAATTTTTATATATTCTGAATATTCTTTATAAAATAAAAGGAGGGGGAATGGATTGGAGTCCTTTGTTACTTGGCTAAATAATATTGTATGGAGTCCCGCACTTGTTTATTTATGTTTAGGAGTAGGTTTATATTTTTCAATACGAACGAGATTTTTACAAGTTAGGCATGCAGGTGAAATGGTAAGACTGACATTTCAAGGGGAAAAATCGGAAGCGGGTGTCTCTTCTTTCCAAGCGTTAGCACTTTCTCTATCAGGGCGCGTTGGAACGGGGAATATTGCTGGTGTAGCAACAGCGATTGCTTTTGGTGGTCCAGGGGCTGTCTTTTGGATGTGGGCTGTGGCGTTTTTAGGGGCAGGCTCTGCTTATGTGGAATCAACACTTGCTCAAATATATAAAACGAAGCATCAAGGGCAATTTCGTGGTGGTCCAGCTTATTACATTGAAAAAGGCTTAGGGGTTAAGTGGTATGCACTTGTGTTTGTCGCTGCTACAATTCTTGCAACAGGGATGCTACTTCCAGGTGTTCAAGCAAATAGTATTGCTTTGAGTTTAGAAACAGCTTTTGGTATTAATACATCTGTTTCAGGAGCAGTATTAGTTGTTGTATTAGCACTTATTATTTTTGGTGGAGTTAAGCGAATTGTTAATGTAGCTCAAGTTGTTGTACCGTTTATGGCAGCTGGATATATTCTTGTTGCTTGTGTAATTGTAGCTATGAATATCGAAAAGTTGCCAGAAGCATTCATGTTGATTTTAAAAAGTGCATTTGCCTTAGATGCTGCGTTTGGAGGAATTATTGGTTTAGCGATTTCTTGGGGAGTAAAACGTGGTATTTATTCGAATGAAGCTGGTCAAGGAACTGGGGCACATGCGGCTGCAGCTGCTGAAGTATCTCATCCAGCAAAGCAAGGCCTTGTGCAAGCTTTTTCCGTTTACATTGATACATTATTCGTTTGTTCAGCAACAGCATTTATGATGATTATTACAGGCATGTATAACGTATTTGATGCAAGCGGAAAAAATTTCATTGTGAATAAACTGAATGGTGTAGAACCAGGTCCTGGATATACACAAGCTGCAGTAGAATCTGTGTTTCCTGGATTTGGAAATGGTTTTGTTGCAATTTCTCTATTATTCTTTGCTTTTACAACGATTATGGCGTATTACTACATTGCAGAAACGAATATTGCCTATTTAAATCGTGATAAGGATCGTCCATGGATGTCACTTGTTTTAAAAATTGTTTTCTTAGGTGTTGTATTCTACGGCTGTGTCAAAACAGCAGCAACAGCTTGGGCGCTTGGAGATATCGGTGTAGGGATTATGGCATGGGTCAATATCATTGCAATCATACTTTTACAAAAACCGGCACTGCTAGCACTGAAAGACTATGAAAAACAGAAAAAAGAAGGAAAAGATCCTGTATTTGACCCAAAGGAGCTAGGAATCAAAAATGCGGATTTCTGGGAACACGAATACGGAAAAGATAAGAAAGAAGAAGTGTCATAATAGAGTATTTGCAAAACAATAAAGTGGAGTGTATCTGTCCGTTATTGTTCAAATAATGGGAATTTCTATTTGCATGGCCGAATAAAATTTGAATCAGGTAAGCTTCACTTTATTAATAATTGGGTCAGAAAGGGGGAAAAAGATTGATTGCTTTTCGTAATGTAAACAAGTTTTATGGTAACTTTCAAGTTTTGAAAAATATTAATTTACAAGTCCAAAAAGGAGAAGTAGTTGTAATCGTAGGACCATCGGGATCTGGAAAAAGTACATTACTTCGCTGCATTAACCAATTGGAAACAATCACAGAAGGAGACTTAGTAGTACAAGATGTTGAAGTACATAATCCGAAAACAGATATGAATGAGTTACGCCGGAATATTGGAATGGTGTTTCAACATTTTTATTTATATCCACACAAAACAGTGCTCCAAAATATTACACTTGCACCAATAAAAGTGAATAAGACTTCAAAAGAAGAAGCGGAAAAAACAGCAATGTATTATTTAGAAAAAGTGGGAATTCCAGAGAAAGCGAATGTGTATCCGCAGCAATTATCTGGTGGACAACAGCAACGGGTAGCGATTGCAAGGGGATTAGCGATGAAACCAGAAATCATGTTATTCGATGAGCCAACTTCTGCACTTGATCCAGAAATGATTGGAGAAGTGCTTGATGTAATGAAAACCCTAGCAAAGGAAGGGATGACGATGGTTGTCGTCACTCATGAAATGGGATTTGCACGTGAAGTAGCAGACCGCATTATATTCATGGATGAAGGGCAAATCATTGAAGATACAAAGCCAGTAGACTTCTTTGCAAATCCAAAGCAAGAAAGAGCACGATTGTTTTTAAGCCGAGTGTTAAATCATTAGAGGAGGGGTTTTATGTTTAAAATGAAGAAACTGTTCGTTTTAATTGTATTTTCATGCTTATTTGCTCTTATCATAGCAGGTTGCGGGAGTAAGAAGGAAACGTCCAAAGAAGTTTCTAAAGAAACTTCAGGCGGAAAAGTGGTAGATCAAATTAAAAAGCGTGGGAAATTAGTAGTTGGGGTTAAGAATGATACAAACTTATTTGGATTAAAAGATCCTGCAACAGGGAAGGTAGAAGGATTTGATGTTGATGTAGCAAAAGCGCTTGCGAAAAAAATTCTCGGAGACGAGAGTAAATTAGAATTAAAAGAGGTAACTTCTAAAACGCGTATTCCAATGTTGAAAAACGGTGATATTGATGCGATTATCGCAACGATGACAATTACAGAAGAGCGTAAAAAAGAAGTTGATTTTTCAGATGTATATTTTAAAGCAGGGCAGTCATTACTTGTAAAAAAAGGAAGCAAGATTAAGAGTATTGATGATGTGAAAAGTGGTGTGACAGTATTGGCGGTAAAAGGATCAACTTCTACGCAAAATATTCGTAAAAAGTCCCCAGAGGCGAAAGTACTAGAATTTGAAAATTATAGTGAGGCATTTACAGCATTAAAAGCAGGAAAAGGGGATGTCCTTACAACGGATAACGCTATTTTATACGGCATGGCAAAACAAGATGCAAATTATCAAGTTGTTGGAAAGATTTTCACGGATGAACCGTATGGAATTGCTGTTCAAAAAGGAGCAACTGATTTAACAAAGGTAATTAATGATTTGTTAAAAGAGATGAAAGCAAACGGTGAATACGATAAATTATATGAAAAATGGATTGGTGAAAAACCAGAGAAGTAAAGTATAGAAAGAGTAAGAGGATGAGAGATACTCATCCTCTTCTTGTAAAGAAAGAGGGGGGAGCATTTGCCTGATTTTTCTATTCTTACAAACAATCTTGATTTGTATTTAGAAGGATTTAAATATACAGTGATGTCTAGCATTGTTGCACTGATTGGGAGTTTTATTCTCGGTACGATTATGGCAGTGATGCGAATTGCACCCATTCGAGTTTTGAATTGGTTTGGCGCAGCTTATGTAGAATTCATTCGGAATATTCCACTTGTTTTAATTGCATTTGTATTTTATTTTGCTTTTCCAGTAATGGGTGTTACATTAAATGGGTTTATTGCTGGGACGGCCGCACTTACAATCTATACAGCAGCGTTTATTGCAGAAGCAATTCGAGCTGGAATCTTGTCAGTTCCCAAAGGACAGATGGAAGCAGCGCGTTCTTCGGGCCTAACGTACGTGCAAGCGATGTATTATGTCGTTTTACCACAAGCTATTAAAATAGTAATTCCACCATTAGGTAATCAGTTTCTCAATTTAGTAAAGAACTCATCTATCCTTGGCATTATTGCCGGAGCAGATTTGATGTATCAAGGGGATTTAATTTCAACAAGAACATTTGTTACATTCGATGTATATATATTTGTTGGTATGTTTTATTTACTATTGACTGTACCGCTTAGTATGCTTGTGCGTTACTTTGAGAAACGCTTAGCGAAAGGAGCGGTGTAAATGGATTTTCGAGGTGCTTATACAGGCGATCATGTCTTATTTTTATTAAAAGGACTACTTGTTACGTTAGAAATAGCTGTTGTAGCAATTTTGCTTAGTTTTATTATTGGTAGTGTAGTAGGGACGCTGCGATATACAAGAATCCCAGTCGTATCACATTTATTAGGATTTATCGTTGAAATCATTCGTAATTTACCATTACTTTTAATCATCTTCTTTACGTATTTTGCGCTTCCAGAAGCTGGACTGAAATTAGAGATTAAAACGGCAGCCATTGTTGCTTTAACAATATTTGAAGCAGCGATGATATCAGAAATTGTACGAAGCGGTTTATTATCGATTGAAAAAGGACAAATTGAAGCAGCACGTGCCTCTGGATTATCATACGTACAAACACTTTGGCATATTATTTTGCCACAAGCTTTGCGACGTATGGTACCACCGCTCGTTAGTCAATTTATCTCTTTATTAAAAGATACATCACTAGCGGTTGTGATCTCATTACCAGAACTTATGCATAACGCCCAAATTATAAATGGACAGAACGTAAATTATATGATTCCTACATTAATACTTGTTGCGTTTATGTATTTTGTTGTCAATTACAGTTTATCAATTGTATCTAGAAAATTGGAAAGTCGTTAACTCTTACATGAAATGAGATGTAAGAGTTTTTTATTTTTTACATAGTATAGGAGCTATGATTTGGAAGATATTTGTTTTTTTTATGGGTGTAATTATAATTTAGATAAAAAAATATATATTTTATCAGAAAAGTTTTAATTTTATATAGAAATTGTAACCGCTTTCGTGTATATTTTTGTTATCAGAAAATTTTAAAAAGAGATAGAGGGTAGTTATAGGGGAGGATTACGATGCAGCAAACAACGAACGAGAAATTACATCGCACGATGAAGAGTAGACATTTATTTATGATTGCACTTGGAGGGGTAATCGGAACAGGTTTTTTTCTTGGATCAGGCTATACTATTAACCAAGCAGGACCAGGAGGAGCAATTCTTTCTTATTTAGTCGGTGGATTTATTATGTATTTAACAATGCTTTGCCTCGGTGAGCTAACAGTAGCGATGCCAGTTTCTGGTTCTTTCCAGAAATATGCGACGAAGTTTATCGGCCCGGGGACAGGATTTATGATTGGATGGCTTTACTGGCTTGGATGGGCAGTTACAGTTGGCTTAGAGCTGACATCGATCGGTTTAATGATGAAAAGATGGTTTCCAAATGTAGATGTTTGGGTATGGTGTCTTGTATTTGGAGTTATTTTATATATGGCCAATGCTATTTCAGCAAAGAGTTATGCGGAATTAGAATTTTGGTTCTCAAGTATTAAAGTTATTACAATTATTGCATTTATTGTTCTTGGTGGTAGTGCGTTATTTGGTTTCTTGCCATATGACGGAAAAGAAGCAGCACCTCTTTTTTCTAACTTTGTGAGTGATGGCGGATTGTTCCCAAATGGACTTGCAGCGGTACTTCTTACTATGATTACAGTTAACTTCTCGTTCCAAGGTACAGAGTTAATTGGGATTGCAGCAGGGGAGAGTCAAGAACCAGAAAAAACAATTCCACGTGCTATTCGTAATACAGTATGGCGTATTATGTTGTTCTTTATTTTAACGATGACGATTTTAGTAGGTTTAATTTCATGGAAAGATGCAGGGGTTATTGAAAGCCCGTTCGTTGTTGTATTTGATAAGATCGGCATTCCATATGCAGCAGATATTATGAACTTTGTTATTATCACTGCTTTATTGTCTGTAGCAAATTCAGGATTATATGCAGCAACGCGTATACTATGGTCACTTGCAAATGAGGGAATGGCACCAACTTCCTTCAAAAAGGTAAATAAACGCGGTATTCCGATTATGGCATTAGTAGTTACAATTGCGGTAGCGGCACTATCTTTACTAACGAGCTTTTTGGCAGAGGATACAGTATATATGTACTTATTATCTGTTGCTGGTTTATCTGCAGTTGCAAGTTGGATTATCATTGCATTGTCACAACTTCGCTTTAGAAGCCAGTACGTAAAGGGTGGCGGGAAATTAGAGGACTTAAAATATAGAACACCGCTATATCCAATTGTCCCAATTTTAGCGTTAATTACAAATAGTATCGTTGTGATTAGTTTAGCGTTTATTCCAGAACAGCGCATGGCATTATATTGTGGTATTCCATTTATCATTTTCTGCTACGTGTATTATTATATGAGTAAGAAGCGACAGCAAATTACGAAAGTGGAGATGGGCACAACGTATGAAACTAACAATCAAGCATGATGATATTGAGGCAGAACTTTCACATGGTCAATTGTCTATTGGAAAAGAAAGTGGATATACACCGTTAGAATTACTAGTTTCTTCTATTGCAGGATGCAGTGCAATTGTATTTCGGACAATTCTAGAAAAGAAGCGTATTACATATGATACGTTTACAATTGAAACTGAAATTGGAAGAAGTGAAGTTTTATCAAGACCGGTAGAAAGTGTTCATTTGTACTATAAAGTAAAAGCAGAAGGGATTACACAGATACAGTTAGAGAAAGCGTTAGAGCTTGCGGTGAAGAATTGTACGATTGCTCAATCTGTGAAGGATAGTATAAAAATTACGGAAACAGTTGAGTTAATGGGTGAATGAACTTTTGTGAGTGGTATGTAAAGTCAGAAGAAATTGAGAATAAGATCGTATAAAGTGAAGTAAACGTCAAGTAACTCTAAAATCAACCTTTATTGTATATTTTGGAGTTACTTGACGTTTGTGTTTTTTTTACTTGTATATATAGTTTTACAACACCTTCATTAGTTTATTACTAACATTATGAATAAATGATATAATCTATTTTTATCTTAGTGTAATAAATTAATTGAAAAGGTGAGAAGGCATGGGGAAATGGTTTACACTTCGAGAAATTTCTCGAAATACATCTATACCTATTCAAACGGTAAAGCGCTATGTAGAAGATTATCAGTCATATTTAAATATGCGTAACGAAGAAGGCGTTTATATATTTCATGAAACATGTATTTCTACACTACAAGAGGTTAGACAATGCTATAAACAAGGAAAGAATAAAGAAGAAATTAAAGGGATTTTGAACAAAGTTTGTAGCAATTCCACGGCGATGATAGTCAAAGAGAGTACATGTAATGAGGACCCTGTATTATTAGGAATACATAAACATTTAGAAAAAGAAAATAATGTTCATCAAAATCTTATGAAAATGATTCGGGAGCAAAGTAAAGAGATAAGTAAACTACATCAAAAATTAAATGAGCATTTAGAACAAAAAGAGCGTATCGCAATAGAAGAAAGAGATCGTACATTAACACAGTTACTTAGAGAGATGCAAAATGTAAAAAGAGAAATAGCAAAATCAAAAAAGAAACCTTGGTGGAAAACTTTCTTTTTTGAAAAGAACTGAAATCACATTTATATACATATTTATCTCGCTATTCGCGGACAGTAAAACCTCGACTGATTAAAGTTTCACTTTATTTTTAGTGGAATCACGTATGTTTCCTTTCTTTTTGAAAATGCTAGACTTTTTTTGACGATTTTATTAAGGTAAATATTGTGCACAAAAAGGAAAGCTCAAATTTGAGCGTTGGGAGTAGTTTATGACAGAAAATAAACAACAAAAACGCTTAATATTCTTGCTAACTGTTGTGCTGGTTGCAGTATTCATATGCGTTAGTTTTCAAAACAAGAAAACAAATTCGAATAAGTCTAATAATCATGTAGCGGATGTACGTGAGGATAAAAATTCTGAAAAATCCAGTAAGAGCGATTTTTCCAACGTAAAAGTTACAAATAATGTTTCTGATCAATCACTAAAAGAGAAGCTCTCGAATTCAGAAGATGAAGGTAATATTTCGAAACAATCAATTGAGATAGATCATGCTAGTGATTTACCTCAAAATAAGAATTATAGAGATTCAAGTGAAAAAATTTTTTCTACTGAAGTACACAAGGAAGCTACTTTCGTTAAGTTAGGAAAAAAGGACAGCGACAATGATCACACTTTAAACAACATGAATAATTTAATACAACCAGTACAAGTTAGTGAGGCATACGAAAAAGAAAAGCAGATCGAAGCTAG
>NZ_NUOT01000160.1 GCF_002584535.1 Bacillus cereus
ATCCAATTAATTCGTGGTATGAAAAAAAATGGTATGCCATTAGAAGACATTGCAAAATTTACTGGTCTAAGTACAGAAGAAATACGAAAACTATTATTATAATATGTACTACAATAAAAAGCTTTGCGAAAAGATTTGCAAAGCTTTTTGTTATTTCATTCTTATTCTTGGTATGTCAACACAAAACTAGACAATTTTTTTAA
>NZ_NUOT01000161.1 GCF_002584535.1 Bacillus cereus
CAAGATCCAATTTTACAAAAAGCAATGAATAAATGGGAAAATATGAGCCATGATTCTTCTTTCCGCACAGCTTATGAAGCACGTGAAAAAGTACTTCTAGATGAACAAGCTAAAATAGCTCATGCACATGAGGAAGGTAAATTAGCTGAGCGTGCACAATTAATCCGTGGTATGCATAAAAATGGAATGCCGTTAGAAGATATTGCAAAATTTACTGGTCTAAGTACAGAAGAAATACAAAAGTTACTACTATAATTACTTCGCACCTAATTAAAATTAGGTGCTTTTTTCAGTTCTGGTGCAAGTGTATGTAAGCTTTGTATGAGAACCGCTATAACATGAAATTCATTTGATTATAGTCAATTAAAAGTGAATATAAAACTATCTGCAAGAATGCACTATTTCTTCTTTATTTACCTATAATATTGTTTTAATAATTTATTAGGTTATCACTGTTGATTGAAAGTGTTTTATATGAAGTCGATAAATGGAATTTTTCGGGGACAAAAGAACAATAAATTGTTTCGTTTTCTTAATTCACAAGATTTTAAAAATTAAAATCTTGAAATGTTAATATTTGTTATATAATAGACCTATCAAAAAACATCCCCATGTTTTTCGAATATGCCTAGTAAGAAAGTTTGTGTGTCCCTTGTATTTACTTTAAAAAGAACTTGTAGTGACTGTGAAGTGAACCCTGAAAATG
>NZ_NUOT01000162.1 GCF_002584535.1 Bacillus cereus
CAGACTGCTCCACCCCGCGATAATACTATTCATATACTATGTTTATATATGGTGGAGGATGACGGGATCGAACCGCCGACCCCCTGCTTGTAAGGCAGGTGCTCTCCCAGCTGAGCTAATCCTCCAAAGTGGTGACCCGTACGGGATTCGAACCCGTGTTACCGCCGTGAAAGGGCGGTGTCTTAACCACTTGACCAACGGGCCAAAAATATCATGGCGGAGAGCAAGGGATTCGAACCCTTGATACGCTTGTGACGTATACACGATTTCCAATCGTGCTCCTTCGGCCAACTCGGACAGCTCTCCAATCATGGCTCCGCAGGTAGGAATCGAACCTACGACCGATCGGTTAACAGCCGATAGCTCTACCGCTGAGCTACTGCGGAATGATATTAGCCTGGCAACGTCCTACTC
>NZ_NUOT01000163.1 GCF_002584535.1 Bacillus cereus
GTTGATCCCGAAGTATAGATTACATAAGCGAGATGTTGAGGACTTACATCAGAAATCGGTAAAGCAGTACATTCCTTCTTAATCTCCACTTGATCTCGATCAAGGCAAATCGATTTGATATTCTCTGGTAACCATTTCGATCCTTTTAAACTCTCTTGCGTTACGACTAACTGAATGCTAGCATCCTCTAAAATGTACTGAAGTCGCTGTTCTGGATATGTTGGATCAAGTGGAACATAAGCCCCACCAACCTTTAAAATCCCTAAAATACCTACAATCATTTCAAGAGAACGTTCAACACAAAGTCCAACCAATGAATCAGGGCCTACTCCTTTTTTCTGTAGATAGTGAGCTAACTGATTCGAACGTTCATTAAGCTCCCTATAGGTAAGTCTCTCCTTTTCATACATAACTGCAATGGCATTGGGATGAATCGTCGCTTGCTGCACAAACAACTCATGGATGGTTGCTTGTGGTGGAAAGTCAAGCTTAGGATCGTTGAACTCTACTAAACTTTTTCTTTTATCTTCTTCCGAGATAATTTCGATCTCAGCAACCTTCTGCTTCGGATTTTTAAATGTGTTTTCCATTAATGCTAGCATTGTGTTACAAAAGCGAATTATCTCTTCTTTGGAAAATAGCTCTTCACGATAATCAACATGTACTTGTAAAGAGTCTATATCAGTCAAATTTTCGATATGTACTGCAAAATCTTGTACCTCTTCACGATTTGGAATCCAAAGAGAGTCACCACTTTCAGCACGATCTCTATAATCAATCGTAGTTCCAAAAAGTCGAACATTACTGTTATTCTCTTTATTAATCTGCTTTAATAACAAATCAAATGGATATTTCTGATGTCGTAATGATTTACTTTGTTTTCTGGACACTCGACCAATAAATGAGAGTACTTCTTCTTCAGGATCGATATCCATTCTTAGAGGAACTGTACTCACCATCATTCCAATTAATTCCCGCTCCATTTTAGTCATACGATTGCCATAAGCCATTCCTAGGGCAATATCAAGCGATGAGGTCCATCGATACATCGACAACGAAAGCGCAGCAACAAAAAGAGTATATACACTATATTTGTATTCTTCAGAAAATTCTTCTATCTCTTTCTTGAAATATTCAGATAATAAAAACGTCTCGCGTGATGCTCTCGTACTAACTTGGTAAGCATTACAGGGTTTCAATCCCGTCACGGATGGAAGTGTTTTGAATTCCTCTAACCAAAAGTTTTGATCCTTTTGAAAACGACTGCTGTTCAAGTATGTCTGTTCATTGACTAGAAACTGAACATATGAGTTCCTAGGTATGTTCACATCTGTCTCACTATGAAACTCATGATAATATTTAGCAATCTGACTAGTAAAAATTTGGATTGATAAACCATCCATGATAATGTGATGGACATTGCCAAAGACGGCACACTCATTATCGCTTAATTTTATTAAAGCGAAATAGTATAAATCAGAATCAAATAACGTAAACGTCTCTTGCGCCTTCTGCTCAATCCATTTTTCCAGCGAATCTGAATCTCTCTCGGAACTGAAATCAAAGAAGTCAAATTCTCGTTCTTGATGTTTAACAAAATATTGCTCAGGTTCCTGATGTCCATTTTCTTTCAGCCTGATACACAAACCATCGTTTTCACTAATAACACGATTCATGGCTCGATTTAATAATGAAAAATCCATTTTTCGATGGATCTTGAACAAGAATTTTAGATTACATATACCTCTACCTGAATAAATAACTTCTGTATACCATATTCTCCTCTGTGGATGACTTAAAAGATAACGCTCCTCATTGGACATATAGAAATCTCCCTTCAAAGATTAGTTACTTTTATGTGTTCGTTTTCATGTTTAACCCAAAAATATCTTTGTAATGAAACCCCAATTACTCCAATGATGATGAGACCAATACCCACATAAAGATAGAGTTGAATTACTCCAAAAAGATGAACCAGTGGTCCGCTCATAGCTGGAGAAATGATGAGGACTGCATTTGCTAAACTGCTTTGAATTCCAAACACTCTTCCGACCTGTTCTTGATGAGATTCTATTTGCAGAATGACTTGATTGGATACAAGCATAAGTCCACTGCCAATACCAGCGATAAAACTAATCAGATAGCCAAAAATAAGCGATGTACCGGGACTTGACAGACTTATCAGACTAATCCCACCAAAACCAATTCCCATTAAAACAATGCCTCCACATACTACCCAACCATATTGAAAATGTTTTATTTTTTGAGTTAAGAATGCACCAAGTATTCCCCCTATACCAATAATAGAAATGATATATCCCATTTTACTCTTATCATTTGGGAACAAACTCTTAAATAAAGTAGGGAACTGCGAGTCTACTAATTGTAATACTGCCATAGCTATTGTAAAGAAAATCATGGTTGATAATATCATCCGATTGGATAATACATAACTCCAGCCTTGTAACCAAGCAGTCCAAGTACTTTGCTGTTTCTTTTCTATATATTCTCTTGACAGAGATTCCTTAAACCTTATTGT
The DNA here is from genome assembly GCF_002584535.1 of Bacillus cereus. GTDB lineage: Bacteria > Bacillota > Bacilli > Bacillales > Bacillaceae_G > Bacillus_A > Bacillus_A arachidis. The sequence continues at coordinate 2,540 of NZ_NUOT01000163.1, forward strand.
GGGCAATAAAACCAAAGCAGCTAGTAAACAACATATTGCCCTTATTACAAGACAAAATTCTGGCTGAAACCAGCTCAGTAACATTCCCCCTATAAGCGGACCCACTATCTTGGTTCCTTGCTCAACTATACCGTTGATACTTACCGCTTTGGTAAGCAAATCAGGAGAAACAATTTGTCGTGTCAGTGTTTGCTGTGCAGGATAATAGAAAACGGTAAAAATGGATCGAATCATTAATGCTAACAAAAGCCAATGAATATTTTGGACAAATAAAAGAACAATTGTTAATAGACCAACCATAAGATTACTAAACATCATAATTGGAATTTTTCTAAAGCGATCAGCAATCACACCTGCCCATGAACTAAATAAAATTCCAGGAAGTGCATACGCAACCGGAATCAACCCAATCATGGTGGGGTCTACATCCCATTCAAAACCAACAATGGTCATAATGGCTAACATGTCAATAAATACTCCGAGCATAATCAATGAATACGCAGAGAAAACTTGTAAATAAATTGTATTTCCCCATAGACTTTTTGAGTCGGCAGTTTTCATAAAAACGATCTCCTTAAGTTTACTAAAACGGATGTTTTTGCGTACATGGGACCCCTTTATTGGATATAATTAATCACTCTAAATATTTTCATTTAAACTTTAATACAATTCAAACTTCAATTAATCATAAAGTTCATTATCTTTTTTCGCTCTACTAAATCAAATACATTTATCTCTTCATCTCTTGTTTTTTCAAGTTCTTTCATTTTCTGTTCTTGCTCTGAAATAATCTCCCTTACAAATAAACGAAAGCGAATTAGAAAATTTCTATTCATGTTGTCATTTCCTGAAACATTAAACAACGGGAATAGTTCATTAATCAATTCATGTTCATATAATTCTCTTTGATTTTCCTCTTCTACAAGATTCACCTTCACTCGATGAAAATAATGATTTAATAGTTTTGTAACTTTATTATTTACAGTAGTTTGAACATCCGATCCACATCTCCTTTTCAGAATTTTCTACACTTTACACCCCACATACTATCACACAAAATTTCCTCCTACTATCATCATAAAGTTGAAATAATCAAATTAGAAAATTCTGATAAAAAAAATACATCAATAGCCCCATTTTATTTACTATCATTATTAAAATAGCCTACTTATCAATAAGACTACTAGGCTATTTTGAAGTTATTTTTATATAATAATTGATAGATTTTTATTAAATAAAAAATTCAAATAAGTTTACACTATGCCCAACTTCTGTCATTTGAATCGATTTAAGTTCCCTCCTATTCACATTGTATTTTTGTTACTTGTTTACTTCTTTAGAATACTCAAATAATGTAAATACCGGATTAATCCAATGTTAAGCATTCATAAATATAAACAATATAATATTATGCCACCAAGATATTAATTTGAATATTCAGCAAAAATACCTAATATGTGGTAAAATCAACCAATCATCATACATACCCTCACCTTAAGAGATTTTAATACCCTTAAATACAAAAAGACGTCATCCTTTCTAATAACCTTGTTTAGAAAGAATAACGTCTTTGTACAATTGAGGGTAGTTGATATTCTTAAGTTGATGGGCATATGACGGTACCCCAAATGATTTCAAATTTCCATTATCTGCACAATTCGTCACTCCGCAATCTGGCCAAATACATAAAGAATGAGCACAATTCTCGCTACAGAATTGCGCCCTTTTCTTGAATAAACAAGAAGTCATATTCTTAAAGACTCTTTTACACATATTACACCTTTTCTTAAGTTGGTTTTTACATATAAATCATACATGAAATTACTAAAAATCCATGGGCTTTCATTTCTTATAAAGTTCATTGTGTTTACTAAAAATGAATGAAATATACATATTAATGAATTTACTTCTTAGAGTCATTCCTTCTCTACATGCGTATTAATTACTCGAATCATGTTGTACGAATATCTATTTGCTTCATTGTCTTTTGAATTTATCCCCAAAAAGGGTCCAAGAATAAAAACGCCAATTTCTGAATACCAAGTTCCGGTACCTTCTGTCCCTCCATCCTCAAGTAATTCTCCATTAGGTTTTATAACTCTCATTGATGTCGATCCAGATGCATCTAACATAATATTTTCATTTTCCTTAAAACCTAACTTTTCAACATGCAGCTTTAGCCTTTCAACTGTTACAAAAGATTTTGTAACCATTAAATAAGCATAGACAGTACCATTCTCCTCTCTATATGCTAGTACGGTTCTTCTGAGAGTATCCCACATCCATCAACTTAAG
>NZ_NUOT01000164.1 GCF_002584535.1 Bacillus cereus
AATTCCACTTTTTGTTCACACGGACGTATGTTAAATCGCTTACGACTACAGCCAGTTCTTCTTTCTGATTGAACTGACGATCGAGTTCGTTTGAAATTTTTTCTTCATTACAGCTAACTTTCTTTGGTTTAAATTGTGCAATTGTATAGTGAGATACTAAACCTTGGTCCTTCATGATTCGTCCAATACGGCGACGTGAAATCACATATCCTAACTTCTTCAATTTCACTTTTATCTTTCGTGTTCCATAGTTCTGACGGCTCTCTCGGAAGATTTCTTTCACGAGTGGTGACAATTCATTTACTGTATCTTGTGCTTGTTTTGCCTCATAATAATACGTTGCTCTTGATAATTGTAGGACATCACACATTGCTGATATCGAGTATTTATGTAGGTTATTCTTCACTACTTTTACTTTCGTCCTAGTATCAGCGCCGCTTGCTTTAAAATATCATTTTCCATAAGAAGCTGTTTGTTTTGCTTTCTCAACGCTTCCAATTCTAGTTGTTCAGCCGTCTTATTGTCTTTCTCTTTAAATGAGCCAGACGTATGATTTTGATTGATCCATCGATCCAATGATGATGGTGTTAGTCCGTATTCTTTAATGATGTCTTTCCTTGGTTTACCATTTTGATACAGTTGAACCATTTG
>NZ_NUOT01000165.1 GCF_002584535.1 Bacillus cereus
ATCTATACTTCGGGATCAACAGGGAACCCGAAGGGAGTTATGGTAGAACATCACAATGTGATTCGTTTATTTAAATCAACGGAATGTTGGTATCAGTTTGATGAAAAAGATACTTGGACGCTTTTCCATTCTTATGCATTTGACTTCTCAGTATGGGAGATTTGGGGAGCATTGCTCTATGGCGGAAAATTGGTTGTTGTTCCTTACTGGATCAGTCGATCGCCCAAGGATTTCTATCAACTGTTAGTAGAGGAAGAGGTTACGGTTCTGAATCAGACACCATCCGCATTTCGACAATTGATACAAGTGTGTGAACAAGAAGATGAGAATAAAAACTTGCATCTGCGCTATGTCATATTTGGTGGGGAAGCACTCGATCCTACCAGCTTGCTACCATGGTTTCAAAGGTATGGAGAGCAGAACACGCAGCTAATTAATATGTATGGAATTACAGAAACTACCGTTCATGTTACGTATTATCCAATTACGCAAGATGATGTGCAGCATTCTTCAAGAAGTAATATCGGAAAGCGGATTCCAGATTTAGAAGTGTATGTGCTAGACGCTTGTCAACAGCCTGTGCCTATTGGCGTATCTGGTGAACTATATATTGGTGGAGCAGGACTCGCACGTGGGTATTTAAACAGACCTGAATTGACTGCAGAACGTTTCATTCCACATCCATTCAGTAGCGATCCAGGAGCGCGATTATATCGGACAGGGGACTTAGCGAGATACTTGCCGGATGGAAATCTGGATTATCTTGGGCGGATTGATCACCAGGTGAAAATCCGTGGTTTCCGAATTGAGCTCGGGGAAATTGAATCTGCTTTAAACGCGCATGTATCCATAAAAGAGGCTGCTGTAATTGTTCGAGAGGATCAGCCGGGTGATAAACGATTGGTGGCATATGTCGTGGGTGATGGGAATGTAGGTGAGTGGAGAGATTATCTCAAGGCGGAACTACCAAGCCATATGGTTCCTTCAGGATTTGTGATGATGGAAGCTATTCCACTCACTGCTAACGGTAAAGTTGATCGTGAGGCCTTGCCTGTACCAGGGGAGAAGAAAATCGAAAGTGAATGTGTTGCACCCCGGAATGGTAAAGAAGAAACACTGGCTACCATTTGGAAGCAAGTATTAGG
>NZ_NUOT01000166.1 GCF_002584535.1 Bacillus cereus
AAGATTTAAGTGATGCTTTCATGTTTGTATCACTAAAAAGTAGATTTCTCTTTTGACTGCCATAGTTTTTATACTGCTCTAAAACCTGTTTAAATAGTTCATCTTTATCTCCAAAACTACTGTAGAGAGTAGAACGACTTATTCCCATCGTTTCAATAAGGTCTGAAATGGATGTAGCGTCATAACCTTTTTCCCAGAATAAATACATAGCTTTATTCAAAGCATGTTCTTTGTTAAAACTAATATTTCTCCCCACTTTACAACACCCCCTATCATATAATTTAGTATAAGGATTTTGGAACGATAAGTCCAGAAAACTTATCTTGAGATCAAGTCTTGCATTAAAGGGCGCGATTGTTGAATAAAACTTAGATTTTATAAATGACTTTATTTAAAGCGTCCTTTATAAAAAATTTAACAACTTTATTTTTCCCCCGTCCAAAACAGGACGGGGGAACTTATTGTAATCTTAACATTTCCTTATTGCGGGTGGTGACAGCTTCGCTGGTCCCCCCCTTATAGAAAAAATATTTTTATGACTGATTTAACACTCACCTTTATGTAAGTACCTGTACTAAAAGTGCATACTTACATATTTGCAGTGTGCACTTTATTATCAAGATATAAATAATACTTAAGGAGGACAAATCTTTGAAAACTCTTGTTATCATCACACACCCAAGCTTAGAAACATCAGTTATTAATAAGAGCTGGGTAGAAGAACTCAAAAAATATCCAGAAAAATATACCATCCACGAATTATATAAAGTGTACCCTGATTGGAGCATAGACGTGGAGGAAGAACAAAAATTGGTTGAAGCTCATGGGAATCTTGTTTTTCAGTTCCCAGTATATTGGTTTAATTGTCCACCTCTTTTAAAAAAATGGATGGACGATGTTTTAACTTATGGGTGGGCCTATGGTTCAACAGGAGATAGCTTAAAGAATCGTAAAGTTGCTTTTGCTGTCTCTGCTGGAATTAAAAACGAAGATTATGATGAAAACGGAAGGTATACATATACGCTTGAAGAAGTATTGGTTCCGTTTAAAGCTACAGCTCTGTATTGCAAAGCAGATTATCGTTCTTTCTTTGCTTTTTATGGAGCAGAATATAAACCTTCTGCAAATGAAGTAGAAAAAAGTGTCCAAGATTATTTCAATTTTGTCGAAAACATATAATAGGTAGCTATAGTAAAGCTACAAAAAAAGAAGTATTTCTTTGTTCAAGAAATACTTCTTTTTTATGGATATATCTACTTCTGTACGGCCTCTAAATCTGACAAGTTATTTTTCTCTCCCCACTCACACATCATATCTAACAAGGGAATAAGGGAACGACCACGTTCAGATAATGAATATTCAACTTTTGGAGGTATTTGTGGGAATTCCTTACGTATAATAAGACCATTTGCCTCAAGCTCTTTTAACATAACGCTTAGCGTTTTAAAGGAAATGGTACCGATACATCGCTTCAATTCATTATGTCGCATGACCTTATTTTCGGCCAGCCAATACATAATGATCATTTTATATTTACCACCTATTAAGGACAACGTATATCCAAAACCAGTATTTTTTAGTTCTATGCCAGTCGGAACACAGGTTTTGCGCACAAGTTACACTCTCCTTTAGATAAGTATATAAAATAGGCATCCTTTACAATAGATTATTATGCAATCTTATAGCAAGGATGTAAAGTAAAATCGCTATAAAATTTTGCTATATCTTTAATTCGAATAAATTTTAACAAAACATCCCTTAAATCGACTGTTAAAAACTTCTTCTTTATTCAATTAAATGGCCCTTTAGTGGAGTGACTTTATTGCTACTCACCAGGTCCTTAATCCGTCTTTCAGTTCCGTTCTTCTTTTCACTTTTCATTATAAATACCCCCCTTTAGATTTTGGAGTGAACCCCATTAATGGGA
>NZ_NUOT01000167.1 GCF_002584535.1 Bacillus cereus
TAGGATTTCATAAATCCCCGTCACAACAGCATTTTGCAGTTCAAACCGTTCTCGTAGCATGCATGAAATCCTGCATATCCTGGGCGTATAAAATCCGTGTTTTGCCGTCAGTACCCCTTGTAGGAATACTACAGGTTCTTATTTATTTAAAGGGCAGGAATATCTATTCCCTTTCTATCCTGGCAATAGGAATTTCTTTTTCACCAGCTACTTCAAACTGAATTTCTCCATTTATTTCAAAGACCCGTTCAATAATTGGTATTGTAATCATTTTATTTTCCTTTATTTTTCGCTTTCGTACTAGTTCTAAGTCGATAATATTCATGATGAAATCCCCCTTTGTATATGTAAGACAGAGAAAAAAGCACCCATATGAGTACTTTTTCAACTTGAATCACCATTTTACTTTTTGAGTTGTTGCTCTATATGGATTTTACCATATTTATCTATAACATTTGTTAATAAAGTTATTTTATTCCAATTTAATATAATTCATAAATGTACGTATCAGAGACATAGTTTTTGAGATGAATTTTGGGAAAGCATTCCGACAAAAAACTGG
>NZ_NUOT01000168.1 GCF_002584535.1 Bacillus cereus
AATTTAGGAGATAGTATATACGGTCCTTTAGATCCTGTAGGAACAATCAAGATTTTAAAGGAGCATAAGATGAATCACGTTAGAGGTAACTGTGATCGAATGTTGTGGGGGCCTGTGCAAGATTCATCATCCACTCTATATGAAGTGAAAAGGTTATTAACAAATGAGCATTTAAATTGGCTAAAGGAGCATAAGATGAATCACGTTAGAGGTAACTGTGATCGAATGTTGTGGGAGCCTGTGCAAGATTCATCATCCACTCTAAATGAAGTGAAAAGGTTATTAACAAATGAGCATTTAAATTGGCTAAAGGAGCATCCTTCTCAATATATTATGGAAGATATCTTTTTCTGTCATGGAACACCAGATTCGGATGAAATATATTTACTAGAAAAAATGACAGAAGATGGAGGGGTATTGAAGACTACAGATGAAATTATGAAACACCTTCAAAACATAAAGCAACAAATAATTGTATGTGGACATACTCATATTCCTAGAGTTGTATATTTGCCAGATGGGAAAATCGTTGTAAATCTAGGGAGTATAGGTCTTCCAGCGTACAAAGATGACTTGCCGATTTCTCATAAAATGGAATCTGGATCACCGCTCGCTAATTA
>NZ_NUOT01000169.1 GCF_002584535.1 Bacillus cereus
AATTTAGGAGATAGTATATATGGTCCTTTAGATCCTGTAGGAACAATCAAGATTTTAAAGGAGCATAAGATGAATCACGTTAGAGGTAACTGTGATCGAATGTTGTGGGAGCCTGTGCAAGATTCATCATCCACTCTAAATGAAGTGAAAAGATTATTAACAAATGAGCATTTAAATTGGCTAAAGGAGCATCCTTCTCAATATATTATGGAAGACATCTTTTTCTGTCATGGAACACCAGATTCGGATGAAATATATTTACTAGAAAAAATGACAGAAGATGGCGGGGTATTGAAGACTACAGATGAAATTATGAAACACCTTCAAAACATAGAGCAACAAATAATTGTATGTGGACATACTCATATTCCTAGAGTTGTATATTTGCCAGATGGGAAAATCGTTGTAAATCCAGGGAGTATAGGTCTTCCAGCGTACAAAGATGACTTGCCGATTTCTCATAAAATGGAATCAGGATCACCGCTCGCTAATTA
>NZ_NUOT01000016.1 GCF_002584535.1 Bacillus cereus
TTCACGTTGTTTGTTTCGTTTAGTTTTCAAAGTTCAATATCGCGTTTCGGCGACTTTCATAATATAACATAATATATCATTTTCGTCAACAAGTTTTTTTGATAACTTGTATCTCTCATTTGCTGACTCTGCCTATTATATAGGCTTTCTCTTCTCTATGCAAGTACTATTCCAAAAAAAATAAGAGGGGGGAGATCCTCCTCTTATTCTTCAGAAGCTTCTTCGCTTCCCTCATCGTTATCATCATCTTTTTGCGCTTTTGCTACCGTTGCAACTTCATGTTCATCACCTAAACGAATTAGTCGAACACCTTGTGTATTACGTCCCATTTGAGAAATTTGATCAACCGGCATACGAATAATGACACCTGCAGCTGTAATTAGCATAATATCTTCTTCACCTGTTACAGATTTAACTGCCACTAATTTACCGTTCTTTTCTGTAATATTACAAGTTTTTAGACCTTTACCACCACGGCTTTGCAGACGATATTCCTCAACTGGTGTGCGTTTTCCATAACCATTTTTTGTTACAATTAAAACATTCATATCCTCTTCAACAATTTCCATGCCTACAACTTGATCTTCATCGCCTAGTGTAATAGCTTTTACACCAGCAGCATTACGTCCCATAGAACGCACATCTTGCTCATTAAAACGAATTAACATACCGTTGCTTGTTCCAACGATAATGTCCTTATCACCAGATGTTAATCGTACAGAGATTACTTCATCCTCTTCACGAAGAGAAATTGCAATTAAACCATTCGTACGTATATTTGCAAACGACGAAAGAGGTGTTCTCTTAGAAATACCTTGTTTTGTTGTAAAGAATAAGAATTGATCATCACCAAATTCACGAATTGGAATAATGGCATTGACCCACTCACCTTTGTCTACTTCTAACAGATTAATAATTGGTATACCTTTTGCCGTACGGCTATACTCTGGAATTTCATATCCTTTTGTACGGTATACTTTACCTTTGTTTGTGAAGAATAGAATATGATCATGTGTAGACGTTGTCAATAAGTGCTCAACGAAGTCATCATCATTCGTACCCATCCCTTGTACACCACGTCCCCCGCGGTTCTGTGTTTTATACGTAGAAGCGGGTAATCGTTTAATGTAACCATTATGAGTAAGTGTGATAGCAATATTTTGCTCTGGGATTAAATCCTCATCTTCAATTGCTTCCATACCACCAATTGTAATTTCTGTTCTTCTTTTATCATTAAAACGTTCTTTTACTTCCATTAATTCTTCACGGATGATTTCAAGAACCTTTTCTTCATCTGCTAAAATTGCTTTTAATTCAGCAATTAACTTCATTAAGTCTTGGTATTCTTGTTCAATTTTTTCGCGTTCTAGTCCTGTTAAGCGTTGCAAGCGCATATCTAAAATTGCTTGCGCTTGTTTTTCACTTAAACCGAAACGTTCCATCAATCCTTGTTTTGCAATATCAGCAGTTTTTGAACTACGAATTAATGTTATTACTTCATCAAGGTGATCCAATGCGATTCGTAGTCCCTCTAAAATATGAGCGCGCGCTTCTGCTTTCTCTAATTCATAAGCAGTACGTCTACGGATAACTACCTTTTGATGCTCTAAATAATAATATAAAGTTTGTTTTAAGTTTAATACTTGTGGCTCTCCATTTACTAGGGACAGCATATTAATACCGAAACTAGTTTGAAGCGCTGTATGTTTATATAAATTATTTAATAGTACGTTTGCATTTGCATCACGGCGTACTTCCATGACAATGCGCATACCATTTCGATCTGATTCATCGCGTAAATCTGTAATACCTTCAATTTTCTTATCTCGAACTAATTCCGCAATCTTCTCGATCAATCTTGCTTTGTTAACTTGATAAGGTAGCTCTGTTACAATAATTGCTTGTTTTCCATTGGTTTTTTCTTCAATTTCAACTTTAGCACGAAGTATAATAGAACCTCGTCCTGTTTCGTATGCTCTTCGAATGCCACTTCTTCCTAAGATTAGACCCGCCGTCGGAAAATCTGGTCCCGGAATAAATTCCATTAATTCTGCAATAGTTATTTCAGGGTTATGGCTCAATGCTAGTACGCCATCAATTACTTCCCCCAGTTGATGTGGCGGAATATTTGTTGCCATACCAACCGCTATACCCGTTGTACCATTTACTAATAAGTTAGGGAAACGTGCAGGTAGTACAATCGGTTCTCTTTCAGAGCCGTCATAGTTATCTTGGTAATCTATCGTGTTTTTTGTAATATCACGCAATAGTTCCATAGAAATCTTAGACATTCTTGCTTCTGTATAACGCATTGCTGCAGCCGAATCTCCATCAACAGAACCGAAGTTACCGTGTCCATCAACCAGCATATAACGTTGGCTAAAATCTTGTGCCATACGTACCATTGTTTCGTAAACAGCTGAATCACCGTGCGGATGATACTTACCGATTACTTCACCAACGATACGTGCTGATTTCTTATATGCTTTATCAGCAGTAATCCCTAAATCATTCATTGCGTATAAAACCCTGCGATGCACAGGCTTTAATCCATCACGAACATCTGGTAGTGCACGAGATACGATAACACTCATCGCGTAATCTAAAAATGAAGTACGCATTTCGTGGCTAATATTAATTTCTCGAATTCGTGCTTGTTGTTGATTGTCTGACATCAACGAGCACCTCCTCTTACATTTCCGTTACACATACATTGATTTATACGTAGAAGACAGGAACGCTCAGATTCCTGTCATTACTTACTTAAATATCAAGGTTTTTCACGTATTTTGCATTTTCTTGGATAAAGTTTCGACGCGGTTCAACTTTATCACCCATTAAAATTTCAAACGTTTCATCTGCTTCAATTGCATCTTGCAGAGAAACTTGAAGTAATGAACGTACTTCTGGATCCATTGTCGTTTCCCATAGCTGAGTCGGGTTCATTTCTCCAAGACCTTTGTAACGTTGAATGCCTGGTTTTGGCTGAGCTGGTAACTCTGCTAATATCTTTTCAAGCTCTTTATCATTATAGGCATATTGAATTTTTTTCCCTTGTTGCACTTTAAACAATGGTGGTTGTGCGATATAAATATAGCCATGCTCAATAATTTGACGCATATAACGATAGAAGAACGTTAATAATAGGGTACGAATATGTGCACCATCGACATCAGCATCTGTCATAATAATAACTTTATGATAGCGAGCTTTTTCAATATCAAAATCTCCACCGATGTTTGTACCAATTGCCGTAATGATCGTACGTACTTCATCATTAGATAAAATTTTATCTAATCGCGCCTTTTCAACGTTAATAATTTTACCTTTCAGTGGTAAGATTGCTTGGAAATGGCGATCACGTCCTTGTTTTGCCGATCCTCCTGCAGAGTCACCCTCTACGATATAAATCTCACTTATTGATGGATCTTTAGAAGAACAATCCGCAAGCTTCCCTGGTAAACTTGATACTTCTAACGCACTCTTTCGACGTGTTAATTCACGCGCCTTCTTCGCTGCTACACGTGCACGTGCTGCCATTGTTCCTTTTTCTACAACCTTACGGGCAACGTTTGGGTTCTCAAGTAAAAACTTTTCGAATGCTTCTGAGAAAACTGATTCTGTAATCGTTCTCGCTTCACTATTTCCAAGCTTTGTTTTCGTTTGTCCCTCAAACTGTGGGTTTGGATGCTTGATAGATACAATTGCTGTTAATCCTTCACGTACATCTTCACCTGTGAGGTTACTATCAGCATCTTTTAGGATGTTGTTTTTTCGTCCATAATCATTTATTACACGCGTTAAAGCAGTCTTAAAGCCAACCTCATGTGTACCACCTTCATACGTATGAATATTATTCGTAAATGAATAAATATTGTTTGTATAGCCTTCGTTGTATTGAAGAGAAACTTCAACTTGAATTCCATCTTTCGAACCTTCTACATATACAGGTTCTTCGTGAATCGGTTGCTTCGAGCGATTTAAATGCTCAACATAAGATTTAATCCCACCTTCATAATGGAACTCTTTCTTTTGCTTATTTTCACGTCTATCTTCAATTGTCAATTTAATATTACGATTTAAAAATGCTAACTCACGCATACGAGTTGCTAACGTATCAAAATCATATTCTGTCGTTTCTTTAAAAATTTCTGAATCTGGCTTAAAGCGAGTTATTGTCCCTGTACGATCTGTTTCACCAATTACTTTTAAATCCGCAACCGGAACACCTCGTTCATACTTTTGGTAATGAATCTTACCTTCACGGTGTACAAATACCTCTAACTCTGTTGATAGAGCATTTACAACAGATGCCCCTACGCCATGGAGACCACCCGAAACCTTATAACCGCCACCGCCAAATTTACCGCCAGCGTGAAGTACAGTCATAATAACCTCTACAGCAGGACGTCCCATTTTTTCCTGTATACCAACTGGAATACCACGACCATTATCCGTTACACGAATGCTATTATCTTCTTCAATACTAACGTTAATCTCATCACAATATCCTGCTAATGCTTCATCAATACTATTATCAACAATTTCCCATACAAGATGATGAAGACCTTTTCCGCTTGTAGATCCAATATACATACCAGGACGTTTTCGAACTGCTTCTAGTCCTTCAAGCACCTGTATTTGACTTTCATCATATGAATTTTCCTGCATTTGCTTTTGTTCCATTGACACAAAGATCACCTACTTTTCCATTTAAACAGAAATTATGCTCTGTCTATTTCACAATCTACCGTGCCGCTTTTTACATGAATTGTTTTCGCTTGCTTTAATGTTTCGTGTTCAATTCCGTCGACACTCGTCGTTGTCACAAATGTTTGCACTTTTCCTTGAATTGTATTTAAGAGATGCGATTGACGATAATCATCTAACTCTGATAATACATCATCTAATAAGAGGATTGGGTATTCTTTCACCTCTGAATAAATCAATTCAATTTCAGCTAACTTTAGGGAAAGTGCGGTTGTTCGTTGTTGTCCTTGTGAACCAAAGACTTGAACATTTTTACTATTAACGAAGAATTGTAAATCATCACGATGAGGACCAATTAAAGTTGTACCACGGAAAATTTCACGTTGTTTCACAGACTGAAAACTTTCATAGTATACTTCTTTTATTTTCGACAAATCCATTGATTCTGATACATCTACGCTCGGTTTATAGACTATTTCTAACTCCTCTAATCCTCTACTAATACCACGATGGATTGGAGCAGCCCATTCTTGTAGTAATTTCAAAAACTCAAAACGTTTTTGTAAGATTTTCGTACCATGTTCAATGAGTTGAAGTGTAAATACATCCAACATCGTTTCCTCATTTTTACTATTCCCTTGCATTTTTTTTAGCAAGTGATTTCGCTGCGTGAGCACTTTTTGATATTGACTTAATTCATACAAATAGACAGGTGCTATTTGTCCAAGCTCCATATCTAAAAAGCGTCTTCGTACTTGAGGGCTTCCTTTTACAAGATTTAAATCTTCTGGGGCAAACATAACAACATTCATTTCACCAATGTATTGGCTCAACTTTTGTTGTTCTAGTTGGTTTAATTTTGCCTTTTTGCCTTTTTTAGAAATATTTAATTCTAAAGACAAAGAACTATTTCGTTTTTGTAATCTACCTTTTATTTTACCATAATCCTCATCCCATCGGATAAGTTCACGATCGTTCGAAGTTCGATGAGATTTGGCCATCGCTAATACATAAATAGCTTCCATCAAATTCGTTTTCCCCTGGGCGTTTTCACCAATAATTACATTCACTTTATCCTCAAAGGAAAGATCTAGATATTCATAATTGCGATAATTTTTTAATTGTAATTCTGTAATATACAAAGGGCTCCCCCTTTATGATTGAACTTGAAATGTTCCGTTTCCCGGAATTTCAATAATATCATTTGCATATAACTTTCTGCCTCTTCTATTCTCAGGCTCTTGATTGACGTATACTTCATACTCCTGTAAGAACCATTTAACAGCGCCACCTGTATCGATTACATCAGCTAACTTTAAAAATTGCCCTAGTGTAATATACTCTGTTGAAATCTTAATACGTTTCATAAAATCTCTCACTTTCTGAAAGTGTTCATTCTTTCATTGTACTAAATAAACCAGCATTAGGAAAGTAATACCCCGAAAATCAAATAAGGGCTACTAGCATATTTTAACTAGCAACCCTCACTCTCACTTAGTAAGTACGAACCGGTAAAATTAATTGGATGATGGAATCATCATTTACTGTACGAATTAAGAACGGTCTCATTGCTCCAGTAAAACTAATTTTAATTTCTGTACTATCTAACGCTTTTAATGCGTCCATCATATATTTTGCACTAAAGGAAATTTTTAATTCTTCCCCTTCTACGTTTTCACATTGAACTTCTTCTACTACTTTCCCGATTTCCGGTGAATTTGAAGAAATTTCTAGCATTTGCTCTTCTAACGTTGATAATTTTACAACATTATTGCGACCATCTCTTGCTAGCAAAGAAGCACGATCAATTGCTTGTAAAAACTCTTTTGTATTCACAAATATGTCTGTTTTACTTTCTGCTGGAATTAATCGAGTTGTATCTGGGTAATTTCCTTCTAATAATCTTGAGAAGAATAATAAATGTTTCGTTCGGAATAATACTTGATACTCTGTAATGACGATATCTACCATTTCCTCAGACTCATCTAAAATTTTACTTAATTCATTCAAACTTTTTCCAGGAATAACAACATTCGCTTGAAATTCCTCAGAAATTGTATGACCTTCAATCTTTGCTTTACGAAGTGCTAGTCTGTGACTATCTGTTGCAATACAAGTCAACTCGCTGTTATATACCTTCCAGTTTACACCTGTCAAGATTGGACGCGTTTCTGAAGTTGAAACAGCAAATACAGTTTGACGAATCATATGTTTGAGTAAATCTGTTGGAAGCTTAAATACATGGTGCTCCTCGATTTGTGGTAATAATGGATATTCTGCAGAATCTAAGCCATTTAAATTAAACTCTGATTTTCCAGATTTTATTTTTGTCATAAAATGATTTTCTACAGAAATTTCTACTGTATCTTTTGGTAATTTTTTTACGATCTCGCTAAAATATTTTGCTTGTAAAACAATACTTCCTGATTGTTCAATTTCAACAATTTCTTTTCCATCTTCTTCAACTGGTATAAAAGATTCAATTGAAATATCAGCATCGCTTCCTGTTAACGTAACACCTTCTTCAGTTGCAACAACTTTAATTCCTGTAAGAATGGGAATTGTTGTACGAGAGGAAACTGCTTTCATTACATCTTGTACACTTCTTACAAGATAGTCTTTTTGAATTGTAAAACGCATAATAAAAACCTCCGGGAAATATAAGATTTTATTTATTTAATAAAGATAAAAAATAGTAGTAATAGTAATAGGGCTTGTGGATATGTGGATAACTGTATTTAGAGACGGAAAAACAGTCTATCTACATGTGGATAGACTGTGTGTAAAACAAATAAAGTTATTCACACTATTCAGCTACTACCTTAAAATATCATTGATTTCTTCAACTTGTTTTTGCAGTTGCGTATCAGTCTTTAATAGCTTTGAAATTTTTTCGTGCGCATGGATAACGGTTGTATGATCACGTCCACCAAATTCTTCCCCAATTTTAGGTAAAGATGAATCTGTTAACTCACGTGATAGATACATTGCAATTTGGCGCGGAAATGCGACTGATTTTGTACGTTTTTTTGCTTTAAAGTCCTCTAATTTAACCTGAAAAACATCTCCAACTGCCTTTTGAATATCATAGATAGAAATAATCTTTGGTTTAGAGTTTGGAATAATATCTTTAAGTGCTTCAGCAGCTAAATCTGCATTTATATCTTTATTAATTAGAGATGAATAAGCAACAACTCGAATAAGTGCACCCTCTAATTCACGGATGTTCGAGTCAATTTGATTTGCAATATAGAGCATGACTTCGTTTGGGATATCGAGGCCTTCCGCTTTCGCTTTCTTTCGTAAAATTGCAATTCTCGTCTCTAAATCTGGCGGCGTAATATCTGTAATAAGCCCCCATTCAAAACGGGAACGAAGGCGATCTTCTAATGTTGGAATCTCTTTTGGCGGTCGATCACTTGAGATTACGATTTGCTTACTTTCTTCATGCAATGCATTAAATGTATGGAAGAACTCTTCTTGTGTTTGTTCTTTTCCAGCAAGGAATTGAATATCATCTATAAGCAGGACATCAACATTACGATATTTATTACGGAAGTCGACCGCTTTATTATCTCGAATTGAGTTAATAAATTCGTTTGTAAATTTTTCCGATGACAAATAAACCACTTTGGCATTTGGATTATGCTCAATGACATAATGGCCAATTGCGTGCATTAAGTGTGTTTTTCCAAGCCCAACGCCCCCATAAATAAATAGCGGGTTATATGCTTTGGCTGGTGCTTCAGCAACTGCTAATGAAGCTGCATGAGCAAAACGGTTCCCAGAGCCAATAACAAATGTATCAAACGTATATTTTGGATTTAACATGCTCTGTGGTAAGTGACTAGATTCATCATTTATTCTCTTCTTTTTAGCAGGAGGATAGTCAATCTCCTCTTCAGTTTGACTTTGGGGAATAATAAAGCGAATTTCTAGTTTTGCTCCTGTTAAATCATAAAGTGTTTCTGAAATCAGTTCTGAATAATGAGATTCTAGCCAGTCACGAGCAAATTCATTTGGAGCTGTAATCGTTAATATATTTTTTTTCAAAGCATGTGCTTTAGTGGATTTCAACCACGTTTCATAACTTGGTTTACTCACCTTTTTTTCTAGTTCTTTCAAGGCACTATTCCATAAATCAGAGATATTTTCCAAAGGTGTCCCTCCTTTACAAAGATGGTAAAAGAATAAGGTTGCGCAATGATTGTACAACCTTCCAAAACGTAAATGTATATTTATACGAAACGTATTTTAAAACCCAAAAACGTCGTTTGTATACGAGATAGAGTTTTCGACAAAAAACACACATGTGGACAAGTGTTTACCCACATGTGATTAAAACTGTCCACATGTTATGCACAAATTGTGGATAAATTAAAACTGTGGAAAACTTGTTCAAGGTGAAAACACAACTATAATATCAAAAAAAGATAGCTATAGCAATGAAATTCAAAAAGTTATCCACAAAATCAATACCTTGTGGAATAAACTTGTCCACAATACGATATACTGTGTAAAAGCGGGAAAATAATTTGTGGATATAAAAAAATAAAAAATACATTATCCACAACGAAATAAAACAGCTGTGAAAAAATTTGTGAATAGGTTCAATATGAATATTTGATGAAAATTTGGAGAACCATTGACATTTTCCTAGTTGATTAACTATAATTTATAAGACTGTCTTTAACAGATATTCCTCAGGGAGGTGTCATATAATGAAAAGAACTTACCAACCAAATAAACGTAAGCGCAGCAAAGTACATGGTTTCCGCAGCCGTATGAGCACAGCGAACGGACGTAAAGTGCTAGCAGCTCGTCGTCGTAAAGGAAGAAAAGTATTATCTGCGTAGACCACTGATCGTTCAGTGGTCTTTTTTTCTAGTAATAATGAATTTCCGCTGATGAAATACAGGAGTGTCAATTGATATGAAGAAAAAGAATCGTGTAAAGAAAAATGATGAATTTCAGGATGTTTTTCAAAATGGGAAATCAAATGCAAATCGTCAGTTTGTGGTATATCAGCTTGAAAAAGTGGAGCAACCATACTTTCGAATTGGTCTTTCCGTTAGCAAGAAGTTGGGCAATGCAGTAGTGCGTAATCGAATTAAGCGTATGATTCGCCAATCGATTACAGAATTAAAAGATGAGATAGATTCTGGAAAAGATTTTGTTATAATAGCAAGGAAGCCTTGTGCAGATATGACATATGAACAATTGAAGAAAAGCTTAATTCATGCCTTTAAGCGCTCTGGTATGAAAATAACAAACAAGTAGCGTAGGAAAAGGAAAATGAATTACACTATATACATACCGAAACAAGGAGGAGTAGGCTGTGAAAAAGAAGATAGGCTTACTAGCCATGGTTATTGCATTAATGGCAGTTACTGCAGGCTGTAGTGAAACAAATCTGCCGATTACATCGAAAAGCACAGGGATTTGGAATGAATATTTCGTATACCCGCTTTCTCAGTTAATCACGTATTTTGCAAAATTATTTGGTAATAATTATGGTTTAGCGATTGTTGTTACAACTCTTATTATTCGTTTTGCGTTATTACCATTAATGATTAAACAAACGAAGAGTACGAAAGCAATGCAAGCGCTGCAACCAGAAATGGTGAAATTAAAAGAGAAATATAGCTCTAAGGACCAAGCAACACAACAAAAACTGCAACAAGAAATGATGCAGCTATATCAAAAGAATGGTGTAAACCCATTAGCAGGTTGTTTACCAATCTTTGTTCAAATGCCGATTTTATTCGCATTTTACCATGCGATTATGAGAACGGCAGAGATTAGTAAACATACATTCTTATGGTTTGATTTAGGTCAGGCAGATCCGTACTATATCCTTCCGGTTGTTGCGGCAATCACAACATTTATTCAGCAAAAGGTTGCCATGGCGGGTACTGCTGGACAAAACCCACAAATGGCAATGATGGTTTGGCTTATGCCGATCATGATTTTAGTCTTCGCAATTAACTTCCCAGCAGCATTATCACTATACTGGGTAGTTGGTAACATCTTTGGTATTGCTCAAATGTATATGATCAAAGGGCCTGATATTAAGGCTAGTAAGGCAGGAGGATCAAGCAAGTGAGTATAATTACTGCTAAAGGACAAACAGTCGAGCTGGCAGTACAAGATGCTTTAAGACAATTAAAAGTTTCAAGAGATCAAGTAGATGTGAACGTTGTTGATGAAGGCAAGAGAGGGTTCCTCGGCCTTATAGGGAATCGTCCAGCTATCGTGGAAGTTGTAGTGAAGAAAGATCCTATCCAAGAAGCTGAGCAGTACTTAAAAAGTGTTGTTCGGGAAATGGGTGTGGAAGTGATGATTACGAAAAATGTAAAAGGTCGAGAAATTGAATTTACACTTTCTGGGAAAGATGTAGGGATATTAATCGGAAAAAGAGGCCATACGTTAAATTCTTTACAATATTTAACAAAACTTGTTGCAAATCGTAATACGAAGCAATATATCGGTATTACAATTGATGCTGAAAACTATCGTAGTAAGAGAAAAGATACGTTAGAATCGCTTTCTTATCGATTAGCAAAACAGGTAATGGTAACCAAAAAAAATGTTGTATTAGAACCAATGCCCTCTTTTGAGAGAAAAATTATTCATCAAGCATTATCCAATCATCCGAATGTAATTACAACTTCTGAAGGTAAAGAACCACATCGGCATGTAGTAATATCTTCCAAATAACCGGTTGCTCATTTGAGTACCGGTTTTTTTGTGAGTGTATGAAAAAATAAATTGTGGATAACTAAAAACACTAAACTTATCCACTGTGAATAAGTTTAGTGTTTTTTACATGAGGACATAATAAAATGAGTTATTATTCTTTTGTAGATAGGTTCGTTATGGTATCCTAATAGTTTAGTGAAGGAAAAAATAATGTTGAAATAGAGAGAAATAAGCAAGCGAGGTGAAAGGACATGGATTTTGATACAATTGCTGCAATTTCCACGGCACTTGGGGAAGGGGCAATTGCCATTGTTCGAGTAAGTGGAGAAGATGCGATTGAAAAGGTCAATCGCATTTTTAAAGGGAAAGATTTAACGAAGGTTTCTTCTCATACAATTCATTACGGTCATATTGTAGACTTAGATAAAAATCAGGTAATCGAAGAAGTAATGGTATCAATTATGCGAGCGCCAAAGACATTTACGCGTGAAAATATTGTAGAAATCAATTGTCACGGTGGCCTTGTTTCCGTAAATAAAGTATTACAACTTATTTTGGCTCAAGGAGTACGTTTGGCAGAGCCAGGTGAATTTACAAAGCGTGCATTTTTAAATGGACGTATTGACTTATCGCAAGCGGAAGCTGTAATGGATTTGATTCGTGCGAAGACAGATCGAGCGATGAATGTAGCAATTAATCAAATGGAAGGGCGATTATCCAAATTAATTGGACGCCTTCGTCAAGAAATTTTAGAAACATTGGCTCATGTAGAAGTGAATATAGATTATCCCGAATACGATGATGTAGAAGAAATGACGCACAATATTTTAATTGAAAAAGCTACACATGTTCGCGGTGAAATTAAAAAAATATTGGAAACGTCTAAGCAAGGGAAAATTTTGCGAGAAGGAATTGCAACGGCGATTATTGGGAGACCGAACGTTGGAAAGTCTTCATTATTAAACAGTCTTGTTCAAGAGAAAAAGGCGATTGTAACTGATATTGCAGGAACAACTCGTGATGTCATTGAAGAGTATGTCAATGTACGTGGGGTTCCACTTAAACTCATAGATACAGCGGGAATTCGTGAAACAGAAGATATTGTTGAACGAATTGGTGTAGAACGTTCAAAAGAAATGATGGGGCAGGCTGATTTAGTCCTAATTGTAGTAAATTATAGTGAAGCATTAACGACTGAAGATGAAGAATTATTCCGTGCTGTGCAAGGGAAAGATTTTATTGTTATTGTAAATAAAACAGACTTACCAAAGCAAATTGATATGGAACGTGTTATAGAATTAGCAGGTACAAATCGCATGATTACAACGTCGCTAATTGAGGAAAAAGGTATAGATGAGCTAGAACAAGCTATAGCAGACCTATTCTTTGAAGGAACAATTGAGTCAGCAGATATGACGTATGTTTCTAATGCAAGACATATTGGTTTATTGACACAAGCAGAAAAAACAATTGGGGATGCTATTGAGGCAATAGAAAATGGTGTTCCAATTGATATGGTTCAAATTGATCTAACAAGAACATGGGAAATACTTGGTGAAATTACTGGAGATACAGTTCATGAAAGCTTAATCGACCAATTGTTCTCTCAATTTTGTTTAGGAAAATAACATATAAGTGTTTTAGAAGGATAGATAATCTTAGGAGGAATAAACAATGGGATACAATGCCGGTTCTTACGATGTCATAGTAATCGGTGCAGGTCATGCAGGATGCGAAGCTGGTCTTGCAGCAGCACGTATGGGCTCAAAAACATTAATGTTAACAATTAATTTAGACATGGTAGCTTTTATGCCTTGTAACCCTTCTGTTGGTGGACCAGCAAAAGGGATTGTTGTCCGTGAAATTGATGCTTTAGGCGGCGAGATGGGACGTAATATTGATAAAACACACATCCAAATGCGTATGTTGAATACAGGAAAAGGCCCGGCTGTACGCGCTCTTCGTGCACAAGCAGATAAATTTTCATATCAACACGAATTAAAGAAAACGATTGAGGAAACACCAAATTTAACATTATGTCAAGGAATGGTGGAACGTCTAATTGTTGAGGATGATGTATGTAAAGGTGTAATTACACAATCAGGTGCTGAATACACAGCGAAAACAGTTGTAATTACAACGGGTACATTTTTACGCGGTGAGATTATCATGGGTGATTTAAAATATTCAAGTGGTCCAAATAATCAACAACCGTCCATCACATTATCTGAGCATTTAGAGGAGCTTGGTCTCGAACTTGTGCGATTTAAAACAGGTACGCCTCCTCGTGTAAATAGTAATACGATTGATTATAGCAAAACAGAAATTCAACCAGGTGATGATAAACCTCGCGCTTTCTCTTTTGAAACAACAAAATTTATTATGGATCAAATTCCATGCTGGTTAACATATACGAGTGAAGAGACACATCGTTTAATCGACCGAAATTTACATCGTTCAGCTATGTATTCTGGTATGATTAAAGGAACGGGTCCTCGTTACTGTCCTTCAATTGAAGATAAAGTGGTACGTTTCAATGATAAACCACGTCACCAAATTTTCTTAGAACCAGAAGGACGTAATACACAGGAAGTATATGTACAAGGTTTGTCAACAAGCTTACCAGAGGACGTACAACGTGAAATGCTTAAAACAATTCCTGGTTTAGAGAATGTTGAAATGATGCGTACAGGTTATGCCATTGAATATGATGCAATTGTACCGACACAGTTGTGGCCGACACTTGAGACGAAAAAGATTAAAAATTTATATACAGCGGGGCAAATTAACGGTACGTCTGGCTATGAAGAAGCAGCAGGACAAGGAATTATGGCCGGAATTAACGCTGCATGTCGTTCTTTAGGGAAAAAAGAGGTTATTTTAGGTCGTTCTGATGCTTATATTGGTGTTTTAATTGATGATCTTGTGACGAAAGGGACAAATGAACCGTATCGTCTTTTAACATCCCGAGCTGAATATCGTTTATTATTGCGTCATGATAATGCAGATCTACGTTTAACGGAGATTGGTCATGAAATTGGCTTAATTCCAGAAGAGCGCTATGAGCGTTTTAGCGCGAAAAAAGGACAGATTGATCAAGAAAAGTCACGTTTAGAAAGCATTATTATTAAACCGCGTCCTGAAGTGCAGGAATTAATTCGCAGTGTTGGAGGAAGCGAATTAAAAGATGGAATACGTGCAAGTGATTTACTACGTCGTCCGGAAATGACGTATGAACATATTCGTATTCTTGCACCAAGTGAAGTGGAAATACACGATGAAATCGCTGAACAGGTAGAAATTCAAATTAAGTATGAGGGATATATTGAAAAATCCTTACAACAAGTAGAACGTATGAAGAAAATGGAGAGCAAGAAGATTCCTGTCGACATTGATTACGATGCGATTTCTGGAATCGCTTCTGAAGCGAGACAAAAATTAAAAGATGTTCGTCCTCTGTCTATGGGGCAAGCATCCCGTATTTCCGGAGTAAATCCAGCTGATATTTCCATTTTACTTGTGTATATTGAACAAGGAAAAATTGCGCGAGTATCGAACCAATAAATAAGTAAGGAGATATGGCAAGATGAACATAGAAAAATTTCAATCTATGCTAGGAGAAAGAGGGATTACTCTTTCTCCTAGGCAATTAGAGCAATTTGAAATCTACTTTGAAACATTAGTGGAATGGAATGAGAAAATGAATTTAACAGCTATTACAGAGAAAGAGGAAGTGTATTTAAAACACTTTTTTGACTCGATTACAGCTGCTTTTTATTTTGATTTTTCAAAATCATTTTCCATTTGTGATGTCGGTGCAGGTGCTGGATTTCCAAGTATTCCATTGAAGATTTGTTTCCCGCATTTAAAAATAACAATTGTAGATTCATTGCAAAAACGTATCAATTTTTTAAATCATTTAGCTCAAAAATTAGAGTTAAGTGATGTGGCGTTCTGCCACGATCGTGCCGAAACATTCGGGAAAAAAGAGGGTGTTCGTGAATCATTTGATATCGTAATGGCCCGTGCTGTAGCGCGTCTTTCTGTACTGAGTGAGTTGTGCTTGCCGCTTGTAAAAGTAGGTGGGACATTTATCGCAATGAAAGGTGCGGCTGCCAATGAAGAAATTGAAAACGGTAAGTATGCTTTAGAGGTGCTTGGTGGTGAACTAAAAGAGATCTCTACTTTCCAATTACCATTCGAAGAAAGTGAACGTAACATTTTATCAATTATGAAAAAGCGCAAAACACCAAAGAAATATCCTCGTAAGCCAGGGACACCCAATAAATTACCTATTGAAAAATAAATCTTATTAGACGTAAGATTAAATTATATAAATGAAAACGTAAATGTTTCATAGGAAACATTTCTGTGTAGGACATTCAATAGGCCCAAAGGTGGTGGAATATGTATGAAAAATACGTTTTCTCGTTTATTTGGCTTTGGAGATAAAGAGAGCGAATTCGAATTACAGGAAGAAAGCCATGAAGAAATAAATAAAAAGATACATGAAGAAATACAAGAAATTCTGATAGCAAATATCGTCCCAAATCGTTATCAACCTCGCACAGTTTTTGATGATGCACGTATTGATGAACTTGCTTTGACCATTCGTACACATGGACTTATCCAACCAATTGTTGTAAGGCAATATGAAGAAGGTAAGTATGAAATTATTGCCGGGGAAAGACGTTTTCGTGCTGCAACGAAATTAGGCTGGGAAAAGGTTCCGGCAATTATAAAAAACTTAAATGATACTGAAACAGCTTCTGTTGCTCTAATTGAGAACTTGCAACGTGAAGAGCTAACAGCAATTGAAGAGGCTATCGCTTACCAAAAGTTAATTGAGTTACATAATTTAACACAAGAAGCATTAGCACAAAGGCTCGGAAAAGGACAATCAACAATCGCAAATAAGTTGCGATTATTAAAGTTGCCTGAAGAAATTAAACAAGCATTGCTAGAAAAAAGTATTACAGAACGACATGCCCGTGCTCTCATTCCTTTAAAAAATAAAGAATTACAGTTGAAAGTTTTACAAGAGATTATAGAAAAACAGTTGAATGTAAAACAAACTGAGGAACGTATTGCTAAACTACTGGAAGAAGTAAAACCAAAGCGTAAGGCAAAACAGAAAGCGGTAAGTCGTGATATGCGAATTGCGATGAATACAATTAGACAATCATTACAAATGGTTGCAAACAGTGGACTTAATGTGAATTCTGAAGAAGAAGAATTTGATGAGTACTATCAAATTACAATTAAGATTCCTAAAAAGAAATAATTCATATGTAATAGAGATCTCACTTTTTTGGGGGGTCTCTTTTCCTATATTTTTCTTCTTAAATGAAGAAGGAGTTTTAGAATAAATTTTGAAGTTTAATAAGGATGCAAAAGAAAAGTTTTTATTTCATGTTACAATAAACATAATTATTTTTAGAATAAGACAGAAAGGTTGAAAGTAGGTGACATCATGGGAAAAATCATTGCAATTGCTAACCAAAAAGGCGGCGTAGGAAAAACAACAACGTCTGTTAACTTAGGTGCTGGATTAGCACAGGTAGGAAAAAAAGTATTACTCATTGACATTGATGCTCAGGGAAACGCAACGACAGGTGTAGGAATTGAAAAATCGGAGTTAGATCAATGCATTTATAATGTTCTTGTAGAAGATGCAGAAGTTCAAGAGGTTATACAAAAAACCGCAACTGAAAACTTAGATGTTCTACCTGCTACAATTCAATTGGCAGGTGCTGAAATTGAACTGGTACCAACCATTTCCCGGGAAGTTCGTTTACAAAGGGCTTTGCAGCCAATTCGTAATGAATATGATTATATTATCATTGATTGCCCCCCATCTTTGGGCTTATTAACAATTAATGCATTAACAGCAGCAGATTCCGTTATTATTCCAGTTCAATGTGAATACTATGCATTGGAAGGATTGAGTCAATTACTGAATACAGTTCGTCTTGTACAAAAGCATTTAAATAAAAATTTAGCAATTCAAGGTGTACTATTAACGATGTTAGATGCACGTACAAACTTAGGAATTCAGGTTATAGATGAAGTGAAGAAATATTTCCGAGATAAAGTATATCGTTCTATTATTCCACGTAATGTTCGTTTGAGTGAAGCGCCAAGTCATGGGAAACCAATTATGCAGTATGATGCTAAATCGAGGGGTGCAGAAGTGTATATAGATTTAGCAGAGGAAGTGATTGCTGGTGGTTAAAGGATTAGGAAGAGGGATTAATGCGTTCTTTCCAGATTTAGATGTGAAAGAGGAAGAGAAAATTCAAGAAATTACATTAAATGAATTAAGACCCAACCCCTATCAACCGCGTAAAAACTTTCAAAAAGAAGCAATTCAAGAATTGGCAGCATCCATTAAAGAACATGGCATTTTACAACCTTTGATCGTAAGGAAAAGTATTAAAGGATACGAAATTGTTGCTGGTGAACGAAGGTACCGAGCTGCAAAAGAGGCACATCTTGAAAAAGTTCCAGCTGTTGTTCGAGAATTAAATGAACAGCAAATGATGGAATTTGCTTTGTTAGAAAATTTACAACGTGAAGATTTAAATCCAATGGAAGAGGCTGTGGCATATCAAATGCTAATGGATGAGTTGAATGTGACTCAGGAGCAATTAGCAAAACGTCTCGGAAAAAGTAGACCATATATCGCTAATTATGTTCGGTTGCTTACACTCCCTTCATTTGTTCAAGAAATGATTGCCGATGGAAATCTATCGATGGCACATGGACGGACATTACTTACAATAAAAGACGAGGAAAAACTAAAGTCATTGTTGAAGCGCATTGAAAAGGAAGGATTGAATGTTAGACAGCTAGAGCAAATTGTTCAACAGATGCACCAGCGCGTTTCACGTGAAACAAAGAAAGTGAAACGCGAACGAAATATATTTTTCGAAGAACGTGAAACGCTATTAAGGGAAAAATTCGGAACGGGTGTAAAAATTAAAGAAACAAAGAAAGAAAAAGGGAAAATTGAAATAGAATTTTTCAATAAAGAAGATTTAAATCGTATTTTAGAATTATTATCTAGGGAAAACTGAAAAGCAAACCATCTTTTTGTTTATAGATGGTTTGCTTTTTTCAATACGGATAATTTTTGGTCCGTTTCCTTTATGCTCTGGGCAATAACGTCTGCCATTTTCATAACTAGATTTAATCTCGTATTCTGTAAGACAAAAAATTCCATAAAACCGTTTAAATTCACGATACCATGTATGTGTAGCTCACCGATTGCTGGTAACTTTTTATTCATCGCTGCACCAGGTTTACTAGGTCCTTCACCAACAGTTATGGAACCGATGTTTTGGGATTTTCCAAGACAAGCATCGATTGCAATAATAAAAGAATCCGGTACAGAATTTTGTATATTCTGAATATTATCTTCGAGATTTAGGGCGTGAATGGGTTCGTCAAGTGTGCCAAATACGTGGAAGTTTTGAATGTTCATTTGTTCTAGTTTAGATCCGACTAATGGGCCAAGTGCGTCACCGGTTGAGCGATCTGTTCCAATGCAGATTATGCTGAGGGGTGTATTTTCATGAGTAGGTATGTGTGAGAGAAGAAAATCACTAATTATTGTACAAGCTTCTAAATCATGATGCATGACATTTTGCGATTTTTTTTCAAAAAAAGGTAAGCGAAAACTTCCGATATTCATGAAGCATCCATCCTTTTGATAAATTTTATAATTCGTTGTAAAAGTTTTTGGCTTTAGAATTTATTTTATAAAGCTTTAGTAATTGGGAGGTTAATTCTCAGGAATTCAAGAAAAATTAATATGGAAAATTATAAGTTCTTTATTTTTGTAAGCCGTTTATAAAATCGGAAATAATAGTACTAGTATATATATATCACTACCATTTTATACCTGGATAGAAGTAAACAAGCACAAATAAGATAATAAATTTTTTTCAGAAATAGGGAAAACTTCTGATACAATAAAGAGGATAGAAACAGAAATTTTTGCTGGAGAGGTAGAGGTATATGGATTTATTAGAGAAATGGTTTCATGCTATAAATTGGGCTCATATAGGAATGGGCGCACTAAAAATAATTATTATTTTAGTACTTGGTGCAATAGTTGTTCGTCTTGCTAGAGCGATTGTTCGAAAGGCATTTCATATGGGAAGCCGCTCACCGATTCAAATTTCGGAGCGTCGTACAGTTACTGTAGCTAAATTACTTGAAAATATTGTAGCATACGTTGTTATATTTATTATGTTAATTGCGATTTTAGGGGTATTTGGGATTAATGCAGCAGGTTTATTGGCCGGTGCTGGGGTCATTGGTTTAGCAATCGGTTTTGGTGCTCAAAGTTTAGTGAAAGATGTTATTACAGGATTATTTATTTTGTTAGAAGATCAATTTTCAGTTGGTGATTATGTTCGTATCGGCCAATTTGAAGGTGTCGTTTTAGAAATTGGATTACGTACAACGAAGATGAAAAGTTGGACAGGGGAAATCCATATTCTTCCTAATGGGAGCATTATACAGGTAACAAACTTTTCCATTAGTAATAGTGTTGCATTTGTTGATGTATCGATTTCCTATGATAGTGATATCGTGCGTGCAGAGCAGATAATTGAAGAGTTACTAGAAGAATTACCAGAAAAATATGAGCAAATGGTAGCAACACCTCAATTATTAGGTATTCAAACACTTGGTGCATCTGACGTTGTGCTCCGTGTAATTGCTGAAGTGGAACCGATGCAGCATGCACCTACTGCTAGAGCGCTTCGTAAAGAAATTAAAAATCGTCTTGATTTACACGGCATTGAGATTCCATATCCACATATGGTTTTATATAATCGTAAAGAGATGGTTAATCAAAAAGCAAATTAATGACGAGGGGAGTTTAGAGGGTGGAACAAAAGCAATATAACTTGTACGATGTTGTGGAAATGAAGAAGGCCCATCCGTGTGGTGCAAATCGTTGGAAAATTATTCGTATGGGAATGGATATCCGCATTAAGTGCGAGGGGTGTGGCCATTCGGTAATGATTCCTCGAAGAGAGTTTGATCGTAAGGTGAAAAAAATTCTTGTAAAGCACGAAGAATAGAGAAGAAGTAACAGTTGCTTTAAGCGGCTGTTACTTTTTTTGGCTTTTAGGGAACTTGTCATTTTATTCGTTACTATCTATAATGATGGAAGATTGAGACATAGGAGTGAAAAATATGGGATTAACGGCTGGGATTGTTGGTTTACCTAACGTAGGGAAATCAACATTATTTAATGCAATTACACAAGCGGGAGCAGAATCTGCAAACTATCCGTTTTGTACAATTGATCCGAACGTAGGGATTGTAGAGGTACCGGATGATCGCTTAAATAAACTAACGGAACTAGTAGAACCTAAGAAAACTGTTCCAACTGTATTTGAATTTACTGATATCGCAGGTATCGTAAAAGGCGCAAGTAAAGGTGAAGGACTAGGAAATAAATTTTTATCTCATATCCGTCAAGTAGATGCGATTTGCCAAGTTGTTCGTTGTTTTGAGGATGAAAATATTACACACGTTTCAGGAAAAGTAGATCCAATTGATGATATTGAAACGATTAACTTAGAGTTAATCTTAGCTGATTTAGAATCTGTTGATAAGCGTATTGAACGTGTAGCAAAATTAGCAAGACAAAAGGATAAAGAAGCCGTATATGAACATGAAATTTTAGTTCGTTTAAAAGAGGCGTTTGAAGAGGGAAAACCAGCTCGTACTGTTGAATTTACAGAAGAACAAATGAAAATTGTTAAAGGTCTTCATTTGCTTACAACGAAAGAAATGTTATATGTAGCGAACGTGAGTGAAGATGATATTATGGATCCATCTGAGAATAAATATGTGCAGATGGTAAAAGAATTTGCAGCGAATGAAAATTCACAAGTAATCGTTGTTTGTGCAAAAATTGAATCGGAAATTGCTGAGCTAGACGAGGAAGAGAAAAAGGTATTCCTCGAGGAGTTAGGTATTGAAGAATCAGGCCTAGACCAGTTAATTCGTGCCGCATACGATTTATTAGGATTAGCTACTTATTTCACAGCTGGTGTACAAGAAGTGCGTGCGTGGACATTCAAAAAAGGTATGAAGGCACCTCAATGTGCTGGTGTTATTCATACAGACTTTGAACGTGGATTTATTCGTGCTGAAACAGTTTCTTATGCTGATTTAATGGAGAACGGCTCTATGACAGCGGCTAAGGAAGCTGGAAAAGTACGTTTAGAAGGAAAAGAGTATATCGTAAAAGATGGAGATGTTATGCACTTCCGCTTTAACGTGTAATTCTATATTTCCTAGGAAAAATAGGGATATAAACTTGGTGAACATATCATATGTTTGCCAAGTTTTTTATTTATTGGTGAGTTGATTCATCTAACTTACTATGATATAATCTAAACTCGTGAGTAATTACTATATAATTAATTGCTCCTTGCCCATTATGGGCCGTTTAGACCAAAAGGAGGTGAAAGTGTAATGAAAAAGTACGAAATCATGTACATCATCCGTCCAAACATGGAGGAAGAAGCTCAAAAAGCTTTAGTTGAGCGCTTTGCAGGCGTTTTAACTAACAATGGTGCAGAAATCATTAACACGAAAGAGTGGGGTAAGCGTCGTTTAGCTTACGAAATCAACGACTTACGTGACGGTTTCTACATGATCTTAAACGTAAATTCTAACGCAGAAGCTGTTAAAGAATTCGATCGTTTAGCTAAGATCAACGAAGATATCCTTCGTCACATCGTTGTTAAAGAAGAAGAAAAATAATTAAGATATATAGGGAGAGTGGTTCGATTGATGAATCGTGTTATCCTCGTTGGTCGTTTAACTAAGGACCCTGACTTACGTTACACGCCCAATGGTGTTGCGGTAGCTACTTTCACGTTAGCTGTAAATCGCGCATTTGCGAATCAACAAGGTGAGCGTGAAGCTGACTTTATTAATTGTGTAATATGGCGTAAACAAGCAGAAAACGTGGCGAATTATTTGAAAAAAGGTAGCTTAGCAGGCGTAGATGGACGTCTTCAAACTCGTAATTATGAGGGACAAGATGGTAAACGTGTATATGTAACAGAGGTTCTTGCGGAGAGCGTACAATTTTTAGAGCCGCGTAATAGCGGCGGGGAGCAACGTGGTTCATTCAATCAGCAACCATCAGGAGCTGGTTACGGTAACCAAGGCTCTAACCCATTTGGTCAATCTAGTAATTCAGGTAACTCTGGATTTACGAAGAATGACGATCCATTTTCAAATGTAGGTCAACCGATTGATATTTCGGACGACGATTTACCATTTTAATGGTATGAATCGGTTATTTTTAACAAAGAATGGAGGGAAATAGACATGGCAGGACGCAAAGGTGGACGTGCGAAACGTCGTAAGGTGTGTTTCTTCACATCTAACGGTATTACTCGCATTGACTATAAAGATGTTGATTTATTAAAACGTTTCGTTTCTGAGCGTGGTAAAATTTTACCTCGTCGTGTAACAGGAACAAGCGCAAAATACCAACGCAAACTTACAGTTGCAATTAAACGTGCTCGTCAAATGGCACTTTTACCATATGTTGGTGAATAATAGCGTATGAAATGCACAGTAGAGTCGGACTCTACTGTGCATTTTGCTATGCTTTTCTTTTTAGAAAGAGGAGGTAAAAGATGAAACGTACAAGGCTTATTACAGAAGGGGCAGTTTTGTTAGCTGTATATGCAGTTTTACTTTTAACGTTCTTGTATGTACCCGTTATAAGTATGGTTGCAATATTTGCACTGCCATTACCTTTTTTATTGTTTATGGTAAGATACCCGTTTTCTAATACATGCATGCTTCTTGGGGCGGCAATTCTTATTACTATTATTGTTAGTTCACCACTTAGTCTTGTGAATACATTTATGTCAGGCATAATAGGCATCTCTTTAGGATATATGTATAAGAAGAAAAAAGAGCCAGCGGAGATATTATTGGTAGGGACGCTTGTATATTTGCTTAATTTTGTACTAGTCTATGTAGCGAGTATACAATTTTTTAACATAGATTTTCTTAAGGAAATGCAAGATATGTTCAAACAAGGAATGGAACAAAGTGAAGAAATAATGAAGGCAGCGGGTGTGCCAATTAGCCAAGAGCAAAAAGATTTGTTAGGGCAATTCAGTGATATGCTACGAATTCTTTTGCCAAGTTTGTTTGTAATGGTTTCTTTAATATATTCTTGGATTACAGTATTAATAGCAGGTAA
The DNA here is from genome assembly GCF_002584535.1 of Bacillus cereus. Taxonomy (GTDB): domain Bacteria; phylum Bacillota; class Bacilli; order Bacillales; family Bacillaceae_G; genus Bacillus_A; species Bacillus_A arachidis. The sequence goes on from NZ_NUOT01000016.1 coordinate 23,678, forward strand.
TGTTTTAAAGAGATTGAAGTATACTGTAGCACCGTGGCCTAAGTTTAAGGATATGCAATTGCCAAAAAGCATTGTTTGGTATTATGTTGTATTCATTTTACTTTCAACATTTATGAAGGTTGAATCAGATTCATATGTATATATGGCATTTTCTAATCTATATGCCATCTTTTCATTGCTACTTTTATTCCAAGGTTTTTCATTTATAGCCTTCTTCGCGCATGCAAAAGGTTATGCAAAAGCTATTCCTATTCTCAGCTTTATCGTATGTATGATTATTCCAATGTTGTTTCCTCTAGTCACAATCTTAGGTATAATTGATTTAGGCTTTTCGTTACGTTTTAAAATACAATCAAAATAAGCGAGAACGAGAAATGAAACCAGCTCGGTGAAACTCTCATTACCAATCGTGCTTTTCGTTTTTTTGCATATAAATCACTGCAATGAAATGAAAGGAGACCCGCACTGATTTTCTCACTCTGTTTTCACTTGGCATGGGTGGGAAGAGAATCTGACCGTTTCTATGCATAGTTGGAGGCTTTCTCATACCTAAAAAGTAAGGTTTTATATCGGTTTTTCAATTTGTATTTATATAAAGTTTATTATGTGACGTAAGCTTTTAGTGGAAGTTTAACTTAGGGCGTTTAATTTGTTCAACTAGCTACTGATGGAAATTGAATAATTTCCTATTTGTGTTAGTTTTACTTTATAGGAGTTGGGTACATGCCTGAATTTTATAAGAGCCAGCGGTTTTTATATCCTGTTTATGTATTGGCATTTTTTATGTTTGTGCTTATTACCATTCTAGGTTATTTTCACTGGATAATGGGAATGGCCGCTTTTTTTATTTTTTGTATTGTTCTCTTTTTGGTAATTCGATTTGAGTTGGCCTTTCAGAGGAGTTTCGAAAAGTACACAACAGAAATGATTACAAGAGTAAAGAAAGTGAGCAATGAAGCGTTTAATCAAATGCCAATTGGTATTTTGTTATACAATAAGGATTATGGAATTGATTGGGCAAATCCTTATTTGTCTTCTTGTTTGGGGCAACACTCTTTAGCAGGATGGCATTTGTATGATGTGTCAGAAACGTTACTTCTCTTTATTAAAGGAGAAACAGCTGATGATATTGTATCTTTAAATAAACGTAAGTTTCGTGTGTTTGTAAGAAAAGAAGAAAAGTTAATTTACTTCTTTGATGTAACAGAGCAAACGGAAATTGAAAAAATGTACGAGGATCAACGTACAGTTCTCGCGATTATTTATTTAGACAACTATGATGAAGTTACACAAGGATTGGATGATCAATTACGTACGAACATCACGAGCTTGGTGACATCACGCCTAAATGAGTGGGCTCTCAAATACGGCGCATATTTAAAACGAGCTTCTTCGGAGCGCTTCTTCGTTGTGTTAAATGAAAGTATTTTGGCACAAATGGAGAAAGGAAAGTTTGATATTTTAGATCAAGTACGTGAGGAAACATCAAAACGAAATATTTCACTTACACTAAGTGTTGGTGTAGGATCGGGCGACTTATCTTTATCAGAGCTTGGGGCTATGGCTCAATCTGGCTTAGATCTTGCTTTAGGACGAGGTGGAGATCAAGTTGTGATTAAACAGGCAACAGGAAAAGTGAAATTTTACGGTGGTAAAACAAATCCGGTTGAAAAACGCACACGTGTACGTGCGAGAGTTATCTCGCATGCGTTAAAAGATTTAGTGTTAGAGAGCAGTAATGTTATTATAATGGGTCATCGGGCTCCTGATATGGATGCAATTGGAGCAGCCATCGGAATTTTAAAAGTAGCACAGTTAAATGAGCGTGAAGGATACATTGTATTAGACGAGAATGATTCTGATAAAGGTATTAAACGCTTAATGGATAAAGTGAAGCAAAATGAGGAATTATGGTCTCATTTTATTACGCCACAGCAGGCTATGGAATTTGCAACGGATGATTCATTACTTGTTGTTGTTGACACTCACAAACCTTCAATGGTGATGGAGGAAAAACTTTTGCATAAGATTGAAAACGTAGTTGTAATCGACCATCATCGCCGTGGTGAAGAATTTATTGAGGGTCCTCTTCTTGTGTACATGGAGCCATATGCGTCTTCGACAGCTGAACTTGTAACTGAGCTTCTTGAATATCAGCCAAAACGTTTGAAAATGACGATGTTAGAAGCAACAGCATTACTTGCAGGGATTATAGTGGATACGAAAAGCTTTACATTCCGGACAGGTGCCCGTACATTTGATGCAGCTTCTTATCTACGTTCGCACGGAGCGGATACAGTTCTTGTACAAGAATTATTAAAAGAAGACATGCAGCAGTATTTACGAGTTGCAAAAACGATTCAAAATGCTTACATTTATAAAAATGGAATTGCAATTGCAAAAGCAGAAGGCGATGAATATTATGATCAAATATTAATCGCACAATCAGCCGATACTTTGCTAACAATGACAGGAGTAATTGCTTCTTTTGTCATTGCGAAACGTGGGGAAACCTTCATTGGAATTAGTGGGCGTTCTTTAGGTGAAGTGAATGTGCAACTAATTATGGAAAACCTAGGTGGTGGCGGACATTTAACAAATGCTGCTACACAAATGCAAAATATAAAGGTCGATGAAGCTGAAGAAAAACTTCAAAGTGTTATTGATGATTATTTACAGGGAGGCACACAATCATGAAAGTAATTTTTCTAAAAGACGTAAAAGGTAAAGGTAAAAAAGGAGAAGTAAAAAACGTACCAGACGGTTATGCAAATAACTTCTTATTAAAACAAGGATTAGCTGCAGAAGCAACAAATAGTAGCATGAAAACATTAGAGGCGCAAAAGCGTAAAGAAGAAAAAGATGCAGCAGCTGAGCTTGAAAACGCGAAAAAACAAAAAGAAACTTTAGAAAAATTAACAGTAGAATTAAAAGCAAAATCAGGCGAAGGTGGCCGTTTGTTTGGTTCTATTACAAGTAAACAAATTGTAGATGCGTTGCAAAAGGCACACAATATTAAACTTGATAAACGCAAGTTCGAAATGGATGATGCAATTCGTGCATTAGGATATACAAATGTAACTGTGAAATTACATCCACAAGTAACAGCAACAGTAAAAGTTCATGTTCGTGAACAATAAAAATAAGTTAGGCAAGGAGGATTGCGTATGAGTGACGTGCTTGCTGATCGTACCCCTCCGCATAATATAGAGGCCGAGCAAGCGGTTTTAGGGGCGATTTTCCTCGATCAAGATGCGTTAACGTCGGCTTCAGAACTGCTGCTATCTGAATCTTTTTATCGGACAGCACACCAAAAGATTTTTGGAGTTATGCTTGAACTATCTGATAAAGGAGAACCAATTGATTTAGTTACTGCAACAGCAGCACTTGCTGACCAAGGTTTGCTAGAAGAGGTTGGTGGTGTTTCCTATTTAGCTGAATTAGCAGAGGCTGTTCCGACAGCTGCTAACGTAGAGTATTATGCACGTATTATTGCAGAAAAAGCACTTTTGCGTCGTTTGATTCGAACAGCAACTCACATTGTATCAGATGGTTATGAACGTGAAGATGATGTAGAGGGCTTGCTAAATGAAGCGGAGAAAAAAATATTAGAAGTATCACATCAAACAAATGCAAAAGCATTCCAAAATATTAAGGATGTTCTTGTAGATGCTTATGATAAAATTGAACTTTTGCATAATCAAAAAGGTGAAGTTACAGGGATACCAACTGGGTTTACTGAATTAGATAAGATGACAGCAGGATTTCAGCGTAACGATTTAATCATTGTGGCAGCCCGCCCTTCGGTGGGAAAAACGGCATTTTCACTGAATATCGCACAGAATGTGGCAACTAAAACAGATGAAAATGTAGCAATTTTTAGTTTAGAGATGGGTGCTGATCAACTTGTTATGCGTATGCTTTGTGCAGAAGGAAATATTGATGCGCAAAGACTTCGTACTGGCTCGTTAACTTCGGATGATTGGGCAAAGTTGACAATGGCAATGGGAAGTCTTTCGAATGCTGGGATATATATTGATGATACGCCAGGAATTCGAGTTAGTGAAATTCGTGCGAAATGCCGCAGATTAAAGCAAGAACAGGGACTTGGAATGATTTTAATCGATTACTTACAGCTTATTCAAGGTAGTGGGAAATCTGGTGAAAACCGTCAGCAGGAAGTGTCTGAAATTTCCCGTACATTAAAAGGAATTGCGCGTGAGCTACAAGTTCCTGTTATTGCCTTATCTCAGCTTTCTCGTGGTGTTGAATCTCGTCAAGATAAACGTCCGATGATGTCTGATATTCGTGAATCAGGAAGTATTGAGCAGGATGCCGATATTGTGGCCTTCTTGTATCGTGAGGATTACTATGATCGTGAAACGGAAAATAAAAACACGATTGAAATTATTATTGCCAAGCAACGTAATGGTCCGGTAGGATCTGTAGAGCTTGCATTCGTGAAGGAATTTAACAAATTCGTAAACTTAGAGCGACGTTTCGATGATGGACATGCGCCACCGGCATAGTAGAAGTATAAAAAAGAAACGCATTTCTTATAATAAGATGTGTTTCTTTTTTTTTTTATATAAGATAGGGCTTTTATCGTGCGAATAAAGAATTCTTACGAACGAAACCGATAAAAGGTAAAAAAATGTTCGTTTTTAAATTGACTTCTTTTTTCATTTTGGTACAATTATATTGTTTGAAAAGTTCGTTTGAAAATTGCGGAGGTGCTTTAATAATGTCTTCAGTAGTAGTTGTAGGAACACAGTGGGGCGATGAAGGAAAAGGTAAAATTACTGATTTTCTTTCTGAGCATGCGGAAGTAGTTGCAAGATATCAAGGTGGAAATAACGCTGGGCATACAATTGTTTTTGGCGGAGTTAAATATAAATTACACTTAATTCCATCTGGTATTTTCTATAAAGAAAAAATTTGTGTAATCGGAAACGGTATGGTAGTAGATCCGAAAGCATTACTTGTAGAGTTAAAATACTTACACGATCGTGGTGTAAGCACTGATAACTTACGTATTAGTAACCGTGCACACGTTATCTTACCTTATCACTTAAAACAAGATGAGTTAGAAGAAGAGAGTAAAGGCGATAACAAAATCGGTACTACGAAAAAAGGTATCGGTCCTGCATATATGGATAAAGCTGCTCGTATTGGTATCCGTATGGCTGATTTATTAGATCGTGAAGCATTTAAAGAAAAGCTTGAACGCAGTTTAGCAGAGAAAAATCGTTTATTTGAAAAAATGTACGATACAGAAGGTTTCAGTGTAGAAGAAATCTTTGAGGAGTACTTCGAATATGGACAACAAATCGCACAATATGTATGCGATACATCTGTCGTATTAAATGATGCATTAGATGACAACCGTCGCGTATTATTTGAAGGTGCACAAGGTGTTATGCTTGATATTGACCATGGTACGTACCCATTCGTTACATCTTCTAACCCAGTTGCTGGTGGTGTGACAATCGGATCTGGTGTTGGTCCTTCAAAAGTTAATCGTGTAGTAGGTGTGTGTAAAGCATATACAAGCCGTGTTGGTGACGGTCCATTCCCTACTGAACTTCATGATGAAATTGGTCATCAAATTCGTGAAGTTGGTCGTGAATATGGTACAACAACAGGTCGTCCACGCCGCGTAGGTTGGTTTGATAGTGTTGTTGTAAGACATGCACGTCGTGTTAGTGGTTTAACGGATTTATCATTAAACTCTATCGATGTATTAACGGGTATTCCAACTGTTAAAATCTGTGTTGCTTACAAATACAACGGAGAAGTTTTAGACGAAGTTCCAGCAAACTTAAACATTTTAGCAAAATGTGAGCCTGTTTACGAAGAGCTTCCAGGTTGGACGGAAGATATTACTGGTGTAAGATCATTAGATGAGCTTCCTGAAAATGCAAGAAAATATGTAGAGCGTGTTTCTGAATTAACAGGAATTCAATTATCTATGTTCTCAGTTGGTCCAGATCGTAATCAAACAAACATCGTTCGTAACGTATACGGTGGTTAATTAAGATAAAATGGATTTATTTAAGAAAAAACTCATGCTTACATGAGTTTTTTCTTATCTTTTGTAAAAAAAATATAAAAAAGTATTGCAAACATAAAAGTTCTTATGGTAAGATAACTCTTGTCGTCACGAAAATATGACGTTGGTGAGTACGAGCCATTAGCTCAGTTGGTAGAGCATCTGACTTTTAATCAGAGGGTCGAAGGTTCGAGTCCTTCATGGCTCACCATTTTATTTTTCGTGGCCCGTTGGTCAAGTGGTTAAGACACCGCCCTTTCACGGCGGTAACACGGGTTCGAATCCCGTACGGGTCATGTTATATATATATGTTTTGTGGTCCCGTGGTGTAGTGGTTAACATGCCTGCCTGTCACGCAGGAGATCGCCGGTTCGACCCCGGTCGGGACCGCCACTTTTGTTTATACCACCATTAGTGGTTTTATATATATGTTTTGGCTCGGTAGCTCAGTCGGTAGAGCAGAGGACTGAAAATCCTCGTGTCGGCGGTTCGATTCCGTCCCGAGCCACTCTCAGGATATTAAGTGGGCCCACTTAATATCCTTTTTATATTGTTCAATTTTACAAATGAGAGTAGTTATTTTACAATAGAATGAGAAGCCTCTAGCAGTTGAAGCTAGAGGTTTTTCTATAGATTATACAGCGTTCCATATGTAAGGGAACCATACATGATTCTATGAGAATAGAGGATAAAATACTCAAACAAGGGATAAAGTTGTATAGATATATACTATGTAAAGAATTGTGCATGTTTGAGGATGAATGACCATATTTTTATTAGGAGGAACTACACAATGATGGGAAAGAAAATCTTAGTCGTTGATGATGAGAAACCGATTGCGGATATTTTAAAATTCAATTTAGAAAAAGAAGGTTTTGAAATTGTCATGGCACATGATGGTGACGAAGCTATTGAAAAGGCAAACGAAGAACAACCAGATATGGTTTTACTGGATATTATGTTACCGGGGAAAGATGGATTAGAAGTTTGTCGTGAAATACGAAAAAGTTCTGAAATGCCAATTATTATGTTAACTGCAAAAGACTCTGAAATCGATAAAGTGTTGGGATTAGAGCTTGGTGCAGATGATTATGTAACAAAACCATTTAGTACACGTGAATTATTGGCACGTGTAAAAGCAAACTTGCGTCGTCATCAACAAGGTGGCTCAGCCGAAAAAGAAGAAAATACAGAAATGGTTATTGGACCAATTATAATTAATCCAAATGCGTACAGCGTAACAAAAAGAGATGAAAGCATCGAACTTACGCATCGTGAATTTGAATTACTTCACTATTTGGCGAAGCATTTAGGACAAGTTATGACACGTGAACATTTATTACAAACAGTTTGGGGATACGATTATTTTGGAGATGTACGTACAGTAGATGTAACAGTACGTCGTTTACGTGAAAAAATCGAAGATAACCCAAGTCATCCAACTTTAATTGTAACAAGACGTGGAGTAGGGTATTACTTGCGTGATCCAGAGCAGGAATAGTATATGAAGAAAGTTGGTTTTTTTCAATCGATTCATTTAAAGTTTGTGCTCATATATATGCTATTAATTTTGATAGCAATGCAGGTTATTGGTGTATATTTTGTTCGTGAACTGGAGAAAAGTCTCGTACAAAGTTTTAAGGATTCATTAACGCAGCAAACCAACTTACTGTCTTATAATTTGAAGCAAGAGTTTGCAAAAGAGCGTGAAAAAACAGATCCAACTTTAGAAGAGGCGCTTAAAACATCAATCACTGAATTTACTGCAGACCGTAAAAAAGATATCCAAGAAGTACGTGTTATTGATCCAAATAGGCGTCTATTAGCAATATCTAATCAATCTAAGCAAGGTATGGTAGGTAAAACAATAACAGACATAACAGTGCAAAGGGCTATTGTACAAAAAAAGGCTGAAGGTAAGATTGAGAAAGATGGAAATACGGGCCATCGTGTTCAAGTTATGGCTACCCCAATTGAAAACGATAAGGGGAAAATAATTGGTGTCATTCATATCGTTGCTTCGATGGAAGATGTCTATAAACAGATGAAGGATATCAATCAAATTTTTGCGACTGGGACAGTGATTGCTTTATTAGTAACAGCGGTTCTAGGTATTTTATTAGCTCAAACAATTACACGACCAATTTCAGATATGCGAAGACAAGCAATTGAAATGGCGAAGGGAAATTATTCCCGTAAAGTAAAGGTAAATAGTCATGATGAAATTGGTCAATTAGCATTAGCATTTAATAATTTATCTAAAAAATTACAACAAGCACGTTCTTCAACTGAAAGTGAGAGACGTAAACTTTCGTCCGTTTTATCTCATATGACAGATGGTGTAATTGCTACTGATCGAAAAGGGGATATTATCTTACTAAATGACCCTGCAGAGAAGATGCTAAATGTTTCGCGTGAGACGGCGTTAGATCAGTCAGTTTTAGACGTATTAGGTATTCAAGAGGAATTTACGCTCGATCATCTATATGAAGAGCCAGATTCTGTTTTATTAGATTTTAGTACACGAAATGAACCATACATCTTGCGAGCTAGTTTTTCCGTTATTCAAAAGGAGACGGGTAAACCAAATGGTTTAATCGCTGTATTATATGATGTGACCGAACAAGAGCGTATTGACCGTGAGCGCCGTGAGTTTGTGGCGAATGTATCACATGAACTGCGGACACCATTAACAACGATGCGGAGCTATTTAGAGGCACTTAGTGATGGTGCATGGCAAGATCCGAATATTGCACCGCAATTTTTAACAGTTACACAAGAAGAAACAGAAAGAATGATTCGACTTGTGAATGCCTTGTTGCAATTATCAAAGTTAGATAGTACAGAACATCGTTTAATGAAAGAGTGGGTAGACTTTACGGATTTCTTTAATAATGTTATTGATCGTTTTGAAATGTCAAAAGAACAAAATGTAATCTTTAAACGTTCATTCTCTAAGAAATCTAGATTTATTGATATGGATGCTGATAAAATTACACAAGTTTTATATAACATTATTTCGAATGCTTTAAAATATTCTCCTGAAGGTGGAACAGTAACGTATCGCCTGCGTGATCGAGAGGATATGTTAGAAATTAGTGTAAGTGACCAAGGAATGGGTATTCCAAAAGAAAATGTAGAGAAGATTTTCGAACGTTTTTATCGTGTAGATAAGGCTCGTTCAAGACAGATGGGTGGAACAGGCTTAGGTTTAGCTATTGCTAAGGAAATGATTGAGGCGCATGGTGGATCTATTTGGGCAAAAAGTGAGGAAGGAAAAGGGACAACGATTTACTTCACACTTCCAATGGCGAAGGAAGAAGAGGACGATTGGGAATGAATATGGAAAACTTTAAAACTATTGTCCTTATTAACTTAGTTGTCATTAGTCTGTTTCTTACTTTTAATTTATGGACGTATGTACCTGATTCTAATTCGATGCAAAGCACAAAGTTTGTCCAAGGAAATGCAGATGCATTAAAACAAGATGTTTCAAATGTAATTGTGCCATCTTCTATAATTGTTCATAAGGATAAGAAGCATTTTGTAAGTGAAAAGAAAGATAATATCGACTTGTTATATACAATTATCGAGAGAGGGGAATTGCACGATTTTAAGGATATTACGAACTCTATCCCTAAAGGTGATTTCCTCTCTTATGTGCACGAGGAAGGCAAGATTGAAATTGTCTTTCCAACAGAAGTTCCGTTTGATGCGATTAGGGGCGTATTAACAATTAAAGATAAGAAATTAGATATGTTTAATTTTGATCGTATTATTGTTGATCCTTCTAAAAGTCGTGATCAAAATATTGATGTGAATTTTGTTTCTTATAACAATCATAAAGTGTATAAAATGACATTAACAGGTGTGAATCTAAGAGACGTTATAAATGCACAAAATCAATTTTTAGCTTTGGCAAGACCATATTTTGCGTATGACATAAGTGATACGAAAAGAATATTCTTACCAGATGGTTCAACAGAAATGCAAGATTTAATGTATTTTGCGACAGACATGGGAGTAGAATCATTCAAAAATGCACTATTTAGTGATCCGCGTTATGTAACCCCTATGTCTAATGAATTAGAGGAAACTTATACGGATGGTATTCGCCTTATGCAAGTGAATAAGCAGAACCGAATGCTAACGTATACGAATCCATCTGTGGCTAGCGGTGCGCGCATGTATGGAAATCTCCTTATGCAAAAAAGTTTCGAATTTGTTAATAGTCATAGCGGCTTAACAGATGCATATAGATTTGATTATCTAAATTCCAAGGGGAAAACAAAGTTCCGTTTATATGAAGAAGATTTACCCGTATTTAATAGCGAGGGAATGACTACATTAACACAAGTATGGGGATCGGAAGAATTAATTAGCTATAAGCGACCATTATTTAATTTGTTAATCGATAAGGGTGAGGATAAAAAGACGGTACTTCCATCTGGATGGACTGTTATAGAATCATTACAAAAAAAATCGAATCTAGATAAAAAGTTAATTCAAGATATAGGAATTGGTTATAAATTAGTAACAGAAAATGGACCAAATGGGCCAAATGGACAAGTTGCCAGTGGAAACTTAAAGCCGATTTGGTATGTCGTTTATGGTGAAAATCATCAAGTGTTTGAGTGGAGTGAAGAAAAGGAGGGAGAGCTAAATGGACTGGAATCGGATTAAAACAATATTTATTGTTACCTTTTTTATTTTAGACCTCTTCCTCGTTTTTCAATTCATTTCAAAGCAGGATAGTAATCAATTAGACTTAATGGCAGAAACAAGGGTAGATCAACAATTAAAAGATGATAACATTACAGTTGGTGATTTGCCAAAAGAACCAAAGAAAGATTCTTTTATTACAGCGAAAAATAAGGAATTTAAAGAAGAGGATATACGTTCCTTAAAAAATCAAACAGTTACTTTACAAGATGCCAACACAATTGTAAGTAAATTAAAGGAACCATTGTTAAATGCAAAAACACTGTCTAAAGATAAATATAGTGAGTTTTTGAAAAGCTATGTATTAGATGGTCAGAAATATGAGTTTGGTAAAGCAGAAGCAACGAAAATCTATTTCTTTCAAAAGTATAAAGATAAGCCTATTTTCTATAATGATCATGGGATGATTGTTGTGGATATAAATGAGAAAGGTGAATTTGTTTCATATACACAAACAATGCTAACTGATTTGAAAGAGATGGGTGAGAATGAGAAAGCAAAAGAGCAAGAGATTATTACAGCTCAAACAGCTTTAGAAAATTTATTCTTTAAGAATGAAATAAAACAAAATACGCATTTTAAAGAAGCGCAGATTGGATATGCGACTCTCGTTACATCTTCTGCTTCTAATATGCAAGTGCTTGCTCCGACATGGAATTTAAAAACAGATCGAAAAGTAGATTATTTTGTGAATGCTATTGAAGGACAAGTTATTAAGTTAGGGAAAGAAAAGGAAAATGAAAAAATAATGGAGTGAGCAGAAATGAGTTTGCATTTTAGTGTGCTTGCAAGCGGCAGTACAGGAAATGCGCTATATGTAGGGACCGAGAAACAAAAATTGCTCATTGACGCAGGCTTGAGTGGAAAAGCGACAGAAGCTTTATTTAGGCAAGCTGAACTAGACATACAAGATATATCGGGTATTCTTGTCACGCATGAGCATAGTGACCATATTAAAGGTCTCGGCGTTTTAGCACGTAAATATCAGTTACCTGTGTATGCAAATGAAAAAACGTGGAGTGCTATGGAGCATTTAATTGGTAACATTCCAACCGATCAAAAATTTGTTTTCTCAATTGGTGATGTAAAAACATTTGGAGATATTGAAGTGGAATCATTTGGCGTTTCTCATGACGCTGCAGAGCCAATGTTTTATGCATTTCATCATAATGGTAGAAAACTGGCTCTTATTACAGATACGGGTTATGTGAGTGATCGTATGAAAGGTATCATTAAAGGAGCAAATGCATTTGTGTTTGAAAGTAATCATGATGTGGAAATGCTTCGTATGGGACGTTATCCATGGAGTATAAAACGACGCATTTTAAGCGATGTGGGTCACGTTTCTAATGAAGATGCCGCGCTTGCAATGACGGATGTTATCACAGATGAAACGAAACACATTTATTTAGCCCATTTGAGTTTAGATAATAATATGAAAGAATTAGCACGTATGTCTGTTGCGCAGGTGTTAGAGGAAAAAGGTTTCGCAGTTGGAGAAGCATTTGAGATACATGATACAGATCCAAAGGCACCAACGAAAATTCAATACGTATAATTCTTGGTTTTAGTAAACAATAAAGGAGAATATAGTTGTTTTCGGAAGGATTGGTGAACAAGTATGTCCTTTATTGATGAAGAAGAATTCCGTATGAAACGAACAGGGAAAAAGAAGCGCAAAAGTATCGTTATTTCTAGTATAGCGGGAACAATTGTAGGGGCTTCATTGTTTGCATTTGGAGCCCCTTTATTTTCTGAATCTGAAACCGGTCCCTTAGAGCAAGCTGAGGCCAGTGAAGGGAACATGGTAGGAAAGCAATCACAAACAGTGAGCCACTCTGGTTTTGTAGATGCTGTTGATCGTGCATCGGAAGCTGTTGTTGGTGTTATTAATATACAACGTGATAATTTTTCAGAAGCAGATGCGGAAGCTGGGACAGGATCAGGTGTAATTTATAAGAAAACAAATGGTCATGCTTACATTGTGACAAATCATCATGTTGTCGCAGGGGCGAATCGTATTGAAGTGAGCTTAAGCGATGGTAGAAAGGTTCCTGGTAAAGTATTAGGTAGTGATGTAGTTACAGATTTAGCGGTTTTAGAGATAGATGCAAAACCTGTAAAGAAAGTTATTGAAATAGGGGATTCTAATACGGTTCGTCGTGGAGAAGCAGTAATTGCAATTGGAAACCCACTTGGATTACAGTTTTCTGGAACAGTAACGCAAGGGATTATTTCTGCAAATGAGCGAATTGTTCCTGTAGACTTAGATCAAGATGGGCATTATGATTGGCAAGTAGAAGTATTGCAAACAGATGCAGCTATCAACCCAGGGAATAGTGGTGGTGCACTTGTAAATGCGGCAGGGCAACTAATTGGAATCAACTCGATGAAAATTGCAGCAAAAGAAGTAGAAGGGATCGGACTTGCCATCCCAGTTACAAGAGCAGTTCCTGTTATGAATGAGCTTGAAAAGCATGGGAAAGTAAGGAGACCTTATGTTGGGGTTGAACTTAGATCTTTAAATGAAATTCCGAATTATTACTGGTCTGAAACATTGCATTTACCAAGTAGTGTAACGGAGGGTGTTTGTATTTTGGATGTGAAAAGCCCATCGCCTGGTGCAAATGCAGGACTCAGGGAACATGATGTAATTGTGGCTGTTGATGGAAAGACAATACATGATATTATCGGTTTCCGAACGGTATTATATAATAAAAAGATTGACGATAAGATGACTCTGACGTTTTATCGTGGTACAAAACGAGCAACAACAACGGTTAAATTAGGCAGTCAAAACTATTAAGAAAACAGGAGGGTGTCCTCCTGTTTTCTATTGTGAAATAGTGAGGTGAAAAATATGAAGCTACCTTGTTGTTTAGAACATGTAGAATTAGCGTTAGATATCATTGTGGATGAATGTGAAGTAGCGCCAGTTATCAACAGTGTGGATAACTCAGAAAAAGATCAAAAAACATGTGAATTTTGTCAAAACAAGGCGACATATGTTGTATCGAACACAGATTCTCACACAATATGTGGGTAACGGGTGTGGATATGTGGATAAGTTTTGTGGATAACGTGTTTGTAAGGTGGGGAATACTTGTGAATATCTCGATTATTTCAATCGGAAAATTAAAAGAAAAATATTTAAAACAAGGTATTGCAGAATACCTAAAACGACTCTCTGCGTACGCAAAAGTAGAAGTTATTGAATTGCCGGATGAAAAAGCGCCAGAAAACTTAAGTGAAGCAGAAATGTTAATTGTAAAAGAAAAAGAAGGGATACGTATACTAGATAAAATTTCAGATGATACACATGTTATTGCATTAGCAATTGAAGGAAAACAAAAGTCATCAGAAGAATTTGCAGCGAATCTAGATCGTCTTGCTACATATGGAAAAAGTAAAGTAGCATTTGTCATTGGGGGATCACTTGGACTTAGTTCAGAAGTGATGAAGCGTTCTAATGAATCACTTTCATTTTCGAAAATGACATTGCCGCATCAGCTGATGAGATTGGTACTTTTAGAGCAAGTGTATCGGGCATTTCGGATTAATCGTGGAGAACCGTATCATAAATAAGCACATAGTTATTTGAGGAAGAAGTATCAAAGAATAAAACAATATCTTCGGTGCTTCTTTTTTCTATTTTGTCAGAATGATATACGAATGTATGTGTGAAATATTTGTGTTTTTCTACAGGCAGTGTAGGTGGAAATTTTGAAAAAGCAGAAAGAGTATCAAAAACTTTATTAAACAAAACTTCTTTGATAGCAGGTTCTTGTAATTTTTGTTCTATATATTGTTTTCTATCGTTTATTTAAAGTATTTGGGTTGCTTTATAAATCCTTAAAAATTCCAATGTTTTATCTACGTGTGATACCAGCGAAGAATGTTCGTAAGTGAACAGTACATTCTCAATCTCGTTGAATGATCTTTCATTGTGACTATACTTTTTATATTTTTGTTGGATTATATTGTGCGGCTTATGATAACTCTGTCACGCCCCCCGCATAAACCTCCTTGCTTACAAATTTGTAAGCTTTTTGTCATGTTTTTAAATAGTACTAACTGTATGTGAAGATTATAATTCTAACCATAAAGTACTTATTTTATATCAAACAATTCTTACCCAAGGAGGTTTCACAATGAAAAAATATATTGTAACTTTAATACCACTGATCTTAGGAATGGGATGTTTAATTAGTTATAACATTCTTAGTGCTGAATCTACAGTTGCAGCAAATGGTGTTCTTGTAGAACCGTTTTATTTACTACCAATGGGTTATGCATTTTTAACTATCAGTATCATTAGTTTTGTTATATCTAAATTTAAAAAAGTTAAACAATAGTTTAAAAAAGAGCCTGAATCCAGACTCTTTTTTTTGTGCCCATTATATTTTGTGCTCACATCGTAAATGTTCAACAAATAAAAGCTAGATTCCCCCAAGGAACCTTCCTAATTAAAAATCCCAGATGGCCTTTTTAATGTTTTATAATAATTAGAAGAATTATTTGTTTAGATTATAGTAAGATAAGTAAAATCATATGCTTTCAAACAGAGAAAATGGTAAAATTAGTTTCCTTGAATAAGTATGTTTCTATTTATAAAAAATTGTGCTGTAATATTGATAGAACAATATTTCATTTTGTTCTAAGTAGTTAAAGAAGTGGGGAATTGAGGTTGAAAAAGTTTAAGAAGTTTTACTTAGAGATTACAAGTGTATGTAATCTTGCATGTAGCTTTTGTCCGCCAACAGAACGGCAGAAGCAATTTCTTTCTGTGGAGGATTTTTCTAAGAGATTAGACCAAATTAAACCTCACACAGACTACATTTATTTACATGTAAAGGGAGAGCCATTGCTCCATCCTAAAATAGACCAATTGCTGGACTTAAGTCATGAAAAAGGGTTTAAAGTTAATATTACAACAAATGGAACGTTAATTCATAAAAAGAGACATAAATTATTAAATAAACCTGCATTAAGACAAATGAATTTTTCACTTCATAGTTTTGATGGGCATCCAGGATCTGAAGATAAAGAAGGATATGTAAGAAGCATCCTTTCCTTTATTAAAGAAGCAACGAGTCAATCAGAATTAATTGTTTCGCTGAGACTATGGAACCTGACACAAGACAATAAGACGAATCTTGAAATACAAAGAAACAGACAATTGTTGGAAATTATTGAGAAAGAATTTGATTTACCATACAAAATTGAAGAGAAGATCACACCAGGAAGTGGCGTGAAAATTGCAGATCGCATTTTTATTAATCAAGATTACGAATTTCAATGGCCGGCCTTGCATGAAGAAGAGGATGATGGAAAGGGCTTCTGTCATGGTCTTCGAAATCAAGCTGGTATTTTAGCAAACGGAACTGTCATTCCTTGTTGCTTAGATGGTGAGGGAATCATTAATCTTGGAAATATTAATGAGGCCTCATTCTCTGAGATTATCGAAGGGGATAGAGCAAAAAATATTGTAGATGGATTTTCGCGTAGAGTGGCTGTAGAGGAATTATGTAGAAAATGTGGATATCGTAAAAGGTTTGGAAAATAAGAAATGAGATCGCATAAGAAAAATGAGCAAGTACGAAATAAGGTACTCGCTCATTTTTTTTCTATAATAATCAATATTTATTCCCCTTAAAGGGCAAATAGAGCTTAATACACTTTATCACCATTAAAGATTGAGTTTTTTACGACAACATAATCTACAGTACGGATTGCATCTAATTTCGTTCCACCAGCATAAGAAATAGACGACTGAAGATCTTGTTCCATTTCAATCAATGTAGCTTCTAAAGATCCTTTATGCTCGACAAACATTTTTTTACCTTCTACGTTTTTCTTTTCACCTTTTTGGAATTCTGAAGCTGAACCAAAGTATTCTTTGTAGAGCTTCCCATCCTTTTCAATTGTTTCCCCTGGAGATTCTTCATGTCCAGCAAATAATGAACCAATCATAACCATAGTTGCACCAAATTTAATTGATTTAGCTATATCACCATGAGTACGAATACCGCCGTCAGCAATAATTGGTTTGCTAGCTGCTTTTGCACACCAGCGAAGTGCAGCCAATTGCCAGCCACCAGTTCCAAAGCCTGTTTTAATTTTTGTAATACATACTTTACCAGGTCCGATTCCTACTTTTGTTGCATCAGCACCAGCGTTTTCTAGTTCTCTTACTGCTTCTGGAGTCCCCACATTTCCTGCGATAACAAAGCTCTCAGGTAAATGTGTTTTAATGTGTTGAATCATTTTTATTACCGCATTGGAATGCCCATGTGCGATATCGATTGTAATATATTCAGGAGAAAGCTGTTCAGTTGCTAATTGTTGTACAAATTCGTACTCTTCTTCCTTAACGCCAACACTAATAGATGCGATTAATCCACGAGAGTGCATATCTTTAATGAAAGAGATACGCTTCTCTGGCTCAAAACGATGCATGATATAGAAATATCTATTTTCCGCTAAATATACAGCGATTTTTTCATCTATAATTGTTTGCATATTTGCAGGTACGACAGGTAATTTAAATGTATGTTTTCCTAAAGTCACACTTGTATCACACTCAGAACGGCTATTTACTATGCATTTTGCAGGAATTAATTGAATATCTTCATAGTCGAATACTTTTTCCATAGATTACACCCCTAAATACGAATATTTTATTCTTTAGTAAAAGAAAATGTTCGTCCAAAAAATAATGTACATTATTTTTTTTATTAAGTCAAAGATTTTAGTGTTTATTTATCAAATATAGGGGTGGAATTTTAAAATATCATAAATAATACCGAATTAATCTGTTGTTTTATCTTTATATTGTTCGTTTTTGAAAGATATATGACTAAAGTTTAATTGATAATGTCAAATAATATTTTGAAATATAATAATGGAATAACAAAAAAAGAAAGGTGCTTAAAATCTCCTTCTTTTTTTGTTATTTATTATCTTCAAGGACTTGATATTTCTCTTTTAATTCTTTTAAATCATTTACCAATTGCTCTCCAATTGTAGGAGTAAGATCTTCGTATATAGGAGATAATGCTTTTTCCCATTCTTTTCTTTCTACATCAGTTAGTGTATGAATTTGGATGGATGAGTTTTGTTTAATAAGTTCAAGTTGTTTTTCATTCATTCGGATGGATTGATGGTTGTTCCATTCGGTTGTTTCTTTCATTGCTTCAAGTAATATTTGCTTCGTTTTTTCCGTTTGTTGATTCCACGTTTTTTGATCCATCATTACAACATAGCCTAAATAACCATGATTACTAATTGTCAAATAGTTTTGAACGTTATAAAATTTTTTAGAGTAGATATTTGAAATTGTATTTTCTTCACCATCAACTTTACCAGTTTCAATTAATTTATATGTAGAATTAAATGAATCTTGATGTGCATCAACTTTTAATAAATCAAATTGAGATTGGATAACATCACTTTGCATAATGCGAAAGGATTGTCCTTGTATATCTTTAGGGGTATAAATAGGTCCTTTATTTGAAGTAATTTGTTTAAAGCCATTCGACCAATGGGCAAGCCCCTTAATCTTATCTTTTTGTAAGGATTGAAGTAATTGCTCTCCAATTTTTCCGTTTAAGCCTTCTTGAATGGCCTCATAACTTGGAAAGGCAAATGGCAAGTCTAGCACGCCCCATTCGTGAGATAACATTCCAAGTTTTGAGGTAGAAGGGGCAATAAAATGAACTTGTCCAGCTTTTAAAGCGCGAATTTCTTCTATATCAGAATAGAGACTCCCGTTTGGAAAAATTTCTATTTTTATATTACCATTTGATTTTTCGTTAACAAGCTCAGCAAATTTACTAGCTGCAAGTCCTTTAGGTGTATTTTCTGCTACAACATGACTAAATTTGAAAACAATTTGTTTGTTTAGTCCTTCTTGGTCATCATCATATGCAAGTTTCCCTTGGGAAAAAGGACTTTGAAACTTTACAAATAACGCGCTAGTAATTAAAACAATAAAAAGGAGTATAAAAGTAGCTATTTTTTTCATTTTAAACCTCCTCGTGGGTCGTTATTGTAAGCATACCGAGAAGATTTTTATTCGTAAAGGTGCTTTTAGGGGAAAGGGGAACGAACAGTGAAACAATTGCCTATCCGCTGGAAAATTACAATTTTATCCTATGCAGTAGTTATTTTTTCATTACTCATTGGTGGAATTGTTATCATCGCAAATATTCAACAAAAGGAAGAGAAAGAATTAAGAATTAGATCAATGAATACGGCGCGGACAGTGGCGGAATTATCAGATGTAAAGAAATCACTTCAGGAAGCAACGGGGTGGTTTACACTGAACCCGGCTATTGAAAATATACGAGTAATTAATGAAACAGACTATATAGTAGTAATGAATATGGAGCGAATTCGATATTCGCATCCTGTAAAAGAAATGATTGGAAGGCCATCAAAAGGGACGGATGAAGAAGCGGCATTTGCGGAGCATATTTACTTTTCAAAAGCAAAAGGAGAGATAGGTACTGTAATTCGTGCTTTTATGCCTATTAAGGATCAAAATTTAAATCAAATTGGTGTTGTTGTTGTTGGAAATAAAATACCGAATTTCTGGGAGATTATGCTGGGATTAGCAGAAGAAATTACTTTTATTGTCATATTAACTTTAATATTTGGATTGATGGGTTCATTGATGCTTGCTAATCATATTAAAAAACAGATGTTTCAGTTAGAGCCTTATGAAATTAAACGGATGTTAGAAGAACGAACAGCAACCTTTCATTCGATTAATGAGGGTGTGATTGCAATTGATAATCAAGAGATTATTACTATTTTTAATGAAAAAGCAAAGCAGGTTTTTCATGTAGATGGAAATGTTGTAGGGAAGCCCATTCGTACAGTCTTAAAGGATACAAGACTTCCAGAAATCGTTGAGAGGAATCAGGCAGTATACAATGAAGAGATAAAAGTAAGTGGAAAGGTAATTCTAAGTAATCGCATACCAATCAAGAAAGATAATGAACTGATTGGGGCTGTGGCAATCTTTCAAGATCGCACTGAAGTTACGAAGCTTGCAGAGGAATTAACAGGAGTGAAAACCTTTGTTGAGGCACTTCGAGTACAAAGTCATGAGCATATGAATAAGCTTCATACAATAGCAGGTTTAATTCAACTTGGCAAAGCCGATAAGGCATTACAACTTGCTTTCCACACTTCAGAAGAACAAGGAAGTGTAACAAACTTTTTAAATGAAACGATTAAAAATGATGCTATTGCTGGTCTCCTCTTGAGCAAAGTAAGTCGGGGAAAGGAATTAGGGATACAGGTCGTAATTGACCAAAATAGTTATTTAGAAGTATTTCCTTATCAACTGGATCAACATGATTTCGTTGTATTACTAGGTAACTTAATCGAAAATGCCTTTGGATCATTTGAGCAAACTGAGGTAGAGAATAAAAGAATTGATATTAGTATTGAACAGTCTGAAGATGTATGTGCAATATTAATTGAGGACAATGGATGTGGAATAAAAGAGGAGCATTTACCAAAAGTGTATGAGAAAGGATTTACTGTGAATAAGATTGGTGGAACAGGCTATGGGCTTTTTCTAGTAAAGCAAATTGTTGAAAAGGGAAGAGGAGAGATTAACGTTTCATCTTTTCAAGATGAAGGAACTTCTTTTATCATTACTTTTCCAATGGAGATGGGGGCGGAATTGTATGAAATATAAAGAGGAAATCAAAGTACTATTGGTTGAAGACGATCCGATGGTTCAGGAAGTAAATAAAGAATTTATTAGAAGTGTAAAGGGGTTTCAAGTGGTGGCTGTTGCTAATAATGGCGAGGAGGGGATTAACATCGTTCAAAAAGTGAATCCAGATCTCGTTATTTTAGATATTTTTATGCCGAAAAAGGATGGTATTAAGGTATTACAGGAATTTAGAAAACTTGAGTTAGAAACAGATGTAATCGTTGTTTCTGCTGCAAAAGATAGGGAAACGATTAAACTTATGCTTCAAAATGGGGCAATGGATTATATTATTAAGCCTTTTAAGCTATACCGAATTCAACAAGCATTAGAAAAATATCGACGATATAGAATGAGTTTGAAGGAAACTGGGGCGATTTCGCAGGAACAGCTGGATTTATTATTATATTCTGGACGTTCTAAGAAAACAGCAAGTA
Source organism: Bacillus cereus (assembly GCF_002584535.1). Taxonomy (GTDB): domain Bacteria; phylum Bacillota; class Bacilli; order Bacillales; family Bacillaceae_G; genus Bacillus_A; species Bacillus_A arachidis. The sequence continues at coordinate 44,622 of NZ_NUOT01000016.1, forward strand.
ATTTGCCAAAGGGATTAAACGAGTTTACATTGAATGAAATCGAAGAATATGTAAAAAAACAAGATGAACCTCGTTCTGCAGAGGAGGTAGCAAGTGCAATTGGAATAGCTAGAGTTACTGCTCGGCGCTACTTGGATTATTTAGAAAAAAGAGGTTTGATTCATTTAGCAGTTCAATATGGAGGGATTGGGAGACCAGTCAATCGTTATGTGTATCGTGATGTAGAAAAGTGAGACCAAAATGACCAAAATATTCGTTATGACCATAAACTTCTCACCTTTTATTGGAAACGCTATCATTATGTAAAACATAAGGATGGGAAAGTTTTTAAACGTGAAGAAGGGGAGGAGAGTTAAAGGTGAAACGACTATTTAAAAATTTAACATTTCAAGTATTAACAGCGATTGCACTCGGTGTATTAGTTGGGCTTATATGGCCAAGTGTTGGGAAGGAAATGAAGCCGATAGGCGATACGTTTATTAATGCTGTAAAAATGGTAATTGCGCCAATTATTTTCTTAACAATTGTACTTGGTATTGCCAAAATAGGAGATATGAAGAAGGTTGGTAAGGTTGGGGGAAAAGCTTTTATTTATTTTGAGGTTGTGACAACATTTGCACTTATTGTTGGATTAATCGTTGTAAATGTTATGAAGCCAGGTTCAGATCTTAACTTTAATGAACTTGCAAAAGGAGACGTATCTAAATATACACAAGGCGGGGGACAGGGTATTAATTGGATTGATTTTATTACTCATATTGTTCCTTCGAATATGGTTGATGCGTTTGCTAAGGGTGATATTTTACAGGTATTATTCTTTTCGATTTTATTTGGTGTTGGGCTAGCTGCACTTGGAGAAAAGGGAAAATCGGTGATTGATTTCCTAGACAAGCTTTCACACGTATTTTTTAACATTATTGGCTATGTAATGAAGGCAGCACCAATTGGGGCATTTGGTGCTATGGCATATACAATCGGTCACTTTGGGCTAGCTTCGCTTGTGCCACTGGGAAAATTAATGATGTCAGTATATATAACGATGTTTCTATTCGTGTTTGTTGTCTTAAATATTATTTGTAAGATATATGGTTTTAGCTTATGGAATTATTTGAAATTTATTCGAGATGAAATATTAATTGTATTAGGAACAAGTTCTTCGGAATCTGTACTTCCTAGAATGATGAATAAGATGGAGCGATATGGCTGTTCAAAATCTGTTGTTGGCCTTGTTATTCCGACTGGTTATTCTTTTAACTTGGATGGTACGTCTATTTATTTATCCATGGCAGTTGTCTTTTTAGCACAAGTATTTGGTGTCGATTTAACAATTGGACAGCAAATCACTATTATTTTAGTACTTATGTTAACGTCTAAAGGCGCTGCTGGTGTAACAGGAAGTGGATTTATTGTGTTAGCATCTACTTTAGCGGCACTAAAGGTTATTCCTTTAGAAGGATTGGCATTACTTCTTGGTGTCGATCGTTTTATGAGTGAGGGAAGAGCGATTGTAAACCTAATTGGGAATGGAATTGCTACAATCGTTGTTGCAAAAAGTGAAAATGAATTCGATGAAACAAGGCATGCAGAGGCAATTTCTGATATGAAAGTATTGAAGGAGACGAAGGAAGCTGTATAGGATAGGAAGGCGGACTTAATGATAAGTCTGCTTTTTATTTTGAAATATATTAATCCCGATTTGAGGGCGGATTCAAGTATAATGAAATAATGCATATGATATTTACACAATGGTGAAAAATACATAAAAGAATATACTATATAACAAAATGAGGTTAGTACATGAGTAAAAGAAGTTTTAAAGATTACCCATTAAGTAAGGAAATTGTAAGAGCACTTACTAGCTTGAAATATGAGCAACCAACAGAAGTTCAAGGGAAAGTCATCCCAGTTGCACTAGAAAAGAAAGATCTTGTTGTGAAATCACAAACGGGAAGCGGAAAGACAGCTTCTTTTGGTATCCCACTTTGTGAAATGGTCAAATGGGAAGAAAATAAGCCGCAAGCATTAATACTTACACCAACGAGGGAACTTGCTGTGCAAGTAAAAGAGGATATAACGAATATAGGAAGGTTTAAAAGGATTAAGGCAACAGCTGTTTATGGAAAATCACCTTTTGCACGTCAAAAATTAGAATTAAAGCAGAAAACACATATTGTTGTTGGAACTCCTGGACGTGTGTTAGATCATATTGAAAAGGGAACTTTTTCTTTAGAGCGTCTGAAATATTTAGTGATTGATGAGGCAGATGAGATGCTAAATATGGGATTTATCGATCAAGTAGAAGCAATCATTGATGAATTACCTATAAATCGAATGACAATGCTATTTTCTGCTACATTACCAGAAGACGTTGAAAATTTATCTCGTACATATATGAAGTCGCCAATTAACATTGAGATTAAAGCATCTGGTATTACGACAGATAAAATTGAACATAGTCTTTTGAATGTGAGAGAGGAAGAAAAGTTTTCACTTTTAAAAGATATAACTACAGTTGAAAATCCAGATAGCTGTATTATTTTCTGTCGTACACAAGAAAATGTAGACCATGTATTTAGACAGTTAAAACGCTCTGGATACCCTTGTGATAAGATTCATGGCGGCATGGTACAAGAAGATCGCTTTGCAGTAATGGATGATTTTAAAAGAGGGAAATTCCGTTATTTAGTTGCGACAGATGTAGCGGCGCGAGGAATTGATATTGAGAATATTACTCATGTTATTAATTATGATATTCCATTAGAAAAAGAAAGTTATGTACACCGGACAGGAAGAACAGGACGTGCTGGTAATAGTGGAAAAGCAATTACATTCGTAACGCCTTATGAAGATAGATTCTTGACTGAAATTGAAGAATATATTGGTTTTGAGATTCTACAAATAGATGCTCCATCAAAAGAGGATGTTACAAAAGGAAAGATAGCTTTTGAAGAAAAAATAAACGCTAAACCAATTATGAAAAAAGAGAAAAATGTAGGGTTAAATAAAGATATTATGAAGCTGTACTTTAACGGTGGGAAGAAAAAGAAGATTCGAGCGGTAGATTTTGTCGGTACAATTGCTAAAATCCCAGGTGTCACAGCAGATGATATAGGAATTATTACAATACAAGATAATGTTTCTTATGTTGATATATTAAATGGTAAAGGTCCTCTTGTCTTAAAAGTGATGAAGAATACGACGATAAAAGGTAAGCAGTTAAAAGTTCACGAGGCGATTAAGTAAATGGAACTACCCATCTAACAGGTGGGTAGTTTTTTTATGAAAAATAAGGAAATCATGTAAGAATATATTTATTACATTCGTATATATAAGTGAAGGGGGAGCGAATATGGATGATAGGGAATTAGTAGATGAAATAAAAAAACAAAATACAGAAGCATTGGATCAATTGATTCTTCAATATAGTAAGTTGATTTATGGAGTAATTGGAAGTGTATTAGGGGAGCGCCATGAAAGAGTAGAAATTGAAGAGTGTTATAACGATGTTCTCCTCATACTTTGGTATAAAATAGACAGCTTTCAAATTAAAAAAGGACAGCTTAAGAACTGGATTATTTCTATTGCAAAGTTTAAGGCGCTAGATTATAAAAGGAAACTTAAGCAAAAGCATATTGAACAAACAATAGAGCAACTGATTCTACAAGATGATGGAGATGTAGAAAAAGTATTACTCAAAGAAGAGGAAAAAGAGTTTGTTTTACAAGCAATTCATCAGCTAGATGATGTAGACCATAATATTTTTTATCGAAGGTATATTGCTGATGAGAGTATAGAGGATATTTCAAAAGGACTACATATGAGTACAAGTGCAGTGTATACAAGATTATCAAGGGGAAAACAAAAATTAAAAAGAGTAATGGAGGGGTATTATGAATTGTGAAAACTATAGTATCGATCAAATTGTTTTCGAGCAGTGGGATGAACAAGAAATATCCCAATTTGAAGCAATAGGGGAGCGCCTTATTGGGAATTTGGAGAATAAGAAAAAAGATATTAGAAAACGAATTGCTAGAGAAAATTTTAAAGAGATAGAAGAAAAGGCAAATAATGAATTAGAAGAAAACGAATTTATCGAATTACAATTTCAAGCACAAGCTACAGGCGGCCATCATTTGGGCGCAATTATGTGTTCAGCAGACTATGCTGTAATGCCATTAGCGCTTATGGATGTAGGAAGTCGATTCGTCGTTTTTGGAACAAGACATAAAATTATGATTTATGAAGTAAAGGAGCTTTATCAAATTCAAAGGGCATATATTATTGATTATGATGATATCTTTAAATACTATTACAAAATAAGAAAAGACTATACGGTATTATGTTTTAAAGCTAAAAAGGACAAGTATAATCAATTAAGAGAGTGTTCGAGCTGGATGTTGTATGGGTATTTACAAGGAAGAATTAATATGGTTATTAATAACTCAGATAGAGATGTTATAGCTAAGTATTTTGATAGAGAGATCCATTCGAAAAGAGACCATTAAAAAGGATTTACAAAGAAAGAAAATGAAATGTATGTGCATCGTCGTATATCTGAATTTTTAGGTCGCTATCAGTAAAAATTCTATGAAGAAGAGCCATCGAAATAGATGGCTCTTCTTTATGTTTAAGAGTTCTTTAAATCATCAACTAATTTCTCTGCTAAGCGTCTATACATATTGCTCATTGTTACAAATGAGGTTAGCAGTAAGAATTTTTCCAACTCTTTATCTTCAAATGGAGTAGTAGCTTTTAACTCAGCCAATCGGTTATCTACGTCTTTTTTAAAGTTTTCAACATTTATTCTTGTAAGTTCAAGATAATCTTTATAGAGGGTGTCTAGTTCAAAAGTATCTTCGTTTATTATTTTCTCGTTGAGATTTGCCAAAGCACTTTTAATATCATTAATTGAGAGGGCGCCTTTTAATTGATAAATTAAACTAATTAAAATCATATGTTCTTTTGAGTATTTTTTATTTTTTATGGGGATGAACAATTTTCCTTTTGCGTAGTTATTAATCATCGTTTTTGTAAGCACTTTTTCATCTTCTGTTCGTGTTGTATTACCGTAGCTGTTTTCAAATAGTTGAACCACTTGATCTACATATAAATCCACATTAGGGATATCTTCAAGCGTAATGTTTTTTTCTAAATGTAATGTTTCGAGTAAGTTCTTTATGTTTTCCATATAAACCCTCACCTTTGTAGGAATAATGTACACTTTATCTTTTAATATGGTATTACGAAACAAATGAATTGTAAATGTTGACCTTTATATGTATTGTGTATATAATTACATATAGTTATCAAAACTACATGTAATTATATGAGGAGTTGTTAATGTGAATACTTATGTGAGGGAGCCAATTAATGCGTTTACCCATCTAGGGGGTGCCGTTTTATCATTTGTTGCTTTACTAGCTATGCTTGTAAAAGTCTCTGTAAAAATGCCATCTGTTTCTACAATTTCAGCGGTGATTCTATTTGGAGTAGGGATGATGATTCTTTACGCAGCTTCGACCGTGTATCACAGTGTTGTAGCAAGTGAACGTGTTATTTATTTCTTTAGAAAACTGGATCATTCTATGATTTTCATCTTAATTGCAGGCACATATGCACCTTTTTGTTTAATTACATTAGAAACTGCAAATGGTTTGCTATTATTCGTCTTAGTTTATGTAACCGCTGTGTGTGGTATCGTTTTTAAAATGTTTTGGTTTAATTGTCCAAGGTGGTTATCAACAGCAATTTATCTTATGATGGGATGGTTAATCGTTTTATTCTTTGCACCGCTATCGGAAAATCTAAGTATAGAGGGTATATTGTTTTTAGTAATTGGTGGCGTTTTTTATACGATTGGTGGATTTATTTACGGAGCAAAACCAAAATGGCTAGAATTTAAATATATGGGGCATCATGAAATTTTTCATGTTTTTGTGCTATTAGGTAGTCTTGCCCACTTTATATGTGTATATTGTTATGTTATTTAGTTGAATTAATAAATTTTATTTATGTAAAGGTTACATATCGAGAGGTATGTGGCCTTTTTAGTAGGAAGGGTATGGGGGACGGCAAACTTAGAATCAACCGAAGATAAGGTCATGCTAAGTTTGCTCAATTAAGTGCGCGTTCATTACAGGATTTGATGAGGAATATATCATTGATGAACTCGAACGAGTTGCTTATGATATACTTTATCACCTTCTTGAGCTGTAGATGAAGATGAGCTGCGTCCGAAGCAATTTGTAATAATATTGGAATGATCGAAGTGAGTGATACGAATTTCATAAAGGTTAATTTTATCATCTAAATCTGCATATAAAACTGCTAAATTTCCGCTATCCAAGTAGTATGGGAAAGTTACCACTTTATTTTCTCCAACTAGAATTGGTAGTTGTACTGGATTAGAATGGTTGGACCAATCTAATATCTCTACATTAATAGAATGTGCATAATTTCTATCCAAGTTTACAATATTTATTTGGATAGAAGCTGTTTGTGGTTCACGTGTTAATACACCTGTTGAGTGGACTACTTGTTTAGGCATATGATCTCCCCTTTCATAAAACATAAATTTTTAGCTTACGATATTTTATGATAGAGATGTTAGTTTGCTATAAGGAAAATGATTGATTCTACTTATTTCTAAAAGAAACGGGCGGAGAATAATATAAGTTTTTGAATTTTATTCCAGTGTCTTTGACATTTATTTTTAGAGGTAATGCTGTTATGATGATGTTATTGTTTTCAGAGTGTGTTATATGAAATGGATTTTATTTATTGTTAGAAAGAAATATACTATTTTGAAAACGTTTTAATTATATGATACAGTGATTGCATTCCTTGGCTTTCTTTCTGTTTTAAGGTAGGAAGTCTGACTTATTTTTAGATAAAAAATGTTAGTACACATGAAATAATAGTTGTGTCCTGTGTATGCAATTTGAAATGGGTAGGACAATATCACTAGTAGGATTTTACGTTATAAGGAGGTTAAGGTGTGGAAAAATATGATTTTCACACGAATATATATGGGGTACGTTGGATTATTACTTTCAGGTGCGGTGTTGTTTTTAAATAGTCTCGTTATATTAGGAAAAGCAGAGGAAAAAAGTGCAGGGGTTTTTAATTTATTTGTAGGAGTGCTACAAATTGTAATTCCGTTTTATCTTATTATGATCTCTGATCAAAGTAATTGGACTGTGTATTCATATGCAGCCACTTTCTTATTTGGATTGACTTATTTATATGTAGGTATCACATTTATTACAGGTATGAGTGGTAATGGGCTAGGATGGTTTTCCTTATGGGTAGCAATTGTTGCATTATTCTATATGGTTGTATCGTTTGTTCAATTTCAAGACATTGTTAATGCACTAACTTGGTTTATGTGGGCACTTCTTTGGTATTTATTTTTTGTATTAAACGTACAAAAAAAGAATATAAATCAATACCTTGGAAGAATAGCATTTGTACAATCTTGGGTAACACTTACGTTTCCGTCTCTTCTTTATTTTATGGGAGTATGGGGAACGCAACTTGTATATCAGGTATGGATTTATGTTTCAGTGCTTTCCATTTTATATTTTTGTTATTGCATTTTTAAATATCGAGTACAATAATTGTTTTACACTAAGAGGAGAATTTATACGGATTCTCTTCTTTTTTTATGTGGTGATAAATTTAAGTATAATCATTTATTCAGTCGCCATAGAAATGAAAATAACTGGGGAATGATGAATGTGAAAAAGATATTAGTATTAGGCGAAACAAGGATTTTTGGAAAATATCAGTAGAAACCCTCTTGCGAGCTGGATATGATGTGACAATTGTAACGCGGGGACTTACGAAAGATTCATTTAATAGTGCTGTTAAATCTTCTAGAGGTGTAGCTTGATTTGGTTTGTTACTACACTTCTTTTTGCTTATACTGTAAAGTAATAGTGTCTTGTTGAAATAGAAGGAGATTGCTTATGAATAAAGTGAAAGAATTAATAGATGAGGCAAGGAAGTTTATTACGACTTGTTATGAAGAGTTAGGTAGAGAGCGGCAAATAGAAGAACGTCTCACTCAAATTGCATCGGAAGTAGAAGCGACAGGAACGTATGAGCATACTTTTGAGGAACTTGTCCATGGTGCACGTATGGCATGGAGAAATAGTAATCGATGTATTGGAAGATTGTTTTGGAATAAAATGCATATATTAGATGCCCGTGAAGTGAATGATGAGGAAGGTGTATATAATGCACTTATTCATCATATTCGATATGCAACGAATAACGGGAAAATTAAACCAACGATTACAATTTTTAAGCAGTATAATGGCGAACAAAATAATATTCGAATTTATAATCATCAGTTGATTCGTTATGCGGGATATGAAACAGAAATGGGAGTGATTGGTGATTCCCATTCAGTTCCATTTACTGCGTTTTGTCAGGAGCTGGGTTGGCATGGGGAAGATACAGGTTTTGATGTATTGCCACTCGTATTTTCTATTGATGGACGAGAACCTGTATATAGAGGAATTCCTAAAGAAGAGGTTAAAGAGGTTGAGATTGAGCATCCGGAATATCCATTTGCATCTTTAGGGGCAAAATGGTATGGAGTACCAATGATTTCAGATATGCGTCTAGAGATTGGGGGTATTTCTTATACCGCTGCTCCTTTTAATGGCTGGTATATGGGAACAGAAATTGGTGCACGTAATTTAGCAGATCATGATCGTTATAATTTACTACCTGCTGTTGCAGAAATGATGAACCTGGATACATCTAGAAACGGTACACTATGGAAAGATAAAGCGTTAGTAGAGTTAAATATAGCTGTTTTACATTCGTTCAAGAAACAGGGAGTAAGTATTGTTGATCACCATACAGCAGCGCAGCAATTTGCACAATTTGAAAAGCAAGAAGCTGCTTGTGGACGCGTTGTGACGGGAAACTGGGTCTGGCTCATTCCACCATTATCGCCGGCTACAACTCATATTTATCACAAACCTTATCCCAATGATATTCTAACTCCAAATTTTTTTCATAAATAATAAAAAAGCATTGAAATGAAGAATTTCAATGCTTTTTTGATTAGGTTTAGTCTAGTACTTTTCCTTTTGTCTCCGGTACACATACTAGCATTGTGATAAGCCCAATTGAATAAATGACATAATAATGAGCCCGAATGTTGTCATTGTTACTTTGTTATTTGAAAATAATTTGCAAAGTGGGAACTTTTTTGTATGCTTCAGTGTTTCAAATTCAGCAACTGTTAAAGTGCCCTTTCGTTCCTTTTGGAGTAGTTCTTTCTTATATTCCGACTTCCTTCTCAACCTCACGGGGCTGTGTTAAAGGACTGTAATTATATTGCTTTAGTTTTAGTATTCTTGAGTTTTAGTATTCTTGAGTTTTGTTGTCAGATAAATAATATGTGTTATTTTAAATGCCTTATATTATAAAATTACATGAAATATACGGTGTTCTCCTTGACGATACCTTCACTATTTTCCGATAATAAAACTAACTAAACAAACAGAGGATGAATCACGGATGCTAGATTTAGTACTTATGATGATTGAGCGCGTTGGATTAATTGTTATATTGGGTTTTTTACTTTCACATATTAAAACATTTCGGCGCATTCTTCATAAACAGGATGGATATAAAGACAAGCTGATGCTTATCTGTATTTTTTCGTTATTTGCAATTCTAAGCAATTACACGGGAATTGAGATTGCAGGGAATACAATTATGAATGAAAATTGGCTGCAAGGTGTTTCTTCATCAAGTACGATTGCCAATACGCGTATTATGGGTGTTGGAATTAGTGGATTATTAGGTGGCCCGATTATCGGAATAGGCGTCGGATTTATTGCTGGTATTCATCGTTATATGCTTGGGGGAACGACAGCTCTTAGCTGTGCAATTTCATCTATTTTGGCAGGAATTATCACTGGCTATATTGGGTATATTTTCCGAAAGTATAATCGTGTCATTACACCTAAAATGTCAGCTATTTTAAGTGTTTTTATTGTTACTTTAGAAATGGTTATGATTTTGATTATTGTAGAAGATGGTTTTAATGTTGTGAAAACGATCGCATTACCTATGATTCTTGTAAACAGTTTCGGTAGTTATATTTTACTTTCGATGGTACAAGCTATTTTGCGCCAAGAAGAAAATGCGAGAGCGTTGCAAACACATAAAGTACTACGTATCGCAGATAAGACCCTTCCTTATTTTCGGCAAGGCTTAACGGAGGAATCGTGTAAACATGTGGCACAAATTATCCATCGCTTTACAGGGACAGATGCGGTATCTTTAACCGATACTGAAAAAATATTGGCGCATATTGGGCTAGCATCCGATCATCATATTCCTTCTCATAGTCTAATTACAGGACTATCAAAAGAAGTGTTAAACACAGGGAAAATAATGAAAGCGAAATCGAGGGTGGCTATTAAGTGTCAGCATGAAGGTTGCCCATTACAAGCAGCGGTGGTTATTCCGTTAACGTCACATGGGAATACAATTGGGACATTAAAGCTGTATTTTAAAAACCCGAACCGATTAAGTCGTGTAGAAGAGGAATTAGCAGAAGGATTAGCAAAGATTTTCTCTACACAGCTTGAGTTAGGCGAGGCAGAACTACAAAGTAAATTACTTCAAGATGCAGAAATAAAGGCATTGCAAGCACAAATCAATCCGCACTTTTTATTTAATGCGATTAATACAGTATCAGCTTTATGCCGCACAGATGTAGAAAAGGCAAGGAAGCTGTTATTACAACTTAGCGTTTATTTTCGCTGTAATTTACAGGGAGCACGTCAGTTACTTATTCCATTAGAGCAAGAGCTGAATCATGTACATGCATATTTATCATTAGAACAAGCACGGTTCCCAAATAAATATGAGGTGAAAACGTATATTGAAGAAGGATTACAGACAGTTTTATTGCCACCATTTGTATTACAGTTATTAGTGGAAAATGCACTTCGTCACGCCTTTCCGAAAAAACAACCTATTTGTCAGGTAGAGATTTATGCTCATGCTAAAGGGAACATGGTTCACTTTAAAGTGAAAGATAATGGTCAGGGAATTGAACAAGAGCGATTAGAGCAATTAGGAAGAGCTGTTGTACCATCAAAAAAAGGAACGGGAACAGCTTTATATAACATCAATGAGCGATTAATAGGGTTATTTGGGAAGGGAACAATACTTCATATTAAGAGTGAACTAGAAAAAGGAACAGAGATCTTCTTTGCAATTCCGATTCAAAGTGTAAGGGAGGAAGGAAGTAGTGTTAAAGGTATTAGTAGTAGATGATGAGATGTTAGCAAGAGATGAGTTGAAGTATCTATTACAACGAACAAAGGAAGTTGACGTAATTGAGGAAGCAGATTGTGTAGAAGATGCATTAGAACAGCTGATGGGTAGCAAACCGGATCTTGTTTTTTTAGATATTCAGCTTTCAGATGATAATGGATTTGAGATTGCAAATATATTAAAGAAAATGAAGAACCCGCCGGCCATTGTTTTTGCAACAGCGTATGATCAATATGCGCTGCAAGCATTCGAAGTGGATGCGTTAGACTATATTTTAAAACCATTTGATGAAGAGCGAATTGCACAGACGCTGAAAAAATATAAGAAACGAAAGCAAAGTGAAACAGAGAAAAAGCAAGACGTGAAGGTACCAGACGTAACTGCTGAGATGCATAAGCTTGCGTTGCCAATAGAGGAATCTATTATACTTGTGAATATTGAAGACATCGTTTATGTAGGGCTCGTTGATGGGAAAGTAACTGTAAAGACGATTCGAGAAACATATGTAACACATGATACACTTGTTATTTTAGAAAAAAAATTACCACAAACAAGTTTTATGCGCGTTCATCGTAGTTTTATTGCGAATATCAATCATATTTCAGAAATACAGCCTTGGTTTAATTCCACTTATAATCTGATTATGAAAGATACTTCCAAAGTACCGGTAAGTCGGACATATGCAAAGGAACTCAAAAAGCTGCTTCGTATTTAAGAAGCAGTGATGGCAAGCATTGCTGTAACAGTAGTTGTTATTCCGATAGTTATGCCATTTATCGGTTAACGGAATATAATTTATAAAAAGTATAAAAGCGAGCTGTTAGTAGAACAGATTTCTATTGATAGCTCGCTTTTTGTGTTACAGTAATGGTAAGACCTATTTTTATACGAGAAAAAAAGAATTTTCCTTAAATCTTCATTAATACTTTATAGAATGCGTTCTGAAAAGGATGATTGTATTGTAAAATAGAAAGTAACAGGATTTATTACACGTTAACAGGCAGTAATATCTAGAGCTTAAATCTAGCGTCAGCAAAAAATTTAAGTAGAGAATAAGTTGCCTGGGAAAGCCCGATTTATGAGGGAGGATAATAGGGGGAAGATAGAGAAAACCCACTTTTTAAAGTTTCACTTTATAGGACAGGAGAGATCACTCGTCGATTATGCAAATGAAAAACCTGTTTCAAAGCAAAGGATTTCAGAGGTTACTTGTATTACTCTTACTAGCCCTTATGTTATACGGGCTAAAAAGTATGTTTAATTTAATTTTAATTACGTTCATTTTTACGTATTTAATGGATCGATTCCAAAAGTTTATTTCTCGGAAATTAAATAACTTTATGCCGATTAATCGGAAAATTATTATAGCATTCTTATATGTACTGTTAGTTGGTGGGATCTCCATTACATTATTTAAATATCTACCGGTATTAACGGTACAAATTTCACAATTGATCTATCAGTTCAATGTGTTCCTTAAAAATCCACCTGATAATGAGATTATAAAGGCTTCAATTAATGCTATTAACCATATGGAGCTTTCTAAATATGTGGGGCAAGGTGTAGATATTCTTTATAAGTCTATTGCCAATGTCGGGAAATTTGGTTTGCAATTTTTACTTTCACTCATTTTAAGTTTGTTCTTCTTACTTGAAAAAGCTCGTATTGTAGCTTTTACTGCGAAATTTAAAGAGAGTAGACTTGCAATTTTTTATAACGAAATTGAATATTTTGGAAAGAAGTTTGCTCGTTCATTTGGAAAAGTAATTGAAGCGCAATTTCTAATTGCAATTGTTAATTGTATCTTATCAGTGATTGCGTTATGGATTTTAGGATTTCCACAATTACTCGGATTAGCGCTAATGATTTTCTTACTTGGTTTAATTCCGGTAGCTGGTGTAATCATTTCGCTCGTTCCACTTTGTATGATTGCTTATAATATTGGTAGCATTACTTATGTAGTGTATATTTTAATAATTGTTGGTGTTATTCATGCACTTGAAAGTTATGTCTTAAATCCTAAATTTATGTCGCAAAAAACTAATTTACCGATTTTCTATACATTTATGGTATTAATTTTCTCAGAACACTTTTTAGGTGTATGGGGACTGATTATCGGTATCCCAATCTTTATGTTTTTATTAGATGTGTTGGATGTAACGAGTGATGAAAAAGAAATGGATCTTGCTGAATAATAAAGTAGAAAAAGCATCGGGCGCCGATGCTTTTTCTTTCATATTGTCTACCTTTATATGCCATACTGTAGAAAGAATAAAGTGAAACTTTAATCAGTGGGGATTCTCTTCATCCCCCACTGATTATTAGTTGAACCAATCAGACTTTTACGGGCAGTTGATCAGCCACCTACCTTCCTTATTTCTATCTGAACCTTGAGGTGGGGGCTTACTGCCCGTTAAGGCGGGATAAATAGTGAGGTGATGCAAATTGACTATAAATAAAAAAGTAGAGCTTGCTACATTTGCTGGAGGGTGTTTCTGGTGTATGGTTTCACCATTTGAAGAGATGGAAGGAATCATTAAGGTTGTTTCAGGTTATACGGGCGGGCATAAAGAGAATCCAACATATAAAGAAGTATGCTCAGAAACGACAGGGCACTATGAAGCGGTACAAATTACATTCGATGCAAATAGAATGCCATATGAAAAATTACTAGACATATATTGGAGACAGATTGATCCAACAGATGTCAGCGGTCAATTTCATGATCGCGGACATTCTTATGAAACTGTAATTTTTTATCATAGTGAGAAGCAACGTGAACAAGCAGAAGATTCAAAAACGGCACTTGCTGAGAGCGGTCGTTTTTCTAAACCAATTGTTACAAAAATTCTTCCGGCTACTACGTTCTTCTCAGCTGAAGAGTATCATCAAGATTATCACAAGAAGAATGCTTTCCGTTATGAATTATACCGTCAAGGATCAGGACGGGATGCTTTTATTAAAAAACATTGGCCAAAAGATAATGTGCACTTAAAAGAACGATTAACAGATATGCAATTTTATGTAACGCAAGAAAATGGTACAGAACCGCCTTTTCAAAATGAATATTGGGATCATAAAGAGGAAGGCATTTATGTAGATATTGTTTCCGGTGAACCACTATTTACTTCTTTAGATAAATTTGATAGCGGATGCGGATGGCCAAGTTTTACAAAGCCGGTTATGTCAGCTAGTGTAAAAGAGAAACTGGATGTTAGTCACAATATGACGCGTACGGAAGTAAGAAGTAAGGAAGGAGATTCCCATCTTGGTCATGTATTCCCAGATGGACCAGGTCCAAATGGTCTCCGTTATTGTATTAATTCAGCGGCAATTCGCTTTATTTCGAAAGCGGAATTAGAAAAAGAAGGCTATGGAGATTTTCTCATTTTGTTTGGAAATAAAAAATAGCCTCGCTGCGCGCGAGGTTATTTTTTTATTCTACAGTTTTCTTTTTAAATTTGCTGAGTACTTCATACACAATTGGAACGATAAGGAGTGTTAATAATGTTGAACTTGTTAATCCACCAATTACCGTTACTCCAAGGCCTTTAGAAATTAATCCACTGCCCTCAAATCCTAGTGCAAGTGGGATAAGAGCGCCAATTGTTGCGATTGCAGTCATTAGAATTGGACGTAAGCGTGTTGCGCCAGCTTCTAATAATGCTTCGCGCGTTGATAGGCCTTCGCGCTCTTTATGAATAACACGGTCGATAAGCACGATAGCATTCGTTACAACGATACCGATTAACATAAGGGCACCAATCATCGCTGATACGCTTAATGTCTCACCAGAGATTAAGAGTGCAACAAGGGCACCAATAATTGTAAATGGTAGCGAGAATAGAATTGCGAGTGGTGCAAGGGCACCGCCAAATGTAACGACAAGGACGAAGTATACAATGGCAATCGCAGCTAACATCGCTAAACCAAGTTGCTGGAATGATTCTTGGATATCCTTTGTAACGCCGCCCATGGTAACATCTACACCAGAGGGAAGATCCATTTTATCGACTTCTTTCTGAATGGCAGCAGATGCTTTTGAAACGTCATCGGATGTTAATTTTGCACTTACTTCAGCATAAACACGTCCATCGCGATGTTTTACTGTATTGGAAGTTTCACCTTCTTTTACAGTCATAACATCTTTAACGGCTACTTCGTTGCCAAGTGGTGTTGTAATTTTGCGGTCTGTTAAATCATTAATTGTTTCATAATCATGTTTTTCTGCTTCTACATAAACGTTAATATCTTTACCATCTTTTTTAATTGTTGTAAGAACAGGGCGATCATGCTGATTAGAAAGTCCCATTCCAATTTGGGCAGCGGTTAGCCCCATTTTACTTAGTTTTTCTTGATCTGCGACTAATGTGTATTCTGCGTATGTTTTTGCAATACTAGAGTCGACATCTTTCAAGTCTTTTTCTTTCTTCATGATACTTTGAATATCTTTAACGACAGGTTTGATGTCTTCTGAACTATCTCCGTATACGTATAGCTTAATTTCATTGCTACCGCCACTAGTCCCGAAGTCTTGGCTTTTCCATTCACCTTTTCCTGTCATCTTTTTCAAGTCTTTAATGACTTGTTCTTTCTCTTTTTCAAAGTTCTTCGTGTCATTATCATACTGGACGAAGAACATAGCTTGATTTGTTTTACCAGGACTCATTGGGTTTTCTCCGCCTAATGAGAATTGAATTGTTTTTACATCCTTTTTATCTTGGAAGTGTTTTTCAGCTTTTGTTGCTATCTTTTCAACGTCTTCTAATGTTTGTCCTGGTTCAGGATTATACGTTGCAATAATCATTTTTTCTTCTTCAGATGGTAAGAAACTTACACCGATAATTGGTACAAGTGCAAGGCTACCTACTAATAAAAGAACAGCGATGCTAGATGTAATGATTTTATGGTTTAATGCCCAACCAAGCACACGTTTATAGCCGTTTGCTAATTTGCTTGGTTTTTCTTCATGATGTGCTTGTTTTTCTTTCATGCTTTCCTTTTTAAATAAGGAATGAGCTAACATCGGCACAATTGTAATCGCTACAAGTAATGAAGCTAACAAGGCAAACACAATTGTTAAAGCGAATGGTAGGAACATTTCACCGATCATACCTTTTACAAGTCCAAGTGGTAAGAAGACAGCAATTGTTACAATTGTTGAAGACATAATTGGAACAAACATCTCTTTTGTTGCTTCACGAATTAAGTCTTTTCCTCGTAATTTCTCCTCTGATAGGGACATACGTCGGTAAATATTTTCAATAACAACGATTGAATCATCGACAACGCGTCCAATGGCAACGGTCATCGCTCCAAGCGTCATCATATTAAGTGTAATATCCAGCTGTTTTAGTACTAAAATAGCCATTAATAAAGAAAGTGGTATAGAGACGACAGAAATCAATGTTGTTCGGATGTTTCGTAAGAACAACATAATAATGACAATAGCAAAGATGGCACCAAAGATTGCTTTGCTCAGCATTGTATCAACTGATTTCTCAATCGGTGCACCTTGGTCAAATGTTGAGATAATTTCTAAGTCTTTATATTTCTTTTCAAAGTCTTTTACTTTGTCTTTTACGGCATTTACGACATCAACTGTATTTGCATCAGCTGCTTTGACAATTTGAATGCCGATGGCTTCCTTACCATTTGTACGCGAAATAGATTCCGCTTTTCCGACTTCCTTAATATCAGCAATTTCTTCTAATGCAACAGTAGGGATCCCATTAGCTGCAGCTGGATTCATCTGTGGTGCTTGAGATCTAGCCCCTGGATTACCCTGACCACTTGCCGCTGAAGGGACGGCAGGAATCTTCATTTCTTTTAAAGCTTTAATTGTTGTAATATTACCATCTACAACAACGGATTTCTCCGTATCTTTAAATGTATAGAGTCCAAGTGGTAGAGATACATCAGAGCCTTTAATGATATTCTTAACAGTATCTTCACTTAACCCTAATTCTTTCATTTTATCTGTTTTAAAGACAAGTTGTACTTCATTTACTTGTTGTCCCGAAGTTTGAACAGATGCAACGCCATCAAGTCCTTTTAATCCTGGAACAATATTTTTTTCAACCTTTTCAGTTAAGGAAGCTAAAGATTCATCTTTACTTGCTACGCTTAATGAAATAACAGGAAAGGCATTAAAGTTTACTCGGGAAACTTTTGGATCTTGCACGCCTTCTGGTAATTTTATATTCGCAAGTGCTTCTTTAATTTCGGTTTCAGCTTTCTCCATATTCTTATCAAAGTCATATTCTACTTGAATAGAAGAGGCATTTTGATAAGAGGAAGAACTGACAACATTGACGCCGCTTAAATTCTGCAGTTGCTGTTCCATCGGTTTCGATACCTTATCGGCTACTTCCGCTGGTGTAGCACCAGGATAAACCGTTGTTACTGTTACAACAGGTGTTGTAATGTCAGGGATTGTTTCTAGTTTCATATTAAGCCCAGAATAAATCCCTGTCACGGTAACGAGAATGGTTAATAGCCAAACTGCGAACTTGTTTTTTAACGAAAAGTTAATAATTTTGTTCATGTTTGCACTCCTTTTTATAATTAATATTGACCAACTGGTCAGTCTAATACATAATATAACTGACTGTGTGGTCAGTAGTCAATAGAAAAGCATGGTATGGTAAAATGAAAAAAATTGTAATGTTATGATAGAATTTTATAATGTGGGTATAAGCGTTTTTGAATAAATAGGAGAGAGAAAAAAATGAAAGAAAAAGAACGTTTAATTATCGAAATGGCAATAAAGTTATTTGCAACTAAGGGTATGAATGCAACGTCAGTGCAAGAAATCGTAACAGCGTGTGGAATATCGAAGGGAGCATTTTATTTATACTTCAAATCAAAAGATGAATTGTTATTAGCGACAATTCAATATTATTATGACAAAATCTACAACAAGACGATGGCTATTGATGAAGAATCTTTGCTACCACGTGAAAAGTTTGAAAAGCAATTGTATTGCCAGTTTAATGATGTCCAAGAACATAAGGAATTTCTTATTATACTTGCGAGAGAAAATGCAATCCCGTTTAATAAAGAAGTAGAAGCTTTTATGATGAAAATGAAGTTAGAATCGCATGCCTTTTATCGAAATAGCTTATTATCCATTTATGGTGAAAAGGTTATTCCATATGTATTAGACCTTGTGTTTATGGTAGAGGGGATATGCCGAAGTTATTTAGAATTAATTATTTTTAATGTAGCTGAAATTGATATACCTCACGTCTCTACATTTATTTTAAAGAGAATGGATGATCTTGTAGAGGGGCTTGTACATTCTGAGGACATACCCGTTTTGCAGGAAGAGCAAATGAACCAATTATTTGGTAGTTCAGAGCTTATTAAAGAGCAAGCAAAGGAACATTTTTTACAGGAAATTATTATGTTTAAACGCACATTGGCAGATCAGTTAGAAAATGATGAATTGTTAGTTACACTAGATGTTTTGGAAGCCGAAATGAGGTTGCCAAATCCAAGAATACCAGTGATTCAAGGAATGCTAGCGAACTTGAAATCATATGCTAATTTCAAAGATTTTCGGTTGAGGTTAGCAGGGTATTATCATATAAAAATCACATGAAATGGATAAATCCATCCATAGTAATAAAAAGGTGAACCACTGTGGTTCACCTTTTTATTAATTACTAGCTTGCGCCCATTCTTCTACGTTCCAAACTTTCGTTATCCAATCTTGGTAAAAGTCTGGTTCGTGGCATACAAGAAGGATTGTTCCTTTGTATGCTTTCATTGCTTTTTTCAATTCTTCTTTCGCTGTAACATCAAGGTGGTTTGTCGGCTCATCAAATAATAGCCAGTTACTTTCTTCACCCATTAATTTACATAAACGAACTTTGGCTTGTTCTCCACCACTTAATTGGTTTAGTGGACGAGTAATATGTTCATTTTTTAAACCACATTTCGCTAACATAGCACGAATTTGATGTTGGTCTAAACTTGGGAATGTATTCCATACGGCGTCAATAGGCGTTATGTTATCAGCTTTTACTTCCTGTTCAAAATAGGCTGGTGTTAAGAAGTCACCAAGGCTTGTTTTCCCACTTAATGGATTAATTTTACCTAAGATTGTTTTTAGTAATGTTGATTTACCAACACCATTACATCCAACAATTGCAATTTTCTCACCACGTTCAATTGTCATTGTTAATTTTGGTAATAACGGATGTGTGTAACCAATTTCTACGTTCTCTCCTTCAAAGACAAAGCGGCTGCTTGCACGAGATTCTTTGAAAGAGAACTCTGGTTTAATCGCTGTTTCTGGGCGATCAATACGCTCCATACGATCAAGCTGTTTTTGACGGCTTTTTGCGCGGCCTGTCGTAGAATAACGAGCTTTGTTTTTCGCAATGAAATCTTCTTGCTTTTTGATGAATTCTTGTTGTTTTTGATAAGCGTTTAAATGTTGATTTTTATTGATTTCTGCAAGCTCTAAAAACTTCTCATACGTCGCTGTATAACGCGTCATTTTTGAGAATTCTAGATGGAAAATAACATCAACACATTTGTTCATAAATTCCGTATCATGAGAAATTAAAAGGAACGCATGTGGATATTCTTTTAAATAATTTGTTAACCATTGAATGTGTTCAACGTCTAAATAGTTAGTCGGCTCATCCAGTAATAATACTTCTGGCTGCTCAAGTAAAAGTTTTGCAAGCAATACCTTTGTACGTTGTCCACCACTTAGTGCAGAAACATCACGATCTAAACCAATTGCATCAATTCCAAGGCCTCGTGCTGCTTCTTCGATTTTAATATCTAGTAAATAGAAACCGCCTGCTTCAAGTGCATCTTGAATTTCTGCCATTTGATCAAGAAGTTCTTCTAATTCTTCTGGTGTAGCTGTCCCCATTTTTTCTGTAACGATATTGAGTTCTTTTTCTTTCTCAAATAAAGGTAGGAATGCATCTGTTAAAACATCACGAATTGTTCTGCCAGGTGTTAAGATTGTATGCTGGTCTAAATATCCGTAATCTGTACCAGGTGTCCACTCTACGCGTCCTTGGTCATGGATAAGTTGTCCAGTAATAATATTCATAAATGTTGATTTACCAACGCCATTTGCGCCAACTAATCCAACATGTTCACCTGCTAATAAACGCATTGATACGTCTTTAAATAGTGTGCGATCACCAAATGTATGACCTAAATTTTCAACTGTTAATAAGCTCATATTGTCCCCCGTCCATTTCAAAATAGTATCTTGAATCATGATACTAAATTCTTGTATATAATGCTATCCTTTCGAAATGTATATTTTTACAAGAATAGGGTTGCATATTTTTAAAAAAGGAATATAATGTAATTGAACAGTGGTTAATTAAAGTGTGAGGTATAAAAAATGTCACCAAGAAGAGCGGTTAAACAAGAGTTAACAAGAGAAATGATTATAAATGCAGCGAGAGATTTATTTATAAAACAAGGGTATCAGCATACTTCAATGCGTAAGATTGCGGGGGAACTAGGGTATAGCCATGGTTCAATTTATTATCATTTTAAAAATAAAGCAGAACTTTTTTATGCGATGGTTGAGCAAGATTTTCAATTATTGGATCAAAAATTGGATGAAACGATTGCTCAAAATTTACAGAGAGAAGAACAATTAAAAGCAGTTTTATTGGGTTTTATTGAATTTGGTCTGCGAAATCAAAGTCATTATGAAATTATGTTTTTGATTAAAGATGAAGAATTAAAAGAATGTCTAGCAAATGAGCCAAATGCCAGTTATAACAAGTTTGCTAATGTTGTATCTTCCTTATGTAATGAGAAGGTAAGTATAATGACTATATGGTCTGTTTTTTTATCATTACATGGGTTTGTTTCACATTATTGTAGAAATGTTCAAACGTTTGAAGATGTACGAAATTTGGCTAATGCACATGTGGACTTCATTGTAAAATCGCTTCTTATGTAAGTGATTTTCTTTTTAACATTAATTGAACAGTGGTTAATTAAAAGGAGGATATGATGATGAAAAAGGCGCTAGTATTGGGGGCATCTGGAGCAATGGGGTATGCAATTACAAAGGAGTTATGTAGGAGAGGGATTGATGTAGTTGCTTTTGCGAGAAATAAGGAGAAACTAGAAAAGCTATTTTACGATGAGGAAAGAGTACACATAATAGCGGGAGATGTATTTAAGCGAGCAAATATAATGGAAGCTGCAAAAGGTGTAAATGTTATATTTCATGCTGTAAATATTCCATATTCAGACTGGGAGACCAAACAACCGGAGTTACTAAAGAATATATTAGAAACAACGAAATATTACGGTGCTAAATTAGCGATGGTAGATAACATTTATGGGTATGGAAGGCAGGGGCGAGAGAAGGTAACGGAAGAGGATGAAAAGAATCCACATACAAAGAAGGGGAAAATTCGTTTGCAACTTGAATTGATGGCGAAACAGGCTGGGGTACCAGTACTTATTGCTCATTTTCCAGATTTTTATGGCCCGAATGCGGAAAGTACACTTGTTCATCATACACTACAAGGTGTTCTTAAAAATAAAATATCTAGCTTTGTTGGGGATAAAGGGATTGCAAGGGAATATATTTATACACCAGATGGAGCTAATGCTATTGTTGAACTAGCATTATGTGATGATGCATACGGACAAAACTGGAATATACCAGGATGTGGCGTAATTACAGGAGAAGAGATGATTGGGTATATAAGAGAATTAACTGGATACACAAAGCCTATAATGACTGTAAAAAAACGTATGATTAGAATGCTTGGCCTATTTGATAAACAAATGAAGGAGTTTGTAGAAATGCTGTATTTGATAGAAGAGCCAGTTATATTGAGTGGAGAAAAATATGAGAACTATATTGGTAAAATACCAATGACACCTTATTGCGATGGATTAAAGGAGACTATTTCGTTTTTGAAGAGGGAAACTAGATAAAAAAAAGAAGAGTAAACTGTTCTAATATTGAACGGCGCTCTTCTTTTTTTCTATTTAAAATATCCTCGAACGATTCCTTTTAAGCGATTTGCATGGAATTTACGTTTATCGTTTGAAATGTTTTGTGTTATACGGAATGCAGCAGCTGCAACCGCACGTAAAAAGTAAGGGAAGCCATAATGTAAACGAATAACTCTCCCGAAACCGCCGGCATAGGAAATGGCTCTTTTTAATGATTGCTCATTAATCACTTCTTCTTTTACGGGATGGTATACGAATAAGTCTTTTCTAAATAGTCCGGTATATCCATTTTTCATACCGCGCAGTACGAAGTCGGTTTCTTCACCAGCTCCATAAATTGTTCCAGATCCAACACCTAAGTCTTCATCAAATGTACCAACATCTTGTACAAATTGTTTCGTAAAGAATAGTGCAAAAGAAGGACCTATGAATCCATATTTATTATTTAACATAATATTTGTTTTTGGAGCATGTATTAATGATCCGGTTTTTTCAACATTTGTAGTGTTTGTCGAGACAAACTGAATATTTTTATTAGCATCAAATGTTTCGAGTATACTTTCTAACACGTTTGTTTCATAAACACAGTCATCATCTGGGAAAGCAATAATATCGCCATCAGTCACTTTTAACCCTGTATTACGGGCACGAGATAATCCTTTAATAGGCGTGTAAATATAATTGATTGCGAACTTTTCCTTATAATCTTCAAAGAGATCAGAAATGGGTGTATCGTTTTGGTCAACTACAATGAGCTCGAAGTTTTTATAAGTTTGTTTTTCTAACGATTTTAGTAAGTCAAGAATATCATCACGTCTGCCACAAGTGGCCATGATTAAAGAGAATTTCAATTATAACAGCTCCTTCAAGAAGGTTCATTTGTTCATATGAAGAAAAATAGTTTGTTTTCTTATTTCATCTACATTAAGCTCTTTTAAATCTTGTCTTCATTTTGTTTAATAGCATATAGAGAATTTCATCTTTCACTATGAATAGGATAAGTGCATAAGCTAATGCACATCCTAATATTGTAATGATAACTTGTAGAATTTGTTCCGAAATTACCGTATCAACTAAGAACGCTATTGGTAAAAATGTCAGTGAATAGAACATGTATTTTAGTTTCTGTATATCGAACAATGTGTAATTGACTTTTAATTTCTTTTTCACATAAATATACTCAAGTGTAATTAACAAACAGTTAGCGATTGTTGTTGTGAAAATTGCTGTTGCTGGTGTGAGTACGTGGAAATATATAAGTGCGATATTGGATGCAAGGTTTATGAACCCGCAAATGAATAAAAAGCGCACTAAAATGCTTTCTTTCTTTTTTACGTAAATAATTTGGTTTGATAAAATTGATTCGATCCCTACTGAAATCATATAAAATGCAAAAATAATTAATGTGTTACCAGCTCCAGCATATTCCTTTCCACCGTAAATGACAACAGCTTCATGAGCAATAAGCATTAATCCAATTGCTGCAGGAAATAGCGTAATAAAATATACTTTTGAAATTTTATTTAGTAGCGATTCATATGCTTCTTCAGTTGCGTTTCCTGACAAATAAGAAAGTCTTGGAATTGTAACTTGTACAACACTTAACATAAGTGTATTAATAATGGTCATAATTTGAAAGGCCATTACATAGAAAGCCACTTCAGCTTTTCCAGCATATTCTCCTAAAACAAAGCGGTCTAGTTGTGTGTATAGAATATTAGCATTTGAAAAAATGACAACTAAAAATAAAGGCTTTAAATGTGGAATAATTGTTAAATTGGAAAAATCAAACTTAACTTGGCGCTTCACATATATAAAACTAATAGTATGGTTTAAAAATGTTGATAGAACTAATAAACCGGCAAATTGCTTATAGTCATCTGCTCCATGAATAAAAATAAAAAGAAGCACAACATAAATCAAACGAACAACAACGGTTTTCTTCGTAATGAAATCATAATTTTCATGTGCTTCATTAAACCATTCTACATAAAATAAATTTGAGATAAAGTTGAATCCGAAAATGAGAAGTACAGGGAATAAATCCTGGTTCCCGTATCCAATATAACTAAATAATAAAAAGGCTGTTAAAGCCAGGATACTGGTTGTAAAGTTAATCACATATAGACTCGTGAACAATTGTGAAACTTTCTTCTTATCGTTTTTCACTAAACTGATTTCACGTAATCCATATTGATATACACCAAATACAGCAAAAATGAAAAAGTAATTAAAAATAGTTTCAGAAAAATTAACGGTTCCCATAGAATCGACTCCGAGCGTTCGATATGCGTATGGACCAACTAAAATGGGAAGTATGATATTAAAGGTATTGAGCAATATTTTATAGAAAATATTTGAGACAAGTGACTTTTGCATGATTTCACCTTTCTACATACATGAAAGTTACGTCAGTATCTTTCATAATAAATTATATTAGTTATTAAAATAGATTCCTTTTGCATGTTCTATTGGAAGTAATTCAATGTTGGAAGCAGCGTTAGAAGAATCCCAATTTGCATTTTTAATCATATAATTTGGACCATAGTTGTCTATTAAATATTCTTCATAATTACTAGGAACAGTAAACGTTTCACCTTTGAACGGAATTGTTCTCATGCCTGTAAATGTAGAGATGGCTTTTTTTGTTTTCCAACCAGTTGAAATACGAGTGGTTCCTGAATTTCCAAACTTTACATTTTTACCACCTTCAAAGAAATAACACCATATTTTATGGCTTTCTTCTTTAAAGTAATAGAAGATATCAATGTATACGCCGTTATACACATATGTTTCCTCTACAGTCTTGTCGTCGATTACAAATGCTCTTTCTTTTATAAAACCTCTTTTTTTCATTTGATCCTCAATAGCTTGTTTCATTTGTTCATCTACGTAAAAAGTTCCAACATCAATATCATCGTCGTGTCCAATAAAGTCTTTTTCACGTACAGCACCTAATAAAGTGCCATAATCTAACCAAAATGTATGCCCTGCCGATTTAAATGCTTCTTGCATTAGAATGAGTGATTTTAATCCATGCTGCTCCATGTTTGCTCTTCTAATACGAAGTGTTTTATTCTGAGAATAATTTTGAATAACAGGGATTGATTTTACTTTTCTATAAAGTGAATGATTTTTAATACATTGTATAAGTTTCAAGAAATGTCCCCCATATTGAATAAATTAATATTGGTAATTCATAACGTCGGATATAAGTGTACCGCACATAAACTTTGTAAATCAACTATTGGCTAGGAAGATATATGATGTAGATTAGGGGGGAATTATATGTTTTTTTGTAAGACAGAACGTTTATAGATATAGTTAAAAAAATAGCGAATATAGTGGAACTATATTCGCTAAGGGAGTCATGGTCTTTTGGGAAGAAGTTTTATACATTCCAAGGTTTATTCAATGTTAATACGGCAGCCATTTCCTTACTTTTTAAACGATTATTTTTTCTGTTTTGTGCACGTTCTTTGCCTGTTTTATATAACCAATGTTCTTCTTCTGTTTCTGGTAGCACCTGAGGAACAGAAGAGGGTTTTTCATTTTCTAGTGCTACGAATGTGATGAAGCAAGTTGCAGCAATACGACGCTCTCCTTCTAATAAATTTTCTGCAACGACTTTCACAAACACTTCCATAGAGGATTTTCCAGTATAGCAAACGAATGCCTCATAACAAACGGAATCCGTTTGATGGATTGGAGTTAAAAAGTCAACAGAATCAATGGAAGCTGTTACGCAATGTTTTCTGCTATGTCTTGCTGCTGCAATAGATGCAATGCTATCAATTTCTGCTAATAATTTTCCGCCAAATAAGGTGTGATGATTGTTTAAATCATTTGGGAAAACACGCGTTGTTTTAATTGCTTTTGATTCTCTCATAAATTTCTTATCCATATAATCTACTCCTATTTACGTTTTCAATCAGAGTGGTACGCTCATTTCCTGTATAAAAAAGATTGATCTCTTCTATTGAATACTATTTGTTATTTAGACAATCGATATTCGATAAGAAGTTGATCTTATTAAAATAGAATAATGTTGCATTTCTATGCGGGTAACTGAAAGAAAATTTGTTTTGTATAGATTGTAGTGTAAAAGAGGTTTCGCTTACATTGCAAGTAAAAAAAAGAGTGTGCTATTTTTGTCATATATAGTGAAACTTTAATCAGTGAGGATTTTTTCATTCTCAATTGATTATGAATCCTTTTCAATTGGGTTTTTAAGGACAGTTTATCTCTCATTTAATCCCTCTATTTCCATTTAAATTTTAGGGCGGGGGTATTACTGCCCGCGAATAGAGAGATAAATTTTCTAACTGTCATGTGTCTATTCGTGATAGAATCGTTGTGTTATAAATGGAAATAGAGGTGCAATATACATATGAATCACATACAAACAGGATTTAGTAAAATGATTATTGGAACTATGCTTGCCTTTTTTGCTTATTCTTGCTGGAACGCTTTTGAGGGGAGCAAGCAATTATTAGGAGGAAGTGCCACGAGCGTAACGATTGTACTATCCATTTTCGTTATACTCTTTTTACTTCTCGCTTCTATTTTGCAATATCGATTTACGGATAAACAGTTTCTTATTTTTCTAATGAGTATGACAGTACTCGTTAGACTTGGGGCAGTTCTCTTTTTGGATACCCCAGTTATAGGTGATGTGAGAGCCATGTATGAGACTGCAAAACAAGTTGCGCTAGGAAGCAGTAATATAACGGTGATTAGTCAATTACCTTTCATTATATATGAGTCAATATTGATTCGTGTGTTTGGCGATGCTACATTTGTTTTACGATTATGTAATATTTTATATTGCATGGGTACGGCGTTTTTCATTTATCGAATTGCTACCATTTTATTTCAAGAGGAATGTGGTCGGATTGCTGCATTATTTTACGCGTTATATTTGCCTAATATTCTCTCTTGCTCATTGTTAACAGGAGAATCACTCTCTGTATTTTTATTTTACTGTGCGAGTTATATATTACTACATAAAGGATTGAGTCATTCTTACATATGGGTGTGTGCTGCGGTATTATTTGCTTTTAGTAATATAATTAATCCAGTAGGAGTATTTATACTTATTTTAGTACTTACGTATATTTTACTAGTAGAAATATTCCAAAGTGCAGATAAACAAAATATATTGTTAAAGGCAATAGGGATTTTAGTTGTATTTTATGCGACACATTTTAGTGTGAATTATGGGATTCAAGCAATGGGAATAAAACAGTATACGATTTCTAACAATGCATATGTGCAATCGGTTTTAATTGGGGAACAGCACAATAAACAAGAAACGGTTCAAACGCAAAGTTGGAAAGAACATATGGATCAAACATTAAAGGCGTTTGAAACAGAAAGGTTAGCTTCTCTTAAGTCAAACATAGATCAACTATCATCAGAAGGAATGAATGGAGCACTGTTAAAGGGTGAAAATCTTCTCTTTATGGTTGTAACTTTATTTATGATAATTGCACTTTTACATTTCCTTATTCAAAAACAACAGAGCGAAGGCTATATGTTATTCCTATTACTTATAACAGGATACATTGGAATGAAACTTTTAAATAAGGATATTGTATACGGTAGTTTAATCATACCGAGTATTTTTATTTTACAAAGTTTAGGTGTTTATATGCTGTCTTTCTATTGTCAAAAGCTATTTTTCAAAAAATAAAGCCATTCGTAACAGGATCGTTTTATCCTATATCTTCCGGGAGCATACTGAGGTATATATGAAAAGAAAGCTCATCATAAAAATGGTGAGTTTTTTTATTTAGGCAATGAGTATAAAATAAAGAGAATTCGCTTTGAATTCTCTTAATGACTTTTATTAGCATTTGCCTTTGAATGTGTTTTAAAGAAAACTGGAAAATGTACATTATATATAACAGTGACTACACGTATGGTGAACGTTACTAGTAAACAAATATAAAAGGCTAATACGTGTGCACCCATTTCATGCGTAATAAGAAAACTAATTGCACCCAAAATAGAAGCAATGGCATAAATTTCTTTACGGAATACGTAGGGAATATCTTGAGCGCAAATATCACGCAAAATTCCTCCGCCAATACCTGTAATAACACCCATTGAAACAACTAGAAATGAAGCATCAACGTGATGCGACATTGCTGCGTTTGCACCAATAGCAGTAAAAACGCCTAAACCGACAGCATCTGAAAGCATAATTACAACTTGAAGTTTGTTAATACGTTCAAAAAACATACAAGTAAAGAGAGCAGCTAATACGCTGACAAAAAAGTAAATTGGTTGTACAAATGCAACGGGAGGGAGGTTACCAATCATAACATCACGAATAATTCCGCCACCGAGTGCAGTAGCTACAGCTAAACAAAGGACACCAAATAAATCTAAATCTTTCTTTAAACCCACTAATGTACCAGAAATGGCAGCGGCAACAATGCCAAGAAACGTAAATATTTCGATTAATAACATAGCTCTAATTCCTTCCCTTTAAAGATGTTCCAGAGCAAAATATACACTAAAGTTTTAGAAATAACAATTACTTTTCGTTACATGTAGAAAAAAAGAAAAAATGGGGAAAGAAAGCGTTTGAAGATACGAAATATCTGACATATAAGAAGGGGATTTGTTATCTTTTCTCTATATAAATTGAAAGAGCTTAACTCAAAAATTATGTTATAATGAATATTTGAGATGAGTTAGAGTTTCATTGTAAATTGTATAAAGTGAGATAAGGTAATGATAGTTATTTATGGGGGTTTGAGATGGTAAAAAATAATAGTTTAAGTAATAAATTTGAAAACTTTTTATTGATTTTCATTATGTTACAGCCGATTTTAGACTTACTCACATCATTCTGTATTATGGTTTTAAAAATTGATACAACAATTGGAGTTATTACGCGTTTATTTGTAATGGCTCTTGGTGGAATCTATATTTTGCTGCAAGCAAAAGAAAAAGGAAATCGTAAATATATCATATATTTAATAGTAGTCGGGATTGTTTGTGCGGCAGGTTTTGTAAATAATAAATTCGTTAAAAGTCCTATCATGTTGGGAGAAGAAATTAAATTTATAGCAAAATCTTTATACCCAATCATTATGCTGACTTGTTACATCTTTGTATTTAAATCATTAAAAAATAAAGTAAATACATATTCAAAAATGCGTAATTATATCGTATATTCAACACTAATTATAAATGCCATCATGGTTATTTCGATTGCGACAGGAACGGATTATAATAGTTACACGTCTATAAAAACCGGTTCACGTGGTTGGTTCTATGCAGGAAATGAATTAGGTTCTATTTTAGCAGTGATATGTCCAATTGTTTTTCTATATTCAATTGAAAAAACAACAAGTATAGCAAAGAGTTATTTTTGGATTCCTTCTCTTTTAATGATTTTTTCATTATTTGCTATTGGTACAAAGGTAGGATTTGGAGCCATTGTTGGTACAATGGTTGTTGCTGTGTTTATGTGTTATGTTCAAGCATTTTTACAGCGTAAAGATAGAAAAAAGAAAGCATATTTACTGAACGGTATCATTGCAACGGTTGTTTTTGCTGGAGTAGTGGCGTATACACCGTTTTCTCCATTCCTCAAAAATATAGGATTTCATTTCCAATTCCTTGAGAATAAACAAGAGATGAAAGAGGCAGAGGAAAAGAAAGAAGATAAACCACAACATAAACCTCCTGTGACACAAGAGGAAAAAGAAGTAAAGAAACAAGAGGAAACACAAGCGCTTATTTTCAGCGGACGTGAGCTGTTTGAGAAAGTGTATAAAGACTACTATGCAGAAGCTCCAACATCTCAAAAATTATTGGGGATGGGATATTCTGGGAATTTCAAAGGGGAACCGAAGCTAATTGAAAGAGATTTCCATGATTGGTTCTATGCATTTGGAATTATCGGTTTTGCTTTGCTTTTAATTCCATTTTTATACTTTGGTATAAAGATTCTCCTCATACTAATAACTAGGTTTAGAGAGGTATTTACAGTAAAATACGGATTATTAGCAACCTCGCTAGCATTAGGTTTAGGTATTGCGTTTATAGCAGGTCATGTATTAACTGCTCCTGGAGTAAGTATTTATTTTGCTGTAATTTTTGCATATTTAATTGTGGATTTAGAAATTGAATGATAGAAAAATAAAAGCTAGCGCCACGTTAGCTTTTATTTTTTGCTATAGTAAACGATAAGAGAACATAAAGATGGAGGAGGAAAGAGATGAAAGTGTTGCATATGAATGCTGGAGCAGAAGAAGGTGGCGGGAAAACTCACATTATTTCACTTTTGTCACAATTTCCAAAAGATGAAGTTGAACTAGCTGTATTTGAAGAAGGTGCGATCGCTAGAGAAGCAAGAGAGCTCGGAATTAAGGTCCATGTTTTTCCCCAATCATCTCGTTATGACATATCGATTCTTTCCAAAATACGTACGTTTATTAATGAAGGATACTTTGATATTGTACATACACATGGTGCACGCGCAAACTTTTATCTATCTCTTCTAAAAAGGAAAATACGTGCAAAATGGGTTACAACGGTTCATAGTGATCCAACCCTTGATTTTATGAAGCGTGGATTAAAAGGTTGGGTTTTTACAAAATTAAATTTACATTCTTATAAGAAAGTAGATTTGTTTTTTGCGATTACAGAACGTTTTAAGAAAAATACTGTAGCACTCGGGGTGCCAGAAGATAAAATTTGTACTGTTTATAACGGGATTGAGTATGATGGTATCCCAGCGAAACCTTATAATTTGAAAGATAAATTTGGTATACAAGAAGAGTCATTTATAGCTATTCAAGTGGCTCGTCTTCACCCTGTAAAGGGACATAATATTTTATTTGATGCCTTGCAAAAAATAACGATCCCAAATATAAAAGTGTTGTTAGTTGGTGATGGTCCAATTGAAGCAGAGTTGAAAGAGGTAGTAAGGAAGAAAAATTTAGAAGATAAAGTACTATTTTTAGGACATCGTTCGGATGTAAAAGAATTATATGCATCCGCTCATATAAATTTATTAACTTCTTATAGTGAAAGTTTCCCACTTGTACTATTAGAAGCCGCAAATCAGCGTTTAACGTCTATTGCAACAAATGTTGGTGATATGGAACAGTTGATTGTTAATCCTACATATGGATGGATTGTACCGACTGGTGACACACATGCATTAGTAAGTGCACTAGAGGAAGGATATAAGAAATGGGAGAATGGTGAATTAGCATCGATGGGTGAACGCTTGTATGAGCATGCTTCTTCGCGTTTCTCATTACGAAATCTATATGAAGATACTCATAAAGCATATAAAAAACTTTTATTGAAATAGAGAGGATTATCATTATGGCAGTGCAAACAGTTGATATTTTAGGTGTCCCTTTTTCTACGATGACAATGGAAGAGACAATTCAATATATCATGAAGCAGTTAGAGGCGGAACGAACTCATACATTCCAAGTTGTAACAGCAAATCCGGAAATCGTAATGTGTGCGAAAAAAGACCCAAGTTTTTATCAAACACTTTTGAAAACAGATTTAATTACACCAGATGGTATCGGTGTTGTAAAAGCAAGTGGTATGCTAGGAACACCATTAAAAGAGCGAGTAGCAGGTTTTGATTTAATGAGTGATTTATTTGAAGCGTTGTCGAAAGAAAATAAACCTGTATCGGTTTTCTTACTTGGAGCAAAACCACATGTTGTGAAAGGTGCTGCTGATCATTTAACAAAAACATATTCAGCTGTATCTATTGTGGGGACCCAAGATGGATACTTTAAACAAGAAGAGGAAGAAGATATTATTTCTCGTATTCAAGAAGCAAAGCCTGATATTTTACTTGTAGCACTCGGATTCCCAAGACAAGAAAATTTTATTCAAAATAATAAGCATCGTTTGCAAGCAAAGGTAGCTGTTGGTGTAGGTGGCAGTTTAGACGTTTGGGCAGGGGAAGTAAAACGTGCGCCAAAATGGATTCAAGCCATTCATCTCGAATGGTTTTACCGGCTATGTAGCAATCCGACGCGTTGGCGTCGTCAGCTTGTATTAGCTGAATTTCTAAAAGAAGTAATGCGTTCGAAAAAGTAGCGAAATATCGCTGCTTTTTTGTTTGTAAAAATTTATCCCGCTATTTGCGGGTAGTAATACTCTCACCTCAAAATTGAGCGAAAGCATTATCCAGTTCCAGTGGCTAGAATGTTCGGTGGCTTCGCTTCTTCCTGCGAGGTAAAAAAATACCTCTACGTCAGAAACGCCATCCCCCTCACATTCTGGACGAGCAACTTCCACTTTATACAGTATTTCTCACTAATAAAGCCATCGCTTTATGGGAATTTTAAAATAAAACTTTACAGTAAGTGTAGAAATAAAAGTATTTTACTTATACAATACACATGTGTAAAATGATGTGTAAAGACACCTGTGTGAGGAGGGTTTTTAGTGGGGGATATAAAAGAAATTTCAAAGCGCAAGCTTCTTGGAATAGCGGGTCTTGGTTGGCTATTTGATGCAATGGATGTCGGCATGCTTTCATTTGTCATCGTTGCATTGCAAAAAGAATGGGGATTAAGTAGCCAAGAAATGGGATGGATTGGAAGTGTAAATTCTATCGGAATGGCAGTTGGAGCGCTTTTATTTGGAATATTAGCAGATAAGATGGGGCGTAAGTCCGTTTTTATTATGACATTATTATTATTTTCTATCTGTAGTGGCTTAACAGCATTAACAACAACATTAGCTATGTTTCTTATATTGCGTTTTTTAATCGGCATGGGACTTGGCGGAGAATTACCGGTTGCTTCGACACTTGTATCTGAAAGCGTCGAGGCGCATGAGCGTGGGAAAATTGTTGTGTTATTAGAAAGTTTTTGGGCTGGTGGCTGGTTAATTGCAGCTCTTATTTCTTATTTTGTAATTCCCAAGTATGGCTGGCAAGTAGCGATGGTATTAAGTGCAGTTCCAGCTTTTTATGCACTATATTTACGATGGAATTTACCAGATTCACCAAGGTTTGAGAGAGTCGGGAAACAACAATCTGTTATTACAAATATAAAAGCAGTTTGGTCTGGAGAATATCGAAAAGCAACAATTATGCTATGGATCTTATGGTTCTGTGTTGTCTTTTCTTATTATGGCATGTTTCTTTGGTTACCAAGTGTAATGGTATTAAAAGGATTTAGTTTAATAAAAAGTTTCCAGTACGTATTAATTATGACATTAGCGCAGCTGCCAGGATATTTTACTGCTGCATGGTTTATTGAACGACTTGGCCGTAAGTTTGTATTAGTTACGTATTTAATTGGTACAGCATGTAGTGCTTACGTCTTTGGAGTAGCTGAATCGCTTACGATATTGCTGGTGGCAGGAATGCTATTGTCCTTCTTTAATTTAGGAGCATGGGGAGCGTTATATGCATATACACCTGAGCAGTATCCGACAGTAATTCGCGGTACTGGGGCAGGTATGGCTGCCGCATTTGGTCGTATTGGCGGTATTCTCGGTCCGCTATTAGTAGGTTACCTTGTTGCCTCGCAAGCTTCTCTTTCTTTAATCTTTACAATCTTTTGCAGCTCCATTTTAATAGGGGTGCTTGCAGTGGTTGTGCTTGGACAGGAAACAAAGCAACAAGAATTAGTATAATAAAGGAAGGAAGTCCAAATGACTTCCTTCTTTTATTATTATTGAGAAAAAGAGTAGCATATTAAATAGAAAATATAGCTAGAAAAAGGGATTATTTCTTACTAAAGCGAATGTATACAACAAGACTTATGGACAAAACAATTAGGTGGTTGGGCAGATGAGGATTTTACTTATTATGGAAGATTCAGAATGTAGAAATCAATTAATTGAGACATTTACAGAAAATATGAGAAATGTAGAATGCTTTGAAGCAGGAACAGGAATGGAATCTTTACAGATAGCAAAAAAACATACTCCTGATTTCGTTTTTTTAGATACAAAGTTAAAAGATGGCACAGGATTTGAATTCTCTAGCTTATTACAACAGCTAAGTTGTAGTGCAAAATTTATTTTTGTAGGCAGGGATATAGAAGAGACGATAACAGCTTTTCGATTCCAAGCATTTTATTACTTAATAAGACCTTTTCGTGAGGAAGATTTACAGTTTCTTTTGCATAGAATAGAGCAAGAAAAGGGAAAGAAAATAAAAAGCCATTTGCGCAAACTTCCGATTGAAAGTCATGAGGGAATTACATATATTTTTCCAGAGGATATTATATATGTAAGTAAGAATAAGGAGAATAAAACAGTTTCGATTTATACAACAAATAATCAGTATATTTCAACGTATACACTTCAAGAACTAGAAAATAAATTAACAGCATATGATTTTTTGCGTGTTCATAAAAGTTATTTAATAAATGTTATGTATGTTCAAGAACTAAAGCCTTATTATAATGGAACCTATAATCTTTATTTGGAAAGGTATGATGAGCAGGCAATTCCCGTTAGTCGAAACTATGTAAAACGACTGCGAAATAAAATTGAACTATGACAAGTTGTAAGTGAATTTCAACATGTTAACATAAGAATCCTTCATAATAGGGAAGGTTCAAATTAAATATTCAGAAAATTTAGTACAATTTCCACTAAGAAGTAGTATAGGGGGGATTGTATGTGAAGGCGCTTAAGTCAATTTTACTTTGGGGTGTAATCGCAGCTTTAGGAGCAACCGGATTTGGTGTAATTGCCTTATCACAAGGTGAAACGATTAATGCTGTATGGCTATTAGTGGCAGCTGTTTCTGTATATGCTGTTGCTTATCGTTTCTATAGTAGATTTATTGCTAGGAAAGTATTTGAATTAGATAATAATCGGCGAACACCTGCTGAGACGCTAAATGATGGAAAGGATTATGTCCCAACAAATAAATGGGTATTATTTGGGCATCACTTTGCCGCAATTGCTGGAGCGGGTCCACTAGTAGGACCTATTTTAGCAGCTCAGATGGGATATCTGCCAGGAACAATTTGGATTATTGTTGGGGTTGTAATTGCTGGGGCAGTACAAGATTTTGTTATTTTATTTGCTTCAATGAGACGTAATGGAAAATCATTAGGTGAAATGATTAAAGATGAGATCGGTCCTGTAACAGGATTGATTGCGATGATTGGTATTTTAGGTATCATGATCATTTTATTAGCAGTCTTAGCTCTAGTAGTTGTGAAAGCGCTTGTTGGTAGTCCTTGGGGAATGTTTACGATCGCAGCGACAATTCCAATCGCTATTTTAATGGGTGTTTATATGCGTTACATTCGCCCAGGACGCATTGGAGAAGGATCGGTTATCGGTATTATTTTACTCCTTTTAGCTCTTGTGGGAGGGCAGTATGTAGCTGAGAATCCTACCCTTGCAAGCATGTTTACTTTTAGTGGTGAAACAATTGCAATTATGCTTATTGTATACGGTTTTATTGCGTCGGCATTACCAGTGTGGATGCTTCTTGCTCCACGTGATTATTTAAGTACATTTTTAAAGATCGGTACGATTGTTGGGCTAGCAATTGGTATTTTAATCGTAGCGCCAAACCTACAAATGCCGGCTGTGTCTAAGTTTATTGATGGAACAGGTCCTGTGTTTTCTGGGAACCTATTTCCGTTTTTATTTATTACAATTGCTTGCGGGGCAGTATCAGGATTCCATGCTTTAGTTTCCTCTGGTACTACTCCGAAAATGATTGAAAGAGAAGGTCATGCTCAGCCAATTGGCTACGGAGCGATGTTAATGGAATCGTTCGTTGCAGCGATGGCAATGATTGCAGCTTGTGTATTAACACCAGGAACATACTTTGCAATTAACAGTCCAGCAGCTCTTATCGGGACAGATGTATCGCAAGCAGCTCAAGTTATTTCTTCTTGGGGATTTGCGATTACACCAAACGACTTAAAGGACCTGGCTGTAAATGTTGGTGAACAAACAATTTTATCTCGCACAGGAGGAGCACCAACATTAGCAATTGGAATGGCCTACATCTTTTCACAAGTAATCGGTGGAACTGCGATGATGGCGTTCTGGTATCATTTTGCTATTTTATTTGAAGCACTATTTATTCTAACTACAATTGATGCTGGTACACGTGTAGGACGATTTATGATTCAAGATATTTTAGGACACATATATAAACCATTTGCGAAAACGGATTCTACACTAGCTAATGTTATTGCAACAACGCTATGCGTGTTAGGGTGGGGGTATTTCTTGTACCAAGGTGTAGTTGATCCACTCGGTGGGATTAATACACTATGGCCACTTTTTGGAATTGCGAATCAAATGTTAGCGGGTATTGCGTTATTACTCGGAACAACGATATTGTTCAAAATGGGGAAAAAGGCGTATGTTTGGGTTACACTTATTCCAACTGTCGGCCTGCTGATTGTGACGATGACAGCCGGCTACCAAAAATTATTCCATGATAACCCGAAAATTGGATTTTTATCCCATGCAAAAGTATTTCAAAATGCCTTAGATGAAGGGAAAATACTAGCACCGGCCAAAAATGTGGGACAAATGAAGCAAATTATTTTCAATGATTATATCGATGCTGCACTTTGTGGAATTTTCATGTTAGTTGTAATAGCGGTCCTTATTTCAGCTATTCGTATATGGATTAAGGTGCTGCAAAATAAAGCAACACCATTAAAAGAAGCACCCTATATTCCAAGAGATGAAAGTGAGTCGAGAAATTATGCTTAAAAAATTGGGGAAGGTGTGGAGAACAAGAAAGCAATTTATTAGTTTGCTTGTTGGAGTACCAAGTTATGAAACGTACGTTACTCATATGAAACAGCACCATCCAGAAGAAACGATTCTATGTCGAAAACAGTTCTTTGCAGAGGCGCAAGAAGCTAGATTCAATGCGAAAGGTGGAAAAATA
Source organism: Bacillus cereus (assembly GCF_002584535.1). Lineage (GTDB taxonomy): Bacteria > Bacillota > Bacilli > Bacillales > Bacillaceae_G > Bacillus_A > Bacillus_A arachidis. The sequence goes on from NZ_NUOT01000016.1 coordinate 81,814, forward strand.
TCAAGGTGTTGCTGAAAAAAAAGAGCGATTCGTCGCTCTTTTTTTACTTTGTTGTTGTTTCACGTGGAACAACAGGATTTTAAGTTTGTAGTTTTTAATAGTATGGAAATGTTAGAAATAAGCTAAGTTCAGTATCATAAAAAAACGGGCTATCTATAGATAGCCTGTTTTTTTATTTCTTATACAAGTTCTTTTCCAGTTGTAAATTTACGATGTGCACCATGATGTGTTGGCCCGATGTATTCGTTTAATTTGAAAGAGTGACGAATCGCTGCTGTGATGAATTCTTTTGCGATTATTACAGCATCTTTTACAGATTTACCTTTTGCAAGTTCTGCCGTAATTGCTGCAGAGTATGTACAACCTGCACCGTGTGTATTTGTTGTATTAACTTTCTCTGATTCTAAAAGATCGAATGTTTCCCCATCATATAATACATCGATTGCAGTTTCCGTACCTAGTTTGCTACCACCTTTAATTAGTACATATTTTGCACCTAAAGCATGGATTTTTTTTGCGGCTTCTTTCATGTCCTCAAGGGAATTAATTTTCACACCACTTAGTTGATATGCTTCAAATAAATTTGGTGTCACAACTAATGCTTTTGGAACAAGTACATCGCGTAAGCAGTCATTTGTTTCAGGATGCAATGCTTCATCTGCCCCTTTGCAAACCATCACTGGATCTACTACTACATTTTGTAGATTATGCTTTTCAATTGTTTCAGCAACCATTTCAATGATTTCAACAGATCCAAGCATACCAGTTTTTAAAGCATCAACACCAACGCCTTCAATTGTTGTTTCTAATTGTGGTTTTAGTGTAGAAGCAGGGATAGGGAACACGTTATGTGCCCAACCGTTATGTGGGTCCATCGTTACAATTGTTGTAAGAGATGTCATTCCGTATACACCAAGTTCTTGGAACGTTTTTAAATCTGCTTGTATGCCAGCGCCACCGCTTGTGTCAGAACCAGCGATTGTAAGTGCTTTGTTTAATGTCATTGAGAAAGCCCCCTTAGGTGATATAATGAAAACTACATTTTTATCCATTATATCAATGTTATGAATAAGTACAAAGTGAAAAAGTAGTTAGCTTGGTTGAAAAGATAATGAATTTGTTACAATAAGAAATGAAAATATCGTATATAGGAGACAATTTATGTTTCAAGGGAATCGTATAAGCGAATTAGCTATATTAAAAGAAATTGCAGAAACGTTAAATACATCTAATGATACATATCACATGTTGCAAGCGGTATTAGAAAAATTATTGCATGTAACAGGATTAACAACAGGATGGATTTTTCTGGCCGATGAAAATGGTAGATATACGAAATTAATTGATTATCATTTACCAGCAGCGCTCGCGTTTCAAAATAAACGACCGATGTGTGAAGGAGAATGCTGGTGTCTGCGTCGCTTTGTAGAAGGGAAATTAGAGCGAGCAGTTAATATTATTGAATGTAAGAGAATTAATAATGCAATTGAACATAATTGGGGCGATACAGAAGGAATTCTTCATCATGCAACAGTTCCCCTAAAAGCTGGCGGTGAAGAATTCGGTGTGCTAAATGTAGCAAGCCCAGGAAAAACACATTTTTCTGAAGAAGAACTTATGCTGCTGCAATCGGTTGCTTTGCAAATTGGAACAACTTTAAAACGGACAAAATTATATGAAAGTGAAAAAAGACGTGCTCATTATTATGTGAAATTAGAACGTTTCATTCAAGAGCTAAGAAAAATCCATAAGTTAAATACATTACCAGAAGAAGTTGTAAAACAAGTGGAGGATGTATTTCAGTGGGAGAAAGTTGCGTTTTTTATAAAGGAAGAAAAGAACTTATCTATGCGAGCTTGTTATAAGAAATATGTAATGGAAAGAGATAGGGAGTTAGAGAGTACTGCAAAAGAAGCGATAGAAAAAAATCAGCCTGTTTTGTTGAAAAGACGGTCTAATGGCTCTATCATTGTTGCTCTAATACAAATTCGAAATCAAGTGTTTGGTGTTTTATGCGTGAGTTCGAAGCATGGAGGATTTGATGAGAATACCGTAGATATCGTGCAAGCGTTAACGAATCATATTTCATTAATGATTGAAAATTTACGGTTAAATGAACAGCGACGTGAACTTGCTCGGATGGAAGAACGAAACCGTTTGGCACGGGATCTGCATGATTCAGTTTCACAAAAGTTATTTTCATTAACGTTTATGACGAAGGGGACAGAAGCTGTTTTAAAGGGACAAAATGAAACGGTAGATCAATCTCTTCATGAGATAAGGGAATTAGCACAAGGTGCTTTAAAAGAAATGCGAGCACTTATTTGGCAACTTCGTCCAGCAGGATTAGAAAAAGGGTTGCTACCCGCTTTAAAGCAATATGGAGAGAACTTAGGGCTGAGCATTCGTGAGCAAGTTAAAGGTGTGCGTGAGTTACCACGTGTAGTGGAAGAAACATTATGGCGAATTGGACAAGAGGCTTTAAATAATGTGAGTAAACATGCGGGGGTAACAGAGGCGACAATTTATTTGAAAGTAACAGAGAAAGAAGTGTCCTTAGAGGTAGTTGATTATGGCCTCGGTTTTATAGAAAAAGATATAAAAGAGAAGAAATCGCTCGGTATGACAACAATGCGTGAACGCGCAGAGTTAATTGGCGGATGGATTACGATTGTAAGTGAGAAAAAGCGAACAAGTATAAAAGTTATCGTACCATTATAATGCGATGTGAAAATGAGGGGAACTTGTGAAGATAAGAGTATTATTAGTTGACGATCATACAGTTGTTTTAAAAGGATTAGCCTTTTTTTTAAGCACACAAGAAGATCTTGAATTGGTTGGAGAGGCAAATAATGGGAAAGAAGCTTTGGTGAAGGTTCAAGAAGTGCGGCCAGATATAGTTTTGATGGACCTGTATATGCCAGAGATGGATGGGATCGAAGCGACAGCATGCATCAAAAAGGAATATCCAAATGTGAAAGTGCTCGTATTAACTAGTTTTTCTGATCAAGCGCATGTTTTGCCGGCTTTAAAAGCTGGGGCAAGCGGATATATTCTAAAAGATGTTGAGCCTGATCAACTTGTCGAAGCGATTCGTAGCGCATATAAAGGAAATATTCAGCTTCACCCTGATATAGCAAGCGCGCTTCTGTCTCAAACTTTGCCGCAAGAAGAGAAACAGGAGTCATCAAATATTCATGTAGATGTACTAACAGCAAGGGAAAATGAAGTGTTGCAGCTCTTGGCAAAAGGGATGAGTAATAAGGAAATTGCATCCGTGTTAGTGATTACAGAAAAAACAGTAAAAGCTCATGTAAGTAGTATTTTAGGCAAATTAAATTTATCTGATCGTACACAAGCAGCTTTATATGCAGTGAAAAGTGGGATCGTATAAGACAAAAGTCTTAGGACTTAGTTCGCCTTTAGGAGGCGGACTTTTTTTATGAAAAGATACGTCTATGTGAGGAAGAAATTGTTAGGATGAGAGGATAAAATGTATTTGTAAACAACAATAATTACAAGGGATTATCCCTTTTTAGCGAGTAGATAATAAACAACGTAAGAGTAAGCAATAGGAGGAAAAAAAGGCATGACAACAGTTTTATTTGTAAAAGCTAACAACCGTCCAGCAGACCAAGCAGTTAGCGTAAAATTATATGAAGCGTTTTTAGCAAGTTATAAAGAAGCACATCCAAATGATACAGTGGTAGAACTTGATTTATACAATGAAGAATTACCATATGTAGGAGTAGATATGATTAACGGTACATTTAAAACAAGTAGAGGATTTGATTTAACAGCAGAAGAAGCAAAAGCAGTAGCTGTTGCTGATAAATATTTAGATCAATTTCTTGCAGCTGATAAAGTAGTATTTGGTTTCCCGTTATGGAACTTAACAATTCCAGCTGTACTGCACACATATATCGATTACTTAAACCGTGCTGGTAAAACATTTAAATATACACCAGAAGGACCAGTAGGCCTTATTGGAGATAAGAAAATTGCGCTATTAAACGCACGCGGTGGTGTATATTCTGAAGGACCAGCAGCAGAAGTAGAAATGGCTGTTAAATATGTAGCAAGCATGATGGGATTCTTCGGTGCAAAAGATATGGAGACAGTTATTGTTGAAGGTCATAACCAATTCCCAGATAAAGCGGAAGAGATTATTGCAGAAGGCCTTGAGAAAGCTGTTAAAGTAGCAAGCACATTCTAATTAATACAATAATCGTCGCTCAATATGCAGTATCAGTACCTTTATGGTGTTGGTACTGCTTTTTTGTTTTTTAATAAATAGTCTAGCAGAAGAACTTATGAGGTTTCGTTCTGTTATTGCCGAGTGAGTTCATCTGCTAACTTTTGTAATTGCTCTTTGTCCTGTATGAAATACATTCTCCCTTCTTTTTTTAACCAATTTTGCTGACAAAACTGCTTTAATACAAATAAAAGGTGGCGATAACTAACGTTTAAGTATTCAGAGGCTTCTGTATGCTTTTCAAGGTAACAATTATTTTGCTCGGTTAACAGAATGAACGCCGCTAATCGGTTTTCTAAAGCGTAGTTATGACTTTTTGCATATTGTTCAGTTCGAGTAATTGTTTTTTCTCCAATGAATTTGCACAACTGCTGTAAAAAATGGGCGTCTTGTAATAAGAGATGGCGACAATCTTTCAAGGGAAGAGCTAAACAGATACATGGTTCCATGGCTTCGATCCCTTTTGTTAACGTCTCTACTTCAATTAATCCTAATTCTCCCATGATTGATGGCGCTTTTACAAAATTAATTAAGGAAATCCTTCCATTCTTATGGCTCATATATATTTTTACTTTTCCGGAAATTAAGTAATAGAGATAGGGAAACTCCTCTCCTTCATTACAAATGGTTTCTTTCTTTTGAAACGAATGAATTTCTATATACGGCAAAATGTCAAAAGAAAAGAATGTTTGAAAATTGAATTGCTTTACATAATTATGAATCTCATCTGAATCTTTTTTGATTTTCATTTTTTCACCTCTCATTTAGTATGAGATATCTCCTATTCTTTTTACAAGCGGGAGTGATACGATTTATTTAATGACAAAAGAAACAGCGTGTTTTTATAGAAGAAAGGAAGAGAAGCAACATGAAGAAATATCAAACATTACTATTTGATGTCGACGATACATTATTAGATTTTAAAGCAGCTGAAAGAAAAGCATTACATTTGCTTTTTGAGGAACAAAAAATCCCTTTAACTAATGAAATTGAGGCACATTATAAAAAAATAAACCAAGGTCTGTGGGAATCCTTTGAAGAAGGGAAAATAGCCCGAGATGAGGTAGTGAATACGCGATTTTCAATTTTATTCAGGGAATATGGCCAAGAAGTCGATGGACCATTGTTTGAAAAGAATTATCGTAGTTATTTAGAAGAAGGGAATCAGCTCATTCATGGGGCTTTTGAATTAATACAAGGTTTCCAAAGCGAATACGATTTATATATTGTTACAAACGGTGTTTCCAAAACGCAAGACAAGCGCCTACGTAATTCAGGATTACATTCATTCTTTAAGGGTATTTTTGTTTCAGAAGATACTGGTTACCAAAAACCAATGAAGGAATACTTCGATTATGTTTTTGCACGAATTTCTAATTTTTCTGTAGAGAAAGGATTAATTATCGGGGATTCTTTAAGTGCAGATATTAAGGGTGGGCAGCTAGCTGGATTAGACACATGTTGGTTTAATCCTGAAAAGAAGTTAAACGATAGCGGGATAGTTCCAACTTATGAAATTCAAACTTTTGATGAGCTGTATGGGATTTTAAAATGTTAGTTTTTTTGAGGTCTTAAATATTATTTTGTAATAGTCCATTTGTAGTGGCAATTTTATTTGTAAAAGTAAACATTCTTTACTCAAAAGGCAGTACCAACACTTTTATTGTGATGGTACTGCCTTTTATTTGTTCATTTTACTATTCGATATTTGCACCAGCTTCCTGTTTCTTCTCACTATGGTTAGGAAGTGGAAAAACATTACCAATCATTGCAGCTCCAATCATTGGTAACAATAAATTAATTGGGAAGAACATAAGTAATAATAATGTAATAGCGATTGGCTTTCGTATTGCATAGCTTGAAATGGCTGTCGTTATAATAGCTACAGAAGCAACTGGATCTAACGGTATGACAGTAGCTACAGCATATCCAATACTTGCACCAGCAAATATAATCGGGAAAATATGTCCACCACGCCAACCTGTATTTAAACAAACTGCCGTTATACATAATTTTAAAATTCCTGAAAGAAACAGGATCCAAAATGATAACTCTGTCCATTCAGTTACTAATTCTTTTAATTGGTGTTCTCCTGAAAACAGTGTATACGGAAGTAAAGTGCCTGCAATTCCTAGAAGAATACCGCCTATAATCGCTAATGTTAGTTTATACTTTTGAAAAGGATGTACTATTTTTTCTAATATATGTTCTATTTTGAAATAAAAATAGCCTGCACCGGCACCTATACAAATAAGGGGAAGAAAGGCCACCCATTCGCGGAGTGTAAAAGATCCTTCTCCAAAATTAACAATAAAAGATCCTCGATTATCAAACTGACTAAGCAATAAATATACAGAAAAACCAGCAAAAGTAGTAGCGAGATATACAATAGTCTTTTTCTCTTTAAAAGTTTCAGCAAGTTGTGTATCCTCATGCTCGCTTGGAGCTAAATAACCGAATAGCGGTGCATTAAAAATAACACTTAAGGCAGCGCCAATCCCAATTTCCGTTAGTTCGTGCATTCCTTTTAAAGTAAATTTAAAGCGATCACCAACCCATGTACAAAGTCCACCTATAATCCCAACAAGTGCTGCTTCTGGTCCTAAGCTTGCGCCAAATACTAAAACAATAATGGCTGTTAACGTAGCTTTATGTACAAATTGGTACTCAATTCTACCTGTCTTCTTATATTCACCCATTACTTCTGGCATTAAACGTGGGTATGTGCCGAAGTACTTCTGTGACAGTCCAACAAGAACACCGCCGATTATTGTTACACAAAGTGTGTAATAAGGTGGTAATCCCAATTCCTTAGGTAAATATCCCCAAATAAACTGAATTCCAGCATTTGTGACAACTAAAAATAACCAGACTGTAGCACCAACGATAGCACCTAGAAACATACCGTACACGATGAGTAAATAGTGCAGATTTCTCCTAATAGTCAATTGTTATGCCTCCTCTATTTATACGTTATTATGAAAAGTTAGAGATTCCGATACGAAGATAATTAAGGAATGAATTGAATATGCATATTATCTTTTTAAGAGAATTACTTATTCAAAATATATTACAAAAATCAGCAGTATTATTTTATGGGGTTCTGAAACATTCGTAAATGTAATCATATTTTTGTAAATATCTTGATGACCTGTATATAAAGTGTAACATGGTTAAAAATATTATGTTGCTTGTTACGATTAAATATAGCTCTATAATTTTACATAGTGAGTAGAGTTTTTAAAAGGTATTATTTTTCTTTAAATAGGAGTATTTTCTTCAATTTCTTAAATTTAAATTTTGAGAATGAACAATTAAAGTAGCAATACAATCTTTCATAAATATTCAGAAAAATAATTGACATCAGGAAATTATTGCTATAAAATCAACGGTAATTACATAGTCTTATCAAGAAAAGGTGGAGGGACAGGCCCTATGAAACCTTGGCAACAGCCGCATAGCGGAATTGTGCCAAATCCTGCAGGTAATAAGCCCTGAGAGATAAGAAAGAGACTTTAGAGCGTGTTTTTAAACTGCTTCTTTCTTGTTAGGGAAAGAAGCAGTTTTTTTATTTTCTATAAAAGAAAGGAGAATGAGAGATGGGAGAATCATGGGGAAAAGGAACCATTTGTGTGCAAGGTGGCTATACACCGGAGAACGGTGAACCGCGTGTTTTACCGCTCTATCAAAGTACGACGTACAAATACGATACGTCCGATGATTTAGCGGCACTCTTTAATTTAGAAGCAGAAGGCTATATTTATACGCGTATTGGGAATCCGACACTAGCAGCATTTGAACAAAAATTAACAGAGTTAGAAGGTGGTGTTGGAGCTGTTGCAACAGCTTCTGGTCAAGCGGCTATTATGCTTGCTGTTCTAAATATTTGTAGCAGTGGTGACCATTTACTTTGTTCTTCAACCGTTTATGGGGGAACATTTAACTTATTTGGGGTAAGTCTACGTAAATTAGGGATTGAGGTTACATTCTTTAATCCAAGCTTATCTTCTGATGAAATTGTGGCACTTGCCAATCATAAAACAAAGCTTATTTATGCAGAGTCACTGGGGAATCCAGCGATGAATGTTCTGGATTTTAAAGAGTTTTCAGCTGCTGCGAAACAGTTAGAAGTACCATTTATTGTTGATAACACATTAGCAACACCGTATTTATGCCAAGCGTTTGAACATGGAGCAAATATTGTAGTGCATTCTACAACAAAATATATTGATGGTCACGCAAGCTCATTAGGCGGGATTGTCATTGACGGAGGAAACTTTGATTGGGCAAATGGAAAATACCCTGAGTTTGTCGAACCGGATCCAAGTTATCATGGTGTAAGTTATGTGCAGAAATTTGGGAAGGCAGCATATATTGTGAAAGCTCGTGTTCAATTATTAAGAGACTATGGAAACTGTATGAGCCCATTCAATGCGTATATTAGCAACATCGGTTTAGAAACTTTGCATTTACGAATGGAGCGTCATAGTGAAAGTGCTCTTGCAGTTGCGAAGTGGCTTGCTAGCCATGAACGTATTGAATGGGTAAATTATCCGGGTTTAGAAAGTAATGAGAATTATCAGCTAGTACAAAAGTACTTAGCAAAAGGAGCGAGTGGCGTTTTAACATTCGGCATTAAAGGAGGATTAGAATCTGCGAAAGAGTTCATTGCAAATGTGAAACTGGCAACGCTTGTGACGCACGTAGCAGATGCAAGAACATGTGTGATTCATCCTGCTAGTACAACGCACAGACAGTTAACTGAAGAAGAACAGCGTTTAGCAGGTGTTACATCTGATTTAATTCGCTTATCAGTTGGTATAGAAGATGTTTCTGATATTATTGCGGATTTAGAGGAAGCATTAGTTGGAGGCAAAGCACATGCCGATCATTGTTGATAAGGATTTACCGGCTCGTAAAGTATTGCAAAAAGAAAATATTTTTGTGATGACAAAAGAACGAGCTGAAACGCAAGATATACGTGCTTTAAAAATTGCAATTTTAAACCTAATGCCAACAAAGCAGGAAACAGAAGCGCAATTGCTCAGGTTACTTGGTAATACACCACTTCAATTAGATCTGCATTTGCTCCATATGGAGTCTCATATATCTCGTAATGTAGCGCAAGATCATTTAACAAGTTTTTATAAAACATTTCGTGATATTGAGGGAGAAAAGTTTGATGGTCTCATTATTACAGGAGCTCCAGTTGAAACACTTTCTTTTGAAGATGTAGATTATTGGGAAGAACTTGGGCGTATTATGGAATATTCAAAAACAAATGTAACATCTACATTGCATATTTGTTGGGGCGCACAAGCAGGCCTGTATTATCACTATGGAATTCCGAAATATCCGCTTGAAGAAAAGATGTTTGGTGTATTTGAACATGAAGTGCAAGAACAGCACGTGAAATTGTTACAAGGATTCGATGAGATCTTCTTTGCACCACATTCACGTCATACGGAAGTACGCGCATCTGATATTGAAAAGGTACGAGAGTTGACGTTACTAGCAACATCAGAAGAAGCAGGTGTCCACCTTGTTATGGGGCAAGATGGAAAGCATATTTTTGTTCTTGGTCATAGCGAATATAGCTGCGATACCTTAAAAAAAGAATATGAACGCGATAAACAAAGAGGGTTAGATATTAAGATTCCGAAAAACTATTTTAAACATAATAATCCATCTGAAAAGCCACTCATAAGATGGCGGAGTCATGGAAACTTATTATTTTCAAATTGGTTAAATTATTATGTGTATCAGGAAACCCCTTATATTTTATAAGATGATCATTATATAACACGTGGCAACGCTTTCTTAGTAGGAATCGTTTTATATTTTTCTAAATATTCAAAATACATTGTTTTTCAGAATTTTAACTTATATAATGGCATCTAAATACAATTTTTTAGAGGGGTGGACAGTATTATGAATGAAATTCAAGTGGGTTTATTAGGCCTTGGAACAGTTGGCAGCGGTGTGGTTCGTATTATTACGGATCATCAAGATCGTCTTATACACCAAGTAGGTTGCCCAGTGAAAATAACAAAAGTATTAGTACAAAATATTGAAAAAGAGAGAGAGGTCCAAGTACCCTCTACCCTATTAACGAAAAATGCAAATGAAATTATAGATAATCCTGATATTGATGTTGTCATTGAAGTGATGGGCGGCATCGAGGAAGCGAAAGCATATATTTTACAAGCCCTAAAAAATGGTAAACATGTTGTTACTGCTAATAAAGATTTAATGGCATTGCATGGGGCTGAACTTTTGACAGTAGCAAAGGCAAATCAAGCCGATTTATTTTACGAGGCAAGCGTAGCTGGAGGGATTCCAATTCTGCGCAGCATTGTAGAAGGGCTTTCCTCAGATCTTATTACGAAAGTGATGGGAATCGTGAACGGAACAACAAACTTTATTCTGACAAAAATGTCTGACGAAGGGAGAGCATATGACGACGTGTTAAAAGAAGCGCAACAGCTTGGATTTGCAGAGGCAGATCCAACATCAGACGTAGAAGGTTTAGATGCAGCAAGGAAAATGACGATTTTAGCTACTCTTGGTTTTTCTACAAATGTAGAGCTTGGAGATGTAAAGGTGAAAGGGATTACTTCTATTACGGCGGAAGATATTGCATATAGTAAAAGCCTAGGATATACAATTAAATTAATCGGACTCGCGAAGCGTGATGGTGAAAAGTTAGAGGTAACGGTTGAGCCAACATTACTTCCTAATACACACCCTCTTGCAGCTGTTCAAAATGAATATAACGCAGTATATGTGTATGGTGAAGCGGTAGGAGAAACAATGTTTTATGGACCTGGCGCAGGAAGCTTACCGACAGCGACAGCGGTTGTTTCTGACCTAGTTGCAGTAATGCAAAATGTGCGCCTTGGTGTAACTGGAAATAGCGCAGTTTCTCCGCAGTACGAGAAGGTATTAAAGGCGTCCGATGAAATTTTTGTGAAAAAGTTTTTACGTCTACATGTAAAAGATGAAATTGGTGTGTTTGCAAAAATTACATCCCTATTCTCTGAACGAGGTGTTAGCTTTGAAAAAATTATTCAAATGCCACTTGGAGAGAAGGGGAAAGCTGAGATTGTTATCGTAACGCACCGTGCATCACTTGCAGACTATGAATATATCTTACATACACTTAGGTCATACGAAGAAGTAGATTGTGTGAAAGCAAACTATCGAATCGAAGGAGATGCTAAGTAATGTGGAAAGGTCTGCTTGCTGAGTATAAGGAGTTTTTACCTATTACGGAAAAGACACCATCCTTAACATTGCATGAAGGCAATACACCACTTGTTTTACTAGAAAACCTTTCGAAGCGGTGGGGTGTAACAATTTACGGAAAAATAGAAGGAGCAAATCCGACCGGATCTTTTAAAGATCGCGGCATGGTAATGGCGGTAGCAAAGGCAAAAGAGGCGGGAAGCGGAGCGATCATTTGTGCTTCTACAGGTAATACGTCTGCATCTGCAGCAGCATATGCAGCTAGGGCTGGGCTATCCTGTATTGTTATCATTCCAAATGGTAAGATTGCATACGGAAAGTTAGCGCAAGCCGTCATGTACGGAGCAGAAATTATAAGCATTGATGGGAATTTCGATCATGCTTTGCAAATTGTACGTAAGCTTAGTGGTTCATCGCCAATTACACTTGTGAATTCTGTTAACCCATATCGAATTGAAGGGCAAAAAACAGCCGCGTTTGAGATTTGTGATGTTCTTGGAAAAGCGCCGGATATTCTAGCAATTCCAGTCGGTAATGCAGGCAATATTACAGCCTATTGGAAAGGTTTCAAAGAGTATCATGAAAGACTAGGTACGGGTTTGCCAAAGATGCACGGTTTTGAAGCGGAAGGAGCAGCAGCGATTGTGCGTGGGCATAAGGTTGAAGAGCCAGAAACAATCGCAACAGCGATTCGAATTGGAAATCCAGCAAGTTGGAAGCAAGCCGCACTCGCTGCGGAACATTCTCAAGGTAAAATTGATGAAGTAACAGATGCAGAAATTCTTGAAGCATATAAATGTTTAGCGAAATATGAAGGAATCTTTGCTGAGCCTGCTTCATGCGCTTCTCTTGCTGGTATTTATAAACAAGTAAAAAGCGGGGAAATTGCAAAGGGAAGTCAAATTGTAGCCATATTAACAGGTAACGGTTTGAAAGATCCTAATATTGCTCTTGATACGGAGAAAATTCAGCCCGTTGTGTTACCAAATGATGAGAGAGTTGTCTTTGATTATATTCAAGGAGCGGTCTTTCAGTGAAATAGATGAAAAAAAGCCTATTGTAGCGTTATTCGCTCAATAGGCTTTTTGTATGTGGAGAATTTTTGTTCCAATTTGAATAAACGCTTGAATAATCCAGCCTGTTGTAAAGGAAAGAATAATTGTTCCAAAGTAAATAGGTCCATCTAACAAGAAACTGAGTGTCAAAAATACTAAGGCTAATGAAATTTCTGTTCTGCGAAATGTCCACTTTTTCTTTTCAGACATGGTTAAGACGAATGCTTCCTGTGGTGCAGCACAAAGCTGTGTTGATACATAAATCCCAATTCCAGCGCCAACAAATAGATTTCCGCATATAAGTGTTATATATTTTGGAAGAGAGCGAATTGAATCCATAATGAAAGTAATAGAACCAATCCAATCAACAAAAACAGAAATAAGAACCATAGTAACAATTGTTCCAATTGTAATATGTTTTTTATTTAGAAAGAGCACAATAAGTGTAAAAGCAAAGTTAATCATAAAAATCCAAAAGCCAATACTTATTCCGAAGTTTTGATATAGTGCAATAAAGAATGAATCATAAGGACTAAGGCCAAAAGAAGTGATGGTTGTCATCATATTGATTCCGAGAGAGAGAATGAGTAAGCCACCAATAAAAAATATATAGTCTAGTTTAAAGCGTATCATATGTTTCAAATCCTTTCTAAACGTGTTTGCTAAGAAAGGATATATTGTGGAAAGCTTACCAGGTCAATAGAAAATTTTTAAATAAGATTTATTGATAATGAGAGAAGGGGGAAGAAAATAAGATGACAAATATAAAAAAGATTGCTGAAATTGCTGGTGTGTCAGTATCAACGGTTTCACGCGTATTAAATAATCATCCGTATGTAAGTGATAAAAAGAGGCAGGAAATTTTAGCAATCATTGAAGAGCTAAATTACACTCAAAATGTAAATGCAATTCATTTAGTAAAAGGAAAGACGAATGTGATAGGGGTTATTTTGCCGCATGTAAACGATCAATATTACAGTGCAATTATTGAGGGGATTTCTAAAGAAACGGCTAAAAAAAATTATAATATGATGCTCTGCCAGACGAACTATAGTGCAAAAAAAGAACTGGAAACTTTACATATGTTAAAAATGAAGAAACTTGATGGTGTAATTATATGTTCGAGAATGAATGATTGTAAAACGATAGAAGAATATACAAAGTTTGGGCCGATTGTGACTTGCGAAGAAATAGAATCACAGTCTATTTCTAGTGTACACATCGATCAATATAAGGTGTTTTCACAAGGAATGAAATACGTAATAGGAAATGGACATACTCGTATTGGATATTGTATTGGCAGAAGTAATAGTGTAAATAGTCAAAAGCGAAAGCAAGCATATTGTGAAGCATTGCAGAAGATTTCTATGAAGCCTCGAGAGGAATGGGAGTTTTCAGAGCGTTTTACAGTAGAGGATGGCCGTGAAGTGATAAGAGCGTGGATCGACATGTCTGTGAAACCAACTGCATTTCTCGTTTCTTGTAATCCAATCGCAGCAGGGATGGTAACGGAAGCGAAAAAACATGGAATTCGTATTCCTGAAGATCTTTCGATTATTGGATGCGATGATCAAGAGGTGGCTGATATATTAGGAATTACAACAATTGCGCACTCAAGTAAAGCAGTTGGTACGAAAGCTTTTGAAATGTTATATGAGAAGATAGAGGATGAAAAAATAGATGTGAAGAACATTGAACTTTTGCCGCAATTAACTCTTCGTGAAACCACATAATATACATGAATACAGAATAAAAACGACATGAAATTTTTTAGGAAGAAGAGAGTATAAGATCATGCATAGAAGTGGTCAGTGCCTTTTTTTAGCCCATGCCAAGTGAAAACAAAAAGAGACAGAGTGCAGATCTCCTTTTGTTTTCATGGCCACGAATTATATGTCGGAAAATCAATAGGGATATATGTAGAAGAGATGAAAATCGCTTTTCAAATGGGCGTTTGGTATAATATGGACAATCTACGAGGCTAAAAGGGGTTTTGACATGAGATCCAAATTAGTAAAAGGAATTTTACTCATTACAATTGCATCTTTTTGTTTATTTGCATATGGCTTTATTTCGGGGGTTAATGATGTATTAAATCCGAAAGCTTCAAATTTAACTATGAAGACAGGGCAAAAACAAGTAGAGGGGAAAAAACATCCTGGAACATTACAAGTTGTCAGTTTAGGCGATTCTTTAACACGCGGCGTTGGAGATAAAGAAGGAATTGGCTATGTGGGCCGAGTGAAAGAAAGTTTGCAGAAGGATTACAAACAAAAAGTTGCGTTAACGAATTTAGCTGTTAGTGGCGCAAAAATGCCGGATTTGTTGAAACAAATAGAAAGCAGCGGTGCTCAGTATTCCATTAAACAGGCAGATTTAATTGTTTTAACTATTGGAGGAAATGATTTATTTCCAGGCTGGGAATCACTTGAGAAGATAGACATAGAGACATACCGTCCTGATACGCAAACGTTTCAAAATCAGGCGAAGCAAATTTTAGCCGAAATTCGAAAACTAAATTCAGATAGCCCGATTTTCTGGCTCGGTTTATACAATCCTTTTGAGGATGTAGAGGATTTAAAAGGTTCTTCATCCATTGTTATAGATTGGAATGCATCTTTAGAGAAATTAACAATAGATAATAAAAATGTATATATAACGCCAACGTTTGATCTGTTTCAAAACCGAGGGAAAGAATTATTATACTCAGATCATTTCCATCCAAACGAAACAGGATACTCATACATGGCAACTCGTTTACTACAAAATGTTGTAAATAAGCTGCAGTTAGATGGAGGAGAGGCGAAATGACGATAATACTTTCGGTGCGGGATGTAAAAAAGGTAATTGGGAAAAAGACGCTTGTAGAGAACATATCGTTTGATGTGAACCAAGGAGAAGTGTTTGGATTTTTAGGTCCAAATGGGGCAGGGAAAACAACAACAATTCGGATGTTAGTTGGTCTTATTAAAGCGACTGAAGGTACGATTACTATTGGTGGGTATAATATTAAAGAGAATTTTCGAGAAGCAATGCGACAAATTGGGAGTATCGTTGAAAATCCAGAACTTTATACATACTTAACTGGATGGGAAAATTTAAAGCAATTTGCACGTATGCTGGGCGGTATATCGGATAAACGTATTTTAGAAATTGCGAAGATGGTTCATTTAGACGAACGTATTCACGATAAAGTGAAAACGTATTCTCTTGGTATGAAGCAACGCCTTGGAATCGCTCAGGCCCTTCTTGGAAATCCGAGACTCCTCATATTAGATGAACCGACGAATGGCCTAGATCCAGCTGGTATAAGGGAACTGAGAGAGTTTATACATACGCTTGTGAAAGAAGAAAATATGAGTGTTTTCATTTCGAGCCACTTACTAAGTGAGGTACAAATGATATGTGATCGTGTTGCTATTATTCATAAAGGAAAAGTGATTACAGTTGCACCTATTGAAGAGTTGATTAAAACTGCGAGCGATCGTGTGGAATGGATTGTCACTCCGATTTCAAAGGCGAAGAGCATATTAGAGGGAGCAAAGGAAGTAAGTGAAATTAGTGTAGATAACGATCGTTTATTATGCCGAATGGATATTGCAACAATTAGTGTTTGGAATAAACGCTTTGTAGAAAGCGGAATAGATGTACATAGCGTGAAGGAGCTTGTATTTACACTAGAAGATTTATTTATTGAACTCACAAGGAGTGAGCAACATGCGTGAATTTGCGAACCTTGTTTTAAATGAATCAGAAAAAATTTATCGAAAGAAACGTATTTTTGTTGTCGTGCTCATATTGGCGATCTTAATTCCTTTGTTTGTTTATGCACAGTACCGTGAAGTGCAGACAACGCAAAAGCGCCTTGGTACGAGTGATTGGAAAGTAGCACTTCAGCAGCAAATTGTTGATTCGCAAAATCGTTTAAATAATTCTAGATTACCAGAAGAATGGCGGGATTGGCTGAAGGTAAGGGTAGAGCAGCAACAATATTATCTAGATCATGATATTAATCCGACCGCACCAGGAGCACCAACGTTTGTACGGGCATTCATTGAACAAGGAATTACATTGTTTATTCCGCTGCTTGTAATGATTGTTGCAATTGACATTGTATCGGGAGAACGAAGTGAAGGAACAATGAAAATGCTTCTAACGCGTCCGATCCGACGCTTTAAAATCCTTCTCAGTAAATATGTGACGATGTTATTATTTATCTCGCTTATATTGCTCTTGGTGGGGATTTTTTCTTATGCATTATCAGGTATTGTTTTCGGATATGCCGGGTGGAGTTTACCGATCTTGACAGGATTTGGTATTGATAAAGAAACATTGAATACAAATTTTGTCCATCTTATTCCGCAGTGGCAGTATATTTTAATGGCATATGGATTAGCGTGGTTCGTTGCAATTGTTGTGGGAACAATATCTTTTATGGTTTCTGTATTAATTCGTAATACACCAGCTGGTATGGGGGTCATGCTGGCAGCATTAATTGCAGGTGGTATCTTAAATTCATTTGCAACGTCTTGGGAAGGCGCAAAGTACATTTTTAGCGTGAATTTATCACTGACAGATTACTTATCAGGGAAGTTACCAGCATTGCAAGGTCTATCGATGAGCTTTTCATTAATGAATTTAACGGTTTGGGCTGTAGCTTCTCTGATTATTTCATTTGTTGTATTTACGAAGCAAGATATGATCAATTAAGTGAATAGGAAGTGAAGAGATGGAACATATTTTAAAGAATGATTGGGAGTCTTTACTTGCACCAGAATTTGAGAAACCATATTATCAAAAACTAAGACAGTTTCTAAAAGAAGAGTATAGTACCCATGTAATATATCCGAATACTAATGATATTTTTAATGCATTGCACTATACAAGTTATGCGGATACGAAGGTTGTCATTTTAGGACAAGATCCATATCATGGACCAAATCAGGCGCACGGGTTAAGCTTTTCTGTACAACCAGGTGTAAGAACACCGCCATCATTGCAAAATATGTACAAAGAATTGCATGCAGACCTTGGTTGCGATATTCCGAATAACGGTTATTTAGTGAAATGGGCAGAGCAAGGTGTGTTGTTACTTAACGCAGTGTTAACTGTCAGACAAGGAGAAGCGAACTCACATAAAGGAAAAGGATGGGAGCATTTCACAGATCGTGTTATTGAACTTTTAAATGAACGTGAAAAACCGGTGATTTTTATATTATGGGGACGACATGCACAAGCGAAGAAAAAACTGATTACAAACTCAAATCATCATATTATTGAATCTGTACATCCAAGTCCTTTATCAGCAAGAAGAGGTTTCTTTGGTAGTAAGCCGTTCTCAAAAGTAAATAACTTTTTATCTAGCATGGGCGAAAAGGGGATTGATTGGCAAATTCCGGATCTGTAAAAAGAAAAGTAGCTAACATCTCAGCTGTTAGCTACTTTTTTTATTGTTGTTCGTTTTTTAATTTTGCATCTAGTACGAATGTACCAAATGGGATAACAGATGCAACTAAAGCACCTAGAGCCCATGAGATAGACTTACGATGTATAATTGTTACTTGAATCACTGCAAAGATGAATAATATAAATAGAACGCCGTGAGCCATACCTGTGATTTTCACGGCCGCTGCAAACCCCGCGAAATATTTTAACGGCATTGCTACGAATAATAGTAGTAGAAAGGAAATCCCCTCGACTAATCCAATTGCTCTTAATCTTCCGATTGGTGTAGATAACATGAAATTGCCTCCTTAAAAATGTGTGCTTGTATATAGTAAATTTATATTCTTTTTCAAAATAAAATCACCTATTTTGTTCCATTATATCTGAAAACAAAGTTTACACTACGGTAATGTTGCAAAGTTCGAAATATCTTCACAAAGCTACTTATATTTTAATAAAAACCCATTTGAAGTATTTGACTTCAAATGGGTTTTGTGAATGGATGTATATTAAACAAGAACTTCTGTTTTTAGTACAAATTTCTCTACAACTTTAGCAACGCCGTCATTCATGTTTGTGTCTGTTACGTAGTTTGCAATTTCTTTAATATCATCTGGAGCATTTCCCATCGCAACACCAAGGCCAGCGAACTCAATCATTGCTTGATCGTTGTAGCTATCACCCATTGCGATTACTTCTTCACGCTTAATACCAAGCTTTTGAATTAATTGATTTAGGCTTGTGCCTTTTGTTACACCAGCTTCTGTGAATTCTAAGAAGTATGGTTTTGATCGCATTACGCTTAGTTTTCCTTCTAATTGTTTTTGAAGTTTCTTCTCTACTTCTACAAGACGTTCAGCCTCTTTGTTCATTAATACTTTTACAACAGGTTCTTGTACAGCAGTGATAAAACTGTCTACTTCAATAATTGGCATGCCTGTAAGGTTTCCTTCAATTTCTGTATATGGATTATTTTCTTCCGTTACAATATCATCACCCATGTACGTATGAATCCAAACATCTTCTTCTTTACTAATTTCATATAAGTTGTGAACGATTTCAGGAGATAGTGTACTGCTGAACAATTCTTCATCCGTTTCGCAATTAATAATTTTTGCGCCGTTAAATGATAGGATGAAGCTACCGTATTCTTCTAAACGAAGTTCCTTGGCAATATGGCGCATACCAAATGTCGGACGGCCAGAAGCAAGTACAACTTTTACCCCTTGTTCTTGAGCGGTCATTAGGGCCTGTTTTGTACGTTCTGAAATCGTATGGTCATCACGTAATAAAGTATCATCTAAATCTAAAACAATCATTTTATAAGACATATAGAAAATTCCTTTCTTTATTGAAGTATTACTAGAAATCAGTTCTAGTAACATGATGAGGAAAAATAGTAAGACATCGAACCTCTTTAAAGGTGGTGAAGTGGATTACCATATTGTTAATATATATTATCATGGGCATATTGCCCATGATAATTCTATTCTATCGTAACAACTCTGAAAGTAGAGTGCAATAATGGAAGTTTTCCAATTTACGATGGTTGTTCTTCCTTTGAACGGGAAAATAAAACTTCAAGTAAAATAGCCATGACAGAACCAAGTACAAGACCGTTGCTTAAGAAGGATGCTAGAAATGGCGGGAGACTCGAAAATGCTTGCGGTGGGACAAACATAACGCCAATGCCCGTAAAGAGTGAAAGCCCAGCGACGCGGAATAATCGCTCTTTATTTTGTACAGTATCATATTCCCGGAAGGCAAGACCAATCATACTTGCAAATACAGGATAAATGGCAGCATAACCAACAGCGACAGGAATAGCTGCAAAGAATGCAGTAATCTTTGGAAATATGCTAATTATGATAATAAAACTTGATCCTAAAATGAAAGGTAGCCGTTTATAAATATTCGTCGTTGCAATAAACCCAGCTGAACCTGAAATAGCGACCGGTCCAATTGCTGAGAAAAGACCACCTAGCAATTGATTTATTCCTGTTATGATACCGGCATGTTTAAATCGATTTTGAATTGCACCTTCTTCATATTTAGAGACAACCCTTTGTACAACACGAATGCTTGCTAACATGTTTGTTAAAAGTAAAAGTGTTACAAAGACAACGGTAATTGCCATATTCCATTCAATGCGGGGTGGTCCAAAAACGAATAGAGATGGCAGATGAATGATATCCGTCACGGGTGTAATTGGGTTGGATAAACCGAAACATGCAAATAAGGTCCAACCAAGGATAATGCTGAAAAGAACGGAGTATTGTCCAATAATAGGTAGCTTCATAATGAAAAAAGATAGTAAAATAACAATGAGTGAAAGAATAAATACGTTTGCTTGTACTTCAGTATGTTGTCCATCAAGACCGAACATTCCTTTTAAGAAGGAGCCACTCAGCTGAGCAACAAGAAGGAATAAATATGTCCCAATAACTGTTGGTGTAAAATAACGAACAAGCTTATCGATAAGTCCAAAAACACTAAGGATAATACAGATAATACCACTTAACAAAAATGCATATTGCAAGACGCGGAGTGTTTCATTATTTGATCCAAATAATACGACACCTAAACTCGCGTAAAGTGAGAAAATTCCCCACCAAAGACCAGCGGGTCCTTCCTGAATAGGTAGTCTATGACCAAATATGGATTGTAGGAGGCCAGCAAATCCAAGAACAAATAACGTTCGCTGTACAAAAGCAATAGCCTCAGCACCTTCAAGTCCATAACTGGCAGCGACACTAATTGGTACAATAAGGCTCCCAGCTAAGATAAATAAGGCCCACTGCAGGGCAGAAAAAAATGTTTTCATTTTATCAACCTCTTTCACAGATTCCGTTTCTAGTATATACGTATTTTGTTTCCTATGGCAAAGGTTGTAGATAGAGAAAAGAGTTGAAGAAGAATATGAATGCAAGAAGACAACTATGGATTGCAGTTATATGTATGTGTTTTGTTGTAATCCTTGGGACAATTGGATTTATGATAATAGAAGAGATTAGTTTATTCCAAGCTTTTTGGATGACAATGATTACAGTACTGACGGTTGGATATGGAGATGCAGTTCCATTGACACAGGCAGGGAAGATCTTTGCGCTTCTTATTATTCCTGTTGGGGTAGGGATTGTTACATATGCAATTGGGGTAGTAGCAGCAATGATTATTGAGGGGAATTTATTTCATGCAGTGCGGAGGAAGAAAATGGACAAACAAATAGCGGAGTTACAAGATCATGTTATCGTATGTGGTTGTGGTAGAGTAGGACTTCAAGTTGTACGCGAATTACAGGGAAAGAAGATCCCATTTGTTGTTGTTGATAAAGAGGAATCTGTACTAGAGAAAGAAAAGCTTTTATATGTGCATGGTGATGCGACTGAAGAACAGGTGTTACATCAGGCAGGGATTACGAGAGCGGCTGGTTTAGTGGCAATTGTTGCGAATGATGCTGAAAATGTATTCATTACATTAACAGCGAGAGGGCTAAATAGTACGATTAAAATTGTGGCTAGAGCTGAAAAACCAGAAACGGAAGGGAAATTACGGCGTGCTGGTGCTAGTAAAGTGATTAATCCATCTAGTATGGCTGGAATTCATATTGCAAAAGGAATCGCAAATCCATTAACGGTTCATTACATTGATACGGTGCTTTATGGAACTGAACAGGCTTTTGCAATAGAAGAAGTTGAAATTGGTGAGAGGTCTCTTTTAATTGGAAAAACGTTGATAGAAAGCAATGTAAGAAAGCAATTTGATGTTACAATTTTAGCGATTTTACGGGGTGGAAATATTATTCATAATCCAACAGGGCAGGAAAAACTACAAGAACATGATATGATAATAGTATTTGGTCCAGTAGAGAAGCTGGGACAATTTGAGAAAGAACTACAAAGTACGAGGTGACAAGGAATGCAAGTATCTAGCGATAAGATTTTAAATAAAATGGCAAATGAAATTGCGAAAGCAAAAAGTAGTGAAGGACAGAAATCGAAAGACCATCTTTTAGTTGTTCGTGCTTTATGTGATTTATTATTAGATGAACAGGTTGAAACTTCTGCATATGTGGAGCCAAAACTACAATCACAAGTTATAACATCGCATCCGATGACGATGGCTCAGCAGCAGGTTGCACCTATTTCTTCGGGGGAACCTGTATATATGAAAGAAGCTGATGCAAACGGTAATTCTTTATTTGATTTTTAAAGGCTAAATTGTTGGCTTATATGTGAAAATTTCTTATCATAAAGATAAAAAGGGGAATTCCAATGAAAATTTTCTTCTTATTAGGTTGTATTGCAGCTGGACTATCTGTAGCATTAGGCGCTCTCGGGGCACATTTTTTAGAAAATAAGATTTCCGCAAAAATGTTAGAGGTTTGGAAAACAGGTGTTACATATCAAATGTTTCATGCTGGGGGCTTATTCGTTGTTGCATTATTAATGGATAAGATCCAATCTTCCCTATTAAGTACAGCAGGTTGGTTTATGGTGGCTGGAATTATTATGTTCTCAGGAAGCTTGTATGCATTAAGTACGACAGGCATTAAGTTTTTTGGTCCGATTACCCCTCTTGGTGGGATAGCCTTTATTATTGGTTGGATTTTAGTAGGAACTGCAGTTGTAAAGGGTTTATAAAACACAACAAAAGCTGGCATTTGCCAGCTTTTGTTTTTATCTTGGAGCATAAGTTGCAGGTTGGCTAGGTAAATACGTAATTTCTCCAGGGAATTCTACATAATCTAAGTAAATCATAAGGAGTAAGTATCGTTTTCCAGATTTCGGGTCACTGATGACAATGTGATCACGTCCAGCTGCTTCAATAATCCCTGTATAAGATTGCGTGCCAAGTGAACTACCGCGCTCATATGTCATAACAATAGTTGCAGGTTTTCCTTTGTTTAAGCGGAGGATGTTTTCAATATACGATTGCTCTAGTGGGAGCATACCTTGGGATGCTGCAAGTTGTGCTTGTGTGGCCTGTTGTTGCATTGCCTGTTGTTGCGCCGCTTGCTGTTGCGGCGTCATTTGTTGTTGAGGTTGCATATATCCCCCTGAAGGTTGATAGAAACCTGTTCCATAGTATGGATTTTGTTGCTGTGCCATTCAAAAATCCCTCCTTATTTTCATTCCTCAATATACCCCTGGACAGTCCTCACCGGATGGTTGGAAGAAGCAATGTCTTTTAAATCGTCCAGAATTTTGTTGATTGTACCAAGTTGGTGGACAAGCACCTTCGGGCCTAAAGAACCATAAAGCAAAATTTGCAGGCCAAAAACGTTGTCCTTGAATTGTACGCCTTGCAAGGGCAATGTCCTGTTCACGTGCGCGTTGATAAAAATAACCTTTCTGAGTTGCTTCAAAACCACCAGGACTTTGAAAAACCATTTGTTGTAAATTACGTATGTTTTTAAAGTCTAAACAATTCCCTCGAACGCGGTTTACACCAACGTTTCCAACCATCAACATGCCTTGTTGACCTTCTCCTTCGGCTTCGGCACGCATGAGTCTAGCTAATAATTTTACATGTTCTTCTGTATAGTTGATAACGCCCATTATGTTTCACCCCTCTTTTTGAAATGCACTTGAGAAAGAGGTTTATTTCTAGATGAAGTGTGGAACAATTACTAGTTCATACGTATGAGGAAAAGGGCTCAGATATGACAACCAAACAAAGTTTTAGGGGGAGTAATTTTTAGTGTTAGAGGGAGAAATGCAATAAAAAAAGCTAGCAATGCTAGCTTTTTATTATCAAAATAATTTTGACCACATATTTGAGAAGAAGTCACCGATTGATCGCATTGTTAAAACGAACCAATTTGCTTTTTCTACTTCCTCTGTTGTTTTTGCAGTGATTTTCATTTTCTTGTTTCCGTCTAAAAATCCATGTTGGTCAGTTGATTCTAAAATGAGTGAACCTACTTTTTCACCTTTTTTGATTGGTGCAACTAATTTTCCATCTTCGGCAAGTGACTTATCTGCCTCAGTAGAAATTTGATAAGGTGGTTTACTTCCTTTTTTTGTGATTACCGTTATCTCTTTTTCAGGTGTCACAGTTACATTATCTTCTTTTCCTTTTATAACAGAAATTGTATTGTTTTTATCTATTTTTAATTTCTGTTTTTCAAAGTTATTAAAACCATAATCAATTAACGCACGAGATTCTGTAAAACGTTCATCCATTGATTTTGTTTTAATAATAACGGAGATAAGACGTAAGTCACCGCGTTTTGCAGTAATTGTAAACCCATACCCAGCTGTATCTGAACTTCCTGTCTTTAAACCATCTGTTCCTTCGTAAGCAAAAGCGGCACCTGGTAGCATCCAGTTCCAGTTTTCCATGCGAATTGGTTTTGGATGGTTATCCGGGAAGTTTCTAAATCTTTGTTTTGTATCTTCTAACATTTCTGGATACTTTGTAATAATTGCTTTTGATAGAATACCCATGTCACGAGCTGATAAGGAATTCTCTCCATTCGGATCTGTTCCTTCGGGACGTTTTCCTTTTAAATCAGCATTATTTAATCCAGTAGCATTTACAAATTTATATTTCTTTAACCCTAGTTTTTTTGCATGTTCATTTGCAAGATTTAAGAAGTTTTTTTCACTTCCTGCAAGCAGTTCAGCTAGCGCAATGCTAGATCCATTTGCAGAGAAGATAACAATAGAATGATACAATTCTTTAACTGTATATTGTCGGCCTTTTTCGAAAGGAACGTTGGAGAAATCATTATTACGGGAAATTTCATAAGCGTAATCAGAGATGTTTACTTTTGTATCCCAAGTGATTTTTCCTTCTTTAATAGCTTCTAAAACGGAGTAAATAACCATAAGTTTTGACATGCTAGCAACAGCTAGTAATTCATCGGGGTTTTGTTCGTGCAATATTTTGCCTGTATCTGCATCAAAAAGAATAGCAGCGGCAGCTTCTATGTGTATTTTCTCTTCTGCATGGGAGGTTGTTACTCCTAAGAAAGAAAATGACAATAGAAACACTAGTAAAATAGATGAAATTTTCCTCATATACATTATCACCTTCGCATCGTTATTGGCATATAGCCCGTATTATTTTACCATAATTTTTAATATAACAATGTTATGATTTAATGGGAAATTTGAAGGATTTTTGTCTGATATTGTGCAAATTTAGTGAAAATAGGGGTTTTTGAAGAGTTTTTGTTGGAGAATAAGAAAAAGGAACGGAATTCGTTCCTTTTTCTTATTATACGTATAAAAATTTTGCTACTTTTTCACTTGGTAAGATGTTACCAACGAAGAATGTTCCGAATTCACCATAGCGAGCACTCACTTCATCAAAGCGCATTTCATATACAAGCTTTTTGAATTGAAGAATGTCATCAGCAAATAGTGTTACACCCCACTCGTAATCATCGAAGCCAACAGAACCAGTAATGACTTGGCGCACTTTTCCTGCATATTGACGACCAATTTTCCCGTGGCTGTACATTAGTTTTTTACGTTCTTCCATCGGAAGCATGTACCAGTTATCATCACCTTGACGACGCTTGTCCATTGGATAGAAGCAAATATGATTTGCTTTTGGTAATTCAGGGTATAAGCGTGCTAGGATTTGCGGGTTTTGGTATGGATCTTCATCAGCTGGAAGGTAATTACTTAGTTCAACAACAGATACGTAAGAGTATGCAGGAATCATATATTCAGCTAATGTTGTTTTATTTAATTCTGTTTCAATTTCATTTAACTCTTCCATTGTTGGACGTAAAATCATAAACATAATATCAGCTTTTTGACCAACAACTGTATACATTGCATGGCTGCCTTGCTTTGCAGACGCAACTTTGTTCCATTTCTCAATGACGTTTAAAAATTCAAACATTGCTTGTCCACGTTCATCACTAGATAATGTTTTCCATGCTGCCCAGTCGATAGAGCGTAAATCATGTAAACAATACCAACCATCTAACGTTTTTGCTGCTTCACTCATTTCTTTCACCTCAGTTAATGATATTTTACACGTTAACTATAGCATATATAGTTTTAAAGTCACCCATGTAAAGCTTTGATGCATAAAATTGTCACAATTAATAATGCTAGCTAGCGGAGTATATAAATCCATTTTGTTTTCACTTGGCATAGGGCAAAAAGTCCTGATTGCTGCTATGCATAGACGGATGCTCTGTTCCATCAAAATAGAAATTTGACGAGGCTGAATTTTACGAAAATATAATCATTTTTGTTTTCCCTATTTTTTAGGCGCTATAAGTTTAAAATATAGATGAAAAGAAGTATTCTTAAAGATAGAGTTTTTTAACATCTGTAGGAGGGTTTATTCGTGAGCAATTTATTTACAACAGTAAAAGAAAAAGTTCAAGGAAAAGGCATTTCGATCGTACTTCCTGAAGGAACTGATGAAAGAATTTTAGGCGCTGCAGAGCGTTTAGCAAAAGAAGAATTAGTAAAACCAATCTTAGTTGGTAATAAAGAAGAAATTAGCGCAAAAGCTGCTAGTATGAACTTAACATTAGCAGGCGTTGATATTTACGACCCAGCTACATACGAAGAAATGGATGCAATGGTGGCATCTTTCGTGGAACGCCGTAAAGGTAAAGCAACAGAAGAAGCTGCTCGTGAAATCTTAAAAGACGAAAACTACTTTGGTACAATGCTTGTATACATGGGCAAAGCACACGGTTTAGTAAGTGGTGCAGCTCACTCTACAGCTGACACAGTTCGTCCAGCACTTCAAATTATTAAAACAAAACCAGGCGTTACAAAAACTTCAGGCGTATTCATCATGGTACGTGAAGATGAGAAGTATGTATTCGCTGATTGCGCAATCAACATTGCACCAAACAGCCAAGATTTAGCTGAAATTGGTATTGAAAGTGCGAAAACTGCTGAGTTATTTGGTATCGATCCACGTGTTGCAATGTTAAGCTTCTCTACAAAAGGTTCTGCGAAATCTCCTGAAACAGAAAAAGTTGTAGAAGCAACTCGTATTGCAAAAGAAATGGCTCCTGAATTAACATTAGACGGTGAGTTCCAATTTGACGCTGCGTTCGTACCATCTGTAGCTGAGAAAAAAGCACCGGGTTCTGTTATTAAAGGTGATGCTAACGTATTCGTATTCCCAAGCTTAGAAGCTGGTAATATCGGTTACAAAATTGCACAACGCTTAGGTAACTTCGAAGCAGTGGGACCAATCTTACAAGGCTTAAACATGCCGGTAAACGATTTATCTCGCGGATGTAACGAAGAAGAAGTGTACAAGCTAGCTCTAATTACAGCAGCTCAAGCACTATAATTGAAAAGCCCCGCTATCATAGCGGGGCTTTTCTTACTTTTCAAGACCAAGTGCTTTATTGTTACGATCAATGATACGTTGTAAATTCATTTCGTATAAAGGAATTTCATCTACTGCTAATTGCGATGGTGTTAATTTGGGTGCGAAATGTTGCAATGTTTTGAATAAACGCATCATTAAATCTTGAACTGTAATTGTTTCGCCAAGTAGTTCAGATAAAGAAGCCATTGTACTCGGTACAATTTCAGGATACGTGAATCTTGTTTCTTTTCCTTGAATTGCTAAGTTGTAAAAATCTCGAACAAGTGCCGCACGTTCAGAACCGCTTCCTGTAGCGCATAAATAAATTTGTACAGCTACACCTCCACGAATGCGGCGCTGTGAAATACCTGCGAATTTTTGATCACGAATGCTTAAATCATAGCTGCCGGGACAATAAGAGCCAACAATTTCTTTTGCCTCGATATCAACATCGTAATCTTTTAACATTTCTTTAATTAAATGCCACATTGTATCGTATCCAAGGTCGATATCAATTCCTTTTTCCGTTTCTTGAAATAGAAGCGATACATTTAAAACCCCTTCATCAAGTACGACTGCAAGACCACCTGAATTACGAACAATGACATTGAAATCCTTCTGTTTTAAAAAAGAGATTCCTTCCTGTAAATGAGGAAGCCGAGAATCTTGAATACCAAGAACAATTGTATTGTGATGAACCCAAGAGCGCATTGTCGAAGCAGATGTACCATTTCCAATTGCTGTGCACAATGTATCGTCCATAGCGAATGATTGAAGTGCATGGAAGGTAGGTCCTAAACTAGACTGATCCACAATACGCCACTCTGGTTGAGATAAAATCGAACGGGAATTGCCCATATAACTAACCCCTTATTTATAAAATGACAATCTTTATTATAACAAAATAAAAAGGATGCGGTTAGCGCATCCTTTTTATTCTGCAATTTTTTCTAAATTGCCGTTTCGATCCATGCGAAACGAGGTTGGTGTGGGCTCTTCATCGTCCATTAATGCTAATTTACGAGCACGGTTCATAATGTTCATAAGCGTTTCGTAATCTTCTTGTACTGTATTAGATTGTTGCTCTAGTTTTTCTAGTTTCTTTTCTAATTCTTCATTGCGAAGTATTTGTGCTTTTATTTCTTGTTTTAATCTCGTATTCTCGTTTTCAAGCGCTGTTACTTTCATGTTTGAAGACCCAACTGTTTGTAAAAAGTAAATGACATCTTGCATTGTAATAGAAGTTTTAGAAACAGTTTGCTCTGGGTATGGAGTAGCCGTTTGTATAGCAGGTTCCTCATCATGGGTAGGAATGGCTGCTGAAGCTGGTGGTGTATAAAGAAGGCGTTTTTTGGCCTGTTCACCACTAGCAGCACGCATTTTATCTTTTCGATGTCTTTTTGCTAGTTGCAGAGCTTGTTCATAGCTATAACGAACAACTGCATTCCAACGAAAACCACAAGCAGCTGAGGTGCGATTTAGCTGATCTCCAACTTCTTCAAAGGCATTTAATTGTGTGCTTCCTTCCCGAACATGACGCAGTACGGTTTCAGCAAGTAATAAATCATCTTCGTCTGTCCAAGCATCTTGTCTTACTTTCATAGATTCAACTCCCTTTCTTTTTATAAACTTCCTATTTTTATAATGGACAAAAGAAAATGCTTTTATACAAAGCTTTTAAAAATATGGTAGATTTCGATGGAAGTAAGAAATGGGTGTACGAATGAAGGGCGTTCATAAAGGGAAAAATGAAGGAGGAAGTAAGGCTTTCTATTGTGGGAAATCATAGGAGAAAACTTGCATCAAGCCCCAAAGAACGGTAAAATACCATTTAGTGTTTATTGTTAAATGTACTTGTGAAAAGTTTAAAATAGAGGAAGTGTTATATCAAATGGGAAACGAATTTCGTGTGTGTGATGATTGTCAGGCGACGAACATTAAGACCTTGATACCAAAGCTCAAAAAAGTAGATTCATGTGCCAATATTGAGGTTGGATGTCAATCTTATTGTGGACCAGGTCGTAAAAAATCATTCGCTTTTGTGAATAATCGTCCAGTTGCAGCACCAAATGAAGATGAATTGATTAAGAAAATTGAGGCGAGATTAAATAAGTAAGAAGAAGAGTGAATATTTTACTCTTCTTTTTTTATTGTTAAAATTAAAAATTATTTTGGGATAACGAAATGAAATAAACATGTATGAATGAATAAATTTCATAGTATGGTATTGGTTTGATATTAATTACATTAGTTTTATATTGCAAAATAATGGTTGACAGCTTTTTATAACGGTAGGTAGAATAGAAAGTGTGATTATGAGAATCATTATCAGAATAGGTAGGTAAACCGATTTTCTTTTTTTGTTGTTTCTTGAGAATGAATTTCATTTTCTTAAATATATGTTGTTGGTTAGGGTGGTTGAGGGATGGAAGCAAGCGCGAGGAATTTTGAGCAACAAGAAGCAAATGTGAAAGAGATTAAGAGCAGACCGCTTATTGCTTCTATTATTTTAATAGCAGGAACAATTTTGTTAGCTTTAAGCATGGCAACCTCAATTTCATTTGGTGCAGCGGATATTAGTTTGAAAACTGTATGGCAAGCTGTCTTTCAGTTTGATGGTTCTTTGACGCATCATAATGTAATCTGGGAGCTGCGCATGCCTAGAGCAATTGGTGGTGTTGTTGCTGGTGCCTTTTTAGCTGTATCAGGTGCAATTATGCAAGGAATGACACGAAATCCACTCGCATCGCCATCATTAATGGGGATTACTGATGGAGCAGTATTTGGAATTGCAATTATGTATGCATTTTTTCCTAATTCACCGTATTTAATGTTTGTTATCGCTTCTTTTGTTGGAGCGGCATTTGGTGCAAGCATTGTATACGGAATTGGCGCTTCTTCACCAGGTGGACTAACACCTGTTAAGTTAGCGTTAGCCGGTGCGGCGATTAGTGCATTACTTGGGGCTATTTCATCTGGAATTGCGTTGTATTTCAATCTTGCTCAAGAAGTAAGCATGTGGAATGCAGGCGGCGTTGCTGGTGTGAAATGGCAGAGTATCGATATGCTACTGCCAATTGGACTTGTTTGTCTCATTATCGCGATTATGATGTCGAGATATATTACAATCTTAAGTTTCGGTGAAGAAATTGCGATTGGGCTTGGACAAAATACAACATTAATTAAATTTATCGGAACTGTGCTTGTTCTTGTGTTAACGGGTTCAGCGGTATCTATGGCAGGGTCTGTTGGATTTGTTGGGCTTGTAATCCCTCATATGACACGTTTTCTTGTCGGTTCAGATTATAGATGGGTTATTCCATGTTCTGCTGTATTAGGCGGATTGTTAATTGAATGTGCGGATATGTTATCTCGTATTATTAATCCGCCGTTTGAAACACCAATTGGGGCGATTACAGCACTAATTGGGGTGCCATTCTTCCTCTACTTAGCTCGTAATGAAGGGAGAGGAAAAATGTGAAGACAACCGTCTTAACAAAAAAGAACATTTCAGTTTTAACAATTTTATCTTGTTTAATTATTTCAGTATTTCTTATTAGTTTAAATACAGGAACGTTTAAAATTCCGCCAATAGATGTATTAAAATCATTGGTTGGACTTGGTGCGGAAGATCAGTCAGTCATTTTATTCGAGTTTCGTATGCCGCGTATGGTTATTGCTATATTAGTTGGTTCAGCATTAGCTATGTCAGGTGCAATTATGCAAGGATTATCACGAAATCCACTTGCTGATCCTGGAATTATCGGTATTAATGCCGGAGCGGGATTGACAGTTGTCGTTTTCGTATATTTCTTTTTTGGAAAAGTAGGGACCGGTACTCTGTTGTCTGTATTCATTCTGCCATTTTTCGCATTAGTGGGTGCAATAGTAGCGGCAGTCATTATTTATGTATTAGCATGGAAGGACGGCGTTTCATCAACCCGTTTAATACTTGTTGGTATCGCAGTAGCAGCTGGTTTTAGTGCAGTTAGCTTAATTTTTTCAATGAAAATGACGTCGAATGATTTCCGTTTTGCAACGATTTGGTTAGCGGGAAGCTTATGGGGAACAGACTGGAAATTCGTATTAAGCGTACTTCCATGGATGCTTATCTTTTTACCAATTGCGATTCGTAAAGCACACATATTAAATGTAATGAACCTAGGAGATGCAGCGGCGGTTGGGCTTGGTGTAGATGTCGAGAAAGAAAGACGTAAATTATTATTTATCGCTGTTTGTTTAGCCGGGGCATCCGTTGCTGTTGCGGGTGGAATTGGTTTTATCGGTTTAATGGCACCGCATTTAGCAAGGCGCCTCGTTGGTGGAAAGCACCAAATTATGTTGCCGACAGCGGCATTAATTGGAACATTCCTGTTGTTATTTGCAGATCTCATTTCACGAAGCGTATTAACAACATCAGAAATACCAGTCGGTCTTGTTATTTCTGTAATTGGTGCACCATATTTCATTTATTTACTTATGAGAACAAAATAAAGGGAGGCTTTTTGTATGGCAACTTTAGCGGTTGATTCGGTATCTGTTGGCTATAATGAAGGATTAATTATTGATGGATTATCAGTGGAAATTCCAGAAGGGAAAATTACAACAATTATTGGACCAAATGGGTGCGGGAAATCCACATTGTTAAAAACAGCTTCTCGTATTTTGAAAGCAAAGCGAGGTACTGTTTACCTAGATGGAAAAGCAATCGAAAAACAGCCAACAAAAGAAATCGCAAAGAAAATGGCGATTTTGCCACAAACTGCAGAAGTGCCAACTGGTCTTACTGTGTTTGAACTTGTTTCTTACGGCCGCTTTCCTCATCAAAAGGGATTTGGCACATTGAAGGAAGAGGATTACCGTTACATTCACTGGGCGCTTGAAGTGACAGGAATGACAGAATTTGCGAATCGTCCAGCAGAAGCTTTATCAGGTGGTCAACGTCAACGCGTTTGGATTGCAATGGCTCTTGCGCAAGGTACGGATTTACTCGTACTAGACGAACCAACAACATACTTGGATATGGCTCACCAACTTGAAGTACTAAATTTATTGAAAAAATTAAATCAAGAAGAAGGCAGAACGATTGTTATGGTTATTCATGATTTAAATCATGCATCTCGTTTTTCAGATCATATGATTGCACTCAAGGCTGGTAAGTTAATGAAACAAGGAACGCCAGATGAAGTAATGACAAGTGAGACACTTCGTAATGTGTTTGAAATTGAAGCGCAAATCGTCCCATGTCCTGTAAACTGTAAGCCGATTTGTTTAACATACGACTTAATGATGGTTAATAATCAGTTACGTAAGAAAGCATAGACGGAATCTTCCCCTCTTATTTTAATAGAGGGGAGGGATTCTAATGGACGTTGAGCTTCTCATTCAAGGTGGGAAGTTGAACGCCCGTTAGAACGGGTTATAAACAATGTTTAATAAGAATATATTAATTAATAGTTGTATATGGTTTCTTATAGTTATATGTAACTTATAAGAGAAATACATCCAGAAGGAGTGGAAATATGAAGAAATTCAAAGTGGCATTTCTAGCAATGGTACTAGTAGTTACTTCTGTACTATTTGCAGCTTGTTCCTCTGATAAGAAAGAAGAAAAGAAAGCAGATGCGAAGGTTGAAGAGCGCACTGTACAACATGCAAAAGGGGAAATTAAAATTCCTGCAAATCCAAAGAAAATTGCTGACCTTAGTGGTTCAACAGAAGAATTGTTAATCTTTGGTATGAAACCTATTATTACAGCGAATACATCTCAGGAAAAAATTGATGCACATATTGCAGATCAATTAAAAGGTGTAAAACCAGTTGGTTCTGCTTGGGGAGATAAAATTAATATCGAAGCAGTAGCTGCCGCAAAACCTGATTTAATTCTTGTGAACGATCGTCAAGAGAAAATTTATGATCAATTATCTAAAATTGCACCAACAGTTATGCTAAAAACTCCATTAGATCAATGGCGTCCAAAGTTTGAAGAGTTAGGTAAAATCTTCGGTAAAGAAAAAGAAACAACTGCATGGTTTAAGAAATATGATGATAAAGCAAGCGGATTACACGATAAAATCGTTGCAAAAACTGGCGATGCGACATTCATGAAGATGGCTGCATATCCAAATGCATTCCGCGTATACGGTGACTACGGTTACGGTAGTGTACTCTTTAAAGATTTAAAATTACCAGCAGTTAAAGGTACACCAACTGATAAGCCGCTCGTACAAGTACAAAAAGAAGCGCTAATTGATTACAATCCAGACTACTTATTCGTATTCACAACTGGCGATGGTTCTCAGCGCTTAAAAGAATTCCAAGAAGAAACAATTTGGAAAAACATGAATGCTGTTAAGAACAACCACGTATTCACAATTAAGAATGAAGACCTAAACAAAGGGTACTTCCCACTTGGTAAAGAAATGATCCTAGACGAAGTTGCTGAGTTTGTTTTAGGAAAATAATATATAAAGAAAATCACTTTTGCTTTTACGAAGGTGATTTTTCTTTATATAACAGCAAATTTATCATTTCAACAGAGAAAATCATCTTCTCTAAACAAAGTGAAGTAGGGGGAGTTCAATGATTTACACAGTCTTTCGTTTCTTTCTGTCTCCTATTTCGTTTATAATATAAAGTAAGAATGCAGTAAGGAAGGAGGGTGTCGATATTGGTATATTTAAACGACAAACTCAGCGAAACAAAAGTGTTTAAAGACCCAGTACATAAATATGTACATGTGCGCGATCGCGTCATTTGGGATTTAATCGGAACGAAGGAATTTCAACGTTTGCGCCGTATTAAACAACTTGGAACGACATTTTTTACATTTCATGGTGCGGAACATAGTCGCTTTACTCATTCATTAGGTGTATATGAGATTATTCGTCGTATGATTGATGATGTGTTTGATGGCAGACCAAATTGGAATGCAGAAGATAGATTGTTATGTTTATGTGCAGCACTCTTACATGATGTGGGACATGGCCCGTTTTCTCATTCATTTGAAAAGGTTTTTTCATTAGATCATGAGAAGTTTACACAAAAAATTATTGTTGGTGATACGGAAATCAATGATGTATTAAGCCGTGTAGATCAGGAGTTTCCGCAAAAAGTAGCAGATGTCATTGCAAAAACGTCTGATAATAAATTAGCGATTAGTATGATCTCTAGCCAAATTGATGCGGATCGTATGGATTATTTGTTAAGAGATGCCTATTTTACTGGCGTGAAGTACGGGAATTTTGATATGGAACGTATACTCCGTGTTATGCGCCCATACGGAAATCAAGTAGTGATTAAAAATAGTGGTATGCACGCTGTTGAGCATTATATTATGAGCCGTTATCAAATGTACTGGCAAGTATATTTCCATCCAGTAACGCGCAGTGCAGAAGTGATTTTAACAAAAATTTTACACCGTGCAAAAACATTGCATGAGCAGTATTACACATTTAAGTATCATCCTGTACATTTCTATTCTTTATTTGAAGAAGAAGTAACGGTAGAGGATTATTTAAAGCTAGATGAGAATGTAATGTGTTACTACTTCCAAGTATGGCAAGATGAGGAAGATCAAATTTTAAGTGATTTATGTCGCCGATTTATGAACCGAAATCTCTTTAAATATGTAGAATTTACAGAGAATCATGGTTTAGATAATTGGATGGAATTAAGTCGCTTATTTAAAAAGATTGGGCTCGATCCAGAGTACTATTTAGTTGTGGATTCAACATCGGACTTACCGTATGACTTTTACCGTGCTGGAGAAGAAGAAGAGC
This sequence comes from Bacillus cereus, assembly GCF_002584535.1. Classification (GTDB taxonomy): domain Bacteria; phylum Bacillota; class Bacilli; order Bacillales; family Bacillaceae_G; genus Bacillus_A; species Bacillus_A arachidis. Next base: position 116,910 of record NZ_NUOT01000016.1, read on the forward strand.
GGCTTCCAATCTTACTTCTTATGCCGAATGGAGATCTCAGGGAGCTTTCACGTGAATCTGATATTGTAGAAGCGATTACAGGTAAGAAGAGAACAGATCAAAAACTCTTCTATCCACATGATTTAATCTATGAAGATGGAAGAAAAGGAAAATATAAAGAAAAAATTATTGAGTTATTAGAAGGAAAGAAATAAGAAGCAGTCATAGGACCGCTTCTTATGAAAGAAACCTGAATTTATTTGTCGCTTAAGCGTTTTCCGCCAACTGCATAATGATTTTTAGACATTTCTTCGATGAAAACAACGATGTTTTCTTCTGGAGCACCAGTTGTTTCGCTTACTGCTGCTGTTACTTTCTCGGCAAGAGCTTTCTTTTGTTCTTCTGTGCGTCCTTCTAGCATTTTCACTGTTACGTATGGCATGTACAATCGCTCCTTTTATGTAAGTTACAATCTTATTATAACGGATTATGAAGAAGAACAATCAGAAAAACAAATATTTTCTTTTTTTGACATAATGAAGAGGAGATGAAGTATGGAGAATTTCTTTGTATATCCACTGCACCAAATACCATTGGTAGCAATGGCTATTATTATTGCATTGTCTGTGCATGAATTTGCGCATGCATATGTTGCATACAAGTTTGGAGACGATACGGCGAAAAGACAGGGACGTTTAACGTTGTCGCCAATGTCTCATTTGGACCCAATTGGGATGATTGCCATATTAATTATTGGATTTGGTTGGGCACGCCCAGTACCTGTTAATCCATATAACTTTAAAAAACCACGTCTTGCGGGTGTTTTAGTATCGATTGCAGGGCCGATTAGTAACTTTATTTTAAGTGCTATAGGCTTAATTATTTGGTACAGCCTGATAAGATTTGGAGTGCTAAACGCTATTCCGTTTGCGGTGGCAGATACATTACGTCAATTCTTTCAAATTTTTATTACTCTTAATATTGTTCTACTTGTTTTCAACTTATTACCGATTCCACCGCTTGATGGATATCGTGTGATTGAAGATTTAGCACCAGCAAATATTCGTGCAAAAATGACGCAATATGAGAGATATGGAGCGATCGCTTTATTAATTCTTGTTATTACACCGCTTGATCGCTATACTATTCAGCCGATCTTCCAAGTGGTAATTCCGCACGTACTAGGTTTTTTAGAAAGTATAATTGCGCCTATATTCGGCCTTATATAGTAAATGAGTGAGGAGGAGTTTACATATGACAGAGAAGAAGAAAAAAATCGGTTTTAATATCGTGAAGAACGATTCGACAGATGGACATGGTGGTTTCGGTGTTGGAGCGCTGAGCTTAGAAAATATTTCACCTGTTTTTGTAGATGTAATGGAACAAAATGCATTTGTTGATATTGGTGCAATGCACGCGCGTAGTACTGTGGAAAAAGGGATTAAGTTTTTAACAAACAAAGATGAGGTTCCAAACGGCAAACCATATTGGCTTGTGTGGGTAACGATTGAGAGAACAGTAAAAGGTGCTTATTATGCAGGTGTAACAGCTTGTGAAATGACAGTTGACCGTGAAATTCGCCGTGGTTATAAATCACTTCCAGAGCACGTAAACAAGATGGATAAATCATTAAAACGTCACATCATGGTTGATCATATGGATGAGCCATCTAAAAAGGTGCTTGGAACATTCTTGAAAGAGCATAATGAAGCAATTTGGAACGAATCTAGTGAAGAATTGCGCCATGCATTATTAGGAGAATAAAGTTAAAGGCTACCAGAGGAATTCCTGGTAGCCTTTATTTTAATATTTTATGTTGTATATTGTTGGAACGTTGCTATGTTTTACCATGGAAAATATCTTTTCCACCAGCTGTCTTTTTTCTTCTCTTTACTAGCCTTCTCGAATTCTTCTTTGTCATCAACATGAGCCATACAATATTCAGTCGGTTCGGTTCCTTTTGTAAAATACATTTTCACAGAAGCAGGACAGCCTTTCGTTGCGATTTTTCCATTTTCGGGATTGATATTTACAGCAACGACGTCACTTGGTTGTTTGAAATCTTTTTTAGGCTGACCGTCTAGCCCTTTTTCCATTGTATCGGCCCAAATCTTCTTGGCGTATCCTTGCTCTGCCGGATTTGAGATGGATTTAGGCTGATCGTACCCGACCCAAACACCGGTTACAATTTGCGGAGTAAAGCCAATCATCCAACTATCCGTTTCTGTGGATCCAGATTTCCCTGCGTATGTGCGCGATAGTTTTTGAAGAAGGGATTGTCCTGTAACGGAGGCATAGCCACTCAAATTTTTATTGAACATTCCCGTCATCATCTCTTCCATTACAAACGTATTGTTTTTATCGAGCACCTGTTTACTTTCTAAATGCGCATCATATAAAATGTTTCCTTCGTTATCGACAACGCGGCGAATAAGGGTGGGTTTAACTTGCTTCCCGCCGTTCGCAAACATGCTATACGCACTTACCATTTCAATTGGTTTTACAGGGGAAGTACCAAGTGCAAGAGATGGTACATCTTTTAGTGAACTTGTAATACCAAATTGTTTAGCGGTTTTCGCAAGGGAGTCTTCTCCTAAAAATAAATGTGTTTTCACGGCATATACGTTATCTGATACTGCAAGAGCTTGGGCCATCGTTACAAAATCATCGGCATAGTAGTCTTTATAATTTTTTGGTTTATATTTAGAAACACCGTCGCCTAATGTAAATACTGTATATTCACTTTTTAAGCGAGTTGCTGGTGTAAATCCTTTTTCAAGTGCAGCGTAATATAGAAACGGCTTAAAGGTGGATCCTGGTTGGCGAGATGCTTGAGTCGCTCGGTTAAATTGACTCTCTTTATAATCTTTTCCGCCCACAAGAGCTGCTACTTCTCCTGTTTTCGGATTCATTGAAATAAGAGCCGTTTGTATATTTGTCGTTTCCGGAATCGTATCTTTTACAGCTTGCTCCGCTATTGTTTGTAGCTTCTGATCAAGCGTGGTGTAAATACGAAGCCCACCACGGTGCAATGTTTGTTCATCTAGTCCAACGTCGTGAAGAAGCGAGTTTTGCACAGCGTCTTGGAAATAAGGGGCTATTTGTGCTACTTCTTTTGTTTCTAATGAAGCAAACGTAAGCTTCTCTTTTTTTGCAGAGGATGCTTGCCCCTTTGTAATATAACCTTGCTCTACCATTTCATCTAAAATGATTGATTGTCGTGTTTTTGCCCGTTCTTCCTTTAAGTAGGGAGAGTATACACTGGGACCTTTTGGGATACCAGCTAACATACTTGCCTCTGCTAATGTTAAGTCACTAGCAGATTTATTAAAGTAAAGACGAGAAGCGGCTTCAATACCATAAGCACCGTGTCCGTAATAAATCGTATTTAAATACCCTTCTAAAATATGATTCTTGTTGTAATTGACCTCAAGACGAATCGTATATATTGCTTCTAATGCTTTTCGTTTCCAAGTCTTATCATGATCTAAATATAGATTACGGGCGTATTGCTGCGTAATGGTACTAGCACCTTGAACTTTTGCCATTGCTTTTATATCGGCAATGATTGCGCCGATAATTCGTTTTATATCGAAGCCATGATGATCATAGAATCGTTGGTCTTCGATAGAAAGTGTCGCTTTTCTTATATAAGGAGAAATTTGATCAAGAGATACGCTATAGCGTTTTTGTATCCCATTACTTTGTCCCATTACAGTATCATCATTCGCATAAAAGGTGCTTGTTTGCGGAACGACGATGGGAGGTGGCCCCATAATCTTTGCTGCTATGATGATAATAAAAAAAGAAAAAACGAAAAAAAGTACGCATGAAAAAAGTGCGGTGAAGAAAAGACGTTTATATTTTTGAAGTTTTGGATTTACAGTTTGGCCCATCTTTTTCATCCCCTCATCATATACTTTTACCTTGCTATTCAAGGGCAGGAATCCCTCGTCGATTAATACTAGTATTGAGGGTTTTTTCGTATTTTAAACACAAAACAAAAAAGAGCTCCTTTCTTAAGAAAGGAGCTCAAAAGCACGCATAGGCCAATCTGTAATAATAACATCTACGCCGTAATCAATCATAGTTTGTAAATCTTTATATTCATTGATTGTATAGGGGCGGAATACATAGCCTTGCTGCTGTGCAGTTTGCACAAATTCTTTTGTTAGTAGCTGAAAGTTAGGGTGTAATCCGGCTGCTTCTCTTTTCTTCGCTTCAGCAAGTGGATCGGCAATTGGTTCATCATATAAGATGGCTCTTGGAATTTCAGGTGCGAGTTCTGCAAGAGAAGAAACAGATTCATGATTAAAAGATGAGAATATAATTTGATTAGAAAGATGATATTCACGAACAAGATCCACAACCTTCTCTTCGATATTTGGATAGTGAATTACATCTGTTTTTAGTTCAATGTTTAACTGTAAATTTGTCGTAGATAACCAAATGAATACTTCACGTAAGGTTGGGATTTTCGCTTCGTGGAAAGAAGGATTTTTATGGCTACCCGCATCAAGAACTTGTAATTCTGCTACGGTTTTTTCAGAGACCAATCCAGTTCCATTTGTTGTACGATCAACAGTTTCATCGTGAATTACAACAAGCTCACCATCTTTCGAAAGGTGAATATCAAGTTCGATGCCGTGGGCACCAACGCGCTCCGCTTCTTGGAAAGCGATCATTGTATTCTCTGGATGTGTACCTTTAACTCCACGATGGGCAAAAATAAGTGGTTGTTTCATTTGAAAATCTCCTTATAAGTTCATTTCTTTCATTATGAAACTGTAGTGAATAAAATACAATCTATATGCCAAACATTTACAAAAACATAACAGTTGCATGAAAGTTAACGTTAACGTAAAATGTAATAATGTGATGGAAGGGGGAATATACATGTATAAGATCGATGAAGTAACAAAGCAAGTTGGTTTAACAAAACGTACACTTCGTTATTATGAGGAAATTGGTTTAATTCATCCACCGGAGCGCAGTGAAGGAAACATTCGCCTTTATACGGATGAGGATATTGTCCGTATTAAAAAGATTGTAGAGGCGAAAGAAGTACTAGGAATCACACTTCAAGAAATGCAGCATTTCTTATCGTTAAAAGAGCGCATGGAGCAAAGACGAAATAGTGACAATCCACGTGATCGCGATGTGATTCGAGAAATTAAGAATATGCTCGAGAAACAAGTACAAACGCTAGATACAAAAATGAAACAAATGGAGCGCGTGAAAGCAGAATTAGAGAATAGTTTAGAGCGTGCAACTAGATTTTTGGATGAAACAAAAGGAGAGTAATGAATATGGAGAGCCAACAAAAATTCGGAAGATTAATTACAGTGTTGGCTACTTTTCTTGCCTTTTCAGGCATCGGAGTAGTCGATCCTATTTTGCCCATTATTGCTGAGAAGATAGGGGCAACACATTGGCAAGTGGAGATGTTATTTACAGCTTATATTTTAACGATGGCAATTATGATGCTGCCAGCTGGTTTATTCGCAGCGCGGTTTGGTGATAAGAGAATGATGACGATTGGTCTCGCAATTGTAACTGTGTTCGCTTTTATATGCGGTGTATCACAAACAATTACACAGTTATCTCTTTTCCGTGCAGGATGGGGATTAGGTAATGCAATGTTCTTCGCAACAGCGATGACATTATTAATTGCACTTAGTAAAGAAGTACATGAAGCGGTTGGTTTATATGAGGCGGCAATCGGTTTAGGGATGGCCGGTGGTCCATTATTAGGTGGTTTACTCGGCGGATATTCTTGGCGTTATCCATTTTTCGCGACAAGTCTTTTAATTTTACTAGCATTTATTCTTGTTTTCTTTTTTGTAAAAGAACCGGAGCGAAAAGTAAAGCGTAAAGCAGCTGGTGTAGGGGAATTACTTAACTTGATTAAATATAAACCGTTTATGCAAGGTGCTATTTCAGGCATGTTATATTATTATGGATTTTTCGTTGTGTTAGCATATTCACCACTTATTATGCATTTATCAGCAATTCAGCTCGGTTTTGTATTTTGTGGATGGGGTTTAGCGCTAGCATACGGATCTGCGATATTAGCACATAAACTGGAAGGTAAATATGAGCCGAAAGCATTGCTACGTTTTAGTTTATTTGTATTTGCGATTTTGTTAATTGCATTATTCTTTGTGAAAGTCATGTGGTTACAAATTGTTCTTATTGTATTATCAGGATTAGCATCTGGACTAAATAACGCTTTATATACAAGCTATGTCATGGATATTTCACCTTATGAAAGATCTATTACATCCGGCGTATACAATTTCGTTCGTTGGCTTGGCGGAGCAATTGCACCAATTTTATCAGGAATTATCGGTCATGCGATTTCACCGCAAAGTCCGTTTTTAGTTGGAGGAATTGTTGTTTTAGTTGGTTGTGTGATGATTTTACTTCCTGTTAAAGAAACTATAAACGCAGAGACAGAAACCCTTTCATAAGAAAGGGTTTTCTTTATTGTTAAATATAGTGTTTTTGCAATTTACGAACGAAAGTAATTTTACCAAAATATATTTTCGGTATTTTTGTACTTTTAACTATACATTTTGTATGTTTTGTTTTATTTTTGTTAGGGGACATTAATGATGTCCCTATTATAAATTTGCAATGAAAGGCGTGATTGTACGATGGAACTATGGTTCACTGAAAAACAAACAAAACATTTTGGAATTACGGCGCGTATTAACCGCACATTACATACGGAGCAAACAGAATTTCAAAAGCTTGATATGGTTGAAACTGAAGAATTTGGAAACATGCTTATTTTAGATGGTATGGTTATGACAACAGAGAAGGACGAGTTTGTGTATCATGAAATGGTAGCGCACGTACCTTTATTTACACATCCAAACCCTGAGAACGTATTAGTTGTTGGCGGTGGCGATGGCGGTGTAATCCGTGAAGTATTAAAGCACCCAAGTGTAAAGAAAGCAACACTTGTTGAAATCGACGGTAAAGTAATCGAGTACTCTAAACAGTACTTACCATCAATTGCAGGTGCTCTAGATAACGAACGTGTTGAAGTGAAAGTAGGAGACGGCTTTTTACACATCGCGGAAAGTGAAAATGAATATGACGTAATTATGGTTGACTCTACAGAGCCAGTAGGACCAGCAGTAAACTTATTTACAAAAGGATTCTATGCTGGAATCTCTAAAGCGTTAAAAGCAGACGGTATTTTCGTTGCTCAAACGGATAACCCTTGGTTTACACCAGAATTAATTTCAACTGTGTTTAAAGACGTTAAAGAAATCTTCCCAATTACACGTTTATACACAGCGAATATCCCAACATATCCAAGTGGAATGTGGACATTTACAATTGGATCTAAAGAGCACGATCCATTAGAAGTAAGCGAAGAGCGTTTCCACGAAATTGAAACGAAATATTACACAAAAGAACTGCATAAAGCAGCATTCGTATTACCGAAATTTGTTGGAGACTTACTTAAATAGAAAAGCGGAGGCGGCTTGTTCAGAATAGGAGGGGGATGGAGCTTCAGACGTAGAGGCGATTTTTGCCTCGTAGGAAGAAGCGAAGCCACCGAGTATTCTAGCCGCAGCAGCTGGACAAATAGAAAAGCGGAAGCAGCTCATTCAAGGTGTGCGATAGAACGGACATGCTAGCTGCTGACGCTATTATAATAAAATAATCTTCTATCGCTAAAAGAAGATTGAGGTAAATCGAGAAAGAGGAGTATAGCACTCCAAATTTGAGAAATAATGAAAGGTTGGGATACCTTAAGTTCCACATAAGGAGGAAAAGAATATGCGTTTTGATGAAGCTTATTCAGGTAAAGTATTTATTAAAAGTCATCCAAGTTTTGAAGATGCAGAGGCCGTAATTTATGGGATGCCAATGGATTGGACAGTAAGTTACCGTCCAGGCTCTCGTTTTGGTCCTGCACGTATTCGTGAAGTATCGATTGGACTAGAAGAGTACAGTCCATATTTAGATCGTGAACTAGAAGATGTAAAATATTTTGATGCTGGTGATATTCCGCTACCATTCGGAAATCCACAACGCAGTATAGACATGATTGAAGAATATGTAACAAAACTATTGGATGCCGGTAAGTTTCCACTAGGTCTTGGCGGTGAGCATCTAGTGTCTTGGCCAATTTTTAAGGCAATGGCAAAAAAATATCCGGATTTAGCAATCATTCATATGGATGCTCATACTGATTTGCGCGAGTCATATGAAGGAGAGCCTTTATCTCACTCTACACCAATTCGTAAAGTGTGCGATTTAATTGGTCCGGAAAACGTATATTCTTTCGGAATTCGTTCTGGAATGAAAGAAGAATTCGAATGGGCAAAAGAAGTGGGCATGAACCTATACAAATTTGACGTGTTAGAACCGTTGAAAGAAGTATTACCAAAGCTTGCAGGACGCCCAGTTTATGTCACAATTGACATCGACGTATTAGATCCAGCGCATGCTCCTGGAACAGGAACATTAGAAGCTGGTGGTATCACATCGAAAGAACTATTAGATTCCATCGTAGCAATTGCAAATTCAAATATAAAAGTAGTTGGAGCAGACTTAGTAGAAGTAGCTCCAGTCTATGATCATAGTGATCAAACACCAATCGCAGCAAGCAAATTCGTGCGGGAAATGCTTCTTGGTTGGGTAAAATAAAAGCGGAAACGGCTCGTTCAGAATGGAAGGGGGATGGAGCTTCAGACGTAGAGGCGATTTTTGCCTCGCAGGAAGAAGCGAAGCCACCGAGCATTCTAGCCGATTTGCAGCATCGATATCGACGATTCGACACAACATATCGACCGTTCTTTAAAATTCGAAAACCAGCTGCAAACAATCTGTATTAAAAGAGGAGCTAGTCCCATTTAGTGGGGCTAGCTCCTCTTTTTTTATGCAACTTTTTCTTCTGTAGAGATTCCGCGAATTTCATCAGCGGAACGAATTGGGTACTTACGGAAAATAATAGTTCCGATGTAACCGATAATTGTGGTAACAATTCCACATAATATAGCTGCAATCGCTACTTTTATTCCATCGTTGAATCCAAAGAGAACAAGGAGTCCTGGAATTGGTGATGCCGTACCGGGTGCATTGTTTATAAGTTGGAATAGGGAGGTAATAATACCAGCAAGTGCACCACCAACAAAGTTTGTTGTATAAATTGGAATTGGATTCGCTGCGACAATATCAGCTTGTGTTAATGGTTCAATTGCGACAGCGATTGTATCTTTCTTTGAACAAATCTTTAAACGTTTAAAGAAAATAAAGTTCATTGGAGCAGAGGCTGCTACTGCAAGACTACCAATAGCCATTGGTAAACCTGTTAAACCAAGCATCGCAGTTAGAGCCATGGAGCTTAATGGAGATGTAGAGATAACTGTGATGAGCCCGCCGAGCATAATCCCCATAATAACCGGGCTTTCTGTAGTTGCAATTGAAATAATAGAACCAATTTTTCCAAGTGTTGCATTTACAACGGGATCCATGAGCATAGCCATTCCGCGTGAAAGAGGTGCTGCAATGAATAAAATTGCAAGGAATTCTACGCCAGCTGGCAATTTTTTCTCGAGAAATTTCACGACAAAGGCACAAATATAACCAGCAAAAAAGCCTGGTAAAATACCAAATCCACTTGTGGCAATACCGATTAAAACAGCATATACAGGAGATACACCAATTGCGAGTGCTACCAAAATTGCAGCTGCGACACCGCTCATACTACCAGAGGCCTGTCCAACTGATTGTAAAAAGCTGTTATGAAACATTTCTCCACCGATATAACGATGGAATGCTTCAATAAGAAAGCTTGCGATCGCAGCGTTGGCCAAAGCGCCCATTGCCTTCATTCCGTAAGGAGCACGGTAGCTAAACAGTGTGAAAAGAAAAAGTACAACGAGTAGTAGTGCTAAACCTTGTAAGATAGCCATTTGAAAACTGTCTCCTTTTTGATATTTATTATAAAAATTTGTATTATTCAATAATAATACAAAAATTGTTTAAACGGAAAATTTTTTTATTAAGAACATACTACAAATATTTTTCCTTACAATTGTGTAAGGAAAGTGTAATACATTTCAATGGTGTATAGTATGTCCCATTCTGTATAATACAGATATCAATATGTGATTAATCAGAAGGATATATAAATAGGAGGCCATGTATGAAATTGGTAATAAAAGTGTTAGCTGTATTTGCCATTATTTTAGGTGGTACAGCGTATTATTTACAAACAAAAACAGAAGGTGTTCAGGCGTTTGTCGATAACTTCTTTTCAAATAAAGAAATACAAGATTATTATGCGGTTATAAATAAGGGCGAGAAGATAGACGATGAATATTTATATACATTAAATGGTTACTCAGAGAACGGGAAACAGCAAACAATTAAAAAGATGGTGAACCATCAATTGCACTCAGGTGATTTTATAAAAATTTACGCGAAAGGCATGCAGGGGAAAGGTTGGGCTGAAGTTTCAAAAGAAGAAATCCCAGAAAGGGCTTTAAAGAAATTACAAAAAGTGTAAAAGGAGCGAATTGTGCGCTCCTTTTTTAATGTGTTAAAACTGTAATAGATGTGTTTGTTTGACTTGAAATAATTTTTGCGCGCCCGCCAATTGGGAAAGTAAAAATTGGGGTAGTATGCCCAAAGTTAGCATTTGCAATTACAGGAATATGGGACAGTTCTTGTTTTGAATAAGTCATTTCTTGAATATCTTCTATGACAGCTTCAGAATCTTTTTGTAGTCTTCCAAGTACAATGCCTTTTACATGTTCAAAGTCTGGTTGTTGGATGAGAGAGTGTAAGTAACGATCGAAAGTTTTAACTGTAGCTTTTCCAGTTAAAGAGTCTTCTTCTAAAAATAATATTTTATCTCGTAAGCTTGGCATATATTTTGTGCCTTGCAACAAATTAAAGGTACTCATATTACCACCAATAATTTTTCCAACTGCTTCACCTTCATGCAAGGAGATATAACCTTCATTTTGGAAGAAAGTTCGATTTTCTTGATCCATATACCAAGGGTCATCGCTCCACGTTTCAGCAGGTTGTATTTCTATCGACTCTTCAGAAGTCATGCATTTTAAAAAGTAATCTATTGTATAATCAAGCCCTTTCTCCATTCCGAATGAAGAGAAGTGGGGACCCGAATATGTAATCAGACCAGTCTTTGCATAAATTGCATTACCTAAAGCAGTAATATCAGAATAACCACATAAAATTTTGGGATTGCTGCCAATTAAGTCGTAATTTAGATGACTTAGTAGCCCGTTGGAATTATATCCTCCAAGTGTTGTCAAGATTGCTTTTACGCTTGGATCAGCGAAAGCTTCGTGAAGATCATGGATACGGGAAGAAACAGAGGAGGAAGTAAAACGGTCAATTTCTTCCGCATTTTTTGAAAATGTAACGCGAAATCCCATAGCTGCTAGTCGTTTCATAGCAAGCTTTCGGTTATAATCTGAAACAATACTTAAACTAGAAGACGGTGAAATAACTCGGATTTCATCTCCCTTTTTTAACTTTGGCGGTATCATTTTTCACATCTCCTTTTAATGAAAGAAAATTTAGATTTAAAAGATATTTTATCATAGGGGATAGATCTTTATAAATTGTTTTTTTGGAACAGGGTTTTCCTGATTTTTCAGCAGACAGACAGAGGTTTTTTTTGATATGATAGAAAAAGTGATTTATTATAAAGTTTATTTAATATCTATAACATGTTGAAAGGTGTGCAAGACGTGGAGAAACAACTTGCAGGCTTGCCAGTACACGTTCATTTCGTAACAGAAATCCGTGAAGGGGCACGAAAGGAGACCGTTGCTTTTGAGGCAAATGGTCAATACTATGTAAAAGGTCAAGGTACATACGTAACGTTTCAAGAGCCGAACGAACAAGGCGAAGTAAAGACAATCATTAAAATTCAAGGTGAACAAGTTCTTATTATGCGTTCAGGTGCTGTTTCGATGCGTCAGACGCATGTGAAAGGTGAATGGACAACTGGTACGTATACGAGTGAGCTTGGTACGTTTACATTGCAAACGAAAACTGATAACGTTCTTTTTAAATGGTCGGACGAGAAGAAAAAAGGACAACTCTTTTTAACGTACGCATTGCTTCTGGGTGAACAAGAAGCTGGCCGATATACAATTACGATTAATTTGAAGGAGGCAAAATAATGAACTCTTTAGAACAAGTAAAAGAATTGATTAAAGAAGAAATTAAAGCTGCCGTATTGAAAGCAGAATTAGCAACAGAAGAACAAATTCCAAACGTTGTATTAGAATCTCCAAAAGATAAAACACATGGTGATTTCTCTACAAACATGGCGATGCAGCTTGCGCGCGTAGCAAAAAAAGCTCCTCGTATGATTGCAGAAGAATTAATTGCAAACTTCGATAAAGCAAAAGCTTCTATTGAAAAGATTGAAATTGCTGGTCCTGGTTTTATTAACTTCTACATGGATAACAGCTATTTAACAGATCTAATCTCAGCGATTGTTAATGCTGGTGAGGCTTATGGTGAGACGGATACCGGTAAGGGTGAAAAAGTACAAGTTGAGTTCGTATCTGCAAACCCAACAGGTGACCTTCACTTAGGACATGCACGTGGTGCGGCAGTAGGTGATACGTTATGTAACGTATTAGCTAAAGCAGGATATGATGTATCTCGTGAATACTACATCAACGACGCTGGTAACCAAATTCATAACTTAGCGCTTTCTGTTGAAGCTCGTTACATGCAAGCATTAGGTTTAGAAAAAGAAATGCCAGAAGACGGCTACCATGGTGCGGATATCATCGGAATCGGACAACGCTTAGCTGAAGAGTTTGGCGACCGTTATGCAAAAGTTGATGAGAAAGAAAGCTATGAATTCTACCGTGAGTACGGTTTGAAATACGAATTAGCAAAACTTCAAAAAGACTTAGAAAGCTTCCGTGTTAAGTTTGATGTATGGTTCTCTGAAACATCACTATACAAAAACGGAAAGATTGATCAAGCTCTTGCAGTATTAAAAGAGCGTGATGAAATATTTGAAGAAGATGGAGCAACTTGGTTCCGTTCTATGACTTATGGTGATGATAAAAACCGTGTATTAATTAAAAATGATGGTTCTTACACATACTTAACGCCAGATATCGCGTATCACCGTGATAAATTAGAGCGCGGATTTGATAAATTAATCAACATTTGGGGTGCTGACCACCACGGCTACATTCCTCGTATGAAAGCTGCAATTCAAGCGCTTGGTTACGATAAAGAGACGTTAGAAGTAGAAATCATCCAAATGGTACAACTATACCAAAATGGTGAAAAAGTAAAAATGAGTAAGCGTACAGGTAAAGCCGTTACACTTCGTGAGCTAATGGAAGAAGTAGGCGTGGACGCAATGCGTTACTTCTTTGCAATGCGCAGCGGTGACTCTCACTTAGACTTTGATATGGACTTAGCGGTATCAAAATCTAACGAAAACCCTGTATACTATGCACAATACGCTCATGCACGTGTATGCAGCATCCTTCGTCAAGGTGAAGAGCTTGGATTAACTACAGGCGGAGATGTAAACTACAAACTTGTTGCTTCTGAAAAAGAAGTAGACTTACTGAAAAAACTTGGTGAATTCCCAGCGGCAGTTGCCGAAGCAGCGCAGAAGCGCCTGCCACACCGCATTACAAACTATGCGTTTGAATTAGCAGCTACGCTTCATAGCTTCTACAATGCAGAAAAAGTATTAAACCAAGATAATTTAGAATTAAGTAAAGCTCGTTACGAATTAATGCGTGCAGTACGCATCACACTTCAAAATGCATTAGCATTAGTTGGTGTATCTGCGCCAGAGAAAATGTAATAGGAAAAAAGATACCTATTTTTGTTTATAAATGATATACAAGTTGATATAAAACGTCTGATCGGTCTATAGACCGATCAGACGTCAAAGAAAGAAACACACCGAAAAGTCATATAGGGAGAACCTCACGTATGGCTTAATAACAGGAAGCTGCAACAGAAAAAGAGATGGCAAAGCTATCTCTTTTTCTGTTGCAGTTTTTTACTCTAATGTATGTGACAAAAATATGTTGTGGTGATAAAAGGAAAATAGAAAATCACCAATTAACTATTGCTTTTTTAGAATGATTCTAGAATAATAGGTTGTTGGGGGGTAAATTCATCAAAAAGCCGTACATGTCGTATTAGTTGATGGAATGTTACCAGGAAATGGTGTAATCGTTGTGAATAACATTGTTACAACCATGCGAAATACTAAACTAACACTGCATCTAATCAAGTATCTACACAAATTAGTAATGAATCATGAAAACTTCCAACCTAGTCAAAAAACTAGGGATTTTATGTCTAAAATAGTACATATAGTCCAACTAAGGTTTTCATGATTTGATAAAAATAATGAAAGGATATAAATCTCTCGATTTTGATATTATCATCACTTATATATAAATTTCTCGATGTTAAAATGTAATGTCACCTTAGAAAAGCTAACGCTTCTTAGCGAGTAAGTGAAATGTATGTATAAGTTCATTTTAATTCTTCGACATAGTCATAGATCTATTAGGCAAATTACTTTTTCTCGACACTCATTTATAGACTCCAAAAATGAAAAGGCTGAATTTCATATTTCCGCACGATTCACATGTAATTATTTTCCAGTAAAACTCTTTTTTAGTTACCCCCAAAATTCGTTCCATTGTATTCAGATTTGGAGAATAGGACTTTTATCTTCATAGGTAAACAATACTTCGTTCGGAGCGTTTTTAATCATATAGCGCTTATATTGGAACGCTTCTTGTTTTTCTTGTCAGATTGTTTCGGTGTGTAGTTCAGTTGTGTAACGAAACATAAAATGTTTTAACATATGGCTAATTTTACTTCGACTCATGATGACAGAAAACGAAGACATATCTTCAATGACATCCTTTAGAGTACGAGTATCCTAGCACGTTTCACAGCTATAACATTCTTCGGCTGGTGTGCTAAATTCGATTGTACGCTGTACTTCTTGTCATTCTTCAGGAGGATAAGTATGGAAGGTGGCCAAATGCATATTTACTATGAAATAGTTTGCCCATACTTGCCCGCACTGAAAACTTTTACGTACTGAGCAATCGTTCCGCGATGGATATGGAGAAGTTTTGAAACCCCTACAGCATAATAAATAAGATGAATGATGGTCATGAGTTTTATCGTGAATGCTTGTTGAATTGTCTTCTCCTGACTTTGAGGTTATCCTATGACCTGTTCATGTGTTTTTGTAATTTGAATTCCTTTATCTATTTTTGGTAAGTAATATAGACCGGAAATAACACAGTTTAGACATGTCGGAGAAATTAGATGAATCGATATACAAAGCAAATTTCAAGTCTCTAAGTAATAGAAGAGTTGAAAAAAGAGAAAAAGATGATAATAGCTATCAAACATATTTAAGGAAAATGGCTTAATGACATTGAATAATAGAATCTTTGTCATAGTATGTTTGTATCAGGATTTATATGCATTCAATTTTATAGGGAGGAATCACACAAAGTATGTATTTAAAAAGAATAACTTCGATTTTTTCGATTATAATGATTTTGATGTTTACTATAGGTCAGAGTTTAATGCCTATAATCGCAAATGCACAAGAGTTAAATACATTAGGACTTGTGGATAGCTTTAAGATTGATAAAACAGATTTACAGAGCGGAGAACTGACCAAAGTAACTGTAAACTTCAGTGAAAAAGATGGAGTTAGGCTGAAACCTGGAGACACATTAACATTAACGCTGCCTCCAGAATTAAGCGGCATGAGTACAACGTTTAATTTAGGTGATTATGGTACTTGTAAAGTAACGTCAGGTACTGTGGTATGTACATTTAATGAAAAAGTAGATGCATATGAAAATATTACAGGGTATTTAAATTTTAGAGTGCAAGCTACTCAAGTAGGAACTGATGAAAAGAAAGAAATTGAAACAAATTTCGGTACAAATGTAGATAAACAAGCTGTAACAATTACCGGCCCAAAAGGTGGTGGTGGTGGTACAGAGCCTGGAGAGGGACCATTTTTTTATAAAACTGGTGATATGCTCTCAGGGGACGATGAAGTACGTTGGTTCTTGAATATAAACCTAAATAAAGAAAAGCTAAGTCGTGATATTGTTGTGTCTGATCGTTTGCAAGAAGGTCAAACACTTAATAAAGATAGTTTCAGGGTAGATATTAATAGTGATCTAGGCCGTCAAAATTTATCACTGCAAGAGTTTGAATCTCAAGGTTATGGAAAGATTACGTTTACTAGTGATACCACATTTAAAGTTTTGCTTTATAAGGATAAAGCAAATCTTACCTCCTTTTCGATTGCTTATACAGCTACTATAACGGAAGCCGGAAAGAAGCAAGAATTCTTTAAGAATGATTATACGATTGATTACCAAGTTCTAGACAAAGAACCAGTTACTGATTCAGGTAGTCACTCGGTCGAAAATATGGCAGCTGGTGGTGGTGCTGAAGGTAACCAGGTTCCAAAAGGAAAGCTAAAAATTGTTAAACATATTGAAGGAAATAAAGAAAAAGTAATCCCGAATGTTTCGTTTAAGTTGTATAAAGAGTCTGGTGAACAAGTTGGGGGCGAATATAAAACAAATGAAAAAGGGATAGTTGAAACTCCTAAATTATCACCAGGTAAATATTATGTGCAAGAAGTTTCGGCTCCAGACTATATTGATTTCGATCCTCAGAAAAAAGTAGAGTTTGAAATAAAATCAGATGCTGAAAATGGAGTCGAACTGGATATTCCAAATAAAGTGAAAACTATATCTGTTTCAGGAACGAAGATATGGGATGACTACAACAATAAGTTTGGCAAACGCCCAGAAAGCATCACGGTTCA
>NZ_NUOT01000170.1 GCF_002584535.1 Bacillus cereus
CCGTCATCCTCCACCATATAATGTCGGAGGGGTAGCGAAGTGGCTAAACGCGGCGGACTGTAAATCCGCTCCTTCGGGTTCGGCAGTTCGAATCTGCCCCCCTCCACCATTTCTTAATTAATGGGCTATAGCCAAGCGGTAAGGCAACGGACTTTGACTCCGTCATGCGCTGGTTCGAATCCAGCTAGCCCAGCCATTAAGAGCCATTAGCTCAGTTGGTAGAGCATCTGACTTTTAATCAGAGGGTCGAAGGTTCGAGTCCTTCATGGCTCACCATTTTAAAAAAATATGCGGGTGTGGCGGAATTGGCAGACGCACCAGACTTAGGATCTGGCGCCTTTGGCGTGGGGGTTCGACTCCCTTCACCCGCACTTTTAATAAAATATCTCATACATGTCTTGCGGAAGTAGTTCAGTGGTAGAATACAACCTTGCCAAGGTTGGGGTCGCGGGTTCGAATCCCGTCTTCCGCTCCAATTTTCAATATGACATGCCGGGGTGGCGGAACAGGCAGACGCACAGGACTTAAAATCCTGCGGTGGGTGACCACCGTGCGGGTTCGACCCCCGCCCTCGGCACCATATGCGCCCGTAGCTCAATTGGATAGAGCGTTTGACTACGGATCAAAAGGTTAGGGGTTCGAGTCCTCTCGGGCGCGCTTTTATTAACGGGAAGTGGCTCAGCTTGGTAGAGCACCTGGTTTGGGACCAGGGGGTCGCAGGTTCAAATCCTGTCTTCCCGATATTTTAAACATGGGGCCTTAGCTCAGCTGGGAGAGCGCCTGCCTTGCACGCAGGAGGTCAGCGGTTCGATCCCGCTAGGCTCCA
>NZ_NUOT01000171.1 GCF_002584535.1 Bacillus cereus
GATAAATTATCGATTTTAGATATTTCAGCTACATTAGATACAGGAACAAAAGTAAATGTAGAAATACAGCTCAATAATAATCACGATATGATCAAACGAAGTTTGTATTATTGGGGGAAGCTATTCACATCGCAATTGCAAAAGGGGATGCCATATAGTTCTCTTCATAAAACTATCACCATTAATCTGTTAAACTTTGTGATGTTTCCAGAATATGAAGCGTTTCATACAACAGGAATCCTGTGGAATAAGCAACAACAGAAGATATTGAGTGATGATATAGAAGTTCATATGGTTGAGATTCCGAAGTTAATGCAACAGTGGCGGAATGAACAAGTAAATCCCTGGGAAGATTCTTTTGTTCGTTGGTTATTATTACTTCCAGCGAATGAAGATGAACACTTAACTCAAACATTGGAGGACATTGCCATGAATCAAGATCCAATTTTACAAAAAGCAATGAATAAGTGGGAACGCATGAGCCAAGATTCTTCTTTCCGACAAGCCTATGAGGCAAGAGAAAAAGTGTTAATGGATGAAGCTGCAAAGGTTGCTCATGCTCGTAATGAGGGGAAGAAAGAAGGAATCCAAGAAGGAAAAATACAAATGATTAAAGGTATGCATGAACTAGGTGTACCACTCGAAACAATTGCTAAAGCAAGTAAATTAAGTATAAATGATATTGAACGTATTTTAGAGGAGAAATAAAATAAAAAAAGCACATGAAATGGGGATAACATGCGCAAGAAAAT
>NZ_NUOT01000172.1 GCF_002584535.1 Bacillus cereus
AGAAAAGAATTTGAAACAGTGGTATTTAAAACAAAACCCGCTCAATTGAAACCGGTATATATACAAATTCATTTGGAAGACATCATGAAACAATTGCAGCCTGGCCAAGTGTATGAATTACATGATGTATATGTAGGGAGTAAAGACAAACTGCCTACTCGTATTGTAGTTTATAGATGTACCGAGGAGCAAAAACAGAAACGCTTACGTGACCGAGCTATTCGCGAAAAGAAAAAAGGAATTACATATACAGAGCGTACGAAACTTTTACAAGGTATTACGGTATATATGACAAACATTCCTACGGAATGGATACCAAAAGAGAAAATTTATGATTTATATTCACTACG
>NZ_NUOT01000173.1 GCF_002584535.1 Bacillus cereus
AATGCAACAAACTATTCCAGTAATTAGAATACTATATTTTACCATTTCACTTGTATGCTCAAATAAATTAATTCCATTAATTACATTAAGCATTACAAGTCCCCAAAACACTTGAATTGCTCCAAAACCTAATAATATTTTTCCTGTTCGAGAAAATTTTTTCATAGCCTTCCACCTTCCATATATATGTAAATTTTATCATAAAAACCCCAAAATGAATGACTACAAAATAAACTTTCTGCAAGTTTATGGGTTATTTTGTAGGGGAATTTTGTAATGTTAGACCTTAAAAACGATATTTTGATGCAAAGTTATGGGTTATTGGTATGCAATTTTATGAGTTAAGTCACACATAAAATTAAATTTACTCAAAAACAAAGAGGATCTAAAATACGAGATTCTCTTCAATTCCCTGTATAATGCTCCAATCTACGCCGTCTTCTAACTCATTTTCAAGTTCTTCTAATAAGCAAATCCCTTCTTGTTCAATACCCGCGTCATATCCATAAATCTCAAAATATCTTTTCTTATATTTTGTATACCAATAATATGTACTATATATGATCGAATGTTTCGCTTCTTTTCCATTTAAATTCATTGTAGTATGCCTTAAAAAATCATAATAA
>NZ_NUOT01000174.1 GCF_002584535.1 Bacillus cereus
GAGAATGTACTACACATACTAAACAAAGAATTATATTTAATGGAAATTTAACGGAAACATCGGAATTATTAGGAACAAGCTATAGGCACTTACTACGAACATTGAATACTCTCTGCGATAAAAGTGTAATAAGAAAGAATAATGGATACTTTGAAGTGATAAACATAGGTCTTTTAAAACAGCTCGCGGCAGATGTTTATAAATAAACAGAGTCTAAGTGTAGACATTTATAGAGTTTCGAAAGATTAGAATTTTTGAATGGCAGGTGCTCTTATGAAACAAAAAATAGCTATTATTTCAGATATTCATGGAAATAGTTTTGCGCTAGAAGCGGTGTTAAAAGATATCTCACATCGTAATGTGGATTTGATTTTTAATTTAGGAGATAGTATATA
>NZ_NUOT01000175.1 GCF_002584535.1 Bacillus cereus
GCTATTAAAATAATATCCTTTTTGAACTGTTTCCCTTTAAAATATCCCACCTGTGATTCTCCTCGTTTTCTTTTTCGAAAGTGTAGCTTAGTTTAGAAAACTTTGCAACAGAATCATTAAGAAAGTCAGTCGTTGAGGGTGGATTTGAGCCTGATTTTCATACACCAATCGAAGCCATGACGTATACGACGCTACAAGAACTTGCAACGATGGTGTTTTACAATAATGTCGCTAAGGTTGCAAGTAAGTATGATCCAGATCTTGCTACATTATTACGCCGTCTTGCAAAAGATGAAACTCTTCATTATGCGTTTTATCGAGACGTCATTCGAACACATTTAGAATTGGAACCTAATTATTGCTATCATATTGCCAATGTAATTAGAAATTTTAAAATGCCAGGTGCTTTCATGCCTGATTTTGAAAATAGAATGGCTGTGATTGCAAAAGAAGCTAACTATGGACCACTACAATATTTTGATCAAGTACTTGATGTCGTGATTGATTATTGGGGGTTAAAAGACTTACGACCAATTGCACCTTAGCTGAAAAAGTAAGAATTGAGATTTTGGAGTACCACACAAAATTGAAAAAAATAAGAGATCGATTTGGTCGTTTTCAAGGGAAAACTGATCTACGTTAATGAGTAGCGGTTTCAGAATATGCGCGGGGAAATTCCCCTTCCCTTCATTAGAAATCTGGCACACTCCCTATTCTTTTGGTGCTGTTTTTATTTAATTTGATTTTTAAAGAAAAAGAGATTGACACTAAAAATAATTTTATGATATTATGAAATATTTGATAAAAAACAACATATATGTTAAGCTTAAGAAGGTTACCATATATGGAGGTGGATTATATG
>NZ_NUOT01000176.1 GCF_002584535.1 Bacillus cereus
AATTTATCAGTCAATTTTCCGAAGAAAAACAGTCAAAAATTTAACTAATCACATTAAACTTTTGATTTTTATAGATGGTTAGTGTAGTTAAATTGATATTTGAGGTATCAGTTATGAAACCTTAACATAAAAACAGGTGAATAATAAAATTCACCTGTTTTGTTATATATGTATTTTTTAATTCTAGTTTAGGCGCACACTTTATTATTTTCCAGGAGGTAGAATATCATTATAGAAGATTGGAGTATCGTCGGCATTAGATTGAGAGATTGAATATTGCGGAGTAGTATCTGCATGAACTGCATTACCAAATAAAGAGAAACCAGAAAATACAGTAGCCATAACCATAATTGA
>NZ_NUOT01000177.1 GCF_002584535.1 Bacillus cereus
ATTTTCTTTTTGGGAGGAGCATTTGGTTCATGGATTGGAAGTTATACTTACTATAAATTTAATAGTGAAGTAACTTTACTCATTGGAGCAGCCTTGCCTTTAATTTCCTTATTCGTTCATTTAATAAAGAATAATACAAAAAATTTATCAAAAACCAAAAGTAAATACATATCTTGACTATTAATGTCCCCAAAAGCCAGAGTCATAATCTAATTTGGGGGATACTTCAAAATCTTAGCTTGATGGGCATGTGGCGGTACCCCACATCCATCAA
>NZ_NUOT01000178.1 GCF_002584535.1 Bacillus cereus
CAAATCTTAGGGAATACAATGGAAGGATTATATCGCCTTGATAAAGATAATAAGCCAATCCCAGCTGCAGCTGAATCCAGCACGAAAAGTGAAGATGGCAAAAAATATACATTTAAACTTCGTAAAGATGCAAAATGGTCAAACGGTGATCCAGTAACAGCGAAAGACTTCGTGTATGCGTGGCAACGTTTGTTAGATCCAAAGACAGCTGCAGAGTACGCATTTATTGCATATTACATTAAAAATGCAGAAGCGATTAATCAAGGAAAAGCAGAAGTATCTACACTAGGTGCAAAAGCGGTAGATGATTACACACTTGAAGTTGAACTAGAAAACGCAGTTCCGTATTTCTTAAACTTAACAGCATTCCCATCGTACTACCCATTAAATGAAAAGTTTGTAAAGGAAAAAGGAGAGAAATTCGGCTTAGAGTCTGATACAGTGGTTTATAATGGACCGTTTGTTCTAACTGATTGGAAACATGAGCAAGGATGGAAACTGAAGAAAAATGATAGTTATTGGGATAAAAAGAATGTGAAGTTAGATGAGATTAACTACAGTGTTGTTAAAGACATGGCAACTCGTGTAAATCTATATGATAGTGGTGAGATTGACTTTACTTTATTAAGTGGAGAGTTTGTTGATAAATATAGAAATAACAAAGAAGAGTTTGGTGTATATTCTGAACCA
>NZ_NUOT01000179.1 GCF_002584535.1 Bacillus cereus
CCTCTACCTCCTCCATTTTTATTGTAAAATGAGATAGGATTTGATTTAATAGATTGTTAAATGGTCTGTATAAAACATATAGACATGAATAAAAGATTTATTTGATTTTTTTATGGAGGTATACCCAAGTCTGGCTGAAGGGATCGGTCTTGAAAACCGACAGGCGGTGAGAATCGCGCGGGGGTTCGAATCCCTCTACCTCCTCCATTAAAAAAAAGAATATGATATCGT
>NZ_NUOT01000017.1 GCF_002584535.1 Bacillus cereus
TCCTGTAATGGAAGGTGCAGGCAAGATTCCTAGTGGAGGAAAGAACCTGCTGAAAGATGCTTATCAGTATGTGAAAGATACTGGGGAGAGTCTCCTGGGTAGTGGTGCTAAGATTACAAGTAATTCGATTGAAACTTTAACAAGGGACCAAGCCAGACAAGTGGCAGAAAATTTATTGGAGAGGGGAGAAATTAGTCTATCTGATTTAAAATCAATGATTCCTTCAGGCATTCCAGACTCATTTGTATCCACAGGTACAATTGTAGATGGAGCGAAGTATTAGTTTACACTTGCCGATGGACAAAAGGCAATAATACGATGGCATGCACCAGACCCTGTAGCTGCCAGTAAGTATCCAGGATCAGCATCAGGTACTCGCTGGACAGCGCAAGTAAAAATAGGTAACAAACAATTAAAAATAGATGGGACTTGGACGAAAAATCAATCTTTAAATGAAGTTCATATTCCAATAAGGGGGAAATGATAATGAATCTAGAAGAGTACGAAAATTTACCTGATGTATTACCAGTTGAAACATTAGTGTCAATGTTTCAAGGGGTATTGAATGATTTTGAACAAAAGAAAATAGATACAAAAAACTTTTTGCTCATTCTTAGTGAATTGATGGATAGGCAAGTTATGACCTATGAGCTATTAGAAAGTGAAGTAAGAAACCATATAGACATGGTTCTTAGTGAATTATGGAATACAGATTCTTATGATGATGTGGATATAATTCTTTCACTTGTTGTAAATCTAGGATTGAAGAATTGTTTTCAAAAAATTAAGGATTGTATAAATCAAGATAAAAATATAGATAATCTAATATTAAAAGAAATATTAGAAACGATTGATGAGGTTGGAGATAATATATCGAATCCATATTATAATCTAGAAAGGTATAAATAAAGATCTCAAAGGATTTTGTATAAAATTAGGCGATAAGATATAAGTTATAGATCTTTACAAGTAGAGTTCTTGTATGATTTTTGTAAGATTATTTTATGGTATAATTTGAAAAGCAATCATTCCCTAGGAAACTAGCAGAATTATTTTACACAGAACGTTTTCCTACGAGTTAGGCTTTTGAGAGGTTTAGAGGTTGAATGGTTGCTCAATTTGAAGATGTATTTTGTATTTAGATAAAAAAGAGGAAAATAAAATCAGTTGGAAGGCTTATTTAGTCTTCTTTTTTTATTGACATGAAAAAAGAATAGCAGGAGATTTAAATCTGTTAGGAAAGCTGTGATATTATCAAAATCTTTATCAAATAGTTGGAGTTTTAGTGTGTATGGTGATATCAGAGCAGTTACAGGAAAAGACCCTAGCACTGGAAAAGAGCTATCGACAAAAGAAAGACTCATTGCGGCAGGCTGTACGCTTTTGGACATTATTCCGGTTGGAAAAGCCCTTCTTGTTGGAGCGAAGAAAGTATTAAGTAAAGCTACATGAAGGCGTATCTTTCTTGGCATCAAAAGCAAAAGGGCTAAGTAATAAAATAGGGGACCTGTGGAATAAAGGAAAAACAAAAGTTAAAAACGATTTTATAGAAGCAGATAAGGCATTCCGTTATGCGATGAAAAAATGGGAAAGTATGTGCCGAAATTTAGTGGAGGCCCTATCCTGTAATGGAAGGTGCAGGCAAGATTCCTAATGGAGGAAAGAACCTGTTGAAAGATGCTTATCAGTATATGAAGGATACTGGTGAGAAGATTTTTGGTAGTGGTGAGAAGGATGTTGTTAAGGGAGCTAGCGGACTTAATAGTATTGTTAAGAATGTTAATCCTTCAGAAATTAGATGCAGTCAAACTTCTGTAAATGGTTCAGAAGAGATTATCGCTAGTATGAAAGTTAATGGCTGGAAAGGAGACCCGATTGATGTTGTTAGAATGACAGATGGAAATCTTACGACTATTGATAATACTAGGGTTGCTGCGGCTAGAGAAGCTGGAATAGAAGTTCAAGCAACGATTAGAAATTATAATGATCCACTTCCAGCAAACATGGTTGATAGACTTACAACCCAAAAAGGTGTTCCTAAAACATGGGGAGAAGCATTAGATTTAAGAATTCAAAAACAAAAGTCAAGTTTTAGAAATAACAATCCAATGGGATCATATGACTTAGAAAAAATGAAATAGAAAGAAGTGATGACTACCATGAAAACTTTTTATATTGATGAATCTATTTATAAATATCCTGAATCTTATGAAAAGTTAATTGAGTTAAACATAGTTGACTTTGATGTATGGTATTTAATTGAATCAGGACAAGCTACTAGAAGATACTATGATTTGAAGGAAAGATATCCTAATCGAAGTTTGATTCCTTTCGCTAGAAGAGATGATAGTGATGATATTGCTTGTTTTGAAATTGGTAAAGGAAGCAAGGTTCAACTTATTCACGATTTTACTTCTGAAGGTTTTGAACAAAGAAAAGAATTTAGTGATTTTTGGGAGTGGGTTGAAGTTGCTATGAAAGAAATGATTGATTATAATCGGGGTGAAGAAATTGAATGAAGAAAAATTCTATACAAATTTGAGCAAAGAAATTTCATACGCTCTACGTCATGCACCATGGGAATATGAATTAGAGTTAGACGAAAATGGTTGGGTATCTGTAGACCAGTTACTACATGCACTGCATCAATCAATTAAATGGAAAGGTGTAAGTGTAGAGGATTTAAAGACGATGATAGATAAATCAGAGAAAAAAAGACATAAGATAGAAGGAAATAAAATCTGTGCGATGTATGGACATTCTATTCCTATGAAAATAGTAAAAGAAGAAGCTATACCGCCTAGATTTCTTTATCATGGAACTTCTTCTCGATTTATAAATTCTATTGAATTGAATGGGTTATCTCCCATGTCTCGGCAGTATGTTCATCTTTCCGAGGATGTTGAAACTGCAAACTTGGTAGGAAAAAGGAAAGATAATCATCCTGTTATTCTGGTAGTAGATACTGAAAAAGCTAGAGAGAAAGATATTAAGTTTTACTTAGGAAATGAAAAAGTTTGGTTAGCAGACAGAATTCCTAGTGAATTTATCAAAATTTACAAGGATTGATTTAGCCTATTTTGCTAGATTCTGGGGATGAAGAAAGTAATTTTTAGAAGAGTAAGATAAATCGTTAAAGCAAACGGTGAACATGTTAAGCTGAAAGTGTTTGAGGAACCAGCCAAGGTGTGAGCTATTTGGTGAGTTTCTCAATCACCGGTAAGAAAACATATCCACTTTATAACGTTATTTAATGAAGCCTTTGTCTATACGATCTGAACTGGAAGATGTAACTGGTCTTCCAGTTTTTTATTGAACTAAAAAAATAGATATAATTAAAAAGAAATATAAGATAGTTAGAAAAATGATGAAAATTTGTTTAGAAGTTTTAAATAGCAAATAATTTTTTACATGTAAACACCAATATCAGGGGATATACAGGTAAAAGAACCCGCCACCAAAGAAAGACTCATTGCGGCAGGCTGTACGCTTTTGGACATTATTCCGATTGGAAAAGCCCTTCTTGATGGAGCGAAGAAAGTACCAAGTAAAGTAAAAGAAGGTGTATCTTTCGTTGCTTCTAAAACGAAAAGTCTTGCTGATAAAGTAGGAGACCTGTGGAATAAAGGAAAAACGAAAGTTAAAAACGATTTTCTAGAAGCAGATAAAGCATTCCGTTATGTTATGAAAAAATTGGGAGAGTATGTGCCGAAATTTGGTGGAGGCCCTACTCCTGTAATGGAAGGTGCAGGCAAGATTCCTAGTGGAGGAAAGAACCTGCTGAAAGATGCGTATCAGTATGTGAAGGAGACTAGGGAGAAGGTTTTTGGTAAGGGTACCGGTAAACTTTCAAAAACGGATTTTGATAGGGAAGTAGATAAAGCAATGGAAGGGGCTGGACGAAATCAACCAGAGTATAATAGAAAGCCCATCCAACCAAGAGACTATAAAAAATGGAAATTAATGAAGATGGAACGACAACTTATACCGTAGTTTCTAAAAGTAACGGTAAAGAATACAAAGTTACGTATGACAAAAATGGACATCCGATATTTAATGCTCAATTCGATACAACGTTTCCTGAATCAAAATATTTATCCAGTGATTCAGAACAATTTACTTTCTGTAATAAAGCCCTGTTCGATAAGGCGATGAAGGATCCTAAGTTAAAATCAAAATTTACAGAGGAAGAGTTAGAGTGATTCAAGGAAGGTAAAAAAGCCAAGTAACTTATACATGGCATCATCAAGATATAGGTAAAATGCAATTAGTCGACTACTTTGAGCATGAAGCAGCGAAACATACTGTAGGTAGAGCATATTGGGGTGGAGGAAAGAATGGAAGAAGCGGTAAAATAAAGAGAGACATAGCAAATCGAATTAGGGAGTTGTTTTCATGAGAAGAATAAAATGGGAGCGTACACATGACCCTATTACTGAGCAGATAATTTCAGAAGTTGAAGAGAAGTTTAATGTGATTTTTCCTCAAGATTACAAAAATTGTGTAATGAAATATAACGGTAGTCATCCAGTACCGAATATATTCTTCTTTGAAGATGGAGGAGAAGGAGTTTTTGATTGCCTACTAAGTTACACGAATGAATATATTAGCATAACAGTTACTTATGATATTATCTCGCCATACATCCCAAAGGGAATAATACCCTTTGCTACGGATCCATTCGGTAATAAAATATGTTTTGATTTTAGAAATGATAAACACTCACCAACAATAGTTTTTTATGATAGCGATGAGTGTGATGAACAAGCAATTGAATATATTTGCAGTACTTTTACAAATTTAATAGATTCGTTGCATTTTAGTGAAAACGAATGAGTCGGAGGTCGATGAATTATGAATCTTAATTTTGAATATACTTTCAAACAAATTAAAGCCGAAGATATAGAAATCTTTGAAAGACTTAATGGATTAGAACTACCAGAGGACTATAAGAGTTTCTTATTAAGAGATAATGGTGGTAAATCTAATAGAAGAAGATTTACTACGAAAGATGATGTAGTTACGTCATCAATTATGATGTTCTTTCCACTATCAGAGGAAACAGAAAATAATCTACAAAATTATTTGAATTATTATATTAAGGGAAATAAATTGCCTTCTAGACTTATTCCAATAGGAAAAGATCCAGCTGATAACATTATATGTATGTCAATCCAAGGTAGCGATATAGGTAGTGTTTATCACTGTCATACCTATCAGATAAAAAATGAAGAGGAATTAGAAGCAAAGTTTATTAGGGAAATAACTTCTAGCTTTACGGAATTTATTAATAAACTTTCTGAGAAATAGAATTGTATTGTCAGAGGGCGAATTTCTAAAATACCGACATTAGGTACCCTTGGTTGAGTAGGTAGAAAAAGAACAGTGACGGATTGTACAATCCATTATTTGAATCAAAGTTAAACAACATTATTGGTATCGAATGAACCCATCACTCAACCAATAACACATATAACCTCTTTGTAAAGTACAGAAAAAATAGACCGGATTTACATCATGACAACAAGAACATACAATCAGCAAATCAAACCCTTTATAATTTGATAAATACGCTTGCTAAGCTTTCAAAGGCTTATTCCAACTGAACGATGAGGAGGAATGAGCTTTTTTTCATGGCTAAAAACAAAGGAGGAAAATTTGACTGTTACAATGGAATACAACAAAATGACCAATCATGGGAAACAACTAAGTATGGCATATGACATGAACTTATGAATAGCGGAAAAAACCCACAAGTTCACGTGGATTCCAACAGGTTACAAGGGGGATAATAGGAAATGAAAAACATTGAAAGAGAACTATAGTTTTATAAGTGCGCTCAGTGTTGAATTGTTATTACTGTTTTAATAGATTGTAATGGTGATAGTAGAGAAACAATTGTAAAAAAGAGCAGAATAACAACAAACCTCGGATTATTAGTAAAAAGATGAGATAGAGAAACTATTTTTCATTCAAGTTTAGTATAATCATTGCGAGACAGCAAAAATATTATGCTCGACCGTATGAGACTAGCAAGCCTAAAAGTAGAAAAATACGGAAATGAAAAAATGTATCAGCTCGGCGGAAAAATGGCCGAGGGTGCAGATGACGTAATAGCTACCTTCAAAGGTGTTGAAGTAGCTGGAGACGGTACAGTGATAGGGAAGCAAGTTGGCCCAGGGAAAATTACTGAGTGGGTTAATAAGCATCATGCAGGCAGCAGTAACAAAATCAATGATGAGATTCAGGGGATTGAGGCTTCGCTTGCTAAGGGTACGGGTAATAGAGATGCTGATATTCCACCTGTAGCAAAAGCGCAAATTGAGATTGAATACATGTTAGCAAGACCGGCAAGAACGGAACAAAAGCTAGAACTATTAATTTTAAACAAGCAGATCAAAAGTTGGCTGAACAACTTAACAATTCACCAGAGTTGGTAAGCAAGTTTGGAATGACTTCTGGGAAAATTAAAGCAGGAGACATTGCAGATTATCGAGAAGAATACAGGTTTACGTGGCATGAATTAAATGATGTGAAGACTATCCAACTTGTACAGAAATAAATGGCAAATTTGGGCATCTTGGCGGCGTAGGAGAGATAAATGCAGGAGCGTTTAAGTTAGGAGGATTTGTCAATAAATAGAAAGGGGGAAATTCAAAATGAAAATAAATGATGCAGTTTTTGGTGAGCTTGAATATGATTATGTCTGGAGTAGAGATACTACCATTGAGTTTTGTGGAAAAGAAGCCGATATTGCTTTGATGATAGATGGTGAAGAAGATGGAGAATTTAGTGAAAAACAGTATGCTTCGTATAATTCTTTAATACAAAATTGGGGACATCTTCAACAAAGTATTTTGCAACCAATTCTATATTATTACAAACAAAAACGACATGAGCTTGGGTATGATGTTTCATATAATGAAAATTATCCTTTAATTGAAACGATTGATCAACTTCTTGAAAAGATCAGGCTTGTGGGGATTTATGTCCTATCTGTTAGACGCTTTGAAGGCAGATATATTGGACTAACATTTGACTGTACATGGGACATGGAAAATGGGGTAGGCATTCGTCTAATAAATGAAGAAGTAGCTAGGGTAGGATACCAAGACGCTGCAATTTAAATATCACTATTACACATAAAAGATTAGTTCGTTTTGGAAGTTAACGGAAAAAAACAGTAGAGATAAATACTAGAAATCTCTGCTATTTTTTTATATGCAAACGGAAAAATTAATCTTGAAGGTTATTTCTATCGGAAAAATGGCCGAGGGTGGGAGCCGTGTATTACCTCCCTTTAAGGGTTATGAACCAGCTGGAAACGATATATTAGTAGTGGTTCAGCGTAGGTCAGTAAGCATCATACATAAAAGAACTGTTCATCTAAATTATTTAGAAGAATTTTAATGGAAAGGAGAATAATAGATGAGTAAAATAGCAATTAAAATAAGCCCTAATGGTCCATTTAATAAATATGCAGTATCCTTAAGGAAGTATACTGGTTTAGGAGTTACAGAAATAAAAAATAAAGTTGAAAACAAAGATTTTTTTGCCGGAACGGATACGAATGATATTGATGATATGGAGAATTTAAAAGGGTTAGTTGATAATTTGTTGAAGTTAGGTGCAGAAGTAAAAATATTTGCCAGTGATGAATATGGCGAAGGGATTTTTAATTATCAAGAAATTTCTTACGACGAATTTATTAATAATATTGACCGATTAAAAGAAATTATGGGAGAATTACAGGATTATGATGATGCTTTGTCTAACGAAGTTTAATTTAAAAAAATTAAATGCTATGAATTGGGTTTAATAATTATTATTGTGAAAATATATGTTAGGAGCTTGTGTTAGTAAAGTAACATAAGCGGGTGATAAAGCTCATGGTTCTAAAACTGAAAATACAAAAGCACATAAGACAAATGAATGAAAAAGAATGTATTTTTGAGGTGGAAAGAAAAAGAAGTAGTTTAATAAGGTTTTACATGGTTTGCTTTTTTATTGTGAGGGTTTAAGATTACAACATAGGGTACGAGTAAGGGTGGCCCTGGCAGTAATATTTCAGACAGTATCTCAAAAGAAATTAAAAAGTTAGATAAAGAAATAAATAGATTGAAAAAAGAGGAAAATGACAAAGAAGTCAAAAGATTAACGCGAGAAAGAAATAAATTGGACAACAAGTTGGATACGAAAGATGTTATTAGTGATCATTATGACTTGGAGGTTGCAAAGGAGTATGAAAAAAATCGATAATTCTAAATGTTTCTCTTATGATAAAGGTGATTTTGGGGAAGAAGTGACAAAAATCTTAGCTAGACAAAATAATTTAGGTAAAGACGTTTCCGATCTATTCCAAGTGGGGAGAAACGGCATAGATGCAGCGTTCCTATCGGAAGGGCCGCCGCCAAAGTTAACGATTATTGAATCGAAGGCATCAGATTCCGCTAGTTTTAGTTACTCAGATAAACAGAAAAAGGGTGGAGATACGTACTTCCAAGACATGGTTAAAAGCAAAGATCCTAGGTATGCCAGTTTCAGAGGTAACTTAGCGGAACTGAGGAAGAAGAATCCTGGTCTACAATTCGATTTTATTAGAGTTGAAACAGATATCAAGATCACTGATATTGGATTCGGCGTTGATGAGTTACAGGTAAAGGACTGGAATAAGAAAATAGATTAATTCATAGGGAGGATACAATGATAAACCAAAAAAAGTTAGAAATGGCTTTTAAAAGATATAGCAAAAATTTTGTGGATGGAATCAAATTTGAAGATGTTAAAGATGAATATAATGTTAGTAGAAGAGAGATTGAGGAAATCGTTGAGCAAAATGAAACAGAGAAAGATCACATACTATTAATAAATCTAAGCCCAATTTCTTCATATCACTTGTCACTATGGAAAAGTGATGTATTGATCAGCGGTGGAAACAATGTAGAAGGATTAAAGAACATGCAGAAGGTCTTATTTTACCAGTGCATGGGACAGGATCTCTATACAATCAGGTATCCTGGGATGATGTTGGAATATTCGTTTAGCGAAGTCGTCTTCACATTAGTTCATTTTGCAATGTATGGATGGGAGAAAGAAGAAAATATATTATATGATTTTATGGCTCATCACTTCGGTGGACATTTAATGGATGCCAATGAAGAGGATAGACATATTTGGTTTTTGCTAGAGCTGTACTTGCAGTATAAAAATAAAACCATCATGGGAACGAATGAAAAATTGCATCTAGCCGTGATAAATAAGTTTAAGGAAGCTGAACTACGGTACGATTTAATCCCTGAAGACCTGAACATTTATGATGAAGTGCTGGGACGTTGGTCGACTGGTGATTTAGAAGAAATAGAACATCTAATTTCGATCATGTCTCAGTATCATTCTGCATTAGCTTCTGAAATCGGACAGCTAGGTGAATTTGGTGATTTCGGATTCGGATTTTATCCTTTTGAAATCTTATTCTTGATCTATGTAAGGAAACAACTAGGGTTGCCAATACCTACTCAAATCGATAATTTTCTGATGAATACTCCAGAAGCGAAAATGGTATTTGGAGAACGTGAGCCATACCCAGAATGGGATCCCGTGCTTCAGATGATCGATCAATTTTATCGTAAAAACTACCCAGAATATGTTCCTAACAAGCATGGAGAATTATTTCAATAAAAGGGAGGAAGCTAATATGCCTGATCAAGGGATAGCGCAGATTATATTTCCTGATAGCAAGGATTTGGAAACGTTTTTGAAGGAACAAGGAAGTTATGACTTACATGAAGACCTATTAAAATATGGATTGACGACGAAACAGTTTTTATACGTTGACTATAAAGGTGAGCAATACCAAGAAATTGTCAATTTTATTCTTGATTACGAATTTGCCCACCAAATTGAATTAGCAACACAAGAAGAACTCGAGAAACTAGAAGCATTTCATTATGAATTTTTACCTGAAAAGATCAAGGAGGCCAACAAAATACTGTCACCAAAGGGGTATGGACTATTTTCATATCCAAATTCGGGCGACTTCTTCGCACTATTCATTGTAAAAATAGAGAATATAACAAAATTGCTGCAAGAAGAAGTGTTGCTCGATGATAGAATCCCTTTTCAAGAAAGGTGTATCAAGTATTATAGATAGACCTAAGATTGTACGTCTTCAACCTTGACTCCGGTCAAGGTTTTCTTATAAGTTAATATCAAGATTGCATAGCTACCTAGAATGTGCTATTTTTGGCCATGTACAATTGTAAAAACCCAATGTGTTACGGTGATCGTTCATGTTCTTGCAAATTTATTTAAAACTTTTCGCATGAACATTAGTCAAAATAATAAAGATGTTTTGAATTTGGAAGGCTTGATACTAGAAATAGAAAAATAAGTTGAGAAATGTGCCTATTTTGTGGGTTACCTGAACACTGGCAAAGGTATATGCTCAATAAAGGAAGTCAATAGCGACGTTAGGAGAACGTAGTGGCTATCGACTTTTTTATTTTTACAACTGGGCTAGAAAGAAAAGCGTGAGAATTAGGCGAGATGACATTTTATTGAAAAGACATGGAATGGACTTAAAACTAATGAATTCGTACAAGCTTGTAAGTTTTAACGTAGTAGTTGTCATGGCATAATGGTGTCATACTGTTACAATAAAACTTACAAATTTAATGCTACTTAAAAACAAATGAACTTAAAGCACTTCATTATCTATTAGATAACGAGTGCTTTTTTGCGTTTAATCATAGCATTTAAAGGGTTCATTACAATTTTATAAATGCACCAAGTGTTAAATTTTTATAGTAATTTTTATGGCTTGTAACAGCTATGTACAGTGTATGACGGCCGTAGAGCAGAATTGTAAACAGGATTTAAATAATAATTAACCTAGGAGTATAAGCAAAAAGATGAAGTGGAGAAACTACTTTTCATTTAAATATAGTACAATCATTGCGAGACGGCAAAAATATTACCCTTGACTGCGTGAAACTAGCAGGCCTAAAAGTGGAGAAATACGGAAATGACAAAATGTATTAGCTCGGCGGAAAAATGGCCGAGGGTGCAGATGACGTAACAGCTACCTTCAAAGGTGTTGAAGTAGCTAGAAACGGTGCATTGGCAACAAAGCAAGGCAAGGGTTACTGAGTGGGTTAATACGCGCCATGCAGAGAGTACTAAGTTTATGGATGGTAAGATTCATGGGTTTGAGGCTTCGCTTGCTAAGGGTACCGGTAAAGTATATCCTGCAAGATAAATTGATCCAGTAGCAGAAGCGCATATAATAGATAGAGTGAAAGAGCTAAGAGGGAAATTAACTAGTGGATATAAAAAGTCTGGGAACTTTTCTTTAGCAGAAGTAGATGTTAAGGATATTGATAAATCAGAGTTTTTTGCTCAAAGTAGTATAAATGAATTAAATGGTGTGTTAGAGGAAAGGGTAGCCGATATTTCATTAAAGCCTAATAATCCAACTTTTAAAGCTTCAATGGCAGCCGATAAGAATGGAATTGAGTACCCAAGAGATTCAGATACTGAGTATAAAATTCTAAATGATATAGCTAACAGACTTGGAAACAATACTGAGGCAAAAGGAAAAATAAAGTTATTTACAGAATTAGGTACTTGCGATAGTTGTAGTAGGGTGATGGTGTTTTCTGGAAAATATAAAAATATAGAATTAGAGGTTATCCATAATAACGGAAACAGATTAAAACGTCTATAAGAGGGATATAAATGGAAGATTGGGAATATAATGAATTGATTGAGGCTGTTAAAGAAGTGTATGATAATATGTTAAATGAAGATAGAGGATATAAATATGCTACTGCAAGAACATTTTATGAATTCGAAACAGTCTGCAATGAGGGTGAAACAGAAAATTTACTAGTACACTTAGCCATTGGAGAGATAATAGTGACGCATCCAAAAGTTTTTGTGGGTGTAGTTGATACTATAAAAAAAGAGCTAGGAAACATTGATAGGAAGGAATTAGAGAAGGAATTGGTATCTGAAGAGGTTGAGGATCTTTTGACCAGAATAAGTAATGTCAATCATAAACTTAAAAACGTAATACAGGACTATGATTCTAATGCTGATAATTATTAATAAATAGAGTTAGTATTATTAATAGAATGTTGAAAGGGAATATGTAAAGAGAGAAATGCATTCATGTAGTTTCAATCGTGTTTAATAAAATGATTTCCTTTTATGTATAAATATCATAATTAAGCACATGTTATATACAAATATAATGGAGGTGTAATTATGAATATTCAAAGGCATGATAATAATTATAATGAAATTCTAATTTCTGGTGCTACAAGTGCAATCGAGCAGATGAAATATGAAATTGCTCGTGAATTAGGAGTTACACTGGGTCCAGAGACATCTGCACGTGCTAATGGTTCCGTAGGTGGGGAAATTACAAAGCGTCTTGTTCGAATGGGTGAAGAACAATTAATGGGACAATATAGATTACATTAAAATGGTACATATCCAATTAAAAAGAGTATCCTTTACTTCGTTAATGGATACTTTTTTCTTTATTTTTACATTAAATTCAAAAATATAACATCCAGTCCGGAAATTGAATGCGTAGATTTATTTGTGCGGAACTTTTAATCTACGAATAACACCATAGGTATCTAAATGATTAAAATTCATCTATGAGAAAAATGAGCGGTTTGGTGTGCTGTTATTCGTGTGTAGGTTTAATTTAGAGCCAAAAGGTAAATTTGTCATAAAATTCTTCATTTATCTATTAAGAAAGAATATAGTGAATTTGAAAATATTTCAATTTTATCTACAATAATTATAAGGGTGATCGGATTAGTTGATGGATTGTGAATTTTATTTGTGTGACTTTAGCCCAAAATCAAATTTATGAACTGTAACGCAACGATTATCTTCAGATAAAAGATTAATTACCAAGTGCGAATAAACACAATATGAAACTATTTCTATTTATATAGATTAAAGCCTAATAAAAAGATAATAAAAGTGCATCATCTTTTTGCAGGAGTAGTAGACTAGGAGTCTTGCGCAGAATTAATAAACTATAGTAATAGTAACTTGTATGATTTCTTTTACTTCATTTAAAAATGTTTTTTATAGAAGCAGATAAGAAAATCCGACATGCAATTTAAACATTGCTAGAATATAAGTGGATTCCTAGAGGGCATGCCTTTTCGGCAGCAGGCGTAGGTAAAATCGGAGGATCACATTCTCTGAAAGATGCGTATCAATATACGAAAGAGAATGTGGAGAGTTTTTTTGTAACGGTAAGAAGAATGTTGGTAGGGAAGTAAGTGGTGCTGGTGATAGTGTAAGAAAAACTAGTTTTGTTTTTAGTAATTTATATAAGGTGGATCTTTTTTACCCAATATATTTTTCAGAAGGGTTAACGGTAACATAGAGGTAGCATGGAATAATGAATCGACGTATTCTACGGAAGGAATCACTTATATTCATCCTATTGGAATTGAATATATCAATTGAAATGTTTAATTATACTGTTAATTGTTTTATTGAGAATTTCCTGGATAATCTTCTACTTAATTTTAGACACAAAAATGATGCCGAATTCGTTTGCAAAAAAGTAAAGAACATAATTAAATAGTTGTTTTAAAACTTTGAATTC
Organism: Bacillus cereus; assembly: GCF_002584535.1. GTDB lineage: Bacteria > Bacillota > Bacilli > Bacillales > Bacillaceae_G > Bacillus_A > Bacillus_A arachidis. The sequence continues at coordinate 13,643 of NZ_NUOT01000017.1, forward strand.
GCTTAAATATGGATGGAACTTTTAAAGGGTTTATTGACCAAATTAGATAAGAGGTGATCAGCAATGGAGATACGTTGATAGCTTTGCAACACTTAGCACGTTCTTACAGAAAGCAACTGTCTGTTGATGTAATTGGTGTTACAGGAAGTAACGGAAAGACAACAACAAAAGATTTAATTAACTCTGTACTCGGTACAACTTACAAGGTTCATAAAACACAAGGAAGTTTGAATAGCCAAATCGGTTTACCGTTAACAATTCTAGAGATTGAAGAGGATTGTGAAATAGTAGTATTAGAAATGGGGATGAGTGAACATGGGCAAATTCAACGTTTGTCAGAAATTGCTGAGCCAAATTTAGCTGTTATCACAATGATTGGACAATCGCACATACAAACATTAGGTTTAAGAGAAGCAATTGCAGATGCAAAGCTGGAAATAGTAATGAACTTAAAGGAACAAGGGCTACTTATCTACAATGGGGATGAACCACTTTTAAAAGAAAGAATTCACACATTGCCTAATGCTAATCACATTGAATTTATTAGATTTGGTGAATCTTCTTCAAATGACATTTATCCTGTGTCCATGAAAGAACATTCAACAGGGATTGATTTTACATTAAACGATGAAGTAATTTATTTCATACCTCTCCATGGAAAATATAATGTTTACAACGCTATAATTGCTATAAAAGTCGGTCAGCAATTCAATTTAGATCAACAAAGCATTAAAAAGGGTTAAAACAAGTAGAAATAACAGAAATGCGTTTTCAAATGTTAAAAGGAAAATCAGGAACTACGATTATTAATGACGCTTGGAATGCTAGTCCTTCTTCCGTTAAGGCAGCAATAGAAACATTTGACCAACTTGTAGGATATAAGAAGAAAATTATTGTGTTAGGTGACATGTTGGAGTTAGGTCAAGAAGAAGAAAAGTATCACCGGGATATTGGTCAAATACTAAATCCAAATACAATAGATTATATTTTTACAATTGGGGAACGCGCAAAAATGATTGTACAAGAAGCAAAATTTAGATATACAAAAGGAAAAGTAAAAGCATTTCTTACAAAAGAAGAAGCTATTACAGAAATTCTCTCTGTATGTAATCTGGAAGATGCAGTCCTAGTAAAAGGCTCAAGAGGAATGGCATTAGAAGAAGTAGTCCAAGAATTAATATGACATTTCAATCTCAATAAATTATCTCCGTTAACTGTTGGTTTTGAATAAAGTTTGATTCAAAGTATGCTAAAAATGTTGTTTTTATTAAAGAAGAACTCTTCATATTTTGAAAAAAGATTGGTCAAAAATAGATTCATTGTTGTGAATTAGTGTACAAATATTATAAAAAAGGTTGACCAATTTTTTTATAAAACTTACTACAACAATATATGAATATCTTTGACTGTTTTTGTAATTTATTGTAAAATAATATACATAGGAAGGTGTTTTAGGGAAAATATGGAAAGAGTATGTCTTTCAGCTTTTAAAGGGCTAAAGCATATCCTTTTTGTTATTTAAAGGGGGAGAAAGAAAAAAGTATGAAGGATTTAAAAAGAAAAAGTATTTATGTTTTATTAATAGTTATAGCAATTATGGGGTTAAGTGCTTGTGGTAAAGATCCATCAGACGATTTGCAATCTAAAAAGTGGAATGTCGTTGCTACCAATGGCGAATCATATACAGCAGAATTCGCTAAAAATACGGTTTCTTTCAAGATAGGAGCTTTCACAAGAGGGTTTACATATAAAATTAACAAAGATGAAATTAGTTTAGAAGAAGATGGGAAAGAGCCAATTGTATTTGAAGTTAAAAAAGATGGTGATGAATATAAATTTAAGGCAACAACTCCAGCTATTAAAAAGAAATTTGGAGATTTGACGTTATCACCAAGTAAATAGTAAATGAAAAGTCGAGAAAAAACTCTGTAATAATTTTACAGAGTTTTTTGTTTGGAATTATTTAAGTAATTTTTACGGTGATACATATTAGTAATATTGTTGGTTGGAAATAAAGTTTGATTAAAAATATTTACTCCCACCCTTACTCTACGGAATATAAAAAGAATCTAATTTGAAAAAAGATTAATCAAAATAGATTCTTTTCCAGTAGATTTAAGATTGGTTTTTATAAAAATGTTTGATTAAAATTACACATATTAACCTCACCATATATTTTATTTCTTTTCTTAATAAAAATATCCCCATAGATAAGTAAATCCAAAGGAATAAAACGGTGCATCTTTTTTATAAACAGTTAATCTTTGAAATAAACGATTAAACTGTATTTTAAATCCACATTAACGGAGGGAAAAAGAACAAGAGGTGTTTTCTTTTATGAAAACACCTCCGTAGTCTAATACTTTTTTCTATAGTCTAAAACATTTTTTCAATCAAATAATAAGTGTTTTAAAAGATAAAAAACAACTGTTTACGGTATAAAAATAGTGCTATTACCAAGAGGGATTTTTTACTCCCCCTTAGGATAGCACTACACTACATTTGATATGACCATTCAGCAACATAATATTTCCGTTGACCCTATTCGTTGTATAAGATTTTCTATCCTTTTTACTTTTGAACGTTGGGAAGTCATTTTGACCACGAAAGAAATTTTATAGGCAGTTTGCAAGTTTAATTGAGCATTCGCTAATGCTAATGAATCCACTTCCTTCAACCATTCAAACCCTTCTTTGTACTTTGCAGGAGTAGGGAATTTTTGCTTTCTTAGTTCTTCCTTATTCCCTTTGTGTTTCTCATACACTTCTTTTCGTTCAGCCAACATCTTATTATATACAAATCGCACACACCCAAAAGTTTTACGAATAAGATGCGCTTGTTGTTCTGTTGGATACAAACGAAATTTATATGCTTTATTATGTGTTGTCATATCATTTCACCTCACTTTTCCCCTTGCTTTTCGATATACTTTTTTACTATTTCTATTGGTGAACCACTAGTAGTGAGTAAGTAAAAACTTCTTGACCAAAACATCTCTTTCCGAAGTTTCTTTTTCACTTGTGGAAAGTCTCTCTTGAT
>NZ_NUOT01000180.1 GCF_002584535.1 Bacillus cereus
AGAAAAGAATTTGAAACAGTCGTATTTAAAACAAAACCCACTTAATTGAAACCGGTATATATACAAATTCATTTGGAAGACATTATGAAACAATTACAGCCTGGTCAAGTGTATGAATTACATGATGTATATGTAGGGAGTAAAGACAAACTGCCTACACGTATTGTAGTTTATAGATGTACCGAGGAGCAAAAACAGAAACGCCTACGTGATCGAGCTATTCGCGAAAAGAAAAAAGGAATCACATATACAGAGCGTACAAAACTTTTACAAGGCATTACGGTATATATGACAAATATTCCTACGGAATGAGTACCAAAAGAGAAAATCTATGATTTATATTCACTACGTTGGCAGATTGAACTGTTATTTAAAATATGGAAATCTTGGTTTCAAATTCATCGTTGTAAATCTATTAAACAAGAGCGATTAGAATGTCACCTTTAT
>NZ_NUOT01000181.1 GCF_002584535.1 Bacillus cereus
CAGACTTGGGTATACCTCCAGAGTATTTACTTTAAATGGTGGACCTTGTAGGACTCGAACCTACGACCGGACGGTTATGAGCCGTCTGCTCTAACCAGCTGAGCTAAAGGTCCTTTATGGTAGCGGCGGAGGGGATCGAACCCCCGACCTCACGGGTATGAACCGTACGCTCTAGCCAGCTGAGCTACACCGCCATAATAAAGTTATAAGTGGAGCCTAGCGGGATC
>NZ_NUOT01000182.1 GCF_002584535.1 Bacillus cereus
GATATTTAGAGAGTGGCTTTGTTTTTGCTTGAAAAGAAATATTTTAAGAAATTATACATTGCATGCGCGGGTTTTGATGAAAGTCACACCGAAAGAAATGTGAATTGCATTTATTAGAGATTCCTTTTTGAAATGAGAGGAGATTTTTTTAGTAATCCAAAATATGTTATGTTAACTAGATGGATATCGGAAATACAGAGCGTATACAAAAGGGTTAAGTGAATAAACACCGGAATTATATATATTCAATAAACAAGATGTTTAAGTATTATAAAGAACGAAAAAATTAATGATGAATTTATGAA
>NZ_NUOT01000018.1 GCF_002584535.1 Bacillus cereus
AGTATAAGAATAGAAATACAGAATGAAGTAATAAATCTAATAAAGCTACAAGGGGTCACTATATCATTCTGGGAAAATTGTACGCTAAGGGATACAAAACCTTATCATGGCAGCATCTTTAATAGATAAATACATGTTCAGAAAGATAAAATTCAAAGATTAATTGAACATTGAATTATGTACACACTTTATGAACGTGATTATAGCTAGAAAACCTTGATATTATTGAATTCTATGCTCTGTTCATAAACATAAAATTTTCTGGACACAGGTTAAAGTAAGTTGGAAAATGTCATCCTTTTTAATTTGATGCAGATAAACTTTTGGGAACATCCATACAGGCTTCAAGGAAGAGATTTATTTAACAAGAACGTGTAATGATTTTCTGTAAAATTATTGTAACATTTGTAATAATAAGTTTGAAAATTAGAAATTAACCTTTAATTCTAACAGCATTTTTAAACGTATGATGAGTTTTTAAGAAAGAGTAAACCAATTCCTTTAACGTGATATAAAAGAAAAAATTAGGACCTTTATGTGCGTTAAATGACTATAAATAGCAATGTTTAGGGTATTCAAGTTCATTTCAATTTAAAGTGATTTTAACACCGGTGAAACAACAATTTTTAGAATTATTAGTACAATTAAAGTATAAAATTTAATTGTAAAGAAGGGATCATTTTGAGAGAAACAATTAGTAGTTATGAAGATTTATTAGAGATGTTAGATTCATTATTACGTGAACCAACTCAGTTTTGGGATGATTTTTATTCTAATCGTGAAAAAGGAATCCCCTTTTTTGCTAATAAACCAGATGAGAATTTAGTGGAATATTTTGAGGGGAAATTACTTAATCCAGGAAAAGTCTTGGAACTCGGATGTGGACCAGGCAGGAATGCAATTTACTTTGCTAAAAAAGGATGTTTAGTTGATGCAGTAGATTTATCGCAAGAATCAATTCAATGGGCGGCAGAACGAGCGAAAGAACAAAATGTAAATGTAAATTTTATTTGCGACAATATTTTTGACTTACAAATTGAAGAGGGAGCATATGATATTGTGTATGATTCAGGATGTCTTCATCACATTGCTCCACACAGAAGAATAAGTTATATAAATTTGGTAAAAAAAGCTTTAAAACCAAATGGGCATTTTGCAATCACTTGCTTTGTTCAAGGTGGAGAATTAGGTGGAGCAGACATAACTGATTGGGAAGTATACAGACTACGAAGTCTTAAAGGAGGACTAGGATTTACAGATGAAAAGCTAAGAACCATTTTTAAAGACTTCTCTGAAATAGAAATACGTAAGATGAAAGAAATTAAACAATCAAATGAAGTATTTGGTGTGCCTGCGCTATGGACAGCCTTATTTATGAAAGAGTCTACTAAATAATGAAAAAAGATGTATTACTATAAGTAAATTATATTATTTATTTTCACTAGCAAGGATTACATAAAAAAAATAGCCGACTCCTTAACGTACAGGGATTCGGCTATTTTTGTCTAAAATGTGTCTAAGCGTACAATTTTCCCAAAATGATATGGTGACCCCTTATAGGAAACATGTTGTCTAGGTGTTTTTTCTTTGTCTCACCAAATGGGGTCAGACCACTGTATATTTCTACAAAAAGAATAGCGTTTTTTTCGTTTTATGGATACAATTTTTTAGCTTGATGGCGCTGGTCGGATACCCGGTTATTAAAAAATTTAAACCTCGCTACCGCCATTTGAAATTGTTATAATTGAAATGTTTTTAATATTTAAATAATGGGGGATTAGAAAATGAAAATTGCAATAGTCTGTTTCGATAACTTTACTGATATAGATGTTTTTTTACCATGGGATTTATTAAATCGTGTACGTTTAGTTGGCGGTATTTCTGATTGGAATGTACAACTATTAGGAACGGAAAAAACTCATATATCCATGTCTGGCTTACGTATTCCCATGACAGGAAGCATATCTGATATTCCTTCTGCTGACGCTGTAATATTTGGAAGTGGTAAGGGTGTACAAGATTTATATAAAAATCAAGAATATCTTAATAGCATTCATGTAGATCCTCAAAGACAATTAATAGGCTCTATGTGTTCTGGTTCACTACTACTAGGAGCTAAAAAATTGTTAACTGGCAAAAAAGCAACTACATATCCATCCGTAGTAGAACAGCTAAAAGAATTTGATGTAGACGTTATTGAACAAAGTTTCGTAAACGAAGGAAATATCTCGACTGCTGCAGGTTGTTTTGCTGCTCAAGATCTCTCAGCTTGGATTATAAGAACCCTAATTAATGAAGACATGGTTGATACTGTGTTAGAAACCGTTCAGCCAGTGGGCAAAGGTTTATATTTTTAATTTCAAATCAAGTTAAAAAATTGGTTGTTCCCCATACAAAACAAATGAGTTAAATTCTCATAAAAAACTGTAAAATAATAAAATTTTCGTTTTGGGGATACTTCAAAATCTTAGCTTGATGGCGATGTTGCCGTACCCCAATTAAGTTCATTTTTTCGTTGTTGAGAACAACTAATTTTTTAAGTTGATGGAAATGCGGCTGTACCCCATTCTCAGGGTTCACTCCACTATAAAAAGAATAGCGTTTTTTGTGAATTATGAGTAGAAATTCATCTGAATTTCAGTTTTCTAGCTAATTGAAAAAATTAATCAAAGACTGAAAAGAAAAGCTTTTTAATTGTAAATAGGAACATTATTTGGGGATAAATTTATAAATTCTACAGGAATTTGATATCCTAGCCAACGTTGAGCGATATGTTCGAATGATGAAACAGAACCTGTTGTAAAAAAACGATGCTTAAGATTAAAATACTCAGATAAGATACCTTGATGTTGTAAAATAGTACTTAATTCTATTGCTGTTTCTTCTGCGGAACTAATAATAGAAATATCTTTCCCGAGTTCTTTTTTTATATATAATTCTAAATGTGGGTAATGGGTACAACCAAGAATCAAGGTATCTATGTCTTCTTTAGTTAATGATGATAAAGCTTGTTTAACTTGTTGTTCCACATATATTGTGTCGTCTAATCGATTTTCTACTACTGTAGCTAATGTTGGGCATGCAAGGCTATGTACTTTTAAATTTGCATGAAGCTCTTGTAAAGCTTTTGCATACATATCAGACTTTATCGTGCCTGTAGTCCCAATTACTCCAATCTTTCCTTGCTTGGTCACCTTAATTGCTGCCCTTGCCCCTGGATGGATAACTCCAAGAACTGGAATAGGAAGTGATTCTTTCAGAGAGGGTAATACAGCAGCTGAGGCAGTATTACAAGCAATAACAAGAGCTTTTAATGGGAATTGCTTGAGGAATTCAACCATTTCAAATGTAAAAGATTTAACTTCTTCTACACTTCTCGGCCCATAAGGACAACGCTTATTATCACCAATATAGTAAATACTCTCTTTTGGCAATTGTCTCATAATTTCTTTAGCAACTGTTAATCCTCCAACCCCTGAGTCTAGTACGCCTATTACGGAATTTTTATTAGCTAAATACATATAGTTCATCTCTTTCATCTCTTTGGTCTTATGTTGATAACATCATTTATTATACTCTTGAATTTTAAAAATGCCATAATAAAATATCCTTATTTTGGATGTTTCATCTAAAAAATTGTACTTTCTATTAGGGGTCACCATACATGCCCATCAACTTAAGATTCTTTACTATCCCCAAGTGTAAAAAAACGCCATCCTTTCCTATAATTCTACAGAAAGGATAACGTCTTTTTCGCTTTATAGGTAGTGCAAAATCTTAGCTTGATAGCACAATGTGGTGCTACCCCGTATTGTTATATGTTAAGAGAGCAGACACTACTAGATAGGGGTTTAGGTCTTTTGACAAGTTCTCCTTTACAATTAGGACAAACATAATTCATTAATTTTGTACATTCCTCACAAAATGTACATTCATGTGTACAAATAAACGCCAAAGATTGCTCTTCAATCTTATTACTACATTTCTCACAACATTTCCTCATCTCAAGTCCCATTTTTATTCCTCCAATAATATTTTTTTCATTATATACATAAAATTATAAATATAATATAATTTTCTTTAAATACAAATTATTAGTTATTTTATCCAAAAGACTTAAAAAATTTATTTATTATAAGCGTTTTACTTTAAATTAAAAGGGGTGTTTAGAATGGATCATATTGATCAAGGAATTTTACATATTCTTCAAGAATATGGACGTATATCTATGACTGAACTAGGAAAAATGGTGAATTTATCAACACCTGCTGTAAAAGAAAGAGTGAAAAAATTAGAGGATAAAAATATCATTACAGCCTATCGGGCAGTTATAAACCCAGAGAAATTAAATAAGAATGTAACGGCTTTTGTTTTGTTTGAATCAAAAAAATGCCAACAATTCAGAAGTTTTTGTAAAGAAAATCCCATGGTCCTTGAGTGCCACAGATTAGCTGGACAATATAGTTATTTGGTGAAAATAGTGACAGAATCGATGCAACATTTAGAAGAATTTATAGATGCTTCAATGGAGTTTGGCCATCCATCAACTTTAATTAACTTATCATCACCAGTAAAATATAGATGTATTTTTTAGAATAGAGTTCTTCGAAGCTATTTAAGGGATGCTGCCACATCACCATCAACTTAAGAAATTGATTGTTCCCCGAAACGAAAAAAATGAGCCGAATTCTCATAAATAACTGTAAAAAGGCAAAATTCTCGTTATGGGGGTGTCTTAAAATCTTAGCTTGATGGGCATGGGGTACCGCCAGCATTTTGGAAAAAAACCACGCTAAGAGCATGCAAGATTTTATACAGTTTTTCAGCTAATCCAGTAACAAGTGATAATCCTAAAATCTACGCCAGGATAGGAATGTATAAAAGAATAAACAGAGTCATAGAAAAAGAAAAAAGCGGATTCCTTGTGAGAGTAGGGATCCGCTTTGTCCTTGCTACCGATAATAGGACGTTATGTTAACCTTACATGAATACTATATTCATGGGTAAGAACAAATGTTTGTCATTTATTTAGAAAATTTAGTAAACTTGTTTATGAGGCTAAGTGAGAGGAGAAATATAAATGAATACAATTGATTTATTGTTATTAAACTTAACAGAAGTTAGAAGACGGAGTATAAAAATATGGAAAACGATTCCTAGCGATAAATTGGATTGGAAACCAGATGAAAAAGCTATGACTTGTTTAGAGATGATTCGGCATGTACTGGAATCAGAGCATTATTATCATCTGGCTATTGAAAATAGGGGAAGTCTGAAAGAGTATAATTCTCCATTTGAAAACAGACCTTTTTTATCTGTCGAAGATGAACTGGATTTTGCTGAGATATATCACAAACAATTTTTAGATACTGTTCGTTCTTTTTCTAATGAAGATCTAAATACAATTAAAATTGATCGTTCAAATGTAGGGTATATTCGTTCTTTAGGAGATATGTTAATGCGTATAGCATATCATGAGGGTGTTCATACAGGACAAATGTTAGATTATATGAGAACAATGAAAATTGAACGCCCAAATATATGGGATTAATAATTTCACTACCAATAACGGGGGTTATGTAAATAAGCTGTCCAGATGGACAGCTTATTGTATTTTTTGCGAAATGCTGGTGGTACCCCATCGCTATCAAGCTAACAAAACAAAATACCCCCTAAAATGAAAAAATACGCTATCCTTTCTGTTGAATCATAGGGAAAATTGTACGCTAAGGACTCAAACCCTTATCATTACAGTATTTTATAAAGATGAATACATGTTCAGAAAGATAAAAACCTAAGTTTAATTGAGCATTGATTTGTTGGTTCTGGTGCAAAGTTTGAAAAAAGCAGAAACAGGTTAGTAAATGAGGAGCAATGTTTAGGAAGTAGCTAGTAATTGTTGAAGTTCCTTGTACGTTGAAAAGGCGGAGTCTCTTTGAAGACTTCGCCTTTATTTATATAGGGCATGAATGGCCTCGATACCTTTTATCGTACGTGAATCTATAATAATTTTCGTATCTCTTCTGTACTTAGACCAGTGAATTTTGCAATGTCTTCTAATGGCATACCATTTTTATGCATGCCACGAATCAATTGAATTTTCCCCTGTTCAATGCCTTCTTCTCGAGCGTGAGCCAACTTAGCTTGTTCATCAAGAAGTAGCTTCTCACGAGCCTCATAGGCTGTGCGGAAAGAAGAATCATGACTCATATTTTCCCATTTATGCATTGCCTTTTGTAAAATTGGATC
>NZ_NUOT01000019.1 GCF_002584535.1 Bacillus cereus
ATAAAGTTAGTTTGTCTAGCTTCAAAAATAAAAATTGACGTTTTACATTTTGTTTAGTTTTCAAAGAACTTTTTTGGGACAAGATTTAATCTTACCATTTCACAACCTTAAATGTCAATAGATATTCAGAATAAATTTGTGTTTATTCTATAAAAATCTATTTCGTCATTAGCGACGGATAAATAATATACCATGACTTATTCATGTTTACAACACTTTTATTAAAGTTAAAATTAACCATTTATAAAAACACATGTGAATTATAATTATACAAACCATAAAGATAACTACCTTTTAATTTTCGCTTTACTCGAGATCCATCCTAGCTTTTTATTCCACGGTTTCCTTGACCACGAGCCTCTACACCCTCAAACTCCCAAAGATAACCCCAACGGGCAAAATTCGCCCTTGTGGGGCCACCTCTGGCGAGTTTGCATGAGGGTGCCCCTCATGGTCAAGGAACTTTCGCGGCATAAACGCTAGGATTCAGCAAATCACTTCCAAAATTGATACCATTTCTTTTCATTACTTGCCGCAACTATCTGTTTTACTTCTTGAAGTTCTCGCATAATAGTCATAACAGCTTTATCACGATCAGTAACCTGTTGTTTTTCTATAGTACTAGAATGAGCCAATAATTTTTGTTGAGACTCCAATAAGTTTGTTAGTTTAGCTATTTGCTCATTTTGATTCTGTATTTGTTTTTGTTGTAACTCCACTGTATCTTTTAATTCTCTCCATACTTCTTTCAAATCTTCAGATTCAGAAGTTATAACAGTCATATCTGTATTATTAACTGTTAATCCTTCTTCTTCTAAAAGTAATTTACAAGCATCTTCTAATGTAACTTGTGGCATATTTTTTAATTCTACTAATCTTTGTAATAACTTAAGATCATAATCATCAAAAATAATCCGTTCTCGTTCATCTCTTTTAAAAGCATAGCATTTATAACTTTCAATTAATAAATAGTATTTTTTAACCGTAGAAGGTGATATTTTTAATCTTTTTGCAATCTGAGACACATTTTCATAAATAACAGGTGTCATAATAGTCATAACCTCCTTTTCAATACTTCAAATTCGTTACAACAGTTATAACTCCTTTATCTTAACACTTTAAATAAACTCAAATTAAATCAAATCTAATTCTTCATCCATAATATTTATTAGATCTTGTATCTACTAATAGATAGTCACCAATCTCTTTTTTCTTTTTTAATACTTTTTTATTTCAATCTGTTTTTTAACATAATAATTTCCGACTAAAAAACCAGTTATTTTATAAAATTGGAAATTCTGAATCAAAAAAGAGAGAAGAGCATAAGGGGTTTTTGGGCCCAACTAAGGGTTGGGACTAGGCAGAGCCTAGCTTAAACGTGGGTACACGAAAATTCCCAGAATGTTGACTCACGGTCGACTCAAATTTTACCAATTACATGTGTTTTTCGTTAAAAGTAGAGTCGAGGTGTACACAAGGTATCCTTTATAACATCAAATGTTGACCTGCTGTAGACAACATTTTTTTCATAACTTGCAATCAAACACTACTTTAAAATACTAAAAGAGATCCATCTAAATTAAGTAAACACAAAATTATAATTTAGAAAAAGAAAACAACAAAATACGAGATCTTATTCAGACGCTTTAAAATCCTTTTTAAAGGATACAAATCTAAAATGGTATATTTTGCTGTAAAAACAAAAAAGAACGCTTAAAAAGCAAAATAAGCGATTTTAAATAAAGGTTTTCCTTTGCTTTTGGGGTTGAGGCTGGTTTGTCGTGTGGGGACGAAACCCCACGTACTGCGTATCTATCCATATGGTAAGTGAAATTATTGTTCGAAAGCACTAGCGGTTCGGCTCGTATAATAGCAAATTTAAGCCGATAATCATGAATAGTTGCTTTTGGATGTGTCGGCTTGGTGCCACCAAATCTCGAGCCGAAAAAAGTTTTGCAAGGATGTAGCAAAGCGAAAAGGGTGGAGATTTTCTGTAGCAAAGCGAAAGAAAATACGACCCGTTCCTTGCGGAACTTTTAGCTATTTCTATATAGAGTGAGAAGGGACAAGCATAGCAAAGTAGAAAACACCCAGTAATATCAAGGGTTTCAGGATTTTTCGTACTTACCGTTTTTGGTAAGTAAACTTACCGTTTTTGGTAAGTACGAAATTAATAAAAAAAGTCTACTAATTAAAGTAGACTTAAAATAATTTAATAGGTAAATTTTTAAGTTGCTTAGGAACCTTTCTAAACATTGCTTTAAGTGTTGGATTGATTTCATCTCTATTCCCTGAAAACATGATGTGAGGATTTATAAACAAAGCATATGCCCTAACATTATTATCATCAACACCACTTTCTGAACGAGCTATAATTCCTTTATCTATTAATTTTCTAACTAATGGACTAACTTTTGTTTCATGTCTTCCAATCTTTTTAGCCAATTCTCTCTGAGTTAATGGGATTTGTTCTTTAGAGTTAATATCACTAACTAAACAATTACTTAAAAAACCTACACACATTGAAACATCTAATAAAAATACCTTCTCAGCATTTGTTAAATAATCAATTTCAAATAAATACTGGATATTTTGTTGAATGATCTGAACAAACCTCGCTTTATTCTTCACTTTCCGTTCAGGAACTAATTTCATTCCTCTTGAATTAGCCTTTAATTGAAGTTCATTTGCTAATTGCATTTCTTCTTCTGACAAAATCTTCGAATTCTCGATATCCCTTAGTCTTGCACTTTTTTCAGCTTGTTCTAAATCAATACAATTTGTCATAATTTTTTCCTCTCTCCTAGTATTTACAACTAGTACAGAGACTCTTTTCATGCTATTATGTAATTAGAATTTTATAAAAACAAAAAAGCCTCTTATGTATAGTTGTAGCCTCGCAACTCAATTATATCATGAGTGGCTTTTTTTGCTATAACTCATAATAAAAAGAGTTCTGGCTCCAGAACTCTTTTTATTATTGAAAGTAAACTTTTCAATATTAGTTTACATTCATTTCCCCTCAAACATTGACTTCACACCAAATCTCCTGATATCCTCAAAATACAAAATAAAAGTATACATTCAAAACACCATAAATAAAGAGGCCAAAAATCCATGAACAAAAAACTACATCTCATTGATGTCCAACCGATCCGAAGTAAAGAACAGATTGAAGATATGAAATGGGCTCTCAAACGTCATTGCTCAGAACGGGACTATATTTTATTCATAATTGGAATCAATACAGGTCTACGTGTCAGCGATCTACTCCAAATCGAAACGCAAACCATATTAAAACTAAAACGAAAAAAGAGAAAAGAATTCAAAATCAAAGAGGGAAAAACAAAGAAAGAACGCATAATTAATCTTACTTCTATTTTTGATGAAATCTATTCGTATGCCCAAACCTTAGAAAATACCTGGTTATTCCCTTCTCGAAAAGGAGAAAAACCGATTAGTAAGATCCAGGCTTATCGACAATTGCAAAAAGCTGGAGACTTTGCCGGTATTGAATCAATTGGTACCCACACCATGCGCAAAACCTTCGGCTATTGGTTCTATAAACAAACAAAGGATGTAGCTATGTTGCAAGAAATACTCAATCACAGCACACCACAAATTACACTAAAATACATTGGAATCAATAAAGAAGAAAAAGACAATATACTCGATACATTTCAAATTTAAACTACAATAATAAATAAAAAAACCTTTTGCATAAATGCAAAAGGTTTTTTTATTTACCTAGCGATGTCCTACTCTCACAGGGGCAAGGCCCCAACTACCATCGGCGCTGAAGAGCTTAACTTCCGTGTTCGGTATGGGAACGGGTGTGACCTCTTCGCCATCATCACTAGATATATGAAGGATATTCCTTCAAAACTAGATATCAGTGTGTAATGTAATTACTTATTGGTTAAGTCCTCGATCTATTAGTATTCGTCAGCTCCACGTGTCACCACGCTTCCACCTCGAACCTATCAACCTGATCATCTTTCAGGGATCTTACTAACTTACGTTATGGGAAATCTCATCTTGAGGGGGGCTTCATGCTTAGATGCTTTCAGCACTTATCCCTTCCGCACATAGCTACCCAGCTATGCCCTTGGCAGAACAACTGGTACACCAGCGGTGCGTCCATCCCGGTCCTCTCGTACTAAGGACAGCTCCTCTCAAATTTCCTACGCCCACGACGGATAGGGACCGAACTGTCTCACGACGTTCTGAACCCAGCTCGCGTACCGCTTTAATGGGCGAACAGCCCAACCCTTGGGACCGACTACAGCCCCAGGATGCGATGAGCCGACATCGAGGTGCCAAACCTCCCCGTCGATGTGGACTCTTGGGGGAGATAAGCCTGTTATCCCCGGGGTAGCTTTTATCCGTTGAGCGATGGCCCTTCCATGCGGAACCACCGGATCACTAAGCCCGACTTTCGTCCCTGCTCGACTTGTAGGTCTCGCAGTCAAGCTCCCTTATGCCTTTGCACTCTACGAATGATTTCCAACCATTCTGAGGGAACCTTTGGGCGCCTCCGTTACACTTTAGGAGGCGACCGCCCCAGTCAAACTGCCCACCTGACACTGTCTCCCGGGTCGATAAGACCCGTAGGTTAGAATTTCAATACAGCCAGGGCGGTATCCCACCAGCGCCTCCACCGAAGCTAGCGCTCCGGCTTCAAAGGCTCCCGCCTATCCTGTACAAGCTGTACCAAAATTCAATATCAGGCTACAGTAAAGCTCCACGGGGTCTTTCCGTCCTGTCGCGGGTAACCTGCATCTTCACAGGTACTATAATTTCACCGAGTCTCTGGTTGAGACAGTGCCCAAATCGTTACACCTTTCGTGCGGGTCGGAACTTACCCGACAAGGAATTTCGCTACCTTAGGACCGTTATAGTTACGGCCGCCGTTTACTGGGGCTTCAGTTCAGAGCTTCGCTTGCGCTAACCCCTCTCCTTAACCTTCCAGCACCGGGCAGGTGTCAGCCCCTATACTTCGCCTTACGGCTTCGCAGAGACCTGTGTTTTTGCTAAACAGTCGCTTGGGCCTATTCACTGCGGCTTTCCGTTAAGAAAGCACCCCTTCTCCCGAAGTTACGGGGTCATTTTGCCGAGTTCCTTAACCAGAGTTCTCTCGCTCACCTTAGGATTCTCTCCTCGCCTACCTGTGTCGGTTTGCGGTACAGGCACCTTTTATCTCGCTAGAAGCTTTTCTTGGCAGCGGGGAATCAAAGACTTCGCTCCATAAGGAGCTTCCCCATCACAGCTCAGCCTTCACGGTAAGCGGATTTGCCTACTTACCAGCCTAACTGCTTGGACGTGCACAACCAATCGCACGCTTCTTCTATCCTTCTGCGTCCCTCCATTGCTCAAACGATAAAGAGGTGGTACAGGAATATCAACCTGTTGTCCATCGCCTACGCCTGTCGGCCTCGGCTTAGGTCCTGACTAACCCTGAGCGGACGAGCCTTCCTCAGGAAACCTTAGGCATTCGGTGGACGGGATTCTCACCCGTCTTTCGCTACTCATACCGGCATTCTCACTTCTAAGCACTCCACCAGTCCTTCCGGTCTGACTTCACTGTCCTTAGAACGCTCCCCTACCACTGATACGTAAGTATCAATCCGCAGCTTCGGTGGTGTATTTAGCCCCGGTACATTTTCGGCGCAGAGTCACTCGACTAGTGAGCTATTACGCACTCTTTAAATGGTGGCTGCTTCTAAGCCAACATCCTAGTTGTCTAAGCAACTCCACATCCTTTTCCACTTAATACACACTTTGGGACCTTAGCTGGCGGTCTGGGCTGTTTCCCTTTTGACTACGGATCTTATCACTCGCAGTCTGACTCCCAAGGATAAGTCATTGGCATTCGGAGTTTGACTGAATTCGGTAATCCGATGAGGACCCCTAGTCCAATCAGTGCTCTACCTCCAAGACTCTAACACTTGAGGCTAGCCCTAAAGCTATTTCGGGGAGAACCAGCTATCTCCAGGTTCGATTGGAATTTCTCCGCTACCCACACCTCATCCCCGCACTTTTCAACGTGCGTGGGTTCGGGCCTCCATTCAGTGTTACCTGAACTTCACCCTGGACATGGGTAGATCACCTGGTTTCGGGTCTACGACCACGTACTAAACGCCCTATTCAGACTCGCTTTCGCTACGGCTCCGCCTCTTCAGCTTAACCTCGCACGGGATCGTAACTCGCCGGTTCATTCTACAAAAGGCACGCCATCACCCGTTAACGGGCTCTGACTATTTGTAGGCACACGGTTTCAGGATCTCTTTCACTCCCCTTCCGGGGTGCTTTTCACCTTTCCCTCACGGTACTGGTTCACTATCGATCACTAGGGAGTATTTAGCCTTGGGAGATGGTCCTCCCGGATTCCGACGGAATTTCACGTGTTCCGCCGTACTCAGGATACATTCAAGAGAGAACGAAGTTTCGACTACNNGTATAGAATGTCCTACAACCCCAAGAGGCAAGCCTCTTGGTTTGGGCTAGATTCCGTTTCGCTCGCCGCTACTCAGGAAATCGCATTTGCTTTCTCTTCCTCCAGGTACTTAGATGTTTCAGTTCCCTGGGTCTGTCTTCCTTACCCTATGTATTCAGATAAGGATACCATACCATTACGTATGGTGGGTTTCCCCATTCGGAAATCTTCGGATCAAAGCTTACTTACAGCTCCCCGAAGCATATCGGCGTTAGTCCCGTCCTTCATCGACTCCTAGTGTCAAGGCATCCACCGTGCGCCCTTTCTAACTTAACCAA
>NZ_NUOT01000001.1 GCF_002584535.1 Bacillus cereus
CGACTCGTATAATATTACACTTCTATATAATAATAGTCAATAACTTTTTAAAAATATTTTGATGAATTTTTCTCTTCTTTAAGACATCATTATAAGTGTATCCTAAAATCCCCCTTCTTCTCACTCACTTTCCCCATCCATAAAATGAAGCTTTAACCATTTTATAGCTTATTCGTCTTCACCAATCGGCTTCTTTGCTTTCTACTTAATGTAGGACAAACCTTTAGCAGGTATTATCATCTATCCCTTCTCTCTATTCGAATCTCTATTTCCACCCTTATTTTAACAATTAATAGTATATAATTAGATGACTATTGTATTTTTCATTACCAAGATCATAATAACATAATAAAAATAAGCAGGTGAAAATATGGAAGATATCCGTGTACTTATAGCAGATGATGAAAAAGAAATACGAGATTTATTAAAAAAATATCTAGAACGGGAACTCTATACAGTAGATATCGCTATAAATGGCGAAGAGGCTCTTCACTTATTTGAACAAAACAAATATAACCTCATCATATTAGATCTTATGATGCCTAAAGTTGATGGTATCGAAGTATGTAGAAGACTTAGAAACAAAACAAATATCCCGATATTAATGCTCACCGCTAAAGATCAGGAAGTAGATAAAATTTTAGGCCTAAGCATAGGTGCAGACGATTACATTACAAAACCTTTTAGTATTAATGAAGTGGTGGCTAGAGTAAAAGCTCTCATGAGGCGTTTTTTAGTATTAGGAAGTAACGCTAACATACAAGAAAACACACTCTTAGCATTCAAAGGACTAACAATTGATATAAACAAGTACATAGTTAACATAGATGGTAAAGAAGTGTCCTTAACTGGAAAAGAACTTGAACTATTAAAGTTCTTCGCCTCAAATCCTGAACAAGTTTTTACGAAGACGCAACTCTTTCGCAATGTTTGGGATAGTAACTATATAGAAGATGATAATACCGTTATGGTACATATTAGAAAACTTAGAAAGAAAATAGAAATTGACCCTTCAAATCCTAAGTTTATTCAAACTGTATGGGGTATTGGCTATAAATTTGTAGGTGAAAAGGATGAAGAGTGATAAAGTTCTCTATCTTATTCTATTGCAGTTTATCATCCTCACCGGACTTCTATTTATAGATATGGTTCACACATTAAAATTAATTTTATTCATTATCCTTATGGTTATAACAGGAAGTCTTTTCTTTACAAGACTTCATTTTATTCAAACTCGGAAGTCCATGGTTACGAAATTAAAACGCGCCATTAATGGCAATCTACATACACGATTATATACAAATAACGACCATTCATTAGATGACATAATTTTCTCTATAAATGACTTAATAACCGAACTAGAAAAAGTACAAGTTGAGGCCAAAAAGTCTCAAAAGGCTAGAAAACAACTTTTATCTAGTATCTCACACGATATACGAACACCTCTTACTTCTATTATTGGATATATTGACGCATTAAAAGATGGTATTGCTACTTCAGAAGAAGAAAAACTGGAATATATTGAAATACTCTCAAATAAATCAAATAGTTTAAAACAATTAGTTGATGAAATATTTAATATGGCGAAGCTTGATGCTGATGAATTTTCATTAAAGGAAGAACAACTTGATTTTTCAGAGATTACTAGAGAGTCACTCATTGAGTTTTTACCTGAACTATCAAAACAAGATATAGAGTTACTAGTTAGCATCCCAGAAACACCTTGTCCCGTTACGGCGGATTCTCTTAGTCTTATGCGAGTTATAGGTAACCTCATGAAAAACGCTATATACTACGGAAAGTCCGGAAAAGTAATAGGAATCGAACTTTTAGAAACTATTAATGAATATCAGCTGCTCATTTGGGATAAAGGCCCTGGAATTTCAACAGATGATTTAGAAAACGTATTTGAGAGAATGTACCGAAGTGACCAATCAAGAAACCTCTCACATGGTGGGAGTGGCCTAGGACTTGCTATTGCAAAGGCTCTCGTAGAAAAAAACGGCGGACAAATATGGGTAGAAAGTATTCCGTGGAAAAAAACAACCTTTGGCTTTTCCATCCCTAAACAAACTACTTTTAAGAAATAGTTAAGAAATGATTAAGCAGCAGTTAAATCCTTCTTTTTATCATGTACTTAAGAGATTATAGAAAGCAGGTGTTCAACATCAATACAATTATAAAAACTACAAACTTGACCAAAGCTTATGGCAAACAAAAATCAGTAGATAATCTAAATATAAATGTGAATCAAGGAGAGATTTACGGCTTTATCGGACGAAACGGCGCAGGGAAAACAACGACAATCCGAATGCTACTAGGCCTCATAAAACCGACAAGTGGGAAAATCGAAATATTTGGGGAGGATTTTTTCAAAAACCAAAAAGAAATTTTAAGAAGAATTGGTTCTATCGTTGAAGTTCCAGGGTTTTATGAAAACCTTACTGCAAAAGAAAATTTATTAATTAATGCCAAAATCATTGGAGTTCACAAAAAAAATGCGATTGAAGAGGCATTAGAAATTGTCGGGCTAGAGCATGAAACGAAAAAGCTAGTAGGAAAATATTCATTAGGGATGAAACAACGATTAGGAATCGCAAGAACCCTTCTCCATTATCCAGAACTATTAATCCTAGATGAACCGACCAATGGCTTAGATCCAATTGGTATTAAAGAAATGCGAAAACTTATTAAATCTTTAGCACAAGAAAGAAACATAACGATATTAATTTCCAGTCATATTTTAGCTGAGGTCGAACAGCTAGTAGATCATATGGGGATTATTCATAAAGGGAAGTTATTAGAAGAGATCTCTCTTGATGAACTTCGAAAAACAAATCGTAAATACTTAGAATTTCAAGTAAGCAATGATAATAAAGCTGCGATGCTTTTAGAAAAACAATTTCATATTTTTGATTACGAAGTACATGATGATGGAAATATCCGCGTGTATTCTCATTTCGGACAACAAGGGCAGATTAATAAAACGTTTGTTCAAAGCGATATTGAAGTATTAAAAATTACGATGAGCGAAGACAGATTAGAAGATTATTTCACCAAATTGGTTGGGGGTGGAACAATTGGTTAATCTACTATATACAGAACTATTAAAATTGAAACGTTCTAATATGTTCTTGATTAGTATTATTGGGGCAGCTGTAGCACCTTTTATGATCGTTTTAGCCTTTTATATAGAAATGAAAACAAAACCATCCGTTACACCTGCGAGTTTCGATGCCCTTTTTCTTAATGTAAATATGTATATTATTTTATTTATGGGAGTTCTTCTATACGGAGTCGTTACCGCTTATCTCTTTAATCGTGAATACACAGAAAATACATTAAAAAATTTATTAACCATTCCTGTATCACGTTTTAACTTTATTATGAGCAAATTCATCCTTCTGCTTATTTGGATTATGATCCTAACTATAGTTGCATGGGGACTAACTTTACTATTAGGGCTATTAGGAGGTTTTCCTGGATTAAGCATCCCTTTATCTTTTCAATTTTTAGTGAAATTTTTATTAGGCGGTGGATTCCTTTTTATCTTATCTTCTCCTATTGTACTGCTAACTCTTGTAATGAAGACTTATGTTCCGCCTATTATA
Organism: Bacillus cereus; assembly: GCF_002584535.1. Classification (GTDB taxonomy): domain Bacteria; phylum Bacillota; class Bacilli; order Bacillales; family Bacillaceae_G; genus Bacillus_A; species Bacillus_A arachidis. Next base: position 3,612 of record NZ_NUOT01000001.1, read on the forward strand.
TTAACAATTGTTGTAGCAATGGTAAATGTTCTAACTGCAAGTTCGGAACACAAGGATTTGTTTCCTTGGACAGCTGCACTAGATATAGTAAATAACGAATTGCAACCGACATATCCTCCAGAATATTCTTATGTTGCTATCGCTGCTACAGCTATTATCAGCTTTCTCGCAACAATATTCTATTTTAAAAAGGTTGATATCCATTGATTTATAAGGATAATGAATATCAACCTATGTCTCTGTCTACCTACAACATTTTCATTTATATAATAGGAGTGAAATTATGAGCGATACAATTATTGCCTTCATACTCGGTATTGTAGAAGGACTAGCTGAATTTTTACCTATCTCTTCTACTGGGCATCTTATATTAGTCGGACACTTATTAGGTTTTGAAGGAGAAAGAGCAAAAACATTTGAGATTGTTATACAACTAGGAGCCATTTTAGCTATTGCTGTTTTATATCATAAACGACTTGTTTCTTTATGTAACATTAGGCCTCTTCTGCAAAAAGAGAAAAAATTCAATGCACTACATGTTTTCCTAGGTGTATTCCCAGCCGTAATCGCTGGCTTACTCTTACATGATGTGATCAAAACATACTTATTTCAACCATATACTGTCGTTATTGGGCTTGTAGCAGGAGCTATTCTTATGATTTTTGCAGAAGTTAAAAAACCTGAAGCTACCTCCTATTCATTAGATGATTTAACATACCGTCAAGCATTAACAATTGGATTGTTTCAATGTTTAGCAGTATACCCTGGCTTTTCAAGGGCTGGATCCACAATGTCTGGAGGACTGTTAGCAAAAGTAAATTATAAAGCTGCATCAGAATTTTCTTTTCTTATAGCTCTTCCTGTCATGGTTGGAGCAACAGGTCTAGACTTATTAAAGAGTTGGGAACATTTAAGTATAAATGATCTTCCCATGTTTGCAGTAGGATTTATTACTTCCTTTGTCGTAGCAATGCTAGCAGTAGTAACCTTTCTAAAGTTACTAGCAAAAATAGGTTTAAAGCCATTTGCCTATTACCGCATTTTGTTAGCTATTGTATTCACTGTATTCGTATTGCTATAACCATATGAAGATCACCGATAAAAAGACAATAACTAACCGATATTTCTATAGGAGTATCGGTTAGTTGCAATTATACCTATTTAACTACCGTGCATTCCTCATTTTAGTAAAAAGACGCATTTAAACAAATTATTTATAAAAGATGTTAGTTTTATCATTCCAAAAGAATCATCTAATCTTAAAAACGTAGATGTTTGTTTAAAATAGCTTGACTTCATTATTCTGAATATTCTTTAATATAAACATATGTAAACGTTTATTAAATAGATGGATACAAATGATCAGCACGAGTATATAAACCATATTTATTGAGCCCTTTCCTTTTCCTGACTCTAAAAACAATACAGAAAATGTAATTTATCAAACAAACCATCTATTATGAACGAACGGAATCTTATCATAAGCAACGAGATATTTAACTAGACGATTAAGAAATGGGTGAATGATACTAATGAATCAATTAGCACAGCAATACTGGAATGAATACTGGAAGAAGAATGAAAAACCTCAAACTGTCAGTGCATGGCAGTTTGGGTGCTCTCCTGACTATCTTGCTCAATTAGTAATTGATGGTGTAAAAACAGCAACATGCTCTGGGCATATCTTCTATGAACTAGAAAACGAACCACTTCCAACAACCAATGATTATAGTATTATATTAAATAGCAATGATGAGCCTGTAGCTATTATTAGAACAACAGAAGTAACTTTGACACCAATGAATGAGGTCCCTGAAGAATTCGCTATTGCAGAAGGAGAAGGAAATCAGACCTATGAATATTGGAAAAACACCCATACAAAGTTCTTTACGAAAGAATTGAATGAAATTGGTCGTGAGTTCTCTGAAGACATGTTACTCGTTTGCGAACGTTTTGAACTTATTGATGTGAAGAAATAAATATACTTACTTGTCATCTACAATTTAAGAAATACGTAGGTGATAAGTTTATCTTTATTATTTTTAATTCAAATAGATAAATACATATTATATTTTTAAACCACAAAAAAACCTAAGTCGA
>NZ_NUOT01000020.1 GCF_002584535.1 Bacillus cereus
TTAATGGGGTTCACTTTAAATCATATGGATGCTATTTTTCATCATTACAATGCTACTGTACTTTCACCATCTTCAGCTTTTCTCTTTGTTCATCATTTGCCAAATTGAGTAGCGTCTTTTCAACGTGTGGTTGCAGGTGCTCAAGAGTTACACTTGCCCCCATTTTCTCCGTGTGATCAACAAAGTTCAATAGTGCCATCGCTCCTGAAGCATCCATATAGTGCACATCATTTAAACGTAATATCAAATGAGATTTCACTTCTTGTAACGAAGAGAAAATACGATCAACAGATAAGAAGGAAAGCGGCCCCTGAATCATATACATTTCCCCTTCTCCTTTTATAATAGAAGCTTTTCGTTTCTTGCATTGCACCATATATAAAATGAAGGAAAGTAGTATACCAAACGCAACAGCAATCATTAAATCAAACTTCACTGTAACTACCATCGTGAACAGCATCACAATAACATCACCTTTTGGCGCTACATGCATCTTTTTCATACTATCCCAATCAAACATGCCGATGCCTGTTAAAATTAAAATACCTGATAATACTGCAAGTGGAATATATTGCACAACTGCACCGAGTCCCATAATGAAAATAAATAAAACTACGCTATGCACACAAGCAGACAATGCTGTTTTCCCACCACTTCGTATATTCACAATGGACCTTACAGTTGCTCCTGCCCCTGCCAATCCGCCAAACATTCCACTAACGATATTACCTATTCCCTGTCCAATCAACTCTTTATTACTTTTATGCCGCGTGCCTGTTACATTATCCATCACAACGGATGTTAATAATGAGTCAATTGATCCTAATAACGCAATACTCAGTGCCGGTAAAATCATTTCTAGTACAACCGCTCCACTAAAAGATGTCAAATGAAGTGACGGCATTGCTTCTGGAATGGCTCCAATCTTTTCAATCATCTCGTTTAATGGTATCGCTCCCACAAAAGGTAATTGAATCGTAAGCCCCTGTAATACATGAGAAAATAACGGCAGTGTTGCCGTAACCCCAACTAGTGCAATTAAGCTCGATGGAATTGCTTTTATCCACTTCCCTGCAACAAGCATAACGAGAATTGTTAACAAAACAAGTAAAAAGCTATTCTTTACATGCTTCATTTCTCCTAAAATAATCAGAAGTGCAATTCCATTCATAAATCCCGAAACTACAGAATATGGAATATAACGGATATACGAACCGAGCTTGCATATACCAAATAAAATTTGAAATATCCCTGCCATCATAAATGCGATAAAGCTCGCTTCTAATCCGTGAGTCGCGATCACTCCTGTCGCAATCACTGTAATCGGGCCTGTAGGACCTGTTACTTGCCCGGCTGTTCCGCCAAACAATGCAGCAAATAACCCAGCAAAAATGGCGCCGTATAATCCGACTAACGCACCTTCAGACGTTCCTGTTGCAGCAATCCCAAATGCAATCGCAAGCGGCAGTGCAACAATTGCAACAGTAAAACCTGCTAAACACTCTTTCGCTATTCTTTGAATCATAAAAAAATCACCTCGATATAATGTCCACGTTCCATTGTAGCGTGGACAAAGCACATTCGTCAGTGCCTTTTAGAATAAACTCTTGACAGTATCGTGAAGTAATCGCCTTCATTTTTCAAATCCCCTTCTCGCTAACGCTTTAGAAAACAATTCCCCTATGCTATAATGAACGGATTAAATCTTTTACTATATATTTGGAGGCACTATGCTAACTTTTGAAGAAAAATTATCGATTATCGAATCTTTCCCAGAGTTGGAAAGAAAGAACGTATCATTAAAACGTGTGAACTTTCATTTTGAAGAAAGTCGCTTAGACAAAAAGAACGTTGTATATCATTTACACCCAAACGGTAACGGATTCGTATACGCAGGCGGCATTAGCGGTTATAAAACAGATGATAAAGGCATGGTTAACATCCGTGAGTTCTCAGCAGAAGAACTACGCTCATTAATCCAAAAATCCATTGACCTTCTATCTCAAGAACAAGAAGAAGTAGTAGCACAAGCTGCACCTGCTAAAGAAGAAGAGTGGCGCAATGAAGACGGCCATATTCTTACTCTTATCCAAGAAGACGATATGTGGAATGTGTACGCCGGCAGTAACTTAGACGGTACATTTAACTCTTATCCAGAAGCTGCAGAATACCTTGATGAAGAAGGTTTCTCGCGTAAATAATAAAAATGCCTTTCNNGAAAGGCATTTTTATTATTTTTTAGCACCTTTTAACGATTCTCTAAGTACAAATTTCTGCAGTTTTCCGCTCGCATTACGAGGCAGTTCATCTGCAAATATGTAGTGACGCGGACGTTTATAGTCAGCTAATTCATCACTTTCTTTACAATAACTTTCTAAATCCGCTTCCGTAATATGTTCATCTTTTTTCACCACTACCGCAACAACACGTTCGCCCCATAGTTCATCTGGTTCACCAAGTACAGCAACATCTAGTACGCTAGGATGACTATGCAGAAAATCTTCAATTTCACGCGGATAAATATTTACCCCACCACTTATCACCATATCGTCAACACGATCTGCTACATATAAATAACCATCTTTATCAAAATAACCAAGATCGCCCGAATGGTACCAACCTTTATACATAGACTTTGCGTTCGCTTCTTCACGATTATGATATCCTGCCATCATGGTTGGTCCACGTGAAATAATTTCTCCCACTTCATACGGTGGTAACACGTCATCCGGTTCTGCCGGGCCCTCTTCGCTTGGTTTTACAATTCGAATTTCGTGACTAAAGCAAGGAGTTCCAGCTGAACCGGCTTTCGTAATTTGATCTTCTTCTACTAAGAATGCAATAACCGGCCCCATCTCTGTCATTCCATAAATTTGGACAAGATCAATATGTAGACGCTCTTTACATTCTTTTACGAGCGCTGGCGCCATCGCAGCTCCCCCATATATTCCAATTTTCATCGAACGCAATTCATATTGTGATAAATCCTCTTGTAACATCATATTCCACATCGTTGGTGCAGCAAAGAATGTCGTGATTTTTTCTTTTTCAATTGTATGTAGTACCGTCTTTGTATCAAATTGATGTAAAATAATATTTTTCCCACCAACTTGAATTCTTGGTATAATACCAGCATTTAATTCACCGCAATGATATAACGGTGCTACTACAAGCCCAATACTATCACGGTTATATTTTAAGAAATACGTGCAAATCATGCTATGTTCAGCCATGTCACGATGTCGATGTAACACCCCTTTTGGATGACCTGTTGTACCACTTGTATAGAGCATAGAGCAATAATCTGTTTCCTCAACGACAATATCCGCCGGCTCAGATGAAGCAGCATCTACCTTTTCATGATACGAAGCAGCGTATGAAGGCACATCATCTTCTATATACAAAAAAGAACTGTTTGGGAAATCTCGTTCAATGGCAGCAACTGTCTTTTCAACAGCTTTTTCAAATACAACAACTTTGGAGGACGCATCTTGGAGAATATAAGTTACTTCTTTTGCTTTTAAACGGAAATTAATTGGATTGAAAATCGCTCCAATTTTAGCGCAAGCAAGGTAAACGTTTACAAATTCATGGCAGTTATATAAATAAACTGATACAGTATCCCCTTTTTTCACACCTTCTGCAAGCAGAGCATGCGCTGTTTTATTGACCTGTTCATCCCACTCTTTATATGTCCAGCGGATATTCTTTTCAGGTTCCACTAACGCTTCTTTATTTGCATATTTCCCTACAGATAACTCAAAAATCCTCCCAATCGTCATATACATGTCAAAATATGCCCCCTTTTAACTTTCATAAATCTATCATTTCGTCTATAAGTAGACATTTCCTCTACATTTTTACCTTCTTTTTCTGATCATTCTCGACATTGTTTTACAAACATATCCTATTTTGATTTGCAGGCATCCAAGCCGTGGCTATGAAGGCAAAAAGTGATATCCACTCATTTTCTCCTTTTGTTTTAACATGGCATAGGGCGAAAAAAGGCACTGGCCGTTTAAAGACCTGGATGAGAAAATTTCAAGGTGTGGCAACCAAATACCATGATAACTCTCTATTGATTCAGATAGCTTGAAATGCAAGTAGAACAAATGTTAATGTTTATTTCAGCGCGTCCAAAATCCAATCATACTACGGCTGAATTCTTGAAAAGTGCATAATAAAAGACCTCAAAAAGAGGTCTTCTTATTTAAAGAATAGTGATGCTAAGACAAAACCTAGTACAATTACAAGGATTAGGATGCCGATACCTTTCCAACCTAAACTACCTACTAAATCAGCAAGGTTTCCAGTTCCAGCCCTATTAAATGCATCATTCATATTTCCAGTTGGATTTCTTTTTAACTCTTCTTGCCTTAGTCTTTCTCTTGCTCTTTCAGGAGTTTCTTTGTCCTCGCTCATTTTGAAACCTCCTATTTTTTGTAATCATAACACAATTTGTTCATTACAAGGAGGCGATTATTAATTAGTTGCTTCCCCCGCTTTAACTAATAATCCGTGGAGGATGAGCCCCCACGGATTAAAGTTTCACTTTATGAGAATAGCTCTTTTAAAATTTCAAGCTTATCTTCTGTATATTTAATGTAACCATCATTATATGATTTCGGATCTTTCGGGTTTGCGAAATGCGTAATCGCCCCCGTTTTTGGATGAACAAATTTACTTGATGCACCGCAACCAAGACCGATAATGGATTGTACTTCTTCCATAATTACGATATTATAAATACTTTCTTGCGTCGGCATTGCGTAACCAACATTTTCTAAGTTACCTAAAATGTTCTTTTGGCGGTATAAATAATACGGTACGTAGTTATGATTCTTTGTCCACTCTTCTGCTTCATGCATCATCGCTGTAATTTCTTCGCGACCTGCCACTTTATATTTACGCTTATTTTGCGTCATTTCAGAAGCACGTTTAAATGATAATGTGTGAACTGTTAATGATTCTGGCATCAACTTTTCTGTTTCATCTAACGTATGTTTGAAGATTTCTAACCCTTCACCAGGAAGACCAATGATTAAGTCCATATTAATATTGTTCATTCCCATTTGACGTGCCAGATGATACTTCTCAATCGTTTCTTCTACCGTATGATGACGTCCAATTGCTTTTAACGTTTCTTGATGGTACGACTGCGGGTTAATACTAATACGGTCAATGTTCCATTTATTTAATACTTCTAGTTTTTCTGGCGTAATCGTATCTGGACGACCTGCCTCAACTGTTACTTCGCGTACTTCTTTCACATCCGGGAACGATTGGTACATTTCCTCATACAGCATATCCATCTCTTCTGCTGTAATACTTGTCGGTGTACCGCCTCCGTAATAAATCGTTGTAACCTTAACACCTTTTTCTTTTAAAAACTTACCGATTTCACGAACTTCATAATGCAGACCGCCTAAGAAAGAATCCACCGATCCTTGACGCCCATTAATCGCATAAGCAGGGAATGTACAATATGCACATTTTGTCGGACAAAACGGAATACCGATATAAATACTTACTTCTTCTTTCAAACGATATAAATCTGGAACAACTGCTAATTGGCAATCAACAATGCGCTGCAGAAGTTCAATTTTTTCTTCGTGGATTAAATAGCTTTCACGAAGTTCCTTATGTGCTTCTTCTTTTGACATACCGTTTTGAAGCATTTTGTGAAGAAGCTTTGTTGGACGCACTCCTGTTAAAATGCCCCAACTCTGTTCCAATCCTGTTAACTGCTGCAGAACAGAAAGATACACATAAGAAACCACATGCTTTACCTGCTTCATTCTTTCTTTTTCTTCTGTAAAAGAAGATAAATCTTTTGAGAACGTTTCTTCATATACATCCCCAGTTTGAGCGTCTGTTAAACGTGCTGAAGCTGTCACGTTTCCTTCTATCTGTATTTCAACAATAAGATTCGCATCTTCTTTCTCAAATCCTATCGTACTTTCTTCAAAAAATAAGCCGCTAATATTTTGCAGCGGACGTAAAAAACGATCATCTTGTAACGTTTTTATTGAAATTAACAACACTTATCACCTTTTCATTTGTAAACTCTCTTTAGTTTACTTGAAGGGCGTTTTCAGGTCAATACAGAAGCTTTTACCTCATTTTCCCGGAAAGACAAACACTAAGAAACGCAGCTTTCAGGCTGCGTTCTTTCGTCATCTTATCACCATTTATGAACCTGCGAGTGATTTTTTAGAAATGGAAGTGGAAATTGCTTTCGAAAATGTTCTTTAATCATATACTCGACTCCGTTTTCACTATTAGAACGCGTAATCCAGTCTGCTGCTTGTTTCACTGGAACAGGTGCATCTCCCATCGCAACTCCTAATCCAACATTCTCGATAACATCTAAATCTTCCAAACTATCTCCAATTGCTACCATTTCACTCAGTTCGATTCCAAGGTGTTCTCCCAATAATTGCAATCCTCTTAATTTCGATACATGCAGCGGAAGAATTTCTATCCTTCCCCCATCGGATTCTACATACTCGACATTTTCAAACGCTTTTTTCAACGTTTTAAGCGCACGTTCTCTTTCTCCTCTACTGGCAAAGACAACATCAATTTTCGGAGCTGCAACAGGTTGATCACGAAGTGCGTCCCCTAATGAATCTACAAATTGAACAGGATAAAATAACGGGTCCGAACTCGATAATACAGTGCGCGCAATTAAGTTTGGTGTATTTCGTTCACGGTTACCAATAGAAAAACGTTCATGTGAAATACGGATATTACATTCAAAATGTTCCAGTACTTGCACGATATTAAACGTTTTTTCCTCTGATAATCTTTTTTGAATGAGCGGTTTATCTAATGAAGCAGAAATAAAAGCACCGCTATGCGTAACTAATATGGAATCTAGTTTTAATGACTTCGCTATTTTATGAGCTGATTGAAAGTGCCGACTTGTAAATAGCGTAACATATACACCTTTTCGCTTTACAAAATCAATCGCTTCTCGTGTTCCTTTTGGTATCTTCCCGTTTTTCTGCATGAGTGTTCCATCTATATTAAGAGCCAACAAGCGATAAATCATGACGCATTCCTCCTCTTAGCTGCTTTTACTCTATCCATAATTTATGAAAGAAATTTATTAATTAGAACGAGTTAGAATCCTTGTCATAAATTTGGTTTATGATATACGTATATCATCAGTAAAGGGGATATCCATATGAAAGCACCTCCTTCTTTTTATGAGGGCGATACATTAGAAGTTGCTAAAAATTTACTCGGTCAGAAACTTGTACATATAGTAGATGGAATCAAACGAAGCGGGTTCATTGTAGAAGTAGAAGCGTATAAAGGGCCAGATGATAAAGCTGCACATAGCTATGGCGGAAGACGAACCGAACGAACGGAAGTCATGTTTGGTGCACCAGGACATGCCTATGTATATCTTATTTATGGTATGTACCATTGTTTTAATGTCATCACTGCTCCAGTTGGTACCCCTCAAGGCGTTCTCATCCGGGCACTAGAGCCTATTGATGGAATAGAAGAAATGAAAATAGCACGCTATGGTAAAACGGAACTTACGAAAGCACAATACAAAAATGTAACGAACGGACCTGGAAAGCTATGCCGCGCACTTGGAATTACTTTAAAGGAACGAGGGCTATCACTGCAAGGGGATGAACTATATATTGAATTAGTCCCTGAAGAACAACATCTCTCCTCTCAATATGAAATAATGACTGGTCCCCGCATCAATATTGACTATGCAGAAGAAGCCGTTCATTATCCTTGGCGGTTTTATTTTAATGGTCATCCATTTGTATCTAAATAAAAAAGACGTTTCCCTCCCAGGAAACGCCTTTCTAATTAAGCTTGATATGAAGTATATACTTCTTCAAGCGGCTTCATGATAATTTTGTTAATGTCGCCGATTACAATATTTAAACGTTGCTCTGCTTCCATTAATTTTACGATTTTTGGATCTTGTTGAATAAGCGCTACAACTTCTTGTGCTTTTTGGTTATCTTCTTCTGTGATTTCTTGGCCTTGCATCATTTTTTGTTGTAAGCCCATTTGCATTGTACGGAATTGATCAAATAGTTGTTTTGACGCTGCATCTCCTTGTACTTCTGCATAACTTTCTTTTAGTGCTTGAAAATCTGTATTTTCTGCGATTGCTTTTTGTAATTCATATGCAACATCATGAATATTTTTTGTCATTGTATTTTTCCTCCTTTAGAGAGCTCGGTCTATTTTCCCTCGCTCTTTGAGTACCTTGTGATACGCACCTTTTTACAATAACAAACTATACACGAGATGTGAAGAAATTTCACTTTATTTATAATTAGAGGCATCCGATTAGCTGAAAAGCAGCAATAACAATCCTTGAATCAGTCCAATCGTCCCTCCTAATAACGCTCCTAAATATGTAATCATCTTCAGTTCACTTTTCGTAATCGATAGCACAAGATCTTCTAATCTCTCTGTTGAGAATGTAGATACTTCTTGTTGTACGATTTCAGCAAGACGTAAATTTTTCAAAATCTGTTCGGTATTGTTTATTCCAAACACTAAACCTTTTTTCACTAAACTTGGAATCATTGTTTGTACAACCTTTTCCCTAACTGGTTCACACACTTTTTGAACAGATTGATCGAAAAATCCTCTTACTGTTTCTTCTATTTTAACTGTTGATAGAATTGACTTTACAAGCCTTTCTTTCTCTATAAAGGATTCCAGTTCCTTCACTTCTCTTCCCTTTAATTTCTCCCACTCTTTTTGCAGTACATCACTTAAAAGCTGCTTCGTTCCTTCTTGTTCTAAAAACTTAATCACTTCTGGTTGCAGACGATCCACTAAACTTACATTCCCTAAAAACATACCTACTAAATTTAATAATGTACCTCGTGAAGCAAAGAAGTCATCAATCATTTTAGCAAGGCGCTCTTTTCCCTCTGCACTCTCAAAAAAGCTTTTACCTCTATCTAAAATAAATGATGCTACATTCGGAATCATTTGCTCCACTTTTTCATGAACAGAACTAGGTAAAGCTTGTTCCCACGTATATGTATAATATTGTGATAAAAACGCCTCAATTTTTTCCACAATCATATTTTCAATTTGTTGGACTGCCTTTCCTTCTACATCCTCTAAGCCCCATTTTTCTAAAACCTCTCGTAATGATTGCTCGTTCACCAAAATTTTATCTACCTCTAGTTGTACCCACTGAATAAGCTCTTGTTGAAACTTTTCATCTGTTAACTTCTTTCCGATTCCTTCTGGCGTTAACAAATGATCCACAACCATTTTTCCTAGTTGCACCGCAAGTTCATCACGACGTTTCGGAATCAATCCTGGTGTAAACGGTACTCGAAACTTTCCAATATAAATAGGGCGATGCGGGCGAAATAACATTTTAATCGCTAAATGATTCGTATACCCACCAATTATCGCTCCTAACCCTGTTGTTGTTAACATATTTAACCACATATTCATGACAATATCAGCCTTCCATTTCTCCAAATATATATCTATATCTTACTACAACTTGTTATAAGAACAATACGCAACCATCACTTCATTTTGCGATATACTTGCTTTCGCTTGGCGAAAAAAATTCTGACCGATTCTATCCATATCCATAGCCGGAATCCTACCTCCCACCTAAAAGAAAAGTTTTTCTGTCCGTTTTTCAACTCTTGTACTAACACATTGATCATCCAAAAATAGAATATCGTTATACGGGCAACAGTATAATGGTATGGAAACATGTTTACCATGTATGATGAAACCGTTTTGAAGCCATTACCGCGCAACTTCACAAGAGAAACCAAAAAAATTGAGCCGCTTTCTCTTCTCTTTTTACATAATGGATTCAATAGAGCACTTCCAATTATACATGCTAATTCGAAAACAACATGATTATTCACTGGCCGAAAGAGCTTCCCACGGCCCATTACGGTTGCATCCATTTACACCGTAACTGAAAAAGGAGTGACTACTATATTGAAAGATCATATTTACACATTACAAATTTCTACTGATCATCCAAGGTCGTTAACATTGCCCTATATATTTTCTAGTCCTTCTCTCTTTACATTTATTTCCTTCGGCACACGACATACGGCATGTGAAAATATTGAAATTCATTATACTTATGCTCACGAAATTATAATTGGCGAACAAATTGCGAAGGAACTTTATCTCCCGTTTTCAACTACCGTTCATGCTTTCATTCAAAATCAAACACTTATATTAGGGCCATTAATCGGTATTTTCACAACAGGTTTTTCGGAATCAGCTTCTCATCCCATTGGCGACCGTTCCATCGGTTTCAAAGAGTTACTGACCACACCTCATTCTTTACACCCATTTGTTTTCTTATTTGGTGCACAACATATAAACTGGGATGAAGAAACAATTGATGGATACTTTTTCAGAGAGGGGAACTGGGCACAGTGTAAGGTTCCTTTTCCAAACGTTATTTATGATCGATTACCTAATCGGCAAGCAGAGCTTTACAAACCTATTGTTCGGGCAAAAAAACAATTACAAACAAAATACGCCATTCCATGGTTTAACTCAGAATTTTTCAATAAATGGAATATACATCAGCTTCTTATAAATGAAAAAACAGTCGCTTCCTTTTTACCTCAAACAGAAACATTTCAGCACTTCGAACAAGTAGAGCGTTTCTTATCATCATACAAACACATTTATATGAAACCTGCACATGGTAGTTTTGGGCGCGATATTTATCAAATTCTTTATTCTGCTTCAGAAAACCGTTATTATTGTCGTTATCGTGAGAAGAACCAGAATAAATTACGAAAATATCACTCTTTGGAAACACTTATCAATCATGTTATGCAAGGTCAGGATTTAAAAAAGTTTATCGTTCAACAAGGAATTGTATTATTACGTATAGATGGGCAGCCAATAGATTTTCGAATTCATACAAATAAAAATCGTTTTGGTAATTGGAGAGTTAGTGCTATCGTTGTCAAAGTTGCTGGAAAAGGCAGTATAACAACTCATATAAATAGTGGCGGTGAAGTAAAGCTACTCCAAGATATCTTTCCTGATGCAACGGAGCGTATTCGAATTACGAATAAATTAACAGATGCAGCCTTACAATTAAGTTCTATTTTGGATCAGCATATAGAAGGAAATATCGGAGAAATTGGTTTTGATTTAGGTTTGGATAAAGATGAGAAGATTTGGCTATTTGAAGCCAATTCCAAACCTGGAAGAACCGTATTTCAGTCCGAAAAATTACAAGAATATAATGAACTGACGAGACAGTTATTTTATGAGTATGCCATACATTTAACAGAACAGCATTCTTCTCATTCAAAAAAGCTATTACCAGAAGATAAAACTTCCATCCTATAATAGGTGGAAGTTTTTTCATTACATCAGTTTTACCATTAGTTCAGTTTGTGTGCCACATGTCCCGCAATAGAAAACATGAACACAATATTGCTCCGAACTCTCCCCTGTTAACCCGTCTACTGCACTTAATAAATCTTGATCCATATATGCGCTATAAGCATCTGTATAATCTACAACTTTCCCATAATCTTGGAGTACATTCATGCAAATTTGACAACTATATGTTTGAGCCTCTAGCGCATTACAAAGTGGACAGATTGCCATTGATAACTCCTCCAATCATAGAGGTTTCATATTTACGATTAGTGTGACCTTCTTTTAGAAAAATACAAATTAAAAAAACGAAATAAAATCATTCTTTTTAGGTGGGAGAGAGCATCCGGCCATGCATAGAAGCTGTCAAATCTTCTTCCTACGCCAGACCTTAGCAGAAAACCAATAAAGAAAAAGAGTGCTAGCCACCTCTCGTTATCCACAGCCGTGACGTATATGGTGAAAAATCAAAGTTGGTTTATTCATTTACAAAATTTACAATTTATTAAACCGCATATCTTTCTACGTAACACCCATACTATGATTACACTCATCTCAAACGATGGATTAGCGCCAAACGGGCGATAATCTGGTTCAACTCCAGCTAATCCAACCAAAAAAACTTTTATACTCTAAGGAGGATATATTCCTATGGCAAACCAAAATAACCCATTAGTAGTACCAGGTGCAACAGCTGCAATCGATCAAATGAAATACGAAATCGCTCAAGAATTTGGTGTACAATTAGGAGCAGATTCTACAGCTCGTGCAAACGGTTCTGTTGGTGGCGAAATCACAAAACGTTTAGTAGCAATGGCTGAGCAAAGCCTTGGCGGATTCCAAAGATAAATATATATGGCAAAAAGGTCTCAGGGTATTCGCCCTGAGACCTTTCTTTTTACTGAAGCATTTGTAAAAATCGCTTCGTGCGTTCTTCTTTCGGATTTGTAAATACCTCTTCTGGTGTACCTTGCTCCACAACAACGCCGCCATCCATAAAAATGACACGGTTCGCAATCTGATGAGCAAAGCGCATTTCATGTGTTACAATTACCATCGTCATTCCTTCATTTGCAAGTTCCTTCATTACTTTTAGGACCTCTTGTACAAGTTCTGGATCTAATGCTGACGTTGGTTCATCAAATAATAAAACTTGTGGTTCCATCGCAAGCGCACGAGCAATTCCGACACGCTGCTGTTGTCCGCCTGATAGTTGGAATGGATATAGATTCATCTTGTCACCAAGTCCAACTTTTTCAAGGAAATACGTCGCTTTTGTCTTCGCTTCTTCTTTCCCCATCTTTTTCACTGTAACAAGCCCTTCCATAACATTTTGGATTGCTGTTAAGTGAGGAAATAGATTGTGGTGCTGGAACACCATACCTGTTTGTATACGAAGATTTACAATATCATTCTTCGTTATTTTTTTAGAGAAATCCAGTTCTTTATCACCAATACGAACAATACCTGCATTTGGTGTTTCTAATACATTCAGGCAACGTAAAAATGTTGTCTTACCAGATCCAGATGGTCCAATAATTACAACAACCTCACCTTTTTCCACGGATAAATCGATATGACTTAGTACAGTGTTCTCACCGAAACTCTTTTGTAAATGTTGAATTGAAATCATAAAAACAAAAACTCCTTTTGTAAAAGGATTATTTTAAAGTATAACGTTCTGAACGTTTTTCTAATATTTGTTGCACGATAGATAATAAGAAACAAATCACCCAATAAATAAGACCTGCTTCAAAATAAACAATTAAAAATTCATAGTTCATCGCTGCGATTTCCTGTGCTTTTCGGAACATTTCTGTTACTAAAATTAACGATGCTAATGAAGTATCCTTCACTAAGCTAATAAACGTATTCGAAAGTGGCGGAATCGATACACGTGTTGCTTGTGGTAAAATAATGCGTTTTAGCGCTTGTGGATATGTCATACCAATTGTATACGCTGCTTCCCATTGTCCTTTCGGAATAGACAAAATAGATGCACGAATAATTTCAGATGCATACGCACCAACATTTAATGAAAATCCAATAACAGCTGCTGGATATGGATCAATCTCAATTTGTAAAGTTGGAAGTCCATAGAAAATAATAAATAATTGTACAAGAAGTGGTGTTCCGCGAATAATAGATACATAGATACGAGCAATCCATTGTAAAATGCGACTATTTGAAATGCGAGCTAAAGCCGTGAAGGTCGCCAATATAATACCGATCACAAATGTGATAAGCGTTAATGGAATTGTCGTGAAAAGAGCACCCTCCAGCATAGGCTTGAAGGATGCTTGCATGATATCTATCCATGTAGATAATCGATCTGTAACGATTACACTACTTAGATACATTTTCACCGAACCATTTTTTCGTTATTTTGTCATACGTACCATCTTTTTTCATATCTTCTAACGCTTTATCTACTTCTTGTACTAATTTATCGCTACCTTTACGGAATAAAAACCCACTTTGTGATGCTTCTTTTTCTGTATCTGCAATTTTAATGTTTGCATCTTTTTTCGTTTGTAAATAATTTAATACTGATAATTTGTCATTGATTGTGAAATCAACACGTCCTGAGTTAAGTAATTCTACTGCTTGGCTAAATCCTTCTACACCTTGGATTTCTGCGCCATTTTTCTTTGCAATGTCCGCATAGTTACTTGTTAAAGACTGCGCTGCTTTCAAACCTTTAATATCTGTAAATGATGCTGGCTTATCTTTATCTTTTCGAACGACAAGTGCTGCTGAAGAAGAAATATATGGTTTAGAGAAATCATATTTCTTTTGACGATCTTCACGAATTCCGACCTCGTTTGCAACCATATCGAAACGTTTTGCATCTAGTCCAGCAAGTAAGCTGTCCCATTGTGTTTCTTTAAATACTGGTTTCACGCCTAGACGTTTTGCAATTTCTTCTGCTAACTCAACGTCAAATCCAGTTAATTTATTGCTTGAATCATGGAATGTAAATGGTGGATATGTACCTTCTGTACCAATTACAAGTTCACCACTTTGTTTAATTTTTTGTAATGCATCTTGACTACCTGTATCTTTTTTCTCTTCTTTGCCACAGCCCGCTACAATTCCGATCGCTAGTGTAGCTACTGCAAGCACTGAAAATAATTTCTTCATGATATTAGTCCTCCAAGTATTCAGATAGGAATTTAAAAACTATATTGATTGTATGCAATCTTGAACAATTTTTCAATGAAAATGTTCGTGATTAGTGTATCCTTTTTTTTCATAATCAAACAACATGATATAAAATCAATACATACAAAAAATAAGTAACGTTTTTAAATATAGCATTTATATAGGAAAAGGTAAAACAAAAAACCTTTCTTTTTAAATGAAAGAGAGCGGCCAACCATGCATAGATGCGGACAGGGCTGTTTTCGCCTCATGCCGCACGAAAAATCAATGTTGTTGCTTTTTGAGATAAAGAAAGGGAACTCCTATGATTTGAGTTCCCTTTCTCCATTAAAGTCCCTGTGGAATAATGAGTGTTTCATTTATAAGAACTTTCGATAAACCTGTGTATTGTGAAGCGGTTTAAAGCCTAAAGAGTTGTACAACCTCTCAGCACTTTCATTTCCCTCTAAAAAACATATTCGAATTTCTTTGTACCCTGTTTCTAACATCTCGTTCATACCGAATTGTAAAGCCTTACGTCCATATCCCTTTCCTTGGTGACTTGGCGCAACCATTAAATTATCTAATATCCCTTCCCCAGTCGTAACCGATGCAACAATTTGCTCACCTTCTAACACCAAATATACATTATTTTTATTGTTTAATTTGTATGTTTTTACACTGTCTTCCGGAGCGAGGTAAGGTTTAATATCATTCTTTTCATGCAGCTCGTAATAACATGCCTGCACCATTTTTACAAACTGATCAAAAAATCGATCTTCATATTTAATAAACTTAATTTCTGTTTTAGGAAAGGCCCCTCCCTTGTATACCGATTCAAGTGAACCCCACCATTTTTCAAACCCCATTTTCTTAGCAAAACCAGTAGGGTTTTCTGATTCGACTCTCATATAAGTACATACAAAATCCGGTTTTGTTTCAGAAATCACCTCTTCCATCGCTTTATATAATGTAGAACCAATACCTTTTAAACAGGAATCTGGTTCTACATAAACACTGATTTGAGCAATAGACTCTCCAGCACTATTTGTATAGACAGATGAGTATGAGAACCCTTCAATTCCATTTTGTTCATATAAGAGAAATTGGGTAGAATTTAGGACAATATCCTCTAAAGAACCTATCTCTTCTTCTATCTCCATACTCTGTATTAGATGTAATATACTGACCTTATCTTCTTCCCTATAAGCACGTATCATTTAAATAATCCCCATCTCCCATTGCATAATTAGCCTGATGCGTATTCCACGACCCTATCCTTTAACGGCACATCGCACAATCATTAGTCCTATGTTTGTTGTCCAGAATTTGAAACCAACTTAAATCCACTTTACGTTTCCCTTCTTCTGAGCACAAAAAATACGCCTCGTCAATTTCGCCAATACCTTAAAACGATATCGGCGCACAGAGGGCAGGTGCCCCTGTTTCTCAACACCTTTAAAAGAGCTTGCTACATTAGCAAGCTCTTTTAAGAATCTAATACACAATACCCAATCATTCCGCACAATAGCAAAAAGAAAGCAATGTTAAATGTAACTGATAATTCTTCCATCCCTATCTCCCCCTTTCCTCCAACATATCACATGGATAAGGAAAGATACGGAAGCATTTGTAAACATTGCTTTAAAGTTTTCTGAACATTTCGTGAAAGTTACGCACTTTGACTTCCTTCCATTTGTGTTTTGTACATTTCATAATAACGACCTTTTTTCTGCATTAATTCATCGTGAGAACCCTTTTCGAGAATCGTTCCCCGGTCGAGTACAATAATTTGATCCGCGCTCTTAATGGTTGAAAGGCGATGTGCAATGATAAAGGTTGTTCTTCCTTTCTTTACAACCTCTAGCGCGCCCTGAATCATCGCCTCTGTCTCTGTATCAATACTTGAAGTCGCTTCATCTAACACTAAGATGGCAGGATCAAATGCTAGCGCACGTGCGAAGGATATAAGTTGACGCTCTCCAGTTGAAAGCGTACTTCCTTTTTCCGTAATTTCTTCTTCTATATTGTTAGCAAATCGCTCTGCTCCTACATCGTGCAGTGCTTTTATAACTCGATCATTTGAAATCTTTGGATGCTCTAAACTTACATTCGAAGCTACCGTACCACTAAATAAAAATGGATCTTGCAGCACAATCCCCATATGCTCGCGAAGTGCCTGCTTTGGTATATCTTTCACATCATACTCATCAATTGTAAGTTTTCCTTTTTGAAACTCATAAAATTGAAAAAGTACATTCATAATGGAACTTTTCCCAGACCCAGTATGACCAACAAGAGCAATCGTCTCTCCTTTTTTCGCCTCGAAAGAAATATTTTTTAACACCTCATCTTTTCCGTTATAAGAAAATGAAACATTATCAAATCGAACATTTCCATTCAGACGCGGGATACGCTCTTCCTGAAGTACTTCTCCCTTTTCATCCAACAGTTCAAATACACGTTCCGATGCAACCCGCGCTTGCTCTAAATTCGCGAGCTGATTTACCATATTTGTAATTGGTGAGAAGAGCCTTGTTAAATAATCGACAAATGCATACAGCACTCCTAAAGAGACAACCCCAGCAGCACTCAAAGAGGCGCCGCCAAAATACCAAATAACGGCCGTAAAAGCAATATTACGCAAGACTCCTACTAAGTTATGGGATGTCGCTGCATTTAAATTTAAAATTTTATTTTGATACTTAAAGTAATCTTCATTTAATTCTTCAAATTCTTTCTTTGTTGTACGTTCTTGACGAAATGCCTGGATGATAGGCATCCCTTGGATTGATTCATTCACTGTTCCATTAATATCTGATAACCGAGAGCGCATCTTATGATTGTACACCGAGGCATATTTTCGATATACAACAGCCCAAACAATTAAAATTGGTATGATGATTAAACATAGAAGCGCTAATTTCATATCAAGTAAAAATAAAGCAATAAAGATTCCAATAATATAAATAAAACTAGAAGCAAATGTCGCTAAAACTGTTACATATAACTCACGAATCGCCTCTGTATCATTCGTTACACGCGATACAATTTTCCCTGCTGGTAAATGGTCGAAATAACGGATCGGCAGGGTTTGAATATGAGAAAAAACATCTTCGCGCATAATTTGAATGATTTTATTCGATGCTTTCTGTAAGAAAAATTGCTTACCATATGCAAATAAAGATACAACTAATAATAGTGCAAAATATCCTCCGCCAAGTAAAAGCAATCGTTTCATCTCAGGTTTATAAAACGAATATACCTCTTTAGCTGTTAACATTTTTGCTTTATACACTTGCGTTGCTTTCCCACTTTGAACTGTAACGATATCTCCCTTTACAGAACGCGTTCCCTCTGCTGCAATTTTGTTAGGTACAAAGTAATAAGTGAAACCGACCTGTATAATACGAACTTCTTTTCCTTTTTGTTCCCCTTGTTCAAAACGGTCGCTTCGCTTATACCAAGTGCCGTTATATAATACTGCGTCCTCACCTTGCCCCGTTTCATACCAAGGCTTCTCAATGCCGACAATATGATCATCAATCATTACCTTTGCCACAAATGGCCCTGCGAGCTCTGCAATAACGAAAATAAATAACATTGCAAGTGCCACAAAAATCGTTCCTTTTACTTTCATGGCGTACTTAAATAACCGCTTTGAAACACTCATATTTTCACCTCACCCTCTATATTCTCACCCTGTTGTCTTTCAAACTGCTCCGCATACCAGCCGTCATTAGAAACGAGTCTATCATGCGTTCCCTCTTCTATGATTTCACCATTATCCATAACAAGAATCCAATCCGCATGCTGCACAGCTGACAGGCGGTGCGTTGTTATAATTGTTGTTTTTCCGCTTCTTTCTCTTCTTATATTTTCAATAATCGCCGCTTCCGTTCTGGCATCCACAGCCGATAATGAATCATCTAAAATTAAAATTTCTGGATTTTGAATAACAGCTCTCGCTATTGAAATCCGTTGTTTTTGCCCGCCAGATAAAGAAACACCTTTCTCTCCAACAAGCGTCTCTAATCCTTCAGGAAGAAACTCCAAATCTTTTTTGAATGCCGCGATTTCAATAGCCTTTTCAAGTTCCTCCTGACTTGCTTCCCTGTTTCCAAACAAAATATTTTCGCGTGCTGTTTTTGAAAATAGAATATGCTCCTGCGGTACATACCCAACCCAGCCTCGCACGCTTTCGGTTGAAATTTGACCAAGCGTAATGTCTGACACTGTAATATCCCCTTCTCCAAGTGGATACTGGCGAAGAAGTTGTCGAACAAGAGTCGTTTTACCACTCCCTGTTTTCCCAACAACGCCAAGCGTTTCTCCTTGTTTTAATGAAAAAGAAACATTTTTCAAATTAAGTTCAGGTGAGGCCGGATACGAAAAGGAAACTTTATCAAAATCGATATACTCTGGTTCGTGTACACGCATCGGCTTTTTCACGTTCTTCACGTCAGGCTCATACGCTAACGTTTCATTAACACGATCTAGCGAAGCATTCCCCCGCTGCATGACATTAATTAATTCACCAATCGCAAACATTGGCCAAATCATCATCCCAAGGTAAACGTTAAAGGAAACAAGTTCCCCAAGCGTCACCTTTGATTGGAAAACTAAAAACGCTCCATATACAAGACCAATTAAATAGCTAAGACCAACTAACATCTTCACAGTTGGCTGAAACAGTGCATCAATTCTTGCTACTTTCATATTTTTTTCATATACATCTGTTCCTAATTGATGGAATCTTTCTTCATCCGCTTTCTCCTGCACATATGCACGAATAACACGCACGCCTGCAATCGATTCAAGTACTTTATCATTCATATCCCCAAACGCATCTTGCGCAACGGTAAAGCGTTCATGTAACTTCTTCCCATATATATTCATCGCATATGCCATAATCGGCAGGGGAAGAAGCGCCGCAATTGTAAGTTGCCAACTAATTGAAAAGCCCATCATAAAAACAATTGTGAGCATATATAAACTAGAATCAACGAGCGTCAATATCCCAAATCCTGCAGTCATAGCAATCGCCTTTAAATCATTTGTCGCTCTCGCCATTAAATCACCAGTACGATTTTTGTGATAAAAGGTAGGTGTCATTTTGAGCAAGTGTCCCATAAATTTTGAACGCATCGTTTTTTCAAGCACGAATGCCCCGCCAAATAATTGGTGCTGCCATACATACGTGAGTACATATCCAACTATCGTCGTCACGACTAAAATACAAATATATTTCATAATTACTTCGCTTGTTAAAGACCCTATTTTTATATGATCAATTGTTAAACCGATTACTTTTGGAGGAATTATCTCTACTACATTTACAATTAGAAGCGCTCCAATTGCGATACTGTACCTCTTCCAATGTTCTTTAAAAAACCATGTTAACTTTTGTAATACTGAAAACAATGAAATCTCTCCCTTCTCGACCTTGTTTCAGTCTATCTCTGTTATCCACTATCAAAAGGCCCCACTTTTACATTACGTAATTTGTACTGTTTCATCATTACATCTCACCTTCCATATTTTTCTTTATCGAAACCATACAAAGTATGGAAACAACCAAAAGTAAAGACAAAAAAGCGCATACCGCCGCTTGACGATATGCGCAAAAACGCATAAAAGCGTACGTTACGAAATACGCAGCGTACGCTTTTTTGAAAACAAAAAAGCACTATCTTTCCGTACGGGTTGCGTAATGATATAAATGTTTTCCACCACGTAATACAGCTAAGCCAGTCATATTTACCATTACAATCATTACACACACCTCCTTGTTTTATTTTCCATTTTTAATTTTATAACTTGAGTAACTTTTCTGTCAATTGTTTTTTCATTATTTTACCAAACAAACTTTTATCACAAAAAATGAAAGATATACACTCCCTTTTCAATACTCGAAAAAAATTATCTATCAATAATATTATAATAACCTTATATTCCACTTATAAATAAGGTAAATCCCTTTCAGAAAGAGCATGCAAAATAAAAATCATATAAGAAATCATTCCCATAAATATTTTATTTAAAAAATATTATCCCCCACAATCACCATATACTCACTCTTACAAGTTGCTATTTTAGGAGGACAAATCCTGTTAGAAGCTAATCTACGGCTGTAGATTAACTTCTTTTTTATATAAATACAAATTGAAAAGCCATTCTTTTTAGTTAGGAAGAGAGCGTCCGGCCATGGATAGAATCATCAGTGCCTTTTTGCCCCCATGCCAAGCGAGAACAAAAGGAGAAAGCGAGCGGAGATTACCTTTTATTTTCATAGCCACGACTTAAGTGCTTGAAATTGAAATCCCCCCACTTCACTTCCTTTAGAGAAGATGGACTTCTCAGTTAAAATGGATACATCTATGTTGGAAAATCAAGTCGGATATATATTCTTTCATTCCCTATTCACTTATCTCATATGCTTTAGGGTTACTACTCATTACCCAATCCATTACATTCTCTAATAAAGATACAGAGTAATTATGTTGTTTTTCTAGATTCAAGCGAGACAAAATATCAAAAATATTTTTTGTATTTTCTTCAATACTCACTGCATCTACAAAATGGACTACATTAGGAGAAACAGTATTCATATATTGAAAATACTGCTTTTGTGGTTCTATAAGCCTTAGATGTTTTTCAAAGTTACTTCGTCTTTGGGTCGTATCATTTTCTTTCCTTTTTCTTAATTCTGTTTCACTTGTAGAAAGATGAATGTAGACACCCGGAAATCCTATCTGTTTCCGTTTCATTTGATTTACATAAAACTCTTTCAAAAACGGTAAAGTTTGTGGAAACTCCCCCTCATAAATCCAGTTATACCAAATGGGCTGAAAAATATCTCCATCAAATAAAACTACATCATACGATTTTAATTTTTCTTGTGCGAGTTGCCATCTTTCAACTTGCCTTTCGAGATACCAATTTTTCGGTTCAGGATTAGGGCGCTGAAATAAGAAATTTACTTCTGGAATCACATAAGCATTGTACAACTCCGCAATCCTTTTACACGTCGTCGTTTTACCAATACCACTGGCACCTTCTAAACAAATTAACGTCATACCGTACCTCCATTTACTAATTACTATGTAATTCTTTTTCCGAAACACGATTTCACTATTACGCTTCAATAGTTTAACACATAAATTAACCGAACTTTTTTTTCTAAAAAATGCTCTCTTCTTTTACTAACAAATTGTTCGCTATAGTCTGACTATTACCATATCCATTGACGTATAAAAATACATTTGTTACCCTTGATTATGTTAATTTAATACATAAATCCTCATTCGTATCTCGGTGAGGTAGAGGTTGCAGTCATTAAGAGTATCATTTCAGGAGATGTAGTGGCATCGATGAATGAATGGGAAAGGAATGGTTGCCGAAGTAAGACATGCCCACTGTGCATTCTTGCTGGGTCTGCTATTTAATAAGTGCAGAACTGTCACAAACAATTTGTTTGTGGAGAGCTATCGAGAGGTATGTCGTGGGTTTCCTATAAGATAGAAAGCACGTAGCGACAATGACACGTGCTTTTTTTGTTTTGTATGAAGCTTACCTTACTTCCTTTTTGGAAGGCATACATATCTCCTCGCTTGACTTGGTTATACTAACTTGGGAGGTATTCTTTTATGCAACAAAAAAAATGGGGCTTTTGGGTACTGACAGCATTTGTTGTCGGCAATATGGTTGGCGCCGGTATTTTCATGGTGCCTAGTACATTAGCACAAACAGCAAGCCCACTCGGTGTTACATTAGCTTGGTTAACAACAGGATTTGGTGTTTTAATGCTAGCTCTTGTTTTCGGTAATTTGGCAATTCGTCGTCCTGATTTAACAACAGGACCACAAAGTCATGCATATGCTTTATTCTCATCACCAAAAAAGAAAAAAATGGCTGGTTTCAGCATAGTTTGGGGCTACTGGGTCGCAAACTGGGCAAGTAATGTTGCTATTATTACATCTTTTGCAGGTTATTTATCACTCTTCTTCCCTATTATGAAAGATACACGTATCTTATTTTCAATCGGCTCTTTCGATGTGGAAGTTGGAAAACTGATTACATTCTGCATCTGTTCTTGCTTACTATGGGGAACACATATGATTTTAACAAACGGTGTAAACGGAGCCGGGAAATTAAACTTCCTAGCAACAACAACAAAGGTGACTGGATTCCTTCTATTTATCGTTGTTACTTTGTTTGCATTTCAAGCTTCTAAATTTGGACAATGGTACACACCAATGATTGATAAAGAAGGCGTGTCACATGGACTACTTTCACAAGTAAATTTAGCTGCCCTTACAACACTTTGGGCATTTATCGGTATTGAATCAGCCGTTCTTTTATCAAACCGTGCGAAATCGCCAAAAACGGTAAAACATGCTACTGTAGCTGGCTTATTAATAACTGTTGCCATTTATTTAGGAATTACAATTTTAACAATGGGTGTTCTTCACATTGATAAACTACAAACTTCTGAACGTCCATTAGCTGATGCATTAAATGCTGCAATGGGTCATGGCGGTGGGAAATTAATGGCACTCCTTGCCCTTACTTCCCTATTCGGCTCTATCTTAGGCTGGATTTTATTAAGCTCAGAAGTACCGTATCAAGCGGCAAAAGAGGGGTTCTTCCCTTCCTTCTTTGCAAAAACAAATAAAAAAGGAAGTCCTATTTACTCATTACGATTAACAAACATTATGTCACAAGTATTCTTATTCTCAACATTATCAGGGACAATTGCTGAGGCCTATACATTCGTTATTACTGTCTCAACCTTAGCCTACTTAATCCCTTATCTCGTTTCACCGATCTTCCAATTAAAACTTGTTGTAACTGGTGAAACGTATAAAAATGAAATGAGCTCACGAATTATAGATGGTATTGTCGCATTCATTGCCCTTTGCTATGCACTATGGGTTATTAAAACGGGATCCTCAGATATAAAAACATTCCTTCTTGGAATTGGCTTATTTGTAATTGGTTTCGCCTTTTATCCATTAATGAATCGTGATCAAAAAAGAAATAAAAACGAACAAGTTGCTTAAAGCAATTTGTTCGTTTTTATTTTGGTACAAGAAAGAAACCTTTATAATAGATGATAGAGGTGAAAAACATGTCAATTGAAACGCTATGGAGCGATCGCTTTCAAAAACATCTTCAAAACAGCATAATGTATTTTTTCCGGATGATTAGTGGTTTATTGTATAGCTTCATCTTTATCTCGTGTATCGGTGCTTATTATTACGCCAAGTTTTTAAAAACAGCTCCTTCTAAAGGAATCTCATTATTACTCATCACAACTGTACTTACAATCGTTATAACGAGATGTAAGATCCGTACTTTTATCCAAAAGCCTGACGCTGTCTATTTACTGGCACTTGAAGAGAAATTAACACCTTATTTCAAACAATCTCTTTTCTATAATTACGCCATACAGCTTTTCCCATTACTATTTACGTTTCTAATCATTACACCGTTGGCAATACAAACATTACAGACACCTGTTCCATTCTTATGTACGATCTTTTTCATTTTAATGTTAATAAAAGGTTGGAACCTGTATATCAATTGGATATGGCGTGATCAATATAACAGCCAAATCTGGTTCATCATTCGATTCACTTGTAACGCACTGATTCTTTATATGCTCTTTCAGTCCGTATCAATCGTTCTATTCGGTGCTGTTCTCTTGCTTCCAGCCTTTATACTTATTTATACAGTAAAACAACCAACAAAACGAATTAACTGGGAGTATATCATTGAACAAGAAGAAAAAATGGACATGCACTTTTACCAATTTGCAAGCTTTTTCACTGATGTTCCGCAGCTGAAAAAACAAGTAAAGAAAAGAAAATGGCTAACAAATTGGATAGAACCTATATTACATAAAAACCAATCTACTTTTTTATATTTGAACACTTTATCATTCTTACGTGCAAATGATTATTTTGGAATATACATTCGATTAACTGCCATTGGTTCTTTTACTTTATATTTCGTACCAAATATATTTGTAAAAGGCGCTATTACTTGTTGTCTCTTATATATGACCTCGATGCAACTGCGTTCCTTGTGGAAATATTTTTCAGGAAATACTATTGTGGCATTATATCCGATTGCATCTGAAGAGAGGGTGCGTCAATTTCTTATTCTTTTATTTTCATTAGCAGTCGTTCAGCTAGCGGTATTTTCTATTATTATATTCGCTTCACTACAGCAGTTTTTACCTATCCTTTCAACTGTTATAGTCAGCATATTTTTTATTAAATTTATTATCGTACCAAAAACAAAAAAACGAATTTCTTCATCGGAAATTTAAATGAATGATTGTGTATTCTGTTTTTATATTTTCAACAATTAAATAGATTAGGAGAAGTAAAATAAGTACATTAAAGAAAGTATCTATATAACATAACTAATGAAACACTCATTAAATAGCAAAACTAACTCTAGAAGATATGTACCTAGGATGATGTATCTTCAATTTATTGAACTACCCCACCTACCTCTACACGCGCTTGAGGTGGGGGATTCTCCTGTTTCGGTCCTAGCCAAAACAGTTACCCTCGATAAAATTGTTTATAGAACCTATAGACACACTAAAATATCTGCTTCATTTTATTTTATATAAACGAAAAAAAGAACTCATTAGAAGATGAGTTCTTTTTCGGCTCGTGTTCTTCAAATAAAATTTTTAAAAGAAGACAGTTACAATTGTTACATTTATATATTATGGAATCAAATATTTTTTTTAGGAATTACCATAATGTAATAAAAATTCACAATGCTCACGCTACACTGCGATAATAAATGACACAACACACAATACGCCAATCACCATAACCACCTAGGCTGGTTGCTTAACTGTATTGGTTATATTGCTAGTTTCTTATTTCTTTTGAATTGACTTTCTCTTTTTACAACGCTGTTTTCGTAAGAATTGTTGCTATCTTGACCATACTGATAAAAGGTTGACTTTCAACTAGTAAATTAGATTTAAAGGAGGGTTAACATGAAAGATGAATTAAGTATAAATATCTATTTAGATGAAACTGATACTCCGTTTTCAAGATATTATAGCTCAGATGATGTTCACCTAAGCTCTGACCTTGAAGATTTTATTTTGTCAAAGCTACACAGTGGCAAAAGAAAAGAAGTAGAAATATTTTTTTCAGGTCAGAATGATTTTGATGAAAAGTCATTGAAGACTGCCACATTTAACACTTTTTCTAACCTTTTGAACGAAGAGGAATATACATATGCTAGAAATGTCAAAAAGGCTATTGTTTTGTTTGTGATTGGTATTATTATTGGGGTGATATTCTTGAAGCTTTCAAACAATCATGCCTATATTGCAGGAGTATTAAGCATTGTGTGTTGGGTTTTTATTTGGTCAGGTACAGAGGTTTATTTTTTTGAAAATCAGCAAATCAAACGAGACATTAGAAAATGCAAGAATATTCTAAATGGTAATGTGTACAAAAAATAGAATTTTAGTAAATATTCACATTTGTGAAGCTGATTTTCGGATTCTATCTTGTGCATTTATTTGGGTTATTGTTTGGACTTGGAAATTGTGATGAAGATTAATATCGCCAGACGAAGAAAGCATATTTTCCCGTTCTCTCTTTTTCTACCACTTGCATTTTTCGTTCCACATCATTCATAGCTATTGTTATTCAAATTAAGAAGCTACTAGTAAAAAAAGAGAGCAGATTATCTGCTCTCTTATGATGCCTCATTATGTTTAGAGGAGTGCTCAACACTTCCCATTCTCTTCAATTTATTCCATCCCACAGCTACTCCTCGAATAGATGAAAAGACAGATTTAATTACAACATAAGTCATAAATTGACGATAAATAAAACGTTGTAAAATTAACCACGCTAATGGTTTAGGATTCTCTTTCTCTAATTTAAATGCGAAAAGAGAAGCGAGAAGATCCATTACAAAGAACACAAGATAAAATCCTAAAACTTTTAGAGGATTGCTACCAAATAGCCCCATAATCATTAATATATCTGCTAAAGGAGCAATGAATTGCAGAACATATTGAAATAGCCACATATTAGGTAATGCAACAAACCCTAATGTTTTATGCTTTGGATTAAACAACGCCTTTCGATGTTTCCAAAGACATTGCAGTGTACCATACGACCAACGATATCGCTGTTTAATGAGACTTTTCACATCTTCAGGCGACTCCGTATAAGCATACGCTTCTTCTTCATATACAATTCGATGCCCTTGACGTAAAAATGTTATAGTAAGATCCGTATCTTCTGCAAGTGTATCTTCGCTTAAATATCCAGATTCAACTACATTCTTTTTACGCCATGCCCCAATAGCTCCAGGAACTACCGTGATACAATCCAATTCATCAAAGGCTCTGCGTTCTAAATTAAATCCTGTAATGTATTCAACATGTTGCCAAGTAGTTAACAAATTCCGTCTATTTCCCACTTTGACATTGCCTGAAACTGCCGCTACATTATGATCTTCAAAGTGTCTAATCATTAGCGAAATAGCATCTTGCGCAATAATAGTATCCGCATCTAAAGTGACAATGATTTCTCCTCGTGATTTTTGAAATCCTAAATTCATCGCGGATGATTTCCCACCGTTTTCCTTCTGAATTAAACGAACTTTAGGATGTTTATGGAATGCTTCTTGAATTACTTTTGACGTATCATCTTTCGAGCCGTCATCAACAACAATAACTTCAAAATCTCTATAATCACTATCCAAAATTGAGCGGATCGTCTTGGCTATAACCTTCTCTTCATTATATGCCGCTATCACAACACTAACGGAAGGCTGATAAGACGAATTAGTAAATAAACGGGACCTTGTTTTCCTTTTTTGCTTGAATGCAAAATAAATTAAAAATAGGAATCGGAAAATACCTAATCCAATAGCAATATAAAAAATAGTTGTTAATATGTGCTTAGCATATCCCGCTCCAGAAAAAACAGCTTTATTGTAAAGTAAATATTGCTTACCCTCAGAAGAAACGGGAGGCATAACTTCATCTCGTTCTTTGCCCATTAAATCTGAAATTGTTACAAAACTATATCCATGCTTTTTAAGGTCTTTAATAATCATTGGCAGCGCCTCTACCGTATGAGTACGATTCCCTCCTGCATCATGGAGAAGAACAACATTTCCCTCCCCCTTATAAATGGGATTAAGAGCACGCTTTACCAATTCATTTGTTGATGGCGTCGCCCAGTCCTCAGGATCAACTTTTTCTGCCACCATTGTATAATTCATATTTTGTGCACGCAAAATAGGCAATATTTCATTTGATGAATCCGGGTTAGCATCTGCTTCATATGGTGGCCTAAATAAAACCGTAGAATGTCCAGTTATTTCCTGAATCAGGCGCTGAGTTGTATTCAGTTCTACTTTTGTTCGTAGTAAAGACGTATCAGCTACGTTAGGATGCTTGAAGGTATGATTGCCAATTTCATGCCCTTCATCGTATATTCTTTTAACAAGACTAGGATTTAGTTGAGCGTTTTCACCAAGTACAAAAAAGGCTGCTTTTACTTTATTCTCTTTTAATATATCTAGAATTTCCGGTGTGTATTTAGGATCTGGTCCATCATCAAATGTTAGTACTACTTGTTTTCCTTTTGGTTTTCCATAGCGCTGCACTTGATATGCAGATGGTAGTGATTGATACACTTCATCTGTAAGATAACCTTCTTTGCCTACTTTAAAATCTCTTAATCCATTTTGTCTTTCATTCTCAATCTGTAAAATTTCGCCTTGCCCAGAATAATTTACTTCATCTAAACTAGCGATTTTATGTAATGCATCAGGATTTTTTTGTACTTCAATAGGATCTTTTAAAGCTTTCCATACAGTAGGATCTTCTGATCCTAGTCTCCATAATGCAAACCCCTTTGCATTGTTGTTCATTGCGATTTTTACTTGATTATAAAGAGTAACACTATCTAAGAACCAAGCAGTATGTTCTTTCGCTCCTTTTTTATATCGAAAATAAGGGTTTCCACTAATCTTATCCCATTGAATTTTTATATTTGAATCATGAGCCATTGTCATAACTTCTGAGAAAGTTAAAGACTTCGCAGGTGCTTTACTCTTTACTTCCCAATCATATCCATAATTACCGAAAGCAACGATAAGTTTCTCAGAGGGAATGTCTAGTTCATTGAGCGTATGTTCAAACCATTTATTTGAAGCAATTGGTCCTGGTTTCCCTGCCCCATAGTGTTCGTCATACATCATGACAATCATACGATCTATTACTTTAGCTAATGCATCATAATCAAAGGCCTTATCATTAGCAGGGACATCTTGAGTTACGAGCAAATGATGTTTATGAAAGACCGTAGTAAGTTCGTTCATGAAATTTGTTAATTTATCTCTATCGCCTTCAGGTATTGACTCAAAGTCAATATTAATACCCGCAAATTGATTCTCTTCAATTCGCTTTACTAAATCATTAATAAACTTTGTCTGTACATTATCTGGAGCATTCAGTAACTTATGAACAAGTTTACTATCAGGACCAGAAGCTTCTTGAGTATAGTTAGTAAGTAAAGGCATAATTTTCACATGATTTTTTTTTGCTAACTTTACAATGTCAGGCTTAATCTCACTACTAATTGTTAAGTCTGCTTTTAAGTGATACCACTCTGGTACTAACATGGTTAATGAATCGATATTTTCTTTTAAAGAAGCAGTACTATTTTCATCCCAGTTTACATAAAAACCATAAACTTCTTTAGGTTGTTCGCCATTGCCTGTTGATTTTCCCGAATTTTCATTATTCTTTTTTTCGGTATTAGGAGATTTGAATTCTTCCTTCTTTAACTGCTGGTCGCTGAGTTTTTGATTAATAGGTACAAGTTTAGTATCTTGCTTTACAGAAGGATTCATATTTGGAATTTCTGGTGTTGAAAAAATACTTCGAAAGAAAAAATAAAATACAATACTTACGCTAACTATTGAGATACATAGAAACCAACTGAAAGCTATTTTTCTTCTTCCTTTAGGATCATAAAAAACGGGTTTTGATTTATCTGTCTCTTGTTGAATTTTTTTCTCCATTATTTTTTTACATACTCCTTTTCTTTTTATTCTGAATACAAACGCAAACTATTTTAATAGATAGACCTTCTAGGGTTTTGGTGCGAAAATAGCTTAATAGAAATATAGAACAGTAATTTCCTGTTAACTTTGAGATCAAACGACTAATCCAAATAACCTATGAATGACTTCAACCTCATTTTGAGCAGATTTCACCCTTTGGTGAAGTTGCCCTTTTTTCATCATATGCATGGCTTCGATACCTCTCAAAATCAAGGTTGCTGTACGAAATGATTTCAATCCTAACATGGAACAAACCCTATTCTTCAATATTCTATGGATTTTTCTTTTCTTTCCCCTGATGTTGCGTGGCAGGAACGTTTTTGTCCTCTTTTTTATGCCCGTTATTTGCGTTTATATTGCCTTTATTTTCTTGCTGAGACTCTTTATTTTCTTGTTTATATCCTTTACCGTTGTTTTCTTGCTGAGGCTCTTTATTTTCTTGTTTAT
>NZ_NUOT01000021.1 GCF_002584535.1 Bacillus cereus
TCAGTTTTCAAAGAACTTGTCCATCGCCGATTGGCGACTTCCTTATGTTAGCATCTTCGTTTTTCGATGTCAACTAAGTTTTTTAATTTCTTTTTTCGCTTTCTGCGTGTCCCGCATCAGCGACGCTTATTAATATACCACCCTAACTTTTAAATCACAAGTGTTTTTTAAAAAAAATATAAAAAAGTTTATTACCTAACAAAAGTCCCCTTATTTCATATTTACTGGATCAGCATCCTATTTATCAAACAACCTTATTTCATTTACAGATAAATATTTCTGCATACCGAATGTTTATAAATTGAAACTTTAGTCCGTACAGAATACATTTCTTCACTAATCTTCATTTTACAAGCTATTAATCTCCCCGCTGACCTATCTTCCCTACTCTTACTGAACTTTGGGATAAAAATATGATTGAACTGCAAATAGTGATTAACTCGTTATCTCTCATTTATCTTTCCATCCATCACCCTCTAACTCTTATTACAAGATAACCATCACATCACAATTTTCTTATTTAAGAATAAATTTAGAATTTTTTTACATTTAATTAATGAAAAAAATCCAGATTTTGTTATATAGTAACAAAGTAGGCTAAAAAACAACTTAAACGGAGGAATTACTTTTATGGAGAGGTTAACAAAATTCTCATTAAAAAACCGAGCCGCTATCATCATCATGGTTTTACTCATTTCTGTACTCGGTGTTTATTCTGGTTCGAAATTACCAATGGAATTTCTACCTAGTGTCGACAACCCCGCAATAACTGTCACTACAATGTCGCAAGGATTAGATGCTGAAACATTGACAAAAGAAGTAACTGAACCGCTCGAGAAAAAGTTTCGAAATTTGGACCACGTCGATACAATCACTTCTTCTACTTATGAAGGTTTATCTCGTATCGATATCACGTATACATCTAAAGCTAATATGAAAGATGCCACGCTCGAGGTCGAGAAAATTACCAACAATGTAAATTTCCCAAAGGAGATTACAAAACCCGTCGTCAGCCAACTTAATACCTCTATGATTCCACTTGCACAAATTACCGTTCAAAAACAGAATGGTTTTACAAAAGCAGACGAAAAACAGATTGAAGAAGAGATCATCCCGCAACTTGAAAATATCGACGGCGTCGCTAACGTCATGTATTACGGTAAATCAACATCCGAGTTATCTATCATATTAGATCCAAATGAAATGAAAAATAAAAACGTAACACCACAGCAGGTATTAGCCGCTTTACAAGGAAAAGAAGCTTCCACTCCAGTTGGTCAAGTTACTGTCAATAACGAAGACCACAGCCTCCGCGTCATTGGAAATGTCAAAAATGTAGATGAAATAAAAAACATGTCACTTACACCTCAAATCAAATTACAAGATATAGCTCAAGTAGAAATAAAACAACATTTTGATACCGTTACACATGTAAATGGCGATGAAGGAACTGGATTAGTTATAATGAAAGAACCTAGCAAAAATGCAGTTGCAATCGGAAAAGAAATCGATAAAAAAATAAAAACTATAAACAAAGAATATAACGATACTTATAAAATTAAATTAATATCCTCTACTCACGAACAAGTTGAAAATGCAGTTGTGAGTATGGGGAAAGAAGTCATTTTAGGAGCCATTGCTGCGACATTTATTATTTTAATCTTTTTACGCAGCGTTCGAACAACCCTTATCGCTGTCGTTAGTATTCCGTTATCTATTTTACTAACACTATTTTTACTTGATCAATCTCATGTTACATTAAACATTTTAACTCTCGGGGGCTTAGCGGTAGCGGTTGGTCGACTTGTTGACGATAGTATTGTTGTCATTGAAAATATCTTTCGGCGCTTACAAAAGGAACATTTTTCAAAAGACATCATTTTAGACGCCACAAAAGAGGTAGCCGTCGCAATTACCTCCTCTACTTTAACAACAGTCGCTGTCTTCTTACCTATCGGTCTTGTGTCAGGTACAATCGGTAAGCTAATGTTACCTATGGTATTAGCCGTTGTATACTCTATACTTTCTTCACTAGTGGTGGCCTTAACCGTTGTTCCACTTATGGCATTTTTATTGCTGAAGAAAACAAGGCAGCGTACACCGAAGCCTTCAAGAAAGTATACAGCTACGTTAAAATGGGCACTTTCGCATAAGTTTATTATTTTATTCTCTTCTTTCCTATTATTTGCGGGATCAATTGCTGCCTATGTATTACTACCAAAAGCAAATATAAAATCAGAAGATGACACGATGCTTTCAATTCAGATGACATTCCCAGCAAGTTACGAATTTGAATCTAGAAAGCAAACAGCCTTTGATTTTGAAAAAAAATTACTTTCTAACAGCAATGTAAAAGATGTTATTTTACGAATGGGTTCCAGTGCTGAAGATGCACAGTTTGGATTTTCAACTAAAAATAACCTTGCATCTATTGCTGTAGTCTTCAAAAAAGGAACAGATATCGATCAATATATCAAAGAACTAAAAAAAGGGCAGGCAGACTTTAAACCAGCCGAATTCGATTATACAAAGGCAAGCTATTCTGGTTCTGGCGGTGGAAACAGCTTGCAATTTAACGTGACAGCAAACAATGAAACAAATTTAAAAAAAGCTGCTGATGTCGTTGAAACAAAACTTAAAAGTATAGACAGCCTTTCTAAAATAAAAACAAATCTAGAAGAGTCAAAGAAAGAATGGCAAATCGATATTGATCAAAAGAAAGCTGAACAAGTTGGATTAACACCAGAAACAGCCGGACAACAAGTTGCATTCCTTATGAAAAAATCACCAATTGGGCAACTGACAATTAATGAAGAGAAAACGACCATTATGCTCGAACATAAACAAAAAAAGATAAGTAACAAGGAAGATATTCTTAACACAAATATTATGTCACCTATAGCAGGACCAATTCCTTTAAAAGATATTGCAACCATTTCAGAAAAACGATTGCAAACTGAGATTTTCCATAAAGACGGGAAAGAAACCATTCAAATAACTGCCGAAGCAACAAATGAAGATTTAAGCAAAGTGAATACTGAAGTGAACAAAGCTATTTCAGAATTAGACCTACCAAACGGTGCGAAAGTTAAAATTGCTGGTGCAACCGAAGCAATGCAAGAGGACTTTACAAATTTATTCAAAATCATGGGGATCGCAATCGGCATTGTTTATTTAATTATGGTCATTACTTTTGGGCAAGCACGCGCTCCATTTGCGATTTTATTCTCTTTACCACTAGCTGCTGTTGGCGGTATTTTAGGATTAATCATTTCAAGAACACCAGTCGATTTAAACGCACTAATCGGTGCATTAATGTTAATTGGGATTGTAGTTACAAATGCCATCGTACTAATAGAACGCGTTCAACAAAATAAAGAACAAGGTATGACAACGCGGGAAGCTTTACTAGAAGCAGGCTCTACAAGGCTACGACCAATTATTATGACAGCCATTACAACAATAGTAGCGATGTTACCATTATTATTCAGCCAATCACAAGCCGGCAGTATGGTATCAAAAAGTTTAGCGGTTGTTGTAATCGGTGGTTTAGCAGTTTCAACTGTACTCACACTAGTCGTCGTCCCTGTTATGTATGAACTGTTAGATAAATTCGGTAAAAAACGAAGCTCACGCAGAAAAGTAGAACCTTCTATAGAGACACCAAAAGCTTAATAAGAAAAAACGTTATCTTCCGTTTTGAAGATAACGTTTTTTCTTTCTACTATAAATATAATTTCATGATCAATCATTCATATAAGTCATCACTTTATTTATATAATCTTCTAACGGTTGTCTAGAATCTACAATAATATATGTAAAATCAGATGGCCGTTTACTACCATCTAACCCTTTTCCAAACACTTCTTCAGATTCCACTTTCCTAATTTGACTTATCATTCGTTTTCGCTTCTTTAATCTATTATTAATTTCTTCTATATCATTAAGGTAGCACTCAACATATTTATACTTCACATTATACTTCTTAGACAACTTTATTCCCTTTTCTAACATTTCTGTATAGAGACACGGGCTATCCAGTATTACACTATGCCCCTGGGATAAATGAAAATCTATTAATGCCCATTCGATCTCGTACGAAATTCCACCAGCGGCCGTTGTTTCAATCTGACGAGTTTCCAACGACTCTAGTAAGGCCGTTTTTACAATGTCATGATCAATCACAATTGCCCCTGTATTTTTCGCTATACATTTAGAAAGTGTCGATTTTCCCGAACCCGGAAAACCTGACATTTGAAGAAAAAACATAAAAAGCACACCTTCCTTATATTATTTTCTATCCCACAGTTCATTCATATATTTACATATACATCATTTTATCATAGGAATTATCCTCTATCCTCTCCACAAAACAGAACGAAACAAAAACTCCCTGCCTATTTAAGCAGAGAGTCCTTTATTAATATAGGGTACAAGCATTTAAGCTGCTTTTGCTTTTGTTACTTTACGAGATTTCTTCGCTCCCGTAAAACGTTTATGAAGTACAGATGCAGTAAAACGAGCAATAATATTAAACAGTAATACCATAATAATTAAGACTGCTGCTGATTTTGTCGCAATTAACTTCGCATCTGGAATAATCCCTTCAGAGTTTAATTTCCAAATATGAACTGCTAATGTTTCAGCTGGGCGAAATGGATTCAACGGATGTGCAGGACTTGAAAAATCAGCTGCTGAATTTAGAATTGGCGATGTTAATCCCGCTGTATAAATTAATGCTGCGGCTTCACCAAATATACGTCCTGCAGCTAAAATAATTCCTGTAATAATTTGTGGTAATGATGTCGGAATAATAATTCGTACAATCGTTTGCCACTTTGTTGCACCAAGCCCAAGACTCGCTTCTTTTACATTAGATGGAACTTCCGTAATCGCATTTTCACAAACACGCGTTAGGCCTGGTAAATTTAAAATCGTTAAAGCAAGTGCTCCTCCCATTACCGTATAACCCCAACCAGTCATTGTAACAAATACTAATAAACCAAATAACCCAACAACAATGGATGGTAGTGATGCCATCGTTTCAATACATAAACGAACAAATCCTAAAAAACGCCCTTGTTTCGCATATTCCGCAAGATAAATCCCCGCTCCTAATCCAAGCGGAATTGAAATAATTAGGGTAATAACAAGCATATAGAAAGAATTGAATAATTGCGGACCAATTCCACCACCTGCTCTTGTATTGCTTGGTTCTCCGAACAAGAAACTTGGATCCCAAAATCCCCAGCCCTTTTGTAAAATTTCGTATACTAAGAAAACAAGTAAAGCTACTACAAACGCTGCAACCGCATATAAAATACCCGTCCAAATATTATTTACTTTTCTTGCATTCATCGTTATCGCTCACCTCTTTGGCCAATTGCTCGAATTACTAAAATAAATAGGAATGAAATAACAAGTAATATCATTGCCAA
Source organism: Bacillus cereus (assembly GCF_002584535.1). Taxonomy (GTDB): domain Bacteria; phylum Bacillota; class Bacilli; order Bacillales; family Bacillaceae_G; genus Bacillus_A; species Bacillus_A arachidis. The sequence continues at coordinate 5,439 of NZ_NUOT01000021.1, forward strand.
TGTCCATAAAGCATTATTCCAGGCAGTTCCATTTAACGTATTCGTCATATCCATTGTCAAAATACCTGTCAATGTTGCCGTTGGGCTATATATCCCTTCAGGTAATTTAACTGTATTCCCAATTACCATTTGAACCGCTAACGCTTCACCGAAAGCACGAGCTAATCCTAGAACAACCCCTGTTAAAATACCTTTTTTTGCAGCTGGAACAATCACACGGCTAATCGCTTGCCATTTCGTCGAACCTAAACCATAAGAGGCCTCTAGGTAATCAAACGGAACTGAACGTATTGCATCAGAAGCAATACTAGCAATAGTAGGCAAAATCATAATACTAAGTACGATAATACCCGCAATCAAACTAAAACCAACACCGCCGAATGAATCGCGTAAAAGCGGAACTAAAATCGTAACCCCTAACAAACCGTATACTACTGAAGGAATTCCAACTAATAATTCCAAAACAGGCTTTAATACTTTATTACCAAACTTCGGTGAAATTAAATTCATAAATATCGCAAGTGCAAGTGCGATTGGCGCACTAATAACGACTGCCCCTAACGAAACAAGCGTTGAACCAACAATAAAGATAACAGCACCAAATGATCCCTTATCAGCATTCGGATTCCAATTTGTTGATGTTAGCACCTCAGAAAATGAAATACCACTTTGCGTAAAGGATTGAATTCCTTTTCCGCAAATAAATGCAATAATTGCCAATGTAACAAGAACAATAAATATACCGCAAAATGTAACAAGCGTTCTTCCGATATATTCACTTTTTACATAATTAATTTGTTTTTTCCCCTTCATCACAGGACACAACCCCACTTCATAGATTGAAATGAACAAGGCTGGCCTTGCAGCCAGCCCCGTTGAACGTTTACTTATTCAGTTTAGACATTGGAATATAACCCATATCTTCAACTTGTTTTTCGAAGTCTTTACCTTTTACATAATCGATATAAGCTTTTGTAGCTTCTTTTGCTTCCCCTTTTGTTACCATGTACTCATAAGACCAAAATGGATATTTACCAGAAGAAATGTTTTCAACTTTTGGCTCTGCACCATCAATTTTCACAGTTTGTAATGCACCTTTTTTATCGCCTACCATATAAGACATTGCAAGATAACTAATAGAACCTGGAGTAGAGTTAATTGCTTGTTCTACCGCACCGTTAGAATCTTGTGTTGTACCTGTTCCATCGTTAATCTTCGCGTCTTTCATAACTGTTTTTTCAAATGTAGCACGTGTACCAGAAGATGCCGGACGGTTAATCACGTTAATTTTCTCATCTTTACCGCCTAACTCTTTCCAGTTTGTAACTTTCCCGCTGAAAATATCTTGTACTTGTTTCACAGTTAAGTTGTCGACCTTCACATCTTTATTTACAACAAGTGCAAATGCAATACCTGCCACTTTGTTATCTACTAATTCTTTCGCTTTTTCCGCATCTTTTATTTTATCTGCAGCCGGAACATCAGAGTTACCGATTTGAACCGCACCGGAAGCTACTTGGTTAATCCCTGTTCCACTACCGCCACCTTGAACTTGAATAGAAACGCTTGGATTCTTTTCCATGAATTTTTTACCAGCTTCTTCAGCAAGCGGTTGAAGAGCCGTAGAACCAGCTGCCGCAATTGTACCCGACAATTCTTGTTTTGAATCATTATTACCTTTAGCAGTTCCATTACTATCTGTGCTCTCTGATTTCCCACACCCAACTAAAGCACCCGCAACTACTAATGCCGCTAAAGAAAATTTAATACCTTTTTTCATAACCATGTCTTGTACCCCCATTTGGATTATCGCTTTTTCACATTCACTTACTTCTTTCGAACACAAATTCATTGTAGGACAATAATATTATGTTAGTGTTAAGCAATTTTTAATTTTAAGTAAAGAGAGACAATCCAACTCAAAACCTATATATTTCACCTCTTTTTATTTAAAAAACCAAAAGAACCCACACAAATTAGCTCTGATTGTAAATTTAATCTTAACAATGTAAATTTATCGTAAATAAAATTCTTTTTTTCACTACCGATGTTAAAAATACATTTACAAATCCATTCCTTTTTTTAACTTTATTGATGTTACTCCACGTAATTTCAGGAATATTTTTCTGTACAACAAAATAAATTGGAACAATTCTAAAAATAATTGAATATTTTTAAAGTACCAATTGACAACATCATTTCATGTAGTCTACTATATTACTAACAAAAAGTTTCCCTCGGCAAACTTTTTAAACTAACACTAAAAATATAGAGAAGAGGTAACTTTTATGGTATCGGCTAATATCAAACCCCTTTCAAATTTCCAAACAGGGCAGTTTGTACAAATCGAGAAGATACAATTAGAAGGAACTATGAAACGTCGTTTATTAGATTTAGGCTTTATTCCTGGAGCTACTATTAAAGTATTGCAAAAAAGCCCACTTGGAGATCCAATTGCATATCAAGTAAGCAATACAACCATTGCACTGCGTAATGAAGAAAGTTCCCTTATTTTCGTGAAATCAATAGGAGATGATTTAGAATGAAAAACCATCGCATTGCGCTAGCAGGAAACCCAAATACCGGAAAAAGCACATTGTTTAATACATTAACAGGATTAAAGCAACATACTGGAAACTGGACTGGAAAAACCGTATTAAAGGCAGAAGGTGAATATGAACATAACGAGGGGTTGTATACCCTCATTGATTTACCAGGAACATACTCTCTTTATTCAAATTCTGCAGATGAGGAAGTAGCACGCGATTATATCATTTTTGAAAAACCTGACGTAACTATCGTTGTTGTGGATGCAACTGCAATGGAAAGAAATTTAAACTTAGCACTGCAAGTTATGGAAATGACAAAAGACGTTGTAGTTTGCATTAACTTAATAGATGAGGCTGAAAAAAAGGGAATTATTATCGATGAAAAAAAATTAGCAAAGTCACTCGGAGTTCCTGTAGTTAAAATTTCCGCTCGAAACAGAATTGGAATTGGTCATTTACTAAATGTAATAGCGAAAGTGGCAAATAAAAAATTAATCCCTACGCCAATTCAAATTACTTATAATGAACAAATTGAAAATATGATTCAGAAATTAGAACCAGAAATCTACAAAGTATTCGGAGATACTTATCCCGCACGCTGGGTGGCACTCCGTATATTAGATGGAGATAAAAATTTTCTAGCAACACTCCAAAAACATCATAAGGAGCCGCTTGTAAGGGAGGTCGTAATAAATGGAATCTCACTCAGCCAGTAAAGCTCTTCCATTAGATTATATTGTTCAGCATGCACAAACCCTTACAAAAGAGGATATACGAGATGATATTGTTGGTGATATTTATCGAACTTCCGCAAGTATATGTAAAGAAGCTGTTCAATACACGAACACCGATAAGTTATACCGTTCAGAGAAGCTAGATAAAATTTTCACTTCTCCTATATTTGGCTTCCCAATCATGCTCGGAATTTTATCTATTATTTTTTATCTTACAATTGCAGGAGCTAATGTGCCGTCTGATATGATTGCTGAATTTTTTGGATGGGCAGAAGGTCATTTAACCACTTGGTTTCAAGCAATGAACGCTCCAGAATGGCTACAAGGTATTTTAATTCTTGGCTTATTCCGTGGTACTGGAGCTGTAATTAGCGTTATGTTACCACCTATGGCTATTTTCTTCCCTATGTTTGCCTTATTAGAAAACTATGGATACTTACCACGTGTCGCTTTTAACATGGATCGTTTATTTAAACGTTCTGGCGCTCACGGAAAACAATCCTTAACAATGGCAATGGGATTTGGTTGTAACGCTGCTGCCATTATGTCAACACGTATTATCGAGTCACCACGTGAGCGTATGTTAGCAATCTTAACAAACAATTTTGTTCCATGTAACGGACGTTGGCCTACATTAATATTAATGGCATCATTATTTATGGCTGCTGGATATACCGGCAGCATGCAAACACTTGTTACAGCTGGTGTTGTAGTCGGAATGGTTGTAATAGGGGTTATTGTAACATTAACAGTATCTTGGGTATTATCAAAAACTGCTTTAAAAGGTGTCCCAACCCACTATACGTTAGAATTACCACCATACCGTAAGCCGAAAATTTGGAATACAATTGTACGTTCCACACTTGATAAATCATTATATGTGTTAAAACGTGCAGTGATTGTAGCTGCACCTGCGGCTGTATTAACTTGGATATTAGCAAATATTTATGTAGGCGACACAAGCCTACTTATGTATTTTGTAAATTTCTTAGATCCATTCGCTAAATTACTCGGCCTTGACGGATTCATTCTAGCTGCATTTATCCTTGGATTACCAGCTAACGAAATTGTCATTCCAATTTTATTAATGTCTTATTTATCAACTGGTGCTTTAACCGAACTAGATGATTTAAATCAAATTAAAAACTTGTTCTTAGAACACGGCTGGACTTGGCTCACTGCGTTAAATACAATGCTGTTCTCTCTTCTTCATTTCCCATGCGGAACAACATTAGTTAACATTTATAAAGAAACAAAAAGTCCAAAATGGACATTTTTATCATTTGCAATCCCTACTGTTATCGCCATTGCAGTTACATTTCTCACAACGCAATTGGTACATTGGTTAGGACTTGTATAAAGTGAAACTTCCATCAGTAGGAGGATTCTTCCTCCACTGATGGTTGCTTTTCACCAATTAGATTCTTAGATTCCGCTAAAATTGATAGTAATAATACATAAAAGGAAACCTAGACTACAGGTCTCCTTTTTCATCTTCACTTGGACTTTCCCACGGCTGTGCGCCGTATTTTTTAATTTTTTTATTCAAAAAGTGAATCGTATATGGAGTAATTCCCATTAAAATCGTATTTATAATTGTCAAAGTTGAGGGCATCTTCATATCATCGCTCCTCTTTCCATTTAAAGATGCTATATATCAGCAAAAGCTTCTTCATTTCACATTACTGACCACCTTTTGGCATCAAAGAACCTGAATGTTCTACCACCGGGTGAACACGAACAACTATGTTGCTCTTAGTAAAATAGTTCTCTCCCTCATCCCAATTTTTTTCTATCTTCTTCCACTCTTTATAATTATGCCGCTTATAATAATCTCCTAATCCAAGAACATCTGTTTCAAAAGACTTCTGCACTGTTTTTATTGTTCCCATCACTATACTCTCCATCTCTTTGGAGACAGATGTCTTCATTTGCTTGTCACTCCACGCCTTTCCATCTCCTCCTAACTGTACCTCTGCTAATACACCTTCAGGATAAATATCAACTGTAAACTTGGGACGACGTGGTTCTGCGAAAGAAGCATGTATTTTTCGTCTTATTTTGTGAATTTCATACGTGAACGTTTTTTTCTCTTTCCGAATAGTTACAAAACCACTCGCTTTCTTTCCAATTATATAGTTTAATCCTTGCGTATTTTTTCCAGTTAAAAGGCCGATCAATTTATTATCCTTCCCTTGAAACATAGCAGCGCCTTCCATTTTCACACCTTGTTTTGTTAATTGTAAAATCGGAAGCACAAAACTTCTCTTAGCAACCATCGTTTCTTGTACATCACCAGTGCGAACCGCTTCTAACATATATGCATTCGCGTCTGCGTGATCTGCTAGCAAATCAATATATTTCGCTGGTAAATTTTCCGGTTTAGCACTTTGTTGTAAAATACGATCCGCTCGTTCTTTAGAAACAAAAATCCGAATATTCCTCCTCATTTCATGATCACGAAAAAAGACATCTAACGTTTGTTCTAAAACCATTGGATGTTTTAATAAGTCTTTTGAGAAAACGATAACTTGAATATGTGGAAAAAATAAAGAGCGACTAATTTTTTTAGATATCTCTCGGATTTGTGCAAATACACTATCAGAAGTTGCACTTATATTAATATAATTAGCTCCTCCTTGACTTTTCCCCCCACCCTGTTGAGCTAACGAACTCGGCAAGACAAGTTGATACGTCCCTTTCATACGAAGTGGTTTCTTTGATTTACTTTCTTCTTTTGCAACATCAAAAGCTACTCCTACAACAAAACCTCTCTCTTCAATCTCTTTTCGCTCTGAACAACCACTCATATATATAAACAAGGCAATACAGCAAATACACTTATGAAGATGATTCACTATTTTTGCCCCCCTTTATTTTATAGATAATGAAAACGAGCAGCGGAACAATGATAACGCATGCCATATCAACCCAAGCTAAGTAGGTACCATACCGAGTTACCTTCGTAACATTTTCAGGAAGCATGTTCAACAGATAAATTATAGGTGCACTTACAAAAATAAATATTTTCTTTTTAATAGAAGGAAACATCGAACGAAAACCTATTATCGATATATCATAATACATAGCAGTCGTATTGAAAATTGTAATAATCCAAGTCGTAAAGAAAATCGCATCGAAACGTTCTAAAAATCCTCCAGCAATCTCAATCTCCTTTCCTAATTCAATAACAGGGTACGTTAAATTCTTCGTCGTAGAATTAGAAAAGACAATAATACAAGTAAGATAGATGAGAATATATAATAAATTGGTAATCATTACTCCCTTTGCGGCAGCCAAAGGCGCTTTGTCTTTTTGTTTCACAATTGAAGAATAAAATAAAACTGCTTCAAATCCAATGAATGTAAATATAGATTCCTTCATCCCATCAGCATATTGGCTCCATTTTGTTTGAAAAAGCGGCAACAAATTATGAGTATCCATTAAATTTATATTTAATAACGACAAAGCTAAAATGGCACTCACTACAATTGGCAAAAATAACATGTTAAGACGGAGTAATGCCGCTCTAGAACCACTTACTCCATAAATAACAACCAGTAAGTAGAAAAATGATAAAAGTTCAATAGGCGTTTTACCAAATAAATATGTTTGTGCAATAATTGAAATGGCTCGCGCTTGATACGCCGTAATTCCAGCAAATGTTAGCACTAAAATACCGGTGACACCATAAGCTATTGGCTTCGATAAGTAGACACTTGTATATTGAAAAAACGTTTGGTTTGGAAATAAATTTGCTATTTTTGTAATTATCCAAGCAAAAACCGCACAAATCAAACCACCGAGAAATAATATGATCCATCCATCTGTGAAAAGAGTCTGCTCTGCAATCACACGGGGCATCGAAAGTGCTCCCGTACCTATGATGATCGAAGATACTGTAAATGTTAGCTCCCGAGATCCAATTTCTTCATCGCCGTATTCAAACGGTTTCAATTTATTTTCTCTCCTTTGAACGTAATGTTTTATCTTTCGTCTGTAAATAATCTGGTCTCGTTTTTAACATTGCCCTTGGTAACAATGCAACTTCTTCTTTCCAATCCTTATAAAAAGCAGGAGCTAACGGCGTAAAATACGGAATTCCAACACTTTTTAAATTCATAATATGGATTGCTAATGTAATTAACGCCAAAATAATTCCATATAGCCCAAATAGGGTAGCAGCTAAAATAAACGCAAATAACAAGAAACGAAATGTAATTGTTATACTATAAACAGGCAAAGAAAAGGTAGCAATCGCCGTAACGGCAATGACAATAACCATAAAAGGATTGACAATCCCCGCGCTTACCGCCGCTTCACCAATAACAAGTCCTCCTACAATCCCGACAGTTTGTCCGATTTGCTTAGGTAAACGAAGCCCTGCTTCTCTAATTAATTCCATTGTTAATGTCATAATGATAGTTTCAATATAGGCGGGAAACGGTACTCCTTCCCTTGCCCCAGCAATTGAATATGCAAGATTAGATGGAATAAGTCCTTGATGATAGGAAACAAGCGCAACATATACCGCTGGAAGTAAGATTGCCATAAGTCCAGCTAACATACGAAGTCCTCTTAATAAGGTCCCAATAATCCATCTCTCGTAATGATCTTCTGGCGATTGAAAAATATCTACAATAACCATAGGCGCGATGACAGCAAAAGGCGACCCGTCTACTAAAATAACCGCCTTTCCTTTTGCCAAAGAAGCTATCGCTCTGTCTGGTCTTTCCGTATTTAAAAATTGTGGGAAAGGAGATAGAGTATTTTCCTCCAATAGGTGCTCAACTTTCCCAGAATCTAATATCACATCCGTCTCAATCGACTGTAAGCGCCGATTCAATTCATTTACGATATAAGGATTGATTATATCTTCAATATAAATTAATGTAACTTCTTTTTGAGAGCGTTTTCCCATAATGTAGGATTGAAATCGAAGTTTCGGGTCACGCAACTCACGCCGAATTAGCATCTTATTTGTTGCAATATCCTCAGTGAAACCTATTTTAGGACCCCGAATGATATTTTCTGTAATCGGTGGCTCTAAACTTCGTCTTTCCCACGCTCGGCTATTAATCACTAATGCATGAGAAATTCCATCAATTAAAACAACCGTATCTCCTACTAGAACAGAATTAATAACATCTGAAAATGTCTCAACTATATTTACTTCACCTATAGAAATAAATCTATCTAATAAGGTTTGCATGATTGGGACTTTGTTCGGAATCTCTTCTTGTTGTAGTGGACGAATAATAAATCGATAAATCAAGTCTTTATCAGTAAGCCCACATAGAAATACAACAGCACACCGAGTAGATGAGCAAGAAAGCGCAAACTCCCGCACTGTTAAATCATTAGGAGACTGCAATGTTTCTCGAATAGAGTTTGTAATTGCAGATAAGCTTCCCTCTAAATTCGTCATCTACTTCACCTAACTTCCCTCTCAAGATGTTACCGTTATATTTCTCCATCTCGGGAAAATGTATGCAATGAAAAAAGCTATCTCCCTTTAGAAAGATAGCTTTTTCATTGCATACTATTCTTACTTCTCTAACGCAGTAGAATTGTATCGCACTTCAACATTTCTAGTTATCATACTAACTCCAAACATGACAATGATGTTTCTGATTAACGCCACAATACCGAAAAATAAAGACAAACTTTGTAAATACTGGTCCAATAACTAAGCAAAAAAATAGGAATACGTGCTAGTACGTGTATTTTTTTATCTCATTCCCCTTTTCTCATACAGTTCAAAACAGACTTCACAAAAACTTCTACCCCAATTGGTAAGGCATCTTCATCAATTGTAAAACGCGGATGATGATGTGGATACACAATGCCTTTTTCTTTATTTCCAGCGCCAATAAAGAAAAACGTACCCGGCGCCTTTTGTAAAAAGGCTGAAAAATCTTCCCCTGCCATCGTAGGTTGCAACCTACTTACTCGTTCTCTTCCATAAAGCTCTAGTGCTGTATTTTCCACAAGTTGTGTAACCCATTCATCATTCACAACCGGACGATAACCATATTCATAAGAATAATGATATGTAGCACCGTACGCTTCTGTAATATGCTTCACAATATTTTCAATCTGCTGGGCGGTTTGTTCTCTTAATTCATGCTTTAAACTTCTTACCGTACCTTCGATTTTCGCCTGCTCAGGAATTACATTATGCGTTGTACCCGCATGAAACTGCGTTACAGATAAAACGAGAGAATCTAACGGATTCGTAAGACGCGATACGATTTGCTGAAGCTGCGTAACGACCTGCGTACCAATGGCAATGCTATCAACTGTTTCATGAGGAATACCTGCATGCCCACCTTTTCCTTCTATTGTAATTTTAAACACATCAGGCGCTGCCATCGCTGGACCATAAATAACCCCAACTTTCCCAACTTCTAAAGAAGCCCAAAGGTGTGCTCCAATAATATAATCAACATCTTCCATTACGCCTGCAGCAACCATCTCCCCAGCCCCACCTGGAAAATTCTCTTCGGCATGTTGAAATAGGAAACGAATTTCACCTTGGATTTTTTCCCTTTGTTCTACGAGCGTATATACAGTGCCCAGAAGCATTGCAATATGACCGTCGTGCCCGCAGGCATGCATCACTCCTAGATTTTTAGAAACAAATTCAAACTGATTTTCTTCTCGTATGGGAAGTGCATCCATATCTGCACGAATTGCAATTGTTTTCCCTGGCCTCTTACCAGTTAATCTTGCCATAATGCTATACTTTGTCGGCCTTGAAATTTCTAGGTGAGGAATTGTTTGAAGTATGTCGTATATGAACTGCGATGTTTTTTCCTCTTGAAAAGATAACTCTGGATATCTGTGAAAATGCCTTCTCCATTCTATTAATTGTTCTTTAAAAAGAACACTTTCTTTTACTTCATCCATCTATCCTCTTCCTTTCTTCACTAAGTTAGCTGTTAGTATAACCCCAATCTAACATAAAAGAAATAATATTCAGAACATTTAATTCACATAAAAGAAAAAGCTACCATATTAGATAGCTTTTTCTTTTATAAAATAGTAATTGCTTGCTTGCCCATTTGTTCCCATGCTCTTTCAAATTCAGAACGTGATACTTTTTTATTCGGATTATTAGCTAATGGATCATTCATATATACATAATTTTGATCATATCCAACTACCACAACACTATGCTCATAATATGTAATTTTTACATCGCCTTTATTTGTATTCCATGTTTCAAAACTATCCTCAGCTAGCGGTTGAAACGTTGTATTTGCAATGACCCATACTGGTGAACCCGAACTAATGACTTTATATATATCTTCAATCTCTCTTCCAGTTAAATTAATCGTTTTTTCAGGTACATATTTTTCTGCAAGTTTAAAAATTGGCTGATGATAAACACCGTAACCTGGTTCAGATTTCGTATAAATATTCCCTACAAATCCTTCATGAGGATTTCCGCGAAGATTATTTTCTTTAAATGGAACTTTATTGACTTCACTTGCAAGTTGCATCTTATCTACTTGTACACCTTTATACTGCAATAACATTGCTAGACTCGTAACCTCACAACCTCGCTGCAGTTCTGGAAGTTGTTTTATAAATGGAACATTTTCAATCATAGCTGTTTCTTTCATATCAAACAAAAAACTCACGCGTAACTCGTGTACTTTTTGAAGAATTTTATTTTTCCCTACAAAAATAGCAACAACAAGTACAATCGCTACAATACACATATATTTAAATTTCTTTAACATATTCAAAACTCCATTACATCATTATTTTCAGCAAACGCTACTCTTTTTATTGTACCTTTCTTCTACCCAGTTTGCTAGAAAGATTATATGAATTAGTATTCGATTAATATGTTTTAAAATTCTTATTTTTTGTAATAAAAAGAAAAATAAATATACATTTTCAGAATATTTCGCTATAATTAAAAATACTTAGAAGAAAGAATCCTCTTTCATTCACAAGACGTAAGATTACATGAAGCTAATCATAGTTATTTGTATCACCACTCTTACACCCAGAAAGTATACATAATCGATTTCTATAGTGATATAAAGAAAACTACTATTAGTATGTTTTTCATCCCCCACTGATGATTAGTGAAACGAAGCACGCTCGATACTCATTGAGTAAAACAAATAAGGAAAGAAATACGGGGTGAAGAGAATATGAATCAAACAACTACAGAACAAACTAGCTTACAACGTACAATGAAAAGTCGACACCTTTTTATGATTGCACTTGGAGGTGTCATTGGCACAGGACTCTTTATGGGATCAGGACAAATTGTCCATAACGCTGGACCTGGCGGAGCGATCCTTGCATTTTTAGTTGGTGGTTTCGTGATGTATTTAACCATGCTCTGTCTCGGTGAACTATCTGTTGCCATGCCAGAAGCAGGCTCATTTCAAAGTTATGCAAGCAAATTTATTTCACCTGGTTTTGGATTTGTCGTTGGCTGGATGTATTGGCTGAACTGGGCTGTTACAGTTGGCGTAGAACTGACAACTGTTAGTATTTTAATGAAGCGCTGGTTTCCAGATGTTTCTTCATGGATTTGGTGTGTTACATTTGCAGCAATCCTTTTCATTGTAAACGCTTTATCAACGAAAGCATTTGCAGAGGCAGAATTTTGGTTTTCCAGTGTAAAAGTCACAACAATCGTTGTCTTCATTATACTTGGAGGCGCTGTTATGTTTGGGTTCTTAGATTTCAATGGGAAACCCGCACCAATGCTTCATAACTTCACTGAAAATGGTGGGTTATTTCCAAATGGTGCCTTAGCTGTTCTTCTTACAATGATTACTGTAAATTATTCCTTCCAGGGAACGGAACTAATTGGAATTGCTTCAGGTGAAAGCGAAAACCCTGAAAAAACAATTCCAAAAGCAATTAAAAATACAATTTGGCGTACTTTATTCTTTTTCGTATTAGCAATTGCAGTTGTTGTAGGCCTACTCCCATGGCAGGAGGCTAATCTTGTAGAAAGCCCATTTGTGCTTGTCTTTGATACAGTTGGGATTCCATATGCAGCTGACATTATGAACTTTGTTATCATTACCGCTGTACTATCAGTAGCGAATTCAGGGCTATATGCTAATTCTCGTATGCTTTGGGCTATGTCAAAACAAGGTATGGCAAGTCCTGCATTTGCGAAATTAACAAAGAAGGGAGTACCACTGAACGCTTTAATTTTCAGCCTTATCTTTGCAAGTCTCTCACTTTTAACAAGTGTATTTGCTGCAGACACTGTCTTTTTAGTTCTAACATCGATTGCCGCAATGGCAGCAGTTGTTGTCTGGATGTCAATTGCAGCTTCACAATTTTTCTTCCGAAGAGAATTTATAAAGAATGGCGGAAATATAAACGATTTAAAATACCGTACACCTCTTTATCCAATTGTTCCAATTTTAGCTTTCTCTTTAAATTTTATTACATTCGTTAGTTTGGCTTTCATTCCAGATCAAAGAATCGCCCTTTATTGCGGGATTCCATTTATGATTATTTGCTATATCTTATATCAAATTAAATATAAAAAAATCGTCACATTTGAACAACAACAAAAGATTACACAAGAAATAAACTAAATATATAAAATATTCAACTATCTTATTTTATGATAAGATAGTTTTTTTCTATTTATTGGATATGTTGGTATAACTTTATTTATCTTAAAATTTTTACAATCATGTTTTCATCAAAAAAATAGTTTACAATGTTATCAGGTTGCAAATGATATTCACCGTAAAAAGCGTGCATTTGTGTCTATTTTTTAACAATATGACAAAAACTATTGCCTTCTATAAATTAATAGGTTTATATTGTTTTATTGGCATAGTTTCAATCCAAGGAGAAAGGAGATTTTCAATCGTGCAACTAAAGAAATCGTTTTGGAAGTTGGCTTCACTTCTTCCTTTATCACTACTCTTGTTCCTCGGTGGCTGTGAGAAAAAACTTGCAGTATTAAATCCACAGGGGCCTGTTGCAAAAGCACAGTATGATCTGATCGTTTGGTCATTCGTACTTATGTTGTTGATTATTGCAATTGTATTCATCTTGTTTACAGTCATTTTGATTCGTTATCGTGAAAAACCAGAAAACATGGACTATGAGCCACCTGATCAACACGGTAACACATTATTAGAAATTATTTGGACACTCTTCCCAGTTATTATCGTTATCGCATTATCAATTCCAACGGTAAAAGCAACTTATGCATCAGAAGAAGTGCCAAAAGAGTCTAAACATATTAAACCAGTTGAAATTTATGTTACATCTGCCAACTGGAAATGGTTATTCAGTTATCCAGAGGAAAATATTGAAACCGTTAACTATTTAAACGTACCAGCTGGTACACCAATCCAGTTTAAATTAACATCTGTTGGTCCAATGAACGCCTTCTGGGTTCCAGAACTTGGTGGTATGAAATACACAATGGACGGCATGATCATGGATTTATTCCTACAAGCTGATAAGCCAGGATCTTACCTTGGTCGTAGCTCGAACTTCTCCGGTGAAGGATTTACTCACATGGAATTTGAGCTTGAAGCAAAGAAAAAAGAAGATTATGACAAGTGGGTAAAAGAAGTAAAAGAAACTGCTAAACCACTGACAGAAGAAAAATATAACGAAATCATTAAACCTGGTGTAGTAGGGCGTATGACATTCTCTAGTCACCACTTAAAGTATGTAGATCCAAAATCACTTGAATACTGTGATTACAACTACTACAAAAACAAAAAGTAATAGATACTATTCCAACAGATTGGAGTGAACACAGTGAAGCTTGATGAATTTTTTGTCACAGGTGATCCGATAATTTACGGAGCTGACGCATCTATCGTTCTTGTGACATTAGCAATCATTTTCGTACTGACAAAGTATAAAAAATGGAAATGGCTTTGGGATGAATGGTTAACAACTGTTGACCATAAAAAAATCGGTATAATGTATATTATATCGGCAGTTTTAATGTTATTCCGTGGTGGTATGGACGGTTTAATGATCCGTGCACAATTAACATTCCCGGATACAACATATTTAAACGCTGAACACTATAACGGAATCTTTACAACGCATGGTACAGTTATGATTCTTTTCATGGCGATGCCATTCGTTATGGGATTAATGAACGTTGTTGTACCATTACAAATTGGTGCTCGTGACGTTGCATATCCATTCTTAAACGCATTAAGTTTTTGGTTATTCTTTATTGGGGCAATGTTATTTAACATCGCTTTCGTTATCGGAGGTTCTCCAGACGCTGGGTGGACATCATACTTCCCAATGGCTGGTACCGAATTTACGCCTGGCGTAGGAAATAACTTCTACGCAATTGCACTGCAGATTTCAGGTCTTGGTACATTAATGACCGGTATTAACTTCCTGGTTACGATTTTAAAAATGCGTACACCTGGTATGACATTAATGAAAATGCCAATGTTTACTTGGTCAATCTTAATTACAACAATTATCATTATTTTCGCTTTCCCAGTATTAACAGTTGCTCTTGCATTAATGACATTTGACCGTCTATTTGATGCTCACTTCTTTACGATGGCGAGCGGCGGTATGCCAATGCTTTGGGCCAACCTATTCTGGGTATGGGGTCACCCTGAAGTATACATTGTTATCTTACCGGCATTCGGTATTTTCTCTGAAATCATTAGTACATTCTCACGTAAACGTCTATTCGGTTACAGTGCGATGGTGTACTCAATGATTGCAATTTCTTTACTGAGTTTCTTAGTATGGCTTCACCACTTCTTTACAATGGGATCTGGTCCAGCTGTTAACTCATTCTTCTCGATTTCGACAATGGCGATTTCGATTCCAACCGGGGTTAAGATCTTTAACTGGTTGTTTACACTGTATAAAGGACGTATTCGTTTTACAGTGCCAATGCTTTGGTCATTAGCATTTATTCCAAACTTCGTAATCGGTGGGGTTACAGGGGTTATGCTTGGAATGGCAGCAGCTGACTATCAATACCATAACAGCTACTTCCTAATCGCCCATTTCCACTACGTATTAATCGCAGGTACAGTATTCGCAATGCTTGCTGGATTTACGTTCTGGTATCCAAAAATGACTGGTCATATGTTAAACGAACGCCTAGGTAAATGGACATTCTGGATCTTTATGAGCGGATTTAACATCTGTTTCTTCCCAATGTACTTCTTAGGTTTAGATGGTATGACTCGTCGTATGTACACTTACTCAGAAAGCCTTGGATGGGGTTGGTTAAACCAAATCGCATCTGTAGGTGCAGTAATGATGGGTATTGGTTTCATATTACTATGTTACAACGTAATTTGGAGTGCTCGTCACGGTGAACGTGACACTACTGGAGATCCATGGGATGGCCGTACACTTGAGTGGGCAACTCAATCTCCTGTACAACATTATAACTTCGCTAAACTTCCTGAAATTAAAGAAGCTGATGCTTTCTGGTTCATGAAGAAACGTGGAGAAACAATTACACCAAAAGCAGATGAATTAAAACCAATTCACATGCCAAGCAATTCAGGTGTTCCTATTATTATGTCTAGCTTTATCGGTCTTGCTGGTTTTGCGTTAGTATTTAGCTGGTTCTGGTTAGCAATTATTGGTGGTATCGGTATGCTAGCTTGTATGATCTACCGTTCATTTGATTATGACGATGGTTACTACGTAAGCGTTGATGAAATTAAAAAAACAGAACATGTAGCATGAGAGGTGAAACGAAATGGCGGCTTTAGATAAAAGCTTACCTTTAGAATATCAATCTGAACAAAGCAGATTGAATATTCTAGGGTTCTGGATTTTCCTAGGGGCTGAAATTATGCTGTTCGCAACACTTTTCGCCTCTTATCTAGTCCTTGCTGGTCGTACGGCGGATGGCCCAACACCAGCAGACTTGTTTGAAGTTAAAACACTTTTAATTCAAACATTACTACTTTTAACAAGTAGTTTTACATGCGGTATCGTAATTCATGAAATGCGTAAAAACAACCAAAAAGCTATGTTAGGATGGTTCCTTTTCACATTGCTTTTAGGTGCAGGCTTCCTATTCTTTGAAATTGAAGAGTTCATCATGTATGTTGGAGAAGGCGCTACGATCCAAACAAGCGCATTCTTATCTGGATTCTTCGTTCTTCTTGGAACACACGGTGCCCACGTAACGGGTGGTATCATTTGGGCAACTTGTGTAATCATCCAAATTTTAAAACGCGGATTAACACCAGTTACAGCTCGTAAAGTATTTATTATCAGCTTATACTGGCATTTCCTTGACCTTGTTTGGATCTTTATTTACACACTAGTTTACTTGAACGGGATGGTGGCGTAATAATGGGACAAAACAATACACAAGCAAATGGACACACGCATAGCGGGTTTCCATGGTCACACGTTTTCGGGTTCATTTTATCGCTTGGACTAACGTTCCTTGCTTTATACGTTGCGCTTTACACAGACTTGCCACTTTCGACGATATTAACAACAATTATCGTAATGGCACTTGCGCAAGGTTTATTACAATTAATTATGTTCATGCACTTAAGAGAAGGAGAAGGTACAATTCAAATTGTTACAATGATATACAGTTTCTTCGTTGCAATTGCAACAGTTGGTCTTACTGTATGGATTTTCTTCTCTATGTAATGGACATGAAAAAGACTGCTGAGATAATCTCAGCAGTCTTTTTATTTATCCCCTCCTCCACCATATTACGGAAATTACAACATTATCATGTAAACTATACTTATTATGACAAATGTTAAGAAAACTCTTTCTTTATGGAATCGAGTTCATATGCATTGCTTTTCTTCAAATAATATAGCTAAAATATGTACTATATTATTTGAAGGGAGAGAACGCAATGGAACAACATTCTTCAGTCTTATCACTTATGATTGTCGTCGCAATCGCGTTTTTCGTTCCCCTTTTGTTGCAACGCTTTAAGTTAAAAGCAATTCCTGTCGTTGTTGCAGAAATTATTGCAGGAATTTTTGTAGGAAAAAGTGGGTTTAACGTTATTGAGCCAGATATGTGGCTTCAAGTCTTATCAACACTAGGATTTATTTTCTTAATGTTCTTAAGCGGTTTAGAAATTGACTTTTCGATCTTTAAACAAAAAGGAAAAAAGAATACGACAAATGAACCAAATACGTTCCAAGCCGCAAGCATTATCTTTTTATTCATTTTCATCTTATCCTATGCCCTATCACTTATATTTGTATGGCTTGGATTTGTCGATAATGCAATGTTCATGACATTAATTATCTCAACGATTTCTTTAGGTGTTGTTGTACCGACATTAAAAGAAAATAACTTAGGAAAAACAGCAATCGGCCAAATTATTTTATTAGTCGCTGTGATTGCTGACTTAGTTACAATGATTCTACTCGCTGTATTTGTCGGGTTAAATTCCGAAAGTGGTCAGAGCATGTGGCTTCTTCTCGTTCTATTTGGCGCAGGTATTGTCATTTACTTTGTGGCAAGACGCTTTAAAAATATTCCATACTTAGAAAGCCTAAAAGCTGGTAGTGTACAAATTGACACACGTGCTGTTTTTGCACTCATTTTAATATTAGTCGGATTATCTGAATCTGTTGGTGCAGAAAATATTTTAGGAGCCTTTTTAGCAGGCGTGCTCGTATCCTTACTATCACCAAATGAAGATATGGTCGAAAAACTTGATTCCATCGGATATGGTTTCTTCATTCCCATTTTCTTCGTTATGGTTGGGGTTAATTTAGAAGTATGGTCGATTTTTAAAGAGCCTTCTAGTATGCTAATGATTCCCATTTTAATTGTTGGACTCTTTATTTCAAAATTATTGCCATCGCTTGTACTAAGAAAATGGTATCCACGTAACATTGTACTCGGAAGTGCCATTTTATTAACATCTACACTTTCATTAGTTATCGCTGCGGCACAAATTGGTGAAAAGCTAAATATCATTAGTCCGAGTCTATCTGCTTCACTTATTTTAAGTGCAGTTATTACATGTATTTTTGCACCTGTGTTATTTAAAAAGATGTTTCCAAGGGTTGAAACACCAAAACCAAAAGTTTCTATCATTGGAGCAAGTCGAATCACTCTTCCATTATCACTTGATTTAAAACGTGAAGATTATGATGTAACATTATACATGATGCGTCAAAATAAAGTAAATGCAGAGGAAGCAACATCTCATGACTTCCCTATTGTAAAATTAGATACAATTACGATAGAACAATTAGGCGAACACAAAGCATTCAATGTAGATCGAGTTGTTGTCGCAACAAGTGATGATGAACAAAACTTATTATTAGCAGAACATGCGAAAGAATTAGGTGTTGAACACGTCATTGCAAGTGTAGAGGATCCTCTTCTACAAGAAAAAGCAACGCAAGAACATATTGCCGTATTCTCAACCATCAACTCTACAAGAATTTTATTACGTGCACTTATCGATAAACCAAGTCTCGTTCGTTTAATTACAACTGCAAACGAAACGGTTCGTGAGATCGAATTACGTAGTAATAAATATAATGGTTTAGCGCTTCGTCGCTTACCATTCCTAGGTGATGTACTCATCATTCAAATTTACCGAGGTAATAAAGCATTGGTACCTCATGGTGATACAACATTACAACATGGTGATACGCTTCTTGTAACAGGTTCAAAAGAACATATTGATACAATGAAAAGCATATTAGAATAGCAGAAAGTCCCCTTTTCATCACGAGGGGACTTTCTGCTTACATAACACTTATTCCTTTCACCATACACTTTCAAACTTTTTCTTAAGATTCTCGTTTTTTAATGGTAAAATATTACTATCAAATATTCTGGGGATGAATCACACTATGTCTATTTCAACTTTAGCTCTTTTGCTACTCGCAGAAGTACTCGTTGCCATTATTCTCATCGGTATTAGCATTGAAATTTGCAGTTATGGATGGAAAAAGACAAATGGAACGAAATACTTTTGTCTCTTTCTTTCTCTTCTCATTGGTACTTGTAGTATATTAGGTCTTTGTGTTGCACCGGCCTATTTCTTTTTACAACTCATAGAAAAAGCGTCATAAGAAAGGTGGATTCTGTATGGTTACAATTAGATGTATTGATGCCTCTGAAACATACGAACTACGTCAAAAAATTTTACGTCCAACTCAACAGTTGGAAGATTGTAAATACCCATCTGATTACGAAACAAATTCCTTTCATCTCGGTGCTTTCTTACATGCTGAACTCATTAGCATCGCATCTTTCTCAGCTGAATCAGAACCTTCCTTACAAGGTAATAATCACTATCGTTTGCTAGGCATGGCTACAATGCCTAGCTTTCGAAAACAACATGCTGGTAGCTCATTAATCCAGCAAGCTGAAGTAATGTTAAAAGAGCGTGAAGCAGAGCTATTGTGGTGTAATGCTCGTATTACCGTTACAGATTACTATAAACGTTTAGGATTTCTTGAGCATGGCGAAATATTTGATATTCATCCAATTGGACTTCATAAATTAATGTATAAAACATTATAAAATAAAGAGGTCATCCTCTTTATTTTATAATTCCCCCCTCTCCTTGTAGCTCTTTTAAATACTCTTCTTTCTCATCACGGTAAAATAAATTATACGTATCAAACGGAATAATTCTTCCATCAGGATGTACAATATGAACACAGGATTTCTTTACCGAACGTATATCTAAATCATAATTATCCATAAACTTCATAATTAATACGCGGAATACATTCTCATAACCAATCCCTGTTGGAAGACTAACTTTTGGCAAGCAACAGAGCAATTCTTTTAATGAATCATAGCCACTTTCTGGTGAATGATTTAAGCTAAATAACTTAAAGATTTGTCCTTTTAATTGCTCATCACTTTCAAAAACAATCGTATTCCGCTCTCCTTCTAATAAAATATTTCGATCAATTATACTGGTTAGTGGAAAAATAGATCCATCTAATTTTAATGCGTATGCCATCGCCAAACTATCCGGATGACAAGGAACCGGTATTATATCGTCTTCTGTAAATAACGAAGATTGTTCGATAATCATTTGACGTACTTCACTTAATGTTAAACGATTGGTTTCAGGATTAAAATCTTCTGTTCGTCCCGCTTGCTGAATAGGTTGAAATGTAACACCCCGTACACATTTTTGTTGTATTGCATATTGTAATATCTCACCTATTTCCTTATCATTTACTCCTTTTTTCAATGTAACAACAAGGGTTGTAGAAATATTGTATTTATTTAAGTTCTCAATCGCTCTTCTTCTTATTTCACGTAAATCAACCCCGCGTAAACTCTGCAGTGCTTCTTTTTCCAAGCTATCAAACTGTAAATATATTTCAAATCCAGGTGTATATTTTACTAACTTTTCTACAAACGTAATATCCTGTGCAATGCGTAAACCGTTCGTATTAATCATAATATGTTTAATTGGTTTTTGTTTTGCAATATTTAATATATCAAAGAAATGAGGATGAAGCGTTGGCTCACCACCGCTAATTTGAACAACATCTGGATTCTTTTCGTTTTTTACAACGGCATCTAACATCCTCTCCACATGTTCTACTGTTCGCCATGTAGTGCGCTTTGGTGATGATTCTGCATAACAAATCGGACACTGTAAATTGCATACATCTGTAATTTCAATAATACTTAAGCAACTGTGTTGCTCATGATCCAGACAAAGTCCACAATCATAAGGGCACCCGTATTTAATAGGTGTATTCCAACGATATGGCATTTCACTCGGCTTAATAAATTCGCGGCATTGCTTATAATACGAGACATCTGTTGAAATGAGCACCTTTTCTCGGCCATGCAACATACAATGCTTTACCATATAGACTCTTTCATCTTGTATAATGATCTTCGCTTCTACTTTCTGTAAACATGTGGAGCACACACTACTCGTTAGGTCATAATATAAATAGTCCCTATTTGGCATGTCGTCTTTCCCCTTTTCTCTTTTTCATAACTAACACAACATAATAACAAACACCCAAAATACAAGCCCATTGAATCGCACTCAAATGCACATATAACTTATCTGTCGGCCTGAGCCATTCAACCAAAAAGCGAAAGTTTAAATATGCCAACATAAAGATTTGAAAAACGAACCCTTCCCACGGTTTATGTCTACTTAGCCAAATACAGCAAATCATAAGGATAAATAAATAACCAATCTCATATAATTGTGTCGGATGCCGGAGCATCCCATCACCAAAATCAATTCCAACTGACCATGTTGTTTGTATCCCTACCGTTTCATCTCCAATGCCAGTTAAAAAACAACCAATTCTACCAATTGCAATTCCTAGTACCAGAGGAATGACCATATCATCACCCGTTGATTCTGTATGACCAACCATTTTCTTCACACTTTCTACACCAATAAGTCCACCTAACAAACCGCCTACAATTGTTTTCCCTTGAATCAATCCTTGCCAGCCATTCTCCCCTATTACTTTCTGAACCTGCAGAAGATGCTCCAGTGTTGCCAAAAGAATCGCCCCAAGAAAAGCACCAAATATAGCACCTAAAAAGATGAATAGCGCTTTTACTTCTGGAATCTTCTCTTTTCGTCGACTTTTTAAATAATAACGAAACCCAAGAAACATACCGAGTGATTCAAAAATAGCATGAGGATGTAGCTTTACTCCAAATACATGTAAATAAATTGGAAATTCCATATAATTATACCTTTCTTACGTCTATTATCTATCTTTAATAATACATATATTGTAAAATAATACTTATTATAAAACAATTCCGAATTTTCAGGAGGTATTTATGAGTAATACAAACTCATCAAAAAAACCTCGTCCTTTTCAACAATGGATGATTGGCTTTGCAGTTACATTTCTAGCTCTCATCATATTATTTGGAGTTCTTATTCGCTGGATTGAGATTACATTTATTATTGTAGGAGTCTCTTTATTATCTTGGGGAGGATACGAAGCATATCGAGGGCGACCATTTATTTTACTAGGAATTATTAGTACACCCTTTATTTTAGGATTCGTATTCTTTATTATTTGCGGTGGATTCTTGATATTTTCTCTTTAAAAGACATGAAAAAACCTTCCATATGCCCGGAAGGTTTTTCTATGCTTTAGTTATCTTCTTTAGCTCTTATCATTCTTCTATAATTATAAATAATAAAGAGGGAACCAAAAAACAAAGAAACTTCACGATTAATGTTAAATCCTTACAAATAAATACTCTTTTCTATATTATAAGAACAAATGACATCCAAATAAAATTGCAAAGAAATACAGAAGCGGATGAACTTCCATCCCTTTCCCTTTCACAATTTTTAAAATTGGATAAATTAAAAATCCAAGTGCAATTCCGTTCGCAATACTAGATGTTAATGGAATCCCTACAAAAATTAAAAATGCCGGCAATGCATCTTCAAATTCATTCCAGTTAATATCACGAATACTTTGTGCCATTAAACTCCCTACTATAATTAATGAGGGAGCCGTAATTGCTGCCACACTTGATAAAGAAGCAATTACAGGACTGAAAAATGCTGTAACTATCGTTAAGCAGATTACTACAATACCTGTTAATCCTGTTTTACCACCTGCTGCAATTCCTGCTGACGATTCAATCGTTGCCGCTGTCGGACTTGTCCCGAACACTGCTCCCGTTGTACCACCTATTGCATCAGCAATAAATGCTTTACCGAAACGCTTTTCAGCATTATCTGTATTTAAACCAGCTTGTTTAATTAGACCAAGCAAAGCCCCTGTTGTATCAAATAAAAGTACGAGTAAGAATGAAAAAACAACGCCGTATAACCCATATTCCATTACATCAGAAAATGCAGTTATAGGATTGGAAACGATAATCCCTTTTGGTAAATGAGGAATCGCTGCAATTTGATCACTAAACTTCAATTGCCCTGTAAAGAAGGCAATTATCCCCGTTACAATCATACTTATAAATAGCGCACCACTCACACGTAATGCCATTAACACTGCTGCTAACACTAAACCAATCAGTGCTAAAATAACAGCCGGTGAATGAAAATCTCCAATTGTAACTAAATTAGATGGATGATCAACAATAATACCAGATAAACGAAGACCAATGAAAGCAATAAATAACCCAATCCCACCTGCAATAGCATGCTTCAAACTATCTGGAATTGCTACAATAAGCTTTTGACGAAATGATGTAAAAGACAATAAAAGAAAAATAATACCCGTTACAAATACTGCTGAAAACGCAATAGCATATGTAATGCCTTCTGCTTTTTGTACAACAGAATAAGCAAAGTACGCATTCATCCCCATGGCTGGAGCAATGACGATTGGATAATTTGCAAAAAACGCCATACATAATGTTCCGACAATTGTCGCAATAATAGTTGCCGTAAATGCTTGATCAAAAGGTACACCTGCATCAGATAGTATTTTCGGATTGATGACAAGAATGTACGCAAATGTAAAAAATGTTGTGATGCCAGCTAAAATCTCTTGCTTCACAGAAGTGTTATACTTTTGTAATTGAAACATGCTTAAGTACCCTTCCTACACAATGAATTATTATCACACATTCTTATAATTATGCGAGAAAATGTAATACTTAATCTTACCAATCAATAAAAGAAAGAGTCAATGTATTCAATAATAGTTAGAATTTTAAGTTTAGGTCTGACAAATACAGATATAGTACAACATACATCGACAATTTTTGTAGCATAACAGACAGAAATGTTTTATAATTTAAAATAGTTGCACTTCTAGTAAGCGCATTCAATCTTTTCATCCTATAAGGAGGCTTTTTATGCAGCAAACAAACAAATCAGGAACTTTAAACCGCGGTCTAAAACAAAGACACATCACATTGATGTCTCTTGGATCCGCTATTGGTGTAGGACTATTTTTAGGATCTGCTTCTGCTATCAAATTAGCTGGACCTTCTATTCTATTAGCTTATATGATTGCTGGACTCGTTATCTTCTTCATTATGCGTGCTCTTGGGGAAATAGCAATTGAACAACCAGTTGCTGGTTCTTTTAGTAAATACGCACATGATTATTTAGGACCCTTAGCAGGTTATATAACTGGATGGAACTATTGGTTTTTATGGGTTGTTACTTGTATGGCTGAAATCACTGCCGCTGGAATTTATATGGAATATTGGTTTCCAGATATCCCGCGCTGGATTTGGGCGTTATTGGCTCTCGTATTAATGAGCGCATTTAACTTTTTATCTGTAAAAGTATTTGGAGAGCTTGAATTTTGGTTTGCTTTAATTAAAATTGTCACAATTATCTGTATGATTGTAATTGGGACAGGAATTATTCTATTTGGATTTGGAAATGATGGCATCGCTACTGGAATTTCGAACCTTTGGTCACACGGCGGATGGTTCCCTAATGGTTTTTCTGGGTTACTTCTTTCCTTACAAATGGTTTTATTTGCTTATCTAGGAGTCGAACTTATCGGTGTCACAGCTGGTGAGGCACAAAATCCGAAGAAAACACTTGCAAAAGCAATTGATAACGTATTTTGGCGCATTTTACTGTTCTACGTTGGAGCATTATTTGTTATGATGGCAATTTATCCATGGAATGAACTTGGCGATAAAGGAAGTCCGTTTGTATTAACATTCCAACAAATTGGTATAGCAAAAGCAGCGGGAATTATTAACTTCGTTGTTTTAACGGCAGCTCTTTCTTCTTGTAACGGTGGTTTATTTAGTACAGGACGTATGTTATTTACATTGGCAGAGCAAAAAAAGGCGCCTGAAAAATTCGGCCGTTTAAATAAAAATGGCATTCCAAGTAGTGGAATTATAGCAACTTCCTTAGTCTTACTGGTTGGTGTTATTTTAAACTATCTTGTTCCTGCAAAAGTATTTACATGGCTTACTAGTATTTCAACGTTCGGTGCAATTTGGACATGGGGGATCATATTAGTTACTCAAA
This sequence comes from Bacillus cereus, assembly GCF_002584535.1. Classification (GTDB taxonomy): domain Bacteria; phylum Bacillota; class Bacilli; order Bacillales; family Bacillaceae_G; genus Bacillus_A; species Bacillus_A arachidis. The sequence goes on from NZ_NUOT01000021.1 coordinate 30,665, forward strand.
TCCGATTCAGAAAAGGATTACCAGCACAAACTAAGCAAAATTTAACGTACAAAATGCCTTTATATCCATTAAGTTCTTATTTTTCACTTGCTTTCCTTGCATTAGTATTAGGAATTATGGCTTATTCAGAAGATACACGAATCGCATTAATTGTTGGTCCGATTTGGTTGATTTCATTAGTAGTTGTATATTACTTAAAAGGATTTCATAAGATAGATGCTGCACAAACTTCAAAAATTAGTTAAATATGTTGCCCCTTCCTTATAGCGAGGAAGGGGTTTTCTTATTTTTCACACAAATATTTATCAACAAAATCCATGTTATTTTTACAAATCTTTTGTATATTTTACATTTTCCATCTTTATTTTCATAAAAAAATCCATTACATTATTAAGGCACATATATTTATTATTAGGGGGATTCTTCTATGAAGAACAAAAAATGGCTTAAACTTTCTTTAGCAACAGCAATTACATTCAGTATCGGAAGCACTTCTATTCCACTAGCTTTCGCTGAAAGTTCTACAGATCCAGCACCAGAGATTGCTGCAAAAGTTGTAAATCAAAACAATGGGAAGAAAGTATTATTTGATAATACACACGGGCAAACAGCCGGTACAGCCGATTGGGTCATTGATGGTGGTTTTTCTGATTTTGGAAATGGTATTGCTAAAAACGGATATTTTGTAAAAGAGCTTCGCCAATCTACACCTATTACATATGAAAATTTAAAAGATTATCATGTATTTATCGTTCCTGAAGCAAATATTCCTTATAAAAAATCTGAACAAGATGCCATGTTACAGTATGTTAAAAATGGTGGTAGTATTTTCTTTATCGCAGATCATTATAATGCAGACCGAAATAAGAATCGCTGGGATTCTTCAGAGGTATTTAATGGATACAGACGTGGTGCATGGGACAACCCGGCAAAAGGGATGTCTAATGAAGAAGCAAACTCACCAGCAATGCAAGGAGTAGAAAGCTCCGATTGGTTATCCCAAAACTTTGGTATTCGCTTTCGCTATAATGCGCTTGGAGATGTTTCTGCCAAAAATATTGTATCACCTGAACAATCCTTTGGTATTACAAAAGGGATTTCATCAGTAGCTATGCATGCTGGTTCTACACTTGCCATTACAAACCCTAAATTAGCGAAAGGAATCGTATATCTTCCAGAAAACCCATCAAAATGGAATAGCGCTGTTGATAGCGGTGTTTATAATGGTGGCGGTATTGCAGAAGGTCCTTATGCTGCAATTGCTAAAGTTGGCCTTGGAAAAGCAGCCTTTATTGGTGATTCTTCTCCTGTTGAGGATGCCTCACCAAAATATGTTCGTGAAGATACAGGACAAGCAAAAAAAACATATGATGGATATAAAGAAGAAAATGACGCTATTCTATTGGAAAACATTGTTAATTGGTTATCTAAACCAGAAACTTATACAAGTTTAGATCAAGTAAATGGCCTACAACTTGATAATCCAACACCTTTACAAACATTTGAGCAACCTAATTTATCAACTGAGCCACAACCAGAACCTTGGAGCGCTCCAAATCAAGGATATCAATGGTTCAATACAAATACATTTAAGCCTGGTTCTTATGGATATAAGGGAACTGTAACAACTAGCGATTATACAGTCATTCGCCCTAGTATTCTACCAAGCAACGAAGTATTTCAAATAAGACTTCAAGCAAACAATTTATTACCTAATGCGACATACAATAATTATTCTCTAGGGATTTTTACAACTGGAGGAACACAAATTGCGAAAGTACAAAATGAAAATGGTACTTGGCCTTCTACTTTTGGATATAGTAGTGTATTCTCTTTCACAACAAATAGCCTAGGTTTTGCTGAAAAAGTAGTAAATGTACAACTCGCACCGAATACAACTGGACAAGCCACTTTACGTCTTCGTCAAAATACAACGACAAAATATAATGAAGCTGTCACTATTAATAATAAATAGTAAAAAAGCAATCCTAAATGGATTGCTTTTTTTACTAATCACCTTTTTCTTTCGAGAAAAACATTCTAGAAATAACAATTCCTAGTCCACCAATAAGTAAGAATAATACTGCACGAATCATCATTGATACTTCTGGTAAATCCAAGAAGAATAACTTACTCACTGTCACAACTAACACAACTAATCCGGCGTATAATATTTCATTCATTCCTCTATTACGCCCAAACCAAACTGAAACTAAAGCATATATCATCCATGCAAGAGAGACAGGTACACTGATAATACTTCCGTCTGTTGAAAGAACCTCTCCTATTCTAGTAATCGTAATAAATACAAGTACCATAAAACTATATAACGTCATCGAATACACATATTTCCCAAAGCGTTTCAACATTGGTTTCACTTTCATCATTCCATAATAAAATGTTCCAACTAAAATGAGGTGGGCTACAAAAGCCGCTGACATGAATGTCTCAAATGGGCTAACAAGGGTTTGCAACATACCGATTACATAAATAACTCCACTAATATAAAACTTGATTTCTTGTTTTAATTTCGCAGAAGCAACGATACCTAAAAAACCTTGTAACATCAATACAATTGCTCCATTCACTAAACTAAATTCATATAAAATCGCTAAACTAAACGACCCCATCGCAAAACCAAATAAAAGATCTGTAAATGGCGATTTTTTATTTTTCATATAGTCAGCCACAAACATTACAGTGTGTACAATTGTACAAATTAACAATCCCCATGTTGTAAAGTCTGGAATTTTCACAATTGCCATAACGAAAAAGATAGCATTAGCACCAAATATCGCCATCCGGGGCTCGTAAATAAAGTTTTTATCAATAAACATATGCCAAAACAACATAATATGAATCAATCCATAAACAATCGTTAATTGCACTTGTAAATGACCTAATAATACTGTCATAATCACAAAAAAGAAAAACGTTACAAGCACAGCAACACTGTAAGACACCATATATAAATATTGATAGCGATTTTTATACGCATACCATAATAAACTAATCGTTAACACCGTTTCATATCCAAAGAAAATGTAAGAATTAGGTGTTGTACTATTTAATAAAAACGGTACAAAAAAGGCGCCTACAGATACAAATATAGCGAGATACTCTGATTGATATCGCTTAGCTAAATAGATACCGAGTATAATCCAAATAATGTTGAATATAAATGCCATCATTGCCGGAAAGAAATGATACAAATAATGTGCAGCGAATGTCGTTAAAACAATGCCTGTAATACTTCCTCCAGCTAATACCAAACCTAACGCTTGACGTTCTTTTTTTATTTGTATATCACCTACATAATACAAAGCAACTGATAATGCTACGCCAAATACAATACGAATTGCTGGAGTAAGTAATCCTGCATCTACCCCCGCTTTAAATAGCCAAATTACCCCAAGTAGCATAATTGCAACGAAAATTCGTGGTAGCCATGTTTGACAAAATTTTATAATGTCAAATGGTTCAGGCTTAAACGCAGATATATCCACCTGCTTTATCTCCGGCTCCGTCACACTTTCTTGGCTAATGACTCTTTCTTCTTGTCGTACATTTTGCACAGGGATACTAACATCTTGTTTCTTCTCAATAGGTTCCTTTACTTGTTGAACTCTTTCTTCTTCCATTTCTCTTTGCTGTGCTTTTAACTCATAGAGCGTCTCCTGCAATGTATCAATTGCTGTTTCTAGGGCTTCTATTTTTTTACCCAAATCTTGTTTCATTTTCTCCCCCCTCTGATCATGCTGTTAAAATAGTAGAATGCATTATAACAATTGGATAAATTACCAGTTATTTATATAATACTCCTAATCTATTCATTTTTTAATAAAATTCCCCTAATAATCTCCAGTTTCTGCTATTATAGTAGCAAATGGCAATCCCTATTCTATTTTCATGAAAATTAAAACATAATGTTTATGAGGTGTTTGTTTGAAACCGCCAATTTGGAATCATCGTTCAAAAAAGAAAATTCGTGGTTTAAGGAGAGTATGCCGCAATTTTTTAAAATCTACCATCGCACATACAAGTTCTTTACCAAATGCGACTGAAACATCTTCTTTAGGTTGCTGGTCTATCCATCTTCCCATCAATCCTTCTTATATGAATTCAAAACGTAAATCAAACTCGATGAAACGATTTTATTTACAGACCGCAATCAATCAAGTAGAGCATTTCATTCATATGAAAACTAAAGTTGAAAAGGAGTATCGTATTTATTTGGGTGTCTCTTTTCCGAACTTACACACTTCTAATATCTTCATTGTATTTAGTAAGCAAGGGATCGAACGATTTTTTGAAGGCTTTCTAAGTGGATACATGGACGGACCACAGTGGATTCCATTACTACAAGAACGCGATATTGAAAAAGAATTTGGCTTACATATACCTAAAGAATTACAGGTAAAAGGCTACAGAGAAATTTTTACTGACGATAATTACAATGACAAAGAAATATGGTTTATAGGCGAATTAAATTAAACAAAAAAAGGCGTTTTCCAATATAGAAAACACCTTTTTCTTTTAATTTTTTTTATTGATACAAATACTGGCAATCATTCCTAAACAGCCACCTACAATCGCTGGAATAATCCATCCTACTCCTTCTGTATACAAAGGAATGTTTTCTAATATAGGCGTCCATTTTGAAAGTAACACGTTTCGATTTAAAATATCTATCCCGCTAAACACTGCTACAAATCCAATTGTCATTGGATATATATACGTATACTTATTAATATACTTATGAAATAGTCCTAAAATAATAAGTGTTAAAGCAATCGGATAAATAAACCCAAGAATAGGAACTGATACTTTTAAAATTTGTGTTAATCCTAGGTTAGCAAGAATCATACTAACTACACTCAAGACAAAAGCCCACACTTTATAAGATACTTTCGGAAATACTTCTGCAAAAAACTGACTACAAGATGTAACAAGTCCAATCGATACACATAAACAAGCAACAGTAAAAATAATTCCTAATAATACCATGCCGCCCTGTCCAAATAATGTAGTCATAATATGAGCTAATACTTGTGCTCCATTATCGAACTTTCCAAGCGAACCACTTATTGATCCAACATATCCCAAAATGACATAAATAAGAGATAATAAAAGACCAGCACCGATACCTGCCATGCTCATATACTTTGCTAGTCCTTTTTCATCTTGTACTCCTTTAGCACGCAAAGTATTTGCCATAACAATTCCAAAGATTAATGCCGCTAAAGCATCCATTGTTAAATATCCATCTAAAAAACCTTGAAATACTGGAGCGTGTCCGTAGTTCCCTACTGGTGCTTGAACATCTCCTGCTGGTGTAATCATACTCTTTATAAAGATAAGAGCAATCATACACAATAATAAGGGTGTTAATATCTTTCCAAACAGCCCCATCAATTTTGATGGTGATAAACTTAGCCAATATACAATACTAAAAAAGATGACCGTGTAAATGAGTAGTAATACACTACTAGTCTCTGGGAAGAACTGACCTGGCCCCATTTCAAAAGCTAAACTCCCGGCACGTGGTATACCAAGTCCAGGACCGATAAACAAATAAATTAAACATGGAAAAATAATTGCAAAAGAAGAATGTACACGATTGGCCAATCCTTGAAAACTTCCGGCTTTAGCAATTGCCATTACACCTAATATCGGAAGTCCAGTTGCTGATATAATAAAGCCGAACAATGCAATCCACACATGTTCCCCCGCTTCATATCCAAGGAAAGGTGGAAAAATTAGATTTCCAGCTCCGAAAAACATGGAAAATAACATCAGGCTCATAAGCAAAATTTCTTTTTTCTGTAGTGATTTCATTTCTTTCTCCTTCTTTACTTTCATATAAAGTAGAATCCTTTTCAGCCTATATAAATCCCATTTTAATTTTTCAACATATAGCCGCTACGCCTAATAAAAGATGATTCGCACTCCTCTTCTCCCCTCTAAAAAGGGAAGTATATAACTCGATTTTGATTTTCCAACATATTAGTTGCGGCTATGTAAACAAAAGCAGACCTTCACTCATTTTCTCCTTTTGTTTTACTCGGCATGGGGCTAAAAAGAATCCTGACCGCTTCTATGCATAGACGGATGCTCTCTTCCCGCCTAAAAAAGAAAGGTTTTATATGGTTTTTCAATTTCTTGCACTTATATGCTAGAACAAACATAGTCCATAGTCTATCACAAAAGAAATCCTCATTCTATATCTGCTCTGTTTTCCAATTTCTTCTGAAAAATCGACCTTTATTGACATCCAATAGTTAATAAAGTAAAATATTAAACAAACAAAACTATTCACTTTGTTTTTGTTTGTGTCAGGAGGAAACTTAAATGGAATCAGCGATACAACTTGAAAGGAAACAACAACGAAACAAAAAACATCCTCCAGGTTTATACTTACTCTTCTTCACAGAAATGTGGGAACGATTTAGTTACTATGGATTACGAGGATTACTAACATTATATTTAACCACAGCTTTAGTAAGCGGCGGTCTTGGGTTTAGTCCAGGGTGGGCACTTTCCATCTATGGATTTTATACTGGAGCATGTTATTTTACTCCAATGATTGGCGGATACTTAACTGACCGTTTTCTAGGAAGACGCTTAGCTATAACAATAGGCGGCGTAACAATGGCAATCGGTAACCTTACACTATTTGCCCTACAAAACCAGGTTGGCCTATACCTTGGACTGGCGCTTATTATTATTGGTAATGGTTTCTTTAAACCAAATATTTCTACGCTTGTTGGAGAATTGTATGAGGAACATGATCCAAAACGCGATAGTGCATTTACGATTTTCTACATGGGTATTAACGTCGGTTCATTTTTAGCTCCACTCGTTTGTGGATTTTTATCAGAAAATTTATTCAAAACAACAGTAGATGGCGTTGTTCATTATGGTTTTCGTTACGGATTCTTAGCCGCTTCAATCGGTATGATTATTGGACAAGTTTTATTCACAACACTATCTAATCGCTTCCTTGGCGATATCGGAAAAAAACCAACAAGAGATTTACAAGCACCATCCGGCGAACAAACAGCTGGTAATACACCACTTACAAAAAAAGAAAAACAGCATACAGCGGTTATCATTATTCTAACTTGCTTCGTTGTCTTCTTTTGGGCTGGTTTTGAACAAGCTGGTAGTTCACTAACGCTATATACAAACAAGTTTGTTGATCGTTCTGTATTCGGGTGGGAGATCCCAACATCTTGGTTCCAATCGGTCAATCCACTGTTTATCATTTTGCTTGCTCCTGCTATTTCAGCACTATGGGCTAAGCTTGCTACAACAAAACGTGGAGATTTAAAAATCCCAACAAAAATGGGACTCGGTATGATTTTACTTGGAATTGGTTATATGGTTCTAGTGGTTGCCACATTAAAAACAGGTAGTGACGAACATAATATTACAGAGAAAGCAAACCTATTATTCATTGTCTTTACTTACCTTTTCCATACATTAGGTGAATTGTTTTTATCACCTGTTGGATTATCAATGGTCAGTGCCCTTGCACCAGTAAAACTCGCTTCATTACTAATGGGCGTTTGGTTGGCTGGTTCAGGAATTGCCAATATTTTAGGTGGTCAACTCGCTAGTTTTACAACTTCACTTGGCTATTCAGAAGTATTTACAGTCATTGGCGTTGTAGCTATTTTCTTAGGTTGTATATTACTATTACTTTCAAAAAAATTAGTAAAATGGATGGACTAAAAAAGCTGAGGGATTGCCCCTCAGCTTTTTTGTTTAACCTTTTATCCCGCCTTAACGGGCAGTAAGACTCCCATCAACTACCCGTTAAGGCCCAATTAATGAGAGCTAATAATCAGCGGGGAATGAAGCCCCCTTCACTGATTAAAGTTTCACTTTATTTTTTTCGCTTTTACAAACTCTCCTGTAACAACAAAACGCTTTGAGTTATCCGATACAGATACACATGTAATAAGCGTTACTTCCGTTTTCCCATGGTTTTCAACGACTTCCCATTTATCAGGCGTTACTTCTGATACATTCGTCACAGTGTACTCATATTCATTTTCATTATCATATAAATAGATTTTATCGTTCTTTTTTAATGTTGATAAATCACTGAATAGGACGCCTTTTTTAGACATATTATGCCCTGCTAATGCATAATTTTCTTTTCCCATCTCTTGCTTCTCTTTAACAGTTGCTGCTCCTGATAATAAGTTTTTCTCAGTAGAAGCATTTAAAATAGGTAAACTTAATGAAATACTCGGAATTTCAATACGACCAATTACTTGTTTTTTATCTAACGATGCATTCGCAACTTCCGCTAAATTTGGTTGTTCAATTTTAGATGCATCTACAAATTTTGTTTCATGCTTTTCGTATTCCATTTTCTGAACAGCTTGTACATTTTCTGTTTGCTTCTTCTCTGCCTTATATCCGTCATAAAATGGCTTACCGATTAAGATACCACCTACAACAAATAAAAGAATTGCTAGTATACTATATATTCTTCGTTTATTCATACATAATCCCTTTCCTTTACAGAATCTTACTTCTATATAAGATGATAAAGTAAGATGACTATATGTACAAGTCTAAGACGAAAAGAAGAAGCCACTTTATTAACTTATCCCGTTATTTGGTCGCGATAAGTCAGTCTTCCCGCATCACTTTATATGATAAAAACTTAACACTCCATCTACTTCATCTGCACTCACAAATAAATCTCGACCATTTATTTTATGAATTCCTTCTGGTGCCGCTCCTGCTGATGGCGCAATTCCAATGTATACCGGGAACATTGGAATTGTCATATCGAAGAACAATACAGCATTCGCTCTTTCAGCCGCCACTGCTAAAATCGGATTTCCTTTTATCTTACCAATTGTCACATTTTCGACTTCACTTCCCCGATTTTCACTTCTATTATCAAGATATAGGCCAGCAGCCGCTACTTTTTCATCAATAAGATTCATACTATCGTATACAAGATATCCAGTCTGACTCCATACAGAAATATTTCTTCCTCCTGATTTCACACCATCCTTAAATTCATTTTTACCAAGGTCCCCTTCATTAGCAGTAATAAGAAATTCTCCTGATGGATCCCATGTCACACCATCTGGTTCTAGGCGTGCAGTTATCTCATCTTGAAAAGATATGGTGCCATCCTTTTTTAAATCTGTTTTATGTGTTGTCGTGCCAAGGCCAAATATATTTTCAATTCGTTTTTCTGCAATATTGACAATTGCCACCGCATTATTTTCTTGTAATGTGACAGCTGCTTTATCTCCTTTTGGATTAATCGCAACATACTCTGGCTGTGGATCATGCTTATAGATCGCTCCATTACCAATGTTACTCATATGGATTGGCAGCTCGACATGTTCCCCGCGCATAACATCACCATCAGGGAATGTAATCATAGAAATACTTCCTGGTCGTTTCGTTTTTTTCATATTTACTTCATTATCATCATTTGGATCGTTTTCTTCATCTTCATTACAAATAATAAGTGTTCTTCCATCTGCTGCTAACGCTACTGAATCTGGTCCTACACCTACTTCATACGTTTTTACCACTCTCTGCGCTGCTAAATCCACTACCGCCACTTGTCCTTTATTTGCATCATATAAGTTATCTCCAGTTCGAAAAGCGGCCAATGCGTGCTTTCCGTCTGGTGTCACAGTTACACTCGTTACTTCCGCTTCTGAATGAATGTCTTTAAAACTCACATTTCCTAATACTTTTATATTTTCTAAATCTGCAATTGATAGTATTTGAATTTGACCTAAATCAGCTTCTGTAACAACTAGTGTATTCCCATCAGGCGTTGATGCTGTAATTTCAGCCTTCTTACTAGGCATTTGAAACGAGGCAATCCGATTAATCTTTGTATCCTTATGTTTTTTACCAATAAAGTCCGTCACCATCTGTTCCACTTTCCCGCGGTATGCAGGGTTAGATATACTCCCCTTTGGTAACGTCTCTATTGTATTCACAATCCGCTCTGTATCCTTTTCTAATGTTTCTGCATGTACATTACTTCCTGTCCATAATACACTTGCAATTATTACGCCATATACCAATACCTTCTTTTTCATTTTCCCACTCCCTTTATTCAATAAATCTAATTCCTATCATAAAAAGCATTTGTAAATCTTCACTTCGACATGCGTTAATTTTTTGTAAAAAATAGGATGCTTTATTACTAAAAAAAGACGTGCACGTGGCACGTCTTTAAGCAATTTTATTTCGATAAAGTGATATATGGAATACGGTCATTTGTATAAAGAAGATGAAAAATACAACATATAATGGGTATGCAGGAATATACGGGGTTACAATCGGATATATAACAAGCAATGCAGCTCCAATCGGTATAACAAACCAAAGCGCTATAAAAGTCGTACGACATGCTTTTGCTGTAATGACTTCTTCGCGCTCATCATCTTGTGGAAATAAAAGAGGAAACATCCAAAAAGATAATTTCTTATATTTCTTTTTTTGAACTTTATAAAAAATAGTTGATACAATCGCTACAATCAATAACAATAAAAACGGTGTAAGACTCATTGATATTTCAAATGGTACTTTCTCTGTTTGAATAATATTTGCAAATTCCACCTCAAAATAATAGAGTTCAATAAATGCCCAACTAGCCAATCCAATAAATAACACATTCACCACATACGACAACATGATTCTATTCATCTTTTTCTCCCTCCTTATTTAAAACAAACACATCCTCCATCTTTAAATCAAATACATCACAAATCGTTAGCGCTAATAACAACGATGGAACGTAATCCCCCTTTTCAATTGCAGCAATCGTTTGCCTTGTTACACCAACCTTTTCAGCTAGTACGCTTTGCGTGAAGTTAAAACGGGCTCTTAGCTCCTTTACTCTATTACAAATGGTCAATTTTACCACCTCTCACCATCATTGTATGCTAAACTTTACAAAATGTAAACTCGACTTAACATTAAAATTTACAAAAAAATCCAACTTCACATATTGTAAAGTTGGATTTGATTTTCAATTATAAAATTACAACACGAACTGTTCTTCTACCCCAAGCACTAGATGAACCTTTATCTGGCATTAATACATCTATTCTATGACCTTTAATTGCACCACCAGTATCGCCTGCAATTGCGGTTCCATACCCTTCAACATATACACGAGAACCTAGCGGGATAACTCTTGGATCTACAGCAATTAACTTCATTCCTGGGTTTGCAGTTAAATCATGTCCCATTGCTGAATGCACATGTTCACCTGATTTGTAACCATTTTCCGATGGATCCGCTGTATAAGCAGTCGCTTCTACATAAATTTCACGCCCGCCTTGTCCTGGCTTCTGATCAGGTTTTGTCTCTGGTTTTGGAGCTGGTGCCGGCTGTGATTTATTCACGGCAGGTTCAGTTGGGTTTGATTCTGGCTTTGATTCTGGCTTTGAAACAGCCTCTTTTTCTACTTCCGCTCTTGCTCTTTCCTCTTCTTCCCTTGCAGCTTTTGCATCCGCTTCTGCTTTTGCACGAGCTTCTTCTGCTAATCTTGCTGCTTCTTGCTCACGAGCAATCGTTTCTTGGACTTCTTTCATATTTGCTTCAATTTTCGCTTTTTCTTGTTCAGCTAAATTAATTTGTCCTGCAAGTTGATTATATTTTGTCTGTACAGCTTGTAAGTTTTCTTGACGTTTTTTCAAGTTTTCTTGTAAAGTTGCTTGTGCTTTTGCTAATTTTTGTTTATCTACTTCTAAAGATGCTTCTTTTTCGTCAATTGCTTTTTTATCTTCTTCAATTTGACGAAGATCTTGTTCTTGAAGACGTAAAATCTCTTTATCTGCCTCTAGGATTGTAGATACTGCCGTCACACGTTGTAAGAAATCAGCAAAATTCTTTGATTCTACTACAACTTCTACTACTAAACTTGTATTTGAGCTATTTTGAACAGAAACCATACGTTTTTTCATAATATCTTTACGAGCAAGTACCTTATCTTCTAAAACGATAATTTCTTGCTTTTTCTGTTCAATTTGCTTATGTGTTTCATCAATTTTGAGTTGAATAGCAGCCTGTTCCTCTTTGTTTTTTGTAATTGTTTTATTTAAATTATGTAGTTCACTTTCGATACCTTGTATTTCTTTATTAACAGCTTGCTTCTCTTGTTCTTTTTGCTGAATATCATTGTTATTCTGCTGCAATTGCTGCTGCATGTTGTTTAGTTTCTCGTCGTTTGACTCAGCTTTGACAGCAACTGTACTAGAAAGACCAATAATTCCTGCTAATACTAGACTACTGATTCGCTTAAAATAGTTCATAATCCGACTCCCTTCTCATACAGTTATACATGATTTATTTTACAGTTTCTTTACAAACTCATTAAATACACTTTATTTTTCATGACAAATAATAAAAACAAACTGTAACATGTAATAAACTCTTAACTTTTAACAACTTATTTTCATACAAATCTTACAAAGGCCTAGATTCGTATATTAGAAACAACAGATTACATGACATTGAAAACATTGTCAAATCTTGCATAAATTGCAGCGATACATAAATGAGTCTTCTGGCAACATATGACAATCTGCTACAAATTCGCTTCACGCTTATCTTTTCTTATATTTTAGAGTGAATTTTTGTTTATTTCGATTCCTCATCAATTTAAAAATATTCCTGTTAGCTTAGATGATTTATCACTAAGTATTATGGGCATTATAGAAGATTCAGCTTAAAAATCCTTCTCTTTCTATTGTGTCATCGCGGGTACACTCACGATTATTTTCCTATAAAAAATTTGTCGTCTTCCTTTTATTTACTTTAAATTTTCAGAATAGTATAATATTAAATATATATCATGCTTTAAAAATGAATTACGAACGGGATGAATCGATATTACAAACACACCCTAACCTCGTAAGAATAACAGGAGGGATTGCACATGTTATGACTGAAACAGGATACTCACTCTAATTTCTTATTACTAATACAAAAGGGGTGCAATCATGTTTATTGTTACAAAACTTATTCATATTAAATTTGGCTATGAAGAAAAAATGATTCGTTCTCTACAACAATACTATCCAAACCCTGGTACATACGGGTTTATTAATCTAGAATTTTCTCGTACGAAGCATACTGAACATGGAAATGAGTATATAGTTCGTATATTATGGAAAACGCAACAAGATTATCACGAGTGGATTTCTCAAAGAAAGGAAACCACCACTTTAACATGGAAACAACAATTCCAAAGCTGTATCCTTTCGGCAAAATCCAACGCTACGCATATTAAATATCCCCACTAAGAAGAGCCTTCTGCAAATTTGCAGTAAGGCTCTTCTTTCATCTATATACATCCAGTTTAAATTTTCAACCTATAAGTCATGGCTACGTCTAAACCAAAGTGACCCGTACTCATTTTCTATTTTTGTTTTAGTTTTAAGCTTAATATGGGGCTGAAAAATGTCCTGACCGTTTCTATGCATGGACGGATGCTCTCTCATCCCTAAAAAATAAGGGGTATGTTGCTTTTTAATTCAGATTCCCTTTCCGCCTCTAAAAATAAAGTTTGCTTTTACATTTTATTGAAGCTATAATAAAATCTTAATTTTTTCGAAAGGAGCCACATTTTGACAGCTTATTTATTTCCAATTAAAACAGCATTTATTCTATTTCCTTTTTTAGCAATGGTTCTATTGATTCCATTTCTAATATTTAATTACAGAAAATATGGCTATCTAAATAAATGGCGTTCTTTTATTTTATACTCTTTGCTTCTTTATTTGTTAAACGCCTATTTTCTTGTTGTCTTACCTCTACCGCAAACATATGATACATGTAGCCTTCAGCCAGCTAACACACAGCACGTTCAGCTTGTACCGTTTTATTTCATTCAAGAAATTAGCAATCATACAGCAGCGATATTAGCAAAACCTGCTACCTATTTTTACTTATTAAAAGAATCTGCCTTTTTACAAGTCGCATTTAATGCCGTGTTAACGATTCCATTCGGCATATATTTACGTTACTATTTCCGCCGTAGTTTTTTACAAACAATCTTCTTTTCACTTTGTCTCTCACTATTTTTTGAAGTGACACAAGTGACTGGGTTATACGGTATATACAATTGTGCATATCGTTTATTTGATATCGATGATTTATTTTTAAATACACTTGGGGGAGCAATTGGTTATTTCATCGCGCCAATATTCACGTACTTCCTTCCTAAATCAAATGAATTAGATGCACATGTCGATTTAGCTACGAAACCAGTTGGATTTATCCGCCGCCTAATCGCACTCCAAATTGATTGGATTTTCTTATCCCTTGTTGTGCCAGGTATAAAAAATAAGGGGAATTCTATTTTCATTTCTAAAATGCAATCTTATACCAATCTATATGATCTTATTTTTATTACGTGTGCAGTCCTCGTCTACTTCATCATCATTCCGTATTTTATGAACGGAAAAACAATTGGTAAGGCGTTACTTCGTATTCATATAAAAGGAAGAAATGAACGAATTACATTAAAAGAATTATTCATTCGGTATGGACTGTTTTACTTTGTTCTCGGAGGAATTAACTATATTCTCTCTAGCAGTTCTATTTTAAATCATACGAATCCTTTAATTCTACTTGTTATATTATTATTCATGTTTGCAATTAACGGTATCTTTGTTATTCATTTTCTACTGCACGTATTTAGTCGTGATAAATTACTATTTTACGAACGAATGAGTCATACACGAAATGTAATTACACTCAAAAAAGCTGACAAATAATTTGTCAGCTTTTTTCATAAATAGAAAACATTTTTGCTACATATGGATTTAAAAACACTCCCATTGGATCTACCTTTTCTCTAGCTTCCAAGAAAGAGTTTAACTTTGGATAAACACATTGCAACTGTTCATATCGCATTGTATGCATTTTCCCCCAATGTGGACGTCCTTCATACTTTTGAAAAATACGTTCTATCGCTGTGAAGTACGCAGCATACTTCATTCCTTTATACATATGCACAGCGATATACGCTGAATCTCTTCCATAGGCAGTACTTATCCATATATCATCTCCCCTTACATAGCGACATTCAATTGGAAAATGAACTTGGAATTTCTTCTTTTCAATAAGACTGTAAATTTCCCCTACTACATCTTTCATATACTGCGCTGGGACACTATACTCCATTTCATAAAAACGAACATTACGAGATGTAGCAAATATTTGATAACTTGAACCAATTGTTTTTGCATTCGGCACTGCCTTTGCTGATAGCCTACTAACTCCCTTACTTATAGAAGGAAGTAACTTGCATCCTTTAGACAATAATGAAAAAATTATATTTTCAAGTAGTGCCGTCTTGAACTTATGCCACTTTAAATCTATCCCTTTAACTGTCGTTTCATTTGTAATTTTCACTTGAACATCATCTGAATACGGAAACACAAAAAATTCAAAATGACGATGCTGCTTATATTCCTCTAATTTGCTTATTACAGTAGATAACGATTCCTTTTTGCTTTCATAGATAAGTGAATAAGCTGGAATGACTTTTAATTTAACTTTTACAATAATTCCAAGCATACCAAGAGATAACTGAAATGCCTTCCAAAATTCAGGGTTTTCTTTCTCAGAACAAACAATAATTTCTCCAGATGCCAGCACAGCTGTAATTTCTACTACTTGTGTTGCCAAACTACCAAATTGAATACCTGTTCCATGCGTTCCTGTACTAAATGCTCCAGCAATAGATTGTGAATCAATATCTCCTAAATTCTCCTGCGCATATCCCTTTTCTTCCAACAGTTTTCCTAAGTTATACAACTTTGTTCCGGCCCATACTTCTACTATGAATGATTGTGAATCCACATCCAAAATCCCTTGTAGCTCATCTAAAGAAATTAAAATTTCTTCTGTTTGAACAAGAGGTGTAAAAGAATGACCTGATCCAACAACACGAATTCTCTTTCCCTGTTCTTTTGCAAACTTTACTACTTCTATTACATCTTGTATGCTTTTTGGGTACATCGTATATTGTGGATTTCCTTCTACATTCCCTGTCCAATTTCTCCATTTTTGCCCTTTTACAGAAAGCATTGACCATCCCCCCGGTATGTTGAATATTTCCCTATCACTTTGTTACCTGCAATACGATGTAACGATGAGAAACGCTCACATAGTTCTCCGGCTTTACTATGCCTAAATAACACGACATCCCCAACCGTTAGGTATTCTGAACCATCATAATAAACAGGCGTTTGTACTTCTCCAGCTCCTTCTAAAGCTAACAACTTCGCTCCACTTGGCTCCAAAATCTCCGGCTGTTTGTCTTTCCCAACTGATCCTGAAGCAATATATCCACCACCTAGGCAAGTATATATATGAGGGGCTGGTTGTCTAACAATTGGCAATGCAAATCCAGCAGCTGGTTCAAATTTAATATCTTTATAGTAATCAAAGAGTTTAGGAGAGTAAAAAGCCGAACCTATTGTAATCTCTGTAACAGATTCATCTTGCATTGTCGTTTGTATACTTCCTGTACCACCTCCATTTACAAAACGAAGTGCAATCCCTTGTTCTTGCACTGTTCGTACAATGCTCTGTCTGCGTTCCATCACTTCAAATACAGATTTTTTCTTTAAATAAGAAACTATTTTATTTTTAAAACCTTGCTTTGGTACATCGTCTCCAACTCCTGCAATCTGTGCTTCATAGCCCATTACACCGTCTATTTGTAAAACAGGAGATTGAATTGCTTTTTCAATAACGTCCAAAGCCTCAGCGGCAGTACGTATAGGAGAACGTCTAACACCAAAATGAAGCTGAAAAAAATGACTACTCATATCGATATCAATACAGATTCGAAAACGCCCACCTGTTTCCTCTGCAATTGTCTCTAAATAAGCAATATGTTCTACGCAATCTACCATACAAGTGATTATCAATCCTTGTTTTGTAAGCAAACTAATTTCTTGAAGTGCTTGTTCATCATGTATAGGGTACCCAAGCAACAAATCGTTAAATCCTTGTTTTATTAAAAATATTACTTCTCGTGGTGAAAAACACATAATGCCTTGAAAACAACGATTAGAGGCTAAAATTTTCTTCATCACTGGAACAGATCGTAATGATTTACTAGCAATACGAACTTTCTTTCCTTGGCACAATTGAACAATGGACTCAATATTTCTTTCTAACGCTTCTTCATCAAGAAATGCACATGGTAATGGGACCTTTTGAAATATGTTACGCTCCACATCGTTCTCTCCCCTTATATATATGTCTTATACATATTGGAAAGAAACTATCATTCTCCTGTGTCTAAACAAAAAAAGTTTCTTCTTGACGAAGAAACTTTTTAACTATTTCAATAGAAGTGATTGCCTGTACTGGATCATGAGTCATGATATGTATATGTTTATTACTAAGAAGTAACCAAGCATTCTATCGATTTACATATGTATCAAACCAAAGCTGAATATATCCCGCTGTGACACGCTGCGCCTCTACTAAACGTTTTCCTGCTGTTGGTGTAACTTCTGCACGCCATTTATCTGCATATTCTTGTGAAACTGCCGCTCTTACGAACCAATCTTTTGTAGTGCCATTTACAATACCGGCATAATCTTGCTTAGCAGCTACAGCAGCTCCATGAATCCAGTCTTCAGGGTTTAGTCCTTTCCAATTCCAATAGCCATTTCCATCAGTCACTTTATAATTATCCTTTACTGTATCAACAAAGTTTTCAAATTTAGAATGGAAACCTTGTGGATAAGAAAGATTAGTAAAGTTTGCTGCATGCATTGGTTGATTTACATCTCCTAAGTAATGCAGCGATAATCCTAAATAGAAGAATGCTTGTTTCATATCTCGCTTTTGATAAGATTCACCAGCAAGTTTAAAGTATTTAGCCCCCGTTTCTTTTGCCTGCTTAGCGAAAGGAATATACGTCTTCCCTGTATCAGGATCATAGAAATGAGAAGCAAATGTACTATTATCATAGTAAGGGTTTTCATAATCAGCAGCATAAATACCATTCTCTAGCTCTGTACGCCATTCATTTAATAAGGTGACTTGATCTTGTTTTACAATTGCTGTATTACGGGACATAATATCAATTGCACGATTGACAATCCACAAATGGGAGTTTGTCCCTTCTGCATGTTTATCTTCCGCAGACCAATATTGAATTACTCTTACCTTATTTCCGCTCTCATTTTCATGGGCAAATGCTACACTTTGCAATGGTGCTGCTAATGTAATAGCTGCTGCTAGGGCCAATACTTTCTTTTTCATATGAAAACCTCCGCTTATATTTATTTTACTTTAAATATGTAGGTCATATGACTGATCTAAGATTAGAATATCCCGCCTTTCTATTCATTTCTATTGAAAAATAAATTATGCAAATGTTCACATCATGACTCATTCATATTTTAGTAAACGAATATTAATTTTCTGCAAAGAAACAGCTAAAATATTGTAAAAAAATAAAGCAACCAGGTGCATATCCTGATTGCTTTTACTCCTTCTTTCTCCCTGCTAATATACTTGGCAATTGAACATTTACTGCGAGCTTGTGAACAAGCCCAAATACTATACCAATTCCAATGAAAATATAGAATATCGTAAAGATTTTCCCAAAGTCTATTTGCGGAGTTCCCCCCATAGCCAACTGTCGTTAATGTTCCACTCCATCCCCAAAGGCATTACCTCACCATCAATACACCAGTACCTTGCTGATTGTTGTTTGTAATACTGGTCTACAGATATGAAATTTCTTCCTTTTGAACAAATTTTGGTTTCCATACCGATCCTGCCTCTTTTTTAAAGTAATAGTATCAGTACGTTCAAGATTTACAGATTCATTGCAAGTGTTTTGAAGTTCTTGCACCATAACCATCACCTTTCTATACATAAAAAAAGTAGCCCTCTTCTATTTCTAGAAAAAGGCTACTTTCTTCTATATTATACATTATTTAGGCGAAACAAGAATTTTCACTTGATTTTTATCTTTTACGAGCGCTTCAAATCCTTCTTCTACAACTTGATCCACAGTAATTTTTTTCGTAATTAATTTCTCTGCTTGAATTTGTCCAGAGCTAATTAATTTAATAGCAGATGGGAAGATATGACGGTATCCAAGAATACCTACAATTTCTTTTTCTTTTAATACTAAGTTGTTTGGGGTAATTGTCGCATCTTTTTCCCATACACTGACAATTACAGTTTGTCCTTCAAAGCTTGTACTTTCAATCGCTTGACGAAGTACAACTTCAACACCTGTTACTTCGAAGCTAACATTTACACCTAAACCGTTTGTTAAGTTACGGATTTCTGCTAGTACCTCTTGTTCTGCTGGATTTAATACATAATCAGCACCCGCTATTTTTGCTAACTCTTGACGTTCTTTAGAAAGTTCAACTGCGATAACAGGCGTTGCACCTGCCGCTTTAACAGCTTGGATAACAAGAAGTCCAATCGGTCCACAGCCAAATACAGCTACAGCTTCACCTTCTTTTAATTTACTTTGACGTACTGCATGAACTGCAACTGCTGCTGGTTCTACAAGTGCACCTTGTTCATAAGTCATTTCATCCGGGATATGGTGAACCATATCTGCTGGAACTACAGTATATTCAGAGAAGCCACCGCCATCTCCACCAAGACCATGGAAAACAAGTTGTTCACAAACGTTGTAATGACCATGTTTACAAGCTTCACATTTGCCACAAGAATAAATAGGTTCTACAACAACGCGGTCCCCAACTTTATGAGTTGTAACGCCTTCACCAATTTCAACTACTTCCCCACTAAATTCATGACCTAAAATAACAGGTGCTTTCACATGTGTTAATGGATGTTCTTCTGTTGGAATAAAAATAGGTCCCGCTAAATATTCGTGTAAATCTGTTCCACAAATACCACACCATTTAATTTTGATTTTTACTGCTCCTGGCCGAACAGCTGGTTCTGGAACTTCTTCTACTCTTACATCACGTTGATCATACCAAAGTAATGCTTTCATTTTATGCATCCCTCTCTATGTACATATACTTAACCTAGTGAAGTTTACTAATCTATTATAGTACTTTTATCCATATATTTCAAAAAGCCAAACTGAAATTCACCAAATTTTAACGAAAAAAGTTCACTTTTTTGTCACTTTGTACTTTTTTCCACATCTGTTAATTCAATTTCATTGCAGGTGAAATTCGCATTATGCCATAATAGCAGAGGAGAGGTGAACATCACTTGAAATATTTCATTTATTTTATTGTTATCGTAGCGTTTTTAGATACATTTTCACAATTACCAATTATGAGTACTTACGCGCAAAGCCTCGGGGGAACCCCTCTTATTATCGGCCTTGTTGTAGGTATGTACTCGTTTGCCAATATGATTGGAAATATTATCGCAGGTGCATCTGTTGATAAATTTGGTGCAAAGAAAGTTCTCTATATGAGTATGGGAATTACAAGTTTCATAGTACTATTGTATACCGTTGTTCAGAGCGGCGAGCAATTACTCATCGTTCGCTTTTTACATGGATTTAGTGACGGCTTCTTAATTCCTGCAGCCTTTACTTTCTTATCTAAACAAACAAAATCAACAAAACAAGGAAAAGCAATGGCACTATCTGGTGCCGCTGTCGGAACAGCAGCTATCGTTGGTCCAGCCTTCAGTGGAATTATGAAAGCAAAAGTAGGCGTTGAATGGGTCTTTATTACGATTTCGCTCTTAATGGTACTCGGTACAATCGTGGCCCTTTTCTTATTACCAAACAATGTGACTAGAAAAGATACATCACGAACGCAAATGATGAACAAAGAAGATATGATAGGATTACTAAGATCCGAACCATTATTACAAGCCTATATTGGCGCTTTTACATTAATGTTCTCACAAGGTATCGTCACATATATGTTACCTGTAAAAGTAGAGGCATTAGCACTCAAAGCGTCTACAACAGGTATGATGTTAAGTGTCTTTGGGATTACTGCCATCCTCTTCTTCTTGCTACCAACAAATCGTATTTATGATCGATTTGACCGTTCAAAGATGATGCTAATCGGTATTGCAGTCATGGCACTTGCCTTATCATTACTTGGTATATTTACAACAAAAGGCATGCTCTTTGTTGTTATGATGATTTACGGAATTGGATTCGCCATCCTCTTCCCATCTATTAATGCTTTACTTGTTGAAAATACAACTGAAGATAAACGCGGGAAGGCATTCGGATTATTTTATGCTTTCTTCTCATTAGGCGTTGTCGCTGGATCCTTTACAGTTGGAGCAATCGGTGCATCACCAAGTGTAAGCTTTGTAATTGGAACAGCATTCTTACTCACATTTGCTGGAATGATTTATGTCAGAGGAAAAATAAAAAAGACAATGATGAATTAACTCATCATTGTCTTTTTTTAATTAAATCTTTATTATAAAACCTCAACATATGAAGGATTAGCAGTTATATAGTTTCCTGATTTTAGCTTATACATTTTTGAACCATTTACAGTTAACGTTTCCACAACAGTGAACACATCACCTTTTTTCACAGTACCAGCCTTTGCATTCCAATCAGGTTGATTATAATAATATAATTCTTCTGCTTTCACACGAACTAAAAATGTTTTCTTCTGTAATCCAAATGCCTTTACTAAGCCATTTACATGCCCTCTTGCAAGTTGTTCTCTAAATGTTGCATTACCTAATTTTCGTGCATCTTCTGCTCGATCAATAAATCCATTTTCAGTTAATACTGCTGGCATATTCGTTTCTCTTAACACATGGAAATTACTCGTTTTAACTCCTCTATCATAAAGGTCAGTTGTTTTCATAATTTCTTGATGAATTACATTTTGGTAAGTCGTAGTTGGTGCTCCTGCATTTGGATAACTATAATCTTCATAGCCAGTGCCACCACCACTATTAATATGTACAGATAAGAAAAAGTCTGCTCCCCAATTATTTGCATCAGTTGTTCGCTGCGTTAACGTAGGGTATACATCACTCGTACGACTCATTTTAAGTTCATAACCTGTATACTCTGCATTTAAAATGTTACGAATACGTGTTGCAATATCTAATGTTAAGTCTTTTTCTCTTAAACCATTTCCAATCGCTCCTGTATCCGTTCCGCCATGACCTGGATCAAGATAAATCTTAACTGTCTCCGCACTTGCATGTGTAGTTGGTATAGCAAAATACATACATGCTACACATAATAAAACAATACTACCTTTCACAAAAGCTGATAATTTTTTCAATGCTGTCACTTACTTTACTCTCCCTTTGTGTATGGATTTACAAATATTCCCTACATTCTAAGTCTGCTAGACTCTACATCCTCTTCCTAAAAAAGGATTTCTATTAAACTATTAAACTATCACTATCTTATTAATCCTTTTGAATTTTACTCAAAATAAAAGACAAAATCAATATATAATTTTGTTTTTTATAAATAATTATTATTTTAGATTCAAAATTAGTAAAATCTTGAAATATATGTATTTATTCTCGTTAAAAAAAGGGGTAAACTCTATTTGTCTCTATATTTTAAAAATATATTTTTATCATGTTTCATAAGTTTATTACTTCCGATTTTTATTTACTATATTTAAAAATTCCTATTGTTCTTTTTTACTTTTCAGTAATAAGCGTATTCGAATACTACGCATTGTAATTTGTTGAAACTCCTCTTTCTTCTATACCAATCATCTTGATACAATCTTCCCCCATGAACATGGATATTTTTATTTAGCACCTTATTTCAACATACATCTCAAGATTTCACCGTCAATTTCCCTCTCCTAATAATCCATAATGCATTGTACTTTTTAACAAAACAGGAAAAAATATAAGCGCAGTGAGTACATGCCCTATAATAGAAAAATAATCGACTACTAACTCTTTTATTCGTGCCCAGATAAAGGTAAAGAATGGAATAATAAAAATATCTATCGCAATTAAAAATGGCGTTACTTTTGTTTCTTTCTTTTTAATAAAAGAAACCCTATCTTATAATTAGAAATGCCAATAATCTTGTGTAAAAGCTATAACTCTTCACTCATTTTTTAAAATGCATAAACACCAACTATATCTCGACAATTTCCTCGGAAATATTCCTATTCCCTACAACATTTGATAGACACTTCATGACTTAAAAAGAAATGTTATTACAGGTATCTGTTGTTATTTTCAGTATCGTTGCAACATATTTATAGGAATTTTTAACCATCTAAATAACAAAAAAATCACAACTCAAACAAATGAGCTGTGATTTTTTATTATATGTTTATTTCTCTTGTGTTTTTTCCCAATCAGCTAAGAATTTCTCAATTCCTTGATCTGTTAACGGATGTTTCACTAATGCTCCGATTACATTCGCTGGAATTGTTGCGATGTGTGCGCCATTTAATGCTGCGTCAGTTACGTGAACACTATGACGTACAGATGCTGCAATAATTTCTGTTTCAATACCGTGAATTGCAAAAATCTCAGCAATTTGGCGAATTAAGTCCATACCATTATGACCAATATCATCTAAGCGACCTAAGAATGGAGATACATATGTTGCACCAGCACGTGCTGCAAGTAATGCTTGTACTGCAGAGAACACTAATGTAACGTTTGTACGAATTCCTAAATCTGAGAATGCTTTTACTGCTTTTAATCCTTCTTTTGTCATTGGAACTTTTACAACAACGTTTGGAGCGATTTTTGCTAATTCTTTTCCTTCTTCAATCATTTTATCTGCTTCTAGGCTAATAACCTCTGCACTTACGGGTCCTTCTACAACATTGCAAATTTCACGAATGCGTTCATGGAAATCCACGCCTTCTTTTGCTACAAGTGATGGATTTGTTGTTACGCCTGCTAATACACCTAGTTCATTTGCTTCTTTGATCTCGTTAATATTTGCTGTATCAATAAAAAATTTCATTTGTTATTCTTCCTTCCTAAATGTAAGTTTATATTTTATTTTTTCTTAATAAGCTCTAATTCAATCGGAATGAATTTTTCCACTTTTTTACCTTGGGTCACTTGTTTTGCTGTTTCCATCGCTTTCTCTCCGATTAATTCTGGTTTTTGTGCAACAGTTGCTGCCATACGTCCCTCATTAACCGCTTTTACAGCATCGTCCGTTGCATCAAAACCAACAACAGCCACATCTGTTTTTCCAGCAGATTTTAATGCTTCAAGTGCGCCTAATGCCATTTCATCATTATGAGCAAATACTGCTTTAATATCGCTATTAGCTTGTAAAATATTCTCCATAACGGACAATCCTTTGGCACGGTCAAAATCAGCAGCTTGCTTAGCAGTAACTTTTAACCCCTTATCAGCTACTTTATGGAATCCTTTCCCACGCTCACGTGCAGCAGATGATCCAGGAATTCCTTCTAGCTCAGCAACGCTTGCCCCTTCACCAATAAGTTCATGAATGTATTCGCCTGCCATTTTGCCACCTTCGATATTATCTGAAGCAATATGAGAAACAACTTTCCCTGAGTTTGCAACACGGTCTACTGTAATAACAGGAATATTCGCCGCATTTGCTGCACTCACTGCTGAAGCAACCGCATCTGAATCTGTTGGGTTAATAACAACTACATCAACGCCTTTTTGAATTAAATCTTCGACATCATTTGTTTGCTTAGCTGCATC
Source organism: Bacillus cereus (assembly GCF_002584535.1). Taxonomy (GTDB): domain Bacteria; phylum Bacillota; class Bacilli; order Bacillales; family Bacillaceae_G; genus Bacillus_A; species Bacillus_A arachidis. Next base: position 55,352 of record NZ_NUOT01000021.1, read on the forward strand.
ATTTTGTGCATCAACAGCAATCAATTCGATATCACTTTCTTTCGCTTTCTTTTCTGCACCTTTTTTCAATGTGACGAAAAATGGATTATTTAAAGTGGAAACAGAAAATCCAACTTTAATAGTTTTATTTCTCCCTTTTTCGCCAGAATCCTTTGCCCATTCCGGTGGTTCCATTGAACATCCGGCAGTAATTACCATGATAAATGCAACGAGCATAAGCAACCATTTTTTCATGAATTGTCCCTCCATTACGCTTCTTTTCGACGATCAATTAATACAGCAAGTAAGATAACAAGCCCTTTGACAACTTGTTGGAAGAAAGAAGATACCCCTAATAAATTTAAGCCGTTGTTTAATACACCGATAATAAGTACACCGATGAATGTACCAACAATCCATCCTCTTCCGCCCGAAAGACTTGTTCCTCCTAAAACAACTGCAGCAATTGCATCTAATTCGTAAGAAGAACCAGCAGTTGGCTGTGCAGAATCTAAGCGCGATGTTAACACAATACCTGCAAGCGCTGCCAAAATACCAGAAAGACCGTAAATCATTATTTTTATTCTCGTTACATTAATACCTGATAGTGCCGCTGCTTCTTCATTCCCACCAATTGCAAAAGTACGGCGACCAAATGTTGTTTTCTTTAAAATAAAGTACAGAACTGCGAAAGCAATCATCATCGTTACAGCTGGTACAGGAATACCAAGGAAATAACCACGACCAAACATTTGAAACATTAAGTGATCACCAAGGCCAGTGATCGGACGTCCGTCCATGTAAACAAGCGTGAGCCCTCGGAAAATGGTCATTGTTGCTAATGTCGCAATAAATGGTGCCACTTTTCCTTTTGTAATAATGATACCGTTTACAATCCCCATTACAAGACCTGCTAACAATCCAATTGCCATTGCAAGGAACGGATCCATGCCACTTGCCATCATTCCAGCAACAAGTGCACTTGATAATGCTAAAATAGAACCTACCGATAAGTCAATACCCCCAGTTAAAATAACGAAGGTCATTCCAAATGCAATGAGTGCATTAATCGACACTTGTCGCAAAATATTAAATAAATTTGGAATCTCAATAAAAGCTGGATTTAATGCTGTAATAACTACAATAATCAGTACCAATCCAATTAAAGAACCTAGCTGCTGCAATATATTTCCCTTTTTAGCCATACCTTACTCTCCCCCTGTAGCTAATGCCATAATGGACTCTTGTGTTGCTTTATCTTTCTCTAAAATACCGCCTACTTTTCCTTCATGAATAACAAGGACTCGATCGCTCATCCCTAATACTTCTGGAAGTTCAGATGAAACCATAATAACGGCATCTCCTTGATTTGTAAGCTTGTTCATAATAGAATAAATTTCTTTTTTTGCTCCAACATCAACCCCTCGAGTTGGTTCATCTAAAATTAACAGCTGTGGATGGATTCCTAGCCATTTTGCAATCACAACTTTTTGTTGATTCCCACCAGAAAGCGATTTGACAGCTTGTTCTCCATTTGCCGCTTTTACATTAAGGAGCTTCATCATGTCCTCTGTAAACTGTGCTTCTGCCCCATTATCCATCACACTACCTTTTGAAAGGCTCTCTAAATTTGGCAATGCTAAATTTTCACGAATTGAAAAATCTAATACAAGTCCTTCTGATTTTCTATCCTCTGTAATAAAGGCAATTCGCTGCCGTATTGCATCAATTGGGCTATCAATTTTTACCTCTCGACCGTTCATAAATATTTGGCCTGAGTCTAACGGTTCATGTCCAAATATTGCTTTCATAATATCTGTACGCCCTGCCCCCATTAATCCAGCAACACCGAGAATTTCCCCTCTTCTCACTTGAAACGAAATATTTTCGAACTTTCCTTCTTTCGTTCCGTTGCGCATTTCAAAGATGACTTCGCCAATCTTAGCATCGCGCTCTGGATAACGTTCTCCAATGCTACGGCCAACCATCATACTTACTACTTCATCAAATGATGTTTCAGGAATTAACCGTGTTCCAACATATTCTCCATCACGTAAAATTGTAATGGCGTCACAGATTGAAAAAATTTCTTCCATGCGATGCGAAATATAAACGAACGATACACCTTCTTTACGTAATTTATTTATAACCGTAAAGAGCGTTTCAATTTCGCGGTCCGTTAATGCCGCTGTCGGCTCGTCCATAATAATAACGCTCGCATTTGTCATTAAAGCCTTACCAATTTCAATAATTTGCTGTTGCCCAACTGATAATTCCCCGGCAAGCATAGCCCCTTTTACGTGAAGTCCTAAACTTGCTAATTGGCTCTCTGCGATGTCATTCATTTGACGTGTACGCAGTATGCCTGTTTTCCCATACATAAGCTCTTTTCCAAGAAACATATTTTCAGCAACTGTTAAATTCGGTAATATATTCAGTTCTTGATGAATAAAAGCAATCCCATATTCTTCAGCTTCTTTTGCATTTTTAAATATGCGTTCTTTTCCATCAATTATGACTTGGCCAGTATCTTTCGTGTACACACCTGTTAAAATCTTCATAAGCGTTGATTTACCCGCTCCATTTTCCCCCATCAGTGCATGGACTTCTCCTGTTTCAATGCTAAACTGTGCATTTTTCAAAACAGGATTACCATTGAACGCTTTTGAAATATTTGTCATTCCAATACGCATTCTCATCACATCCCTTTATTAAAAAATCACGCCTGCGTGTAAAATAATGTTCGCATATGGCGTTGCTTCTCCGGTACGAATAATGGCCTTTGCCCGTTTTGTACGTTCTTTAAACTGTTCATGCGATACATATTCAAAAGCGGCTTCTTTTAAGCGCGCCTCAACTTCTTTATTTATTTCTGCGTTATTCATGGTGATTTCTTCTGCTAATGTTACTTTTTCGATTGCCATATCATCTATCAAAACTTGTAACACATCTAGAAAAGATGGTTTTCCAAGCTCTACTGCTAAATCAATTCGTTTCACACCATCAGGAATCGGTAAGCCACAATCCGCAATCACAACTGTATCCGTGTGCCCAAGTGATGCTAGTACCGCGGCAATTTCACTATTTAATACACCATGCTTCTTCATCTAACAATCACCTGCACTTCTCTAAGTCTCTCCCTTGTTGGCATACCACCTTGTGCACCAAGCTTTGTTACAGAAAGACCGCCCGCAATATTTGCAAAGCGAATTGCTTTTTCAAGTGTTTCTCCTTCAGAAAGCGCGACCGCTAACGCACCATTAAATGTGTCACCCGCTCCTGTTGTATCCACTACTTCTACAGAAATACTTGGAACATGAACAATTTCTGTACCATTATGGAAGCGAACTCCTTTTCCACCTTCTGTCATCAGTAACTTATTTGGGTATTTCGCAAGTAATTCTTCAACTGGTGACGTAAAATCATCTAATACAATGCGGCACTCATGCTCATTCGGTGTAATGTACGTTGCCTTCTCCAAAATATTTGCTGGTAATACTTGTGCTGGAGCCGGATTTAACATAACTGGAACTTTATGTTCTGTGCAAATATCAAGAACATATTCCACTGTTTCTAACGGAATCTCCAGCTGAAGGACAACCATATCAGCTTTTACAAGAAGATCTTTTGCTCGGTCTACAATTTGTTGATTTACAAGACGATTCGCTCCTTGCACAACGACAATACTGTTATCTTCCTCTGCTAACACAATATGCGCAATTCCTGTCGTTTCATCTGTAACCGGTACCACATAGTCGATAAAAACACGTTCATTTTCTAAGTTTTTTCTAACTACTTTACCGTAATCATCTTCTCCTACAGCTCCAACCATCGCCACATTCGCACCTAGTCTAGCTGCGGCAACAGCTTGGTTAGCTCCTTTTCCTCCTGGCACTGTATGAAATGCTTCGCCAATTACTGTTTCTCCTGCTTTTGGTCGCTTTTTCGAAACAGCGACTAAATCCATTGAAATACTGCCGACTACTGCAATGTTTGGCATATATCTCATCTCCTTACTTCGTTGTATTTCGTTCTATAATTTCAATCGGTAAACGATAATGTCCTGTTTCTAATTTATTTCCTTCCATCTGTTCTAGCAATAATTCCGTTGCAATTCGTCCCATTTCATAAGTAGGTTGCGCAACTGTCGTAATAGATGGATACATCATTTCTGTAAATGAAATACCATCAAATCCAATGATTTGTAAATCATTTGGAATAGAAATCCCCTGTTGTAACGCCGCTTTTACTGCACCAATTGCAATCAAATCATTTCCAGCTACAATACCATCAATGTGCGGATGCACTTCTAACAATTCCATTGTCACGCGTTCGCTATCTGCTGGATCAAACGTACTCTCTGTAATCATATAAGAAAGTCCATGTTGTGTAATAACATCTACAAAACCCTCAAAACGCTCATTTGCCGTACTCACATCACGCGGACCACGAATATGAGCAATATGTTTACAGCCTTTTTCTAACAATAACTTTGTTGCCGCCTGACTTCCCGCATAGTTATCAGCATACACTGTAGGTATTCTCTCATTAAACATGCGATCAATTGCAACAACTGGCACGGAAAGGTTCATGTAATTCACACTATTTTGTGGATTCGTAGCTACAATAAATCCATCTACATTATTTTGTCTAAGCACATCAATATATTGTTTCTCTTTTTCTAAACTTTCGTCAGAGTTACAAAGTACAACTGTGTATCCTTGTTTATGCGCTACATCCTCTACGGCACGTGCAACTTCTGGAAAAAATGGATTCACAATGTTCGGAACGACTAAACCAATTAAACGAGACTTTTTATTATATAGAGAACGTGCTACTGTGCTCGGTTTATAATCCAGCATTTCAATTGCTCGCTCTACCTTTTTTAATGTATCTTCATGAACATATCCATTTTTATTTAACACTCTGGAAACAGTCGCAACAGATACTCCCGCTAATTTTGCAACGTCTTTAATTGTACTCATTTTCTTCCCTCTCCATTTCATGTAACCGTTTACAGGAAATAATATAACTCATTTATAAAAATACGTCAATCATTTATAACTAAAAAAGATTATATGTTATACACTAAAAAAAGCATCACCATAAGGCGATGCTTTTTTCTTATTATGAGTAAGATACTTTTGTATCTTTTTCTTCTACTTCAGTAGCAGGTTCTTCTGCACCTTTTTTACGATCAGAAAGCTTAATTTTTTGTAAGAAGATTGTAAATACAGCACCAACTATAATAAATACTAATCCTGTTAGGAATACACTATGAAGTGAATCCACTAAAGATGTTTTCAAAATTGGTACAATGCTATTTGAGAATGCTTCTGGCATTTGTTTTAATGCTTCTGGGCTAAATAGCATAGAATATAAACCTTGTGGATCTGTATGAATCATATCTTTAAACTTTGTCACCATTTGTCCCGCTTCTGCTGGGAATGTATCTAGTACAGGAACTAATTTATTTGTCAATGTTGTACCTGACGTATTATTCATGATGGAGCCTAAAATCGTAATCCCGAACGTCCCACCGATTTGACGGAAGAACTGACTTGAAGATGTTACAACTCCAAGATCCTTTTTCGGGAAACTTTCTTGTAATGCTAATGTTAATGTCGGCATTACAAGCCCCATTCCTAAACCAATAATCATCATATATGATGTTGCAATAAGTTTAGTTGTATGCATATCCATTGTTGTTAATAACCAAAAACCGCCAGCCATAATGAGCATACCTGTAATAATTTGTGGTTTTACGCCTACCTTTAATACAAGCTGACCACCAATAATACTCATCACAATCATCGTAACCATCATTGGTGTCATTATCGTTCCAGATTCAGCAGCACTTACGCCAACAATTCCTTGCATAAAGAATGGAACGAACATAATTGCACCAAACATTCCAATACTCATAAAGAAACCAATTGCATTTAATAGTGTAAATGTACGGTTCTTAAAGAAATGGATTGGCAAAATTGGCTCTTCTGCCTTTGTTTCCACAATAATGAAACTTACAATACCAATGACAGCCAGTGTAAATAATCCAATGATTTGCCAAGAACCCCATGCATAGTCTTTCCCACCGAATGTTAATGCAAGTAATAAACTTACAACACCAAGAATCATTGTGAAAATACCAGCAATATCGATTTTAATTGGTCCCGTTTGTTTATGTGATTTTAATCCCATTGCGATAAAGATTGTCGCTAAAATACCAACTGGTAAGTTAATATAGAATACCCATCTCCAGTTAACAGCATCAACAATCCAGCCACCAACTTGCGGTCCGATTACAGAAGCAAGGCCATATAATGCTCCAAAAATCCCTTGCCATTTCGCACGTTCTTTTCCTGTAAACATATCCCCGATAATAATCATTGCCATTGGCATCATAATACCGCCACCAAGACCTTGAATACCGCGGAAGATAATTAATTCTGTCATACCATTTGCCATACCACAAAGTGCTGAACCAACCATAAAGATGATAAGCCCTGTTATATATACGTTACGACGTCCTAATAAGTCAGCTAACTTACCTGCAATTGGTACAACTGTTGTTGATGTTAGCATATATGCTGTTGTTAACCATGTCATTAAGCTTAATCCGCCTAATTCTCCAACAATACGCGGCATCGCTGTGCCGACAATTGTTCCATCTAATGCAGCGAATAACATTGCAATAACTAAACCAATTAACAACAGCTTTCTATTTTGATTTGCTTGTTGCTCCATGTAATCTCCTCAATTCTTTTTAGTTTGTCTCTATTTCCTCAGATGCCCCGCAAATAATTGTCTCTATTTTTTCAAATAAGCGTAATAAATCTTCTCTTTCTTGTAAATCTAATTGTGAGAAGTATTTCGCAATATGCTGATTTCGAGCGATCATTGCCTCTTCTAATACATCTTTCCCCTTCTTCGTCAGCTCAATTACAACAACACGGCGATCATCTTTATCATGGTAGCGCAGTACCAACTCTTGCTCGATTAACCGATCAATCATTACTGTAATTGCACTTGGTTTCACATACATTTTCTTCGCCAATTTTGTTGCTCTTGATGCACCATAATGGTCTAAAATTTTTAAAATATAAAACTGCGGTGGTGTAAGTCCTGATGCTTGCATTTGTTCTAGTAACTCCGTTTGCATTTTCTTTCCTATAGAAAATGCTAAAGCTTGGATTCTATCAATATGAGTCATATCATTTGGCATGTTATCCACCTCTTATTTAAGCAATAAAATATTTAACGTTTTTAAATATTAAACCTTATAATTAATTTCGTCAATATTTTTATTTTGTAAAAACGTTTACATTTTTGTCACAAAGTTGTATAATTTGTGACGAAGTTAATAGCGAAGGTCATGGAGAATTAGAGTATACGACTATGAAACATAGAAAGAGCACCTTTCTATGTTTCATGGTCTTTTTTGTTTGCCATGGTATTAAACGCTTACAATAATAGAGGAGGATTTTAAGCAATGTTTCTGACTAATTTATTTAAACCTGCGCCGCATACAGAACGATTGCCTGCTGATCGCGTCGATAGCGAATACCGTAAACTGCGCTTGCAAGTGTTTTTAGGCATTTTTATTGGTTATGCAGGTTACTATCTTGTTCGCAAAAACTTTTCACTGGCAATGCCTTATCTTGTTGAACAAGGATTCAGTAAAGGTGAACTTGGTATTATCCTTTCTGCCGTATCCATTGCATATGGCTTAAGCAAGTTCATTATGGGAATTGTCTCCGACCGTTGTAACCCCCGCTACTTCTTAGCAGCAGGACTATTTTTATCCGGTATCATTAATATTATTTTCGGTTCGTTTTCTTTTATTACAACAAGCATTTTACTCATGTTTGTTCTGCAATTCTTAAACGGATGGGTACAAGGTATGGGGTGGCCTCCATGTGGTCGTACGATGGTTCATTGGTTCTCTATTAGTGAACGTGGTACAAAAATGTCTATTTGGAATGTTGCTCATAACGTCGGTGGAGCACTTATGCCGTCCCTTGTTACATTAGGGCTATATTTATTCGCTAATGATTGGAAAAGTGTATTTTACTTCCCAGGTATTCTTTCAATTTTAGTTGGGATTTATGTACTAATTACAATGCGTGATACACCTCAATCTTGCGGATTACCATCAATTGAGGAACATACAGGAGAATATCCAGCAGATGAAAAGGTAAAAGATCGTGAGCGTGAGCTTTCGGTAAAGGAAATTTTATTCAAATATGTACTGAACAATAAGTTTTTATGGTACATTGCTATTGCTAACGTATTCGTATATTTTGTACGCTATGGTGTTGTAGACTGGGCACCTACTTATTTAGTAGAGGAAAAAAGCTTTACTCATAGTAGCTCTCGTACAGCTTACGCTCTATATGAATGGGCTGGGATTCCGGGGACACTTCTTTGTGGATGGATGAGTGATAAACTCTTTAAAGGACGCCGTGCCCCTGCTGGTATTTTATTCATGGTTGGTGTATTCATTGCTGTTCTTGTTTATTGGTTAAACCCAGCTGGCCACCCAATCATCGATAGTATCGCACTTGTTGCAATTGGCTTCTTAATCTATGGACCAGTTATGTTAATTGGACTACATGCACTTGACTTAGCTCCGAAAAAAGCAGCTGGAACAGCAGCTGGTTTAACAGGATTCTTCGGCTATCTTGGCGGAGCATCATTCGCTAGTGCTGCGATGGGCTTTATCGTAGATGCTTTCGGATGGGACGGCGGTTTCATTCTATTACTTGCATCTTGTGTGCTTGCGATTGTATTCCTTGCACTTACTTTAAATACAGGATCGTCAAAATCTCAGCAAGCATAAAGTGAAACTTTAATCAGTGGAAACAACAGCTGAAATAAAATAGCTCTTAGCATTCAGATATATGCTAAGAGCTATTTTTTATTTATGCCTAGTGATATTTTCTTGCAGCCTATAACAATCATTTCCCTTCTATTTACATATATTACTTTTATTAAAACATCTGCTGAAACATTTTCATAGCAATAGCCAATATTACCGAAGTAGTAAATCCCCCTAAACAAATAAGACTCACTCCTTGACTATATGTTAAACCTTGAAATGCTTTCATTTCTTTCATCCTTTCGTTCGTTTATTTGATATCTTTATTTTACCCATGTAAGAAATTTTATAACATCGATTTCACTAACAACTGTCTTACAATATTGTAAGATTTCTACCTAATATAAATACAAATAAAAAACATAAATCTTTTTTAGGATGTAGAGATCATCCAGCCTGCCTAGAAGCGATTGGCCCTCTTCCTGCTCCATGCCAAGTGAAAACAAAAAGAAAAACAGACAACATTTCTGCCGTCTGTTACTTCACAATCATCACTGGACATCTCACTCGTTTAGCCACTTTATGACTGACACTACCAAGCACCATTTCTTGCAATGTATTTAATCCTCTGCTCCCTACTATAACAAGATCAATATCTCCTGTATTTACATATTGCACAAGTGTATTTCCTGGATCACCATGTAAAATCGTAATATTATAGGAGATCTCTTCTTGCTGTAATAAAGACTCAATTTCCTTTAATCTATCTTTTCTACTAGCTGAGATTGTCTCTATATCTGTTTGCCCCTGTATAATATCTGATTTTGCTGTTTTATTGTCTACAACATATACAACTTCAACATTTACTTCTTTACTAAATTTAGCAATATGTGCGGTATGTTTTGCTGCACGAAGCGCATGTTCTGAACCATCACATGCTAGTATAATTTGCTTGTACATATGCTGGAGCCCCTTTCATCATCATACTCGTATTATAATATAAAAAGAACTCTTTCGGTTCTCCGAAAAAGTTCTTCCTATTTAACAAACAGCTTGTTTCGCCAATTTTATAACAAGTTCTGAACTGCGCTCATTTAATCCCGTTATCTTTACTTTTACACCATTTTGCTCATACTTCATTACAACTTTATCAACTGCTGCTACTGCTGAACCATCCCATACATGAGCCTGTGTAAAATCAATTTCTACTTCCTTTACATCTCCTTTAAATTGAAATGCATTTATGAATTCTGTAGTAGATGCAAAAAAGAGTTGGCCATAAATGGCATATATTTTTTTCTCACCAACATAAAAATGTTTCACGTGAATCTTTTTTGCCATATTAAATGCGAATAAAACTGCACTTATAACTGTACCAATCATAACACCAAGAGCTAGATTATGTGTAACGAGAACAATTGTAACTGTTACAATCATAACAAAGGCATCACCTTTGGGAACTTTATGAAGAGTAAATACAGAGTTCCAATCAAATGTCCCGATAGAAACCATAATCATAACTGCAACTAATGCTGCCATCGGGATATGGACAACATAGTCACCAAGAACAAACAGCAATACAATTAAAAATCCACCTGCTACGAATGTGGATAAGCGACCACGACCACCGGATTTAATATTAATAACAGATTGTCCAATCATAGCACACCCTGCCATTCCACCAAAGAAACCAGCAACAATATTAGAAATTCCTTGTCCACGTGCCTCTTTATGCTTATTACTTGTTGTATCTGTCATATCATCTAAAAGAGATGCCGTTAATAGTGACTCTAATAAACCAATAACAGCTAACATAATAGAATACGGTAAAATAATAGCTAATGTTTCTAACGTAAATGGCACATTCGGAATACTAAAAAACGGTAATTCAGTTGGTAAACTTCCCATATCACCAACTGTACGTAATTGTAAACCGCCCAATATTGCAATACTTGTCACGACAATAATAGCAATAAGTGTAGAAGGCACTGCTGTTGTAATACGTGGAAATAGATAAATAATTGCGAGCCCTAAAGCTACTAACGCATACATTTGCCAATTCGCGCCTTGAAAATGAGGCAATTGTGCTGTAAAAACTAAAATCCCTAACGAATTCACAAATCCGCTCATGACAGAACGCGGAACAAATTTCATAAATGAACTTAGTTTTAACACGCCAAAGATAATTTGTACAACACCGGTTAAAATTGTTGTAGCAAACAAATACTGTAATCCATAATCTTTTACAATCGTTATCATCAACAGTGCCATCGCACCTGTTGCAGCAGAAATCATTCCTGGTCTTCCGCCCACAAATGAAATTGTCACTGCGATACAAAAAGCAGCGTATAATCCAACCATTGGATCTACCCCTGCAATAACAGAAAAGGCAATTGCTTCAGGAATTAAAGCTAATGCAACAACAATCCCTGATAACACATCACCTTTCACATTAGAAAACCATTCATTTTTTATAGTTTGAAACAAAAGAACACTCCTCTAATTTTTTATTTTTGATTTTCTTCATAAGAAAATCGATCCGACTGCACGAAGGCTATTATATAACGAACGTCAGATTTTCTGCTATGAAAAAGTTTCCCAAATAAAAAAGCATTGCCTGACGCAATGCTTTTTCTTTTAATGCCCACTATGCCCCTCGCCATTTTCTTGAACAATCTCTAATCTTTCATCTAATATCCCTTGTGTATCAAATGAAATATTCTCTATATTCCCTAATAAAAAACCATGGTTATATGGCCCAAGCGTTGGATCATCTTTAAACTTCGGTTTTATCATCGCTAGTAAATCATATACTGACTGCGTTACTTTACCATTCTCTAATAGAAGGACCGGTGCATGTTTCCCCATATGTGAAAACGGCGCACCAGCAATTGCTAAATCAGGTGTTTCTGTTGAAGTAAATGATACGCCATGTCCCGGCTTTTTAAATCCCCAACCAAATTTCGTTTTTTCATCTTTGAACTTTGCGAAGGCAATTGAATTCTCTGTCGGAGTTTCTCCACTAATACGGGTTACTTTGCCATGCTTACTCAATTGTTTTTCTACCTCTTTTGAAACAATTTTTTCTGGGCCTAACACATATATATTTACTTTTCCTTTTCTTGCTTTTAACGCCTCAATTGTAGCTTCGGGTACTTTATCTTTACCTACATATAAAAGAGGTTCAGGCATATGAGAAATCCAGTTCACGGCTGGAGTTGTATACAAACGCCCTTCTTCTTCAGACGAACCGACAATAACACTTTCCGGATACTTCCCTGTTATGTCTGCATATTCTTTATCAACATCTTTCGCAAACTTCGCTGGATCAGTCTCTTTTATCTGTTTTACTTTGTATTCTTTCAGTTGATCTAATACGGGAGATTCTACATCTCCCATCACCATAATTTGCGTTCCATCTTTTGTTCCAAGTGGTTTTAACCGTTTTATTTCCTTTAATGTCGCTTCCGGAATACTTTCCTTATTCATAAATAAAATAGGTCCATTGTTTGGATGATGAATGAGATCCGCACTAGCAATTCCAAGTTGCCAATGATTAACTGGTACTAAAATTACCGCTCCCGGTTGATTCTCCTTATGAGTCGCTGGCCAAATTGTTTGTGATGTTAAGACTGCCATGTGAACAGAGTCATTTGTGTTTAATCGTGTGATATTTTTTAAGCTTGTTGTTAATAAATCACGAGATGCATCGGCATTCATTTCTTTCGGTGGCATCGCTTCACGATTCATTTCCTTTTGCTGATTATTTTTCTTCTCGTTTGCAGATTCGTGATTTTTATGCTCTGTATTTGCTTGCCCACACGCTACAAGTCCAAATGCAGCAACTATTGTCATACTCAAAACTTGAGTTACCTTTTTCACTAAATCGCCTCCATATCCATCATTTTTCAAGCCTATATCCTTTACCGAAAATGGAAATTTCAACTATACGATAGCAAGCAATTCTGAAGAAATTATGCAGATGCATCATAATCTGCACCATTTCTTCATGATTTTGCTTTACACTTTTAGTAGTGAATACAAATACGGAGGATATTATATGATGGATATACTACTTGTAGATGATGAAACGCGTATGCTGGAATTAGTAGCACTTTATCTTACTCCTAGAGGATATAACTGCATTTGTGTCACTTCTGGACAAGAAGCCCTTTCCTATATAGAAAAACAAAATTTCAAGTTCATTCTTCTCGATATTATGATGCCGAAAATGGATGGATGGGAAACATGCAAAAGGATCCGTTCATTTAGTAACGTTCCTATTATTATGGTAACCGCACGCGATCAAACGATTGATGTTGTTCAAGGATTAAAAATTGGGGCTGATGATTATATAACGAAACCTTTTCAAGAAGAAGAATTATTAGCACGTATTGAAGCTGTATTACGGCGTAGTAATCAACATGAGCAACTACGCTATAAAGGAATTTTGTGGGATGAAGCGAGACACTTTATCTCCGTTTATGATCAAGAACTCCTCCTTACACCAATCGAATTTTCTTTACTTGGGTTATTTTTACATCATGTGAACTATGTATTAAGTCGCGATCAGCTTATTGAGCGGATTTGGGGGCTAGATACAAATACAGAGGATCGTACAGTAGATTCTCATATTCGTAATTTGCGTGATAAATTACGAAAGGCCAAATTCCCAATTGATAAACATTTAAAAACCGTGTATGGAATTGGCTATCGATGGATTGATATTGAAAATTAAGGAGTAACGCGATGAAACGGATTTCTGTTCAACTTGGATTTTATTTTTTAATTGTTACACTTCTAATTGAGAGCGTTTTATTTATATTACTCTATTATAGTCTTGTAAATAATAGGGTAAACGAAGAGATGACAGCATTATTAAAACGCGGAAATAGCCACCGAGATGTACTCGAAAAACATTTTGATTCGCAAACTATTTCTCATGTCGCCTTAATGGAGTCAGAAGCTGAAACAAAGGTTGTCATAACAAATACCAATAAAGAAATATTAGCAAATTCTAATGATATAGATTCCACTATAAAGAGGCACATTATTGGAATGATAGCAGATACGAACCACAACGGAACTATCGTGGAGAATCACTGGAAAACTTCTAACTATATATGCACAGTTAGTCCAATAATAATAGAAGGAAAAATGCAAGGTTATGTTTATATGTTTCTTGGCACAAGTTCCATTAAACAAATGATTGCAGGTCTTACAAAACAATTTCTTGTTGCTGGTGCTGTTACATTCATTTTAACATTCATTACGATATTTCTTCTATCACGTCTGTTAACGAAGCCGCTCCTCCGTATGAAGCATGCTACTGAAAAAATGAGTCATGGTGATTTATCCGTCTCTTTAACTAGTACTCGAAATGATGAAATCGGCGAACTTGCCGTGTCTATCCAAACGCTCGCAAATGATTTACATTACATGAAAAAAGAACGCAGTGAATTTTTGGCAAGTGTCGCTCATGAACTAAGAACACCGCTAACTTATGTAAGAGGATATGCAGACATCGCCATGAAAAACGGTACATCTCCTGAGCAGCGTCAAAGGTATTTATCGATTATAAGAGACGAAGCTGATTCTATTACAAATTTAGTACAGGACTTGTTTTTACTTGCTCAAATGGAAAATCATAATTTTTCTATTCAGGCAAGGGAAGTACACTTGCAAACCTTCCTTTCTCGCATTGTTACAAAAGTGAATATGATGTATGAAGCGAAACATATCCACGTTTCTTCAACATGTTCTTCTTCACTTTCCATAGTTCTTGATGAACAAAGATTTGAACAAGTTATTGTTAATATTTTAAATAATGCTTATGCACATTCAGCTGAACATTCTCGAATTATAATTTCCGTTACAGAGCATAAAACACAAATTGAAATTGCCATACAAGATACTGGAGAAGGAATTCCAAAAGAAAATATTCCACACATTTTCGAACGATTTTATCGCGTTGATAAAGCAAGATCTCGTTCAACTGGTGGAACTGGATTAGGGCTTGCTATTGTTAAAGAGATAGTTGAACTACATGATGGAGAAATTACTGTCACAAGTGAAGTAAATCAAGGTTCTTGCTTTACTATTTCATTACCCACCAATATGTGAAAAAGCTTTAGACAACTTGATAAGGAAGATAGGTGGGGGACAGGTGACGCTTATAATAAAAAACAGAAGTCATTCGTAAAAATGACTTCTGTCGTTCAAAACTTTTTATTGAACTCTTCATGGAATACCTTTACTAAACGGCTGAATTCGTTTCATAATTTAAATTCCATCATTTGCAAATTCAAAAAAGTTTTTTTTGCTAAAAACTCGAGTTTATCAACAATTTTTATTTATTTTTTAATAAATTGTTGCGTCCAAATATTTCCTTGTTTCACGTAACCAACACCTATATAAGTAAAATTCCTATTTAGAATATTCGCACGGTGCCCTGGACTGTGCATCCAAGCATCCATAACTCCTTCTGGTGTTTGTTGCCCTTTAGCGATATTTTCACCTGCTGCTGAATAAGAAATACCAAAACGTTTCATCATGTCAAATGGCGAATTATAAACTGGACTATTATGATCAAAATAATTATTTGTCAACATATCCTCTGATTTTAAACGTGCTACTTTACTAAGCTCTGTATCTATCTGCAATGGAGATAAGCCAACTTTCGCTCGTTCTACATTAACTAGCTCCACAACACGTTTTTCAAACGCATTTAGTACATGACCTTTATTCTCTTGTTTTTTAGCTTCTTCCTGCTTTCTAGCCTCTTCTTGCTTTCTAGCTTCTTCCTGCTTTCTAGCCTCTTCTTGCTTTCTAGCTTCTTC
>NZ_NUOT01000022.1 GCF_002584535.1 Bacillus cereus
CACGCCAATTTGCCAACGTAAAGAATACCAATCATGTACTTGTCCCATTGGGACAATATCTATAGGAGTGTTTGTCATATATACATTGATACCACTGAGTCGTCTACTACGAGGAGAATACTTCATTCCTTTCTTTTTTTCTCTCACAGTTTGATCCTGTAGTCGTTTTTGTTGTTGTTCTTTTGTTAATCGATGAACAATTACACGAGTTGGTACTTTATCAGTCATTCCTACATAAGCGTTGGGTATTTCACATGTTTGTCCTGGCTGAAGAGAATTCATTAAGACCTCCATATCTATCTGTATATACTCCGTACCTTTTTTGATTCTTCCATCTCGAAAATAATCAGGGTTGGGATTTTTTTGATAAATACGTGTATTCGACTTGATACGAGAGATATAGTAGGCTTTTTTATCTTCTATATGTTGAAGATCTTTCAAATGAAAATATCCTAAATCTCGGATACATAAATCATTTGCTGTCACAGTTGGAACACACAGAGAACCGTAGGTTCGATCATGTTGTTTACCTGGATCTGTATGGATATGAAGGAACTGTCCACTTAATAGATCATACTCCAGCTGAATTTTCACTCCCGCTGTATGGCTGCATCCTCCTGCACCTGGATAAACAAATGAAAAGGGATCTGGGAGTTGAAATGCAGTTGAATCTAAAATACGAATACGCTTGAAAACAGAAGTATATGGAGAGGAAACCGGCATGGATGAGGCTAATTTTTGGTTTAGTAGTTCAGCTAATATGTGTTGTAAAAATTGTACAGCCGCTTTATTAAATCGTTGATTCAGTCCCTCAGGACTGATGAGCACTTCTGTTGATGCTTCTAAACAGCTAGATAACTGGGTTAAAGAAGTTGTAGCGACATTTTGGCTCATCCATACACATAAAGCGACTAAATCTTTTGCTTGGTACTTACTAGTTCGTTGCACAAAACCAACATCTCTAGCAAGATCTCGTAAGATATTTGGAGATAAGAAGCTTTGAATTTCTTGAGCAAATAGTTGTAATTCATCAGATACAGAAATAGACATACAAAAACGCCATCCTTTCCTATGATTCTACAGAAAGAATAGCGTATTTTTTCATTTTAGGGGGTATTTTGTTTTATTAGCTTGATAGCGATGTGGTGCTACCCCTTACAGAGAATATACGAATTACTCCCCACTTCTTTAGACATTTTTATGTACAGTACTTATATGATTACAAGGGGCTAGCGCCTCATATCATCGCAGCCGCGGTTGGTCATAAAAATGATCGGACTACGAAAGAAAATTATTTGAGACAACGATTAACGAAAGATAATGATGCAGGGAATTTGATAACGGAGGATGAATTTTAATTTTATCCCCTTATTTATATCAGTCTTATCGGACTTCAGTCTTATCATTTGTAGTTATGTGATTTTTACATAATTAAAATGAATCAAATCCCTGTTTATTATTGTCTTTTCTTACAAGGATTCGTCAGGATTCCCTAAATATAAAACATATCCATAGGGAAGCATGTAGAACCTTGCTATAAGGGGTCACCATACATGCCCATCAACTTAAGAGCGAAAATAAAATGAACTTTTGTTCATATGAACTAAATCAATAATTCCCTAACCGAAACCGGTGAAAAATGTCAATGTGATTACTAAAAACCATGGGGGCAATAAACCTAAAATTATATAAGATAAACTAATTACTAAAAGTGCAACAAATAATATCGATTTTCTTCCTAGCAATTTAGATATTTTAGGCATTACTATAACGCCAATTAAAAAAACAATGAATTGGATGAATAGCAATGTCCCCCCATCTGAATAAGCTCGATTATAGTAAGGTAATAATTCAGGTATAATTCCTCCTAGAAAAACATCTGTTATTCCTATAACGAATTAAAAGAAACAGCACATCCAAATTAATAAATTCATTTCTTTCTCCAATCCTTACATTTTATAAAGTCTAGGGTTTTATCGTCCCTTTTTCTATAGCTAGGAATTCAAATTCAGCGGTAAATCCCTGTCCTTGTGGACTACAAGCATATACACCACATTGGAAAACTTTATCTTCTGCATCTTCCATTAATCTTGTAATACGTAATTGATTCCAAGTTTGTTCTTTTAATTCTTTTAAAGTGAACTCTTTATCATGTTTAACTTCTAGAAATTCAACGATATAGTCTTTGGACTCTCTACGAATGCGAAAATATAGATCCCATGGTCCTTTTTTGTAGTTTTGAGTAGACCAATCTGAGTAACCGTGATTAGTTACCACAGCTCCAAGTTTACACATACCATTTGGTTCATACTCTATAGACGTCTTTAACCAACAGTCTTTAGAAAATCGAACCATTAACCCAGCCTGATCATATTGATGTACAGGATATGACCGTACTCTAGTAGTGATAATTACATCCTCATTCATCTCTGAATATAGGAAATGCCCATTATCAACAGCAAATCCATAGTGTGTTTTTTGCCAATAGTCAGTCATTTTTTCAGGCTGAATAATAAGCCCAGTATCTTTTTTTTGGATATCCCATTTTTCTGGTTGACAATACCAATTTAGGTTCGGATGAAGTGTTTCATTTTGAAACTTTTCATACAATAATAATGAACACATAAAATACATCTCCTTTTTTATTATAATATTTCCTTATATATAAATAATAGTATTTAAACAACGTTTTATGCAAGCGTTTTCTTGAACAAAAAATGTAATTTTTTAAGAAAAATACATTTTTTGTTCAAGAATGATTAGTATGCTATTTGTTTGAATAGCTATATTTGTTATGCAATCGCTTCCCTTAGAATATTGTATTTTTGAAATAGAATATCTTTCAAATTTACTACTTTTATCATAATAGCTAAGAAGACTCCCTCCTCAGAGAAAGATGAATTTAGATATGGAAAAGACTATATCCAATGTGGTTCTGTTGCAAAGTTTGAAAAAAGCATAAACAGGTTGATAAATGAGGAATAATGTTTAGGAAGTAGCTAGTAATTGTTGAAGTTCATTGTACGTTGAAAAGGCGGAGTCTCTTTGTAGACTTCGCCTTTGTTTATATAGTGGTCCCGCCACATGCCCATCAAGCTAAGAAACTCATCGTTCTCCAAAACGAAAAAAATGCACTGGATTCTCATAGACAACTGTGATGAGATAAAATTTTTTTGGGGGCTACTTCAAACTCTTAGCTTGATAGCGATGTGGTGCTACCCCCTATTAAGAAATAAGTGAGTTTTAGGAACTAGAATAAATTTATCTTAACAGTAATAAGAGAATTAAAGTTTTAAACGGAGGTCCTGTAACAAGAAGCATAAGATGGCCGTTTTGTTATAAAGACCTAAGTTCTGAGAACCCTTGAAAAATAAAGAAGCTTACCTATTATACATATCTAATAGGTAAGCTTCTTTGATTTTGAGGTAATCATTCAAAAATGAATCCATTATTTAAAAGGGCCAATTTTGAAGGGAAGCACTGATTGTTTACTTTTATTCACATGATAGTATAGCTCGAGAGGATCTGCCACAGGAATGTTATTTATTTTCATACCTGTTATATCGTAATCCCCCTTGTTTATAAGGAATTATATGATGTGCCCTATTAGCTATGCCAAATTGTATTTGGATTGTCATCGATTGCATTACTAGCTAGTTCACACACTTGCTTTCATTATTTTCTTGAATCATACGCAGCTACTGCTTTAACAGGTTTTGCATCCGTCGCTTCCCATATAGGAGAAGTTAATGTTGGATATCTCAAAGCTTCTACTTTTTTTCTCGTTTCTTGTGATGCTTTCAGTCCCCATTGATCAAAGAATGGAAGTAAATTTTGTTTCGCTACTTTCGATGTATTGTAAATAAATGCTTGTATTTTCTCTTCATCCGTTGCTGGAAGTTTATCTTTTGATAACTCTCGATATAATTTGTGAAGATTCGGATAAAAATCTTCCCCATATGCTAAATGAAGTTGCCAAAACATAACAAGTTCCACAAACACGTCATTAATATTTTTATACTCTTTATCTGTTTGTTTTAAGTATTGAAAGGCTCTATCGTAATCTCCCTCTTTTTCTAACCGTGTTGGTTGATTCGGGAATAATTGCTTTTGTGCAGCTAAAGAATAAATATTAACAGTGACTTCATCCAATCCATACCACATCCAAGGGTATTGTTGTCTTGCATGCCCTGCTTCATGCATTTGTCCCCATCCAAATTCATTTACATTTAAAGTACTTTCAATTGCATCACCAGCAGTCGTAAATACGGCTCCATCTTGACTTAAATACATACCCCAATCTGGTTTGTTAGGATTTTCTACAAAAGCCCAAAGACGGCGAGTTGAACGATGTAACGGATTAGTATTTGTTTCAGATAGTCCCGATATTCTATCTTGTGCTAGAATCATTTCATCATATTTTTTTAATAAAGGAACAGGATCTTGATCCACAATATATTTCTTGGCACTTTCCTGAGTAACAGTAAGTACTGCTTTTTTTGACTTTAATTGAACGGCATGTGCATCTGGATATTTGTCCATCATGGCAATCCAGTCTTCTTTCTTATGCTTCCCTAATTCAAAGAATGGAATAGGACTCCCGCCTTGTGTTACTTTCACCCTAACAGTTCCTTTCCCTTCACAGTTATCAAATCCTAATAAACCACCGTTTGGAGAGGAGATAGTGTTAGAACCAGAAGAAAGACGAAATGCTTTTCCTCCTTCTTTATCATATTCATTTGTCCCAATAGTTGCTCCAAGCTTCTCTAATCCTGATAATCCCGATACTTCAATTGTCACTTGTTCATTCGGTTTTACATAGATTCCTGTTGGCGTATAGTTTCGTTGCTCTCTTCTTCTTTCTCTTTTTGCTTCACCCATATAATGTCCTGTACTCAGAAGTTCAAACGTCCTCTCTTCATATTGCGCCTGAGTTTGCGTAGTTTCAGCATGAATGTTCAAACTATTTACAGTCATAGACGTAAATAATGTCGTTGTCAAAACAGCAGATGCCATAAATACTTTCATTGGTTTTTGTAATTTACAATTCTTTCTTCTATTCATATAAGTCAGTCCCTTCATTCAAATCCATTCTATCTTTCATGCAAAACGCCGATTTCCTCACTAGCCCATTATATCCTTTTATCAAATTAATACAATGAAAATTTCTCTTACTATGGGGTATCGCCACATCGCTATCAAGCTAAGAAATACAAATACCCCAAAACAAGAAAATTGACATCTTCATGTGAAAATGTACAATTTTTTTGTTTTGAGGTGTTATAAAATTCTTAAGTTGATGGGCATGTGGCGCTCCCACTTATAAATGTTATAAAAGTCTTTCATTGATTTGAAAGGCTTGGAAATTTCTAAAATACACTTATCAAACTCAAATTATGGTATTTACTCTCAGGATGACCCTTGAACCCAATAGTCGTTTCCGTTTTACTTTATCTCACTATTTACGGTCAGTAAGACTTCCACATCAAGATTCGGAGAGAACTAAAGAAGATAGGTGGGGAATGCTCCTCCACCGTTGGAAGTTTCACTTTATAACATACATAACTTTTGCCATGTATAAGTGTATTTTGTTATTTGTTATTCACGTACGTATCAAACCATAAATGGATATATCCAGCTGTAATACGCTGTGCTTCGATTAAACGTTTTCCTGTTACCGGTGTTACTTCCGCACGCCATTTATCAGCAGAGTCTTGTGATACAGCTGCTTTTAGGAACCAATTTTTCGTATTATCATTAACAATTGATGGGAAATCAGCCTTTGCTGCTGATGCTGATGCATGAACCCAATCTTCTGGATTTACACTTTGCCAATTCCAATAGCCATTTCCATCTGTTACTCTATAATTGTCTTTCACTGTATCAACGAAGTTTTCATATTTTGAGTGGAAGCCAAATGGATGCGAAATGTTAGTAAAGTTTGCTGCATGCATTGGTTGGTTGACATCCCCTAAATAATGAAGTGATAATCCTAAATAGAAGAATGCATTTTTCAGATCTTTATTTTGATAAGCTTCACCAGCTAGTTTAAAATATTTCGCTCCTGTTTGCTTTGCTTGTTTAGCAAATGGAATATACGTTTTTCCTGAATCAGGATCATAGAAGTGTGAAGCAAATGTAGAATTATCATAGTATGGGTTTTCATAATCTGCAGAGTAAATACCTTTCTCTAGATCCGTACGCCATTCATTTAATAGAGCTGTCTCATTTTGCTTCACAACAGTCGTATTTTGGGACATAATATCAATGGCTCTGTTGACAATCCATAAATGAGAACTTACACCTTCATTATGTATAGATTCTGCTGACCACTTTAGAGCAATTGGTGGATCTTGGTGGCAATTTTCATGTGCAAACGCCACACTTTGGATAGGAGCTGTTAAAGCAATTACAGAAGCTAAAGCTAAAATTTTTCTTTTCATAAATATTCCTCCATTTGATGTATAGTTAGATAGATTTAATAGATGCTTTATGGTAAAGGTACTAATTCATAGCCAGCGTAGTCTTCAGGCGCAGATCTTCCCCACAATTTATCTTGATTTGCAAATGGTTGCTCTGAAGTCTCTAGCTGGAAGGTTGTTATAACTCCATAACTAGATTGCTGTGGATCTGCATTATACCAGTCAGTAGGTCTACCAAGTTTATCTCTAAGATAATCCGTTTTACCTGTAACTAAATCTATTTCCTTCGAATTTTTTTTCTTAACTGTTAAAGTACTTCTTGATTGGTCACTAAAATAGATCCAGCTTCGATTGCCTGCATTTACATATTTTTTTGTTCCTCCTGCATCAGCATTTGGTCCTCCAATCCACATTGACATTGTAATTGGAGTATTATTTCTTATATATCCATCACTCTCTACTCCAGCCGGCACTTCAAAATTGATAGGTGTACCATAATACTCATTACCTTTTGTATCCTTATGCTTTTCAGCAGCACCATAATAAGACGAGTTTTTATATTGAATTACATAATGCCAACCCGCAAACTTCTCATAAGTTATTCCAAGCCTATTCTGACCTACAGGTGCTACTCGTTTTTCAAAAGGAATACCTGTCACCCACAAATATTTGTCTACTAGTATGTAATCTTTATTTGTGGTAATTGGATCCCCATAAATATCAAGTATACGATCGTCCTCAGCTGCATAAGCAGAATTTGTAGGAAAAATAGTTACGATCAAACTAAATATGAATGCTAAGAATGTAAGTATAGATAGTTTTCTTTTCATAAACATGTCTGCATCCCTTCTTATTTTTACTATTGGTTTTATCATCTGCGCGCATCATCTACTAGTAGAACAACTTCATCCTATCTAGCAAATCTTTCATTTTTCTTTCATAAATATTACAAAAGTCTTTCAAAGGTCTGACTTCCTTTCTGATGAAACGAATAAACCAAAAGGAAAACCTGCATGTTCATTAGCTTCATAGATCTTTCATTCAATCATACAGATATAAATATGTAATTTTGCATATCAAAATGTATCGATTCATTTGTAAACGTTTACTATAATAAGAGCATAAGATGTACCACATCTAAACACCAAGAAAGAGGAGGAAATAGTATGGAAATCGCAATGGCAGTTTTAAAATTTGTAGGTGGACTACTTCCATTCGTTCAAGAACTTTTAAAAGCATTTATGTAAGTTCATTATTCAGCAATTATTTATAAAAATTATCATACAAATGATCTGTATCTCAAAGATGAATTGATGTGCAGATCATTTGTGTGAGCAAGCTTTAACAAAAAAGAATCCCTAAAAATAAGGGATTCTTTTTCTCTATCTATTTCTTTTCTGATATGACAGGAAGAGTAAACCAAAATTCACATCCTTGTTTTCCATCTGGACGGTCCCGAACACCAATTTCTCCTTTATGCATTTCCACTAGTGATTTTGCAATAGCGAGTCCAAGTCCAGATCCTCCAGATTGTGAACTTCTTGATGGATCTGTTCTGAAAAAGCGTTCAAATATACGTAATTGTTCATCGTAGGAAATCCCATTCCCCTCATCACGCAAAGTGAATATAATTTGCTGTTTCTGTTTATTTTCCTCTACAACTAACTCAATTGTGCCACATGTAGGAGAATGACGAATCGCATTATGTAACAAATTATTGATCACTCGGGCTATTTTACATGGCATAATCCAAAGCTTTGGTAATGTATCCGAAACACGTAATTGCAGATCAATCTCTTTGTCTTTCAATAGGATAGCATGTGAATCTATTACTTTTAATAGAATACTATCTACATGTATTAAACTTGGATGAAATGCTTCTTGTCCAAGTTCTAACTTAGACAGTTCAAATAAATCATTAATTAATCCATTTAATCGTTGTATTTCGTTTAGAATTGTCGTTAGATACTGTTTTTTCATATCAGCATCTGCAATTAAGCCATCCTGTAACGCTTCTATCATCAATTGTATGCTAGCAAGAGGAGTTCGTAAGTCATGTGAAATATTCGCAATCAGCTCAGTACGTTCTTTTTCTCCTTTTTCTAACTTAGTAAAGCTTTCTTCTAATTTTTTTGCCATTTCTTGAAAAGATGTGGCTAATTCTTTAAACTCTTCCGGTTCTTTCCCTATTATGTACATCGTTTCAAAATGTCTATCACTAAATTGTTTGGTTAATGCAATTAAATTCTGAATGGATCTCATAATAGGACGTGTCATTAACCAGTAAATAATCGTTGAAATAATGAGTGCTACAATCACGATTCCTATAAATAACCGTGTCTGTTCTGGTCTAAGTAACATTTGTCTTTCACTATACCAGATAGAGATTACCATAATACCCGTACTTAATAAATTCATCAACAACAATTGATAACGTAACTTCATATTTCATTTCCTCCATCTGGCTCAAAGCGATAACCTATGCCCCAAACTGTATGAATCCAACGATTCTTTGTTGTATGTTTATCTAATTTCTCACGTAGGCGACTTACTAAAACTGTTACTGTATTTGTGCACCCTCCATACTCAAAATCCCAAATTTGTTCAAGAAGTTGGGATCTTGAGAATACTTGTCTTGGATGTTTTGCCATTATATGAAGTACCTCAAATTCTTTCACTGTTAACTCAATTTCATGCCCACAAACTAATACACGTCTTTTTGTTAGGTCAATCTCTAAATCTTGGAATTTTATCATTTCTGATACTGGTTCTTGTATTTGTATTGTTGCTTGATTGCCTCTTCGTAATAAAATTTGTACCCTTAATACTAATTCACGAGGCGAAAACGGTTTTGTTACATAATCATCCGCGCCTATTGTTAATCCCAAAATTCGATCTCTTTCCTCTTGCCTAGCAGTCAAAATAATAATAGGAACATTAGAGTGTTGGCGAATTTCCTCACATAATTCCCATCCATCTTTTTTCGGCATCATCAAATCTAAAACAATGAGATCTGGTTGATATTGCTGAAATAAATTCCAACCTTCTTCTCCGTTTTCAGCGGTGTATACTTCATATCCTTCCCTTTCTAAGTACCGTTCGCATATTTCACGGATATTATCTTCATCTTCTATAATTGCAATTCTTGTTGTCATACATAAAATCTCCTCTGTTCCTTTATCAAAAATAAAAGAAATCTTTTTTGATTTACTTATAATATTGTAAAATGTTTTTTTCTAATTGCTAGTATTTTTATTTTACTAACGATTCATATGAAATTTATATTCGTAAGTTTATCTTAGTTTAAATATCTTGCATATTTCTTTCGAAAATGTAACAAAACTCTTTCAAAGGTTCTGTTGCAAAAATCAACATATATGCAACACTTGCCTTGGGCTTGATTTTTATAGCGTCACGACGTTGCATATATTATGTTGCAAATCAATCCCCCCGAAATGATACGATATTTGTAGCAAAATAGAAAAACAGACTTATGCAACGTTAGGAGAGCAAAAAATGAACTACGCATATATTCGAGTATCTACTCCACAACAAGATTATACATTTCAGAAAAAAGAAATTCTTACATATTGTGAAACTAACAAAATTGAGTTGTTAGAAGAATGTATTTTTGAAGAAAAGCAAAGTGAAAAAAATATCGAGAGAGAACAATTCCAAGTTCTTATGCAGCGACTAAGTCCAGAGGACACACTTATTGTCTATAAATTAGATCGTTTAGGAAGAAATCTTTCTGATATGATTCGTACTCATGAAAAGCTGATCAAAAATGATACTGGGATTATTGCTATTAATGATAACAGTGATACTCGGAAAAAAGATGACATGACTACGAAAGTAATGGTTACAATCTTATCTTTATTTGCTGATATTGAACGAAACTATATACTGGAACGAACACAGGCTGGACGTATTAGGTATGTAGAAAATGGCGGAAAACTGGGGAGAATTCCTAAAATCAATAAGTCTAAAACTGATTTGATACTCGAGTTACTTGATCAAGGAAAAACAAAACAGGAAATTTCTGATTTTTTAAATGTTGATAGAACCACCATTTATCGTACACTAAAACGAAATGGTTATTAGGAAAATTATTCATAACGAATGCTATCTATGCATCTAATTTCGTTTTCAAAGAATATTTGGCCATAAAAAACTGCACCTCTAATTATTAGTTATGTCCAACAATTAGAGGTGCTACTTTTCTAGTACAATGTTTTTTTGTCGTGTCGAGCTAAATATAGCATACATAGAATAAGGGAATGCAGTACACATCAGCATACAAGCATTCCCTTGCTATCATCAGGTTATTATTTTAGTACGGCATTTTATGTCCCCAATAGTCAAAGTGATAATCTTTACCACCGATGTTAAACCAACCATCTGCATAAAGTGAACCATCTTCTCTAGCGCAATACCAAAGGTATCCGTATGCAAGTGGAATAGGTCTATATCCACCACCAACTTGGAACCATCCTGTTTTAGCTGCTCCATTCTCATCGAAGTAATAATATTTATTATCGATAGTTTGCCAGCCCGTTTGTGCTATGCCGTTATTGTCAAAATGGTATAACTTACCATCTATTTTTTCAAACCCTGCTCGGTTAACTGATCCGTCTTCATGAAAATAATATTTTTTCCCCTCAATGTTGTCATAATCATTGAACGTATAATTGCGGCCATTTGTGAAATAGTAGTTCTTACCGTCTATTATTTTCCAACCGGTATAGAAAGATCCATCTTCTAAACTATAATATTCTATTATTTTCTCTCTTTTGTTGATCCCTGTTTTAAAAATCGAACCGTCATGATTAAATGTTAATGTTTTGTTGTCAAACTGGACATTAACAACGCTGTCTATAACTTCTCCATTTAGATTAGAAACTCTCTCAAGCACACCTTTATCGGAAAAGTAAAGGATGACACCTCGATCTTCTATACGTATTTCCTTTTTATTTACCTTGTAATCTTGGAAATAATAAATTTTACCATCTATATCTTTCAAGCCTTCCTTAATAAACGCTCCAGAAGCATCGGAATAGTGTAGGCCCTCTCGATCTTCCTTCCATGCTGATTTTTGCACGGAACCATCATTATTGAAGTGATAGTACTTCCCATCAATCTGTGAGTCACTGCCACTTCCTGTGACCAATTTTCCAGAAGTCGGCTCAAAATAATAGGTATTCCCCTTAATTTCTTTCCAACCTGTCATGAGAACTCCATCAGCATCTGCAAAATGATAAGCAGAACCTTGGTTTACCCAACTGTTCTTTATTACATTTCCAGAAGAATCTTTTGCAGTCAATTTAGTAGAATCTTTTTCATCAGCTACAATCTGTACTCTGTCATACTTCTGTCTCTCATTTTCTTTACCCGGATACCACTCTATTAACCAATTGTGAATTTCATTGTTGCTTTTATCATCGAAACGAATTTCAGAGTCGAAACGCTCACCAGTACCGAACTTTGAAGTATGCCTATCACCAGCTAAACTTACTCCATTCTTGTTATTCAAACGGAACTGAAATGAACCAGCATCATTATTTTCTACCTGAACAAGTTCAAATACTTCATCATCGCCAAGCGAATCGGAATATTGAAGTTCGTTTCCTTCTTTTCCTGAAAGGTATTTTGAACCTGTTTTTACGATTACTTTATTTGTTCCTTTTTTATAAGGGATAATTTGATGAGGGTTACCATCATTTAGTCTAATGTATGGTAGTACCAGACCTGTCTCTATGACGTTAGTACGCTCCGCCAATACATCAGATAATCGATCATAAAAATCTGCACGAGCTTTAGGATCATTATTAACATAGTTGTCAAGGACGTCTTTAGATACTGGCTTTGAAGTCAATGTTATCAATTGCTTTTGCTTATCTGATAATTTATTTGCTATCTGATCAAATAGGTAATCTGAATTTCTAGCAATCACCGCCCAATCGCCAAAGGAGTCACCGGAATATTTTTTGTAAAGTGGACCAAGAAATCTCGGGTTTTTACCAGATGCTTTTTCTACAAATCCGTGTTGGCCTTGATTTATCACAACTCCGGTCTTTCCTTCGTCTAATTGTGCTTGTGTAATGTAAAGAAGATCGTGTTCTGAGACATTTGCTGCATTAGGGTTTAAATCTATAATTGCTCCTGCGTCAGTAATTTTAAGCTGCTGTCCAGATTTTAGTTGATGAGTTTCAATTCTTCCATTTGGATAGCGTACTTTAACTTGTTTAATAAAATTCAAATCACCTTTTGTATGATACATGGAAATATTAAATTCCCCAGATGTAAAACTAGGGGCCTGGTAAGTTTCGTTTTCTGCATATACATCAATGTGAGTGCCTGGGTCTCGATCCCCTGGGCTTATTCCAAGTGTTTCATAAGTGTTTGCTATAGCACCTAATACAGTAATACCTATATCTACTACTGCACCTATCCCTGCGCTAGCCTTATTTTCTGCAATCGGTGCTATAGAAAAAAGAATTCCTAATGCCGCTGTAGCAGGGATTACCTTTTTTCCAATTCCTGTTGTTTTAAATTTCTTTTTCATTCCGTTCTCCTCTCGTTGTGAAATTATTCACTTTAGAATCATTTAAAATTAATGTTCTGAAGTTCAGCATAGTATAAAAACCTTTCAAATTCCTTTCATAAGTGTTACAAAAGTCGTGCGTGAAATTATAAAAAATTATGATCTCTGGTAACTTTTTCAATAACGTACAGGGAACCGGTTAAAATGTGTCCGAATTGTGTCTAAACGTACAATTTTCTTTTTTTGATAAGGTGACCCATGCCCATCAACTTAAGAGTGTACACAAACTGAACTTTCGTTCAGCTGGGTTAAAACATTCTTAAAATAGAAATATATTCTTAAAAATGCGCATACCAAATAAACCCTAACGGGTTTCACTTTTTTAATTATGCAATTTTCTTTTGTTTTCTCAATCCATTATACTCATAGACAACACCCATAATATCAAAGACAGTCTTCTTCTCATATCTGTGAGATTTCCGTCCATTCTTCTGAAGAAGATGGAACAGGCGGATTAAAATCTTTGTTATTTCTCGGGTGTTTTGCTGTATAGCTTGATAAAGAATGTATAGATGATCTTGAATCATTCCAATGGCTTTATATTCGCTTAATTCTCTTTGCTTCTTTTGTAAAATTAATTGTCGCATCTTAAACATAGTAGAAGAATATAGAAAAATAGCGATAAGTTTTCCATAAATGTGGCATTCTAATCGCTCTCGTTTGATATTGTGCCAATCATGAATCTGAAATAAAGATTTCCAAGTTTTAAAGATAATTTGTCGGGTAAAAGACTGGCG
>NZ_NUOT01000023.1 GCF_002584535.1 Bacillus cereus
TAAAGAAGGATTATACCTTCTCTTTTCTAAATGACTTATCGTTTCACGTCGAACTCCTAAAGCATCCGCCAGATTGCTTTGTTTCATATCTATTTTAGCTCGAAACTCCTTAATTCGTGTTTTAAACGCATTCGTTTAAATTTCCTCCTCTATATTTTTATCATAATAATATAAAGACAATTGGAACTTTAACATACAACTATAGCAATTTTTCCTCTTTTTTAAAATAATCCGGAAATATTGTTACATCAACAAAAAAACATATCAATTCATATGTGAATCGATATGTTTTTTGTATGATATTTAAAATGTTTCTCCCTGAAAACGGAACTACTTATTTCAAATAGCCCTTCTCATCATTTAGGAATTTCAATTCGAAACGTCGTACCTTCTCCTTTTACACTCTCCACCGATATTTTCCCATTATGTAATTCAACAATCTTCTTCACAATGGATAATCCTAAGCCACTTCCCTCTACATTACGAGCCCTCGCTGTATCCACCTTATAAAATCGATCAAAAATCCGATCCACTTCTTCTTTCCCCATACCAATCCCGCTATCTGAGATTGAAATTACTACACTCGTTTCTAATTCTCGGGCAGCAAATGCGATGGTTCCACCACTATCTGTAAACTTAATACTATTTGTAAATATATTTGTCCACACTTGATGAAGTAAATTCTCATCGCCCTTTATATTCACGTTAGGAACATCAAATTCAACCGCGATATCTTTTTCACGCCATTTCCATTCCAACATAAAAATGACGTCTTTCATTTGTTTTTGCAAATCAAACTCTTTTATTTGAAGAACCTTTTCCTCTTTATCTAAAGAAGCAAGCGTGAGTAACTGTTTACATAAACTAGACATTCGTTTACTTTCAGTCTCAATAATTTGCAAATAATGTTTCCGTTCCTCTTCTGTCATCTTTTCTGACTGTAATGTCTTCGAAAAACCTTGAATGGAAGATAGCGGAGATTGAAATTCATGAGACACGTTGGAAACAAACTCTTGTCTCATTTGATCTAACTCTTTTATACTTTTTGTCATCTTTTTAAAACTTGTAGATAATGTCCCAATTTCATCTTTTCGTCCTTCTTCTAATTCAATATCATATTCACCACTCGCAATTTTCTGCGTCGCTTTAGTAAATGTTTGAATTGGACGAACGATATAACGAGCTGCAATTGCAATAAAAATGATACTTAATACAACAATAAATCCTAGCAACACTGCTAAGAAAATCCTCATTTCACCAAACTGCTGCTGAATATCAGGACGAATAAATAAAGCATACTGCTTATCACCATGTTTCAGTGGAACCCCAACGCTATTAATTAATTCATTATCAAAAAAGCCTGTTATAAATAGTCGAGTTGGATAAGTAGAAACACCATTGTATGTTTTCCCTTGTAAGACTTCATTAATTGTTTCATCGCTAATTTTTGTCTTTCGAAAAGCATTTCCAATACGTTTCCCCTGTTTTTGATCATCTACTACATAAATCTCATACCCTAATTTTGCAATTGAATGCAAATACTCATCCTTATTTTCTTCCGTTTGTTTTTCATACAAGCGCTTTATTTCTTCAGCATAACGTAAAATCTTTTCACTATTATATGGTTTTAATTTCACTTGATAATACACATTGGTTAATAAAAAACCAATGATGCTACTAAGAAGCATAATCCCAATCGTAATCAATGCAAATCTGGAATAAAGTGACTTCATCTTATTTCAGCTCCAACTTATAACCAAGTCCACGTACTGTTTTAATTTGAAAATCATCTGTTCGTTTTGAAAAACGATCTCGAAGACGTTTAATATGAACATCAACTGTCCGTTCATCCCCTTCAAAATCCATTCCCCAAACAAGTTCAATCAACTCTTCTCTTGAAAATGTTCTACCGGGATACCCAGCAAGTTGTGACAATAATTCAAATTCCTTTAATGGCAATAAGATGGTTTGATTATTACATTTCACCTCAAAACTTTTTCTATCAATCGTTGTCCCATGAAGCGTGATAACGTCCGCACTCAACATTTGATAACGACGAAGCAAAGCTTTCATACGAAAAATTACTTCTGCTGGTTCAAATGGTTTTACAATATAATCATCTGTTCCAGAAACAAATCCTTTCTCTTTATCCACTAGTTGGTCTTTTGCAGTTAATAAAATAACAGGTATATCATGATACTTTCTAATTTCTTCACATAAAGTATAACCATCCACAAACGGCATCATAATATCGACAAGAGCAAGGTGAATATTTTCCCTTTCTAATATAGATTGCGCTACTTTTCCATCCTCAGCTTCAAAAATTTTAAACCCTTCCTTTTGTAAGTGGTAATGTAATAATTCTCTAATGTGCTTATCATCATCTGCTAATAAAATATGTATCATATTTGTTAAACCCTTCCTTGTTTATCTCTCTACAACATTACATTAAGAAACAATTGTGTTTTTTGCAAGAAAAAGACAGTATAAAAATGAAAACCTGTATCTTTGATTACCAAGCAATTAAAGATACAGGTTCTTTTTTATTTTACTTTCACTCTCTATTAGTTGAGCTGTACTTCCCTGAAAGTGCACTCGTTTGAGGAAGTTAAAATGACCGTGCAAGCCGGAACCCAAGGTCATCAATGTAAAATGTCGGATGGCTACGACGACGACATGAAGCTCCGCACCCCCTGGCCTCTTCAGCCCAGCTACCTCCTCGAAAAATTCGGTAGGAGCCGTACACTTGTTCATCATATAAATCAAAGCACCACTCCCAAACATTCCCTAACATATCATACAGACCCCATGCATTCGGTTCCTTTCTTCCTACTTCATGGATTTTGCCACCTGAATTTCCATCATACCAAGCAATCTTATCAATCTCTCCATATCTATAACCAGTAGTCCCCGCTTTACATGCATATTGCCACTCTGCTTCTGTAGGAAGTCGATAGCCATCAGATTCCCCATTACAAATAATATTTTCACCATTATCACTTATAGAATAACACTCTTTCAGTCCAGCTTTCTGTGAAAGTTGATTGCAAAAAGAGATGGCATCATTCCAAGAAATATTTACAACCGGTTTTAGATCTTTATCAAAAGAATTAGGTGACTGATTTGTAATCGCATAGTACAGATCCGCAGTTACAGGATACTGTGCAAGAAGAAATGGCCTTATTGCCACTTTCCATTTACTTTTTATTCTATCGTCCCTTAGCTCCACTTCTCCTTCTGGAATTTTTACCATCTGGTTGTCAATGTAACTCATTATTTTATTTGACACTTTACTTCCTCCTAACGATCTTAATGCCGTGAATTTCATTACATTTAGAACCATTAGATTGATACAAAAGTTACGTTGTTTTTTGGTGATATCCTTTAACTCCAAAGGATGATGTATTTTTATTATCTTGTATAGCTTCAATTTTTCCGTTCCATCCAATGATACCTGTAACAAAAATACCTATACTAATGTAGGCTATAACAATATAAGATTTGCATTTAAACAGAAAAACCAATCCTTCACATACTTTCTGTTCTCAGCAGTTATAGTAGATTATTTTTTAATACATTTGAATTAATCAAGGTCTGTGTTAGGTGGATTATATCCGAGGTGACGTGCCATTGATACGATTTGTCCTTTGTGATGAAACTCATGTGTCTCAGTATGGGTTAAAAGCCATAGCGGAGTCGTACTCCACGGTTCTTTTTGCCATTTCACTTCATTTTCTATATTTTCGAACCAGCGCGTATTGAATTCATCAAAAAAACGTTGTACAATCTCATCTACTAACTTAAACCTTTCACGAACCAACTCGACATCTGAATGCTCAATTTCATAATCAGTAGCAAACGAAAAGTCTGATCGTTTTTTGTTACATGCGAATGATCCAAGCCAGTATCGATAGCAATCGGCTACATGAATATGGGTCTTTATAATGCTACCGCTTCCGAAATTCGGAACTGTGTTGTGCAACTTTTGCGGCGGGATTTCTTCCAAAAATGTAAATAAATTTTCTCTGGTAGAGCTAATAAAGTTGTATTGTTGCTTTAAAACATCTAACATTCAATATCACTCCTCTTTTATTTACCGTAATCCCCGTTATACACAATAAACACAGAGACTAATTCTATATTCATCAGAATGAGACCTTTTTCTCTTTTAAAAGCTTTATACAAGAATTAATACATTTTCTTTTTTTACGTATATTTTTTTACGTATATTTTCTTACAATCGTTCTTATTTCTTGTCTAAGAATTGCATAGCATACTTTATTTTATATGATAAGGTGGGGATAGTAAGAAGAATATAATTGTATCAATACATTTCAGTCTCATACATTTTTTATGGAACTATTTGCTCTCCATTTTGAATCAACCTAACTCTTTCAATCATTTCATTGCCGAATGTATCGTTAGTCGATGATATGTAATTAATTCATTTTTAAAGATTACCCCGTATATGCCGTATGGTGTTGGTGACAGTTTTAATAACTCTTCTCTGCTTTGAATATCAATAATTATAGTTTTTATCCCCAACTTATTTGCTGCTTCTAAAACGTTATCAGAAGCAACCTCGATAAATGGACATTGTTGTGTTCTTATAATCGTTAATTCATGAAAAGTTTGAAGTCTTTCATTCCAGTCGCTCGGAAAATATGGATTAGGAGAATCATCAAATTTATAAACTAGCAATTCAAACCCATAAGGTGCTTGTGCGATTTCAATAAATTCATTTTTAATAAAAATATCTTTACTTGGTGTCCAAGAAGTATTCGAATTCGTTACAACGATAACACCATTCTTATTTTGTTTTTTTGCTTCTTTCATACACTGCTGAATCAACTTCGACGCATAACCCTTACCTGTTATATGTACCCAAAGACAATGAATAACGATATAATTTTCGCCATAAACCACTCTTGAAGAGTATTCAATCGGTGCATATTCAATAAATCCTGTTGAATTTGGTTTGCTACGAAGACAATAGCATCCTTCTCTTTCCAAGTTTGTTTCGTCTACACTAACTATGTCAAAAGTCTTCACAGTATAACATCTCCAATCATGAATCGCCCTTTTCTTAATGAGATTAATATCGGAATATTCTTTCTCTTCATTGTACAAAGAAATTAGAAAAGATGGTATAAAAATTGAGTTTCACACCACCTTTTTAAAGAAATTCATTATCTTTTAAACGACTTTACTATTTTTAACAACTCTATTATGTAGGGACAAAAGGAAGACCTTATTTCTATAGTCTAAAACATTTTTTAATAAAGCAACGAAAGTATGTCGTGATAAAAGGAGTGGTATTCCCCACTCCTCTTCTTCTTTCTCATATTCGTTAAACAACACGTCTTTATTTGGAAATCAATCCGCATTTCCCATGTCTTTCAGTAAAAGATATTCATACTATCTTTACTTTTACTATTTATATGCCTTGAATTTGATATACTGTCTGTTCTCTATTCTAAAGAATGTATGCAAAGTCCACTACGAAGCTTCGGTTCAAACCAAGTGGACTTTGGCGGCATAACTTCTCCCGCATCTGCAATTGCTAATAAATCCTCCATTGATGTCGGATATAAAGCAAACGCTACTTTATAATCACCACGATTCACAAGGCGCTCTAGCTCCTCTAAACCTCGAATACCACCAACAAAATCAATGCGGCTATCTGCACGTGGGTCGTGAATTTGTAATACTTGACTCAATAAATGATCTTGTAAAATAGAAACATCTAAACGTTTTACAACATCATGGGAATCAAATGTTTCTACTTTTACAGTGAGTTTATACCACCACTGATCTAAATACATACCAAATGATTTTGGTTCAGTTGGTTTATATGGGGATACACTTGCTTTTTCCACATAAAAGTATTGTGAAATTTGCTGTAAAAATTGTTCCTCAGATAAACCATTTAAATCTTTCACGACACGATTGTAATCCCAAATCGATAGTTCATCATGAGGGAATAACACAGATAAAAAGAAATTAAATTCTTCTTCACCTGTATAGTTCGGATATTGTTCCCTACGCATAAGCCCTACTTTCACAGCAGATGCTGAGCGATGATGCCCATCTGCAATATATAGGGATGGAATCTCTTCAAATAATTCTACCAATGCCGAAATCGCATCATTTTCTGCGATTTTCCATATTACATGCTCCACACCATCATCGGCAGTAAATTGATAAATTGGCGTATGATTTTCTTGCCAATTTGCAATTAACTTTGTTACAGCTTCTTTTGTGCGGTATGTTAAAAAAATAGGACCAGTATTCGCATTACATACATCTACATGACGAATACGATCTTGTTCTTTTTCGTGACGAGTCCGCTCATGTTTTTTTATTGTATTATCGGTATACTCATCAATTGATGTACAAACGACAAGTCCAGACTGCGTTCGCCCTTGCATTGTTAATTGATAAATATAAAGACATGGCTCTTCATCTTGAATCAATACTTCTTCTTGGATTAAACGTTGTAGATTTTCACTTGCCTTTTCATATACGCTGTTTTCATATGGTGAAACGGCTGGGTCTAAATCTATTTCAGCTTTATCGATATGTAAAAAGGAATATGGATTTCCCTTTACAATTTCTCTTGCTTCTTTACTATTTAACACATCATACGGCAGTGCTGCAACTTGTGCAGCCTTATCAGATACTGGACGAATTGCCCTGAACGGTCGAATTGTCGCCAAATCTCTCTCTCCTTTATACAATCATTCGAACAGCTACTACACCTGTAATCCCCTTTATATTTCCAACTACATTTTCTTTAATTATATCATCAATTCCATTATCAATATCAATCATTGTATATGCAAAAGAGCCTTTACTACGGTTTATCATATCAGCTATATTAATATGATGTTCCGCTAAACACCCTGTAATTTGCCCCACCATGTTTGGAACGTTTTGATGCATAATTGTAATTCGTTTCTTTCCAACATAAGGCAGTTCCACATTTGGATAGTTTACTGAGTTATGGATGTTTCCTGTTTCCAAATAATCACGTAACTGGCGAGCTGCCATAATCGCACAATTCTCTTCAGACTCATATGTGGAGGCTCCAAGATGTGGAGTTGCCGTTACATTTTTCATTTTTATTACATTTTCATTTGGAAAATCAGTTACGTAATGATTAATGATCCCTTCTTCTAAAGCTTTTGCTAACGTAACTTCATCCACAAGTTCTCCTCTTGAGAAGTTAAAGAGACGGACACCCTTTTTCATTGTTTGCACAGCATGTTCTCCAATTATCCCTCTCGTTTGATCTGTCAGTGGAATATGCAATGTAATGTAG
Organism: Bacillus cereus; assembly: GCF_002584535.1. GTDB lineage: Bacteria > Bacillota > Bacilli > Bacillales > Bacillaceae_G > Bacillus_A > Bacillus_A arachidis. The sequence goes on from NZ_NUOT01000023.1 coordinate 7,325, forward strand.
TCACATGTCGAAAAGATTTCATCTAAACTAAATGCACGTTGTACTTGTGTTGATAAGCGCCATGCTGTTTCAACAGATATATATGGATCATACCCTACAACATCCATACCAAGAGATAATGCATCATTTGCGACAAGAGCTCCAATCGCACCAAGTCCGATAACACCAAGTCGTTTTCCTGCAATCTCTGATCCCACAAATTGTTTTTTCCCTGCTTCTACAAGCTGCGGAACTTCTTGACCTTCTAACCCAGCTGCCCAACTAACCCCACTTATAATATTACGTGATGACATAATAAGACCTGCAAGAATAAGCTCTTTTACTGCATTCGCATTTGCCCCTGGTGTATTGAAAACAACAATCCCTCTTTCTGTACAACGTTCTACAGGAATGTTATTTACACCAGCCCCCGCTCTTGCAATCGCCTTTAAATCCTTTGAAAAACCTTCTTGATGTAAGGAAAAACTCCGTAGTAATATACCATCGGGATGTTCTAATCCTTCTCCAACTTCATATCGCTCTCCGTCAAAAATTTGCAAACCTTTTTCAGCAATCTGATTTAATGTTTGAACGCGAAACATTTCCCCATCTCCCTATCTATTCTCTAGCTCAAAACCCTTCATGTACTCTACTAATTGTTGAACGCCTTCTACTGGCATCGCATTATAAATACTAGCCCGCATACCACCAACTGAGCGATGACCTTTCAATGTAACAAGCCCTAACGTATTAGCTTTTTGTAAAAATTGCTTATTTAAATCATTGGATGGTGTTGTAAATGGAATATTCATAAGCGAACGATATACAGGATCAACCGGTGAAGTAAATAATTTCGATTCATCTAGGAAATCGTATAGAATCGCTGCTTTTTTTCTATTTTGTTCTTCAATCGCAGATACCCCTCCCTGCTCCTTTAACCATTCTAATACTAGCTTCGTCACATAAATACTAAAGGATGGTGGTGTATTATATAAGGAATTATTTTTACTGTAAGTTTCATAGTTTAACATTGTCGGACAAGAGGTATCCGCTTTACCAATTAAGTCTTTTCTAATAATTGCAATTGTTAGTCCTGCTGGTCCTAAATTCTTTTGTGCTCCTGCATAGATGAAACCGAATTTCTCTACATCGTATTCTTCAGATAAAATATTTGAAGACATATCAGCAATAAGTGGAATATTCTCTAATTTTGGTAATTCAACATATTTGGTTCCTTCAATCGTATTATTCGTTGTTATATGAACAAAATCTAGTTCTTTCGTAATCATTGAAACATCAACATGTGGAATCGTTGAAAATTGATTTTCTTCCGATGAAGCAATAACTTCTACTTCTCCAGTTTTCTGAGCCTCCTGTAAGGCTTTCTTAGACCATGACCCTGTAAGGACATATCCAGCTCTTTTATGTTCATTCATTAAATTTAATGGAACCATTGAAAACTGCAGGGATGCCCCTCCTTGTAAAAATAGAACGTCGTAATTCTCGGGAATGTACATCAATTCACGAAGCAAGCTACTTGCTTCATCTATAATATTTTGAAACTCTGAAGATCGGTGACTCATTTCCATAATAGACATGCCTGTCCGGTTATAATTCAAAAGCTCCTTTTGCACTTTTTCTAAAACTGGCAAAGGGAGTATAGATGGTCCTGCTGAAAAATTGTAAACTCTCTCCATCAACTGTATAACCTCCCTGTTTCTATATTTATTATTTTTTAAACTTTCTGAATTATAACCCATATAAAATATACGGTCAATTTGTTTTGCCTTATTAAGGTGCAAGACGCAATGGAACCGTTTGCAGATACATTTGTATTCATAAAAATACAAAAAAGTGTTAAGCCTTTCGCTTAACACTCCATTCATAAATTTATAAGAGCTAATTATCCGTAAAGAACCGATCATAAATTTGATAAAGAGCAGAAAGACCAAAAATCCAATAAATGGTATCAACAAGAACTGGTGTAGAACCAAACCATTTCTCAACTACATTATAATCCAATGCAACAAACAACCAATTCAAACCGCCAAGAATCACCAGAATTACTGTAAGGTACGACAAAAATTTCATTATGATTGCCCCCTAGGTGATAAAATGGTGAAAGGCCTTTCACTAAAATATATGTAACAAATCAAAAAACTTTCATATTTTTTAATTAAATTTTTCACGCATTCACAAGTAAGAATATCCTATCTAAATGTTCAACAAAAACAAAGTAATACTACCTCAAAATGATAAAACTGCGCAACTCAGGCAAAAACCTTGCTTTGGGGTAATAGGTCCAGATCGTAAAAGGCTATTCCATCACCTCTTCAAAGCGTAACTACAACAAGGACAAGCCAGTTTTGGCTTGTCCTTGTTCCATGCCGCCCAGCGAATTCAAACGGCAATCACACAAAGCCGCTATTCGCCCTAGACCTATCACCCCTGCCACAACGCAGGCTTTGTCACCATGAACCATAACATCGCCATTAAAAGAACAATGTAAATCCAAACAGAACGCCGCAACAATTGAATCAAGGCGTCCTTGTCTTGGCCCGTTTCGCTGAATTTCCGAATGGTCGGCGAAAAGGCGCGGGCCAGGAAAAATAATGAACTCGCCATGAGAATAAGGGTCATCACTATCCAAGGGGTCCTCCAAGTCCAAGGGCCCGCCAGTACAAGCAGAACCCCGGATGTAACCAGCACATGCCCAGCATGCTTGGCCAGCCTGACCGAAAATCGGAATACATCCAGATAAGCCTGCTGTGCTTGGTCCTCTGAAGCCCGCAGTTTTTTGATGAGCGGAAGCAATACAAAAAATGGGCCGATGGATAAGATTGCACTGAAAATATGTATATACAGAAGCAGTCGATACAACATGTCCATCCTTATATCACATTAACCTTCGATGGGACGGAACTCATGAACCCAAACTCTCATATTTGGCAGCCACGGCATGCCGGGGTGAAGAGACAGAATAGATTGCTTATATTCCTCCGCATTCGCATAGCCTTCTTGACGGGCATGCTCATCAGTCAATTCGCCAAGTGACTGCGAATAGACCTTCTCCACAACATACCGGTGACCTTGAAGCTCCATCACTTCCCCGACATCCGCATATCTCCCGTTGCGGCGAGTAGCCGTTTTCTGTCCTGCAAGCACTTTTTCAATGTCCTCCTGAATCGTGATGAGACGTTCAATCGTACATGTTTTTGGTGGTAAAGCGTTCGTTTCATTTTGGTTTGTCATCTGGGTCACTCTCCTTTTTTCATTTAAGCATAAGCCCACTTTATCATATAAAAAAATTATTCTATAAAGCAAGTTTCTATTTAATAAGGGTAACAAACTTTCATACAATGTTTATACTGTAGATTTAAAATAAAGTTTGATAATTTATAATAAAGATTGATAAAGATAAATGGACTGATTTATAACCCAAATAGTGACAAACTATAACCGAAGCATTTACTCCAGCTGAAGCAGTAACAAAAAATATTATTGCACTAATTGAGTGCTTATCTTGAATAAGATTTAAATGAGGATTTTCAACAATCTGGCGTTGCATTTCCAGTTCCCCTCTGATACAGGTTGTACAACTTCTCAGCACGATAAATAAGGGGAACAGAAAAAATGATTACTAAGAAGATACCCCATTCATAAAGATTTTCATTTTTATTTATTATTTCACCACTGAAATGAAAAAGGCACCTTAAAGGTGCCTTTTTCTGACTTGATAACCACTTTAATTTTAATAATATAAGTGCTGGACTCCCATCCAATTACCATTTTACCATATTTATCTATATTATGTGTTAAAAAAATGAATTAAACATATTAAACAAGAGATTAATACCCATAAATATCTACTCCTGCTACAGCAACATATTCATTCTTTCCTGTAATTTCTCTTCAAACGTACGTAATGTTTCTTTTTAACTCGAGAAACTTCCATGTAATTTTTATTTTATTCAAAGTTGTAAATAATAAAAGGCAAACAAAAAAATCTATTTTTAATAAAAAGCCTAGCAAAACCCCATTATATTAAATTAAAATATCTATATATTGTAAACAACAAGATAGGGAGCTTTTAGATGAACAAGAAAAAGCTAGGTTTATTAATTTTAGTAATCATTATTCTTGGGTTTGTATTTCCTCTTTCACCCTATTTAACAGATTTAAATCATACAGAACAAAAGTTATATAATGAATTACAAAAATCCCAAGATATTTATACACTAAAAGAGCAAGAACCTAAAACAGTAGTAAGATTATATTTACATTCGATACAAGAAAAAAATTATGAAACAACTTATCTTTTCTATAAAAATGACAAAAAAATGACCGGAGAAAAGAAACAATTTTTAAAAGAGGCACCTAAATTTCATGAAACAATTCTATCATCTTTTAAATTTGCAAGATCATCCGTAATAATAGACAAAGATTATAAGGATTCCGCCGTTATTAATATGCCCCCATGGATAGGTACAGACATTCAATTCCATATGTATCAAAAAAATGGAACATGGTTTATATACGACGTTCCTTTTCAATAATTGAATAATATATATTATTGATCTATAAAAAAAGAATCTCGGGATTTCTTTATTTTTGAATGTAAACGTTTATTTAGAAGTTTATTTCCAAGTACAACTAAAAGAGACCGCATTAACTGAATAGGCTGTCTCTTTTAGTTCATCTAATCTTCAAATAT
>NZ_NUOT01000024.1 GCF_002584535.1 Bacillus cereus
TGATACAGTTGAACCATTTGGTGTTTAAATTCTGCTGTAAAGGTTCTTCTTTCTCTTTTATTTTTCGTCATAGTAGATTCTCCTCTAATATATTAGTTGTAGTCTACTTGACCTTAATTTTTTTGTCTAGTTCAGTGTAGCCTATCCAAGTTATGTCAATGCTAACTACAGGTCTGAACGATTAGAAGGAAAAACTTTCTTAAAGTTTATTAATCAATGCACAAATGGTGACTTAGAAAAGATTGAATTACTGCAACAGTGCATGGGGTACTTGTTATCCTACTACACTACAGCCAAGAAATGGTTTGTATTTATTGGACAACCTAATACAGGTAAGAGTACATTACTTGACGTTATTACTGAGATAGTGGGGGGAGAGTATACTAGTGCAGTTTCGTTACATCAACTAAATCAAAGATTTATGACTGCAGAATTATTTAATGTAAGACTGAACATATCTGGGGAGTTAAATGAAGGTGAGCTGAAAGACATAGATGTATTAAAAAAAATCACTGGAAATGATGTATTAATGGGTGAAAGAAAAGGAAAAGATCCTTTCTTCTTTACTAATAAATGTAAGCTTCTGTTCGCTGGAAATCAAATGCCAAGTCTTCGTAAATTGGATAGTACAACAGCATTTATTGATCGAATTGTATTTGTGGTTTTTAACAACACTATTCCTAAACAGGAAAGAGATTATGGTTTGAAAGACAAACTGCTAAACGAAAGAGACTTTATTGTGAGATGGGCTATTGAGGGGGTTAAAAGATTGGTAAAGAATAATTTTGTTTTCCCAGATTGTGAGGACTCTATTCAATTTAAGAATCAATACGTAAAAGAAATAAATAACGTTTCCGAGTTTGTAAGGGATTTATGTGTGCTGGAACCATACGATAAAAATATAAGGGTTCATAAGAAAGATTTATTTAATGCCTATTTAAAGTACTGTAAAGATAATTGCTCAAAAGTGTTAAGTAAGTCTGAATTTTTTCAGGAAATCTGCAAATTAAATGTTGAACCTAAGAAGTTTAGATTGAACGGATCAAATCCTCTCGAAGGATATGAAGGCTTAGCCTTACTATCACAATTAAATATTAATGATAGAATCCCTGACAATCGATTGGAGTTTTGGAAGGAATAAAGCAACCTTTTCATTCTTGAATGCTAACGGGGGATAACTAAGCTATTGTGAGTCTGCTTATAAGCATCTTATCCCCTCAATGTATTAAAATAATAACCTTTGTATCATAGATTCATAATTTACATTAGTTACTTCTTCTTCTATTAAAATTGTATGTAGTAAGGCCATCTGATAAAGGTGGAAGGATTGTCTCTACAATGAGAAGAGGAAGAGTTCGATGCTTCACAAGAAAATGTTAATTTTACCATAAAAATACAATTAGGATACTTTTATATAAATTATACAAAGAATTTTAAAAATTTATCTACATTTTCTACATTTTAGATGAAAACCACATATTTTAAGGATTCAAAGAACTAATAAGTGTAGAATTTGCCTCGAAAAATTATCAACAAAAATTCTACAAGCACTACGGCAAGAAGATGGTACTAGTGGTTTTATGATGCTGGTAAATTTCTACTAGTCATTTATATATTATAAATCAAAGTAAGGGAAATTGTTATACAGAAAAGGAGTTAATACTACGAAACAGTTAGATCAATACCCGGAAGTATTAAATGTAAGTGACATTCAAAAAGTTTTAGGTATCGGTAGATGGTAGGAGCTACTTTTATTTGAAAAATATGTGAGGTGTGATCAGAATGAATAGGCAAACACTTAATGTTCAGGAAATAGCAAATTATATTGGAGTATCAAGGGATTTAATATATAAAATGGTTCGTACGAATGAAATTCCTTTTATCCGAATTGGAAAAAGGTTGCTTTTCAGAAAGGAAAGTATTGACAAATGGTTACTTAGCCAAGAATTGGGTAATTGTTAATTAGAGAATATGCAAGGAATTGAAAATGAATTTACAGAACTTTGTTTACTCTGATAAAAGAAATTTTAAAAATCTAAGTAACACAAAAGATATAAATGATAAAGGGCAGTATTCATGGAAGAAGTTCTTCCGTTATGCTGTCCTTTATACTAAATCAGAGTTTAAGTTTTTTTATTCGGGCAGGATGAAGGATTTAACAAGATTGCTAAATGTTTTGGGTTAAAATTCCTATGATTTGAAAAAGTTCGTTCAATTCATTTTGTAAATTTAATAGGGGATTTTGATAACTATTTGTATGTGAAAAAGTTCCAGAATACTGATGCTAAAAGGCTTTTTCTGTAAACGAAAATATGAGTATTTAGAAAAAATGTAGAGGAGGAAAACCCTAATATGGCAGGAAGCATAGAGAAGCGCGGGAAGGATTCATGGCGGCTTACCGTACCGTTAGGATATGATCAAAATGGGAAGCAAATTAAGAAAAGGAAAACAGTTAAAGCTTCAGGTATACGAGAAGCAAAGAAGCTTTTAACCCAGTTTGAAGCAGAAATTTTAGCAGGAGAGTATATAGATCCCCAAAACATACGGTTGGCAGATTTTATTCTGGAATGGCGATCTAAGTACGCTGTGGGAGAGCTTTCGCCCGCAACATTAGCAAGGTATGACCAAATCATTAAAGGAAGAATTCTCCCGGAGTTTGGTCATATGAAATTGGATAAAGTGAAGCCGTTACAAATTCTAGGCTTCTTAGAAAAGCTTAAACAAGACGGTGCAAGAGGAGATAGCAAATCAGGAGGGTTATCTTCAGGATCTATTCAATATCATCACCGAGTCTTAAAAAACATTTTTTCACGAGCTGTAGAATGGCAATTAATTAAAGATAACCCAGTAGCCGGTGTGAAAAAGCCGAAAGTGACACAAGCAAAGACAGAAGTGTACAACAAGCAAGACATTAAATTCCTCCTTATGGGATTAGAGAAAGAGTCTGTCATGTGGCAAATACTCATTAAGATGGCACTCACTACAGGAATGAGGAGGGGGGAACTACTAGGATTAGAATGGGAGCATATCGATTTAAGTGATGGTGTTGTATCAGTAGAGCAGACGCTCAATTATACAAAGGATAAGGGATATTTCATAAAAGAGCCGAAGACTAGGAATTCCGTAAGAAAGCTTTCCTTGCCCAAACCCTTATTGAACGAGTTAAAAAAGTATAGAATCGTATACTTGGAGAACCGTATGAAAATGGATGATATGTGGAAAGAAGGAGAGCATTTCTTTCTGTTCACAGCTATAGATGGCAAGCCGTTAAATCCAAGCAGCGTGTATACGTGGTGGGGAAGGTTTATCAAGAAAAATAATCTGCCTTATATCCGTTTTCATGATTTACGACATACGTCAGCTACACTGCTTATTAACGAAGGCGCTCATATGAAGACCATCAGTAATCGTTTAGGTCATGCAAGCATTAGTACGACAATGAATATATATGGCCATGCGCTTAAAGAAGCAGACCAAAAGGCTGCAGATATGTTTAATCATTTGTTTGATGAAGAAGAGAAAAAGGCATAATTCCTGACTTGAGGAGGGAAAAATTCTAAACTGTATCAGTTTTATTTGTTTGATTAAGCTCTAATTGATAGAGTTAAACCCCAAAATAAACCCCAACCATCTGTACTAGATAAAATCCAAATATCTGTTATAACGATAAAACCCTTGAAACACAAGTGGTTTCAAGGGTCTGTATTAATGATCCCGACTGGGTTCGAACCAGCGACCTCCACCCTGTCAAGGTGGCGCTCTCCCTGCTGAGCTACGGGATCATGATGAAAAAGTTTCTTTTTGATATATCTGATAATTCTGTTAGGTTGATTATACAAAATTAAGTGGCACCTTACAATAGTTTTTAACTACAATATTAAAAATGGAATTTGATAGAATACCACGCCTATATTTTATTGAAGGCACATTTTCATGTAGTTTAATAGTAAATAAGCGAATGATTTACTCATAAAGTTGAAGGGATTTTTCGCCTTTTATCAGATTGAGTAGTAGTTTTATCCTATAATGTGATTTGAAATTGATATAATTTAAAATAGGGGATAATTTGAAGGGGGGTGTCACTTTGTTTAGAAGGAGTGGAGAATGGACTGTTTTTGTTATGGGTGGGCTTGTTTTAAGTGGATTGATATTTGGTAGCATTATGTTTTTTACTAAAACAGATAAGGCAGAAATGAAAGCTGAGGAAACTGAGCAAATCGAAGAGGTAGATAAATCAAAAGATATTGGAATGAAGATAAGAGAAATGCATAGTGATTTAAATTCGATTACAGGTTGGGAAAGACATGAGAATTTTGAGAAGACGGATGCTCCAGCTTGGGAAGAGAATGAATCGGGATTCAAGTTAATTGATACCACTTTAATAGAAGCTGCTTCATTGTCTAAAGGCAATTTAAAGGAAGATTTAGAACGAGCTAGAATATTGCTTCGTATTTCAATTCAAAATCATGATACAACAGCTTTAGTATATGTTCACCGTATTTTACACGATCTTGATATCGGACAGAACAGATTGCAATCGAGAGATGTGTTTAACAGTGCGAAAGCTGGTGCTGGTGATGCTAGTGCGATACCTGCATATGATGATTATATTAAGCAACATAGCAAGTAAATATAAAATTTATATTTGTTTTGGTAGGATCTTCTTTTTACAATTTCGTGGAAATAGGGTATAACAGAAATAGAAAATAGATTTATAAATACATTATAGATTAAAGAGGTATATACAAATGGTAAGAAAATCTTTCAAGATGCGTGTACCCAGAAATAGAACGATTTCAATCAATGGTGCGATTCTTGATGTTGATGTCTCTCATGATGAGTTTTTAGATGAGTTTATTGAATGGATAGATTCAAAAGGGTGGTCTTTTATGGGAATGACCGATGAGATTACAGAAGAGGAAGCCGGGAATAATTTAATAGATTTATTGGCCGATGAGAAGGATAAGAAAGAATGAGTCCTTCTTATTTTTATTCGTATGATTATGTCTTTCTATGTAAAATTATGATATAGTGAACAATGGTAATTGAGTTTCCATTTTAATACCAATTTCATGTCGGATTGGTAGAATTAGTATATAAGGCAAAAGAAAATAGAAGAGGGAGAGTCATATGGTAAATTGTAAGAAAATTATGGTTTTTATGGTGGTGATGTGTGTCTTCTTTTTAACACCTATGACATTGTACGCCGAAACTGGTACTGGGGCGGTGCCGACACCAACACCAACACCGACACCTGGTCCGAATGTATTTGGTCAATTTGCAGTTTCAATTGATGCGAAAACAGGGGATGTTTTGTACGACAAAAATGCATATCAACGTGCATTTCCGGCAAGTATGACGAAAGTGTTGACGGCTATATTATTAATGGAGCATGCGAAGCCAGAGGATCAATTTACGTTTTCACAACTTACATTAGATCAGGAAAAGAGTAATTATCAACTTGAATTTCAAGTAGGTGAAACAATCGATCGTAATACAGCGCTAACAGTTTTAATGGTATTAAGTGCAAATGATGTTGCGTATGCGATTGGTGAACGGATTGGCGGAAGCATAGAAAACTTTTCGAAGATGATGAATGAGAAAGCGAAGCAGTTAGGGGCAAAGGATAGTCATTTTATAACGCCGAATGGCTTACATGATCCGAATCATTATACGACGGCATATGATATGGCAATGATCACAAGAGGGGCTCAGCAATATCCTGAAATTTTACAAGCTATGAATACGAAACGGACAACGGTTACTACGTCTAGACAAACGGTTTCTATTTTTAATAAAGCGAATTATTTTGAAAATCCACATAGTATTGGCGGAAAAACAGGTTTTACAAATGAAGCTCGCAATACGCTTGTATTATTAAATGAGAAAGATGGTAACCGTATTGTTAATGTTGTGATGGCATCACAAAAACCAGAAATTTACGAAGATATGCGTCAAATTGCGGATCATTCCTTTTCGCAATTTGCGAAGCAAATGGTGATAGATAAAAATAATTGGCATCAGAAGGCAACGTATTTAGATAAAGACATAGATTGTGAACTAGAACAAAGTGCGGAGTTTATGTTAAAGAAAGATGAAGGAAAAAATGTTAAAACTGTTTTTCGAACTACTCCTATTGAGAAAAGCACATTGTATCAAAATGGAATTCACCGTGGTGAAGTAGTTGGAACAGTTGATGTTACAAAAAATAATCAAACAATAGGCAGTATTAATGTTCTTTCTAAAGAAGATGTTACATTTGCAATGCCGAAAACAAATATAAAACCAGCTGAACCTAAGTATCCTTTTGGATGGATGATAGGTATTGGAGCTGGAATTATTAGTTTAATGATAATCGGTTTATATGTGGTAAGACGGACTAAAAAGAAAGCGGCTTCAGAAGTGAAATAGGCAATGATCAATTGCCTATTTTTTATTGTGTTTTTTGTTCGTTCATTATAGTATTAATTTAAGTTCTCTGTTAAGAACGGCTTAGGATATCCTAGTTTTTACGTACATATACATAATAAAGAGGAGGAGATACGGGTGAAACTAGTTTGGAAGATTATTAGTAACGTCATCTCATTTGTTTTATTTGCGTTGATGGTTTGCTTGGCGTTTGTTGTTATTTCATCCAAAGCAAGCGGCGGGGATCCGACTGTAATGGGATATCAATTTAAAACGGTACTATCTGGATCAATGGAACCAACATTTTTAACAGGATCAATTATTGCGATTGAACCAACGAAAGATGGATCTAAATATAAAAAAGGTGATGTAATTACTTTTAAAGAAGATGAGAAAAAAATTGTAACTCACCGTATTATTGGTGTGAAAAATGCAAATGGGAAAGTCATGTATGAAACAAAGGGTGACAATAATAATGGGCCAGATTTAAAACCAGTCTTAGCGGAAAATGTTATTGGAAAATATGCAGATATTACAGTTCCATATGTAGGATACTTGTTAAGTTATGCGAGTTCAAAAGCAGGAGCTGCCTTACTATTAATTATTCCAGGTGTATGTTTACTCATGTATTCTGTTATTACTATTTTCAGTGCAATTCGCAGCATTGATAATGAAAAGAAAAATAAATCTACAGATGTTGGACAATCCGTGTAATTCCGTTATTTTCTCTATTATAGAGATTATAAATATATAGATGTCATTGGGGGATATGGACATGACCTTAAAGAAAAAAATAGGAATGGGAATTACATCGGCAATTATGGGAGCTACCTTAATTGGAGTAGGAACATTTGCGTACTTTAGCGATAAAGAAGTCTCAAATAATACCTTTGCAGCTGGTACACTTGATTTAACTACAAATCCAACAGCAATTATTAATGTTAATAATCTTAAGCCTGGTGATACAATCGTACGTGATTTTGAATTGGTAAACAGCGGAACATTAGATATTGAAAAAGTCTTATTAAACTCGGAATATATTGTGAAAGATGTGAAAGGTGATAATACTGAAGATTTTGGTAATCATATTAAGGTAACCATCTTAAAGAATACCGATAAAGGTCATAATATTATAAAGGAAAAGAAACTATCTGAATTAGTTGGGAAACCATTAATAATAGTGAATAATGATGCACTTGCTGAAAAATTAGATGAAAAAGGTATTAAAGCTGGGAACAAAGACAAGTTTAAAGTGAAATTTGAGTTTGTGGATAATAAGAAAAATCAAAATCAATTCCAAGAGGATACACTTGAATTGAAATGGACATTTGATGCACAGCAAACAGCTGGTATAGAGAAGTAATCATAGGAGCAGGCTATCAGATTGATAGCCTGCTCCTACTATAGGTATTATTTTTGAACTAGTATACAAAAGTTATATATAACAAAAACAGGAAAATTTTCTATGATTTTCGGATTCTATTATTTATAATGAAAGTATGTTCTTTATAAAGAATCAGATACGAGTAATGGGAGAGGTTGGAATGCTAAAATCATCAAAAAAATTAAAAACGATGCTTATGTTTCCTTGTATGTGTTCAATAGTCTTCTATATGGGATCACAAGTAGTTACGTATACGGAGGCTGCTTTTGTAAATGAGACAAAAATACATTCTACTGTTTCAACTGCAATTGTATTTCCAAAAACGATTGATACTTTGGTGAAAAAAGCAGAGCAGCATGAGAGTTTGATTTTAAAGGTAGATGAAGGAATGAATAAGGAAATACACGCTGATTCTATAGAAATACTTGAACCAAAAGTGAAAGAGTTGAGAGAACAGCTTGAACAAGTAAAAGTCGAACGTGAAACGTTGCAACACATATATGCAGAAATAGAAGATTATTATAACCAATCAATAGAAAATGTAAAAGTAAATAATAGCGACTCAAGTAAGGAAGTACTTCAATATGTACAAGTTGGTTTTACGAAAGTAAAAAGTATGAAGGATAATGTTGATAAGAAAATATCGGTACCAAAAATAGAAGAATTTATTCTAACTCTGCAAAAGAAAATTGAGGATGAAAAAGTGAAACAGGTTTCTAACACGCCTGAAAAAGTAGAGCAAGAACAAGTTATACCTCCTTCTGAGCAAAAAGAGTTACAGAAACAAGAAGAAATAAAGCAACCATTAAAACCTAAACAAGAGCAAATCAATCAAAGCGAGCAAACGGAAGAAACTAATCGAGTATTACAACAACCTGAGGAGAAGAAAGAAGAAGTACCGCAACAAGATTCAGACACTTTACATGAAAATCACTAATTTTTTGGTTATACCTTCTACAGATATAGAGGTTAACATAAAAATGTAATTCAAGAGAAATGCGGAAGGAGGCAACAGGAACAGTAGGATTAACTTTATGTACAATATGAATTTGTAGACAATAAACAAGATGAAAGTGAATTCCAAGGTAATCAACTTCAGCTGAAATGGACTTTTGAAGCAGACAGAACAGAAGGGTCATAAAAATAATCGAATTGATAAAAAAAAGGTAGGTTTCTCCTGCCTTTTTCCATAGCAATTCGTGTTATATGAGGGATGCAGATGAATAAGAAGTGGATATTTATTATGAGTACATGTCTAATTTTAGTATTATTCATTGGTATTACAAAAAATATTGACCAAGTCTATGCGGAGGAGCGGCGAGAAATAGATATAAGCCTTGAACCAAAAGAAGTACTTTTTCATGTTTCGAATATGAAGCCAGGAGATTGGGCAAATCGAAGTATACGTATTAGTAATGATGGGACAAAGAAATTATCATATAGTATAAAGAGTGAGGTTTCGGAAGGGTCTACAAAACTGTATGAAGCTCTTAAGGTCACTGTAAAAGAGAAGCAAGAGGTGTTATACGAGGGGAGTCTAAAAGAACTTCAAAGTATGGAAAATCGTACATTAGTAGCTGATAGAACTGACGAGCTTATCTATACGATACATGTTCCTAAAGAATTAGGAAATGAGTATCAAGGGTTACAAACAATAGTGAAGTTCATTTTCTATGCGGAAGGACCAGAGGGAAATGGTGTAGGTACAGAAAATGAAACGGGAAGCAATCAAGCACAACCATCTACTAATAGTAACTGGCAGCTGCCGCGTACAGGCGTACAACAAAGCAGTATGGTCTTAATAGGTATTGGCTTAGTAGGGTGTGCGTTTTATTTTTATAAAAGATATATGCAAATGAAGTATGGGAAAAATTAAGTTTTGTAGATAACAAAATTAATATTATTTTATAGTTGCAATTATACCCCTATGTTCTTTATAATGAACTTATGGTAGCTTTTTAAAGAACAAGAGAATTCAAGGGGTATTGTACATACATTGGATATAGAAAGATAACAGTCATTCTATTAGTTATACCTCTTATCCTTATCCTTAAGAGATAACAATAAAAAATAGCTAGGGGGAATTTAAAGTGAGTTTAAAGAAAAAATTAGGTATGGGAATCGCTTCTGCAGCATTAGGATTATCTTTAATCGGTGGAGGAACATTTGCTTACTTTAGTGACAAAGAAGTATCGAACAATACATTTGCAGCTGGTACGTTAGACCTTACTTTGGACCCTAAAACAATTGTAGATATCAAAGACCTTAAACCAGGGGATACTGTTAAAAAAGAGTTCTTATTAAAGAACAGTGGTACATTAGCAATTAAAGATGTTAAATTAGCAACGAAATATGCAGTTGTAGATGCAAAAGGCGATAACGCTGGTGAAGATTTCGGTAAACATATTAAAGTAAAATTCCTTTGGAACTGGGATAAGCAAAGTGAGCCTGTATATGAAACAACTTTAGCGGATTTACAGAACGTAGATCCAGATGTTTTAGCAAAAGATATCTTTGCTCCAGAGTGGGCTGAAAAAGGCGGCTTAGAAGCTGGAACAGAAGACTACCTATGGGTACAATTTGAGTTTGTAGATAATGGTCAAGATCAAAATAAATTCCAAGGCGATGCATTAAACTTAGAATGGACATTCAATGCAAATCAAACAGAAGGCGAAGAGAAATAATAAATAACACCAAAAAAGCGGGGATTCCCCGCTTTTTTTCGCTTTTTTTATAAATAAAAAAAGAGTGCTCCCCAGTTTGCACTCCTTCGCGTATATGTTACTTCTGGTTTTTCTTCCATTTTGTAAACTCTAAAAATTCCCGGAATTGCTCTTTTGAGACACCGGAATTCATAGCTTCTTTGACGAGGTGTGTCCATTCCGAATCCAGTTGGTTTTCGGATGATGTTTCGTCATGAAGGAGTGTGTCCATTGGTACTTGCAGAACATTTGCGATTTTTTCAAGAAATTGAATGGAAGGGTTCTTTTGCAAATTACGTTCAATGGAACTAATATAAGACTTTGCCACACCTGCTTTTTCAGCAAGTTCTGTTAAAGAAATCCCTCTTTGCAACCGAAGGCGTTTTATACGTTCTCCTATCATCTTTGCGCACCTTTCTGTAAGTATGTAGTCGGCTTATGATGTCATTATTATAACACAAATTTCGTTAAAAAGAACGTTTCTACTACTCTGCTAGTTTCTGGTAGATTGGTTCATACGTTGGAAAAAGTGTTCGATATCTTGAATAGCGATTCCCGCATCTAAAGCTTCAAGCATTAAATCAATCCAATCCTGATCTAGCGTATCTGCCATTTCTTTGTACAAAGTGTATTCCTCCCTAATGTGTAATGAAGCAAAAAATAAACAATCTTTTAAGTACATTATAATATTTCGAAAAGTTAATTTGGTGAAAATAATGTTAATTTATTGTATATTTTGCAGGTGAAATTAATAAAAAGCTACTACTTTGTTATTCTATAAAGAAATTGTAATAGTTTTATCAAAAATTATCAATATCTTCAGAAATAACTGATATATTGAGAAATTTCTGTATGAAAAATATATGATTTTTACAAAAATATTACGAAAATTACAAAATAGAACAAAATTAAACAAAATATTGAAAAATTACTGAATTTTTATTATTATCTTAATATTGGTACATATTTTATTGGGGGAGGAAAATAGGGATGAAAAAGAAACCATTTAAAGTGTTATCGACACTTGCTGTAGCAGCTGTTCTTGGTTGCTCATTTGGAGCTGGTAGTCAATCTGTTTATGCAGAAACACCTGGAAAAGCAGCAGCTACAAGTCCAATTGATGATCATCTAATTCCAGAAGAGCGTTTAGCTGATGCTCTTAAAAAACGTGGAGTAATTGATTCATCCGCTTCTAAAGAAGAGACAAAGAAAGCTGTCGAAAAGTATGTAGAGAAAAAGAAGGGTGACAAACCTGGAAAAGAAGCAGCAACTGGGGATACTGTTACAAAAGAAGCATCTGATTTCCTGAAGAAAGTTAAAGATGCTAAGGCAGATACAAAAGAAAAGTTAGAAAATCCAGCAAATGGAAATGGTGCAGGGACAGGTCCAGTTAGAGGTACATTAAATGGTAAAGTACCAACGGCTCCTGCAAAAGCAAAAGAGTATAATGGGGAAGTTCGTAAGGATAAAGTACTTGTTTTGCTTGTAGAGTATGCTGATTTCAAACATAATAATATCGATAAAGAGCCTGGTTATATGTATTCTAGTGACTTTAACCAACAACATTATCAAAAAATGTTATTTGGTGACGAACCATTTAAATTAGAAGATGGGACAAGCATTGAAACATTTAAGAAATATTATGAGGAACAATCTGGCGGTAGTTATACAGTAGATGGAACAGTTACGAAATGGTTAACAGTTCCAGGTAAAGCAGCTGATTACGGTGCAGATGCTGGAGATGGTCATGATAATAAAGGACCATTAGGACCTCGTGACCTGATCAAAGATGCATTAAAAGCAGCGGTAGATAGCGGACTTGATTTATCAGAATTTGATCAATTTGATCAATATGATGTAAATGAAGACGGCAATAAAAATCAGCCAGATGGTTTGATTGACCACTTAATGGTTATCCACGCTGGTGTTGGACAAGAAGCTGGCGGCGGTAAA
Organism: Bacillus cereus; assembly: GCF_002584535.1. Lineage (GTDB taxonomy): Bacteria > Bacillota > Bacilli > Bacillales > Bacillaceae_G > Bacillus_A > Bacillus_A arachidis. The sequence continues at coordinate 12,448 of NZ_NUOT01000024.1, forward strand.
TTAGGTGACGATGCAATTTGGTCACACCGCTGGACAGTTGGTCCAAAGCCATTCCAAATTGAGGGAACAAAGGCGAAAGTACCGTACTGGGGCGGTAAAATGGCAGCATTTGACTACACAATTGAACCAGAAGATGGAGCAGTTGGTGTATTCGCACATGAATATGGTCATGATTTAGGTCTTCCAGATGAATATGATACGAAATATTCTGGTGGGGGCGAGCCAATTCAATCATGGTCTATTATGAGTGGCGGTAGCTGGGCAGGTAACATTGCTGGAACAACGCCAACAAGTTTTTCTCCGCAAAACAAAGAGTTCTTCCAAAAAACAATTGGTGGAAACTGGGCGAATATTGTGGAATTAGATTATGATAAGTTAAACCGAGGAATTGGTTATGCAACATACTTAGATCAAAGTGTAACAAAAACGGATCGACCAGGCATGATTCGTGTTAATTTACCAGATAAAGATGTAAAAGGAATTGAGCCAGCATTTGGTAAGAAGTACTACTATAGTACAAAAGGTGATGATCTTCATACTACGTTAGAAACACCTTTATTTGATTTAACAAATGCAACAACTGCAAAGTTTGATTACAAATCATTATATGAAATCGAAACAGACTATGATTTCTTAGAAGTACATGCAGTAGCAGAAGATGGATCGAAAACATTAATCGATACAATTGGTAATAAAAATGTAAAAGGTGGAGCAGATACAACTCTTGGAAAATGGGTAGACAAATCTTATGATTTAAGCCAATTTAAAGGTAAGAAAGTGAAGCTTGTATTTGAATATGTTACTGATGGTGGTTTAGCATTAAATGGATTTACCCTTGATAATGCAAAATTAACAGTAGATGGTAATGTTGCATTCTCTGATGACGCAGAAGGCGATACTCAGTTTAAGTTAAATGGTTTTGTTGTTTCAAACGGAATTGAGAAGAAGGGCCATAACTATTATGTAGAGTGGAGAAACTACGCTGGTGCTGATGAAGCGTTAAAATATGCTCGCGGTCCAGTATATAACACAGGTATGGTTGTATGGTATGCAGATTCTAGCTATACAGATAACTGGGTTGGCGTGCATCCAGGATACGGATTCCTTGGTGTAGTTGACTCTCATCCTGAAGCAATTGCAGGAACTTTAAATGGTAAGCCAACATTTAAAGATAGCACACGTTATCAAATTGCTGATGCAGCGTTCTCTTTCGATCAAACACCAGCATGGAAAGTTGTATCACCAACTCGTGGAACATTTGAATACAATGGACTACCAGGTGTTGCAAAATTCGACGATTCTAAAGCTTATATTAATCAGCAAATTCCAGATGCAGGACGCATCTTACCAAAACTTGGCCTGAAATTTGAAGTAGTTGGCCAATCGGATGATAAATCTGCAGGTGCAGTTCGCTTATACCGTTAATTATGAAGAAGCTGTTGAAAGTTTTCCTTTCAACAGCTTTTTTCATGAGTAAATATATTTTAAATGAAATACAAACTCATATATAATGATACTTTAAGAAGTGTTTTTTAGGTGGCAGAGAGGCTACGGTCAAGCATAGAAGCGGTCAGTTCCTCTTTTAGCTCCATGCGAAGTGAAAACAGAGAGAGAAAATGAGTGTAGGTCACATGTTGAACAATCAAAATGAATGTATATAAACATAGAGGGAGGGATAGTAGATGGATATCACTTCTATTGTGAACGAGCAAAAGTCATATTTCTATAAAGGTCGCACAAGAAATATAGAAGAAAGAAAGAAACATTTACAAAAGTTATATGAAGGGATTCAACGTTTTGAGTCTGATATTTTTCAAGCGTTAAAATTGGATTTAAATAAATCAGATCATGAATCATTTACGACAGAGGTTGGATACGTATTAAAGGAGATTTCCTTTTTAATGAAACATCTTTCTTCATGGAGTAAGCCAAAGCGTGTGCGTACAGCACTTACACACGCTGGTTCGAAGGGGAAAGTCGTTCCAGAGCCCTACGGTGTTACCCTTGTAATGGCTCCGTGGAATTATCCATTTCAACTTGCAATTGCACCCCTTGTAGGAGCCTTAGCAGCTGGCAACACGGTTGTATTAAAGCCGTCAGAATTGACACCTAATGTTTCTAGTCTTCTTACAAATATGTTACAAGAGTTATTTCCAGCTGAACTTGTTATGGTTGTTGAAGGCGGTATTGAAGAGAGTACAGCACTGTTAAAAGAGCCGTTTGATTATATTTTCTTTACTGGTAGTGTAGGGGTTGGCAAGATTGTTATGGAAGCGGCAGCGAAAAGCTTGACACCTCTTACGTTAGAGCTTGGTGGGAAAAGCCCATGTATTGTGCATAATGATGCAAAATTAGAAATAGCGGCAAGGCGTATTGTTTGGGGGAAATTTTTGAATGCGGGACAAACATGTGTTGCGCCGGATTACATATATGTTCATTCTTCTATAAAAGAACAATTTATTGAAGCACTGCGAATGGAAATTAAAAATCAATATGGAGAAAAACCTCTCCAAAATGAAAATTACGTTCGGATTGTCAGTAAACGTCATTTTGAAAGGCTATGTTCTTTTTTACAAGATGGCAGTGTTGAAATTGGCGGGAAATACAATGAAGAAACTCTACATATAGAGCCAAGTGTTGTAACGAATATTACGTGGCAGGATTCTATTATGGAAGATGAAATTTTTGGTCCAATTTTGCCGATTATGGAGTATGAAAATATAGAAGATATCATTGGAAAAATTCAACGACAACCTAAATCATTAGCTTTATATGTATTTTCAGAGAGTAAAGAAATTCAAAAACAAATTACGCGTAATATTTCATATGGCGGTGGGTGTATAAATGACGTTGTGTATCACCTTGCTACGCCATATTTACCCTTTGGTGGCGTTGGAAGCAGTGGATTAGGAAGTTATCATGGGGAGCAAAGTTTTCGAACATTTTCGCACTATAAAAGCATTTTGTCTCAATCTACAGTATTTGATATGAAAATTCGTTACTCTTCTACAAAAAGTGCTTTAAAATTTATACGAAAGTTGTTAAAATGATGATGGTGTTTATCAGTAGGCGTAGCCGTATGATAAAAACCCCTTCTCGCTTGAAGGGGTTTTTCTGTTCGACATGTGTATCATGCGAAAATGAATCAAACATACTACATAAAGAATAGAAGAGGACGCTGTTAAATAATTATTTTTGTTTGGATCGAAACAAAAAAATCTATAGAAAACTAATATTTATTCATGAATATAAAAATTAAAAATTTGAGATAGATAGGACGGGAAAATGAAAAAGATTATTAAAGTTGAAGCAGTAGAAAAACATTTTGGAGATCAAGTGATTATTCCACCTCTTTCTTTAGACATTAAAGAAGGAGAATTTTTAACAATTCTTGGACCGAGTGGTTGTGGAAAAACAACGTTACTTCGTATGATTGCAGGTTTTGAAACTCCAACAAAAGGTAACCTTTTACTTGATGAAGAAAGAATCAATGACTTACCGCCTTATAAGCGTCATATGAACTTAGTGTTCCAGCATTATGCATTGTTTCCACATATGACGGTGGAGAAAAATATTTGTTTTGGTATGAAGATGCAAAAAGTATCAGCGGCAGAACAAAAAGAGCGTGCAGAAGAAGCGATGCGTTTAACGCAGTTACTTGAATTCCGTAATCGTAAGCCTGCTAAGCTTTCTGGTGGACAACAGCAGCGTGTTGCAATTGCAAGAGCAATCGTAAATAATCCGCGTGTATTATTACTAGATGAGCCACTTGGAGCACTTGATTTTAAGTTAAGAAAAGATTTACAACGTGAGTTGAAAAACTTACAGCGTAATTTAGGAATTACGTTTATATATGTAACGCACGATCAAGAAGAAGCAATGAGCATGAGTGATCGTATTGTCGTTATGAATAAAGGGCATATCGAGCAGATCGGAACGCCAAAGGAAATTTATAAAGCGCCAAAAACAATGTTTGTCGCGACATTCATTGGTGAAAATAATATTATAAAGAATGGGGAAAACTACGTAGCAGTTCGCCCTGAAAATGTGAAAATACGTTCGGTTGAAGAACCAATTTTAAAAGAATACCATCTTGGACATATTGAAGATATCGAGTTTGTTGGAAATATGGAGAAGCTTTATGTACGTGATGAAAAAACAGCAGAACTATTAATGGCATACCAAACTGCAGAGGGAGCAGCGCAGTGGAGTATTGGGGATAATGTATACGTAGGCTGGGAGCAAGAGGATGAGGTGACCTTAAATTGAAAAAAGGGAAACTACTCGCATTACCTACAGTTACATGGTTACTAATCTTCTTTTTAATTCCGCTTGTATTCGTATTAGCATTTGCGTTCTTGCAGCGCGGGGCATATGGAACAGTGGAGATGCAATTTACGTTAGATAATATATCTCGTGTGTTTGATCCCTTGTATATGAACACATTATGGGAAACAGTGAAAATTGCAGTGATCACAACAGTACTTTGCTTACTTATTGGCTACCCGTTTGCATATACAATTACAATTGTTGATCGTAAATATCGTTCGATTTTACTATTATTAGCAACGATTCCGTTCTGGATCAACTTTCTTGTGCGCTCGTATGCATGGATTGTTATTTTACGTTCACAAGGGCTTGTAAATACAGTATTACTAAAATTAGGCGTTATTAATGAGCCACTAAATTTACTGTATAATACACCATCTGTAGTATTAGGAATGGTATATTCTTTACTGCCATTTATGATTTTACCAGTGTACGCAGCAATTGAGCAGCTAGATAAACGTAAATTAGAAGCAGCATATGATTTAGGAGCAACACCGATGAAAGCGTTTTGGAATGTAACATTACCAATGACAATGTCAGGGGTTGCTACTGGTTCGATTTTAGTATTTGTTTCATCTATTGGAATGTTTGTTGTATCAGACGTTATGGGTGGATCAAAGGTAGCGTTAATCGGAAACGTTATTCAAAACCAATTCTTAGGTGCACGTGATTGGCCATTTGGATCAGCGTTATCCATTATTGTCGTTCTGTTCTCTGTTCTGTTAATTTACTTATATTATCGTGCAACGAAAGTATATAAATACGGAAACGGAGGGGAATAGACAAAGATGAAGAAGTTTTTAGTCTCTTATTCTTGGTTAATTTTATTGTTCTTGTATTTTCCAATGATGATTCTCATGGTATATTCTTTTAACGATTCTCGTATTAACGCGGAATGGGAAGGATTTACGTTCCATTGGTATACTGATTTATTTCAAAAGCAAGATGTTATTGATGCATTTGTAAATAGTATTACAATCGCGATTGTGACGACAATTGTGACAACGGTTCTTGGTGTGATTTTCGCTGTTGCATTACATCGTTATAAATATCGTTTTGAAGGGGCAATTAACGGTCTCGTATATTTACCAATTTTAATTCCTGATATTTTAATGGGATTATCTTTACTTATTTTATTTAGTCAACTTGGCATTGAACTTGGACAAGCAACCATTATTATTGCCCATATTACATTTAGTATTTCATTCGTTGTTGTCATTTTAGCAGCACGTCTTTCTGGAATGGGCCGCGATTTAGAAGAAGCAGCGAATGATTTAGGAGCAACTCCGTGGCAAACGTTTCGTTATATTACGCTTCCTGGAATTGCACCGGGTATTATTTCAGCGGCATTATTAACATTCACACTATCAATCGATGATTTTGTGATTAGTTTCTTCGTATCAGGTCCAGGATCAACAACATTGCCATTATACATTTATAGTATGGTGAAGCGCGGAATATCACCTGAAATTAATGCTCTTTCTACAATTTTAATTGTTGTAATTGTTGGATTAATGGTTGCATCAGAGATCTTCCGTAAAAAAGGTGCAGATGGTGAAGAAAACTCCGGAGGACATCTTCCGCTATAACATAGAGAACAAATTATAAAGAAAGAGGAGGTAATTCATCAATGAAATGGATGAAAACAGTAGCTGGTGCAGCGATTAGCTTCAGCCTTGTTGCCGGCCTATTAGCTGGGTGTGGTGAGAAGAAGGAAGAGCTAAACATTTATAGCTGGGCTGATAATTTTGATGAAGAAGTAATAAAAGATTTTGAAAAGAAATATAATGTCAAAGTTAATTATGATAAATACGCAAGTAACGAAGAAATGCTTGCGAAATTGCAAGCTGGCGGTGCAAAATATGATTTGATTCAACCGTCAGACTACATGGTTAAAACGATGGCAAAAATGGATTTACTAGAGCCATTGGATAAAAAGAACATTCCAAATGTAAAAAATCTTGTTTCAAACTTTAAAACACCTCCATTTGATCCAGAGAATAAGTACTCGCTTGTATACACTTGGGGTGTAACAGGAATTGCTTACAATAAAAAGCACGTAAAAGAAGCACCAACAAGTTGGAATGACCTATGGAATGAGAAATATAAAGGCCATGTTACTTTATTAAATGATTCTCGTGAAGTATTAGGAATGGGTCTGAAAAAGAATGGATTTTCAAATAGCACACAAAATGATGCTGAATTGAAGACAGCAGCTACTGATCTGCAAAAGTTACTTCCTAACTTACTTGCGTTTGATACAGATAATATTAAACAAAAATTTATTACAGAGGACGCTTGGATTGGGACAGTCTGGTCTGGAGATGCAGCGTTCATTGCAAAAGATAATAAAGATATAGAGTATGTCGTTCCAAAAGAAGGCGGTACAATTTGGGCGGATACATTAGCAATTCCAAAAGGTGCGAAACATAAAGAACTTGCAGAGAAGTTTATGAACTACTTAATGGATGAAAAAGTAAGTGTGAAAAACTATGAATCCATTGGATATAGTAATCCAAATGAAAAAGCATGGGAACTTCACAGTAAAGAGTATCGTAATAACCACATGATTTTCTTATCGAAAGACGAGTTGGCTCGTACAGAGTGGCTTGTTGATGTAGATAATAAATTAAAAGAGTATGATCGTTACTGGACGGAGTTAAAAACAAAAGGCGAATAAGTACCAAAAATGCGGTTTCTGAATAGAAATCGCATTTTTTCATAATAGGAGGAAAAGGTTTGAAAAGAAAATTACATCGATATGAGCTCGCTTGTATCATCTTGTTGTTTGTTGCATTTGCTCTCATTGCTTGGAGGATACAAGCAGGTGGTGTGACAACAATTGATTCATATGTGAAAGGGCTTGTAAGAGGATTACAAACAGAAAGTTCACTTTCATTTTTTTCATATTTTACAAAATTGGGATCTGCAATTGGAATTATAGGTACGCTTACGCTTAGTCTTTTCGTTTTTTGGAAGAAGCGCTATTATGTGGCAATGGTTGTTTATCCTATGGCTGTACTAATCACACATCTTGTGAATAAAGGAATAAAAGAAATAGTGAAAAGAGATCGTCCGAGTTTAAATGAAGCGTTTGATGCCCTTGGATATAGTTTTCCAAGCGGCCATGCAATGCTATCAATGGTTACGTATGGATTTCTCGCTTATATCATTGCTGCAAACGTAAAAAATGTGGCTGGGAAAGTTGTTATTACGATTGCGATGGCATTGCTAATCATATGGATTGGATTAAGCAGAATTATTTTATCTGTACATTATCCGACTGATATTTTAGCTGGCTATTGTTTAAGCGGTATGTTATTAATTATTGCTATTTATTTTCATCGTTTGCTTTCTGAGCGATTTGGAACAAATCAAGAAAGATAAAAAACATCCGGAAATTCCTAGAGTACTGGAATTTTTGGATGTTTTTTATTCAGCTATTTGTGGGCAGTAAAAGCGCGATTGATCAGGGCTAATAATCGGTGAGGAATGAAGAAAAAACCTACTGATTAAAGTTTCACTTTATATTATGTTATGCCATTGACTATGGTAAGATGTGCTAAAATATAGTGGGATTCACTAATTATATAAAGTAGGTGAAGATGTGTGAAGACAAATGTACATAAAATAGATAACTGGGGGAAACTAGGTACTTTTTTTTATCGATTTCGTTATACAGTCATTGCTTCATTAGTCGTGTTAGCAATAGCACTCGGTATTTTCGCACCAAAACTTCCAGGGGTATTAGGAGGCGATGGTTTTCAAACAAAAGGAGACTATCAAACGACAAAAGCAATTTTAGATAAGGATTTTAAACAGTCTCAAGATGCGCTCCTTCTCGTTTTTCAGAAGAATAAAGGAGTTTCAAACGAGGATTTTCAAAAACGAATAGAAGAAATTATAACAAAAATTCAAAAGAAAGAAACATATGATTCATTCCATCATCCATTAGAAAATAAAGAAATGTTACAAGATGATATTGCGTATGCGACGATTTTATTTTCCGGGAAAACAAGTAAAGAACGGAATGAGAAGACATTAAAATTTGCAAAAGAAATAAAAAAGGAAAGTAACGATACGTTGAAAGTATCACCCACAGGTTTTCCAAAGATTAATGAAGAAATTAATGAACGCACACAAAATGATTTGAAAGTAGCAGAAATGATTGGACTGCCAATTGCTTTTCTTGTATTACTATTTTCATTTGGTAGCTTGCTCGCTTCCATCTTGCCGATTTTAAATGGGGCACTTAGTGTTATTAGTACAATGGGAATTTTATATTTTATCGGTGTAGATAAAGAATTATCTATTTTTGTATTAAATGTTGCACCGATGATTGGGCTTGCTTTATCAATTGATTTTGCATTGTTATTTGTGAATCGGTTTCGTGAGGAAGTGGCACATCGTACAGTAAAAGAGGCAATAGCTGTTACGTATCAAACAGCGGGTCGTGCGATTGTATTTTCAGGATTATGTGTATTTGTAGGTTTATCTGGTTTGTTTTTCTTTGAAATTGATTATATTCAGTCTGTTGCGATTAGCGGGATGATTGTTGTTGTGATGAGTATTTTATTTTCACTTACACTTCTTCCAGCCTTGCTATCGTTAATAGGAAAGCGATTACTGAAAAAGAAACAAACTGCACCTCGCACTTCCAATATGTGGCGTAAGTTTGCTCAATTTGTAATGAAGCATCCTATTATGATGATTGTCGTTGTTACAATGTTTATTCTCATCTGTTTGTTACCGCTTCGTACTGCCAATCTTCAATTTCCTGGTGTAGAAGCATTGCCAGAGAAAAGCGATACGCGAATGGCATATGAGAGATATGAAGAGGCATTTAATAAAATTGTGAAAACGCATGCTGATGTTACCTTGGTACTAGAGACGAAGCAGAAAGTAACTGAGAAAGATAGTCTACAAAAGATAGAAGGTATTATTCAGAAGCTGGAAAAAGATAAGCATGTATACAAAGTAAAGAGTTTGTATAGTGAGCTAAATGGAATGACAGCGGAACAGATTGCTACATTATTACAATCACCTCAGCGAACACAAATAACACCTGTATTTGATGCTTATACAAAAGGAAATAAAACAACCATTCAAATTTTCTTAGACACAAAGCCTAAAGCGGAGACTGCGAAGCAATGGGTTCGTGATTTTAAAGACACCTATAAAGATGATGGTATTACATATTATTTAGGTGGTATGACAACATTTCAACAAGAGCTAGAGGATGAAATTAAAGATAAAGTTGTGATTGGTATGTCTGTCATATTCGGCTCTACTTTCTGTATTTTATTATTTGCATTCCGTTCTATACTCATTCCAATTAAGGCGATTGTGATGAATATACTTAGTTTAAGTGCAACAATTGGAATTGTGATTTGGCTATTTGAAGGTGGACATTTTGGATTAGAAGCAAGCTCAGTTTTATTTGTGCTACCGATTTTTATATTCGGTCTTGTATTCGGCTTAAGCATGGATTATGAAGTGTTTCTTATTTCTCGTATCCATGAATTGTATGAAGAGACAGGAAATAATGATGTGGCAACGTTAGAAGGGCTTGTATCAACAAGCCGTATTATTACATCAGCTGCTCTTATTATGATTGTTGTAACAGGAGCATTCGCCTTTACTGATATTTTGCCAGTAAAGCAGATGGGGCTTGGTGTAGCACTTGCTATTTTTCTTGATGCAACGATTATTCGGCTTATGCTTGTGCCAAGTTTAATGAAAATGTTCGGAGATTGGAACTGGTGGCTGCCGTTTCGAAAGAAAAAAGTAAAATCATTAGATTGAAAAAAATGTTCATCTTGCAGAAAGGTCACTGGAAAACGAAAGTTTTTCAGTGGCCTTTTGTTGATCTATAAGACTTTCCGTATATATTTATTTTAATTTACTGGTATATCAATCGCGGCTAGGAATACAAAAGCAGATCGCTTCTCATTTCCTACCGTTGTTCTCACAAGGTATGGAACGAAAAAAGGCAATAACCGCCTTTACATGATCGGATACTCTCCCATCCAAAAAGAAAAGTTTTTAGCAGTTTCTCTTATAGATGAGTGCTTTTTTTATGAATAGCATTGTCCACTTTTTGCAAATAGTATGTGGTAAGGACAATACATATAAAAGCAGGTGAAGACAATGTTTCGTTATTTTAAATTTAAGTTAAATGATACTGTACAGTTTGCAGAAAATGATGGGCACATGTATCGCATTGTCGGCTATAGACTCGAAAAAGGATTTTACCCAAAAGATGAATGGACTCATATTATTTATGAATTACTGAGAGAATTTGATGGGTATACAATGGATGCTGAAGAAGAAGAACTTGTGAAAGTCATTCAAGTAGAGGAAGAATATTATAAAATACATGAGATGTCCGGTTATCGATATCCAGTGAAAATGAAATCGAAGCCAAAAGTTTCTAAGGAAGAAACAATAGATAATTTACTGGATGCTTACAACGACTATAGGCGATTAGCAGACTTTTTTAAAGATTTATCTTATGAGCAAAAAGCAGAAGAAATGTTACAAGAAATTAAGAAATTACGTGCTTAGAGGGCAGTCTATTATGTAGACTGTCTTTTGTTTTAAACGATGCATTATCAATCATTTTCCGTTACAATAATAGAATCAATGGAAATAAGGTGGATAAAGCATGGAAATGAAAAGAAAGGGAGAATGGTGTGAAATTACCGTTCCAACTAAATGGAGCGGAATGAGCATTGATTCCTTGTTAAAAGAAGAGTGGAACGTCCCAAAAAAGCTATTACATCAACTTCGTATGGAAAAAGGCATTATCGTCAATGGAGAACGAAAAGGGTGGAGTGAATCTTTACAAGAAGGGGATAAATTGCAAGTTCATATGTTTATCCAGGAGGAGTATGGTGTCCAGCCAGAGTTCGGTGATTTAGAAGTGATATTTGAAGACGATCATGTATTAATTGTAAATAAACCTGCGCACATGGATACGCATCCTTCTAGCAAAGGTGGAACAGGAACACTTGCAAATCTTGTTGCTTTTCATTTACAAATGCAAGGTGTAGAGACGAAAGTACGTCATATTCATCGATTAGATAAAGATACAACGGGTGGTGTTGTATTTGCGAAACACGCGATCGCGGGTGCTATTATGGATCGATTGTTAATTGAACGTAAAATTAAAAGAACATATTTGGCATTGGTAGAAGGAAAAGTAAAAAAGAAGCAAGGAAGGATTGACGCAGCGATTGGAAGAGATCGACATCATGCAACGAGGCGCCGTGTGTCTCCAAAGGGTGATCATGCGGTAACACATTATAAGGTAGAGGAATATTTTAAAAACAAAGATGTGACGCTTGTAACATTACAATTAGAGACAGGAAGAACTCATCAAATTCGCGTTCATATGAGTCATAGTGGTCATCCGCTAATTGGTGATACTTTGTATGGTGGACAATCCACATATATGTCAAGTCAAGCCTTACATGCCATGCGGATTGCTTTTTTACATCCTATTACAAAAGAAGAGATCACAGTAGAGGTTCCGCTTCCAAATCATTTAAATAGCATTCTGAAATCTTTCCAAAAATAGAACAAGTAAAGTTTTTCTGTTTAGTTGAGAAAGATATTTTTTTGCAGGAAATTTTTTGTGAAAATAGAAGCCGTAAATAGAAAAGAGAGGTGAAAATTACTTGGTAAGATATAAATATATGATAGGTATATTTCTTGCTTGTTTTCTATTTACGTTGTTTCTATCTCCATATTTACCGAATTATCTAGCGGTGCACTGGAATCAGGATGGTGAACCAAATGAATATGCAAGGAAACAAGTTGTTATGTTATTTATTCCCTGCCTTATTATTTGTCTTCATGGCCTGTTGTATATCATTTCACATTACGTATATAAGTTCAATGAGAATGATCGCAATATTGTGATGAGATTTAAAGAAAATGTATCTCTATTTTTATTATTTATTCATATGCTTATTCTTGTCATTGGTATCGGAATCGATATACCATTTCAAATTGGCCTTATAATAGGAATTAGTGCGTTTCTTTTTATGGTTAGTAAAGGATTTAAAAAAGGAAGAAAAAAAGAAGAGGAGCCGATTGTGTTACAGAAAATACGTTTGTTTAGTCAACGTATATTTCAATACATGTCGTTTATCATATTAATTTGTTTGTTTTTGAAACTACAATGGGGATTTTATCTACTAATTGGTGTGATTAGCTGTGGATCTATTTCTTTTATGTTTTGTATTTTGTATTCATATATACTAGGAAATTATGAAATATAAAAGGAGTCTTCCGTAACAGGAGATTCCTTTTATATAAATCTATTTTGACTTATCTTTTAACATATCAGTTGTGGCTATGAAGCACATAAGGAGCCCTGCATCCATTGTCTCCTTGTGATTTCATATGACATGGGACAACAAAAAAGGATCCGACCGCTTCTATGTGCAGCCGAATCCTCTCCCCTCTAAAAAGAAAGGTTTTTATTTATATTACTTCGTAATAAATTGTTGTGTCCAGTAGTTTCCGTTTTCCACATAGCCAACACCGATGTGAGTGAAACCGCTATTTAAAATATTTGCACGGTGACCTTCACTATTCATCCAAGCTTGTACAACTTCTTCAGGTGTACGTTGACCTTGCGCGATGTTTTCACCAGCAGATTTATAAGAAATACCAAACTTCTTCATCATATCGAATGGAGATCCGTATGTTGGGCTATTATGATCGAAGTAGTTATTTTTTTGCATATCTTCAGATTTGATACGTGCAACTTTGCTTAATTCAGCGTCAACTTTTAATGCTGGTAAACCTTGTTTTGCACGCTCAGCATTTGTTAAATCAACAACGCGTTGTTCAAATTCGCTTAAAGAACCTTTTGCTTCTTCAGCAGGCTTGTTTTCAGCCGGTTTTTGTGTTTTGTTGTTGTTTGTATTGTTGTTATTTTCAGCAGGCTTTTGAGCCTCTGGTTTTGTTGTTTCTTCAGCAGGTTTGTTTTCAGCTGGTTTTTGTTCTACAGGTTTAGTAGTTTCAATTGGTTGTTGACCAGGAATGAAGCAGTTCCCTTGCTGGAATTGTACTTGATTCCATTGTGCTAGAGATTTAATTCCCATAGATTGTAAGAAAGATTGTAATTCTTGTTGATTCATATGTTGCATAACAACTTTAGTTTGCTGAACACTTTGAACCTTCATTGTAGATGGTTGCATTGTTGCTGCTTCCGCACTAAGAGTAGATGCTCCGAATGTGAATGCAGTTGCTGCTGCGACAGATAATAAAACACGTTTTTTCATGACATGTGTCCCCCTATATAAAAGTTTTGTAACTGTTCTTACACAGATTTGTTTTTAACAGCCTGTCTGACTGACAAATTCATCGTAGCATACAAATTGCCGGAAAAAAGATGGAAAAAAATACATAGACTATAAAATTTCCTATTTTATCCTAGATTTAAATATGGGGTGAACTGAGAGAAAACTAGATTGTAAAAGGAATTTTCAGCATTTTCAGCCTCAGTTATAAATGCATTATTTTGGGTATAATTACCTTTTGGAGAAAGAGAGAAACCATTCCCATCAAGGGTTTTAGTATTTTTTTGAGGAATATAATGGATGTTTTTTAACAAAACTGTAATCTTTTTGTTGTTCTTTTTTTATATACGGTAACATATTTTTAATCTTGTAGCGCATAAAAAAGCGGCTATCTCTTTACATAGAAGAAGGAGATAGCCGTTTTCATATTGTTACATATATTACGAATTGTATTCAATTGCTTCTAATAATAAGTCTACAATGTAAATGCCTCTCATTTTATGCGAGAGTTTTCCCCGTTCAATACCGAGTTTCATTTGTAGTAATCATCCTAGATTTGCAGTGACAATTGTTGCCCCGTTTTGCAAGCTCTTTTGCGCCACTTTTTCCCCAGCATGATCGTGCAGTGCCCCGTAACAACTTTTCTCTTTAGGAATTACTAGAGGAGTTTCATCGTAGCGTTCTTTGTTTCCAAAAACATCGTATTCATTAAACAATTAGTAATGGTACCTTGTATATTAATAATGATACTATTTTCAGTAATTAGTCTTTAAACCTCACGGATAATTTTGTTTGCTAAGTCAGGAAAAGCATAATTTCCACACCTTTATTTTTATTTGTTGTACATTATATATACAGTTTCATAAAATAGGAAGATTTCACACTTTCCTCACAAATATTTGCTATTTTACAATTATAACGAAATCATTTATAGATGGAGGGAATCTTTTGAAGAAATACTTTTTTCTGCTATGTTTTTTGTTTCTATTAGCAGGATGTCAGGAGAATTCATATACACCGATTGCTAAAAATAAAAATATCATCATAACAACAAATATTAAAGAAGGTAGTGTTAGTTTTATTGATGAAAAGTCGAAAAAGACAGTAACAACATGGGAATTAAAAGAACCTATTACAGGAATTGCAATGCTTCCAGGCGGAGACGAGATGCTTGTGTATGGTAAACAATTAGAAGATATATATGTCTACTCGTTAGCAGAAGGAAAGCAAATTAGAAAATGGAAAACTGGGAAAGGGATTACAAATGTTTTAGTATCAAATGATGAAAAACAATTATTTATGGCTGATCAAAATGAACAAAAAGTACGTTTCTTTACGGTAAATGGAAAAGAGACCGGGAGTGTTTCTGTAGGGAAAGGTCCACTAACAATGGTGCAAAATGATAAACAGCTACATGTATTGAATTTTTATGACACGCAGCTATCTACAATCGATTTAGAAAAAAAGAAGGTTATACAATCTTTTATGGTACCACCAGCATCAACAGGGGCAATGGTTAGTAGCGATGGAAAGGAGATCTGGATTGGTGGACATGGTGATGGAAAGCAAGTGAATGAGAAAGTCTTAGTTTATTCATTAAGTAATGGAGAGATGATTCGTTCTTTACATGCACCATTTATGCCGGTTAGTCTTGTAGGGGATGAAAAGTTTGTATATACATTAAGTCATGGATCAAATACCTTAAGAAAATTTGATACACAAACTTATCAAGAAGTAGGAGCTCTTGAGGTAGGAGCTAATCCGTTTTCTTTTTTGAAGAGTAAGAAAGAGGGATATGTAGCTAGCTATGATAGTAATGAAGTGTATGTAATTGATATTCAAAAAATGAAGGTGAAACAAACGATTGCAGTTGGCAAGGGACCGTTTCAACTAACGCAGCGAGAAGGGGGAGGAAAATGAATAAACATAAGGTGTTACTTGTAGATGATGAAAGTGATATGAGACAACTTGTTGGCATGTATTTAGATAATTTCGGATATGAATGGGGAGAAGCAGAGAATGGAAAAGATGCCCTTCATATGCTTGATACAGAGCATTATGACTTTGTTATTTTAGATATTATGATGCCGGAGATGGATGGTATTTTAGTCTGTAAAGAAATCCGAAAATCATCGGATGTACCGATTATTTTTTTAACAGCAAAAGGTGAAGAATGGAATCGCGTCAATGGTTTACGGATGGGAGCAGACGATTATATTGTGAAGCCGTTTAGTCCAGGTGAACTCATTGCTCGTATGGAAGCTGTATTAAGACGATATACGAAACGTGAGCAACAAGAAGAACTTCAATTCGGTCCAATCGTTATTAATGAAAAAAGCCGGCGGATTGAGACGGAAGGGGAATCTATTTCTCTGACTGTAAAAGAGTTTGATTTACTTTATTTTCTTTGTCAGCATAGTGGACAAGTGTTTAGCCGTGAGCAATTGCTTGAAAAAGTATGGGGATATGATTATGCAGGAAGTACGAGAACGGTAGATACACATGTGAAAACGATGCGTTTAAAACTTGGAGAAAGTGGAAACTACATTCAAACGGTATGGGGTGTAGGTTATAAATTTGAGGTGTAACATGTTTACGATGGTACAAAAGCTTTGGCTTACGGTAGTATGTGCAGTATGTGTAACAGTTTCTTTTCTTTATTTCGTGTCCTTATATTCATATGAAAAGTTATATGTTCAAAACATTGAAGATTCATTAGTAATGGAAGGAAAAAGACTTGTATCTCAATATAAAAAGGAAGAAGGTACGTTAGCGTTTGGAGAAAAAGTTCAAGCATTTGATCATATTGCGAGTGCGGATGTACTTTTTGTGAGCAATCCTCGTGATTTAAGTGCCTGTTTACCTTTTGATGTACATCATCATTCTCTTATTAGTGAAAATGATAGACAAACATTGTTAGATGGAAAGACAGTTACAAAAGTTGGATATGAAGAACATTTTGATCGGAATATTATGGGGGTTGTCATTCCAGTTTTAGAAGGTAAGAAATTAGTTGGTATTGTGTACTCATATATTCCATTAAAGAGTATTAAAGATTTAATATACGATATGGGACTGATTTTAGCTCCATTAGCTTTCGTTATGATTTTACTTACAGTTTGGATTGGTAGAAAAATTATTATTACGATTACAAAGCCTCTTTCACAAATGGAACGAGTTGCGAATCATATGGCAACGGGAGATTTTTCTGAACGTATTACTATTTCGTCGGAAGATGAAATAGGTCGTTTAGGAAAAGCATTTAATAAAATGGCAAATTCATTGGAAATGGAAGATACAAAGCGCAAGGAATTTTTAGCAAATGTTTCTCATGAACTGCGGACGCCGCTCAGTTATATTAAGGGGTATAGTGAAGCGATATTGGATGGCGTTGCAAAGGGACAACAACAATCAAAATTTACACAGCTCATTCATAAAGAAGCTGGTCGTATGCAACGTCTTGTTCATGATTTGTTAGATTTGGCGCAACTTGAAGGAGATCATTTTCCATTAAAAAAACAACCGATTGTGTTTGCGCAGCTTATTGAAGATGTGTTAGAAACGTATGAATTAAAATGTATAGAAAAACGGTTGTATATTTCAAAGGATCTTGATCCTGATATTATTGTGATGATCGATGAAGACAGAATGCAACAAGTACTTCATAACTTGCTGGACAATGCGATTCGATATACAAATCAAGATGGTAGCATCTCTATACAATTGAAGAAAAAAGATAGGCAATGTGAATTGAAAATACAAGATACCGGAATCGGTATTGATGCTGAACATTTAGAGCAGCTTGGCGGACGTTTCTATCGGGTGGATAAAGCGAGAAGTCGTCAGCATGGCGGGACGGGCCTTGGCCTTGCGATTGTCAAACAAATTGTGCATATCCATGGTGGAGAGTGGCGAGTTGAAAGTGAAAAAGGAAAAGGAACGACAGTTATTATAAACTTATATGTAAATGAAGAAGGAAGTATGTTTTAAGTAAAGCATGCTTCTTTTTTATCAAGTTATTTGTGAGTAGTGGAGTTTCTACTGACGATAGTCTACTTTATTTAGATGCTATATAAATAGGAAATAAAGGCGAATCATATAGGAGAAATATAAACTATTACTGGTTGGAATATCCATTAATTGGATCCCTATAACAAAAATTTGGCGATTTTATGAACAAAACATTTGTACTTCTTACTAATTCGTTCTAAAATAGTTATGGATGCTATCTTATTTAAGCGTTTGAATTGTTGTTTGGATGATACTGAGGTGATTTAACTGGAGTACAAATCTATCAAACCGAAAAAAATTTACGAAGAGGTATCTGAAGCCATTTTAACAATGATAAAAAATGGTACATTAAAACCTGGTGACAAACTTCTTCCTGTTCATCAATTAGCTGAGCAGTTTCAAGTTGGCAGATCTGCGATTCGTGAAGCACTAAGTGCCTTGCGAGCGATGGGCTTAATTGAGATGAAACAAGGAGAAGGAACATATGTGAAGAACTTCGATTCTTCTGCATTAACAAAACCTTTAAATAACATGTTGTTAATGAAGAAGGAAGATATTTTAAATTTATTGGAAGTGCGAAAAGTGCTTGAAGTAGGGGCAGTTCGAGCGGCAGCAACAAAACGTACAGAAGATAATTTAAAAAATATGAAGCATTGGTTAGATGAAATGGAAAAAAGTATTGGGAATGAAAGAGCTGGTGAAAAAGCGGACTTTCATTTTCATATGGAAATTGCAAAGTCTTCAGATAACAACATCTTGCTTGAACTTATGAATCATGTTTCGGAAATGATTGCTGAGACGATTGGTGAATCGAGACGCATTATTTTATATGGTGAACAAACAACAGCAGAACGACTTTTAGAAGAGCATCAAGTTATTTACGATGCGGTATTGAAACAAGATGTAGAATCTGCACAACAAGCAATGCTGGATCATTTAACAAATGTAGAGCATATTGTCACAGGTAAACAAGATATAAATTCGTGATTTAGTCTTTCGAAATTTCATTTTTCTGATAAAATAGAGGGAGATTGAGTAAGCGTTTTCTTTTAGGGAGAGGGTCAGGTAGGTCGATTATGCCTAGCTTCTTCTTTCTATCAAGTCATCTGATGACCATATGATTGTTAATGAAGTTGTAATGAGGGGGAATTATAATTATGAAAGTTACTTTGTTTGTTACTTGCTTAGTCGATATGTTTGAAACAAATGTCGGTAAAGCAACAGTTGAATTGTTGGAGCGTTTAGGTTGTGAAATTGAATTTCCAGAAGCTCAAGTTTGCTGTGGACAACCAGCTTATAATAGCGGTCATGTAGAAGCAGCAAAAGAAGCGATGAAGCACATGATTGAGACTTTCGAAGATGCAGAGTATATCGTAACTCCATCTGGTTCTTGTGCGACAATGTTTCATGAGTATCCACACGTTTTTAAAGATGATCCAAAATGGGCACCTCGTGCACAAAAAGTAGCAGATCATACATATGAATTAACACAATTTATTGTAGATGTGTTAAAAGTTACAGATGTTGGAGCTAGCTTAGAAGGAACAGCAACTGTTCATAAATCTTGCCATATGACACGCATGCTTGGAGTAAAGGAAGCACCAGGAATTTTACTATCAAATGTAAAAGGATTAACTGTAAAAGAATTACCAAACGCACAAAATTGTTGTGGTTTTGGGGGAACGTTTTCAGTTAAGATGACACCAATTTCTGAGCAAATGGTAGATGAGAAAGTGAATAGTGTAATGGAAACGGGTGCTGATTATTTAATCGGTGCTGACTGTGGGTGTTTGTTAAACATTGGCGGACGTATTGAGCGCTTAGGTAAGGAAGTAAAAGTAATGCATATTGCTGAGGTATTGAATAGTCGCTCATAAAGGGGGAACATAAGCTATGTCTATGAAAATCAGTGAGAAAAAATTTAATGATCGCGTTGGCGATGGAATTCAAGATTCATTTATGCGTGGGGCAGTATCTTCTGCACAAACACGTTTATATACAAATCGATTAAAAGCAGCCGATGAATTAGGAAACTGGGAAGAATGGCGTGAACTTGGTGAACAAATTCGTCAGCATACGTTAGAAAATCTAGACTACTACTTAATGCAACTAAGTGAAAATGTATCTAAAAGAGGTGGTCATGTTTTCTTTGCGAAAACAAAAGAAGAAGCAGCCAAATACATTCAAGAGGTAGCAAAACAGAAACAAGCAAAAAAAGTTGTAAAATCAAAGTCGATGGTAACAGAAGAAATTAGTATGAACCATGCGCTTGAAGAGATTGGTTGTGAAGTGTTAGAGAGTGACTTAGGTGAGTACATTCTGCAAGTGGATAACGATCCACCATCTCATATCATCGCACCGGCACTTCATAAAAACAGAACGCAAATTCGTGACGTATTTAAAGAGAAGCTTGGATATGAAAATTCTGATGATCCATATGAAATGACAAAATTTGTTCGTAAACAACTTCGTGAAAAATTTATGGATGCTGAAATTGGAGTAACGGGATGTAACTTTGCAGTTGCAAATACAGGTTCTCTTTGTTTAGTAACAAACGAAGGAAATGCTGACCTTGTTATGTCTATTCCAAAAACACAAATTGCAGTAATGGGTATGGAACGTATGGTTCCAACTATGGAAGAACTAGATGTCCTTGTTGGTTTACTATGCCGCAGTGCAGTTGGGCAAAAATTAACAAGTTATGTAACGGTAGCAGGACCAATTCAAGAAGAAGAAGTAGATGGACCAGAGGAGTTCCATTTAGTTGTTGTAGATAATGGACGATCTCAAATTCTTGGGTCTGAATTCCGTCAAGTCTTGCAATGTATTCGTTGTGCAGCTTGCGTAAACGTATGTCCTGTATATCGTCATGTTGGTGGGCATTCTTATGGATCCATCTATTCTGGTCCAATTGGAGCAGTATTAACACCACTTTTAGGTGGCTATGACGATTATAAAGAACTTCCGTATGCTTCTAGTTTATGTGGGGCATGTACAGAAGCTTGTCCAGTAAAAATTCCATTGCATGACTTGTTATTAAAACATCGCCAAGTCATTGTTGAGAAAGAAGGACGAGCACCACTTGCAGAAAAACTAGCAATGAAGATGTTTAGTATGGGTGCCTCTTCAGCAGCTTTATATAGAATGGGATCGAAAATGGCTCCGACAGCAATGAGTCCATTTACGGCTGGTAATCGTGTAACGAAGGGTGTAGGGCCGTTGAAAAACTGGACGGATATTCGTGAGTTCCCAGCTCCAAGTAAAGAAAGATTCCGAGATTGGTATAAAGATCACAAGAAAGGCGGGAACGACTGATGGCAGGGACAATTCAAAACCGTGATTCTTTTTTAGAGAACATTGCAAAAGAACTTGGACGTGCGCGTAAAACAGAAGGCGTACAGCGTCCAGTGTGGAAAAATAATGTGAATGTAGAAACGTTGAAAGATTATTCAGAGGAAGAATTGCTAGAAGTATTCAAAAAACAATGTACAAACATTCATACGACTGTAATTGAAACAACAAAGGATGAACTAAGTACAGCGATTCAAAAGATAATTGTGGAAAACGGCGGTGGACCTATTTTATTATCGCAGGACGAACGTTTTGCTACGTACGGTTTGAACTCTTTATTTTCTACAGAGCTCCCAAATCAGCATATGGAAGTAAACATTTGGGATCCGGAGAAAAAAGAGGGAAATATTCGTTTGGCTGAAAAAGCAAATATCGGTATTGCCTTTAGTGATTACACATTGGCGGAATCTGGTACAATTGTTGTGCAAAGTCATAAAGGTCAAGGTCGTTCTTTACATTTCTTACCTACGGTTTATTTTGCGATTATCCCACGTGAAACAATCGTACCACGTATTACACAAGCAGTTCAGGATATGAACACGCGTGTAGAGAATGGGGAAGCAGTAGCTTCTTGTATCAATTTCATTACAGGTCCAAGTAACTCAGCTGATATTGAAATGAATCTTGTTGTAGGTGTACACGGACCATTAAAAGCATATTATTTTGTAGTGTAAAATGGAGGAAAGCAGGCTAAGAAATGGCCTGCTTTTTTATTGGAACAAAGATAATGTGAAATGGAAGTATCGTACTCTTTCTGTTATATTTTTTGGGGGAAAGGGGAGGCTGATATGACATTTTATTTATATGCTTTTTTAATTGGAACGGTGCTCGGTTCTTTTTATACGGTTGTAGCAGTGCGTATTCCTATTGGACAATCGATTATTGCTCCGCGTTCTTATTGTCACTATTGTCGCCATACGTTAGGGGCGAAAGAACTTATTCCAATTATTTCATTTTGTTTGCAAAGAGGTTGCTGCTTTCATTGTAAAATGAAAATACCCTTTACGTATACATTGTTTGAGGGGATAACAGGGGTAGCATTTCTTTTTTCTGCGTGCGTAATTGGAATGGATGAAGAACTAATTCTTATATGGACGTTACTTTCTTTACTTATTATTATTACGATGACAGATTTATTCTATATGTTGATTCCAGATGTGGTTTTAGTCTGTTTTACGTGTTTATTTTTAATAGAGCATATTTTTATTTCGCTCGTTCCTTGGTGGGATAGCTTAATAGGCGGAGGGACGATATTAATTGTATTATATTTCGTTCAAATCATATTTCCAAATGGACTTGGAGGAGGCGATGTGAAATTACTTTCGTTACTTGGATTTATAATAGGGGCGAAGGCAATTTGTATTACGCTTTGTTTTGCTTCTATTTTGAGCCTTTGCTTTTTTGGAATTGGTATCTTGCTAAAGCGTATAACACCAAGACAACCATTGCCATTTGGACCGTTTATTGCACTTGGAACAGTATGTTATTTGGCTATGATATATTGGAGATAAAGTGAAAACGTAATTAGCGGGGTATAAATAGCGGGTGAAAGGAGAAGGAGAAAATGAACGTGTATATGGATGATCAAAGACCTAGTCCTTTCGGGTATGTTTTAGTAACAACGGTAGAAGTTGCTTTGAAAATTGTTAGAGAATATGATGTGAGTCTCTTATCTCTCGACTACAATATGGGATGGCGTCAGAAAAATGGTTTAGATTTTTTAGAAGTTTTTTGCATGGAAGGTCTTCATGTAAAGGAAATTCATTTACATACAAATGATTCAATTGGTATGCAGTACATGTTAGAGCAGATAAATAAAGGAAAAGAAGCGGGAGATATTTCTTCAAGTATACAAGTGAAATGTACTGGAAGTTAAAAAAGTTCCAAGGAAACCCGAGGAACTTTTTTCTTAATGTTTCATATGTGCTTGTAAAGGAAGGATCTCTTCTTGTTGAACTGTTTCTAGGTTGTCTTCTACTATGTTAGGTTCTGGATTTTTTTGAGTTAAATAATGATATACCATACCAACGAATACAGATCCACCAACAATGTTACCGATTGTAACTGGAATTAAGTTATGGATAGCACCAGCGAAAGAAATTGTATCTGGATGTGGTGATACTAAAGATAATGCAAATAATGATAAGTTTGCGATGCTATGTTCATAACCAGATAAGAAGAAAGTAAAGACAAGAAACATTATCATAAGTATTTTTGCTGCATCCCCTTTTACTTGAGAAGGAAGAAAACATGCAAGGCACACAAGCCAGTTACATAAAATCGCTTTGAAAAATAATTGCATTGTAGGTGTTCCCATTTTTCCTGCAACGACTGTACTCATCAAATGTCCATGATCGATTGATTGGAAAATACCAGTTGCATAAAATAACAATGCAAAAAATACTGCACCTACTAAGTTACCTGCATAACAAGCAACCCAATTACGAAGTGTATCGCGAATTGTTGTTTTTTTTCGTAGAGTTGAGACTGTAAAATACATTGTATTTCCTGTAAATAATTCAGCTCCACCATATATAATTAATATAAGTGCAATTCCAAAAAACATAGAAGATGTTAAATATGTTGCGGGTGAATGTACAACATTGAAGAAATTTCCTAATTTAAAACATAGTACAATAATAAAACCAATATAGACGCCAGCTAGTGCAGCACGAATGAAATATTGCATAGGATTTACATCCAACATTTGTTTCTTTTTCTGCGCAAGTTGTACAACGTAAGCTAATCCTTGTTCTAGCATAAGTAATACGCTCCTTTAGTGCATTGTCTGTAAGTACTCTTCATATGAATAAGGTACACGTATTTACGCCTAGTTTCAATAAGTTTGTTCAATATTTCACAAAAAGGACATACCTTCCGAATGAAAGCGCTAACAAATTATAGTATAATATCATATGTTTGTAAAAACAGAGGGGGAATGGAAACTTTTTGTTTTTCAAGGATGGCCGATGGATTAATTGTCCTCCATCTATTTTTTGGGAGTCTATTTCGTGTGAGATAAATGAAAAAGCGCTGTTGTTACAGCGCTTTTTCATCCAAATTCTTTTGTGTAGTTTGGACACTCGTATCTTTTGAGAAAAACCAACCGCCAGCTGCGATTCCGATTAATACAACCCAGAAACCTAATTTCCATGGGGTAGACTCTGGAAAACTATGTGGAATAACACCTAAAGCAGGGTGAGCTAATGTATAAACAGCTAATTTAACACCAACCCAACCAACGATTAAGAAAGCTGCAGTTTCTAAGCCAGGTTTGCGTTTTAATAATTGTACGAAAGCTGATGCTGCAAATCGCATAATGATTAAACCAATGAGCCCACCTGTAAAAATAACAAGGAATTGTCCTGTATCAAGGCTACCAATTGTACCAAGACCTGTTTTTGGTAAAGTTACCGCTAACGCAACAGCAGCTAAAATAGAGTCAACTGCAAATGCAATGTCAGCCACTTCAACTTTAAATACGGTCCACCAAAAGTTTTCTTGTTTTTTCTTTGTTTCTTTTTCTTGTGTTTCTTCATGTGTATTCTTTTTGACATACGTTTTAAATAAATGGTTACCAGCGATAAACATTAAGTAAATCGCACCGATTGCTTGCACTTGCCATACGTCGACTAAGAAAGAAATCATAAACAATGATCCAAAACGGAACACGAAAGCTCCTGCTAATCCGTAAAATAATGCTTTTTTTCGTTTTTCTTCTGGTAAATGTTTTACCATGATGGCAAGAACTAGTGCATTATCAGCAGCTAAAATTCCTTCTAGTGCAATTAAAATAAGCAATACCCAACCATACTCCAATAATAATGATACATCCATGTACATTCTCCTCTCATTTGTATAAATCCTAAACAAGTGAAGAAATTCCCCATTGTTTAGTTTCCCCATACTCCCACCTATCAACGGTAGAAGAATCTAGAAAAAATGCAAAAAAGACCTCTGCCGCTAATAGGCAAAGGTCTTGCTAGACATATGTAATGAAAATGCCAACAAAGCCGGAAGAACTAAGTTCTACGTAATGACGACTTTGTTTCCAAGAATAAGTTCTTGGACGCTACTCCCCTTTGGAGATATGCTATTATATTTTTATTATATGGATGATGTAAATGTTTGTCAACCTGTTAAAATGTCTTCGTTTGGATATTTTATCTTTTTTTGGTTTTTACGTGCAAAAGAAAATGCTAATGTTAAAGGACCCATTTTCCCAAAAAACATCATAAAAATAATAGTTATTTTCCCTATTATTGTAAGTTTTGAGGTGAGCCCCATACTTAGACCAACAGTCCCAAATGCTGAAAATACTTCAAAGGCACTCATTAAGAGAGGAACTTGTTCGGTGATACTTAAAATTAATATGGCAAAGAAAATACATGAGATTGAAATGACTACAATGGCGAGTGATTTTACAATCAAAGCATCTTTGATTGATTTTTTAAAGATGACAATGTCATCTTGCTCTTGTAAAAATTTAAGAACTCCTAATAACATAATTAAAAAGGTTGTTAATTTAATTCCTCCGCCTGTTGAAGCGCTGCCAGCTCCAATGAACATGAGTAACATCATCAATAAAAGAGATGGTTTTGTTAATTGCGCTATGTCTACAGTATTAAATCCAGCTGTGCGTGTGGAAACAGCTTGGAAATAGGCTGCTAGTCCTTCTTCAAACGGTGTAAATCCTTTCATAGAATTTGGATTATGAAATTCAAATATAAAAATTAAGATTGTAGCAGCTACATTTACAATAAGAGTAGATGAGAGCATAAGTTTTGAGTGTAACGTAAGGTTCTTAAAGTTTCGTTTTCTCTTTATATCCACTATGACTGTGAAACCGATTCCTCCTAAAATAATGAGAGAAGAAATTACTATGTTCACGAGTATACTATGAGATTGAGACATTAAATTATCAGTCCAAATAGAAAATCCGGCGTTGTTAAAGGCCGAAATAGCATGAAAAAAGCTATAATATAGCCCATAAAACAATCCGTACTTTGGAATCCATTCAAAAGCAAGAAGAAGGGTAGCAAAACATTCAACTGTAAAAGAAAATAAAAACAATGATTTCGCGAGACGGATCACTCCTCCAATGTTTGTTTGGTTTAATGCTTGTTGTAGTAAAATTCGATTTTGGAGGCCGATTTTTCTTCCGAGCATAATGGCGATTAATATGGCAAAGCTCATAATGCCAAGGCCGCCAACTTGTATGAGTGTTAAAATGACAAGTTGACCAAACAAGGTGAATACTTTTCCTGTGTCAACAACGCCGAGCCCTGTAACTGTAAACGCAGAAACAGTTGTAAATAAGGCATCTAGCCAAGAAATTGAAGTTGTAGTGGAAATAGGTAGTTTTAATAGGCATGTTCCGATAATGGATAGTGCAATAAATGATAACGTAAGTACACGGGGTGGACTCATTTTAATATTAATCCGCTTCATATCATATACCTTTCCTTTCGGCTTTCTCTTTGTAGTATGTCAAAAAGGATGAGAATGTATGTTGAAAAGGAAAAGAGGCAGAATATATCTGCCCCTAAATCAATGTTATATAGAATTATCCACGTAATTGCTGTTGTGCTAAGGAAACGAGACGTTTTGTTACTTCGCCACCAACAGATCCATTAGAACGAGATGCTGTATTAGAACCTAAACTTACACCGAATTCTTGAGCAATTTCATATTTAAATTGTTCTAATGCTTGCTCAGCACCAGGAACAAGTAATTTATTTGTTTTAACCATCAATAACACATCCTAACTTATATTCCAGTTTATTTGTTAAGGACTATTTTTCTGATACAAGCCTACTGTATAAACTGGTATCGTTAGTGTATGTGTTATGGGTTTGGACATACACGGAAGTAATCGGTGCGATTAGAAGTTATTGGATATGAAAAAAGAGTAGCGTATTTGCTACTCTTTTTTCATTATGGTTGCTGTACCTTCGACAACTATGTCATTCAATTGATTATATACATTTGTTTGCAATGTAATAATTTTTTTATCATCACGTTTTTTGATCACTTCTGCGACTACGCGTAAGGTATCACCAATTTTTACAGGTGCACGAAATGATACATTTTGTGATAAATAAATTGTATTTTTTCCTGGTAACTTTGTTCCAAGAACGGTAGAGATATACCCTGAAACAAGCATGCCGTGTGCAATTCTTTCTTTAAACATTGTCGTCTTTGCAAAAGAGTCCAGAATATGAATGGGATTTACATCACCGGTCAATTTTGCAAAATTGATAATGTCTTCATCGGTAATCGTTGTTACTAATGATGCTTGATCGCCAACTTGAATCTCATCATAATGAAGCTCTGGAACAGACTGCGCTTCTTGAAATGGATTCATTTTTTCCTCCTTCTTTTCCATACCGAAAAATGTAAGCCATCTTGATGTAATGGGGGGAAGAAAGAGTTTAGTTTGTTCTGCGGTAAGCTTCCACATTTTCCTTACTTGATGGAAGTAAATAGATTTTTTGAGTTTTCCTCGAACTTTTTTACGAGTTCCAGTTGAGTAGATTTGAACTCCTCCAAAAAACCTTCTAATTGTTTTTGAACCTCATCACGTTGAAGTTGTTGTTGTTCAATGAATTGTTTTGTTGTTTCTTCAAACTGGCCGCTTGTTTGAGTAAGAATTGACAAAGATGTTTTTGTTGGGGACACAGTAAGTTGGTGAATATGATTAGAAAGTTCATTCCACTTTTCTTGCCATTCGTTAATTTGTTCATTTAAGGAGTTACCTGTGAATTGTTTCACATATTCTGTATATTGACTATTATATTGAGTAGTGAATTGTTGTAGTTCTTTTTCAAGCTCATCTACTCCTGCTGTTAATTTATGCAAAGCATCCTGCTGTTGTTTTAACGTTTCTAAAGTAAGTTGCTCTAATTGTTTCCCTGCTGAAGAGAAAAGGGAAAGAGAATGCGACCAATTTTTCCAAAATGCATCGACCAGTTCGTAAGGTTTAGTTTCCATGGTTTGACCTCCAAATATTTTTTTGCATATTGTGAACGCAGATTATTCTGCTGTACCACCAGGTGAAGATGAAGATTTTTTTTCATCCTTTTCTGGAGAAGTAGAAAATGGAAAGAATGCATTGGTGTATAACGTGAAGAATGTTCGTAGCATATTCTGATAATGCTCAAAAGAGGTCGCGCATGTTGCTAAATATTGCTCTCCATATTCTGTTAAAGAATAGATTCGTTTTGCTGGCCCTCCGTCACTTGTATCCCAAGTAGAAGAAATAAGATTTTCTTTTTCTAACTTGCGTAAGGTTCGATAAACATTACCTTGGTCAACAGAAGAAAAGCCGATGTCCATTAACATTTGAATCAGTTTGTAACCGTGAAGACTCCAGTCTTTTAGACAGAGAAGTAAGAAGGGAACTAAGAAGTTTTTTGGCATGGAGTTTGGTTGTTTCGCTTGGTTTTTTTCCAAATTTTCTTGTTGTTCTGGTTCATTATGTAGCATGATTGTGCATCACCTCATGAATCAGTTAGATGGAATTTTTTGCTTATAAGTGCAATTTACACCTATCTGTTTTTAATGTCAATACATTTGTTGGAAGATATAAAAATAAAATACAGACTTGAAGTTTTATTCAGAATATTGGAAAATAGTGAATAGGTTGAATTGTTTCAAAAACAAATAAAGGAGTGTAGGAGAAGTGATTGATCAAAAATTCGATCCACTACAAGCATGGAAAGAAGCTTATGAACAGACCGAAACATTTTGGGGAAAAGCGCTCAATGAAACAATCAAAACAGAAGAGTATTCTGCTTGGATGGGAAGCGTTCTAGATTTGAATTTGTTTTATCAGAAGATGTTAAATGATGCAACAAAGGGATATTTAGAAAAAGTGAACATACCAACCCAAGAAGATATAGCAAGAGTAGCTACGCTTGTTATTAACTTAGAAAATAAAGTTGATAACATTGAAGAGTTTTTGGAAGAAAAAGCAGAATCCATAGGACAATCTCCTACGTTAAAACGCGACGTAACAAAAGTGAAACAAGATATTCGTACATTGGAAAATAAAGTAGATAAGATTTTAGAATTACTGGAAAAACAAAATGAAGTATTAGCAAATTTACAAGAACCTGTGAAAGCGCCAGTGAAACCAGAAAATAAAAAGTGATGAATAAGCGCCTTGTTTACATGTTTCAAAAAGGGAAGGGAGAATCTCTTTTTGGGACAGTATAACGGCGAAAAAATATTATATATGGGACTTTTTCATATAAGTGCCAATTTGATTCATTCATTATCGTTCACAAATTTAAAGGGGGAAAAGAAATGACTCAATTAAATGGTAAAGTAGCGATCGTAACAGGTGGAGCAAAAGGGATTGGAAAAGCGATTACAGTAGCATTAGCAAAAGAGGGAGCAAAGGTTGTTATTAACTATAATAGCAGTAAAGAAGCGGCTGAAAATCTAGTGAATGAATTAGGAACAGAAGGTCATGATGTATACGCAGTTCAGGCGGATGTTTCTAAGCTAGAAGATGCGAAGCGTCTTGTAGATGAAGCTGTGAATCATTTTGGTAAGATAGATATTCTTGTAAATAACGCTGGTATTACAAGAGATCGTACTTTCAAGAAGTTAAACCGTGAAGACTGGGATCGTGTAATTGATGTGAACCTAAGTAGTGTATTTAATACAACGAGTGCGGCACTTCCTTACATAACAGAGTCTGAAGAAGGAAGAATCATTAGTATTTCTTCTATTATTGGACAGGCCGGTGGATTTGGTCAAACAAACTACTCAGCAGCAAAAGCTGGTATGCTAGGATTCACAAAATCATTAGCACTAGAACTTGCGAAAACAAATGTAACGGTGAATGCGATTTGCCCAGGATTCATTGATACAGAAATGGTAGCAGAAGTACCAGAAGATGTTCGCCAAAAAATCGTTTCTAAGATTCCAAAGAAACGTTTTGGACAAGCTGATGAAATTGCAAAAGGTGTTGTATACCTGTGCCGTGATGGAGCGTATATCACTGGTCAACAGTTAAATATTAACGGCGGATTATATATGTAATGAAGAAAGAGGAGAGTGCATATCCATAGCAGGAGTGCACTTCTTTCTTGAAGAAGGAAATCTATCAAAAAGGAGATAGGAAAATGACTACATTCGTAACAGAATGGGAAAAGCAATTGGAACTATACCCAGAAGAATACCGAAAAGCATATCGTCGTTTTAAAAGAGCGAGTGAAGTTTTACTACGTGAACCAGAGCCACAAGTTGGTTTAACTCCCAAAGAGGTTATTTGGACGAAAAATAAAACGAAGCTGTATCGTTACATTCCAAAGCAGGAAAAAACACATTCTGTTCCTATTTTATTAATTTATGCGCTAATTAATAAACCATATATTATGGATTTAACACCAGGAAATAGCTTGGTAGAATATTTAGTAGATCGTGGTTTTGACGTGTATATGCTTGACTGGGGTACATTTGGGTTAGAAGACAGTCATTTGAAATTTGATGATTTCGTGTTCGATTATATTGCAAAAGCGGTTAAAAAGGTAATGAGAACTGCAAAATCGGACGAGATTTCTTTACTTGGTTATTGCATGGGTGGTACGCTAACATCCATTTATGCGGCGCTTCATCCACATATGCCGATCCGGAACTTAATTTTTATGACAAGTCCGTTTGATTTCTCTGAAACAGGATTATATGGTCCATTATTAGATGAAAAGTATTTTAACTTAGATAAAGCAGTAGATACATTCGGAAATATTCCACCGGAAATGATTGATTTTGGAAATAAAATGTTAAAGCCGATTACAAATTTTGTTGGTCCATATGTCGCTTTACTTGATCGCTCAGAAAATGAACGCTTTGTAGAAAGCTGGAAGCTCGTTCAAAAATGGGTTGGAGATGGTATCCCGTTCCCAGGCGAATCATACCGACAATGGATTCGTGATTTTTATCAAAATAATAAATTGGTTAAAGGTGAGCTCGTAATTCGGGGACAAAAAGTACAACTTGAAAATATTAAGGCAAATGTCTTAAATATTTCTGCAAAACGCGATCATATTGCGTTGCCATGTCAAGTAGAGGCGCTCTTAGACCATATTTCTAGTACAGATAAGCAATATGTGTGTTTACCGACAGGACATATGTCAATCGTATACGGTGGAACGGCTGTAAAACAAACGTATCCTACAGTTGGAGATTGGCTTGAGGAACGCTCTAATTAAAGTGGTACGCTATAGTGGATGTATGAAGTACCTTTTTGATGCATTCAATAGGAATTCCAACTAGTGTAATCTAGTTGGAATTTTTTTTTTGAAATGATGAAAAATAGGAAAAACATTCGCTTTAGGAGTATAGTGATGAAACTAACATTAGGGAAGTTGTTTTGGAATGAAGGGGTTTGTATGCCTTGTTATCCACTATTAGAAAATGATATGATATGTGATGTGTTGATTGTGGGAAGCGGTGAAACTGGTGCTCATATTGCGTATTTTTTAACATTGTTAGGTATGGATGTTGTACTCATTGATAAACGAAAAATTGCAAATGGAAGTACACTTGCGAATACAGGTCTGCTTCAATTTAGCCATGATAAGTCATTAACTTCTATGATTCATACGTTTGGCGAAGCAAAAGGAGTACGTGCGTATCAACTTTGTTATGAGGCGCTGAAAACTTTAGAACAAGTTGTTCCAAAGCTAGAGATGGATCCGTGTTTCATTCCAAAAAGTAGCTTATATTACGCAAGTCAAAATAAAGATATTTCATTTTTACAAGAAGAGTATGAAACATTAAAACGTTATGGATTTCCCGTTGATTATTTTACAGAACGTGACGTTAAGAAGCGTTATTCATTTACAAAACCAGCGGCTTTATATACATACGGGGATGCAGAAGTGAACCCTTATATATTAACGCAAGGTCTTATACATAAAGCAAATCAACTAGGGGCTTCTATTTTTAAAGATACAGAGCTTATGCATATTAAGCCTGTTGAAAAAGATTTAGTTTCCTATACAAAAACAGGTAAGAAAATTATAGCGAAAGCAGTAATTATGGCTACGGGATATGAAACATTATTTGGGAAAAAAGAAGCAAATACAACAGTAGAAACAACTTATGCAATTGTTACAAATAAACAAGAGCATTTTAATGGGTGGCATGAACAATCCTTAATTTGGGAAACGGCTCGTCCGTATTTATATTTTCGCACGTATAAGAATCGAATTATTGCAGGCGGATTAGATGAACCGATGCTATTTCAGAAGTTTGGTGATACGAAGTTATTGCATAAACGAGAATTACTTACTAAAATTATACAAGAGATGTTTCCAAATCTTTCAAATGTAAGAGCTGAATATTATTGGGCTGCTGCATTCGGGGGAAGTCATGATGGCCTTCCTATTTTTAAAGAAGATGGAAAAATCTCCAATCTATATTATGCATTACCGTATGGGGGAAATGGGACTGTATATGGAATGGTATTCGCAAAACTATTTCAGCAGTTATTTACAAAGAAAGAAAATGGTGATTTTTCTTTGTTTAATCGATAAAAAAGGTAGCGAAGTGATGGAATGAGAGATATAAAGAAATTTTTGCAAAAATTGCGTCCGGTACAGCTTATCGTTTTATTTTATTTTATAGCCGTAATTGTTTCGGTAATTTTATTAAGTTTACCATTTTTCATTAAACCAGGTGTAAAGTGGACGTTTATAGATGCTTTATTTACATCTGTTAGTGCTGTAAGCGTTACAGGACTTTCCGTCGTTTCTATTCCAGATACGTTTAATACAGCGGGCATTATCGCCTTGGCTCTTGTGTTACAATTAGGCGGTTTAGGAATTATGGCACTTGGTACATTTGTTTGGATGTTAACAGGTAAGAAAATAGGTTTGCAGCGAAGACGATTAATTATGGCAGACCATAACCAAGGGAATTTATCAGGGCTTGTTGAACTTATGCGGTCTATTTTAATTTTGATTGTTTCAATAGAAGTGATTGGGGCACTCCTCTTGGGTACAAGGTTTTTACTCTATTTTCCAACCTGGCAGGAAGCGTATTTTCATGGTTTTTTTGCCGCTGTTAGCGCGACGACGAATGGCGGATTTGATTTAACAGGTCAGTCGCTTATTCCATATAAAAATGACTATATTGTACAAATTATTCATATGCTGCTTATTATTTTAGGAGCAATTGGATTTCCTGTGCTAATGGAAGTAAAACAGTATTTGAGTAAGGAAAAACATCAATTGTTTCGTTTTTCATTATTTACAAAGCTAACTACCACAACATTTTTTTCGCTTGTTATTGTTGGAACAATCGTTATTTTTTTATTGGAACGAAATCAATTTTTAGTAGGGAAGTCTTGGCATGAAACGGTGTTTTATACACTGTTTCAATCCGTTACAACGAGAAGTGGCGGATTAGCAACAATGGATATACGGGACTTGTCACAGCCGACACTTTTATTTATGAGTGTTTTAATGTTTATCGGTGCTTCTCCAAGTTCAGTTGGGGGAGGGATACGTACGACAACGTTTGCTGTGAATATGCTTTCCTTATATACGTTCGCGAAAGGTGATAGAACGGTACGCATTTTTAAACGACAATTGCATGAGGAAGACGTTTTAAAAGCGTCCGTTGTTATGACTATGGGGATTTTATTATGTGCTTCGGCGTTATTTATTTTGTCTATGACTGAAAATGTACCATTTATGAGTTTAATTGTTGAAGTGTGCTCTGCATTTGGAACGACTGGATTATCAACAGGCATAACTTCTGATTTAACAACGGTCGGAAAACTTGTGTTAATTGTTCTTATGTTTATTGGTCGTGTTGGTATTTTAACATTTATTTTAGCCAGTGGTGGAAGGGAACAACCGCCTCGCTATAAATATCCGAAAGAGAGAATTATTATTGGATAACATGAAACCATTCTACCTATGAGGGTAGAATGGTTTTTTAATCGTTAATACCAAATTGAGGATGCATAAATGAATCTTCGGTTCTGTCTGTTTCGTTCTGTAACAAGTCTTGATTTTCTTCTGAAATCCATCCGATATCATTTGTGGGATGAATCCATTCCTTACCAGCCATAATGGCCGGATCAACTTCATCGCTCCAATTATTAAGTGGGCTATTTTTAGAATTGTATTTACTGTCTCCAATTACAACATCATATTGATTAATAAAGGGTTGTTGCATTTGTTTTCCAGTTCCTTTAAAGGATGGAAAATTCATTTGGTGCGGAAGTGTCTCATCTAAAATGGGTGAATCAATTTGTTGTTTTTTCTTCAAAATAATCGTTCCTTTTTTATTATAGTAGGCGATATAAATTCCTGTTCAAGTATAGTGTTTCCCTATATAAGTTACTTTGTACTTGTTAACACTTCCCATCAATAATTTTTGAAAGTTTTCTCAAACTAAGATAGAAAGTGATAGGTCATTACAGTGAAGGAAGGTATTGTTGATGGTAAAGCGAAAAGTAAAACAACATGCAGCAATGAATCATAATAAAACTCCAAAAGAAAGTCTGCCAGACGCAGAATTTGCGGTAGAGTATGAAAATGAAAACCCAGCGAAATATGCAAATCGTAATTCGAAAAAAAGTAAGCAAAAATGAGGCGTTTTTTACAAACGCCTCATTTTTTTGTGAGATTTTTAATCTTTTTTTAATTTCTTGTAAATTTTATGTTTTTTGTTAGCAGAAAAATTTGAAAAAACATTGAAGTAGCAACGCATTACACAAAAATAAACAACAAACAAAAGATTAATGTTGGTTTAATACTGCTTTTACACTGGGTGTTTATATTGAAGTTGTACATAAGAAAAATAAAAGGAGAGAGAAACAGTGAAGAAGTTTTTCGAAATTCAAAAATCATTTTGATGAGTTAGAAAAACGAGGCATCCGTATTTACGAAGAGATTTGTCTAGTAGAAGAAAACTATGATTTTGTATAAATGAAACTTTCATTCGTCAATTCCTATATGCATTCCATTCCAAAATCTTGAGCTGGGATTTGGTTACCTATATAAGCGAGATAAATGAGGTGAAATTATGTCTGTTGTTGGAGAAGAGAGAAAGCGTAGTATTCTTGAAAAAGTAGAGTTTAAGGGAAAAGTGAAGGTTTCAGAGTTAGCAAGTGAGTTCTCCGTATCAACGGAAACCATTCGAAGATATTTAGAAGAGCTTGATCGGGAAAAGAAATTGAAGAAAGTATATGGGGGAGCGGTCCAACTTCCAGGAGCTGGTATCGAACCACCTATGCTAGAAAGAGAAATGCTACATATTGAAGAAAAGAAAAGAATCGGCTATAAAGCAGCAACTTTTGTAGAAGATGGTGATGTAATTGTTATCGATGATGGGAGTACGCCACTCCAAATGGTTCCTTATCTCGTTCATCGGAAAAACTTAACTGTCGTGACGAGCTCATTTCCTGTTGCAACTCAATTAATTTCTTCTATAAATAAAAAAATGTTTGATGGTGAAGTATTGTTTATTGGAGGAAAGGTGTCTCCAAAACATTGTCGTGTATCAGGTTCTATTTCGCAGCAAGCCATTCGTCAGTTTCATTTTCATAAGGCATTTATTTCAAGTGATGGATTGTTACCTGGCTTTGGGGTCTCGAGTTTTGAATTGGAAAAAGCTAAGTTATCAGAAGCGATGATTCAATTAGCGGAGAAGACATTTATTTTATGTGATCATACAAAACTTGGGGTAAAAGGAAATTATCGAATTGCTGGTTTGTCTAATATAGAGCACATAATTTGCGATAAAAAAATGCCGCATAGTTTTGAAGAATTTATTACAAAAAATAATATTTGTTGGACGATTAGTTAAATATAGGTTTGTCGTTCTAGAAGGGTATATAAAGTGAAACTTTAATCAGTGGGAGTTTTCTTCATCCCCACCGATTATTAACACGACCAATCGAGCTCTTCCTGTCCATTCATGCGGGATAAATTCAAATTAAAAAACTGATATCCCTCCTTCTTTTAGGTGTGAGAGAGGGTTCAGCTATGCATAGAAGCGTTTTTTAGCCCCATGCCAGGTGAGCGATCACTTTTTTGTTCTTCATAGCAGTGACTTATATGTTGAAGAAGCAAAATGGATGTATATAGTTGTGAAAGAGAATTGAAAAAGTTTTGTATCAGTGCAAAAAATGGACACATTTTTCAATTTCCTTCATATAATTTACCAATAGAAAGAAAGTTGACTGAAGGAAAGAAGGGGAAGAGGTGTCGGAACGCTTGCATAATAAACTTATATTGTATGCGAATATATTACAAAAGCTCGGCGTTATTACTGAACGGGAAAAGAGTGAGATGCTTCAAATAGTGAACAAAAAAGCTCTGTGAAAGAGCTTTTTTGTCGTGTAATCTGCGCCTAATTTTCAAGTGGAATGGAGAAATCATATTGACAAAAAGAGTTTCTCATGTGATAATTCAATTAAATTTTTAGAATAATCAAAAAATAATTTTTACATAGAAGTGGTTGAACCACTAAAGTGATATTCTCATGGGGGTGACGAAATGTTATTTTTTTTAAAGAAGTGGAAAGAGTTGAGAGATGTAAAAATGGAATTAGCTCTTCGTGATTGGTTTTATGGTACAAAAATTAGTTTATCTATGCGGACATCACAAGAACCGTTAACATTTTTAGTAAATATTGAAGGAAGAGATAAAGGGTTATTTGCAGAAGAAGATTTTATTGTAGTAAATAGTATGTGCGAGCCTGTATTTGCAAATGATGAAAAACCAGCAGTTGAATCGTTTATGCATGCGGATATTTATAAAAAAGGTAATGCGGAGTGTATTTTGCAAGTTCAAACTGTAGATAGTCATTTAATGTCAGAGCTATATGGAAAAGACGGAGAAGTGACATTTGAAAAACGTACTGTAGAACGTGTTTTTGGAAAAGAAGGAATTAAAGAGATTACAATTCCAATTGTAGAAAATGAAAAGAAGTTTGCTGATTTATTAGAGAATCATGTCCCTAATTTTATAGAAGGTGGCGGTGCTGTACTTGTTCATAACTATGGAATGCTTGTATGGGGAAACTCACCAGAAGAGACGAAAAAGTGGCTAGAGGGGTTAGAGTATTTAATGAATTATCATGTGAAATTATTGATGATTAAAGGAAATAAGAGTTCAGTTATATAAAAAGAACAATTCGTTACGCGAAAACCTATAAATGAAAGCGTTTTAAAAATTAATTTCACTCATAAAATATGGGTCTCCTTATTATATATAGATTACATATCGTCATGTGAGGAGGAACGTATTTTGCGAGTTAAATATCATTTTCTGCTGAAACAACAGGTGACATTTTGTAAGGAAAATGATTCAGGGGAACAGGCGTTAAACATTATGAACGAGCAGGGATATAGAGCGATTCCTGTGCTTGCAGAAGATGAGAAGGAATTTAAAGGAATCATTTATAAAGTAGATATTTTAGAACGTAAATGTAATGAAGGATTAGACGATATATATGTGAAAGATATCGTGGAAAATAAATCTGCATTTATTTTTGAAAGGGATTCTTTTTTTCGAGCTTTTTATGTAATTAGGCGTCTTCCATTTTTAGCTGTATTGAATGAGTACAATGAATTTGTTGGTATTTTAACACATTCTAATATATTTGATGTCATTGAAGATTCATTTGGGATGCAAACAGGCGGTTATATAATAACAATCGCGACGCAAGATTGTAAGGGGACAATTAAGGAGTTAGGAACGCTCTTCAAGTCTTATCATATTGGTGGGTTATTTACATTAGACAATGGTGATCGATATATACGCCGTGTAATTGTAAATATTACAGACGATTTAAGCGACAAAGCACTAGAAACATTAATTGCAAAAATAGAGAAAAAAGGATTTCGCGTTAGTCATGTCGATTGTATATAAGATTTATGACACATGGAGGTCAGAGCAGTATGAAAAATAGAGAGCAGCTATATAGCTGCTCTCTATTTTTGTTTGGAAACAGGTGGTGGTGAGAGTACAAGGTCGGATAAGAAAATAAAGTCTGCATGTTCACGTACTTTTGGAATGGAGGATTCAATAACACGAGAAGTAATTTCCCCAGGAGGACCGACATGTCCAATTGCAACTACTACGGGTTTTTCTTTAATTCTTTGTATAAGTAACTGTGCTTGTTTTGTAATGTGAGATGCTGTATAAACATCATCAAAGAATAGTTGATTTTCTACAATAGGAACGCCTAATTCTTTACCGATTTTTGGTACTACGCTATTAGGATTGGTTTTACTATCCAAATAAAAAAGTCCGTGCTTTTTACATACTGATAGTATGATTCGCATGATTCGTTCATCAGCTGTTACTTTAGAGCCCATATGATTGTTCATCCCAATTGCATGTGGTATTTCCTTGATTGCTTGTTCAATCCGATTTTCAATTTCACGATCACTTAAATTAGTTGTAATGGCATTAGGTCCGAGCCATTCTTTCTTTCCTTTGATAGGCTCCATTGGCATATGAATAATAACTTCATGTCCTTTTTGGTGTGCGGCTACCGCATCTTGTTTTGAAGATGGAAGAAAAGGCATAACGGCTACAGTAAGTGGTATGGGAAGTGATAGCATTCTTTCCGTTCCCTTCATATTATTTCCAAAGTCATCGATGACAATGGCAACTTTATTAGTATGAGCATATGTTTGAAGAGGAAATATGACAATAGATAATGAAATGAAAACAATAATGATTTGTTTGCGCATATAAGAAATTCCTTTCTGATTGAGTGATTTGTTATAAATAAAGCTCCATTAGGTTTCTAGTTAGTGAAACCTGCATGAATTGGCAGTAAAAGCTCCATTAGTAAGGGTTAATCATCGGCGGAGGATGAAGAAAATCTCACTGATTAAAGTTTCACTTTATTGTTTTCTAATAAAATAAGGTTGCTGTTTTATTTGTGAAGATGGGAACGCAAATCTATAATTATGATTTGCGTTTTCTATATAAATTAAACGAGAAAAATGTCGAAGTAATGTGAAATAAAAATTTAAAAGTCGAGTTTATCTGTTGATTATAAAAAATAACATGAAAAAAATGTCTATTATTGCGAATGTATTTACAAAGATAGAATAATTTGTAATAATTCTCAAAGTGAGGATAAAGATTTGTAAATTACAGGGAGAAAATGTTAAAATTTCTGAGTATTCCAATTCAAATGCAATATACATTTGTAGATTAAATGCATGGAGTAAAAATGAAGTAGAGAGTATGGAAGAATAATGAGGGGGATATGGATGTTTACAGCAAAACGGAAGTACACAATGGAAAAACTTTCGCGTGATATTCGTATGAAACGTGAAGAAATGATTCATTTAGGTTTAACAAACGGATTAAACAGTACCGAAACAATTCAAGTGAGTCAAGAATTGGACAAGCTTATTTTGCAGTATCAACGCTATAAAGAACAACAAACACCAAGATGGTTAACATTTATGAAGATACCCTTTTTTCAAATAGAATATGAAGGGAAATCAAGTGCTTTTTGGAGAATGTTTGTGACTGCTTTTATGAAATAAACATAATTACCCTCTGTAGAGAAGGTTAATTATGCTGAAACTAATGGGAGCTTTATATGGACAGTTGTTCCTTTATTTTCTTTGCTATCAAGCACAATTTGTCCATTATACATTTCTATAATTCGTTTGCATATGACAAGACCTGTTCTGGTATCTTTATTGGTAAAGAACGGATGAAAGAGGTGTTTTTGAATATGCTTTGGAATACCTTTTCCTGTGTCAATAATGTGTAATTGTGCGTGCTCTTCATTACTGGTTACCTGAATTGTTAATGTACCACCAGATGACATAGCTTCAATTGCATTTTTTGTAATATTTAAAACCACTTGTTTCATATGATCTTTTGAACAACGGATATGAACAGGATAATCTGGTAACTGCAAGATAAATATAATATTATGTAAATTCGCTTCCAACTGAATAATAAATGCTATCTCTTTGATAATATCTCGTACATCATACTTTTTTAATAATCGCTGTTGGTTTGCCGAGAATCATAAATTCGCTAACAATTTCATTAATACATTCTATTTCTTGTCCAATAACAAAATAATAAAATTGGTCTTGTTCTTGCGTATATTTTTCCTTTAAAAGTGTTACAAGATCTTTCATTCCGGTAAGAGGATTACGGATTTTGTGAGCTGTACTAGCTGCGAAAATACCAACTAATTCAACTTTTTGTATTTCATTTTGTTGTCTCTCCAATTTTGTTTGTCGTTTCAGCAAAATATATTGAACAAGTAAAAATAATATAGTCCAGAAAAATGCTTGTCTTTTTCATCGGTGTCGTGTAATATCTGCTGAATTTCGTTCGTATTTTCTGTTTCTATATTTACGACCATAGCAAGCATCTCTAATGCGGAAATAGCTTCACCAATATGATCTAAGTAGCCTCTTATGAGCAGCTTGTTTGTTTTCTTTTTGCATTTGGTAGGTGTGATAAGCATAGAAAGCCGCACTGATTCCAAACGTTGGTAATATAACAAGTAGTATATAAAAAGCTATGCTACGTAAATTCCCGTTCAAAGTTGTTACTTCTTCTTTTTTATTATCATTATATATAAACTGTGTTAAAATTGTCATGTTTTTATTTAATGTGTGATTGTTAGTATGGAGGAAGAGTAAAACTGAGAAGTGATTGA
Organism: Bacillus cereus; assembly: GCF_002584535.1. Taxonomy (GTDB): domain Bacteria; phylum Bacillota; class Bacilli; order Bacillales; family Bacillaceae_G; genus Bacillus_A; species Bacillus_A arachidis. The sequence continues at coordinate 53,148 of NZ_NUOT01000024.1, forward strand.
GCGATCACTGGGAGATAAAGGGGAAATATCGCCACCAATTTTGCTTTAGGGGTAACCTTTTTATTCGATAGATCGTCTCGAATTCTTGTGAATTTAAGTGAAGGGTTGAAATCGTATGAAATCGAATGATGAGCGAGAAGATATTTCTCAATCTTTAAAATTGTTTATTGCACTATCGCGTGTGCACCGTTTTGTTATGGATACTACAAATAAATCAATACAAAGTAACGGACTAAATCCAACTGAGTTTGCCGTATTGGAATTGCTCTATCATAAAGGAAGCCAGCCACTTCAACAAATTGGAGAGCGTATTTTAATTGCAAGTGGTAGTATTACTTATGTTGTCGATAAATTAGAAAAAAAGGGGCTTGTAAAACGAATTCCATGCCCGAATGATCGCCGTGTTATATATGCGCAGTTAACAGAAGAAGGAGAAGCATTTATCGCTTCTATTTTTCCGAATCATGAAAAAGTTATACATCATTCCTTTGAAATGTTAACAAATGAGGAGCAGGATGAATTGTTATCTTTACTTAAAAAAGTTGGGAAATATGAAAGATGATATATGTAAGTACAAATGAAAAACTAACAGAAAATTGTTCTTTTTTGATGAGAGAGAGTGTCCAACCATGCGTAGAAGGAGCTCCATGCCAAGTGAAAATAAAAGGGGAAAATGAATGCAGGTCATCCTTTGTTATGCGGGGCAGGGAAATTATATGTTGAAAAATCAAAATGAATGTATATAACATGTTAAAAAAGTTTTTGATGTAAAATGATCAAAGGCTTTTTTGTTTGTCGTGCTATTTACGGACGGAGAGAAGGGAAGAAGATAGGGGGGAATTCCCACGAATAGAGAAGTTTTACTCTATTTTGTATCTATATAGGTAGTAATAGAGTTGAGTTGCTGTTCTACAAAAAGTATAGAAAGCATGGTACAGTTTCTAACGGCTTTTGTTGAAGAATAAAAGGAGATTTAGAAAAGGAAATGGAATTATAGTAAAGGTATATATAATTGAGAGGAGACTTATTCATGTCATTTAAGAATTATGAATATAAACGCCCAAATACAGAAGAATTACAAGAAAAATTTACTGCAGCTTTAAAACGATTTGAAGATGCAAAAACACTAGAAGCGCAAAAACAAGTTATTCATGATATTAATGAGATTCGCAATGACTTTGGTACAATGGGAAATATTTGTTACATTCGTCACTCTGTCGATACAACAGATGTTTTTTATAAGGAAGAACAAGATTTCTTTGATGAATATTCTCCGATTGTACAAGGCTATACAACGAAATACTATAAAGCATTGATAAATTCCCCGTTACGCGATGAATTAGAGGCTTATTATGGAAAACAGTTATTTGCTTTGGCAGAATGTGATTTGAAAACATATTCAGATGAAATTGTGAAAGATTTGCAATTGGAAAATAAATTATCTTCGCAATATACACAACTTTTAGCAGCTGCAAAAATTGATTTTGAAGGAGAAGAGAGAACGCTATCACAGCTCGGACCTTTTATGCAACATACAAATAGGGATATGCGTAAAAGAGCAAGTGAAGCTTATTATGGCTTTTTAGCTGATCACGAAGAAGAGTTAGATCGTATTTACGATGACCTTGTAAAAGTAAGAACGAAGATTGCCAAAATACTTGGTTTTCAAAACTTTGTTGAACTTGGTTACGCAAGAATGTATCGTACAGACTATAATGCGGAAATGGTGGCAAATTATCGTAAACAAGTATTAGATTACATCGTTCCAGTTGCAACAGAATTACGAAATAGACAAAAGGCACGCATCGGTGTCGAAAAGCTAGCTTACTATGATGAGAATTTTGAATATGCAACAGGCAATCCGACTCCAAAGGGAGATGCAGAATGGATTATTAATCATGGAAAAACGATGTACAAAGAATTATCAAATGAAACTGATGAATTCTTTAACTTCATGTTAGATAATGAATTATTAGATTTAGTCGCGAAAAAAGGAAAAGCTGGCGGCGGTTATTGTACATACATTGAAAATTATAAAGCTCCGTTTATTTTCTCGAATTTTAATGGAACATCAGGTGATATTGATGTGCTAACACACGAAGCGGGTCATGCATTTCAAGTATATGAGAGCCGTAAGTTTGAAATCCCAGAGTATAATTGGCCAACGTATGAAGCGTGTGAAATTCATTCCATGAGTATGGAATTTTTCACATGGCCATGGATGAAACTGTTCTTTAAGGAAGATGCGGATAAATATTATTTCTCTCATTTAAGTTCAGCTCTTCTATTTTTACCATACGGTGTATCGGTTGATGAATATCAACATTATGTATATGAAAATCCAGAAGCATCTCCAGAAGAGCGTAAAACGGCATGGCGTAATATTGAAAGAAAGTACTTACCACACCGGGACTATGAAGATAATGACTATTTAGAACGTGGTGGCTTCTGGCAACGCCAAGGGCATATTTATAACTCACCTTTTTACTATATTGATTATACATTGGCTCAAATTTGTGCGCTGCAATTTTGGAAGCGAGCAAGAGACAATAGACAAGAAGCATGGGAAGACTATGTGAACCTTTGTCAGCAAGGAGGAAGTAAATCTTTCCTAGATTTAGTGGAGGTAGCAAATTTAACATCGCCATTTGCTGATGGATGTGTTCAGGGAGTAATCAATGAGATTCAAACGTGGTTACATGCTGTAGATGACACAAAATTGTAAAAATAACCCTTCGTTTTTGCCTATTTTGTAATCGACACATTCACAAAATAATGAGATAATATAAGAAAATTCAGAATTATCCAAAGGGGTGTTTCTAAAGTAGAAGCGCCTCTTTTTACCAAAAAAGAGGGGGGAGAATTATGCTTCAATCTAATATGAATATTGGTTTGGAAACTTTACTGCAATCTTTACAATCTACAAGAAACACACTCTTATCAGAAATCGAGATGTTAAATGACACGGAAGTGAATGTAAAACCGCGCCGTGATAAATGGAGTATTATTCAAATTTTGCATCATCTACATTTAGTTGAACAATCCGTTACATCATCCCTTGTGTATGCTTTGCAGAAAAAAGACAAAAAAGTAGTGCCACTTAAAGATCTCCAACTTACTCTTGATCGAACACACAAACGAGAAGCTCCTCAACAAATGCAACCAACAGAAACATTAGTGAAAAAACAACAAGGAATTCAGCTGCTTGAACATTCACGAGCAGATTTATTGCATACACTGCATAGTATTGTGGACGAAAAAGAATTGTTTGAAAATTCATTGAAACATCCTGTGTTTCAGGAGCTTAATCTATATCAATGGGTTCAATTCCTTGATTTACATGAACAGCGCCACCTTACACAGTTAAAAGAAGCAAAATATGCGATTTTGCAAAGATAAAGAAAAATTTCCATTCATATGAGAACTATATTTAATAAACAAGGGAAGCGAGGCAGTAGTTAACTCGCTTCTTTTATTTCGTTATTCGTGAGCAATAATCTTCCCTCAAAATTCAGGAAAAGAAGCTAGCGGGAGATAATCACTCATATAATCCAGATTTGTGAGGAGTAATTATCAGTGGAAGATGAAACTAGATTGATGCATATTTTTATCTCTGGTTTTGGAATAATACATAAAGAGAGCATTTAAAGGAGTTGAAAGCATGTCACACAAAAAGAAAGAGCAAGAGCGTAGTTGGAAGGCACGAAAAGAAAATCAAAAACCACATGGGAAAGTAAAGACTTTCGCAGAACTTGTGGATGAAGTGGAAAAAACGTGATGAGATCATCACGTTTTTTGTATGAGTGGGAAAGTTAATAGGAAACTTGTACCAATGTCTTTTTCACTTGTAATATCGATTTTTCCACCCATTGCTTTTACGATGCTGAATACGACCATCATGCCAAGTCCAGTTCCTTTTTCTTTCGTTGAATAGAAAGGGGCACCAAGACGTTTTATTTGTTCTGGATTCATGCCAATACCAGTATCTTTTATGGATAATTGTATCTGTTTATTGTTAGGGGTTAAGGTGAGAATAAGATCCCCTCCTTTTGGCATGGCTTCAATACAATTTTTTAAAATGTTTAACAAGCATTGATTAAATTTCTGTTTTTCGCCAGCAATATGAAATACCTTGCTTTGTTTTGTATAGGCTATTCGGACGTTTGTTAGATTAGCGAGCGGAGTAATGAGAGATACTGCATGAAGTAATTCATCTTCTATTTGTAAAATTTGTTCTTTTTCAATACTTGGTTTTGCAAATGTTAGGTAATCTGTAAGTACGTGATTTGCTTGTTCAATACCATGTATGGCAATTTCTATATACAATTTTCGATCTTTTTCCGAGTATTCTTCAGATTGTAGGAGCTGTAAAAAACCTTTTGTTGAAGTTAAAGGATTGCGAACTTCATGAGAGATAGAGGCAGCCATTTCTCCAATAAGGTGAAATTTTTCAGCGTTAATCAGCTCTTCTTGTAAGCGAATTTGTAATTGTAGTACGTTTAGTAAATAAAGAATAAGAATGGTACCAATAATGGTACATAGTTCATACACAATAACATGAGGAAGGTAATACTCAGCGCTAGGAACTTCGACAAGAAAAAAAGGAACCCAACTAAATACATATACAGAACTATATAAAATAGCGAGTATTACTTTTACCTGATTACTTCCTCTCCGAAAGAGTTTGTATGTAGCAAGGAGAATAATATATAGGAAAATAGAAGCGATAATGGATGGGAAAACCCCAAGGCCTCCTAATAAGAAACGGTATAGGTTTAATACGGCTAAAATTGATCCTCCAGCAATAGGTCCTCCTGTTAATGTACCAACAATTAATACAATATGACGCATATCAAATTGAAATCCATTGTCCATTTTTGCTGCAAATGAAATGCAAAGAATGGTAGCTGAGCTACAAAATAATATAAATACCGTTGAATTTAATTTAGGTGAATGTTTCCCTTTCTGGTTCCAAAATAAGTGATACATGAGCATCATAACGAGAATCGATAGTATATTTAAAAAGAGGTAAATAATAAAAAGTTTCAGGATTGTGCCTCCTTCCGATTTTCATATATACGGTGTTAATTAAGTATAATCATACTATTAAAATACAAGAAAATGAATCTTAATTTCGCCAAAAAACAGAAAAATCAGAAGTTTTCCTGAGGGAGATACAGTATGTTACAATATGTGTTGTCAATGAAAGAAGAAATTCCATGTATAACATGGGAGAGGTTCGCGAACTCCCTCTATAAAAAACTATGGAAACAACAATATCCTTAGGTATTGTTTTGTTTTTTTATTGTGACAGTTCAAGAACGTTCTTTCTTCTTATTCGTATTAGAGAAGGAGAATGAGTGAGATGAAAAAGGAAAAAGCAGTTGTCGTTTTTAGCGGTGGCCAGGATAGTACAACATGTTTATTTTGGGCAATGCAGCAGTTCGCGGAAGTGGAAGCTGTGACGTTTAATTATAACCAGCGTCATAAGTTGGAAATTGATTGTGCAGCTGATATTGCGAAAGAACTCGGAATTAAACATACAGTACTTGATATGAGTCTATTAAATCAACTTGCTCCAAATGCGTTAACGAGAACGGATATGGAGATTACACATGAAGATGGTGAATTACCATCAACATTTGTAGATGGACGAAATTTATTATTCTTATCATTTGCAGCTGTGTTAGCAAAGCAAGTTGGAGCACGTCATATTGTAACTGGCGTATGTGAAACAGATTTTAGCGGTTATCCTGATTGCCGTGATGTATTTGTGAAATCGTTAAACGTTACTTTGAATTTATCTATGGATTATCCATTTGTTATTCATACACCACTTATGTGGATTGATAAAGCGGAAACATGGAAGTTATCAGATGAACTTGGTGCATTCGAGTTTGTTAGAGAAAAGACGTTAACATGTTATAACGGAATAATCGGTGATGGTTGCGGTGAATGTCCAGCTTGTAAACTTCGTAAAGCAGGTTTAGATACGTACCTACAAGAACGCGAAGGAGCGAATGTATAATGGAGCAGAATTTTTTTGGATTTCGCATCGTAGAAAATTTACAAAAAATAGATAAGGACATTCAGCGTGAACAACTGAAATATCATAATAAACGAGTGATGGTAAGTAAGGAATTTACATTTGATGCAGCGCATCATCTGCACTGTTATGAAGGGAAATGTAAAAATTTACACGGTCACACATACAAAGTTGTTTTTGGAATTAGCGGTTATGTAAATGAGATTGGACTTGCTATTGACTTTGGAGATATAAAAGAAATTTGGAAAAATGAAATAGAAATTTATTTGGATCATCGTTATTTAAATGAAACTTTACCATCGATGAATACGACGGCTGAAAACATGGTCGTTTGGATTTATGAAAAGATGGAAGAAGCACTACAAAAAGAGGAACGCGCCCATGAATATAAGGGAGCACGTGTTGAATTTGTTCGTCTATTTGAAACGCCAACAAGTTATGCAGAAGTAAGACGGGAGTGGATGATCGGTGAGTAAAATTCCTGTTTTGGAAATTTTCGGACCGACCATTCAAGGTGAAGGAATGGTTGTCGGGCAGAAGACGATGTTTATTCGTACAGCAGGTTGTGACTATAGCTGCACGTGGTGTGATTCCTCTTTTACATGGGATGGATCCGCAAAAGAGCAAATTAGACAAATGACTCCAGAAGAAATTTGGAGTGAACTTGTTGAAATTGGTGGAGAAAACTTTTCACATGTAACCATTTCAGGTGGGAATCCAGTCTTATTGAAAAATTTAGCTGGTTTTCTGTCTTTATTACAAGAAAAGAAAATTCGCACCGCAATTGAAACACAAGGAAGTAAGTGGCAGGAATGGTTGCTTCACATTGATGAAATAACCATCTCACCAAAACCGCCAAGCTCACAGATGAAAACAGATTTTATCATGTTAGATTCTGTTATTGAAAGATTAGCAGGAAAAGATTTTAGTTTAAAAGTCGTTGTGTTTGATGATCATGATTTTGAATATGCGATAAAGGTACATGAGCGTTATCCTCACGTACCATTTTTCTTACAAGTTGGAAATAATGATACCAAAACAGTGGACGATGCGATGCTTATTAGGAATTTATTACAAAAATATGAATGGCTCATCGAAAAAGCTGTTCAATGTAAAGAGATGAATGATGCAAAAGTATTACCTCAGCTTCATGCGTTAGTATGGGGAAATAAGCGAGGCGTATAAGAAACTCTTACGAATCTAATTGAATTGAAGGGACGTATAAAGAATGGCAGGAAGATTAGACGAAGATTTAAAAGATGTAACGTTACTTGGAAATCAAAATACAAAATATTTATTTGAATATAGTCCGGACATTTTAGAGACATTTGATAACAATCATCCAAACCGTGATTATTTTGTGAAATTCAATTGTCCTGAATTTACAAGCTTATGTCCAAAAACAGGACAACCAGATTTTGCAACGATTTATATTAGTTATATTCCAGAACAAAAAATGGTTGAAAGTAAATCTTTAAAGTTATATTTATTTAGTTTCCGTAATCATGGTGATTTTCATGAAGATTGTATGAATGTTATTATGAATGATTTAATTAAATTAATGGACCCACGTTATATTGAAGTGTGGGGGAAATTTACACCACGTGGTGGTATCTCAATTGATCCATATTGCAACTACGGTCGCCCTGGTACGAAATATGAGCAAATGGCTGAATATCGTATGATGAATCATGATCTATACCCTGAAACAATCGATAATCGCTAATGAAAAAAGGATCTGTATGTATCGTACGGATCCTTTTTTTCTATTATATTATGCATGTTGATTAATAACTTTATAGTTTTTATGATTTACAACTGTAAGAGGTTCCATATCTAGTTCTCTAAAATTCTCCATGATTGTTATATCGACAATAACGGAGTTTTTATTCACTTTTTGAACACGGCCGTGCATTCCACCTTTAAATTCGATAAGATCTCCAGCTTTTGCGATTTCCATTTCCATAAGCAACTCTCCTTGTTACAGTTTTGCCAAAAAAAGAACAAGTTCGTTCTTTTTTATTTCCCTTTATTTTGAACTATATTCCCCTGTTTGTAAATGTTTCCATGAAATAATTTCAAAAAATAGTAATTTTTTTGTAAGATTTGTATGAAACATTTTCCGTATTTTAGGCTATCCATTTGTGAAAAGTGCTTATATTACAATATAAGGGTATAATAGGTGAGGGGCGGTAAAATGGTATTTGAAATTGTCGGAAGTTTTATAGCATTTTTGTTATTTTTATTCTCACATAAACAATTAAAGATGATACGTATGCATGAGACACGTACATATTTTGCTGGGTTAGATGGTGTGCATGCTTCTATTACTCATGAGAGCGGTACAGATATGTAAGGAAGTATGCCTTTCTCTTTCTCCATGGTATGATGACAATAAGAAAAAGCACATAATAATATAGGTGATGAGCGGTGAATGGAGAGTGGAGAAGATGCGAATTTCTTTTATTCGTCACGGTCGCTTAAATAATGTTACAGAATTAATGACAGTATCATCGTTCCGCAAATGGATGGAGCGATACGATTTAGCTAGTATGGAAAAAAATACGGACATACCAATTGATACAATTGAAGCAATTGAATCTGCGAAGCTTATTGTAACGAGTAATCAAAAACGTGCGGTACAGTCAGCTGCAGAATTAACGAATTCTCTTTCTTTTACACAAAGTGCTCTTTTTCGAGAGGCAGAAGTACCATCTAGCTTCTATATTCCGAAATGGGTGAAGTGCAAACCCGCAGTGTGGATATTCATTGGGCGCACAGTATGGATAGTTGGATATTCTAAAGGTGTGGAGTCTTATCGTGAAGCGCAAGAAAGAGCAAGACAAGCAGCTGATACATTAGTTGGATATGCGTTAGTACATGGGCATATCGCACTTGTAGGGCATAGTTATTTTAATGCGATGATTGGGTATGAATTACGTACTAGAGGATGGTCTGGTCCTCCTATTTTTCATAGGAAGCCATGGAGTTGTACAGAATATACATTTCGTGAAGCGATGAATGGAAATATATTAAGTACCAATTTAACATAAAAGCACACGATTACAATAAAGAATCGTGTGCTTTTTTTAAGAAACGAAAGCTTTTTTATATAATGGCTTCACTAAATGAGCATATGGCTCTCCAACAAGCATAACTGTTTTATCCTCTTGGTAACCAAGTCTTTTATATAAAGAGAAAGCTCGCTCGTTTTCTAAATTTACAAGTAATGCGATTTTCTCATAACCTTTTTCATAGGCATCATTTTCTACTGCTTGAATCAACCTTGAACCTATTCCTCTTCCACTATATGTGCTTGAAACGGACAAAGTGTCAATATAATATTCATCGAGTTCTGCTTCTTTTTCTAACGTAATCGTTGAATCTTGATGGATTTTTCGTAAGTGTTTTACAATTGGAGTATCTAGTTGCTTGGCATGACTGCCGTGATAGGCTACGATGATTCCAACTGCTTGTCCATTTTGTTCTTCAACGAAACAGTTCTCGTAGCTAAGTCGATTTTCTTTTTTTGAAAACCAAGTTTCAAGCCCTGTCAAGACTTCTGTTTCTGTTCTCCCACCTGTGATTTTTTCAGCAATTTCATGCAGAGCGTTATACAATAAAGGAGATATTGCCTTCGCATCTGTCTTTTTTGCTTTCCGAATCATATTATCCCTCCTAGTTGTCATTCTTATTGTAACATAAAATAAAGTTTCAATCAGTGATTCAATAATTTCTTGAATTTTATAGGATAAGCTTGAAAATCGAATGGATTCAGAAAAGGGGAACCGTTATGGTAGTATATGATGTTTGCTGTGAATGTAAGAAATTTAACATTGTCGACTTGTGGAAGATAGGATAAAATATTGCAGAGAGGTGAAATACATGGATAAACAATTAGCAAATACAATTTTAGATCAACTGAAAAATGGAGAGATAGAAGAGTATATTGTAACTAAGAATGTATTTTATACGTTTCGTGAGGTTGTAGTAAATCGAGAGGATTTTAAACATTTCAGTGGGAATGCACAACGCGGCGGGAAAATTATTTATACATATATAGAAACACCGCGTTCTTAATAGAAGGAAAAGGAGAGGGGAATTATGGGAGAGTTTAAACAAGGTATTTTACCGCACTGGGACTATATGTGGAAAGATGGCGCTGGAAACCGGCTTGTAGGAATGGTTATGTTTCCAGAGAAACGGAAACGTACAAAAGAAGTTATAGAGAAATTGAAAGTAGCATATGAGCAAGAAACCAAAATTCGAGCAACTGTGAAACTCCTGCATATGAAACAATATGTGGAGGGAATGGTTGTATATTTTGACGAAGAAGCACCAGTGTTTACAATGCAAGATAAAGACGAGAATTTTCATCATTTATTCATAAAGGATATTTTACGTATTGAACATTGGGAATGAGTGATGCTCTGTTTGCAGTCTTTTTTAAATTCTCATTACACTAACAAATAAATTGGAGTGCCATCATAATTATCCTTTTCATTATAATGATATTTTTTATTGTGTAACAAAAAAGAAAGTATATGTATTCAAATAAATAACTGTTTAATCCACAAGGAGGAGAATTTCTTATTTGTGTGATCTAAATAATGTGTAACCGGTTTCGAGCAGATTACAATTTAAAGTCTGTTCTTTTTTGTGTGATGCTGGAGAAATATATTTCTCCAGCATTTACTGTTTTTTGACAAAACAGATTGATAACATTTTTGTAAATATGGTTAAATTCGTTGACAACTTTTTTGAAAAGCACTTTATTGACATGAGTTTTAGAATGTTGTTTCATAGTCTTTGTATTGAAAAAAACGGCTCGTGATGTCGAAAAGTAAAAGTTAAAAAAAGAAAGAATTTATACATATATCTTGTGTCTTGTTTCGAAACATAATACAATATATAGGGAAAACATGAATCGGCATCAAGATATAAAAGGAAGAAAGGGAGGGTCGGAGATGTTAATTGCATATGATTCTATGACAGGAAACGTGAAGCGTTTCATTCACAAATTAAATATGCCGGCCGTTCAAATTAATGAGGATCTAGTATTAGACGAAGATTTTGTTCTTATTACTTATACAACAGGTTTTGGAAATGTGCCGGAACGTGTTTTAGAATTTTTAGAACGCAATAATGCAAATTTAAAAGGCGTATCTGCAAGTGGCAATCGCAACTGGGGAGATATGTTCGGAGCAAGTGCAGATAAAATCTCAACCAGATACGAAGTACCTATTGTATCAAAATTCGAGTTATCTGGAACAAATAATGATGTAGAATATTTTAAGGAAAGGGTGCGGGAGATTGCGACACATTGAACTGAATAATGAAATCACGCAAATGCAAGACGGTTTCTATCAGCTTCATAAAGATAAAGAAGCATTAGAAGTTTTTATGGAAGAAGCGAGAGCGAATACCGTTCATTTTGATAGCGTGGCAGAGCGAATCGAGTATATGAATGAACATGATTACTATTACAACGTTCTGGACGAGTATAAGTTGGAGGAAGTCAAAGAAGTATACAACGTTGCATACGGTGAGAACTTCAAATTCCAATCTTATATGGCGGCATCTAAGTTTTATAAGGACTATGCGTTAAAAACAAATGATCAAAAACAATACTTAGAAAGCTACGAAGATCGCGTATCAATTGTGTCATTATACTTAGGACGTGGTGATGTTAATAAAGCGAAACAATTTGCAAGCATGATCGTAAAACAAAACTATCAACCAGCGACACCAACCTTTTTAAATGCGGGAAGAAGCAGAAGAGGAGAAATGGTGTCTTGTTTCTTGTTAGAGATGGATGATAGCTTAAATTCGATCGGATTTAATATTAATACAGCGATGCAGTTATCGAAAATTGGCGGAGGAGTAGCTTTAAACTTGTCCAAACTACGCGCACGCGGAGAGCAAATTAAAGGTATCGAGAACGCAGCAAGCGGTGTGGTACCAGTTATGAAATTGCTTGAAGATTCGTTTTCATATGCGAATCAGTTGGGTTAACTTATGGCTCAACTATAAAACCGGGTCAATTGCTGGAACGCCTGAGTATATCGAGGTAGGATACTACGAAGAAATTACGTAGCGCCCCCTAAAAATCCAAGATTGCAGGAAATCAGCAGCCGAGCTCCTAAGTCTATTAGATAGGGAGAAGGTTCAACGACCAAGTGGCTATGTAGGTGACTATATAGCTCGAACCTGGCTTCTCAAACTAAGGTTGTAGGAAAGAGAAGAAGATATGGTCTGAACTCTATAGCGATATAGAGAGGGTAGCAGAAATGACTATCCCCCATATGTTTTAAAGGTATGGAGTAACAATATGCAAAGAAAAGGTGCCGGAGCAGTATATTTAAACATTTTCCATTGGGATATTATTGAATTCCTTGATACAAAAAAAATAAATGCTGATGAGAAGAGCCGTATTCAGTCTCTATCAATCGGTATTATCGTTCCAAGTAAGTTCTTTGAGCTTGCAGAGAAGAATGAACCATTCCATGTTTTTGCGCCATTTACAGTATATAAAGAGTACGGAAAACATTTAGATGATATAGATATCGACGAAATGTATGATGAACTGATGAGCAATCCAAATGTGAAGAAGAAGCCACTTGATATTAGTGCACGTGATATGCTTATTAAGATTGCAATGATTCAGCTTGAGTCTGGTTATCCATACTTAATGTTTAAATCAAATGCGAACAAACAACATCCGTTAAAGGATATTGGAACTGTGAAGATGTCAAACCTTTGTACGGAAATCTTCCAGCTACAAGAAACATCCGAAATTAACGACTACGGTACAGATGACATTATCCGTCGTGATATTAACTGTAACTTAGGATCACTAAATATTGTAAACGTTATGGAAAATAAAGAAATTCGTGAAGCGGTTCATGCAGGAATGGAAGCTTTAACGGCTGTTTCTGATATGACTATTATTCCAAACGCACCAACTGTGAAAAAAGCAAATGATGAGCTGCATTCAGTTGGACTTGGTGCAATGAACTTGCATGGATATTTAGCGAAAAATAAAATTGCTTATGAAAGTGCAGAAGCGAAAGAGTTTGTTCGTACATTCTTCATGATGTTAAACTACTACTCCATTGAAAAGAGTATGGGGATTGCAAAAGAAAAGGGCGAAACATTTAAAGACTTCGATAAGTCTGATTATGCAAACGGCACATACTTTGAAAAGTATGAAACAACAGAATATAGCCCTGTAACAGAGAAAGTACAACAGTTATTTGAAGGGATTTATATTCCAACAAAAGAAGATTGGACAAGTCTAAAAGAACAAGTTCAGGAGCATGGTCTATACAATTCATATCGTTTAGCTATTGCGCCAACACAATCCATTAGTTACGTCCAAAATGCAACTTCAAGCGTAATGCCAATCGTAAGTCAAATCGAATCAAGAACGTATGCAAATGCGACAACATATTATCCAATGCCGTATTTATCAAAAGATACATTCTGGTATTATAAATCTTCTTACGATATGAATCAGTTTAAACTAATTGATTTGATTGCAGAAATTCAAGAGCATATTGACCAAGGAATTAGTACAATTTTGTATGTAAATAGTGATATTTCTACGCGTGAGTTAGCACGTTATTATATCTATGCACATAAAAAAGGTCTGAAGAGCTTGTATTATACAAGAACACGTAAACTAAGCGTGGAAGAGTGTGTAGCTTGTACGGTTTGATGTAAAATAAGATTGAATGATAGAGTAAGACATCATGAGCAGGGTTTTTCTGACCCTGCTCATGCTTAGTTATAAAATTTAAGACGTCTAACATGCGGTTAAGTTTTCATTACAAACTGAAAGCTTTACCGCATGTTAGAAGAGCTTATTGATAGAGAAGGGGCGATTCAATGCGCGCGGTAAACTGGAACAAAAAAGAAGACGATTTTAGTTTAATGTTTTGGAAGCAAAACATCGCTCAGTTTTGGACAGAAGAAGAAATCGCAGTATCTTCTGACAAAAATACTTGGGTGCAATTATCAAAAGAAGAGCAAATTGCTTATAAACGTGTATTAGGTGGTTTAACACTTTTAGATACAAAGCAAGGTGGCGAAGGGATGCCACTTGTACTTGTTCATCTTGAGAATTTACAAGCGAAAAGTGTACTAGCTTTCATGGGTGCTATGGAAGAAGTCCATGCGAAGAGCTATAGTCATATTTTCACAACACTCGCAACAGAAGAAGAAATTGATGACATCTTTGAATGGGTAGATAGTCATCCGCTACTTGAGAAAAAAGCAGGTATTATTACAGGGTATTATCGCAAGTTATTAAAGCCACAAGTAACGAAAAAAGAATTATATATGGCTATGGTAGCAAGTGTATTCTTAGAAAGTTATTTATTCTATAGTGGATTCTTCTATCCGCTATACTTAGCAGGACAAGGAAAGTTGACTGCAAGTGGTGAAATTATTAACTTAATCATTCGTGATGAGTCAATTCACGGCGTATTCGTCGGTATTTTAGCACAACAAATCTTCGCAGAACTTTCTGCAGAAGAGCAACAAGAAGTACAAAAAGAAACACAAGAACTATTAATGGAACTGTATGAAATTGAAACTGCATATACAGAAGAAATTTATACGTCTATTGGTCTTGTTGAAGATGTAAACCGTTTTGTTCGTTACAATGCGAATAAAGGGCTTATGAACTTAGGATTAGAGCCACGCTTTGAAGAAGAAGAAATTAACCCAATCGTATTAAATGGTTTACGTACAGATACGAAAAACCATGATTTCTTCTCTGTAAAAGGGAATGGCTATGTAAAGGCAACAAATGTTGAAAAGTTATCAGATGATGATTTCGTATTTGATTTTTAATAAATAGTATTGGAAAAGCTGTCTTTCATGTGAAGGCAGCTTTTTTTGGTAGATATAGTTTACATAATGTTATTATTTCGTGATAAGTTTTTTATTTTCCGACCGATTAAAATTCTGCTTCATTTGCATGTAGTGGTATGAGGGATTGAATAAGTTATGTCAAAATGAATAGAAAATCAAACAAAACTTTAGAAAAATGATTCCACCTGTTATTTCTTTGGAGCAGGAAAAAATAGAGCTGCTCTATTAATTTTTCATCGAAGACAATGTTGGCTTAAAAATTGCATGAATATTTAAAAATAAAAGGAGGTTTTTGTGATAGGACGTATAACATGCAACGTTCATTGAAAGCGTTTTCTATTGGCTATCAATTTTCAGATGGAAATTAGAGAGAGAAAGTAGGAGGAATGATAGGTGGGAAAAGAGGTTGGTTTAAAACGTTCATTGGGACTTTGGTCAATTGTTATGCTAGGCGTCGGGTATATGACACCGATGGTGGGGTTTGATACATTTGGAATTGTTTCCGAGAAAACGGGCGGGCATGTTCCAGGGGCTTATCTGATTGCGTTAGCGGGGATGTTATTTACAGCTGCAAGCTACGGCAAAATGGTAAAGGTTTTTCCTACTGCAGGATCTGCTTATACGTATACACAAAAAACAATTAGTGCAAGGCTGGGATTTCTCGTTGGATGGTCATCGTTATTGGATTATTTGTTTTTACCAATGGTGAACGCATTATTAACGAGAATTTATATGTCGGCACTTTTTCCGAGTGTTCCAGATTGGGCATGGGTCATTGGCTTTGTTCTACTGATTACGCTTATAAATATTATTAGTGTAAATGTTACTGCAAATTTCAACACGTTCTTAGTAACATTTCAAGTGCTAGTAATGGTTGTGTTTGTTTTTCTTGTTATAAAAGGTTTAATAGCAGGAGAAGGAACCGGAGAAGTTTTTTCCATTCAGCCGTTTTTTGAATCAGATATACAAATATCACCGTTAGTTGCAGGGGCTACAATTCTTTGTTTTTCATTTTTAGGTTTTGATGCAGTAACTACCTTTTCTGAAGAAACGCCAAACGCAAAGAAGACAATTCCTCGAGCTATTTTTCTTACTGCTTTAATTGGCGGAATCTTATTCATTGTCACTACCTACTTTACACAATCCTTTTTCCCGGATGCATCCGTATTTAAAGATCAAGAATCAGCAGCTCCAGAAATTGCACTATATGTCGGAGGGAAATTGTTTCAAACTTTCTTTTTAGTAGGAACATTTATGGGTACAATCGCTTCTGGTTTAGCGTCTCATACAAGTGTATCGCGATTATTGTATGTAATGGGGCGAGATAATGTAATCCCGCAAAAGATATTTGGATACATTCATCCTCGCTGGCGAACGCCAGTATATAACATTGTTATTGTAGGAATTATTGCACTCTCAGCTATGTTTATTGATTTAGAAACAGCAGCCTCTCTCATTAACTTCGGAGCACTTATTGCTTTTACATTTGTTAATTTATCAGTTATTTCTTATTATGTGATTAAGCAAAAACGATATAAAACTGTTAAAGACTTTTTTAATTTCTTAGTTATGCCTATTTTGGGAGCTGGTACAGTAGCTGTACTCTGGTTTAACCTCAATATTCATTCGCTTATTCTTGGAATTAGCTGGGCTGCTATTGGAATCGGTTATCTTTTATATATTACGAACATGTTTCGTTCAGCACCCCCGCAAATGCATTTTGAAGAAGTACAGGAAATGTAAAATAACAAAAACATCGGGATGTATCCGGTGTTTTTTATTTTGGAGGTTTTAAAGTCATGCAAGTTTGCATAAATCATTCAACTATTCATAAGGAAGGAAAGAAAAAGTATAAGTGAGAAGGCTGAAACGGCAGGATCATCCTTCTCTTATCACTTGGCACGATTATTGCTTCCTAATACTAGTAAAAATAAATAAATGAGGTGTTATCGTGGTAATTCAATCAGAGAAGGAAGATGTAACACAATCTATTCAAGAAAAAGTTGAGGTAGAAAATCCTTTAGAGGAATTTCAGGCCATATTAAAAGAAGCACTCCGGGCTTTACGTTATCCAGAGGAAGTATTCAATTTTCTTAAAAAACCGATGCGTTTTTTAGAAGTAAGTATTCCTGTTCGGATGGATAATGGAAGAACCAAAGTATTTCAAGGGTATCGTGCTCAGCATAATGATGCAGCAGGACCGACAAAAGGTGGCATTCGGTTTCATCCAGATGTTACACCAGAGGAAGTAAAGGCGCTTGCTGGTTGGATGAGTTTGAAATGTGGAGTGACGGGGCTTCCATATGGAGGCGCGAAGGGCGGAATTATTTGTAATCCACAAGAGATGAGTTTCAGAGAACTAGAGCTACTTAGCCGTGGCTATGTAAGAGCGGTAAGCCAAATTGTTGGACCTACTAAAGATATTCCAGCTCCTGATATGTATACAAATGCGCAAATTATGGCTTGGATGCTGGATGAATATGATCATATTAGAGAATTTGATTCTCCAGGTTTTATTACTGGAAAGCCGTTAATGTTAGGAGGATCACAAGGGCGAGAAACAGCAACGTCTAAAGGAGTGTTCTATACGCTTCAATTAGTCAGTGAGCTAAAACATATTCCGCTTCAAAATATGCGAGTAATCATTCAAGGATTTGGAAACGTTGGAAGCTATTTAGCAAAATATTTATATGATGCTGGCGTGAAAGTGGTAGGAGTGTCTGATGCTTTAGGTGGTATTTATAACCCAGACGGTTTAGATGTTCCTTATTTACTAGAAAATCGAGATTCTTTTGGCGTTGTATCGAACCTCTTTAGTAAAACAATCTCTAACCAAGAGTTGTTAGAAAAAGAATGTGATGTACTCATTCCAGCTGCAATTGGAGGGGTAATTACGAAACATAATGCGGAAAAGCTTGGATGTAAGATTGTAATTGAAGCTGCAAATGGCCCAACAACAAAAGAGGCGATAACAATGTTAGAAGAGAAAGACATTTTAGTTGTTCCAGATATTTTAGCGAACTCTGGAGGAGTTATTGTTTCATATTTTGAGTGGTGTCAAAATAACCAAGGATACTATTGGACAGAGCAATATGTTGATCAATGTTTAAAAGAGAAAATTACATCTAGCTTTTTTGATGTATTCAATACTTCAAAGCGTTTCGGGGTAAATATGAAAATTGCTGCGTATATAGAAGGGATCCGTAAGATTGTAGAAGCATCACGTCTTAGAGGTTGGTTACATTTTTAATATAAAGGGAGGGAACATATGAAACTTGATATTTTACTAGAACAAATTGAAAAACAACCCATTGGTTATTACTGTATTGTGTCGAATCATCATCGATACGATATAGCAGTTGCATATTCACAGCAGTTTTTTGGAAAAGCAATGGTTACTTCTATTCAAAATGGAAGAATGATTTTATTAAGCCAAGAGGATATTGGAGAGGAGCAATACTGGGCCCCTAAGCTAGGGATTGAAGTAGAAGATGTAGAAGATTTTCAAAGCTTTTTTCATATGATTCTTCAGGAACAAATGTTGGCAGAACAATATTAATAGAATAAAAGAAGGGAATGATTTATTTTGTATTATGAGATAGTTACAAGCCCATGTTATGGAACAATTGAGAAGGTAGTTATTGATAGAGACTCCCGAATTTACGAATGGGAACCGCTGTTTTCAATTAAAAATGCGAATGGAAAAGTGGAAGTAATTAAAATAGGGTGTAGCGGGGAAGTGCAGTCTTTAGAAGTAGAAGAAGGAGATAAAGTAATTCCAGGTATGGTATTAGCATATATTCAGGAAGATATTTTAATTAGTGGGAGTGATTGATTTTAGGAGGAAGATGGAACTATTCATCTTCCTTTTTTTATTAAAGTAAGTAAAAAAGTATATTGTCAGATTAATTAAAAAAATCCGATTTTAATGATACAATACAAGTTAAGCAGTTTAAAGGAGGAGTAACAGAATGTTTTCCATTGCTCATAACAAAATTAGACCTATTGTTTCCATGTCAATCGACCAATCTGAAAAGGAATGGAATATAGATGTTGAAAATATGAAAGAATCTTTTCTGTTTCTAAAAAGGGAAGATCAATTATTTGCATACGTTCATGTTAAGGAGCTGCTATCGAGAAAGGAGCGCTTAACCACTCAAACGTTACTTTTAAATGCTGTTTCACTAGATACAATATGTCATCTTAGCAAAAATATTTCCTTAACAGCTCTCTTTCAAATTATTGGGGCACCCATTGCGATAGTGAAAAATGAAAGAGGAGAGTTAACGGGATACATAAGAAGAGAAGATGTTTTTGCAGAACTATTTAAACAAGAAAATAAAAGTGTAGATATACTGAAAATTATTTTAACTTCCATTCCAATGGGGATTTTTGTAGTAGACCGTGAAAAGAAAATTGTAAATTGTAATGAATCTGGTTTGAAGATGATTAAATCTATTCCTGAAAAAGTAATGAATGTACCAGCAGAACAGATTTTTAATGGGGAACATATAAATAATGCATTTGCAACAGGAAAAACGATTTTAAATCAATTACAAATAACAAATGAGATGGGAGTATTAGTTGACTACAGTCCTATACCAAGCTTCGATCAAAGCATCGAAGGAATGGTTATTATTGTGCAAGATTTACCGATGGTCGAGGATATGGCTATGGAAATTGAATATATAAAGGATTTAAATAAAGACTTACATGCAATCTTATCTAGCATTTATGATGAAATATTAGTGGTCAATCATAAAGGGGAATTAATCCGTTATAGTGAAACCGTTGTTAATGATTTTTGGGGAAGAGATTTGAAGGATCTTTTAGGAAAAAATCTTTTAGATTTAGAGAAACAAGGGTTATTTAGTCCATCTGTTACGCGATTAGTGTTAGAACAAAAGAAGAAGGTATCGATTGTACAAGAAACAAAAAGTGGCAGAAAGATATTAGCAGTTGGAAATCCTGTGTTTAATGAAAATGGGGAGCTTCACCGCATTATTATTGCCTCAAGAGATATTACAGAAGCAACAAGATTAAAGACGGAATTACATGAGATAAAAAAGATATCTGAACAATATAAGAAAGAGTTAGACAGCTTTAAAAGTAAAGATCGTTTTTTGAAGAAACTTATTTATTGTAGTCCGAAAATGGAGCAAATTATTAATCAAGCAAAAAAAATAGCTGACTTTTCTTCAAATGTGCTCATTACTGGAGAATCGGGTGTTGGAAAGGAAGTGATTGCACAAGCGATTCACCAACTTGGAAACAGATCTTCAAAGCCATTTTTAAAATTAAATTGCGGTGCAATCCCAGAGACATTATTAGAAAGTGAACTGTTCGGTTATACGAAGGGTGCTTTTACCGGTGCTGATAAAAATGGAAAAGAAGGATATTTTAAGCGAGCGGATCAAGGGATTTTATTTTTGGATGAGATTGGAGAAATGCCTTTACATCTGCAAGTGAAATTACTCAGAGTATTGCAAGAACAAGAGGTAATTCCGATTGGTAGCACAATACCTACGAAAATCAATGTTCAAATTATTGCCGCGACGAATAAACGTCTTGAAAAAATGGTGGAGGCTGGCACGTTTAGGGAAGATTTATTTTATCGCTTAAACGTCATTCCACTGCAAGTTCCACCGCTAAGAGAACGGATGGAAGATGTTCCGCTACTCGCGTTTCATTTTTTACAAGAGTTGAATGAGAAATATAACAAGAACTATCATTTAACTCCTGATGCACTGAATTTACTAGAGTTTTATTCATGGCCAGGGAATGTAAGAGAATTGCAGAATATGATTGAACGTTTAGTAGTATCTGCAGATGATTCAGTCATTGATGCTGAATTTGTTAGTAAATTCCTTAATCCTGGATATGATTTTAAAAAATCAAAACCATTGATCACAAGGGTTTTGCCATTACAAGAAGCACTGCATTCTGTAGAAGAACAATTAATTTTACTTGCAATGAAGCAGTATAAAACGACAACAAAGGCAGCAAAAGCTCTTGGGATAAGCCAGTCTTCTGTAAGTCGTAAATATCAAAAAATCATGAATGAAAAGGAAATAGCAATTGATACAATTTCATATTTTTAAAGGGGAAAGGGGGAGTCTACATAGACTGCCTCTTCTCTTTGGTGTAATTATGCGAAATATCATAACCTATGCAAATATGCATAATTTTGTGTAGGTTATTTAAGGAAATCATCAATTTTTGTATGGTTGCTTCGTATTTTAAATGTTGGCACAATTCTTGCTTATATAATATATGAATGATTTACAAAGGGGGACTATATACAGTGCTAGATTTAAAAATGTATCTAAACGGTGAATGGAGAGATTCTAGTAATCAAGAGAAAAGACCGATTATTAACCCTGCGAATGGCAAGGTTATCGCATATGCACCTGAAGGAACAATCGAGGATGCAAAATACGCGATTGAAGTGGCACGAGCTACTTTTGATAGCGGAATTTGGTCAGAAACATCCGCTGCGGAAAGAGCATCTTATTTATTTAAAATAGCAGATGAAATTGATAAAAATTTAAAAGAACTTGCGCAACTTGAAACAATGGACAATGGAAAAACATATCGAGAGGCAGAAGGAGATATTGGAGATGCGGCAGCCTGTTTTCGCTATTATGCGGGGCTTATTACAAAACCAGACGGACAAACGTATCATGTAGCCGATCCGATGCAAGCTATGGTAGTGAGAGAGCCAGTTGGTGTTTGTGGTTTAATGGTTCCTTGGAATTATCCGTTATTAATGAGTGTTTGGAAAATTGCACCTGCTTTAGCAGCTGGAAACACAATTGTATTTAAGCCTTCTGAGGTTACACCAATCACTGCAACAAAATTATTTGAAATAATGGAAAAAGTAGAATTGCCAAAAGGTGTTGCCAATATGGTAATGGGAGCCGGACCAATAGTAGGAAATGAGATTGCAGCAAGTAATAAAGTTGATATGATTTCTTTTACAGGTGGAACAAAAACAGGAAAGCACATTATGAGAACAGCGGCAGATAATATGAAGAAGATTTCGTTAGAACTTGGTGGGAAATCTCCAAATATTATTTTTGCAGATGCAGATTTTGAAACAGCTGTTGATTATGCGCTGTTTGGTATTTATGCAGGTACTGGACAAGTATGTTCAGCAGGATCAAGGATTCTTGTAGAAGAAAGCGTTTACGATAAATTTGTTAATTGTTTTGTAGAACGAGCGAACCAAATTAATGTTGGACCTGGTGATAATCCAGAATCAGAGATGGGGCCACTTGTAAGTCAAGAGCATATGGAAAAAGTATTACGCTATATAGAGATTGGAAAAGATGAAGGAGCAGAAATTGCTTGCGGAGGAAAGCGTATAATGGCGAATGGGAAAGGTGACGGTTTCTTTATTGAACCAACGGCCTTTGTCAATGTGAAACCTGATATGCGTATTGTACAGGAAGAAATTTTTGGACCGGTTGTAGTAATCCAGAAGTTTAAGAATGAACAAGAAGCGATTGAGCTAGCAAATGGTACAGATTACGGCTTAGCCGGAGGTGTATTTACAGTTGATGGTGCCAAAGCGATGCGTGTAATCCGCAAGCTTCGCGCAGGAATTACGTGGATTAATAGTTATCACCCAACATACAACGAAGCACCTTGGGGTGGGTATAAGCAAAGTGGTATCGGTCGTAGTTTAGGAACGTTTGGTTTAGAGGAATTTCAAGAAATTAAGCAGATTAATATAAATCTAGAAGTAGAACCAATTGGTTGGTTTGCAAATAAAAAAACTATAGAGGTGAAATAGATGGGAACGAATGTGAAAAGTAAATCAAATGAGCAAGATGTGAACAATACAAGTGTAAATGAGTATATTACGAAAGTACTGCAATTAATTGAAAAAGATAAAGTGTCCGAGGAAGAAGCAAGCTGGATTACAAAAGAAACAGTAGATGGGTTCCGTGAACATGTAAACCCAGGCTTCCTTGCATATAGAAAAACGGTAACAAAAGATGGACAGTTCGCGGCAGTAGAATGGTCTGATGAAGGGTCTTGCTTCATGGATATCAATGGTAAAAAATATATTGATTGTTTAGGTGGATTCGGGATTTATAATGTTGGACACCGTAATCCAAAAGTGGTAAAGGCTGTAACGGATCAATTAAAGCGTCAAGCATTGCATAGTCAAGACTTATTAGATCCACTTCGTGCAATTCTTGCAAAGATTTTAGCGGATATTACACCGGGAGATTTGAAATATGCATTCTTTACAAATAGCGGGACAGAAAGTGTAGAGGCAGCATTAAAACTAGCAAAAATGTATAGTGAGCGAACAACTTTTATTGCAACAACGCGCGCCTTCCATGGTAAGAGCCTTGGTTCATTATCTGGAACAGCAAAAGGAATGTTCCGTAAGCCGTTCTTACCATTAATTCCAGGCTTCCGTCACGTTCCATTTGGTGATATCGAGATGATGAGAAAAACATTTGAAACGTGTGCTTTAGTAGGAGAAGATGTTGCAGCTGTTATCTTAGAACCAATTCAAGGCGAGGGTGGTATTATTTTACCTCCAGAAAACTACTTGAAACAAGTAAGAGAACTTTGTGATGAATTCGGATCACTACTTATTTTTGATGAAGTACAAACTGGAATGGGACGCACTGGGAAAATGTTTGCTGCGGAATTATACGATGTAGTACCAGATATTATTTGTCTTGCGAAAGCATTTGGCGGAGGGGTAATGCCAGCAGGTGCAATTGTGGCGAAAGAAAAAGTATTTAAAAGTTGGTTTGATAATCCATTCATGCATACAACAACGTTTGGTGGGAACCCACTTGCATGTGCAGCTGCAATCGCAACCATTCATGTGTTATTGGAAGATAAATTACCAGAACGAGCTGCGGAAGTTGGAGAGTATTTCTTAAATGGATTGAAAAAAGCAGCGGAAGGACATGAGGACAAAGTTTTTGAAATTCGTGGTCAAGGCTTAATGATTGGGATTGAATTCCATAAAGATGAAATTGGCTATGAAGTATCGAAGGCAATGTTTGATCAAGGTATTCTTGTTGCCGGAACACTAATTAACTCAAAAACAATTCGTATTGAGCCATCGCTAACAATTAGTTATGAAGAAGTAGATACAGTAATCAATGCATTTAAATCCGTGTTATCACAAGTGAAAGCACAATAATTCTTTTACACAATAACTTTTAAATACAAGCCAGTAAAACCATCATGCCGCTTTTCTTTCTAATTGGTTTTACTGGTTTTTACTATAGGAGGATAAGAAGTGGAAGGAGCACTACAAGGGATTACAATTATTGATTTATCTCGGGTTCTTGCTGGTCCTTTTTGTACGATGATTCTTGGTGATTTAGGAGCCAAAGTGATAAAAGTTGAAAATGTAGGAAATGGTGATGATACGAGAGGGTGGGGGCCCCCTTTTGTAGGAGGAGAAAGTGCGTATTTTCTTTGTGCAAATCGTAATAAAGAATCTATTACATTAAATTTAAAATCAGAAATGGGAAAGGAAGTTTTGACAAAGCTTATTTCTCATGCGGATATCGTTGTGCAAAATTTTAAGCCTGGAACACTTGAGCGAATGGGACTTGGGTATGAAGTATTAAAAAAGATGAGGGAAGATATTATTCTCGCCTCTATTAGTGGATTTGGTCAAAGTGGTCCTACTTCCCAACTTCCTGGCTATGATTATATGATTCAAGCAATGAGTGGACTTATGAGCATAACCGGAGGTAGAGATGAAGGGCCTGCAAAAGTAGGGGTTGCCATTTCAGATGTACTCACAGGGCTTTTTACGTGTATCGGAATTTTAGCCGCTTTGCAGCACCGAAATAGAACGGGAGAAGGACAAGAAATTGATATTTCATTATTTGATTCACAGTTAGCAGCATTAGTAAATGTAGCGAGCAATTATTTATGTACAGGTGAATTACCAGAGAGACTGGGCAATCAGCATCCGAATATTGTTCCGTATCAAGTATTTGAAGCGGAGGATGGTGATCTTGTTGTTGCGGTCGGAAACGATGAGCAGTTTTATAAGTTCTGTTTGTTGTTAGATAGACAAGATTTATCCAGCCTAGAACGTTATAAAACAAATGCAGGCCGTCTTCAGCATAAAGATGAGCTCGTCAATATGATTGCAAATGAAATGAAGAAGAAAAAGAAAAAAGAATGGAAACAACTTTTGGATGAAGCGGGGATTCCAAATGGACCAATCCTTAATGTGAAAGAAGCGCTAGAAACAGAGCAGGCAGTGGCGCGAGGTATGACAATTCATATGGACCATCCGACAATCGAAAACCTTAAACTTGTAGGTTCACCACTAAAGCTTTCAAAGTCACCAGTTCAGATGCAGAAACATCCGCCACTCCATGGGGAACATACAGAAAAGATTTTGCAAAGCCTTGGATATTCACAGGAAATCATTATGGAAATGACAAAAAATCAATACATATGAGGAGGCAGTACAAATGAATTTTTCATTAACAGAAGAACAACAAAGTGTTAGAAAAGTAGTGAGATCGTTTGTGGATAATGAAATTATTCCATACATTAAAGAATGGGATGAAAAAGGACATTTTGAACAAAAAATCTTGAAGCGTTTAGCAGAATTACAATTTATGGGCGTTTGTATCCCAGAACAATATGGCGGAGTGGGCATGGATTATAATACACTAGCTATTATTTGTGAAGAATTAGAACGTGGTGATACTGCTTTTCGTACAGCTGTATCTGTACATACGGGGCTAAATAGCATGACACTTCTTCAATGGGGAACAGAAGAGCAGAAACAAAAGTATCTTGTTCCACAAGCGAAAGGTGAAAAGATTGGGGCGTTCGGTTTAACGGAACCAAATGCAGGATCAGATGTCGTTGCTATGCAGACTACAGCAGTAAAACAAGGCGATTACTACGTATTAAATGGATCTAAAACATGGATTTCGTTATGTGATGTTGCAGATCACTTCTTAATATTTGCAAAAACAAATCCGGAATTGAAGCACCGAGGTATTTCTTGTTTTATTGTAGAACGAACATTTGCAGGAGTATCAACAAAAGCAATAAAAGGAAAGCTTGGTATTAGAGCTGGAAATACAGGTGAAGTGTTTTTAGATGATGTAAAAGTACCGATAGAGAATCTCCTTGGAGAAGAAGGGGAAGGGTTTAAAATTGCTATGTCTTCATTAGATAACGGACGCTTTACAGTAGCTGCAGGTGCATGTGGACTTATTCAAGCAAGTCTGGAAGCAAGTGTAAAGTATTGTGAAGAGCGTCAAACATTCGGAAAAGAAATTGGAAAACATCAGCTTGTACAACAAATGATTGCGAAAATGTCTGTAAATCTTGAAATATCACGTTTATTGGTTTATAAAGCAGGGTGGTTGAAAAACGAAGGGAAACGTAATACGCGTGAAACGTCTTTAGCAAAATGGATCGCTTGTGACGCTGCATTTGAAGCGGCAAATGATGCAGTGCAGGTGCACGGAGCATATGGATATTCAAATGAATTTCCAGTAGAACGATATTTACGAAATGCAAAGGCTCCAGTTATTTACGAAGGAACACGTGAGATTCATACCATTATGCAAGCGGAATACGCACTTGGTTATCGCTCTGATAAGGAACTTCGTAATATGTTACCGAAGTGGCCTTTTGAAGAAAGTGAGGCAGAAA
Organism: Bacillus cereus; assembly: GCF_002584535.1. Taxonomy (GTDB): domain Bacteria; phylum Bacillota; class Bacilli; order Bacillales; family Bacillaceae_G; genus Bacillus_A; species Bacillus_A arachidis. The sequence goes on from NZ_NUOT01000024.1 coordinate 79,759, forward strand.
TGGTAACGAAATAAAATAGGAGGGCAGTGCAACGAAGGTTGCACTGCCTTTTTTGTTATCTTTTCAACTTACAAGTATTTACATGTATTTTGTCTTAGTGTACTATTTAACTAGTACACTAAGACAAAAGGAGGGGGGAAATGAAAATTGAGTTTTCTCCTAACATACCGATTTATATTCAGGTGATGGAATACATAAAAAAAGAAATTGTAACAGGTCATTTATTACCTGGTGAAAAAATTCCTTCTGTACGCGAATTAGCGAGTGAGTTACAAGTCAATCCAAATACAATTCAGCGTACATTTCAAGAACTAGAGAGAGAATGGATCGTTGTAACACGCAGAGGAATGGGAAGATATGTAACGAGCGAAGGGGAGAAAATTATGGAGCTGCGCAAAGGTATGGCGAAAGAGTTGCTTCATTCTTTTATAAATGGAATGGATAATTTAGGATTTTCAGAAGAGGAAATTCTCTCGATTCTTCGTTCTTCATTGGAAGAGAAAAGGGAGGAGAAATGATGATGAACTTGCTCGAAATTAAGGAATTATGGAAGCGATATGGGTTAAAGGCAGTCATTCGCGATGTAAATCTAGTGATTACAGAAGGGAAAATCATTGGTCTTGTTGGCGATAACGGCAGTGGTAAGACAACATTATTAAAAATGATTGCAGGTTTGCAGCATCCTTCAGAAGGGAATATCAAAATTGCAAGAGAGAATGTAGGCTTAGAAACAAAAAAAATTGTTTCATTTATGCCAGATCGACCAGTATTTGATGAATGGATGACTGTAAAGGATGCTTTATTTTTCTATCGTGACTTTTATCCAGACTTTGATATTCAAAAGGCGGTTGATAAGGTCGCTGAATTTAAAATACCGCTGGAGGAAAAGATTACAGCTTTGTCAAAAGGAATGGTTGAGAAACTGCAGCTTATTTTAACATTTTCAAGAAAAGCGAAACTATATATATTAGATGAACCGCTTGGCGGGATTGATCCTGTTTCACGGGAGCATGTGCTAGAACTTATTTTGCAGTTTTATCGTGAGGATAGTACGATTTTAATTTCTACTCATTTAATTGGTGAAATTGAAAATATTTTTGATGAAGTTATTTTTTTGAAGGATGGAGAGATTGTACTACATGAGAATGTAGAAGAACTTCGTTTTAAAAGAGGGAAAGCGGTGACTGAATTGTTTAAGGATGTGTTTGGAAAATGAGTCAAACCCTTCGATATTTATACAATTGTAATAAAAAGAAGATATGGGCGATTTATTTTGGATTTATTACTATTTCATTAATTCTATTATTTAATATGAAGGGATGTACGGGAGTAAGGTTTTCAAGTAGACAAGATATAACATTAATCATATTTATATTCTTATTTTGTATAACTGCATTTTCTATCTTCTTACTAGCGCTTTCTTCTTTCCGACAAATAGTAAGAGGCTCTATGATTTGGTATGCAGCAATTCCATCAAAGAAATATATATACGCGAATTTGTTATTATTTGTAATCATGTTTAGCTTGTTGTCTTTAATAGGAATTGCTTTTTTACATTTTCTTTCCATAAACATATATGGGAATAAAGCAAATGGAGAGGTGCAGCAAGCCATTAGTAGCTTATACAATTATGGCCTATTACACCACCTGTTCTCCCTCTTCTTATGGATTATAGATTTAGTAAGTACATTAGTTTCTCTGTATTTCATAATCATAGTTGTAAAACTATTTAATTTGAAATCTTCATTAAATAAAATGTTATTTATCGTTTTATTTGTTGTTTTCGGTGGAATTCAGTTTTTTATAACTAATATGATAGATAAAATAAATATATATGTGTTTTCGATAAAAAATGTTGGGGTAATAGATAAAAATGGCTTTTTTGAAACATCTTTTTATTTGAGTGATACTTCAAATATTTCTTATCTAATTTTTAATTTATTATCAATTTATTTATTGGTGGTAATAACAAGTCATATCATCGATAAAAAACTAGAAGTCTAAAGGGGGAACAATCATTGGGAAACGTAGTAGTAAAATTAGAGAATGTCCATAAAAAAATAGGGAAAAACGAAATTATTCGTGGTCTTTCGTTTGAGGTATGTGAAGGGGAAGTATACGGATTTCTTGGTCCAAATGGGAGCGGGAAAACGACGACAATTCGGATGATGACCGGTCTTATTGCAATGACAGAAGGAGATATTACAATTTGTGGTCATAGCATTCGTACAGAACGTGAGAAGGCGTTAGAACACATTGGGGCTATTGTCGAAAATCCGGAATTATATGATTATATGACAGGGATGCAAAATGTAAAGCATTTTGCGAATATGGCAATTAAGCCGATTAGTAAAGAACGTATTACTGAAATTGTAAAACTTGTGGAGTTAGAGCATGCCATTCATAAAAAGGTAAAGACATATTCACTTGGAATGAAGCAACGTCTTGGAATTGCACAAGCACTTCTTCATAATCCGAAAGTTCTTATCCTAGATGAGCCAACAAACGGATTAGATCCAGCTGGTATTCGTCAAATTCGTGATTATTTACAACGATTAGCGAAAGAGGAAAATATCGCTGTCATCGTATCGAGTCATTTATTAAGCGAGATTGAACTGATGTGTGATCGTGTTGTTATCATTAAGAATGGTCAATTTGTACAAGCATATAACTTACATGAACAAGCGAAGAATGATGAAACGGTTGCTGTAACTTTTGAGGTGAATCAGATTCAGCGTGCAAATGAAGTGATTAAAGGTAAAGTGCAAGAAAATGTTGTTGTTGTCTCCGTAATGAAAGAAGAAATTCCGCAGATTGTGAAACAACTTGTGCATTCGGATATTCTCGTATATGGCGTTACAGTGCAAAATAAAACGTTAGAAGATGAGTTCTTAGCGATTACCGGGGGAGTGAAAGCATAATGTTAAAATTAATTCAAAATGAATTATTAAAGTTACATGCGAAAAAAGGGATGTATATATTGATAGGTGTGATTGCTACGTTAGAAATTCTTGGTGCTTTTGTAATGGTGAAATGGGGGGAAGCGAAAGATCTTAAAGGAACCTATCTAGATTATACGATGACAGATACAGGTATAGTTATTTTATTTGTAACAATCTTTGGTATTACCATTGCATCGCGAACGATTACTGATGAATTCCAAAAAGGAACAATTAAGCAGCTGTTAATTCGCCCAAGAAAAAGGATTATGATTTTATTTTCTAAATATGTTTCGGTTTTATTAACGATGCTTTTTGTTATCGTTACAGGTACCTTAATTACAATGGTTATGGGTGCAATCGTTATGGATGGTGGTAAAACAGAATTAACGCTAGGGGTATTGTTTAAAGCGCTCTCATATAAACTTGTGTCTCCATTCTTCTTTGCAACACTTTCCTTCTTCTTGGCAAATGTTTTTCGAAAATCAGTATTACCATTAATCATTGCACTGTTTCTATTCTTCTTGCAAGGAGCAATTAGCATGATGCTCATGATGTTTGTTAAAGGAGTAGCTAAGTTTGTTGTATTCTCGCATTTAGATTTAAGTATATATGATGGTAATAAACTAATTAGCGGTGGTGCTACACCACCATTTACAGAATTCACTTTTACAACATCATTACTGCTCGTACTTGCTTATTTTGTAGTGTTACTTGTTTCATCAAGCGTACTATTTCAAAAACGCGATGTATTATAAACTGCTAATATATAGGAGCAGGTAAATGGAATCAATGTAATATTTGTTACGACAACAGGTGCATAATCCTCTTTATTCCTATTATAATAATATATTTTGGGAAAATAGGTATAAAAAAACGACATTTAACATTAAAACAGAAAATCTGATAAAGAAGAAATTCCGAAAAACAGATTTCGTATTATATAGTTTAATAGATATATTATGTAAGAGTAAACTGAGAAAAATAGGAAGAATTTTGATGATATTCATATTACAATATAACTATGAATATCATCTTGGGGGTGTTTTATATTCAGTACGCATTTTCACGTATACGACTTCGAAGTTTTTTTGCATGGATGATTTTAGGGATGTTAGTAACGGTGCTGCCGCTGGACATTATGGGAGCTTCAGATAGTGTCATGGATGTTGCGGTGCAAATTTCGGTGTTTTTTGTATTTCCACTATTATGGTTATATTTTAAAACAAGAAAAAACAATATTATATTTACTAGTTTCTTTGATAAATCTTCACGATTAAACTGGAAGTTGATTGTAATTGCAACTGCAATGGGAATGATTTTTTCATTCGGTGTATCTTTTATTCAATTTTACATACTAGCACATATTTTTCCTGATTTCTTGGTTGACATGTTGAACGATAATGGTGTGATTGATATGAGCAGTATTTCTACACAGATATTCGGTGTCATTTCAGCATGTATTTTTGCACCAATCATGGAAGAAGTCATTTTTCGAGGTTTCTTCTTACAGCGTATGACGTTTAAATGGGGAATAAAACGAGCTGTGATTGTGTCCTCCCTTATTTTTGGTTTAGGTCATTTTGATATCGTTGGTGCTTTTGTATTCGGTGTTGTGATGTGCCTTCTTTACATTAAAACGAAAAATATATGGACGAATATTGCTGTTCATGCATTGAATAATTGTATTGCAACCACCATCCAATTAACGAGTGGAGAAGGAACAGACGATGCTATTTCGATTGCTGAATTACAAGGACAAAGTAATTTATGGATTGGACTTATTGTGATTCTTATCAGTTTACTATGGTTAGTACCTTTTATTCGAAAAAATTGGCGAACTGTAAAAGAAGTAGGAGTACCGTCTCTTCGTTTCATCAATGAAGATAAGGCCTCTATACCATTACAGAAAAATGAAACATATAGTCAAGTCATTGTAACAGATCGACTCATGGCGGTAGAATTGCCGGATGAAGCCGTGAATCAGTTAGCACTAGAACAGAATGATTATGTAACGGTTACGGTAGAGGATAATCAAATTATTATAAGAAAAGCAAAATAGTAATAAAAGTATAAGAAACGAAAAGGCAGCTCTCCAATATTACTAAGGAGAGCTACTATTTTAATGGATAACAATTTCAACGTGAAAGTTGTTACCGTGTTTTACATATTTAATATCTGTGACTGTACGAACTGTTTTTAAAATTTCCACCTTTTCCCCAATTCGAGGGATGGTGGGAACATTGTCCCAAATGCCAAGTAAATCATCTACTTGAGTTGTTTTTTCGTAAAACCAAATTTTCAATGTAATGCCCCTTTCTCGAACTTTATGTATTTTAATACATAATAAATCATTTTTATTCTTTTTGTAAGGGGTTTTTTATGGAATTTTGAATAAAAATTAATTTTATTTTTCTGGGAAAATGTGTTCGATATCAGGAGTAAGGGATACTTCTGATAATACGATATGAGAAACGGTTGTTGCATATGAAGAAACATCATTAATAAATTCTTCAAGTTCAACTAATGACGGGACAGAAATTTTAACGATATAACAAAGGCTTCCTGTTACGCGATAGCAAAAGCTTGCGGATGGATACGATTGAATAAATTGTTGCATGCGCGTTGTATCACCATTTTTTAAGGTTATTTCTAAAATACAGTCTAAAACGAGTCCAGCTTTTTTTTAATCAATATCAATTGTATACTTTTGAATGACGCCTTCACTCTCTAATTTACGAACACGTTCTGCAGTAGAAGGTGCGGATAAATTTACTCGTTTTGATAATTCCCGCATAGAGAGACGACTATCATTATATAATTCATTTAAAATTTTACGATCAATACGATCTAATTGCATTTGTAAATATACCTCCAATAAACTAATAATTTTTGTAAAGAAAATATATAAATTAAGATTCATATGAAATGTAAAACGGGTCCATTTTATTTTACAATAAAATAGAAAGGAATAGGGGGAGAAATGATGGAGAGAATTTCATTATCAGATGCAGGAGAAACAAAGTTTCAAAAATTATTAGGGCATAGCCCAGCTATATTACAATCTTGGAGTACACTTGAAAGGACCTTATATGAAAAGGGAAGTCTTTCTGAAGAGTTAAAGGAGCAAGTACGGAGAACACTTGCGTTTGGAAATGAATGTATGTATTGTATGGCAAAGGGAAAACCAGATGATGTACAAAAAATAGAGGAGATTAGTACCGCTGTTACTTTTGCACATGTATTTGTACATAATCGTTCAGCGATAGATGATAAGATGTTTGATGTGTTAAAACAGTATTGGAGTGAGGTAGAGATTGTAGAACTCTGTGCATATATTTGCTTTATTACAGCTTCACAACAACTTGGATTTTTATTTCAATTACAGCCAGGAGAATAGGAGGAGAAGTAGTGAATCAACCAGCACTAATTATAATTGATGTACAAAAAGCGTTTAATCTCCCGTACTGGGGAGAGCGAAATAACCCTTTAGCAGAAGAAAATATGAAGCGTTTATTAGAAGAGTGGAGAAGAAGAAGGCTACCAATATTTCATATTCAGCATGTGAATAAAGAAAATGTAGAGTCGATGTTTTATCTAAGTGCAGAAACCGTTCACTTTAAAGAAGAAGTCCAGCCATTACAAGGTGAAATTGTTATTCAAAAGAGTGTGAACAGTGCATTCATTGGAACTGATTTAGAAAAGCAATTAAACGAAAAAAACTGCGAGTCGATTGTTATTGTTGGATTAACGACGAATCACTGTGTCGAGACAACAACTCGGATGGCTGGAAACTTAGGATTTTCAACGTACTTAGTAAGTGATGCGACAGCTACATTTAACCGAAAAGGACCAGATGGAGTAAAATATTGTGCTGACGAAATTCATAATATGACACTAGTGAATCTGCATGAAGAGTTTGCTACTATTGTTACAACATTGGAGACAGTAGAGAAGATAAGGTTGAGTCAGTTAAATTGATACTATTTTAATAAAATATTTGAATAATTATGTAGAAAAAAATAAGAATATTTTGTATAATCAAAGTACAATTATTTTGAAACAGGGGTGGCAGCATATGGAGCAAATTCCAGTAAAGAAAATAGAAACAGTACTTGTTTTAGCAGAAGAGGATAAACAAAAACAAAAGGAATTTTATGAATTGTTGCTAACAACTCATTTTTATGTTGCTGGATCTATAGAGGCGGATGATTCTGCATCAGAAGGAACACTTTGTTTGCGTTATTTCCAAGGAGAGGGTAGATGGATTGTACCATTCTTTACACAATTAGAATTTGTGAAAGAAGTGTTGCCGGAAGAAACGCCCCTTATTACGATACGTGGAAAAGAATTGTTTGAAAATCTAGATAAAGAAGCAACAGCGGTATTGAATGTTGGTACGGAGATTAGTAAAACATTTATTCCAGAAGAAATTGCGGATATAGCATCTGGAAGAATTTTCAATTATTATCAATAAAAGAGTAAGTGTTGAAATTACTTTTTTGCAATTAACACAGCATAACAAAAAGGAAAAGCGATACATACTTTTCCTTTTTTTGTGTAAATAAAAAATTGCATCGAACACTTCTATTTATCGCAATATTGGTCAGTAACAAGGCTAATAATTAATGAAGGGGAAGAAAAACATTACGGATTAAAAGTTCATTTTATATGCATGTTACACCAGAAGGAATAGAAAATGTATTTTTTTCCGTATTTATTGTAGCAGTCACACCGAGTGGTATTCCGACATTTGGTTGTACATGCCCAATAGGAAGACCGAATAATACAGGAATATTGTATGGTGCGAGATAGTCATACAATATGTTTTGTAATGATAGGGACTGCTTTGAGGTAATACAGTTATGGCAGCTTGTGAATACAATCCCTGCACACTCATTCAATTTTCCTGCTAAATGTAATTGGTTGAACATGCGATCAATACGATACGGCTCTTCTCCAACATCTTCAAGTAATACAATTTTATTTGCTGTATAGATTTCATAGGATGTACCTAGTGTACTTACCAATACGGTTAAATTGCCTCCAGTTAATGGTGCAGAAACAATGCAGGTAGATGTGGCATTGATACATTCTGCTGCTTGTAAAATAGTAGAATACGGATGGAATAGTTGATTGAAAGAGGAGAATGAGAGAGAATCAATTCCTCTGCCTAATTCCTCAATCATCGGTCCATGGAAGGTAACAAGTCCTGTATATTGTGAAAAAGCAATATGCAAAGAAGTAATATCGCTATACCCCCAAAAAATTTTGGGGTTATTTTGAATGAGTTCATATTGAATATAAGGGAGAAGACGACCGCTCCCATATCCACCTCTTGCGCAAAAAATAGCTTTCACTTTAGGGTTTGCAAATGCTTCGTGTATATCATGAAGGCGGATTGCATTATTTCCAGCTAGATAGCCGTATTTCTCGTAAACACTTTGACCAATTATTACGGATAGACCCATTTTTTCCAATACTTTTTTTCCTGTAAGGACCTGTTCTATTACTGGTGGTCCTGCTGGAGCAATAATCATTACCGTATCGCCTTGTTGTAAGGCAGTTGGTTGAATCATGTAAATCTCCTCCTTCACTTTCAATATATTCGTTTATAGCCAGTTCAATCCTATTAAAAGAAGGAAAAACTTGTTGAAACAAGAAGGTATAAGAGGGGATAGGAAGGGAGAAGAATGATGTTTACAAGCAGAGTAACTGATATATTACAAATAAAATATCCAATTATTCAAGCGGGCATGGCAGGAGCAATTACGACACCAGAACTTGTTGCGGCTGTAAGTAATAGTGGGGGATTAGGAACACTTGGGGCTGGCTATATGGGTCCAGAACAAATTCGTCAATCTATTTATAAAATACGAGAGTTAACAGATAAGCCGTTCGCAGTCAATCTGTTGCTTACGAAGGAAATACAAATTGAAGAAGAAAAAGTACAAACAGCTAGAATTTTATTAGCGTCGATACGAAAAGAATTAGATATTGATGAGTATAATCAACCCTTGCAACTTCCGAAAAGTTATAAAGAACAACTACAAGTGTTAAGGGAAGAAAAAGTTCCAGTTGTCAGCTTTGCATTTCACACGTTAGAACAAGAGGAAATGGCATTATTGAAGAAAGAGAACATAAAGATAATTGGCACAGCTACAAATGTAGCAGAAGCGAAGGTGCTTGCTGAATTAGAGGTAGATGTAATTGTTGGACAAGGTAGCGAAGCTGGGGGACACCGTGGGACATTTATTGGAAATGAGCAAGATTCTATGATTGGTACATTTGCATTAATTCCACAAATGGTAGCCGCAGTACCACATATCCCAATTATAGCGGCAGGTGGTATTATGAATGGACAAGGTGTTGTTGCAGCTTATGTATTAGGTGCAGAAGGCGTTCAAATGGGATCTGCCTTTTTAACAAGCGAAGAGAGTATTACACACGATGTGCATAAAGAAGCAGTATTACAAAGTACAGATACAAGTACAACTGTAACAAGGGCATTTTCTGGGAAATACGCAAGAGGTATTCGGAATATATTTATAGATCGGCATGAGGGAAAAGAAGGCGGTCTCCCCATGTATCCAGTGCAAAATGTATTAACTTCGAAAATACGTCAAGAAGCAGCAAAACAAAATAAAGGAGAATATATGTCACTTTGGGCTGGACAAGCTTCCTCATTAGCAAGAAAAGACTCAGCAGAGCAAATTGTTAAACAGGTGATTGAAGAAGTAGAAGTAACGGTAAACAAATTGCAAGATGCATACACAAAAAGACCACTTGAATAAATCAAGCGGTCTTTTTGTTAGTTTGCTTTATAAAATTGCTGGATGGCTTGGTCGATGTATACCCAACCTTTCCAGCCTAAGTGCATATGATCTTTTAAGAAGTACTTGTCATACTCATGGTTTGAGAAGTCAGCAATTGGATAGCCAGCTTGCTGAATTTGCTCATGAACTTTCTTATAGTATAATTCGCGTCGTTCTTTCGGGAATCCAGCATAATCATACCAAGGGCCTTTTACAGGAACAGAAATGAAGAGTGGTTTTGCACCGGATTGTTTTAATAAATCAAGCGCAATTTGTAAATCTTCATATTCTGGAGAGTTTTCATAAGAATCATGTTTTAAGTAACCTTTGCGTTGTTTCAATTTCTGTTTAATTTTGCTATTGAAATAACCATCCTCGATACCATATTCATTTGATTGAGATTCTAATTTACCAGTTTGATCTGCCTGTTTACGTACTTCTTCCCAGTTCATTTGTTTCAATGAAGGATCAAGCTTTTCTTTATGCGGTTTAATATCGAACATTGCTGTAAATATGTCCTTACGATCTAATATATTGCGGTAAAGATAAGCGAAAGGTTTCGCAGCAAGTGCTTTTATTTGATGCTTCGTATCATCATAGACAATACCTTCTAAAGATGTTTTTAATAGCGTTTCTTTCTTTACAATTTCAAAGTTCAATAAACGCTTTGCAATCTTCTTTTTCATTTCAGGCTTTAAATCATTGTTAAAAATGAGGTGGTAGCCTTGTTGTTTTGAAAAGTTAGGTGCAAAGTGTGTTTCATCAATTCCCTGTGGTACAAACCACTGTGGTGAAAGGACAAAAATCATTTTTTTATCTTTTAATTGATCCATTGTAGATGCAAAGTTTAGCACATGGACAAGGTCCTGTGTTCCGCCACGACCAAGAAGGAATGGCGTGAATCCTGCGGGTTTTACTTTAAAGTAATTGGATGGGTGAAAAGCATCCATTCTTGCAAATTCCGATGAACCATACATCGGAAGGTATTTCGGATCTTCTAACATTTTTTGCTGTAAAACCATACTTTGTATTTTCTCTGGTTTTAGAGAAGTTGCCGCTTCCTCTACTTTTTTATCACTTACAAGTGGAAGGAGAAAGCGTGTTGGAATAAGTAAGAATACAGCAAAAAGGGCCAATGCTAAGAGCATCGGTCCAAAGGTTGCTTTTTTCATCGGATTTCTTCCAACTTTTTGATAATCATGTTTGGTGTTGCCCACTCATCACGATCAAAATCAGAAATAGATACTTCGATATCTAGACGTTCTTGGAATTCTACTAATAAAGATACTGTACCGAAAGAATCAAGGATACCTTCTTCAAATAATTGTACATCTGGATTTTCTTTTACAATATCATTTTCACAAACTTCTTCTAAAATATCTAATACTTGATCTTTAAATTCTGCCATTTTTAAAATCTCCTTTATATCCGAAATATATTATGTGTAACTTCTTAGCTGTAAGAAAAGAAGTTATTCATTAAAAGTATCTGTTAAGGTGACCAGAGAAGATTAGGAAACCGAAACATACGAAATGGAACGTAATTACAATTGCAAGGACATGCATGAATTTATTATTTGGCCAAAACTTATGCTTTTTGTTTTTTCGTTCAAAAATATCAAACAAAATAAACAGAGCTGCATGGTATAGGCCGTAAATAATGTATTGATATACATGTTCACCTAAAATGTGCCATACGCCCATAATGAAAAAGTTTAAGAATGCGCCGATATATGAAATCGTATATCGATTTTTAATTAACTTTTTCTTTGTTGCAAAAAAGACAAAGCGCATATAAATAAAGTCACGGAACCAGAAAGATAGGCTCATGTGCCAACGGTTCCAGAAATCTTTAATGTTGCGACTGATGAACGGTTTATTAAAGTTTTCTGGCGTTTTAATACCCATCATATAACTTACACCGATTACGAATGCACTATAACCAGCAAAATCGAAGAATAGGTATAAACTATAACTATACATATAAATAACATTAGATAAAAACGTATCTTGATTTGCAAATACTGCATCAACAAAATGCTTCTGTAGTAAATAAGCAATTATAAATTTATACAGAAACCCTTGGAAAATACGGTTCATCCCTGTGTATAGTAATTGTTGATATTCTTCAGCACTTGGCGGTTTTTGAATATCCTTTTGGAATCTTCGATAACGATCGATAGGTCCAGTTGAGATAGCTGGGAAGAACAGAACGAATTCCCAGAAGTTAAAGAATGTGAATTCTTTAATTAAACCATCACGAACTTCAAACACCATTTGTACGGCCCTAAATGTCACATAAGACATACCAAGGAAAACAATGAACTTTAGTTCAGGTACGAATGGTGCGATTTTTGCTAACACTAGTGGCAAAATCGATAAAATAACAGCCATGCAAAACATGAACGTATTATTATTTTGTTTTCGTAATAGTAAATAGCCTTTAATCAGGATGTATTGCCAAATGATAAATACTGCCAACATCAACGCTTGCTTTGGTTTATCAGAGAAGATAATTGCAAGCATAACTAATGTTAGAACAGCATTATATTTGCGCAACATTTTACCTTTTAATCCAGCTATAATAGTAGGTATTAATAAAATGCCCACTATGGCGAAAAAATAAAATGATCCGTATGCGGTCATGCTGTAACCTCACTCAATAATTTTTTGCGATCTACCTTTCCATTTGGTGTCATTGGAATAGAAGATTGATACATGAATTTTCTTGGAATCATGTAATTTGGTAATCGCTCATTGAGTTCTTTTTTGATTGCAGATGTTAATTTGAATTCTTTTTCAAATGAATGCTCTCCTGGAACAACAACCGCTAATAAGTAATCGTATTTCTCACCTTTTTTAATGGGAATTACGACAGCTCCTTCTACATAAGAGCAACCGCGAAGGTGATGTTCGATTTCTTCTAATTCCATTCGATAACCATGTAATTTAATTTGGAAATCAAGACGACCATTATAGAAAAGAAGACCATTTTCTACATAGCCAGCATCACCTGTTTTGTAGGCACGTTCGCCATCAATAACCGTGAATGCTTTGTCTGTTAATTCAGGGCTTCCTAAATATCCAACACTTACGCTTGGACCAACGATTACGATTTCACCTTTCTCACCATCTGGCGCAATCGTACCATCTTCTTTCATAATAAGAATACGGCAATCAGATTTACAATAGCCAACTGGAAGTGATTGATAGGCATCAACGACTTCTTGTGTAACATGAATACCTGTTACAGCTACAGTTGCTTCTGTTGGACCGTACGTATTCATAATTGTTGCTTTTGGGAAACGTTCAATTAGTTTTCTTGCAACGTCATTTGATAATACTTCACCGCAGAATAAGAATGTTTTCATGTTTGGTAGCATACTTTCAGAGAAAGATGGCTCCATTAAACACATTTCTGCAAAAGATGGTGTGGATGTCCATACTTGTACATCAGATTGTTCTAAAGAAGCAAACAAGTCTTTTGGACGTGCAATCATATCTTTATCAATTGCCCAAAGCGTACCACCTGTTACTAACGATGGATAAACATCCATCACAGATAAATCGAATGAGAAAGGTGCTTGGTTTAAGAAAACTTGCCCTGTTTGTAAGTTGAAATCTTCGACCGCCCATTTTGTAAAACTTACAAGACAATTATACGTAATTTGTACACCTTTTGGATTACCTGTGCTCCCTGAGGTGTAAATAATGTAGAAGTTTTCATCATCTTTTACCGCATGAGTAGGGTTTGGTGTTTCTCCTTTATGAGTAAAGAGAATATCTTTTAAGTCGTTTTCAGATATGATGCGAACTGGTAAATCAGTTACTGTTACTTCTACCGGTGATAGAAGTAATTTCGCACCAGAACTTTCAGCAATACGTTGTACACGATCAGCTGGAATAGATAAATCTACTGGAATGTAAGCATGTCCAGCTTTGACACACCCTAAAAAGCTAGTGATCATCTCTGGCTGCATATGGCCATAAACCATAATTGGTGAGCGATCATCGGCATACTCAGAAGAAATCCAATGGGCTAGTGCATCGGAGTCTTCCTTTAATTGTCTGTACGTAATTTTCGCATCTCGCCAAACGAAAGCGGTTTGGTCTGGAGTTTCAACTGCCCACTTTTCGATTTGTTCTAATAACTTCATAACGTTCCCACCCTAAAATTCATTGTAAATAAATGTGCTTGTGTTTGTATCATGGAAACCATACAACCAAAGCAAAGCAAATAAAATTGCAAGGTAATAAAAAGTTTTTGCAAACCATTGTGTGAGTGGTCGAGACCATATCTCTTTTAATCTTTCCATGTCTTTCCCTCTCTTATGAAATAGTAACTGTATGTAGATATCATATCCTACATTGTTGTGAAAAAAACAAAATTCCACATTTTAGGTAAATATAAGACAAAAAGGCTCTTTTTTGATAGTAGCACTAAATACTAAAAAAGAAAATCCCTAACTTAGCAATTATATTACATTCTATATGAATTTGTAATGGATTTGTCTTTTTTTAAATAAGCAGGGAATAAATAAAGCGTTTTTATAAATGAAAATCTTACAAGAAAATTGAATTATCACAGTGAAATAAGAAATGTGAACAATAAAAAAGGAGGTCGTCAGGAATGGAGCATGTGAATAAAGGATGGCCGACATACGTGTCAGAGGAAAATATTATAAAGTGGCGGAGGCATCTTCACCAATTTCCTGAGCTATCATTCTATGAAGAAAAAACTTCACAATTTATATATGATACATTGTGTTCATTTTCAGCTTTCGAGGTGACAAGACCGACGCCATATAGTGTGATGGCAAAGAAAAAAGGGCATAAGACTGGAAAAGTTGTAGCAATTCGTGCAGATATGGATGCATTGCCAATTCAGGAAGAGACGTATAAAGCATATGCATCACTTACTCCAGGAGTTATGCATGCATGTGGGCATGATGCCCATACTGCTATTTTATTAGGCACGGCAGAAGCACTAGGGAACATGGATGAGGAGTGGGAAGGAGAAATTCGCCTTTTATTTCAGCATGCTGAAGAAGTGTATCCTGGCGGGGGACAGGAAATGGTGAAAGCAGGTGTCATGAACGGGGTAGATTATATTATCGGTTTGCATGTTATGTCTGGATTAGAAACGGGAAAGATTGGGATTGTATATGGACCGATGATGGCTGCCCCCGATGTATTTACAATAGAGGTAAAAGGAAGAGGAGGGCATGCTGCTAGGCCAGAAGAAACGGTAGATCCGATAGCAATTGGTGCACAAATTATTACAAATTTACAGCATATTGTCTCTAGAAATACAGGCGCTTTTATGCAAAGAGTTGTTTCAATAACACAATTTCATGGGGGAACAGCGGATAATATTGTTCCTGATACAGCATATTTGATGGGAACAGTTCGCTCTTTCGATCAAGCATTGAGAAAAGAAGCAGAGGAGAGGATTGAGCAAATTGCTAAGGGAATTACAGAGGCACATGGTGCAACGTATACGTACGCATATCGTTATGGATATGACCCGGTAATCAATGATACGTTTATTACAAAAATAGTAGAAGAAAGCGCGATAGAGTTGTTTGGAAAAGAGAGAATTGTAAAACTTGCTCCTTCAATGGGAGGAGAAGATTTCTCTGCATATTTAAAAGAAGCACCAGGCTGCTTTATTAAATTAGGAACTGGAAATGAGAAAACAAACACTTGTTATCCCCACCATCATCCAAAATTTGATGTGGATGAATCAGCTTTAATTAGTGGGGCAGAGCTATTTTTACGGGCGACAATGAATTTACTAAAAGCTTAAAAATAAAAAAGGGCAACTGCAATTACTGCAGTTGCTTCTATTTCTTTCCGTTAGAGAGGGCTGAGAAAGAACTATGCTCATTTATAGTATATGAACTGTTACCGGACAAGCTTGTACTTTTTCATTATTTTTTCAAAAAAAACATTGACTTTGATAATCTTTTTCAATTAATCTAAATGCATAGTTGAAATTGATAATTATTATCAATTAATTAACAGGCGGTAGAATGGATGAGAGAAATGAAATAATATTCCGCTTTCGACAATGGGAAATGAAAGATAAAGATATAGTATGGTAACGGCGAATAATCCGTGCTGAATATGTAGATGAGAAAAACAAATAACACAGAAAAAATAGATATAATCAAGGGAGAGAGCCAGTTGGGTAAATGTGTAATGATTTTTGCAAGTATGAGTGGAAATACAGAGGAAATGGCTGATCATATAGCTGGAGCCATTCGGGAAACAGGAAATGAAATCGAAGTCATTGACATTATGACGACGCCAGAGGCTTTTATATTAGAAGAATATGATGGAATTATTTTAGGAGCATACACGTGGGGAGACGGTGAACTTCCTGATGATTTCTTAGATTTTTATGATGAAATGGAAGAAATTTATTTAACTGGTAAAAAAGCAGCGGTATTTGGATCTTGTGACTCTGCTTATCCGAAATACGGAGCAGCTGTTGACATTTTAGAAGAAAAATTACGAGAGCGCGGTGCTGAAGTTGTAATGGAAGGGCTAAAAATAGAATTAACGCCAGAAGATGAGGATGTAGAGAAATGTCTTCAGTTTGGTGCTGAATTCATAAAACACCTTTCTTAATGGCGAGAGGGAGATGAAGATGGGTGCAGGGGAAAATATCAATTAAAACGATGGCAGATTATCATTTATATGATTTTATGCGTTGTCCGCATAAGTTTTATTTTCGCCATATAAAAAGAAGAGAACCTTCTTCATTTGAATGGCAACAAATGGTTCAAGCGATTGTAAATCAAATTATTATTGATTACTACACATCACCCGTAGAAAAACAAACAACAATGCTTCTGTTAGAACGATTAGAGAGACATTGGGGGAATGTGCGTATTGATATGTTCTCTTCTAAAGCGGAATATTATATTGTTCTCGCAAAGTTAACGGACCATTTACTACAGTTTGTGAAGAATGACGCAAGTAAAATACCACCTTTATTTTTATATGAGAAGTTACAAACCTATATGGAAGAGCTAGGGGTGCATATTTCATTAACGTTTGAAGTGGGGGAATGGTCTACAAAATCGTTTGTAATTAAAAAGTATGTTGTTGATGCAAATGAAGAGATGCTAGCTCTTTTTCAAAAGCTTACAGCAGTGTTTAGTTACAAAGCTTTTGGAATTCTTGCTGAAAGAATTGAAATTGTTAATTTAATAGAAGGAACTAGGTATGAATATGTTCCAAAAGAGAGAGAGATTGTGGACGGAATGAAGGATTTATATAGAATGAAAGAGATGTTACAGCAACCGGACTGTACACAGAACGTACAGTTCGTTCTGAATGTATTGGATGTACCTTTCGTAATGAATGTAAAGTAGACGAGGTACAACATCTACCAGTTCGAAAAAATTCTATATTTCATTAAAAAAGGGTGCAAAATTGTATCCCTTTTTTGTTATTGACATGAAAAGCTTTTCATCATTTACGGTATAGATGTAGGGGAACTTGTGAAGGGAGAAATGATCAATGAAAAATGAAGCGAGAGTATTTCAGTGGTTACAAGAACAACAGGCTCCTTTTTGGATCCAATTGCAGATTTTGCAGGCGTTTCAAATGTATAAATTAATTATAGAAATGGATAAAAAATTAATAATCTATGAGGAAAAGGCGAATAGAGAAAGAAATGAATTTATTCCCTAAAGTATAGTTTGTAAATGTCTTCGATTTTTCTGTACCTCTTGTTCATTATTTGTTTCAAAGCTGTAAACAAGGTTATGGAGTAATGGGCTATATTGATAAAATTGCATGACACGCCTAAAGAAAGTTGAATCATGGTGGGGAGTGAGAGCACAGTATTGTTTATAGATGTCATTTGTAAATTTACTACCAAAATCACTATATAATCCAGCAAAGTCAAAGGCAGGATCTCCAATTTGAGCATCACCAAAATCGATAATACCAGCAATGCTTCTTTTCTCCTCATCAAATAAAATGTGATGATGTGTAAAGTCAGCATGGATCATTGCTTTTTGGAAATCAGATGCATGCATAAGTTCAAAAAAATCTTCAAATAAACAATCAAAAGCTTTTCTTTCTAACGATGTAAGCGTGTGTGCAAGATAATCGTGTAATTTCGTTTGAATCTCTCGCCAATATGAGATAGGCTTCTCGATATCAAACTCCCATTTTATAGCATGTTCTATTGGGATAGTATGTAAAGAAGCAAGAAAGGTAGCAAGTTGTGTGATTACTGTTTCACGTTCTTTTACAGTTAATCTTTCTATTGTTTTTACTGTTAGTGGTTCTCCGTGAATGAGTTTATAGTAACTACAAAATGGAATTAAATCTGATTTGTTTTTATATAAAACATGGTAGTTAGGAACTTCTACCTCTTGTAATGATTGAGAAAGTCTCTTGCACAGCTCTTTTTCGCAAGGTATTCGCCATGCATACTGGGGATTACGTGGAAAACGAAAGAGCCATTCCTTGTTAATGATAATGGCTACATTATCCCAGCCATTATCATTTTGTTCATAAGAGTGTATGGTGATACTTGGTAGCGCTTGTTCTATATGTGTCCTGTAAGAGTACATATAACTTTCCTCATTTCTCTCCTTGATTCGTTCGTTTTATTTTATAATAACAGAATTTTCTTTCTTTGTGATAAGATAATATAAATGATGGAATAGAGAGGGTAAATGATGCGAAAGAAAAACAAAAAGATGGCAATGTGGATATTGTTCGTTTGTGTTTTGTTTTTAGGAATGTATAAAATTCAAGCTTTTGCGAAATTTAAGCAGAAAAGTGAGTATCAGATATCTGAGGAATTAAAGGGAAAAGAAGTAAAACAGCTAACTTTTGATGAAAAGAAAAAAATCGGTGAGTATTTTATTACAGCACAATTATCTGTTTTTGAGATTCAGGATAAAGAGGAGATAAAAAAGATAGGGATGGAAATATTTTCGGAAGATCATATAGAGAGCGGTTATGGACAATTAATAAGAAATTATTATCCAAATCGTTTTCATACTTTAGAGTATAAATTTTCTAATGAAGAAATATGTGAAGAATCTGATGAAAGTTTTACTTACTGTGCCATAGCTTATGTTTCAGGTATTGAGAATGGTAAGAGAGATGAAATGAGTTTAAACTATGAAATGAAGATTGTAAAAGAGAAGCATACATTCAAGATCGCAGAGCAGCGGCAATATGTAGAATGAAACATCCTCAGAAACTGAGGATGTTTTCGGTTTTTACAGTATTCTAAAAGAAGTCTCTTTCCTTAAACACTTGCAAGAAAGGGGACATTCATAGGTTCTCGTTTTGTTGTCCAATTTCTTTTTTGGCGATTTCTAGATTGCCTTGTTCGACTTGCTTATGCGCATTTACAGAATCACCAGCATAACCTTTTTGTGTTTTTACAACTCTTTTAGAGAAAGTTGGGGATTGCTTTGTCATAATATAGTTCTCCCTTCATTAAAAGTAGACAAAAATAATAAGTACAAGTAATATTGCTCCGAAAATACCAATTCCAATTAAAAACGAAGTGGAAGTGTTTTTATATTGAGATGGCTCATGAATATCTTGCCTATATCCAGGTGAGATTTCAGGAGCAAATTCTTCATCATAGAGCTGCTGTTTTTTCTTTTCATCCATAGATTTACACCTTTCTTTTTCATTATGTTACACGTTTAAAGAGGAACTATGCATGATGAAAAAAGTCGCTACGATTAGCGACTTTTTTGTGAGGTATATTTACGTTGTACTTGAAAGAGACGAACAAGAAGAAAGGTAGCGCCAAATGCTAGCCCTATAATAAGACCAATCCAATAACCTTTAGCTGCCCAAGAGGTATAGGTTGCTAATATATAACCGAGTGGCAGACCGATGATCCAGTAGGCAATTAGTGTCATTATTAAAGCAACATTTACATCTTTATAACCACGGAGAGCACCTTGCACGGGAGTAGCGATTGCATCGGAAATTTGAAATAAAATCGCAAAAATAAGGAACTCTTTTGCTAAATCATGAACAGCAATATCTGTTGTATAAATAGATGCAATTTGATCGTCAAAGAAAAAGAGTAGAATAGAATATAATAAGGCAAAAGTGAGCGCCAAACTAATTCCGATAAAACTGTATTGCTTTGCATTTTCAGAGCGGTTTGCTCCAACTTCAAAGCCAACTGTAATTGTTAGGGCCATCGCTAAACTTAAAGGTGTCATATATAGAAGCGAAGCAAAGTTCATCGCCGCTTGATGTGCAGCAATTGTTGTTGTACTAAAATTACTCATCATAAGTGTAACGGCGGCGAAAATGCTCGTTTCAAAAAAGATGGCAAACCCGATAGGTACTCCAAGCTTTAATAATTCTTTCCAACTTGAAAGAGAAAGGCGGTATAAGCGCCTAAAGATACCGAAAGATGTAAATGGTTCTTTCGTACTGATAATAATAATGGTAATAAATAAAATGCACCAATATGTTGCGGTAGAAGCAATTGCTGCACCAACGCCTCCTAGTTTCGGAAAGCCAAAATTCCCAAAAATAAATACATAATTTAAAATGACGTTAATCGGTAAGGAAAGTAATGTAATCATCATCGTTGTACGTGTTTTCCCTAATGCATCAATAAATCCACGCAATACAGTATAGACAAATAAAGGAATAATACCAATTGCAATAATACTTAAAAATTGAGAAGCGATGTGTTCAACCGGCGGTTCTAAATGCATGCCTTTTAAAATGGGTGAAACGGCAAAGAAGCCGATGAGAATAACGAGTAAACTTACTCCAATTGCTAAATATACGGCTTGTATTACGATATGAGGAACAGCTTTTTTTTGTTTTGAGCCAACAAGCTGAGCAATAATAGGAGTAGTAGCCATTAAGATTCCTGTTAGTCCAGTACTAATCGGAATCCATACGCTTGTTCCAATTGCAACCCCGGCTAAATCAGTAGCGCTTGCGTGTCCGGACATTGTAGTATCAAAAAAGCTCATTGCAAATAAAGACATTTGCGTTATAAAAATTGGGAAAAATAGTAATACAAATTGTTTTATTTTTTGTAAGAATGAATGTGTTTCTTTCATAAAAGCTCCTTTCTACGCGAGACCAAACTCTTTCTATCATACAATTTAATAAGAAAATAGAAAAGAAATACACATATGTGAACGTATTGTTATATTTTGAACGGTTGAAAAAAAAGATGCACTTTGAAAATAGATGAGGTATTATGATAAGGTGTGAAAAAAGTATATATAAGGTATTAAGGAGGCACTATCCGTGGCTGATTGGTTAATTGGTTTAATCATGGGAGCTGTTGAGGGGTTAACGGAGTTTTTACCCGTTTCATCAACAGGACACATGATTTTAACAGGACATTTAATAGGGTTTGATGATGATAGAGCAAAAGTATTTGAAGTTGTCATCCAATTGGGATCGATTTTAGCAGTTGTTGTTGTATTTTGGAAACGTTTATGGTCATTAGTTGGAATTGGAAAGGTAACACAAGGGCCATCTTTAAATTTATTACATATCATTATCGGTATGATTCCAGCAGGTGTACTAGGTGTTTTATTCCATAGTAAAATTAAAGAAGTTTTATTTGGACCAGGACCCGTTGTTGTGAGTTTAATCGTTGGTGGTATTTTAATGATTGTAGCTGAGAAGTTTTCACGACCAAGTACAGCAAAGACATTGGACGAGATTACGTATAAACAAGCATTCACAATTGGCATGTTCCAATGTTTAGCGTTATGGCCAGGATTTTCACGTTCTGGATCTACAATAAGTGGTGGATTATTAGCTCGTGTATCTCATACAGCAGCAGCTGAATATACATTTATTTTAGCGGTACCTATGATGGTTGCAGCATCAGGATTAGATTTAATTAAAAGCTGGGACGTATTAAGTTCAGCAGATATCACATTATTTGCAACTGGTTTTATTACAGCTTTCCTTGTAGCAATGCTTGCGATTGTTTCATTCTTAAAATTATTAGCTCGTGTAAAGTTAACACCATTTGCTTATTATCGTTTTGTGTTAGCTGCGGTGTTCTATTATTTCTTCATTATGTAATAAAAAAAACTGCCATTGGCAGTTTTTTTATTTTACAATTTTTTCGATCATACTATCCATCACATGTGCCCAAAGTGATGTGTCATCAGCTAATGTAGCGCGGAAATTCGCATACATTTCTTTCTGTTTTTCTTCAAATTGTGGATCGTCTTTTTCAGGTAATGTAGCACGCATAGAAGTAACTAATTCTTGTACTTTTGGAGCGCGTGGTCCCCAAACAGCTTGTTCCTTTCCATCCTTATCAATAAAAATAAAGATTGGAATGGCACGTGCTGTTCCATTCGTTAAATATTGATCCATTAGTTCTAAATTTTCATCACGGATGAGTAATTTCATTTCAATATTGGAAACCTCACAAATACGTTTCATAACAGGTACGCAAAGAAGGGCGTCTCCGCACCAATCAGCGGTTAGTACAATAACGCGCCAGCCGTCATTTTGGCGTTCTTCTAAAACAGGAAGTAATTCGTTTGGAATTAAAAAGTTATTATAAATATGTAGTAATTCATATTGATTCACAGTCATGTTATTTACGTATGTATTAAAGGATATACCTTTATTGGCCCATTGTTGTAATGTCATATGTAACACCCCTTCAATATATTTTGCTTTTATTGTATCAATTTTTATAGAGAAAAGCTTGTAATCTTACTCTTTCTTTTTGTTATCAGTAGGCCATAATTTATCTAACATAAAAAAGACAAGGACAATGAGCAGTTCAGCTCTATTTGAAATTGTAATGCTTTCCATCCAATCATCTGCAGTGTGAATAACGAGCCAATCAAGTGAGATTTCGATGATAGAAAGCAGAAAAAAGGTGAGCCATTTTGGCATTTGTTTCAGTATTGGTTGTAAAAGTGCTTTAAAAAATAACATAAAAAAATGACTAACGCCATCCAAAAATAGGAGTAAAATAAAAAAGAAAAATAGTGCAGTTCTTGATGTATATTCAACACCGATGAGGCGAAAAACTCCAACATGTATAAAGAAGATAAGGGCAAAAACAATCATTATAAGAAGGGTAATACTACTAATAGCAATCGTTTTATCTTTGCTATTTAAATCTGAAAACTTCTCTTTATCTAGATTCATACTACACCTCCAAATAATTCGGGTTGCGGGATGGAAAATATTTCATAATCCATTATAGCATGAATATTTAATAAGAAACCAAAACAAAAAGGGGTGCGATTTATCGCATCCCTTTTTGTGGCTGATGTGAGCTTCAGCATGTTAGAAAAGCAACCTGTATCATTTATTTCCAAATGGATATTAAACGATACGTACTTTGATAAATAAAGAATAATTTTAACGGTGTCAATATGTATATAGATGAATTGTATAGGAAAAAAGGTGACAAAATGTAAAATATGAGGTAATATAATTCATAAAGTTTTTATTTAACTACATGAATTAAAAGGAGATGTAAGCGGTGTCTCATAATCGTGAACAATTAATGGAGGATTTATCTGCAAATGTTTTCGCTATGTTTCGTTCATTGCGTAATGATATCGGAAAAATTTTTGGAGATTACATACCATGGAATGAGTTTCTCGTGCTCCGTATATTAAATCGTAATGAAAAAGAAATGGTTTCTCGTGTAGCAAATGAACTACATGTATCAAACAGTCATATTACAGCTGTTACAGAAAAGTTAATTCATAAAGGTTTTGTGACGCGTTCACGTTCTACATCTGATCGTCGTGTTGTATATTTGGAAATTACGGAACAAGGAAAAGAGTTAGTTGAAAAAATGGAATTGGCAAAAAAGCAGTATTTAAAAGAAAGGTTTTCAGCACTATCTGAAGAAGAAATGCATGTAATGGTATCTATTTCAAAAAAACTTATATAGAAAAAGCCATATGAATTATAGCTAATAGAGGATCCTTCCATGTTTTGGGCAGGATTTTTTTATTTAATCGGTGAGTGCCTCAACAACCATTGATTATCAGACTTCACTAGTCGGGATAAAATGAAAAGTTGAAACTTGTTATATAGAAGCACGCTATGAGTATGATTATGAGAAGAAAGCCATACTAACAATAATGGAAGAAGAAAGGGGGGGCAAGATGACGAATCGCAATGGGAGTCAAGGAAGTGGAAACCAAGGTTCACCGAAAACAGGACAGTTCCAACAAGAGTTTAGTTCTGAGTTTTCAACTGGTAATGATAATAAAGGGAAAGAATATCGTTCGAAAAAAGGAAGTAAATCAAAAAAGGAGTGAGGATTCTCACTCCTTTTTTTTTGTTCCGAAATTTGAATTGTATTTTAAGGTAAA
Organism: Bacillus cereus; assembly: GCF_002584535.1. GTDB lineage: Bacteria > Bacillota > Bacilli > Bacillales > Bacillaceae_G > Bacillus_A > Bacillus_A arachidis. The sequence continues at coordinate 103,875 of NZ_NUOT01000024.1, forward strand.
AAATAGGCCATCTTGCCGGTACAAGATGGCCAGGGAAGGGGACAATTTATGTCAATTTTAATTGGGTATGGAAAGCTGTTCAAGACACTGGGGAATGCCTCGTTATTAGGGAGGAACAGCTTTGATAGTTATAATATAAATGATAGATGTGACTTCAATGTGAATCTGAAGTGAAAGGTATGAGGATTTTAAAATAATTGTTTCATATTTTTTTGATAAATAGAAGAAGGATAGAAAGTAGTTAGGTAATCTATAGATGAATAATTTGTCGTTAATGGATAAGGGGATTATTTAGTAGTAGGTGATAAAAAATAGGCCATCTTGTTGGTACAAGATGGCCAGGGAAGGGGACAATTTATGTCAATTTTAATTAGGGATGGAAAGCTGTTCGAGACACTGGGGAATGTCTCATTATTAGGGAGGAACAGCTTCGATAGTTATAATATAAAAGATAGATGTGACTTCAATGTGAACTTGAAGTGAAAGGTATGGGGAATTTAAAATAATTGTTTTATATTTTTTTGATAAATAGAAGAAGGATAGAAGGTAGTTAGGTAATCTATAGATGAATAATTTGTCGTTAATGGATAAGGAGATTATTTAGTAGTAGGTGATAAAAAAATAGACCATCTCGTTCATACAAGATGGTCAGGGAAGGGGACAATTTATGTCAATTTTAATTAGGGATAGAAAGCTGTTCGAGACACTGGGGAATGTCTCATTATTAGGGAGGAACAGCTTCGATAGTTATAATATAAAAGATAGATGTGATTTCAATGTGAACTTGGAGTGAAAGATATGGGGATTTCAGAGGTATGTTTAATTTTTTTTGAATGATAGATGGAAAATAAAAAAGTAGTTAGGTATTCTCTTAGAAAAAAGTAAGGATTATCATGAGCATATTTAGGCAGAATGAGAGTGAAGAACGAGAATGATCGTAAAACTCTGTTTTAGTAAGATGGTTCTAATAGGTAGAATGGGTGCGTTAAGTGAATGAATACTTGTTATACTGCCTGTGAAAATAAAAGTTGAAATCTATGGAAAAAAGGATTATGCTCAACTATATTATGAGGGTATAAAGATTAATCCGCACTAATGAGTTCACTCTAAAAGTATGAGGAATTGAAAAAGTTAGGTGGAGAATTACTTTCTATGAGATTTTGTTCAAGTGAAATAAGCTATCAGCCTACGGATAGATGTTTTACTTTATTAAGGGAGTTAGTGATATGGAAGCAACAAAAAAACAAGGATTTTATAATCGTCTTATACGATTAAGTCCGCCGCAAATTTTAGCAATGGGCTTTTTTTGTTTAATTGTTGTCGGGGGAATGTTATTGAAACTACCATTCGCGACAAAAGAATCAATTAGTTGGGTGGATGCGTTTTTTACAGCAACATCGGCAGCGACAGTAACGGGGTTAGGAGTTGTAGATACTGCTAGTACTTTTACAACATTTGGCCAAATTATCATTATGTTATTAATTCAAACAGGTGGACTGGGATTAATGACAATTGCAATTTTAATTGTTTGGGTACTAGGAAAGAAAATTGGACTTCGCCACCGATTATTAATTGGAGAGGCATTTAATCAAACGAATATAGGTGGGCTTGTAAAGTTAGTGAAGCGAGTCTTTATTTTTTCTATTTGTATTGAGTTAGTGGGAGTTGTTTTTCTATCCATTCGATTTATTCCAGAATTCGGTTTTGGTAAAGGTTTATATTATAGTATCTTTCATGTTATCGCTTCGTACAATAATGCGGGATTTGCCTTATGGCCAGATAATTTAACAAGATATGTAGGGGATCCTATTATTAATATTGGGATCTGTTCTTTAATCGTTATAGGTGGTTTAGGATTTACTGTATTAATTGATATATGGTATAGCCGTAGTTTTCGGAAACTATCACTTCATTCGAAAATTATGATTATCGGAACAGTAGCGCTTAATGTTATTGCGATGATTGTAATTTTTATATTGGAGTATAACAATGTGGAAACATTAGGGCCTTTATCTTTAAATGAGAAGTTATGGGCCTCATTCTTCCAAGGAATTACACCAAGGACTGCAGGATTTAATACAGTTGACTATGGAGGAATGGAAGAGTCATCCATACTGTTTACAATGATTTTAATGTTTATAGGTGCAGGAAGTGTTTCAACAGGTGGAGGAATTAAGTTAACGACTTTTGTAATTTTAATTACATCGGTTATTTCCTTTTTTAGAAAGAAGGAAGACTTTGTTTTATTCCAGCGTACAATCAGAATGGCAACGGTAACAAGAGCGTTAGCAATTGTGGTTGCTAGTCAAATTCTTATTTTTACAGCAGTATTTTTATTAATGCTTACAGAAAACTTTAGTTTTATTCAACTTTTATTCGAAACAATTTCAGCGTTTGGGACAGTTGGATTAACAATGGGAATTACTGCTAAATTATCAGCTGTTGGAAAATGTATCATCATGTTTGTTATGTTTTGTGGATTAATTGGTCCGTTAACGCTTGTATTTTCACTGGCGCGACCAGCGAAGCAAAAAATTCGATATCCATCAGAAGATGTTTTCACAGGATAAGGTATCCCGCTAAAAGCGAGATACCTTTTTTCTTTAAAAGAGTGAGAAAAATAAACCAATAATTGCAGCTCGGAATATGAGAGCGACAATTGCAGAAATACCACCGATAATAGCTGCGATACTACCGGTTACAGTAGCACCACGATTATAGGCGTAAATGCCAAGTAAAACGGAAACAAGTCCAAAAAGTGTCGGGAATGTAAAGAGAGATAATACGGCAAGAGCAAGTGCGATGAAACCAGCTGTTGAACCCGCTGTTTTTGACTTTACTTCATCTTTATCGTTATAGTTGACATGCTGAGGAGCAACCTCTGCCGCGTACTCTTCTTTATAGTCCCCTTTTTCAGTTCTATGTTGTTCATCAAATTTATCAGTCAAAGCAATGTCTCCTTTCATAACAAGGTTCATTAGTAGTATGTATATCTTTTTCTTTTTTTATCCCGTAAGAAATAGATAGTCGATTTACATTTCGCTTAATCAAGTTGAAGAAAGTTGATAATAGAGCAGTGTTGTTTATGAATTGTAAAACTTGGTATGAGTTTCTCTATTTTGGAAAGCATAAAAAAGAATTAAGAGGAAAAAGGTGGCTGAAATGATGGAACATCCAATTGAAAACTTAATGAAAACCGCAATGACAAATTTAAAAGAGATGGTTGATGTAAATACAATTGTCGGAAGTCCTGTTTCAACAGTGGACGGACATGTTGTTTTAACTGTCTCAAAAGTTGCTTTTGGGTTTGGGGCAGGGGGTAGTGATTTTAAAGGAGAAAGGTCTATAGGAAAAAGTGTGACTGGACAAGGTCAGCAAAAAGAGTTGAAACAAGGGCACCCGTTTGGAGGCGGAAGTGGTGCAGGAGTTTCAATTGACCCGGTTGCGTTTTTAGTAGTAGGATCTGGTGGTGTGCAAGTGTTACATTTACATAGTGGTACACATTTGATTGAAAAGGCTTTGAATGCGGTTCCAAGTACAGTTGATAAGTTTGTAAATGGTCGTTAAAAAGTAAAGTTGCATTTTTTAGGAATTGTGATATATTAGAAAAAGTGTGCTTCGGGATAATGAATATAATTGAAATGTAAATATATATGATTTATGAAATAAGGGAGAGGTAGTTATGATTAACATCAAGAATTTTACCGTCGGTTTATGTATGTTAGTAAGCGGATTTGTTGTATATGTAGTAAAAGAAAAGGCTCCATTCTAAAACAGACAGATTACGATGTCTGTTTTTATTTTGTTAAAATAAATATTGACGAATTTATTATGAAGTGTTAAGATTATATTTCGTGTCTCGGTTACAGCTAGTATATATTGGATATTTTTTATAAATGCGACATGAAAAATTTGCGAAGGATCGGGTAATTTTACCAACAACTTTTGTGAATAAACCCAAAAAGTTGTATTTGTAAGCTTATACACATACTAGTGTATCAAGGAGCGGTCAGAGGAACCGTGTTGATGAGAGAGAGGTAGGGCTTTCATCCAGTATATGTTACTTTCCCGTTAGGTGAATATAAAAAGAAAAGTCTCCTTGAATAGGAGACTTTTCTTTTTATAAATTTTTGCATTTTGTAGTCATATCATTTTTTAAAGTCGACTTTCGACTTGTTGACAAATTTCATCAGTTGTTAAGCCACTTGCTTCAATGACAGATCCTTTCATCGTTACATTACTAATTCCCATCACATTAGAATCCTGTCCAGTTACAACACAACAATCACAGTTTTGCGCATCGTTTTCAGATTGCAGTGAAATAACTTCATGTCCTTGTTGTTTCAATGCTTGTTGAACATCTGTTAATGAATTTTCAACACCAATTTTCGCCATTTCCTTCACCTCCTACCATCTAGTAATATGCACTGTTTTTTGGAAAATATTTATGTTTGTAAGAAAAAGATGGTAGAAAAAGGAGAGCTGCTTGCGGTAGCAAGATCCCCCACCTTGAGACGTAGAAGTAGGTAGGGGATAACTGTCTATAAAAGCACGATCAGTGCTCCTTGAAGTTTTAATCATATATTAGTCGTTGTACACACCTGTAAGCATTTGACTGACGAACTGATCATTTAATTGATCTTGAGCAGAAGCATCATTGGATTGAATATCAATTGAGGCGATGAAGTTGTTATTTTGTTTTTCATTTGGATACACCTCTACGTAATTGTCGAATTTACAAAAACCTTTCGTATCCATTAAATCAAATAGTTGTAACATTTCTACTACCTCTTGTCTTGTTCCTTTAATTTGTACACACGCCATATTATTTTCCTCCTTCATTTGACAATTTGTTTTTTTAAAATAGGATTATGAAAGCTGCGTGAAAAATATGATTGTTACTTTTATACAATTTTATTTTGAATGTATTCCTCCTTTTTAATTAAAAGTCGTTTTTATTGCCGAATATATGAAATCGGACGTCCGTTTATTGAATACAATAGATTCGCATTATTTGACAAAAATCCTTCTTCTAAACAAATATTTTTTTTGATGAAAAATGACGAAAAAAATTTTTGACATTTTGTAAACGTTAACAATGTTGATAAATCAATATAAATGAGCGTGTCTATAAATTAAAAATTAAAAATTTTCTAAAAATTATCTTGATTTATTTAAAAAGGAGAGTAAACTAGGAAACAATAAAAAATTCACAGAACATAGGAGGCGCTTTTAAGTGAATGAGCAACGGATTTTCTTAAATGGAGAATTTGTTCCAAAAGACGAAGCAAAAGTTTCAGTATATGATCATGGTTATTTATATGGCGATGGGGTGTTTGAAGGGATTCGTGTCTACAGTGGCAATGTCTTTAGACTTAAAGAACATCTTATTCGTTTATATGAGTCAGCAAAATCCATTATGTTGGAAATTCCATATACGTTAGATGAAGTGATAGATATTGTTATTGAGACGATTCGTCAAAATAAGCTATCTAACGGATACATTCGTTTAGTTGTATCACGAGGTGCTGGGAACCTTGGATTAGATCCTGATTCTTGCTCAAAACCGAATGTAGTCGTAATTGCGGAACAGTTATCACTATTTCCGTCGGAATATTACGAAAAAGGAATACCGGTTGTGACAGTTGCCACACGTCGAAATCGTCCAGATGTATTAACACCGCAAGTAAAGTCTTTAAACTATTTAAATAATATTTTAGTTCGAATTGAAGCGAAGCTTGCTGGTGTACAAGAAGCCCTTATGTTAAATGAACAAGGTTATGTTGCAGAAGGATCTGGTGATAATGTGTTCATTGTAAAAGGCAATAAATTAATTACACCACCAAGTTCTGCAGGGGCATTAGAAGGTATTACAAGAAATTCCATTTTGGAAATTGGAGAAAAACTCGGGTATGACGTAAGAGAAGAATTATTTACAAGACACGATGTATATGTAGCAGATGAAGTATTTTTAACAGGAACTGCTGCTGAAGTTATTGCAGTGACAACAGTTGACGGAAGAACGATTGGGGCCGGAAAAACGGGTCTACATACAAATCGTTTATTAGAAGAGTTTCGTAAATTAGTTATAGAAGATGGAGAGAAAGTTTACGAAGAAAATAAAGTTTAATGATAGCAGTGTAATGAATGATAAATTTGTAAAGCGTTGATAGGGAGGAGTAGTTGATTGTGAAGCCTCACAGAGAGTCGGTGGTTGCTGGAAACCGATGGTTCACGTCGACGAACATCGCCTTTGAGTGCTAAACTGAAGCGTTTGTCTAGGTTTAGACGGTAGCTCCGTTATTAGCTAGACTCATCCCCTGAGTCACTGAGGCAAGAAGTATTCTTGCGAAGAAGGGTGGTACCGCGAAATCTTTCGTCCCTTCAGCACATAGCTGGAGTGTGGACGTAGGATTTTTTTATTGTAAAAAAACAATTTTAAAGGAGGTTCATAAGAAAAATGCCTTCAAAAACGGAAGATAAAATGGCAACTGGTGCACAACTATTGTTAGAAGCGTTAGGAAAGGAAGACGTAGAAGTTATTTTTGGTTATCCAGGAGGTGCTGTTCTACCGCTCTATGATGCAATTTATGATTGCGAAATTCCTCATATTTTAACAAGACATGAACAAGGAGCGATTCATGCAGCTGAGGGGTATGCACGAGTTACAGGAAAACCTGGTGTTGTTATTGCGACAAGTGGTCCTGGTGCGACAAATGTAATTACGGGTCTTGCAGATGCAATGATTGACTCATTACCGCTTGTTGTTTTTACTGGTCAAGTAGCTACAACGCTGATTGGAAGTGATGCTTTCCAAGAAGCGGATATTATGGGGCTTACAATGCCAGTAACAAAACATAATTATCAAGTGCGCAGGGCATCAGATTTACCAAGAATTATTAAAGAGGCCTTTCATATTGCGAAAACGGGTCGACCAGGACCGGTAGTTATCGATCTTCCTAAAAACATGGTAGTAGAAAAAGGAGAGCGATGTAGTAACGTACAAATGGATTTGCCAGGATATCAACCAAACTATGAACCAAATTTATTGCAAATTAACAAATTATTACAAGCGATTGATGTTGCTGAGAAGCCGTTGATTTTAGCTGGAGCAGGCGTATTGCATGCAAAAGCTGCACAAGAATTAACAGATTTTGCACAAATGTATCGTATACCTGTGGTTCATACACTTCTTGGATTAGGTGGATTTCCTCCTCATGATGAGTTGTTTCTAGGAATGGGAGGGATGCACGGTTCGTATACAGCAAACATGGCGTTATATGAGTGTGATTTACTCATAAATCTCGGTGCGAGATTCGATGATCGTCTCACAGGAAATCTGGAATATTTTGCGAAAGAGGCTATAGTCGCACATATTGATATTGATCCAGCAGAAATTGGAAAGAATGTCCCTACAGAAATTCCGATTGTAGCAAGTGCAAAGCATGCTTTGGAGTCACTTCTTGTTTCTAAAGGGAAAAAAGAGAATCATAGTGCATGGTTATCACTTTTGAAAAGTAGAAAAGAACAATATCCTTTTTCTTACGATCAAGATTCTGATGAGATTAAACCACAATCGGCAATTGATATGCTATACGAAATCACAAAAGGCAAGGCGATTATTACAACAGATGTTGGACAGCACCAAATGTGGGCAGCTCAATATTATCCGCTTAAAGATCCAGATAAGTGGGTAACATCTGGAGGGCTTGGGACGATGGGATTTGGATTTCCAGCTGCTATTGGTGCACAAATTGCAAAGCCAAATGAGTTAGTTGTTGCAATTGTTGGGGATGCTGGTTTTCAAATGACATTACAAGAATTAGGTGTATTAAAAGAACATTCCTTGCCGGTTAAAGTTTTGATTTTAAATAATGAAGCTTTAGGCATGGTAAGACAATGGCAAGATGAATTTTATAATCAAAGATATTCTCATTCTTTGCTTTCTTGTCAACCGGATTTTGTAGCACTTGCACAGGCGTATGGGCTAAAAGGGATTCGCATTGAAAATCCATTATTAGCAAAGGAACAGTTAAAAGAGGCGATTGCTTTACAAGAACCAGTTGTAATTGATTGCAGGGTACTACAGTCCGAAAAAGTGATGCCGATGGTTGCTCCTGGAAAAGGGGTTCATCAAATGGAGGGGGTGGAAAAGTGATGAAAAGGATTGTTACGGCAACCGTTCGAAATCAAAGCGGCGTATTAAACCGAATTACCGGTGTTATGACGAGGAGGCATTTTAATATTGAAAGTATTTCTGTTGGGCATACAGAATCGTCTGATATTTCACGGATGACATTTGTTGTTCATGTTGAAAGCGAACAACAAGTGGAACAGCTCATTAAGCAACTGCATAAACAAATTGATGTGTTAAAAGTATCTGATATAACGGAAGAGGCGATGATTGCAAGGGAACTCGCTCTCATTAAAGTAGCAACAACAAGTGTATCAAGAGCCGAATTGTATAGCTTAATTGAACCGTTCCGAGCCACTGTAATAGATATTGGAAAGGATTCCATCGTGGTGCAAGTAACAGGTACGCAAGAAAAGGTAGAAGCGTTAATTGAGCTCTTGCGCCCATATGGCTTAAAAGAAATTGCAAGAACAGGTGTCACAGCATTCACGCGTAGCATGAAAAAACAAGATAAACAAATTATGTTAATTCAGTAATCATTTAAATATAGGGGGAGAAAGAATATGGCAAAAGTTTATTATGAGAAAGATGTAGCAGTAAATGTATTAAAGGGAAAGAAAGTAGCAATTGTTGGATATGGATCACAAGGTCATGCTCATGCACAAAACTTACGTGATAACAATTTTGAAGTAGTAGTTGGATTAAGGCCAGGAAAGTCATGGGAAAAGGCGGAAGGGGATGGCTTTGCTGTATATTCAGTGGCAGAGGCAACAAAGTTTGCGGATGTAGTAATGATTCTATTACCTGATGAACTACAACCAGAGGTATATGAAGCAGAAATCGAACCGAATTTACAAGCTGGAAATTCACTCGTGTTTGCACATGGGTTTAACGTTCATTTTAATCAAATTACACCACCAGAAGATGTAGATGTCTTTCTAGTTGCACCAAAAGGGCCAGGGCATTTAGTACGTCGTACATTTACCGAAGGCGGGGCAGTTCCGGCATTATTTGCTGTATATCAAGACGCAACAGGAGCAGCAACTGAAAAAGCATTATCCTATGCAGATGGAATCGGAGCAACGAGGGCTGGAGTATTAGAAACGACATTTAAAGAAGAAACAGAAACAGATTTATTTGGAGAACAGGCTGTACTTTGTGGAGGGGTTACTGCACTTGTAAAGGCAGGATTTGAAACATTAGTAGATGCTGGTTATCAACCAGAACTTGCCTATTTTGAATGTTTACATGAACTAAAGCTCATTGTTGATCTTATGTATGAAGGTGGACTTGAAAATATGAGATATTCTGTTTCTGATACAGCGCAGTGGGGGGATTTTGTATCAGGGCCACGTATTGTAACAGAACATACGAAGAAAGCAATGGATGAAGTGTTGAAAGAAATTCAAGATGGCACATTCGCAAGAGGATGGATTGCAGAGCACAAAGCAGGAAGACCACATTTCCATGCAACGAACGCTAAGGAGAATGGACATCAAATTGAGGTTGTTGGACGTAAATTACGTGAAATGATGCCGTTTGTACAACCGAAAGTAAAGGCGGAGGTTAAATAATATGAAACAGATTTTGTTCATGGATACGACGCTTCGTGATGGCGAACAATCACCCGGAGTCAATTTAAATGAACAAGAAAAGTTACAGATTGCCAAACAGTTAGAAAAACTAGGAATCAATGTGATGGAAGCAGGATTTGCAGCAGCTTCTGAAGGTGATTTTCGCTCAGTAAAACGTATTGCAGAAACGATTCAAAACGTTTCCGTTATGAGTCTAGCAAGAGCGAGGGAAAGTGATATTCAAAGAGCATATGAAGCTTTAAAACATGCAGCATCTCCAAGGTTACACGTTTTTTTGGCAACGAGTGATATTCATATGAAATATAAGCTTTGTATGTCAAAAGAAGATGTATTAGATAGTATTCATCGCTCTGTAACTTTAGGGAAATCGTTATTTCCCACAGTACAATTTTCAGCAGAAGATGCAACGAGAACGGCTCGTGCATTTTTAGCAGAAGCTGTGGAAGTTGCGATTCGTGCTGGAGCGGATGTTGTTAATATTCCGGATACAGTTGGTTATACCAATCCAGAAGAATACTACTCTCTTTTTAAATACTTACAAGAGTCCGTTCCTTCTTATGAAAAAGCTATTTTCTCTTGCCATTGCCATGACGATCTTGGAATGGCGGTAGCAAATTCATTAGCGGCGATTGAAGGCGGGGCCCTCCAAATAGAGGGAACAATTAATGGAATTGGAGAGCGCGCAGGTAATGCAGCTTTAGAAGAGGTAGCGGTAGCTTTGCATATTCGAAAAGACTATTATGAAGCCGATCCTTCTATGGTATTGAAAGAGATTAAGGCAACAAGTACATTAGTGAGTCGTTTAACAGGAATGGTTGTACCGAAAAATAAAGCGATTGTTGGAGCGAATGCGTTTGCTCATGAATCAGGTATTCATCAAGATGGTGTATTAAAAGAAGTAACGACATATGAAATTATTGCACCAGAGCTCATTGGTGAAGCGCAAAATTTGTTTGTACTTGGAAAGCATTCTGGTCGCCATGCGTTTACTGAAAAAATGAAGGAACTTGGCTATGAGTTTACGGAAGCAGAGCGAGATATAGCATTCAGCGCATTTAAGAGATTAGCAGATCGAAAAAAAGAGATTACAGAAGAAGATTTACGTGCATTAGTACTGGGAGAAACAGCATTTTCAACCCAGCAGTATAAAATTAAACAATTACAAGTACATTTTGTATCAAATAGTACGCAATGTGCAACAGTTGCACTAACAGATGAGGCAGGTAATGTGTACGAAGATGCAGCAACAGGAGCAGGGAGTATTGAAGCGATTTACAATGCAATTCAAAGGATTTTGGGACTTGAGTGTGAGTTAGCTGATTATCGTATTCAATCTATTACACAAGGTCAAGATGCACTTGCTCATGTTCATGTTGAATTGAAAGAAGGAACTCATCAAGTTACAGGTTTTGGTGTGGCGCAAGATGTATTAGAAGCATCAGCTAGAGCTTATGTACATGCAGCTGGAAAGTTAAAGGCTTTGTTATTGCTTGCAAAGTAATGTTTGATAAGTGGGGGAATACCCCCACTTCACTCGATTAAATTCAGAATAATCAGTAAAAACAAAAAGGGGTGCTGATCATTGGAAAAACGTATTGTTTGCTTAGCGGGTGATGGTGTTGGACCAGAAATTATGGAGAGTGCGAAGGAAGTACTGCACATGATAGAAAGGTTATATGGTCACCATTTTTATTTACAAGATGAACAATTTGGAGGAGCTGCGATTGATTCGTTTGGGCAACCATTGCCACCTCGAACATTAGCGGCATGTTTAGCAAGTGATGCGGTATTACTAGGTTCGGTTGGCGGACCGCGCTGGGACGACGCGAAAGAAAGACCGGAAAAAGGATTGCTTGCACTTCGAAAAGGGCTTGGTGTATTTGCTAATGTTCGTCCTGTCACTGTAGATGCAGCGACTGCTCATTTATCTCCATTGAAGGCTGCTGATAAGGTGGATTTTGTTGTTGTTCGTGAATTAACGGGTGGTATTTATTTCTCTTTTCCAAAAGAAAGAACAGAAGAAGTAGCTACAGATACGCTTACTTATCATCGTCATGAAATTGAGCGCATTGTTTCATACGCTTTTCAATTAGCGAGTAAACGTCGTAAAAAAGTTACTTCTATTGATAAAGCAAATGTTTTAGAGTCGAGTAAGCTTTGGAGGGAAGTAACAAAAGAAGTGGCACTTCGCTATCCTAATATTGAACTTGAACATATTTTAGTAGATGCAGCGGCTATGGAATTGATTCGCAACCCAGGCAGGTTTGATGTTGTTGTAACAGAAAATTTATTTGGTGATATTTTAAGTGATGAGGCCTCTGTATTAGCTGGGTCACTAGGGATGCTTCCTTCGGCAAGTCACGCAGAGAATGGGCCTTCACTTTATGAACCAATTCATGGATCAGCACCAGACATTGCAGGGAAAAATAAAGTGAATCCAATTGCGATGATGCGTTCAGTTGCGATGATGCTTGGACAGTCTTTTGAACTAAGAAGAGAGGGAGAAGCGATTGAAGAAGCAATTTCTTCAGTTCTTCGCTCTGGGAAATGTACAGTTGATATCGGCGGAAATGAAACAACAACTTCGTTTACAAAGGCTGTACTTCAAGAAATGGAAGAACAAGCGTTAGTAGGGAGAGGAAGATAATGGCTAAAAGGTTACTGGATAAGTTGTGGGAGAGACATGTTGTTGCGACAAATGAAAATGGATTAGATTTATTATATATCGATCTTCATCTCGTACATGAAGTAACATCGCCGCAAGCGTTTGAAGGCTTGCGGCTTGCAAATCGGAACGTTCGGAGGCCGGATTTAACATTTGCAACGATGGATCATAATATTCCAACAAAGGATGTTTGGAACATTACGGATCGTATTGCTAAGCAACAATTAGATACACTTCGTGAAAATTGTAAGCAATTTAATATTCCATTAGCGGATATTGAGGATGAACATCAAGGGATTGTTCATGTTATTGGACCGGAACTAGGACTTACACAACCGGGAAAGACCATTGTATGTGGTGATAGTCATACGGCAACACATGGAGCCTTTGGAGCGTTGTCATTTGGAATTGGTACAAGTGAAGTTGAACATGTATTAGCGACGCAAACATTATGGCAGAGAAAGCCAAAGGCAATGGGGATTGAATTAAAGGGGAAATTGCCTAAAGGAGTATACGCAAAAGATATTATTTTACACCTCCTAGCTACGCATGGGATAGCAGTTGGAACGGGATATGTGATGGAGTTTTACGGAGAAACAATTGTAAATATGGAAATGGAAGAGCGAATGACGCTTTGTAACATGGCAATCGAGGGCGGAGCAAAAGCAGGAATTATTGCGCCAGATGAAAAAACATTTGCTTATGTAAAAGGACGTGAGTATGCACCGGAAGAATTTGATTTGGCAGTAGCAAAGTGGAAGGAACTTTATACTGAGCCAGATGCAATATACGATACTTATATTTCAGTAGATGTTGCTAAACTAGTACCATATGTAACATGGGGAACAAATCCAAGTATGGGTATGCGTATTGATGAGAAGCTTCCAGAAACACATGATAAAAATGATGAACGAGCTTTAGCGTATATGGGGCTTCAGCCGGGACAGAGTGTATTTGATATTCCTGTTCAGCATGTATTTATTGGTTCTTGCACAAATTCTCGTTTATCAGATTTAGAAATCGCCGCGGCTGTTGTGAAGGGAAAAAAGGTAAAAGAAGGGGTGCGAGCGCTTGTTGTACCAGGGTCTAAAAGAGTACGAAAAGCAGCAATGGAAAAAGGATTGCACCGTATATTTGAAGAGGCGGGATTTGAATGGAGAGAACCTGGGTGTTCTATGTGTCTTGGGATGAATCCAGACCAAGTGCCTGAAGGAGAACATTGTGCATCTACTTCCAATCGGAATTTTGAAGGACGGCAGGGGAAGGGTGCAAGAACACATTTAGTCAGTCCTGCTATGGCAGCCGCCGCAGCACTTTATGGTCATTTCGTTGATGTAAGAAAGGAGAGTTATGATGGAGTCGTTTCGTATTCATAAAGGTACTGTTGCCGTACTAATGAACGATAATATTGATACAGATCAAATTATTCCAAAACAATATTTAAAGAGGATTGAACGAACGGGTTTTGGGCAATTTTTATTTGATGAATGGCGTTATGGGAATGACAGGCAAGAGAATCCGGATTTTCCATTAAATGCACCTGAGCGAAAAGGTGCAAGTATACTCATTACAGGTGAAAATTTTGGCTGTGGTTCATCACGAGAACATGCGCCATGGGCACTCGCTGACTATGGATTTCGTGTTATTGTTGCGGGGGGATTTGCAGATATTTTTTATATGAATTGTACGAAAAATGGCATGCTGCCAATCGTTATGGAAAAAGAAATGCGTGAAAAGCTAGCAGCTGTTGATCCAAGAGATGTCATCGAAGTTGATCTAGAGAATGAAGTGATTACAACCTCGCTACATCGTTTTCATTTTACAATTGAGAACATGTGGAAAGAAAAATTATTAAATGGTTTAGATGAAATCGGAATCACACTTCAATATGAGCAACAAATTCAAGAATATGAACGAAATACAGCTCGCTAATTTGTTTAGCGAGCTGTAATATAATATAAATAAGGTTTGAATTTTGTTTACATTCTGAATTTTGTGTTATATACTATGTGAAAATAAGAGGAGAAAGGGAGTAAGGATAATGTTTACATTACAATCTATTAATATGCTTACACAACTACATCATCATACATAAACCCTTGAACCTAGCGTGAACAACGTGTAGGTACAAGGGTTAGTCCCGTTGTACCTACACCCTATGAAAGGGCCTTGTAGGTATTTTTTCTACAAGGCCCTTTTTATTTTGTTCATGATTGCTATGGTGGGCATATATTAAAAGGGGAAATTTACTGATGAGAGCTTAAAGGAGTGTGAATCGGTATGACAAAATGGAAGCGAGCAAATCCAGATGGAACAAGAGATTATGTATTTGAAGAGTGTACGCTAATAGAAGAAGTTGAACAAAAATTACGACGTACTTTTTTAGAAAGAGGCTATGAGGAAATCCGAACGCCTACGATTGAATTTTATGATGTCTTTTCTTTTCGGAATCGTCCGATAGATGAAGAGAAAATGTATAAGTTCTTTGACCAGCAAGGACGCATTATCGTGTTAAGACCTGATATGACAATCCCACTTGCAAGAGTAATAGGAACTCATGGTGAGGAGGCACCAGTGAAATTAACATATAGTGGGAATGTATTTCGAGCGAACGAGTCGCTAGCTGGAAAATACAATGAAATCATTCAAACAGGTATTGAAATAATTGGGATAGATAATATACGTGCTGAAATTGAATGTATCGTAAGCGCAATTCACGCTCTTCAAGCTGTGGGGATTCAATCTTTTACAATAGAATTAGGGCAAGTTCAGTTATACAAGTGTATCGTTAAAAAGCTGTCATTTGGAGAAGAGGAGGAGTCGCTTTTACGTACGTATATTGAAAGTAAAAATTATGCAGAACTATCCCGTTTTTTACAAGAAAGGAACTTAGATCGACGTGATGAAACTGTACAGTTACTTGAAAAGTTACCAAGATTATTCGGAAAACTTGAAGTAATTGAAGAAGCGGAAAAACTTGCTTCGAATTATGAGATGAAGCAAGCGATTGCGCGGGTTAAAGAAATTTATAAAACGATTGAAAAATTAGGATATGCTTCGTATATCTCGATTGACCTTGGAATGATTCAACATTTGCATTATTATACAGGAATTATTTTTAGAGGATATATATATGATGTTGGAGGAGAAATCGTTAGTGGCGGAAGATATGATGAATTGCTTGGTAATTTTGGGGAACCGATGCCAGCAGTTGGATTGGCTGTACAAGTAAATCAAATTGTCCGGATATTACAAGAACAGCAAAAACAATTCAAACGAAAAAAATTAGATATGATCATTCATTATTCTTTGGATCGGATAGCAGAAGCAGAAAGACTATGTGGTTTACTTCAGAAAGATGGTTGGAAAGTGGAGTTATCTATGTTTGAGAATTTGCAAGATACATTTCAGTTTGCGAAGAAGAATGGGATTACAAAAGTGATTGAAGCGACTGGAAAAGCATTAGTGGAATATATGTGGAAAGAAAAATGGGTGATACAGAAAGAAGGAGAAACTTCATGCGTAACATTCAAATTGCGTTAACGAAAGGAAGATTGGAGGAACATACTATCCCGCTTTTTGAAAAAATCGGTATAGATTGTTCGGAGCTGAAAGATAAAGGAAGAAGACTTGTTTTTCAAAGTGAAAATGCTAATATTTCGTTCATTCTTGTTAAAGCGGTTGATGTTGCAACATATGTAGAACATGGTGTTGCAGACATAGGTATTGTTGGAAAAGATATTTTAATGGAATATGAGAAAGATATATATGAAATGGTTGATTTAGAAGTAGGATGTTGTAAGTTTTGTGTCGCTTCTATTCCGACATATAATCCGAAAGGCTATCGAAAAAAGAGAATTGCTACAAAATATCCGCATATTACTTCCGGTTATTTTCGAGATAAGGGAGAAGATGTAGAAATTATTAAAATAGAAGGTTCAGTAGAAATCGCTCCACTTCTTGGATTAGCAGATGCGATTGTTGATATTGTAGAGACGGGAAAAACATTACAAGAAAATGGATTGATTGTATTTGAAGAAATGTATTCAATATCAGCTCGCATGATTGTAAATAAAGCTGCTTTAAAAACAAAAAAAGACGAAATATTCAATATTATAAATAAAATGGAGCGTGTCATCACTGCAGATAAATAAAGGGGGACTCTGGGTGGAAGTAATATCTGAAAACTACACGGAAGCGTTGAAGAGAATAAAACAGTTAAGAGAACAGGCTAATATAATAGAAGAAACTGTACAGATACGCGTAAGGGAAATTGTTGAGGGTGTGAGAAAAGGGAAAGATGAGGCACTATTTTCTTATACAAAAACTTTTGATGGAATTGAATTACAAAAATTACGTGTTGCAAAAGAAGAAGTTGAAAAAGCGAGTAAATATGTGGAATCTTCATTTCTAGAAGCATTGCAATGCGCAAAGGAAAACATCATCTCATACCATGAAAAACAAAAAAGACAATCCTTTTTAGATTGTGAAAATGAGGGTGTGATTCGTGGGCAACTGATTAGACCATTGCAAACAGTTGGTGTATATGTACCAGGAGGAACTGCATCGTATCCGTCATCTGTACTTATGAATGTATTACCTGCTAAAATTGCCGGTGTTCAGAAGGTTGTAATGGTAACACCGCCAGGGAAAGCGGGAATAGATCCACATATTTTAGCAGCTGCTGAAATTGCCGGTGTAGATGAAATCTATACAGTAGGTGGTGCACAAGCGATAGGAGCATTAGCATATGGGACAGAATCGATTCCGAAAGTTGATAAAATTGTCGGTCCAGGGAATATATATGTGGCTCTTGCAAAACGTGAGGTATTTGGAGTTGTTCATATCGATATGATTGCTGGACCATCTGAGATCGTTGTAATTGCTGACAAAACTGGAAATGCGTCTTTTATCGCAGCGGACTTATTATCTCAAGCTGAGCATGATGTGAGAGCAACAGCGATTTGTATTACAACTTGTGTAGAACTTGCTAAAGAGATAGAAAGAGAAATAAAGCAGCAACTTCGGGAATTGCCAAGAAGTGAAATAGCTTGTGAATCAATAGAAAGAAACGGAGCAATTCTCGTTGTTCCTTCGCTAGAGCACGCGTTTCAATTGTCAAATGAAATAGCACCGGAGCATTTAGAGTTGCACATAAAAGAGCCGATGAACGCTTTGGCATATATTCAGCATGCGGGTTCGATTTTTATTGGTCCGTATGCACCAGAGCCACTTGGAGATTATTTTGCAGGACCCAATCATGTACTGCCAACAAGCGGAACGGCGCGTTTCTTTTCACCGTTATCGGTTGATGATTTTGTGAAAAAATCGAGCTTTGTATCCTATACAAAAGAAGCGTTACAAAACGTTCAACATCATATTACAACGCTCGCTGATAAAGAGGGACTACATGCGCATGCAAGAGCAATACAAATTCGATTTGAGGAGGAGAAATAATGCGTGAGGCAAGTCAAGTACGAGGAACGACAGAAACAAAAATCAAACTGAGTTTACAACTAGATGAAAGTACAAATGTTGCGATTCAAACAGGTGTGGGGTTTTTTGATCATATGTTAACTTTGTTTGCAAGACATGGACGATTTGGTTTGCAAATCGAAGCAGAAGGTGATGTGTTTGTTGACGCTCATCATACTGTTGAAGATGTTGGTATTGTACTTGGAAATTGTTTGAAAGAGGCACTGCAAAATAAAGAAGGGATTAATCGTTACGGAGCGGCATATGTACCAATGGATGAAGCATTAGGCTTTGTAGCAATTGATATAAGCGGAAGGTCTTATCATGTCTTTCAAGGTGAATTGAAAAATCCTAAGTTAGGAGATTTTGATACAGAGCTGACAGAGGAGTTTTTTAGAGCGGTTGCCCACGCTGCCAATATCACACTACATGCTCGAATATTATATGGAAGTAATACCCATCACAAAATTGAAGCGTTATTTAAAGCGTTTGGACGTGCACTGCGTGAAGCGGTGGACAAAAATGACAAAATTGTTGGTGTAAACTCTACGAAAGGACTGTTGTAATTGATTGCAATTGTAGATTATGGAATGGGGAATATTCGCAGTGTTGAACAGGCGTTAACACGTATTGGGGCTAAGCATATTGTAACAGATGATAAAGAGAAGATATTACAAAGTGACGGTGTGATCTTACCAGGAGTTGGAGCTTTTCCAAAAGCAATGATTGCTTTGCAGGAAAAAGATCTCGTTTCAGTAATTCAAGAAATTGGAGCACAAGGAAAACCACTACTTGGTATTTGTTTAGGGATGCAGATTTTATTTGAAGAAAGTGAAGAAATAGAGAGAACAAAAGGATTAGGTTTGTTGCCAGGAGTAGTTCGAAAGCTGAAAGTCCCTTATAAAATACCGCATATGGGCTGGAATCAATTAAAGAAGAAACGGGAAATGGAGCTGTGGAATGGAGTAGAAAATGGTTCATTTGTGTATTATGTTCATTCCTATTATGTAGATTGTCCAAGTGAGATTGTATGTGGTAGTAGTGACTATAAGATTGATATTCCAGGGATTGTTGCGAAAGGGAATATATTTGGAGCGCAGTTTCACCCTGAAAAAAGCGGTGATATCGGAATACAAATGTTAAGAAACTTTAAAGGAGTGGTAGAATCATGGAAATCTTCCCAGCTATCGATTTAAAACAAGGGCGGTGTGTTAGGCTTTATCAAGGAGAATTTAATAAGGAAAAAGTTATGAATGAAAATCCAGTTGCTCAAGCATTATTATTTGAAAAATTAGGTGCAAGAACATTACACATTGTTGATTTAGACGGGGCGGTTGCAGGTCAATCAATGAATCTTTCTGTAATTGAGGATATATGTAAAGCAGTTCGAATTCCGGTTCAAGTAGGCGGAGGAATACGCTCTCTTAAAACGATTGAAAAGTTACTGTCAGTAGGAGTAGAAAAAGTTATTTTAGGAACGGCAGCATTGTACGATCGTCCTTTTTTAGAAGAAGCAGTTCGTTTATATGGAGAAAATATTATTGTTGGTATTGATGCGAAAAATGGTTTTGTTGCAACAAGAGGCTGGTTAGATGTGTCTGAAATTTCTTATATTGACCTTGCGAAGAAAATGGAAAGTGCCGGCGTGCAAACAATCATTTTTACAGATATTGCAAAAGATGGTACGTTAGAGGGTCCGAACTTCGAGCAACTGCAATTACTACAGAAAGCGGTGGCGATCCGTATTGTTGCATCAGGCGGCGTATGCTCATTGCAAGATATACAGAAGTTAAACGATATGAATGTCTATGGCGTTATTATCGGAAAAGCGTTATATGAAAAAACAATTGATTTAGAAGAGGCATTGCAGGTGACAAAGATATGTTAACGAAGCGAATCATTCCATGTTTAGATGTGAAAGATGGCCGTGTTGTAAAGGGTGTGAATTTTGTAGGATTACAAGATGTTGGTGATCCTGTTGAAATAGCTGATTTGTATAATAAAGCAGGTGCAGATGAAATTGTTTTTTTAGATATTACGGCGACGCATGAGGGGAGAAAAACAATTATAGATGTTGTAGAGAGAGCGGCGTCAAAAGTGTTTATTCCGCTTACAGTTGGGGGTGGGATTTCCACTATTCAAGATATATATGCCTTGCTAAGAGCAGGTGCGGACAAAGTTTCACTTAATTCAGCGGCAGTACGAAATCCAAAATTAGTTGGGGAAGGAGCCGAACATTTTGGTTCCCAATGTATTGTTGTCGCAATTGATGCAAGGAAAGTAAAAGAAAATAAATGGAACGTATATGTAAATGGTGGACGGATTGATACAGGAATTGATGCTGTACAATGGGCAAAGCAGGTAGAACAGTTAGGGGCTGGCGAGATTTTACTTACGAGTATGGATGCAGATGGGACGAAGGATGGCTATGATATTCGTTTGACTAAAACAATTTCAGAAGCTGTCTCGATTCCAGTTATTGCATCAGGAGGATGTGGAAGCGCGGAACATATTGTAAAGGTGTTTCAAAAAACATCGGTAAATGCAGCATTAGCAGCCTCTATTTTTCACTATGGTGAGGCAACAGTGCAAGAGGTGAAGAAAAAATTACAAGAAGCGAAAATTGAGGTGAGAATATGACGCCTGATTTCTCAAAGGGATTGTTGCCAGCTATTGTGGTAGAAGAAGAAACAAAAGAAGTTTTGATGTTAGCATATATGAATGAAGAAGCATATAAAAAAACGTTAGAGACGAAGAAAACATGGTTTTATTCACGCTCGCGGCAAGCGTTATGGAATAAAGGAGAAACGTCTGGGCACATGCAGTATGTTCAATCTCTGTATTTAGATTGTGATCAAGATTCGATTGTAATTATGGTTAAGCAAGTAGGACCAGCTTGTCATACAGGAGAGAAAACATGCTTTCATTATAAAATCATATAGGGGGATCTGAGGATGGAAGACGTACTGAAGTCTTTATATGAAACTATTGAGCAGCGTAAAGAAAGTCCAATTTCGGAATCATATACAAGTTATTTATTTACAAAAGGTGAAGATAAGATTTTAAAAAAAATAGGGGAAGAGTGTACAGAAGTTGTGATCGCTGCAAAAAACGATGATAAAGAAGAACTTATAAAAGAAATGGTCGATGTGATTTATCACTGCTTTGTTTTACTAGCCACAAAAAATATTCCATTAGAAGATGTGTTAGAAGAAGTGAAAGAGAGACAAGGAAAGCTCTCAAAAACAGGGGAACGAAAAGAAATTGATACATTATAAGGGGGGAAGAGTATGAAAGTAGATTATCACCTTCATTTAGAAGAAGGTCCGTATTCAATAGGATGGTTGGCGAGAATAAATGAATCGCTAGAACATTTTCAACCACTCAAAGAAGAAAAGCACTCTATTGAATGGCTCATGAAAACACAAGAACGTTTGCAAAAGCGTGTGCAAGACGGTCCGTTTACAGCGGAATGGATTGATTTATATTTAGAAGAAGCACTGCAAAAAGGAATAAAAGAAGTGGGGATTGTTGATCATCTCTATCGCTTTTATGAGGCAAAAGAGTATTACGAAAAATATGTAGACATTAGTGATTCAAAGCTCGGTCGACTGCAGAAAGAATGGCTAGATCAAGTGCGGGTAGCTTCCATTTCTGATTTTACAAAAGCAATTCAAGAGGCAAAGGAGCGTTGGAGAAAAAGAGGAGTAGTACTGCGCCTTGGGATTGAAGCGGATTATTTTATTGATGGAGAGAGAGAGCTAGAAGATTTGTTAGCATTAGGAGATTGGGATTATGTAATTGGTTCTGTCCATTTTATTGATGGATGGGGATTTGATAACCCAGATACGAAAGAATATTTCGAAAAACATCAGCTAAATACATTGTATGGTGCCTTTTTCACAACAGTAGAAAAGGCAGTTCGTTCGAGATTATTTGATATTGTAGCGCACCTTGATAATATAAAAGTATTTAATTATCGATTAGATGAAAATGTACAGATTCCATATTACGAAAGAATTGCTAAGGCATTAATAGAAACAAATACAGCAACGGAAGTAAATGCTGGATTATATTATCGTTATCCTGTTCGAGAGATGTGTCCAAGTCCGCTTTATTTACAAGCGTTAGCGCAGCATAAAGTACCGATTACTCTTTCATCAGATGCTCATTACCCAAATGACTTAGGAAATTATATCCGGGAAAATGTGAAAACATTACGTAATCATGGTATTTCTCATGTTGCTACATTTGAAAAACGGGTGAGGAAGATGAAGCTGCTTGAAGAAGAATCGGTAACTGTTTCAAAGTAAAAATGATTTTGTGATGAAAACCTTTCTTTTTGCTCAAAATAAAAAAGAATGATAAAGGAGGGTTTGAAATGACAAAACAAAACAACAAACAGAACATGAAAGTGACGAATCAAAGTTATGCTTCCCAAACGAACGAGGAAGTTGATTCTGTAGTGCAAGAACAAATTAGTGATACGGTAGCAGAAGGAACGATTGATGTAAAGCTTGGAAAACAATCTAGTGAAGAGCAATAAATAAAAGAGGAGATATCGATCTCCTCTTTTATTATGTGGAAAAGTGTCAGTTTTCGGAACTGTAATCAAATTTCTTGGCTTTTTTGATATAGATTTCTTACAATAAAATATAAAGGAGTTTTCATTTTTAAATAGAAGAGGTGCTTATTAGTGGCGAAAATATTAGTGGCAGGAAAAATTCCAGAAATCGGACTACAATTATTACAAAATCATGATGTGGAAATGTATGATAAGGAAGGATTAATTAGTGTAGAGGAACTAGCAGAACGAGTAAAGGAAAAAGATGCACTGTTAAGTTTACTTTCAACAAAGGTAACAAAGGAAGTAATTGATGTAGCACCTGATTTGGAAATCATTGCCAACTATGGTGCGGGTTACGATAATATCGATTATATGTATGCTGCAGAAAAAGGAATTACAGTTACAAATACACCAAAAGTTTCAACAGAAGCAACAGCAGAGTTAACATTTGCCCTTCTTTTAGCAGCTGCAAGACGAATTCCAGAAGGGGATACATTATGTCGTACTGTAGGATTTAATGGCTGGGCACCACTCTTTTTCCTAGGCCGAGAAATATATGGGAAAACAATTGGAATCATCGGCCTTGGTGAAATTGGAAAAGCAGTTGCGAAACGTGCAAAAGCATTTGGAATGAATGTGATTTATACAGGACCAAACCGTAAGGATGAGGCAGAAAGTGAATTAGAAGCAATATATGTAACATTAGAAGAACTATTACAAACAGCAGACTTTATTACGATTAATTGTGCGTATAATCCAAGTCTTCATCATATGATTGATGAAGAACAATTTAAAATGATGAAGAAAACAGCATATATCATAAATGCAGCACGTGGTCCAATTATGAATGAACTAGCGCTTGCTCATGCGTTAGAGACAAATGAAATTGAAGGGGCGGCTCTTGATGTATTTGAGTTTGAACCGAAAATTACAGAGAGATTAAAGGGACTGAAAAATGTTGTTCTTACTCCGCATGTTGGAAACGCAACGTTTGAAACACGTGACGCTATGGCTGAAATGGCAGTACGTAACATTTTAGCTGTATTAGAAGGAGAGGAACCATTAACACCTGTGAAACAAAAAGTATTAGTTACAAAATAGCAAGAACCCTTCCGAATTCGGAAGGGTTCTTGCTATTTTTCTTTATTTGCTCGTTTTTTATGAGATGGCCTTTGTCTAAGAAATTGAGATAACATAAACAAAATATAAAGTGGAATAGCAATGAATAGAAATACTGAAATGTTGCCAAAACTCGTTTTATACATTGTATAAATACTACCAATTAAAAATAGCGTAACAATAATGCTGTAACGTGGAATTGGTACATCTTTTAAACTTGGGATTCGAATACGACTTACCATTAAAAATGCAAACGTTACAAATACCGTAATGAGGACGATTTTTGGAATGGTATTTGAAAACAATGTTAAGAAGGCAACAAGTCCTCCTGCTGCAGTAATAGGAACACCAGTGAAATACTTCATAGAAGTAGAGGATGGCGTTACATTGAACCTTGCTAAGCGATATGCTCCGAATAGGGGGAATAGTCCTGCTATGTATAGTCCAATAATTCCGTAATTGGAAAAGGAGGTGTAGTACATTAAAACCGCAGGCGCAGCACCGAATGTTACAACATCTGCTAGTGAATCAAGTTCTTTTCCCATTTGTGAATCAACACGCAATAAACGAGCAACCCGACCATCAAGACTATCTAACATCATCCCGATTAGTACTAAAATAGCAGCTGGTTTATAATACCCTAAAGATGCATAGCCGATTGATAAAAATCCACTGTATAAATTTCCGAGCGTAAATAAGTTTGGAATTGCTGCTCTATACAAAATCTGATCCCTTGCTTTCTGTAATAAATTCTTAATTAGTGTATGAAAGTTTACTTATTTTATCATAACATAAATTTCTTTCGACGTACGAAAAAATTCCCATTTTGTGAAAGATTTCATAACGTGAAACCCTCATTTAGCTTAATGGTGGGATTCGATAAAGTGAGGGTTGAGCTAAGGGAGAGAGAGGGGTGCTAGATAAGATCGTCATGTTTATGAAAGAGTAAAGATTTAATTAAGAAAAAAGAAACCTCAAGTTGTTATCATTTGAGGTTTCTTTGAAATTTATTCAAATTTAGTTATCATTGATCCTGTTTTATATGTATTGTTAGGATCAAATCGTAATAAATCTCCATATATAAGTTTGTCGGAATAATTTAATTCTGTTTTTGCTTTTTCAATATATGGCTGGCAAATTGCTGAATCAATAGGTTCACCTGTGCTTTTTTTATAGCACATATTTTTTGTATAAACATAATCGTTTGTTACGAAACTACCATCACGCATAATCATAAGTGGATCTTCATTTTTTATAAATAAATCAGTACCAAATTCAATGGATTGGTTTGTTTTGATACCAAGTAAATGGAGCAATGTTGGTTTTAAATCGATTTGTCCAGATACTTTGGGAATGATTTTTCCTTCTTGACCAGGAACGTGAATAATAAGTGGTACACGTTGCAGCTGCATTGAATCAAATGGAGTTATGGATTCTTTACCGAGAAACTGTGCCATCGCAGTATTATGGTTTTCAGAAATACCATAATGATCTCCATAAATAACTATAACTGAATTATCATATAGCCCCTCTTCTTTTAATCGATTGATAAATAGTTTAAGAGCTTCGTCTGTATAGCGAACGGTTGGGAAATAACGATTGAATACACCACTCTCAGAATTATACTCATTAATGTATTGATCTTCTGGATTTAAAAGAAATGGGAAATGATTTGTTAATGTAATAAATTTTGTGTAAAACGGTTGTGGCAAGGATTTAAGCTTTGAAATCGATTGTTCAAAGAACTCTTTATCTTTTAGTCCCCAACCAACAGACATTTGTTCTGTTCCTGTATAATCATTGAGGTTAAAATAACGATCGTATCCGAGTGCTGGATACATTACATCCCGATTCCAAAAGGTTTTATCATTTGAATGGAATACAGCGGAATAATATCCGTATTTTTTTAACTGTTCAGGAGTTGCTGTGTATTCATTTTTTGCATGCGTAAAGAATACAGAGCCGCGGTCTAATGGGTATAATGAATTTTCTACAATAAATTCGGCATCGGATGTTTTTCCTTGTCCAGTTTGATGATAAAAGTTATCGAAGTAATAACTATCTTTTATAAATTGATTTAAAAATGGAGTAATTTCTTTTCCATTTATTTTTTTGTTGATAACAAAATTTTGTGTGGATTCCATTGAAATTAAAATGACGTTCTTTCCTTTTGCAGCTCCGAATAAATTTTTATCAACTTGTTTATCTTTTGAATTCACATAGTTTTTAATTTCAGAAAAACCGTCTCCACTTGCAAATACACGCTCTGCAGAAGATTTAGACTGAAGTGTAATGTCAAATAGGTGATACGTGTATAAACCTAGATTTTTCACAACAGTTTGACGATCAAAAGAGTGTGAAAATAACTGTGGCTTATGAATGACAGAAACAATAACTTGCAATGCTAATAGAGCTGTTACACCACTAAAAAAGGTTCGTTTTTCAGAGCGGGACAGTGGTGTGTTATCACAAAAGTTCGGGAACTTACGTGAAATAAAAATTAAGATCATCGCATCTGCAAATAGAAGTAATGTTTTGTACGTAAATAGTTCTTTAATACTTGTTCCTAAATCAGCCATGTTATTTGTTTGGAATAGAACAGGGAATGTGACAAAGTCATTATAAAATCCATAAAACATTGCATTTCCAAATAAAATAAATGACAGCAAAAAGCTTATTCCAATAATAATTCGATTTCGATATTTTGATGCTAATAAAGCTAGACCAAAAAATAAAAGCAATGAAGCAATTGGATTAAACAAAAGCATCATTTCTTCGAAGAAGCTATCAATTTTAATATCGAAGGCTAGCTTGTACACAATATATGTTTTGATCCATAATAAAACGACTGCAACAAGTGCAAATCGTAATTTTGGGAACAAATGTTGTAACATAATATACTCCTCTCCTATACTTATGACAGTTATAGTGATTGTACCTTACTGAATAGAAGTTTCACTATATATACGAACAGCCCTATATGATTATGATTATTATACTATGTGTACTATTATACGAGAACAAAGCGGGATTGTGGATGATTTTTGTAATAATCGAGTAGAAAAAGAGAAGTGGGAGAAAATAAAATGAAACTTTAATTCATGGATGCTGATCCATTGATTAAAATAATGGGATGAAAACGTTGCGTAAGAATATGGAGGTTGTAATGAAAAAGTTACTTTGTTTAGCATTATGTAGTGTTTTTATATTATTTTCTTCTCCAGCAGCGATTGCAGCACAATATGATGTACCTTTAATGGAGGATGCCCTCTATTCTGTATTGTTTCCAAAAATAAACGCTGCGATTGAAAAGAATTATGGAAAACTAAAGCCATATGATTGTCCCAAAATCGTGAGTTTAAAAAAAATTTATAGTGGTACATATGTATTTCAAGCTGTAATTGAAGTGACAAAATATGAAGTTAAAAGGGGAAAGGTGCTTCCGCCATTTGAAAAAATAAGAATTACGTTTGATAATGATGAGGGAGAATGGACTGTGAAAAAAATAGATATAAAGCGCTTGCCGAATGATACGAAATTAAATTGTAAAAAATTAATGTAAAAAATTGTTTGACAAATAAATTATTCGTTTGGTATTGTTAATACCAATATAAGCTGTTTGAAAATTAAATAGTATTACCTCATCTACTCTCAAAGGTAGAGGCCGCGATAGGAAAGAGTAAGCTATGGGAGATTTAGTGGAATCTGTGATCATAGATTGAAAGGGACTATTGCCGAAATATAAGATTGACCACATCATTCATATATTGGGACTACATTGAATAAATGTAGTACTGTCATAAAATTTTATTTTATGGAGAGCTATTTGGAGATGTTGATGCGGTTTCTTATTTGAGAAGATAACAACTCGTTTATTTTTTCATGATATATGATTCCTAATAAGAAACGCGTGTGAACATTGTTCCGCGCGTTTTTTGTTTATCCAAAAGCGTGCTGCAATGAATAGAAGACTGGGGTTATAAGTTGTAGAGGGAATAAGGGAGGAATTCAAATGTATTTACACGGCACAAGCCGAATCAATGAGCAAGGACACTTAGAAATTGGAGGATGCGATACAGCGCAACTAGCTAAACAATATGGAACACCACTTTATGTATACGATGAGGCTTCTATTCGTGAAAAATGTCACGCGTTTCATCGTGCTTTCCAGGAAAGTGGATTCTCTTATCAAGTAGCGTATGCAAGTAAAGCGTTCTTGTGCATGGAGATGTGCCGAGTAGCTCGTGAAGAAAATATGTCGTTAGATGTTGTTTCTGGCGGTGAATTGTATACTGCTCTGCAGGCGGGCTTTCCTGCATCGCGCATTCATTTTCATGGTAATAATAAGACCGAAGAAGAAATCATAATGGCACTACAAGCAGATATTGGATGCTTTGTAGTAGACAATTTCTTTGAAATGGAAGTATTACATGATTTAGCACAGCAGTATGGAAAAATTGTAAATATATTAATTCGAGTTACACCTGGGGTAGAGGCACATACGCATGAATATATTACAACAGGGCAAGATGATTCGAAATTTGGTTTTGGGGTTTCTACTGGCCAGGCAATGCAGGCAATTCAAATAGCGTTAGGAAAATCAAATTATAATGTGTTAGGCATTCATTCGCATATTGGGTCACAAATTTTTGAAACAGCAGGATTTGTTCGGGCGATTGAAGTATTGTATAACTTTTTAGAAGAAATAAGAGAACAGACTGGTTATGTTGTAACGGTGTTAAACGTCGGTGGAGGTTTTGGGATTCGATATACGGAAGCTGATACACCACTTACACTTGAAACATATGTGCATGCTGTCACTGATGCAGTGAGAGAACAATTTACACGAAATAATTATCCCCTTCCTGAAATATGGATTGAACCAGGTCGTAGTATCGTTGGGGATACAGGAACAACAATTTATACAGTAGGAGCTGTAAAAAATATTCCTGGTATTCGTAAATATGTGTCAGTCGATGGTGGAATGACAGATAATTTAAGACCAGCTTTATATGGAGCACGTTATGAGGCGATGTTAGCAAATCGAGGGAAAGCAGCGGCTGAAGAAGTTGTTTCAATTGCTGGAAAGTGTTGTGAGAGTGGGGATATGCTTATTTGGGATATAGAATTGCCACAGGTTGCTCCAGGAGATCTGTTAGCAATTTCTTGTACAGGAGCATATGGATATTCTATGGCGAACAATTATAATCGCATTCGTAGACCAGCTGTAGTATTTGCAAAAGATGGAGCGTCGCAAGTTGTTGTTGAACGTGAAACATATGAAAATATAATTGGGAACGATCGCATACACATAAAAGAGCTTGTGTAATCAATAAGAAGGAGTTGCTTAGACTGAGCAACTCCTTTAAAAAAGAAAAAATATAAAATATATCGGAAAACTAGGATTGAAAAAAATCAGAATTATGATAAAATACAGATACAAAGCTTATCAAGAGAAGCGGAGGGAACTGGCCCTACGAAGCTCAGCAACCTGCTTATGAAAGCAAGGTGCTAAGTCCAGCAAAATGGCATCCATTTTGAAAGATAAGGTAAAATATATTACCGAACAGTCTTTTCGAAATGGAAAAGATTTTTTTTATGAATAAAAAGGGGGGCTGTTCGTGGGAGTACGTGGACATTTTGACGAAGTAGCTGAGAAAATTCAAACGATGCTTGCAGGTATGAAATATGGTTCCATTACAATTGTTGTGCAAGATGGAAAAGTGATTCAGCTTGAGAAAAGTGAAAAAGTACGCTTAAAGTAAAAAGCGCTGACTAGAAAAACTAGAGGCGGTTTTAATCTATTTTATTAGGTTAAAACCGTCTTTTTGTGTTATAGGGGGAAATAACATGCTGACGTATGAAACGTGGAAAGAGGATTTCGTTTCTTTTTCTGAGGAAGATGAAACGAAGGGAGCATTACAAGTATTAGAATGGGCTTATAAACATTATGAGGATGATATTGTGTACGCATGTAGCTTTGGTGTAGAGGGGATGGTGTTACTACATCTTATAAATCAAGTAAATCCATCTGCAAACGTTGTATTTTTGGATACAAACGTTCATTTTCAAGAAACATACGATTTAATTAAGCGAGTGCGCGAAAGGTTTCCGAATCTCAAAATTACTGAAAAACAACCCTCGCTAACGCTTGAAGAGCAAGCAAAGGAGCATGGGGATAATCTGTGGGAGCATAATCCCAATCTTTGTTGTAAATTAAGAAAAATTTTACCGCTGGAAGAGTCTTTATCAAGTGGGAAATCTTGGATATCGGGACTGAGAAGGGAACAATCTGAAACACGTAAACATACAAGATTTATCAATCAAGATCATCGCTTTCAATCTATTAAAATTTGTCCACTCATTCATTGGACGTGGAAGGAAGTGTGGCGTTACGTATTTAAGCATCATTTACCGTATAATCCGCTGCACGACGTTGGGTATCCAAGTATAGGTTGTGAAAAATGTACATTGCCTATTGGAGAAGGAGGAGATTCCAGAGACGGACGATGGGCTGGAAAGTCGAAAACGGAATGTGGCCTTCATTATCAATAAGAATTTAAGCACTTTTAAATATATGTGAAAGAGGCGGACAGGAAAATGAGTAAAACAAACATATTAGTAAATCGCGTTGATGAATCATATGAAATAAAGGGAGTTACAAAAGAAATTGAATTAGACCAAATGGCTTTAAGTGATTTAGAGCTTCTTGCAGTAGGTGGTTATAGCCCCCTTACAGGATTTTTAGGGAAAGAGGATTATCAATCTGTAATAGAAACAATGCGCCTAGTAAAAGGGAGTGTATGGAGTATCCCTATCACACTACCAATAACGGAAGCAAAGGCGAAGCAATTAAAAATTGGTGAAGAGGTTCGTCTTGTCAAAGAGGGAATCACGTATGGTGCCATTCAAATAGAAGATATTTTTACACCGGATAAAGAGAAAGAAGCGTTGCTTGTCTATAGAACCACTGATATTGCCCATCCAGGTGTGAAAAAATTATATGATAGACCGAATATTTATGTTGGAGGAACAATCACGCTTGTAAAGCGTTTTAAAAATGATAAGTTTGCTTCTTATCACTTAGATCCAAGCGAAACTCGTGCAGAATTTAAAAAGCGAGGTTGGAAAACGGTAGTAGGTTTTCAAACAAGAAACCCTGTCCACCGTGCACATGAGTATATTCAAAAGTCTGCACTGGAGATTGTAGACGGCTTATTTTTGAATCCGCTTGTTGGTGAAACGAAATCAGATGATATTCCAGCTGATGTGCGTATGGAAAGTTATGAAGTGCTGTTGAAAAATTATTATCCGAGTGATCGTGTCTTTTTAAGTGTTTTTCCAGCGGCAATGCGTTATGCGGGACCACGTGAAGCGATATTTCATGCGCTAGTTAGAAAAAACTTTGGCTGTACACACTTTATTGTCGGACGTGATCATGCGGGGGTAGGTAATTATTATGGCACGTACGAAGCGCAAGAGATTTTTGCGAACTTTACAGTAGATGAGTTAGGGATTACACCACTCTTTTTTGAACATAGTTTTTACTGTACCAAATGTGAAGCGATGGCTTCTACGAAAACGTGTCCACATAGTAAAGGTGACCATGTTATTTTATCTGGTACAAAAGTACGAGAGATGTTACGAAATAGAGAAATTCCGCCAAGTACATTTAGCCGTAAAGAGGTGATAGAAATATTAATTCGTGGTTTGCAAAAAGAAGTCGTTACAAAATAAGGAGAGAGTAAGATGGGAAGAAATATTACTTGGCATACAGCATCTGTTTCAAAAAAAGAAAGACGGAAGAAAAGTGATCACCACAGTTTTGTGCTCTGGTTCACTGGATTATCAGCTTCTGGAAAATCAACAGTAGCCAATGTGGTTGCTAGGAAGTTGTTCGAAAGAAATATAGGGAATTATGTGCTCGATGGCGATAATATTCGTCATGGTTTAAATAAAGATTTGGGCTTTTCCGAAAGTGATCGGACAGAAAACATTCGTCGTATTGGTGAAGTGGCGAAGTTATTTGTAGATCAAGGGACAATTGTATTAACAGCATTTATTTCACCATTCCGAGTGGATCGTCAGCAAGTACGCGATATTCTTGAAACGGACGAATTTATCGAAGTGTTTGTAAAGTGTCCAATAGAAGAATGTGAGAAACGTGATCCGAAAGGACTCTATAAAAAAGCGAGGCAAGGCGATATTAAGCAATTTACTGGTATTGATTCGCCGTATGAGGAGCCTGTAGAGGCAGAAGTGGTAGTAGAAACAAATCTTTATTCAATCGAACAATGTGCAGAACAAATTATTGGTTACTTACAAGAGCGTAGCTTTATATAGGGGGAATAAAAATGAGTTATGAAAAAGTGTGGGCAAACAATGAAAAGTTAAATGCTACAGAGAAAAAGAAATTAGAAAAAGACGGGTTAGAAATTTTTAAAGCGATTCCGTATTATGCTGAACATGGATTTGATTCTATTCCAAAAGAAGAATGGGATTCATTTAAATGGGCGGGGTTATATTTACAGCGGCCAAAAGAAGCGGGATATTTTATGATGCGCGTGAATATTCCTTCTGGTATTTTAACGAATGAACAAGTGGAGGTATTGGCTTCGATTGCGGAAGATTATGGTCGTGATGTTCTGGATATTACTACAAGGCAGGCGATTCAATTCCATTGGCTTGAAATTGGTCAAATACCAGATATTTTTGACCGATTAGAAAAAGTAGGATTATCATCAGCTGGAGCTTGCGGTGATATTACAAGAAATATCATTGGGAATCCTCTTGCTGGTATTGATGGTGA
Organism: Bacillus cereus; assembly: GCF_002584535.1. GTDB lineage: Bacteria > Bacillota > Bacilli > Bacillales > Bacillaceae_G > Bacillus_A > Bacillus_A arachidis. The sequence goes on from NZ_NUOT01000024.1 coordinate 136,239, forward strand.
CGAATTATTTGATACAGCACCAATTGTAAAAGAAGTGTATGAGTTCTTCCAACATAATGAAGAATTCTCGAATTTACCTCGAAAATTTAAAATGTCAATCAGCACAAATGTATATAATGCAGCAAATGCTGAAATTAACTGTGCTGCCTTTATTCCAGCTACAAAAGAGATTGATGGAAAAACAGTGGAAGGATTTCATTTACGAGTAGGCGGAGGATTATCTGCCCGTCCGTATTTAGCGCAAGAGCTAGATTTGTTCATCCTTCCTGAGCAAGTGAAAACAGTAGCGATTGCAATTGCTACAGTTTTCCGTGATTTCGGATATCGTGAAAAACGACATTTAGCACGTTTGAAATTCTTAGTTGCCGATTGGGGACCGGAAAAATTTAAAGACAAATTATTAGAATATACAGGGCCTTTACATGATAAAGGAAAAGATGCTTTAAAAGGGTGGAACGCGGGTTATTTCTACGGTGTTCATAAGCAAAAACAAGGTGATTTATCATACGTTGGTTTTAACGTACCTGTTGGACGTTTACATTCTGAGGAGTTCTTTGAAATTGCTAGAATTGCGAAACAGTACGGAAATGGAGAGATTCGTACATGTAATTCCCAAAATTTAATCATTCCGAATATTCCGAAAGAAAATGTGGAGGGACTGTTAAAAGAACCTTTATTTGAATCTATTTCTGCAAGTCCAAAATCTTTTATAGGATATGCAGTATCGTGTACAGGGATTGAATATTGTAACCTTGCATTAGTGGAAACGAAAGAAAGACTACGTAATATTGCAGATTATTTAGATACGCAGCTTGTTTTAGATGTTCCGGTTCGTATTCATATGGTAGGGTGTCCAAATTCATGTGGGCAAAGACAAATTGCAGACATTGGTTTGCAAGGGGTGAAATTGAAAACGAAAGAAAAAGGAATTGTGGAAGCGTTTGAAATTTATGTAGGTGGTACGTTATTAGATGGTGGCGTCTATAACCAAAAATTAAAAGGGAAAATTGATGGGGAAGACCTTCCAAATGTTCTTGTATCATTTTTAACATATTTTAAAGAGCATAAACTGCCAGCTGAAACATTTTATGAGTTTGTTGGACGCATTGGTATAGAAGATTTACAATCCGCGTTAAATGTTATTTTAGAAGAAGTGATTGCATCATAGGGGGGAGGGCAATATGGATTTATATCGTTTTGAAGCAGTATTGGAAAATGGTGTTATTCCTGTAGTAGTTGTTGCACAAAGTGAAGAACAGGCATTTAGACTTGTGGAAGTAGAATTAGAGAAGTATTTTTTACCGCTGCCAGAAGTTAAGGAAATCTCTCTATATGAAAAAAAGAAGATTCGAAAAGGGGCAGCATTTGTCATTCATGAGCAAGAGACGTTGTAATACAAAATATTGGAAAGTTGGTAGAAAACGAGTGGGAATCCCCCTTTGTTCTTTATAGTCATGACGTAAATGTCAGTAAATCAAAATGGGTATATATTGTAACTTCCATTCGTAATAGGGATGGAAGTTTCACTTTATAGTAGAAATGAGGAGAGATGATGGGAAAAGTATATATTGTTGGCGCAGGGCCGGGAGATCCAGATTTAATTTCTGTAAAAGGAGTCAAGTGTATCAAGCAAGCAGATGTCATTTTATATGATCGTCTTGTAAATAAAGAATTACTTTCTTATGCAAAGCCAAATGCAGATTTAATATATTGCGGGAAGCTCCCAAACTATCACACGATGAAACAAGAAACAATTCATGCGTTTCTTGTTAAATATGCGAAAAAAGGGAAAATTGTAACGCGCTTAAAAGGTGGGGATCCATTTGTATTTGGAAGAGGGGGAGAAGAAGCAGAAGTATTAGCGAAGCAAGGTATTCCATTTGAAATTGTACCTGGTATTACAGCTGGGATTGCTGCTTCAGCATATGCAGGTATTCCTGTTACTCATCGAGACGCGAGCGCGAGTTTTGCTGTTGTGACAGGGCATCGAAAAGATGGTGCTGAAGAAGAAGTGAAGTGGGAAAACTTAGCGAAAGGGGTCGACACGCTTGCTGTTTATATGGGAGTAAGTAATCTTCCTTATATATGTGAACAACTTTTGAAACATGGAAAAGAGGAAGATACACCTGTTGCTATTGTGGAGTGGGGAACTACATCATCTCAGCGAACTATTACAGGAACGTTGGGAACAATTGTAACGATTGCCGGAAATGAGCAGATTCAAAATCCGAGTATGATTGTGATTGGGGAAGTTGTTCGTTTTCGTGAAAAAATTCATTGGTTTGAACAACAGGCTGATACTACGTATCCAGTAAGTGGAGTGTTATAAAATGAAAGCTGTATTATATATATGCCATGGAAGTAGGCTCCGAGAGGCGAAAGAGGAAGCAATAGATTTTGTTTCTTCTTGTATGAATCGTGTGTCAGCTCCTATTCAAGAGCTGTGCTTTTTAGAGTTAACAAGGCCTTCTATTTCAGAAGGGTTTGCCGCTTGTGTAAGAAGAGGAGCAACAGAAGTTGTTGTTATTCCTGTTTTTTTATTAGCAGCAGGGCATGTGAAAGAAGATATTCCAAATGAATTGAAAAAACTGCAAAATAAATATCCGCACATTGCAATTACTTACGGAAATCCGTTTGGTGTTTCAGAACCCCTTGTATCAGCTACGTACGAGGGAAGTGGCATTAAAGTTTCTGAAAGCGAAGTGACCTTATTACTTGTCGCAAGAGGAAGTAGTGATCCTAGGGCATTAGAAGATATGAAACGTATTGCTTCTTTGTTTGAAAAAGAAGAGAAAGTTAAAAAGGTAGAAGTATGTTATTTAGCTGCAGCAGAACCGCGATTTGAAGAAAAGTTAAAAGAAGTTGTAAAACGAGCTAATGAGAGCATCGTCGTTCTTCCTTATTTATTATTTACAGGATTGCTAATGAAACATATTGAACGAGAAGTTCGCAATTATAGTAATTTGAATATATATGTAAGTCCTTATTTGGGAAGAAATCATGTGTTTCAAGAGGTATTGATCCAGAAGACGGAAGAAATTTTAAGGGGAGATGAACGTGTATCCACTTACAGTTCGAATTACAAATAAACGAGTTATTGTCATTGGTGGTGGACGAGTAGCGTCATATAAAATAGCTCCTTTACTAAAAGAAGGAGCGGATATAGTTGTAGTGAGTCATGATTTAGATCCGAGCTTAGTGAAGCTTGTAGAATCAAAGCAAATTCGTTGGTTTCAAAAGGACTATGAAAAAAGTGATTTAGAAGATGCATTTTTAGTAGTAGCAGCTACAAGTGATGCGATATTAAATGAACATATTGCACAAGATGCATCATTAAACCAGCTTGTTAATGTAATTACTAACCCTGAAAGTGGAAATGTTCATTTTCCAGCGACTATTCATCGAGGGAAGCTCAATGTTGCTGTTTCTACTGGAGGTGCAAGTCCAAAACTTGCGAAAAAAATTCGAGATGATATTGCGGAAAAATATGATGATGTGTATGAAGGGTACCTTGATTTTTTATATGAGGCGAGAATGAAGGTGAAGAAATTGTCTCTAGAAAAAAGAAGACAGCACATTTTATTACAAGAAGTGTTGAAGTCTGAGTACATTCAAAATCCGCAAAAAAGGGAAAGATTTTTACAAGAGTTAGATGAAAGGGGATATAAAAGAATAGATTAAATACTTCTTTACAAACATAGCAATCTACTCTATAATCACTAGTAACTTCAATATATGAAATCGATGAGCAAGAAGAGTACGTATATTTGATGCGTTCAGAGAGCTGGGATAAGGTGTGAGCCCGGTACGATAAAATATACAGAATGGGCTTGCGAGAGGTATGCTGAACATTTTAGTAGGTAGCCCGGGTTCCGCCGTTAAAAGGATAGGGTATCGGATGTTTCCTGTACCTGAACAAGTGGGATTGTTTAATCCAATTGAGGTGGTACCACGGTATTCTATTACATATATCGTCCTCTACATGCATAGTAGCGTGTAGGGGACTTTTTTATTTTCTAAAGGAGGTGTGCGAGTATGAAATGAAAGTGTATAATTAATAAAAGTGTAAATATTCAGAAAAGGAGATTTTATCATGAAAGAAACACAGCAATGGACGTCGAAAATAGGTTTTGTACTCGCAGCAGCCGGAGCCGCAGTAGGACTTGGAGCGATATGGAAATTTCCATACGTTGCAGGTAATGGTGGAGGAGGAGCATTTTTCCTAGTCTTCTTATTATTAACTTTGTTTATTGGTATGCCTCTTCTTATAGCTGAGTTTGTTATAGGTCGTAGTACACAAAAAGAAGCGGTTACTGCATATAAATTGTTAGTACCAAATAGTAAATTATATCCATGGATTGGTCGTATGGGCGTTGTTACTTGTTTTAGTGTATTATCCTTTTATAGTGTCGTAGGTGGATGGATTTTATTATATCTATATTATAGTGTGACAGGGGATTTTTGGAGCGGGGCAGTTGAATATGGAAAATTGTTTGAACAAACAATTTCGAATCCTGCTAGTGCAGTAGGCGCTCAGCTGATCTTTATGCTTTGTACTATTTTCGTTGTAAGTAAAGGTGTAGAAAAAGGAATCGAAAAAGCAAGTAAGTATATGATGCCGCTATTATTTATTTTGTTTATTGCTATTATTATCCGTTCTCTTACACTTGATGGCGCATGGGCCGGGGTAGAGTTTTTCTTAAAACCTGATTTTTCAAAGTTAACAGCAGATACGATTTTATATGCGATGGGACAATCTTTCTTCTCGTTAACGGTAGGAGCCTCTGTGATGGTAACGTATAGTTCGTACTTAAAGAAGGAGGAGCATTTAGCGAAATCAGCAACATCCATCGTAAGTTTAACTGTTTTTATTACAGTACTTGCAGGTTTAGCGATTTTCCCGGCGATCTTTGCATTGGGGGTTAAACCAACAGAAGGACCGGGATTACTGTTTATCGTTCTTCCTGCTGTATTTGCGAAAATACCATTCGGACAATTTTTCTTTATTATGTTTTTAATTTTATTCTTCTTTGCAACTTTAACTTCTGCAATCTCGATGCTTGAAATTGTTGTCGCGTCTGTAGCGAAAGATAATGAGAAGAAACGTCCTTCAGCATCATTTATTATCGGATTACTCATTTTTGCCGTTGGAATTCCATGTGCTCTATCATTTGGTGTTATGAGTGATGTAAAAATCTTTGGGAAAACATTTTTTGACTTAGTAGATTTTACGGTAAGTAATGTATTGCTGCCGTTAGGAGTACTAGCGATTTCATTGTTTGTGCCAAATAAAATGAGTAAAGATTTATTAATGAAGGAGTTAGAAGTTACAGAAACAAAAGGAAAAACATTATTTAACGTGTGGTTTTTCTTGTTACGCTATATTATTCCAGTAACAGTAGTAATTGTATTTTTGAATGCAATTGGTGTGTTTAAAATGTTTACAAAATAAAAAGGCGAGGGGGATTCCCTGCCTTTTTATTTTATCCCGCTATTCGCGGACAGTAATACTCTCGTTGGTTAAAGTTTCACTTTATTGTGATGTAGATGTTTGTAATAAACGAGTATATGTCTTATAAGCTGTAGCAATTGATATAACGGAACCAATTAAAAATAGGATCGCACTACCAAGCGTAAATAATCGGCCAACATATGTTTCTTTGGCTTCTTGTAGTTCTGCTTGTTGTTCTATATTCATGTGTATCCCCCCAGATGAATAGGCATTTTGTTTTAGTTTATGTAAAATGCCTATAAAGTGTTAAAAACAAAGGGGCTTATAATAAAGAATATAATTTGGACATAAATAAAAAAACTCGGTATGCACCGAGTTTTTTATTTATAATCCGATATAAGGAGAAGGATCAACGGCATTTGTTTTACCTACATTCCATTCACCGATATGAAGTTCGAAGTGTAAATGCTGTCCGAAAGATTGGCCAGTGTTTCCCATGAATCCTAATTGTTCGCCTTGTTTTACAGTTTGTCCGTTCGATACAGAACGACTGCTCATATGAGCGTATACTGTTGTATAAGTTTTACCATTGATACGATGTGATAAATACACGACATTTCCGTAACTGGATGACATCTCGGAACGAATGACAACGCCATCAGCAGCTGCAATAATTGGAACTGTTCCGGAAGCAGCGATATCAATTCCTTTATGGTTATCTAAAGAACGTGCGCCGAATCCAGATGTTTTTGAACCGGCTGCTGGCTTAATAAATCCACCTTTGTTTGTATCTTGTGGTGTTAGAGCAGCTTCTGAAGATGTAGTAGCTTGTTTCCGAGTTTCCTCTACCTTACGTGCCTCTTCAGCTTTCCGAGCTTCTTCTGCGCGTTTTTCTTCTTCAATCGCCTTTTGAACAGCTTGACGTTGATTTTCTAAAATACTTTTTGATTCTTCTAATCCTTCAATCTCAGAATCTACTTTTGATACTTTGGTATGTAAATCGTTAATAAGTGTCTGTTGTTCTTGTTGGTTTTTCTGAAGTTCTTGTTGTTTTTGCTCCAATTGTTGCTCGGATTCTTTTAGTTGTTGTTCTATTTTTTCAACGGCCTCTTTTTCTGCCTTTACAGTTTCTTGATCAGTTGTTTGCTTTTTTACGATGTCTGTGTCGTTATTTAAAATTAAACTAACAGAATACACATTATCGACAAGGTCGGCAAAATTGTTTGAGTTCATCAATACTTCAGTTATGATGTTTGTTCGTGGTTTCTCTTGCATAGATTGTAGTCGTTGTTTAATGACATCTTGGCGAGTGTCAATATTAGTTTGTAATTGCTCAATATGTTTCTTTTTTTCAGCAATTGTTTGTTGTGTTTTACTAATTTCTTTTTTTGTATCGTTTAATTCAGTTTCGTTTTTATTAATAGAAGTCGTTAAATCATCGATTTTTTTCTGTAATTCTTGTATTTCTTTTTCAATTTGTTCTTTCTCTGCTGATTTGTCCTGTAATTCTTGTTGATTGCCTTCTAACTCGGCTTGAATATTAGATAATTTATCTTGACTTGTTTCTGCATATGCTGGTGATAGCAAAGGAGAAACAAAAATAGTCCCTGCGGCTAAAACGCTGAAAGCTGCAAATTTCTTCTTCATTGTTGTCTAGCTCCCTTCTCTATGAATGTATATATCATAAGGAGAAGAAGAGTGTCTATTGTTGTAATCATAATGTAAAGGAAATTTTATAAAATTGCTAAGATTTGTCGGAATTTAGCATGATTTGGAGGAGTTTGTCATCAGTTTGAAACTATGTAATGGGATCCAAAATCGGATTTTAAAATTTTTTTGATGTGAAACGAGTGAGAAATGTTGGCATTTTTCATAATGAAATCGTTTTTTTGAAACCTATAAATCACCAGTGAGGAATCGTTCTCATGTTAGGTTTTCTGACATGGGTTTTGTTTTTGTCAAGAAAATTATTTGTATTCATGCAAAGTTATTTTGTTGTCAGATTTAATTTTATGATTTATCATTTTAAACAGGGACAAATGTAGTGAATTGTCGAATAATATGTAATACTCTTAATTTCACTGTTTCATAACAAACGAGAAAAATAGAGTAAAAGCATCTAAGAAGGGGGTTGCAGCAAGTATGAAAAGAATTGGACTTGCATGGCAAATTTTAATAGGTCTTGCGCTGGGTATTGCGGTAGGGGCGATTTTTTATGGCAATACAGCAGTTGTAGGATACTTACAACCAATTGGTGATATTTTCATTCGATTAATTAAAATGATTGTTGTACCAATTGTCGTAGCGAGCATCGTTGTTGGTGTTGCTGGCGTAGGTGATGTAAAGAAGCTTGGACGATTAGGCGGAAAAACAATTATTTATTTTGAAATCATTACAACAATTGCAATCGTTGTAGGCCTACTGGTAGCGAATATTTTCCAACCAGGACAAGGCGTAGATATGAGTAAATTAACAAAGACAGATATTTCTAAATATACACACACGACAGAACAAGTACAGAGTCACTCTTTTGCAGATACATTTGTAAACATTGTTCCGACAAATATTGTGAAATCTCTAGCTGATGGTGATATGCTTGCTATCATTTTCTTCTCTGTACTATTTGGTTTAGGCGTTGCAGCAATTGGTGAAAGAGGAAGACCAGTTCTTCAATTTTTCCAAGGTGTGGCAGATGCGATGTTTTATGTAACGAACCAAGTTATGAAATTTGCACCGTTTGGTGTATTTGCTTTAATTGGTGTTACAGTTTCTACATTTGGTCTATCGTCATTAATCCCATTAGGGAAATTGCTCATTGTCGTATATGGAGCAATGATTTTCTTCGTTGTCGTTGTATTAGGCTTGACAGCGAAAATATTCGGAATTAATATTTTCCAATTCTTCAAGATTTTGAAAGATGAACTTATTTTAGCATATTCTACTGCAAGTTCAGAAACGGTTTTACCGAAAATTATGGAGAAAATGGAGAAGTTTGGTTGTCCAAAAGCAATTACTTCTTTCGTTATTCCGACAGGTTATTCGTTTAACTTAGATGGATCTACATTATATCAAGCAATTGCAGCAATTTTCTTAGCGCAAATGTATGGTATTGATTTATCAATTTCGCAGCAAGTTACATTATTGCTTGTATTAATGGTGACATCTAAAGGGATTGCGGGTGTACCAGGCGTATCATTCGTTGTATTGTTAGCAACACTTGGCACAGTAGGTATTCCGCCGGAAGGCTTAGCATTTATCGCAGGTATTGACCGTATTTTAGATATGGCTCGTACAGCAGTTAACGTAGTTGGTAACTCTTTAGCAGCTGTTGTTATGTCTAAGTGGGAAGGTCAATATGATGAAGCAAAAGGACAAGCTTATCTAAAAGAACTTTCAGAGAAGCGAGCAGCTTAATTGGTAATGAATAAAGCCCTCACAATAGAGTGAGGGCTTTTCTGCATAGAGAATGGAGAGGGAATAATGAAAAGAAAGTATGGGGATGGTTCTTCTTGGAATCGGTTAATAGAGAAAACATATGAAGTAAAGGCAATAGAGCAAGGTATGTTAGGTATATTGCGTATACAAAAGGTAAAAGAGCCGAGCTATAAGAAATATAATGATCGAGAGCTTTGTATTGTAGATGCAGGTTATACGTGGGTGCAGTATTTTATAAACGATAAGAACTTTGCCATCACAGCTATGTTAAATGAAAAAAGGGAATTAGTGCAGTATTATATTGATGTGGCTAAAGAATATAAAATAGATGAGCGAGGTATGCCATATTTTGATGATTTATATTTGGATGTAGTGTTATTACCTAATAGGGATATATATTTGCTTGATGAAGATGAATTAGAAGAGGCATATAGAGATGGAGATATTTCTAAAGAGGAATATAATGAATCGGTGGATACAGCAAAATGGCTTATCGAAGTAATTGAAAAAGAAAAATTCCCTTGGATTACAATTTTAGAAAAAGAAATTCAAAAATTAAAATGAATATTTTTCGTTTGTAATGCTTGATTTATTCGTACTTTTGTATAAATATCAAAAAAATACCAACTATTTTTATACAAATAATAATTGACTTTTGATTAGTAAGCGGGTAAAGTTAGGGAAGAAATTATTATTAAAAAATAAAATATGAAACCTTCTTATAAAGAGAGGCGGAGGGACTGGCCCTACGATGCCTCGGCAGCGGACTCACGATAGAGTGCTGTGCCAAATCCAGCAAGCATGTGCTTGAAAGATGAGGAGAGTGTTTCTTATAGATGTATAAGACCTCTTCTCTTTGGAAGAGGTCTTTTGTTATTGGATAGAAAAGGTTTAGAATTAGGGGAGAGATGTTATTTTGAAACAAACGAGAGGAAATGGCTTAGCATTATTACCACTTGGAATATTTTTAGCACTATTTATTGGTTCTGGAATCATTACAGGTGATTTTTATAAATTGCCGATACTAGTAGCGATTTTAATTGCTGTAGGAATTGCATTAGCGATGAATAGAAAAGAAAGTTTTACAGCAAAAGTAGAACGGTTTGCCAAAGGGGCTGGTAATCCGGATATTATGATTATGGTGTTAATCTTTGTACTTGCAGGTGCGTTTTCTGAAACAGCAAAAGGAATGGGTGGAGTTGATTCTACAGTTAATTTAGCGCTGTCTATTTTACCGCAAGGATTTATCGTTGCTGGAATTTTTGTTATAGGGTCCTTTATTTCATTAGCAATGGGAACTTCAATGGGAACGATTGCTGCATTAGCACCAATTGCAGTCGGTATTAGCCAACAAACAGATATTTCTATTGCACTAGTAATGGCAACAGTTGTTGGCGGAGCGATGTTTGGTGATAATTTATCATTTATTTCTGATACAACAATTGCAGCGGTTCGCTCGCAAGGTACGGAAATGAAGGATAAGTTTAAAACAAACTTTTTAATTGTATTACCAGCTGCTGTTATTACCATCGTATTATTGGTTGTGCTTACACTTGGAAATGATGCAGAAATAAAAGCTCATGCATTCGATTGGGTGAAAATTTTACCGTATGCGGGTGTGTTAATAACCGCGTTACTTGGTTGGAATGTACTTATTGTATTAACGGGCGGAACGGTTTTATCAGGTATTATTGGTCTTATTGATGGGAGTTACACATTGGCAAGCTTCTTTAAAAGTGTAACAACAGGAATTAATGGTATGATGGAGCTAGTACTTTTATCGATTTTAATCGGAGGAATGGTTGAAATCATTCAATATAATGGTGGTATTCAGTATTTAATGGACGTATTAACACGTAATATTCGTTCGAAAAAAGGTGCTGAATTTGGAATTGCTGGTTTAGTAAGCATGACAAATATGTGCACAGCGAATAACACGATTTCTATCATATTTACTGGCCCTCTTGCAAAAAACATTGCGGATCAATATGAAATTGATCCACGAAAATCAGCAAGTGTATTGGATCTTTTCTCATGTTGTATACAAGGGTTGATTCCGTATGGTGCTCAAATGTTAACGGCAGCAGGATTTGCAGCATTGTCACCGGTTGAATTGTTACCATATGCGTTTTATCCAATTTTGGTTGGGATTTGTGGTGTGATTTCTATCTTAATAGGCTTTCCGCGATTTTCAAAAGTAGCAGAAAAAAAGCAATATCATAAAACAGCTTGACCTTAATGTGAATCGTATAGGATATAAAAACGCTCAGCCAATAAATGCTGGGCGTTTTTTGCTACTTATAAATCCTTCTTTAAATAGTAATGCTTATAGTCTCTTCCTACATTATCAAGAATACCAAATTCTTGATAACCGTGCTTTTTATAAAAGTCTAAGGCTTGAAAGCTTAAAGTATCAACTTTTATAAAATCACAACTTCTTTCTAAAGCAATTTTTTCTACTTCTAACAACAATTTGGATCCATATCCTAATTTGCGGATGTCTTCATCAATCAAAAGAGTATGAATCTCTAACCAGTTCCAGCAAACTTCACCTAATAGTCCTCCGCGGACCTTGTCATTTTCATCTTTAAGAAATAAATGAATTTCTGAGTATCTTCCTCTTAAATCTGGTGGGAAATGTTTTAAATTATATTCGTAAAGAGCATTGTTGATATAGTTTTTATCGGCAGTATTCATTTCTTTTACAATATGAAAATTCATAATATAAGTCTCCCTTTATTTGGATATAGCCTTCTTCCTCATTTTAACATATTTTTCAAAGTTAATTTCTAAAAATTTTGATTTTGTGTAAACTTCACTATATTTAACTTTAAAGCGAATATTATCATTCAAAGTAGCAAAAAAGTCTTTGTTTCTATATATATGAGATTTGTAAAGGGCTGAATGCGACTCAGTCTTAAGTCCGAGATGAAAACGGTTCTTAAGCTCGTTATGGAAAAACGAAAAAATAGTTAAGATAAGAGTATCAAATCGAAGGGAGGCAAGCACAAGATGAAACAATTTCTAGCGTTTATCGCAGCTGGTATTTTGGCTTTAATTGCTCTTGGAAGTCTTGCTGGTATAGTAGGATTCGCAATTGGAGCAGGAATTGTGTATTGGAGCTATAAATCATTTGTGCGGGCACAATCATTTTTTGGGAAATTAGCTTGGGGTATTGGTGGTTTAATCGGCTTGTCAATCGCCCTATCTCATTCACCGGCATTAATCGGTATTGCGGCATTAGTAGTTCTATACTACGGATACCGTGAGTGGAAAAAAGAAAAACATGTAGTAGTTGATTCTGCTTCAGAAGGTTCTAAACCATATAGTAACTTTGAAGATGAATGGAATAAGTTAATGAAAAACTAATATAAAACAACTTAAATCATAAAATAAAAGAGAGGAAGATTTATAATGAAACAATCTTTATTCGGACGTGTGCGCGATGCAATTTTAGCAGATTTTCATAATGTATTAGATGAGAAAGAAAGAAAGAATCCAATCGCTATGTTAAACCAATATTTACGCGATAGTGAGCGTGAAGTAACAAAAATTGAAAAGTTAATCCAACGTCATAAAACATTAAAATCTAACTTTGCTCGTGAACTTGAACAGGCTCGTTACTTCGTAAATAAGAGATCAAAGCAAGCTGTAATTGCGCAAGAAGCAGGAGAAATGCAATTGCATGAACGTGCATTAGAAGAAGTAGCATACTACGAAGGGCAAGTGGCTCGACTAGAAGAAATGTATGCAGGTGTAGTGGAGCAAATTGATGAATTAGAACGCCGTCTTTCTGAAATGAAAAATAAGCTAAAAGAAATGAATGCAAAGCGTATGGAATTAATGGCACGCGAAAATATGGCTCATGCGAACCGTCGTATGAATACAGCTCTTCATAAAATGGATGAGAATAATCCGTTCTTACGATTTGAAGAAATTGAAGATCACATTCGTGATTTAGAGCTTCGTATGAATGAGGATCATGAGCGTGATACATTTGATATGAAAATTGCAAAACTTGAACGCGAAATGAAAGAAAAAAATGAAGTATCTTTAGACAAAGAAGTAATAAAATAATTGTAGTATATTATAAAATGAGCTTATGATATAGTGGTAGAAGAAAAGGTGTTGGAAAGCAATACCTTTTTCTTCTATTTATATGTAACAAGAAGGGGGGAGCTGAAATGAAGAAACAATTTTCAAAAACACAATTATTGGGGATGCTCCTCATCGTATTTGGATTTGGTCTTTTTCTTGATATGGTTCTCGGACATTTTGAACCAGGGGCCCTTATTTTTGCGTTTATTATGATTATGTTCGGAAGGCATTATCGGAAAAAGAATCGTTATGTGAGAGGGAATGTGTTTTTATTTGTTGGGGGGATTGTTTTTTTATTCTTCCTGTTTTCATCAGCGGCCTTCGTGCTAGTTGTATTTGCTTGCATAGCTTTTATTGGTTATCAACTTATTCAAGGACAGCAGAAACCAAAAACTATACAAGTTGAAATTAAGGAAAAAGGATATATAGATGAAGAAAAACAAATTTATCGCACAGAACCATACCTTAAGAATATAATGGTTGGTAACATAAGAATGATGGACCATATTTATGAGTTAGAAGATATTAATGTCCAGTACGGAGTCGGTGATGTTGAAATTGATTTGACAACGGCAATGATTCCCGAAGGAGAAACGGTCATTGTTATTCGTGGTGTTATTGGGAACATTCGTTTATATGTTCCGTATGATATCGAACTATCTTTAAACCATTCTGTCATCATGGGGAGAGTTTCGCTTCCGGGGCATGAAGAAACAGGTTTTAATCGAAATGTGACGTTTAGGACAGAACAGTATAAAGAAACTCCTCGCCGAATTAAAATTATTTCTTCGCTTGTCGTAGGCGATACGGAAGTGAGGAAAGTATAATGAAAAAGCAAGGAAATATTTCATGGATGTACATCCGTTATTCTATGTTATCTTCTGTTAGTATTGCACTTATTTGTACAGTTGTATATGTATGGAAAAGCGGACAGGATGTATATGATTTATTATGGAAAGAATCCATTGCTTCTGTTCCAATCGGCTTGTTAATTATAAGTACAAGTCTTCTTATGGGTGGAATTGTAGGATATGCGATTGGTTATTATATGCAGCAGCGTATTCAAGGCTTGAATACTTTCTTGTTTGAAGTAGAGCGTGGGAACTTTCCAAAGGATGTTTCGTTTACTGCAGAAGATGAATTTCATGAAGTAGAACGAAAAGTAATTGCGCTTGCTCGAAGATTAGAGGAACAAGCTGGGTTATTTCAAAAGGTAACGAATGAACGAGCTCATTGGAATGAAGAAATGAGACAAGAAGCGATTTCTCAGGAAAGGCATCGACTAGCAAGGGAACTGCATGATTCAGTGAGTCAGCAGCTTTTTGCAATGTCTATGATGATGTCAGCGATTAATGAACAAGTAGATCATATGCCAGAAACAACGAAAAAACAATTACAACTTGTAGAAAATATGGTTGTCAATGCGCAATCGGAAATGAGAGCATTACTTCTCCATTTACGTCCTGTACAACTTGAAGGTAAAAAGTTAACAGAGGGTATAGAGGAGTTGTTAACAGAACTTTCTAGAAAACAACATATGAAAATTGAATGGTTGATTGAACCGATTCAATTAAAAAAAGGTGTAGAAGATCATTTATTCCGTATTGTACAAGAGGCATTGTCTAATACATTACGACATGCCAAAGCGAAGAAAACGGAGGTACGCCTTCGCCAAATTGATCAATATGCGATTTTGAAAATCATTGATGATGGTGTTGGATTTGAAGTAGGTGTCAATAAAGCTGGATCATATGGTCTAAGGTCCATTCAAGAGCGTGTTCATGAAATTGGTGGAACATTAAAGGTGCTAAGTTTTCCGAATAAAGGTACACAAATTGAAGTGAAAGTACCAATTATGATAGAGAGAGAGGAAGAGTAGCATGATTAAAGTATTGCTTGTTGATGATCATGAAATGGTGCGGATGGGTGTATCAGCATATTTATCCACTCAGCCGGATATTGAAGTTGTTGGGGAAGCTGAAAATGGAAGAAAAGGTTCAGAATTAGCATTAGCATTAAAGCCAGATATTATTTTAATGGACCTTGTTATGGATGAAATGGATGGTGTGGAGGCAACGCGTACGATTATTCAAGAATGGCCAGAAGCAAAAATTGTTGTCGTGACAAGCTTTTTAGACGATGAAAAACTATATCCTGTCATTGAAGCAGGGGCAACGAGCTATTTATTAAAAACATCAAGAGCGAGCGATATCGCAGATGCAGTACGAGCGACTTATGATGGAGAAACAGTACTTGAGCCGAAAGTTACTGGAAAAATGATGTCTCGTATGCGTCAAAAGAAAGAACAGCCACTTCATGAAGATTTAACGGAACGAGAGTTTGAAATCTTATTATTAATTGCAGAAGGAAAAAGTAATCAAGAAATAGCAGATGAGCTATTTATTGCACTAAAAACTGTGAAGACACATGTAAGTAATATATTAAATAAATTGAATGTAAGTGATCGTACGCAGGCGGTTATTTATGCTTTTAGACATCAGTTAACGAAATAAGATGGAGCTTCCACTGGATATGACTGGTTTCATTAGTGGAAGTTTTTTATCTTATGATTGGTGGACAGAAAGATCTCCACTTCCCACCGATTAAAGTTTCACTTTATTGACGAATTCATTTGAGAGCGCTATCATTTGAGTAGAAACGAGTAAAAAAGAAAAGTTAGGAAATTACGTGAATGTATTGCAAGCACTTAAGGAACAATATGATATTGTAAAAGTGGAAACAGTTGATACGAACATTAAGTATTATACAAAAGCATATAAAATAAGTAGTTTCAATCATACTTCTTATCAAATAAAAAAACTCCCGTTTAAGGGAGTTTTTTTATTTACCCGCGATACCACCCTAGTTCATACATATAGAAATATATTTATATGTACGAAGCTTTGCAACGTACAACATGATACGTGTTCTTCGTAACGGGGGACGACAGGTAAGAACTTGCTACATCGTTCGGTTCTACTTCTTAGAGATGATTTTCGGTTACGCGCTGAGCATCGCCTTTCAGCAAGATGCCTACTCTTTGGGGAACAGCTGTATAACGTACACGTTCTCGTCGATGAATTTTGTTTAAGTATTCTGAAAGGACTTTCATATGTCTTATTTAAAAGTCAATATGTTTTTTGAATAGAATCTTGAGGAATTGTATCAATATGAGAAATGGAACGAATATAATTTGCAAAAGCTTCTTGATCTGTCGGGCCTTCTATACGATTTCTTCCTGATTTGAAAGTTATAAATTTATCTCCTCCGTTTGCTAAAAAAGAGTTGGCCACAACAGAGTATGTTTGATCATCTTGCAGAGGAGTTCCATTTTCTAATGAAATAGATTGGATTAAATTATTTTTCCAGCTATAACGAAGGCCAGAAATTTGTAGCATGCGAGTTTCTTCTTTCCATTGTTCTTGCAAGATGTTTCGAATTTCTTTTCCTGACAACTCCATCTTGATTAATGGGTTACCGAATGGTTGTATGAGGAAGGCATCTTCCCACGTAATTGTTCCTTTTTGTAAATCGTGCCGAATGCTCCCGGGATTTACAAAAGCAATATCCGTTTGCATAGTTTGACGTTGAGCTATAGCAAGAAGGGCGCCTAATTTTGATTCGCCATGTTCGTTTCGATCACGGGTTAATTCGTAGTTTGCTATTCCTAATTGTTCTTCTATTTTAGAATGGATTTTAGATGTATAAGAATCTATCCATTTTCTTATATGAGAATCAGGAGAAAGCGTATTTTGGTAGACTGGGACAATAGTTGCATCTTTTCTTATAATGTCTTTGGTTTTACGATTTAATGTAACAGTGACGTTTGAAAAAGCTTTTCCATATGAATAAGCTTGCACAAGGAGTTTCCAGTTTACGTTTCCATTTACATAAGAATGGGTATGTCCACCAAAGATAATATCGACGTCAGTATCTAGGTTATTTGCTAAATTAACTAGAGCTCCAGTGGTATTATCACCGGTTGTATTACCACCAAGATGAGCAAGAATTATAAATGCATGAATGCCTTTCTTTTGTAGTTGATGTACATAGGAATTAATGGAAGTAGCTTCATCCAAAAAGAGGACAGAAGACATATTGGTATGCATTGTTAGAAATGGAGTATCTTTTGTGACGACACCAATGAATGCAATGGGAATACCATCGATCCATTTAATTGTATAGGGAGGAAAGAGTGCCTTTTTTGTTTTACTATCTAAAGCATTTGCACATACATAGGGGAATGAACTGCCTGAAAACGAATTTATTTGTGCAGTAGATTCACCACTAATGAGTTGCTGAAGAGCAACTGGTCCTCTATCAAATTCATGGTTTCCAATTGTACCAACATCAACTTGAAGCTTATTTAAAAATTCCATCGTTGGTTTATCATGAAACAGTGCCGAAATCGGAGGACTCCCGCCAATCATATCTCCTGTATGAACAAGTAAGGTGTTGGGGGTTTTATCGCGGTAGGATTGAATGTAGGCGGATATGTAATCGGCGCGTCCTACAGCTTTACCATGCAATGTTGAAGTGGTATTTAATTGGCCGTGCAAATCATTGAGGCCAAGGATTTGCACGGATATGTCGGCAGGTAGAGAAGGAGAGAATAGCACGGGAAAAATCAGTTTGATAAGAAATGGGAATAATATGAAATAGTTCATATTGACACTCCTCTATTAAACATATTTTAGGATGCGGAAGTTTCACTTTATTGTATGAGGAGTGAAAGGGAATCTTTTGTAAAAAAATCGTAAAGTATAGAGGGAATGTAAATTTTTTGAGAAATATGACAATTGAGATGGAAAGGCAGGAATCTTTTTTATCAATAGCGAATAATACTACAATCCACTTACGGAAAAGAACAGACCAAAAAGAGGTGACGGAAATGCTTGCGATGGGTATATTGTTTGGAATTGTAGTAATTTGTGGTTTCATATGGTTATATTATTCGCGTTCGTTTAAACAAGCAGAAGTGTTGCTCTTTCAAAAAGGAAGTTTGTTGACCAATCAATCTAGATACTTAGTGTGTCCAAAGTGTGGAAGTGCACAGGCTAGAAGTGGAGGATATCAAGAGTGTTGCAAAATTAGGTTATGAAAGGAGAAAGCCTCACAAAATTATGTGAGGCTTTCTTAAGATTTTGTGGCACTCCAAATGGTCCAACGATCTTGTTCGACAATGGGAGCTATGTTGTGTAGCTTAGAGCGGATATGGTGGAGTAATTGAGAAAGTTCTTCGTCTGTTAATTCGTATAAAATAGATCGGCCTGTCCGTGGTGATAAATCTTGTAGTAATGTTTCAATGGAATCATGGATTTTTCGAACTTCCCAAATTGTTTGAAGGGGAAGTGGATGCATACCGTTTTGTGTGATTAATTGCTGTATATAGGTTGCTTTTGGTCTTCGCTTTTCCTCTATTGGAATGAGCTTAGGATAGACGGAGAAGAAATACCCACGAATATGTTCTGGGCTTCCTAGAATTGTACAATCTTCAATGGTACGATCTTGAAGAATAAGCATGCCATTTTTCTTTAAGATACGTGAGGCCTCTTGTAAAAACTTTGGGACGTCTTGTAAATGATGAACAACAGCACGAGAAATTACAATATCAAAAGTTTCATTAGCAAATGGCATATGGTGGGCATCACCGTGAATGAATGAGATGTTTTGGATGGAAGCGCAATTTTCTATTGCTGCTTGTAGCATTTTTTTTGAGAAATCGAAACCAACGACATTGCTAGCTCCCATGAGAGCCAGTTCTTTCGTATAAATACCACCACCGCATCCAATATCAATTATGCTTTTACCTTTTACATCAATTATATTTTGGATTATTTCACACCAAGAAATATCTGCTTTTCGTGTGGCATAAGTGTACCTATTATTGGCATCATGAAAATTAATGGACATGTAAAAGCCTCCTTTCGTGTATAGTATATCTCATTTCATCATACATAGCGTTTTTGTTTCATTTTCAAGGACAATAAGCTTTTCTTATTGTTCTATATAGGAGGGCGCGGAGTGAGTAAAAAATATTTGCTAATTATATTCATTTTTTTATTAGCATCGTGTAGTCAGTTTGAACAAAAAAAGGAGAAAAAACAAGTAGAAAAGACGGTGAATTCTGTGCAAGAAAGTATACAAGTAACAGTTATACAAAAAGGAAAGCTCGAGAAGGTTTTAAGCCAAGAGGAAGCAAAAGAAGTAGTGGAGATTATTAATAAGGCTGAGAAACAACAAATAACAGGGAGTTTTGGAGAGCCAGAGTATGAAATACAAATTGAGAAAAATGGAAAGAAGAAAACATATCGTGCATGGTTAAGAGGAGAAGATCGACGTGGTTGGTTACAAGATGAAAAGGGTGCGTATATGCTCACAAAATCTGATACAGAACAACTGTTATCTATACTTCCGACTGTGCCTGAATCAACAAGTGATGATACGAAAGTAAATACATTAACAGAAGTGACAAAAAAGGATTTACAAATTACTGCTTTTCACATTAAAACAAATGAAAAAAGCATAAATTATACAGTATTTTATACGATTTCGGATTCTTTATATAAAACGTTGGAGAAAGATAGGGAGTACTATTTTCAATTGACGTTTCCTTCTAAAGTACAACAAGTGATTGGAAAGAAAACAAGTGAAATCATGCAAGGTGAGAAAGTGAAAGAGGGGTATAAACAATATGAAGTGAGTATCGTTGTACCAGTAGAGCATGTATCAACCTCTCAAATAAAAGCATTAGAAACTTATTACGATGAGTATGATTTACAAGTATTAAATTACAAAAAAGAAAAAGTAGGAGCGTTTCAAAATATTATTCAGATTGTAAAAGATTATGGTGAAAAAATGAATTTGCAAAGATAGCTAAACTCTTTCCTAGGAAATGAAAAATAGAGTGAACTAAAAGGTTCACTCTATTATTTTGTTTTTGCAGATGGTTCGTTCATTGATTTTCGTGTAATAAGATAGGAAATCATAAGAGCAGAAAGGACAATAAGAGCGATAAACAAATGATTGGGTAACCAATCTAATAATAGTAAATAGCCAACTGTATAAAAAATTAGTGTTGAGGCTAAAAAGGATAAAGTGCCAATCATGAGAGATTGTAATGACATTTTATGTCTACCTCCTTCCGTTATTTTTCTGTTCTCAAGCAATCAATCTTAGTATTGTATTGAAGAAAAAGAAGAATAACTGCTTGAAACATATTCTTTTCTTATTTTTGGCTAATTTTGGATTATATAAACGTCATTTCTGATAAAAGAAAAAATATGACATACATAGAAAGAGGGAGAGATAGGAATCATCTAGTGTAGAGGTTTCAAAAACGAGAACCGTTTTTAAAAGATATAATACCGGAAATAAAAAAGAAGCAGATAAAACAAGATGTAAGGCGAAGTTTAAGGTTTTGAAAAAGGGGATAGAAGTCAGGAAGAGTGAATACGTCGTTTATGCTCATCGTGTTTACCACGACTTAATAGTATTATAAACAAATATACAGGTGAAACAAATATATGGGGATATACTGAGTTTGGGAACGGAAAAGGTATACAAGTAATCGAAGAATCTCTTCAAGCCCAGTCTTAAGTTGGGGAATTTTGGTTAGTTTGTTTTCTTTTAGAAAAGATAGGATGGGATATAAAGCAAAAATTTGTTTGGTTTAGCAGCAAATAACAGGATAAATCTAAATCGTTCATACATTTTTCACAAAAACACCGTGTTTATAGTGATTAAAATCACAACATCCAGTGAACATTTCATTTACACTAACAATAGTTAAAGAAATAAAGGAGTGGGATACAATGTTAAGTGCAAAAACAATTGAAATTGTAAAATCAACAGTACCATTATTACAAGAAAAAGGCGTTGAAATTACGACACGTTTTTATCAAATTATGTTCTCGGAACATCCGGAATTATTAAATATTTTTAACCATACAAATCAGAAAAAAGGAAGACAGCAACAGGCGTTAGCAAGTGCAGTGTATGCAGCTGCTACATATATTGATAATTTAGAAGCTATTATTCCTGCTGTAAAACAAATTGGTCATAAGCATAGAAGTTTAGGAATTAAAGCAGAACACTACCCAATCGTCGGAAAATGTTTATTACAAGCGATTAAAGAGGTAGCAAATGCGCCACAAGAAGTGTTAGATGCTTGGGGAGAAGCGTATGGTGTAATTGCTGATGCATTTATTAGTATCGAAGCAGAAATGTATGATGAAGCGGCAAAAAAAGAAGGCGGTTGGAAAGATTTCCGTAACTTTGTTGTTGTGAAAAAAGAGAAAGAGAGCGACGTAATTACATCGTTTTATTTCAAACCAGAAGATGGTGGAGAACTGTCAACATTCTTACCTGGTCAATATGTAACGATCCAATTAAATATAGAAGGTGAAACATATACACATAATCGTCAGTATAGCTTATCAGACGCTCCTGGAAAAGGCTACTATCGTATTAGTGTGAAACGAGAAATAGCTGCAGAAACACCTGATGGAAAGGTATCTAATTATTTACACGATCATGTTCAAGAGGGAGATATCTTGCCACTAAGTGCACCGGCGGGGGATTTTGTATTAAATATGGATTCAAATTTACCGATTGTGTTAATCAGTGGCGGCGTTGGTATTACGCCGATGATGAGTATGTTAAATACATTAATTGAGCGAGATTCAAACCGCAAGGTATACTTTATTCACGCAGCATTAAATAGCAAAGTGCATGCCATGAAAGAACATGTGCAGCAAGTAGAGAACGACCATGAACAAGTAGAAGTATACACTTGCTATTCTTCACCAACAGAACAAGATTTACAAGCGAAAAACTTTGATAAAGAAGGTTTCATTGATTTAGATTGGTTACAATCAATTATTCCTACAAATAAAGCGGACTTTTATTTCTGTGGCCCGGTACCATTTATGAAACATATTAATAAGGATTTAGTAGAATGGGACGTTTCACCTGAACACATTCATTATGAATTTTTTGGTCCGGCAGCAAGTTTATCATAAGGCAAACAAAAAACGAGGTGTTAGTTCCCCTCGTTTTTTACTTGTTCTCGTAACAAGCGATTTACTGTTTCACGACGTACACCGATCAGTTGTCCGATTTCTGTTTGTGTTAATATTTCATAGATTGGAATTTCCCCTAAATATAGTGAGAACCACTCTTGTAAACGGTAGAGACGTTCTTTCGGAGAAACAGTTGTTAATTGATCGATTCGCTGCTGCATCATTCGTAATTTTGTTTGTAGTTGCATGGCGATATCAGCGTATAATTCTGGATTCTCCTGTAGTTTTTCGTACCATGTATTACATACAATGGGCTGGACCTCTGTTTTAATTAAAGCAATTGCTGTACCATGATACTCCTTTGGTGAAATTAAAGAATGGTGAGGGATTGTCTCACCTGGAACAATAATGTTAAATAAAAATGGTGTTCCGTCTTCTTGTAATCGAATAACTTTTAATAGTCCCGTTTTAATAAAATATAAGGGACCTTCTTCACCTTGACGAAATAATGTATCCCCTTTATGTAGAATCAATGTTAGCACCTCATTTAATCATTTCTATTCGTTCATTGTACCCGATTTATAGTCTGTTTGTATTAAAAAATAGATGAATAAAAGAAGATAAGCTTACAAAACAGCAATTTAATTGACGGAATGTATGCTATTACAGTAGTATACTATTTAGTGTGTAATAGTACTAGCAATAAATACGCTGTAGGGGGTTTACTATATTGTTAGATGCGAAAATGACTGATATGAAAATTCCAGCTAATGCTGTAATACATGTGGAAGAGATGAAAGGTGGAGTCGTTCTATCAGTTGAAATAGATGGTCAAATTATCTATACAATGACTTATGATGAAGAAACGGATAGCTACGCTGAATTGTATGATAGGAATGATAAACGAGCACGTCAAGTACATGAAGATTTTATGGGATGGTCACTCCTTCACTAAAAAGATGTCAATATGACATCTTTTTTTGTTGAATCGATAGATTATACAAGCAGATGCAATAAACTGATAAAATTTGTAATAATTGCTTTTGCATTGTTAGCGCTTTGTAACAGCACACCCTCTGTTTTTTCGCTATCATAAAGGTAATAGTCACAGCTATAGAAGTGGAGTGATCAACTTGGGTAAATTGCATATTTCAAATTTGACGTTGTTTTGTATGTGTACGGTATTATGTTTTATTTTTGGGGTGTTTTTGTATTCCTGCGTATAAAAAAACGCATTCTAAAAAGAACGCGTTACAAGAAAGAAATGATAATTAATCTAGTTCCAAGAATAATTAATGTGACACGCAATAATTTGATAATCGCATTACCGCTTAATTTTGTATTGATGAAAGCTCCAATTTTTCCGCCAATCCAAGCGCCTGGAATAAGAATCAATGCATAAATCCAGCTAACATTGCCAAGAGAAATATGAGTCATAGAACTTACGATTGCTGATAAAAAGACAATAAACATGGAAGTTGCGACAGCAATTTGTGCAGGGAATGCAAAAAGAAGCATCATCGCTGGAACGAGTAATGCACCGCCACCAATGCCAAATAATCCAGATATAAAACCAACTACAAATGCGATAATAATCGAAAGAAACGGTGGGAATTGATAATGAACGGTGTTACCTTCAGCATCTGTGAAAGATCGTTTAATAACATTTGCATTTGAGAGGGAAAGAGGTTTCAATTTATCGCGTAACATGAGAAGGATAGATACGAAAATAAGGAAAATTCCAAAGTATAATGAGAAAGAATCCTGATTCAAAAATTTGTTTGCCCACGATCCAATAATACCTCCAGGGCCGCTCCCTATAAATAAAATAAGTCCACTTTTATAATCTACTCGCTTATGTTTCATATAAGTAAGAGTAGAGGAGAGACCAGTGAAAACTACGGTCACCATTGATGTACCAACTGCGAGTTGTGGTGATAAACTATGCAACCCAATCAGTAAGGGGACGATAATAATTCCTCCACCAAGTCCTACTAAACTTCCGACTGTTCCTGCGATTAATCCAATGAAAAGTAACATGATGTATTCCAAAATTGCCAACTCCTCTGTATCACTAATACAACATTTATTATACATGCTTTTTGAAAAGAAATAAGATTGTTCACAAAAAAGTCGCCTTCCTAGAAAAATAAGGAAGGCGACTTTGTATTAGAAAATAAAATGTAATAGGTAATAGAATAAGGCTGCTAATGAAGCAGAAATTGGAAGTGTAATTACCCATGTAATTAACATACGTTGCGCAGTTCCCCATTTTACACCTTTTACACGATGGGAAGCACCTACCCCTAAAATAGAAGAAGAGATAACGTGCGTTGTACTAACTGGCAAATGAATAAATGTAGCACCAAAAATAACAAGTGATGATGATAAATCGGCAGCTACCCCATTTACAGGACGAATTTTCATAATTTGTCCACCAACAGTTTTAATAATTTTCCATCCACCGACAGAAGTACCAAGACCCATTGCAAGAGCACATGAGAATTGAACCCAGAAAGGAATATCTCCAGAACTATGAAGGCCATTTGTCATTAAGGCCATTGTAATAATACCCATTGCTTTTTGAGCATCGTTTGTACCATGTGTATAAGCTTGTAGTGCCGCTGTAAACACTTGGAATAAACGGAAGTTTTGATTCGTTTTCGTTAAATTAAAGTTTTTAAAGACAAC
The DNA here is from genome assembly GCF_002584535.1 of Bacillus cereus. GTDB lineage: Bacteria > Bacillota > Bacilli > Bacillales > Bacillaceae_G > Bacillus_A > Bacillus_A arachidis. The sequence goes on from NZ_NUOT01000024.1 coordinate 160,938, forward strand.
TTTAAAAATACTATATACGATAAACCCAATAACAAATGCAACGATTGGCGAAATAATTAAAGCTTCAAGAATTTTAATAAATCCTTTGAAATTAATTGAACTTAATCCAGCAGCAGCAATTGCAGCACCTGCGATTGCACCAATAATTGCATGCGAAGAACTACTTGGGATTCCATAGTACCAAGTAATTAAGTTCCAAGCAATTGCAGCAAGCAGAGCGGCTAAAATAACATATGATCCATGTTCTAAAGCAAATGGGTCAACAATGTCTTTTGTAATTGTTTTTGCTACACCTGTAAATGTCATTGCACCTAAAAAGTTCATAATAGCTGCCATAATTATAGCTTGTCTCGGCTTTAATGCCTTCGTTGAAACAGCCGTTGCAATCGCGTTTGCTGTGTCGTGAAATCCGTTAATAAAGTCGAAAGCTAAAGCACAAATGACTATTAAAACAGTCAATATCAAGAGTGTATCCATGATCAAACTCCTTATGCGTTCTTCATAATAATTGTTTCTAATACGTTTGCAACGCTTTGACAGCTATCAGCTACTTCTTCTAGCTCTTCATAGATCTCTTTGAATTGAATGATCTTAATTGGATCTTTTTCACGAGAGAATAAGTTCTTAATAGCATGGCGACGGATATCATCACACTGTGATTCGTAATCCTTAATTTTAATTGCATTTGTGCGAATATCCACTAATTTCTTATTCGACATAAGTTCAACGGAATTTGCAATCTCAATTGCACATTGATTAATTGCCTCCACAAATTTAATCATGTATTCATCTGCTTCTGTAATAGAATACATTTCGAATAAACCTGCACTGTGGTCTAGTCCATCAAGTACATCATCCATGCTCATCGCAAGTTGCAGGATGTCTTCACGTTCAATAGGAGTAATAAACGCTTTGTTTAGCTCCATAATGATTTCGTGAATAAATGAGTCACCTTTTGACTCGTATTCTTTCATGCGCATAGAAAATTCTTTTAGATCGCTGGCATTTTTAATTTTATACTCCACGAAAAATTGCGCGCCTTCTTTTAAATTTTCGGAAACATTCATTAACATTTCGGAAAATTTATCTTTTTTAGATTTAAAGACCATTATTGTTACCCCCACGAAAAGTAATATATGTAAAATATATTGGCTAGTCAATTCTAACAAAAAACTGTCGTTTTTTAAAACATTTTATCGAAAAGTTTACAAAAACTTAACATAACTCACATTGATGTATTAATAATATTAATAATCAATAATGAATATCTTACTTGTAGAATGTCCTTTTCTTGTAAAAAGTATGAATGTAAAAGAAATGCTTTACACTTGAGGAACTAATACGTTATTATAATAAATTCAAAAAGAGGACATTTTTTCCTTTTTTAATCGAAAGTGTAGACTCATGGAGGAAGTGAATAAATGAAATTGAACAACACTCATTTCAAAAAAATGCTTGAGTGGTTCAACAAGAGGAAGAAATTGCGCAACATATTATTAATTTTTTCCAGTTTTTTTGTTACCCTATTTATTGCAGTAAATATAATGATATCCATTCAAGACATATCTGCATTAAAACAAGCTGTTCCGCAGCCGACACTTATTTATGATGCTAATAAAGAAGTGGCAGCAAAGTTATCTTCTTCCAAGGCGGAAGGAATCAAAAGAAAAGATATTCCTGATATTATGATTCAAGCAGTTGTAGCAGTAGAGGATAAAGAATTTTTTAGCCATCATGGTATTGACTATAGTGGGATTATGAGTGCCTTGTTAAAAAATATTACTGCTGGAGAAGTAGTAGCTGGTGGGAGTACAATTACACAACAGCTTGCGAAAAATGTATTTTTAACACAAGAACGTACATTTTCACGGAAGTTTAAAGAATATTTTTTAACAAAAAAGATAGAGCGTACGTATACAAAAGATGAAATTATTGAGATGTATATGAATCAAATTTATTTTGGTGAAGGAGCTTGGGGTGTAAAAAAAGCGGCTAAATCATATTTCAATAAAGAAGTAAAGGATTTAACAATAGCAGAAGCTGCGACAATTGCAGGGTTAATTAAGGGGCCATCAATTTATTCACCATATAAAAATTTTAATAAATCAATCGAAAGACGTAACGTTGTTTTAGCATTAATGAAAGAGCAAGGATATATTTCAGAAGAACAGTACAGCAATGAGAAAGAAAAGGGCCTTGTATTACGCCGTGGCGTTGATGATAAGTATAAGGGCAAATACTCGCAATATGTAGATTACATTGTCAGAGAAGCGATGGAGAAATATGAATTGACACAAAATGAAATTTTAGCTGGTGGATATCGTATTTATACAGAACTTGATCCGAAAAAACAACAAGCAGTGGAAGATGTTGTGAATAATGATAGTTATTTTCAAGGGAGTAATGCTGATCAACTTATGCAAACGGGCATTGTTCTAATGGATCCGAAAACTGGTGGTGTACCCGCACTAGTTGGCGGGAGGGGAACGTATCAATTTTTACAATTTAATCATGCAACACAATTAAAAAGACAGCCTGGCTCGACATTAAAGCCTCTCGCAGTATATGTACCTGCATTAGAACAGGGATATGAAGTATATGATGTTTTAAAGGACGAGCCACTTCATATAAAAGATTATACGCCTCAAAATAGTGATCATACTTTTCATGGCGATGTGACAATGTATGAAGCAATTGCTAAGTCTTATAATGTTTCAGCAGTTTGGTTGTTAGAACAAATTGGATTAGACAAAGGGTTGAAGTCATTAGAGCGTTTTGGTATTCCATTGCAAGAGGAAGATCGTACCCTTCCTATTGCTTTAGGGGGAATGCATACGGGAACTTCACCATTCATAATGGCTCAAGCTTATGCAACTTTTGCAAATGATGGAGTACAAGTTGAAGGGCATGCAATTCGTGAAATACAGAATGCTGAAGGAGAAATAGTAGGAAAGTGGTATAAAAAAGAAACACGTGTAACAAGTGAAGAGGTTGCTCAAAAAATGACATATTTATTAAAAGGCGTTGTTGAAAAAGGAACAGGTGAAAAAGCAAAGGTAAAAAATATAGATACGGCTGGTAAAACAGGAACTACTCAGCTTGTAGACGGTCCGAGTAGCGGAGCGAAAGACTCATGGTTTGTTGGTTATACACCTGACCTTGTCGGTGCAATTTGGGTAGGGTATGATAAAACGGATAGAGAGCACTATATTCCAGGCGGTAGTCAAATTACAACAACAATGTTTCGAGATATTATGAAAAAAGCTGATGCCAACCCTAGTCAAAAAGCATTTCAATTATCACTAATATCAGAGACTGACTATGCAAAACAATTAAAGAAAATTGAAGAAGAAAAAAGAAGAAAAGAGGAAGAAAAAAAGCGTCAAGAACAACAAAAAGAGTGGATTGATAAAGTAAAAGAGTGGATTCCATTTTTGTAAGAATAAAAAGAGGCGAATGATTATTATATTCGTCTCTTTTTTATATGAATTGAAAACTTTTTCAGCGGGTGTATTTACTGTTCAGTGAGGCGAATAATGATGTTAGAATGGGATTGTGAATTATAAAAAATTGAAATTGTTGCTTTGCTAATTGGCTCAAAAGGTAAGTCATCTTCATATTTTCCAGTATTTTTATTGTGAATGGATAATGTAATTTCATCGATTTTTTGGTTATTATATTGTTCTTTAATTCTTTTTGCAATCTGATTCAGGTCATGATGGGAAGAAGCTTCTGTAATAATCATTCCTTTAATAACTCTTTTTTCTTTAGATAAAGAAGATGAGAGAGGTACTATATTTTGGTTTGCATATAGCAGTTCGTATGAAGCAATGTTACTGTTTTCTGCTGCTTTTGATGCAGAGGTGCATTCTAAAGTCAAAAAGAGTGCTGAACATAAAATTATACATGACATAAGGACGATCCCAAAGCGTATTGACGATAAGGTGTTCATTTTCATCCCTCTTTCATATCATTGTCTTTGTTCTCTATCATACAGAATAAGCGTTAAGGTAGAGTAAATTTGAAGTAAAGAAACGTAAAGAAGGACATCTAACATTTAAGATGGGAAGAATAGCCTCGAGTTCATTCTTACCGGAGTGTGTTGAGTTTGGAATGAAAGAAGAGACATTGAACTCATTAAGTTTTGTGGTATTTCTATATGAAAGAGGAAAAAATATAGAAGACATGTGGATTAAGAGATTGAGTAGTGAAGAACTTGGGGCATGTGAAAAAACATAAAATTGTATATTTTGAATATATTTACGTAGTTATATCAGTGGGGCTTTATCCCCACTGATTCTTTTTTAGAAGATGCTATAAGCCCGCTTCTTTTTGTGCCAATGGAATGGAGATGATAAATGTTGTTCCATTTTCATTACTAGAAACTTTTAGAGTTCCATTGTGATTTTGAATGATTTTTTTTGTTACTGATAATCCGAGGCCAGTTCCGGTATCTTTTGTAGAAAAGAATGGATCAAATATATATTCTTGAATGGATGGAGGAATACCAAATCCATTGTCTTGGAAAGTGACGCGAGCAAAATTATCCAAACGATGACTAGTGATTTGAATGGATAAAGGTCTATCACTTTTTGCATCCACAGCATTTTGGAATAAGTTTAGGAAAACTTGAACGAGCTCATATCGATCAATATTTACTAATATGTTTTCTAAATCGGAAGATAAATTATATTCAATAGAAATGTTATGTAAAAATACTTCACTAGCTAGTAGCTGTTGGATATATTCACGTAAAAAAGTATTGATGGGAAATGGTTCTCTTTTAAATTCGTGTGCTTTTGAAATAGATAAAAATTTAGTGATGATACTATTTGCACGATCTAATTCAGGAATGAGCAGATTTTGAAAGAGTTCTTTATTAGAAGGTGAAACACTTTCTTGTAAAAATTGTAAATAACCACGTACTGTTGTAAGTGGATTACGAACTTCGTGTGCAATTCCAGCTGCAATTCGACCAGCTAATGCAAGTTTTTCAGCATCACGCTCGGTATTTAAATAATGAAAAACACTGATAACACGGAAAATTTCTCCATTATAATCACGAATAATGCGATTGTTTATAATACCATAGTTTAAGTCTAATACTTCTTCATTGTAAATTTCTTGCCCGCTGTGTAATGTTTCTAAAGCTTTAATTTTTTCTTCTGGTAAGTTTAATAACTTTTGGATTGGTTCACCAATTATATCATTTCGTAATACGCCAAGATCGTCTGCTGCAGATTGGTTGCATAATGTAATGATACCTTTATTGTCAATGAAAGTGACATGATGTGAAAATGCATCAAATATATGAACAAAGTACTTTTCAAGTTGCTCAAATAGAAATAAGGAATCACAAGTTAGTACAAGATTTGATTCTATATCTTCTTTTGGGATGTGATGAATGAAATGAGAAGTTCCTTTTTTATGTAATTGTAAACCTAGTTGTGAATTTTCGTATGTGAAATGATGGGGTAATTGATTTACCAACTGTTCATAAAACTGCACTTTCTTTTCTAATTCTTTTATTTGATTTTCATGAGATAAAGTAGTATCCTCTTGAATCATAAATAAATAACTCCTCAATTTAAAAATTCTTCCATCTAGTATATCATATTTTTATAAGGATGCTCTTGAGGAAAGCTGAAACTTTTTTATCAGGCTGAACTATTTGTTTTCGTTAATTCAGTATGTATGGATTGACAAAAATAGGATAAGGAGGGATAAGGGTGATTTCTATTGGATTAACAGGATGGGGAGATCACGATTCTTTATATACGGATTCCTATGGAAATAGAAATAAATTGCGAACATATAGTGAGTATTTTCCTATTGTAGAAGTAGATAGTTCGTTCTATGCGATGCAACCAGTTAAGAATTATATGAAATGGGCCGGAGAAACACCAAAAGATTTTTCATTTGTTGTCAAAGCCTATCAGGGGATGACAGGACATATGCAGGGAGAGATTCCATTCTCTAATTTCGATGAGATGTTTGAAATATTTAAACAATCTATTGTTCCGCTTCAAGAGGCACATAAATTAAAGGCGATATTATTTCAATATCCACCTTGGTTTGATTGTCAGAAGAAAAATGTCGATTTACTCCGTTATACAAAAGAAAAAATGGAAGGATTACCGTGTGCTATAGAGTTCCGAAATCAAACATGGTTTAATCCACATATGCATGATAAAACATTACAATTTTTAGAGCAGGAAAAGTGGATCCATACGATTTGTGATGAACCACAAGCTGGAATTGGTTCAGTTCCAATTGTATTAGAAGCGACTCATTCTGAAGTGACATTAATACGCTTTCATGGCCGCAATTTTCATGGATGGCTTGATAAAGGAGAAAATTGGCGAGCTGTGCGCTGTTTGTATCGTTATAATAAAAAAGAGTTAGAAGAATGGGTAGAAAGGTTACAGGTATTGCAGAAAAAGACGAAGAACATATATGTGTTATTTAATAATAATTCCGGCGGGGATGCTGCTGATAATGCAAAACAGCTTATGACGATGATGCACATTACATACGGCGAACCAAAACCGGAACAACTCAATTTATTTGAATAAAATTAAAAAAGAAAAACACTGTACAAACAGGGGGAATGTACAGTGTTTTTCTATATGAAAAAGAGGGGTAACAATGTTACTGAGCGTTTGTTTGATTCATCAATTGTTGGCTTCATAATAAATGATAATGGTTATCATTATCATTGTCAATACTTTTCTTAATGTTTTTTGTGGAAAATTTAAATTTTACAAAAAATTAATTTTATAATATAATGAAAACGTTTATTTGATAATAATTATCAATGTTAATTAAGGGAGCGGGAATGAATGAAAAAGCCATGGAAAGTCATGACGACAGTTGCTGTTGTTTCTTCACTTCTACTATCAGTAGGGTGTGCAGGGAAAAAAGAAGAAACGTCAAAAGAAAAAAATACATATCGTATACCAGTAACTGATTATTCGTTTGATACAGCAGCAAATATGTTTGCATATACGGAATTTGAATTGTCTGGGGAACCATTAGCAGAAGGACTTGGATTAGATTTAGACATATTGGATGCACAAAAACGAAATAAACCAACGAAATTTGATTACATGGCTGGAATTGAATCTTATGAGTACTCAGAAGAAGCAATGTATGAGGTTGTTGAGAAATCCGGTCTTGGACTGCATTTACTGCACGCACCAATTGTACAAAAAATGACAAAAGCAGAAAATAAAGATGTTCCTACTTGGTTAGAGAGTCGATTTTATACATTAGCTGATAGTGTAGGGTATCCACGTAAAGAAATATTTACAAATATGTACCCGACATTTATGGAATATGCTGGCGGTGATCCGCATTATACACAAAAGGTGGATACTTCTGTATATGCAGAAAACGATGATAAAACATATGTACCAGCGTACCAAATGGATTTTAAAACATTACGCTGGGATCGTACGAAAATGAATAAAACGTTAACACCAGCAGCGTACGGTTCAACGTTTTTAAAACAAACATTATGGGCTGGGGACTTTTTAGGTGGTTTCCATACATTAGATAAAGATGAAGAGTTAGAGGCAACATCAAGCACACAAGATAAAGATGCAAATATTCGTCTTGGAAAAAGTAGTGCAGATGGTATGCAAGGAGTGATTTTAACAGAAGAAATTTGGAATAAGCTTGCATATATTCGTGATGGATTATTTTATGATGCGAATGCAAAACAATTAACGAGCGGAATTGGAAGTAAATATAATCCAGATAACGGCCTTGTTTATTTACCACATGAGATTAAAGTAAATGAAGAAGAAAAAGGCGGAATTGCAAAAGCTGGCGGATTAGAAGTGAAAGATGCACGCAGTATGCTTCGTGATCAGTGGATGATGTTATGGCCAACAGCAGAATTTTTCGGAATGACGGATCAACGTCCCGATAATAAAAATGTAAATCCAGCCTTCCAAGCGACATTCGATGGTGCGCCATTTGCCAAAGCGGTAGCAGAAAATACAGATCTTGATGTAGTGAATGATGTAAAAGCAGATGACCCATATTCTTTAAATCGTGATGTAATGCTACATGTATTTAAAAATATTGAAGCGATGCACTACAATAAAGAAACAGGAGCATTTGTTGCAGAGCATAGCGGAACAGAGCAAGGAAAACGAATTGATACATTTGATGCAAGTTATATGGTAGAAGCACTTCGTATGTTCCAGCGTGCGATTGATGGAATGCCAGTGGGATATGCCAGTGGTGCAGAGGCACAAGGGTTACAAACAGAAGAAGGAAAACGTGCACTTACTATGATTAAGACACAAGCAGACTTTTTGTTAAAAAATATGAAAACAAAAGATGGTTTCATAGCAAATGGCTATACAATCGGTAAAGGGGTAGATGAGGAACCTGTAACACTAGAAGCACAACTAGGAGCAATTCGTGGGTTAACAGCGGCCTTTCTAGCAACGAAAGATGAAACGTATCGCGTGGAAGCACGTAAACTATATGATTTAGTTGATCGTAAAATGTGGAATAAAGAAGCTCGTGCATATGAAACGAAAAAAGGTGAAATGAAATATACACCATATACAGCTGGTAGCGTATCAGCAGTTTTACGCGTTGCATTACAAAACTTAAGTAACACAGATGCAGATAAAACGAAATATGATTCATTGGAACAAAAAGTAATTACTTCTCGTTATGTTGATTTTTATGAGCAAGTAATCAATGGACCATCATTAAAAGAAGGAATGCAAACAAGTGAATTTTGGGATACTGGAGATGTTTATATAAAAGGAAAGCTTGGAAATGCTGATAAGGATAACGTACCACAAATTCAAGCTGGGCATGGTAAGAATGGTATTGCTCCGGTTCTTGTAAATGTTGAAGTGAAAAAAGAGAAATAAGAAAAACAAGAAAAAGCAATTCATGGTAGTATTAAGACCGAACAAGTGTAGAAACTTGTTCGGTTTTTGTGAAGTAAGGGTGTAGTAAGATGATACATTCATTGATGAGATTTTATAGACTAGTATCCACCAGTTTAATTGTCAATTTTTAAGTGGTAGGAATGTTGTCTAATGAGGGATAAGAAGGAAGGGTCAGATGATGAAGCGCTTGTTTATTGCGGTTGTGTTGCTTCTATGCATTGGGGTGTTTGCGAGTTGCGAAGTGAAAATGTCAGGAAAAGAAGTAAAACGCGACGAAGCTGTTCATAGTAATAATATTATAGTAAGCAAAGATGGAAAATGGATTTATACTGCAAATATTGATGTAAATACTGTAACGGTGACAGATGTAAAAAGTAGAAAAGTAGTATCGGAGATTCCAGTTGGAAAAGAACCGAGACAATTAACAATAAGTCCAGATGAAAAGACATTATATGTTTCTTGTATGTATGATAATAAGATAGATGTTGTATCATTGGAAAAGAAAAAAGTGATTGATCGAATTGTAACAGAAATAGAGCCATTTGGTATTGTTACAAATCCAGATGGGACAAAGTTGTACGTATCAAATTTCCGTTCAGGGAATGTATCAGTTATTGATATTGATAAGAAAAAAACAATTCAAAAGATTCAAATTGGCGACCGTCCACGAACGTTAGCGATGACAAAAGACGGGAAAAAATTGTATGTGCCACATTATTTAGAGGGGAAAATTAGTGTTGTAGATACAGAGAGTAATAAAGTAAAGAAAGTAATTACGCTTGCTCCTTCCCCAGACAAAGAAGACCGTAAAAAGAGTCAAGGGGTTCCAAATACATTAGAGCAATTTGTAATTGCACCAGATGGTAAGACAGCTTGGGTGCCACACATGCTGACGAATACCGATACACCAATTCAATTTGAGGAAACTGTGTTTCCAGCTGTTTCAATTATCGATTTAGAAAAAGATGAAGAAGTTACAAAACAACGTAAGCAATTATTTGAAGCGATGAATGTGAAAGATACAAAGAATGAAACAATGATTGTGTCTAATCCATACGATGTAGTTTTTAATGAAAAAGGGACGAAAGTATTTGTTGTTATGTCAGGTAGTGAAGATCTTGTCATGTTTGATCTAACTCGCGGTGGCAATGCGACACAAATTGTAAGACGCATTCCAGGAAGTAACCCGCGGGGGATTATTTTACTTCCAAAAGAAAACACGTTGGCTGTTCATAATGCAATGAGTCATGACCTGGCATTTCTACAAACAGGTGGCGATGATTCATACGCAAAGGTGAAAGCTGATAAGAAGACAGTTAAATTAATTGAAAAAGATTCTTTACCAAAACTAGTACGCGAAGGGAAAGAAATTTTTTATAGTGCAAATAGTGATAAGTATGCAACAACAATAACCGGAAACAACTGGATGAGTTGTGTGACGTGTCATAGTGATGGAGAAATTAATGGGTTATCATTGATGACACCAAAAGGGAAACGAAATGTACCAAGTAATGTTTTAACTACTCAAACAGGTTTATTTATGTGGGATGGATCACGTGATGATTTCACAGATTATATTCACACTGTACAAGGTGAAATGGGGGGGATGATGGAATTAGATCCAGGAAAAGAGATTCCAAAAGATGCCCAGCATATGTATGATGCGCTGCAGGCATTTTTAGATGATCCTAATTCATTCCCAGTACCAAAGAGCCCGTATCGTCAAGCTGATGGCTCGTTAACTCCTACGGCCAAAGACGGAGAGCAATTGTTTAAAGGAAAGGCAAATTGCTTAACATGCCACGGCGGAGAGAATTTGACCAATAGTACAAAAGCGATAGATGAAAATGGAAAGTTGACAACGAATAATACAAATTTCCTTTATAATATTGGAACTGCGAATGAAACAGATACAGGCTATGAGGGTGACGCACGCGGTGGTTTTCAAAATAAGCGGCAAAAAGGATTTTTTGATCCACCAACACTTCGTGGTGTAGGGGCAACAGCACCATATTTACATGATGGTAGTGCAAAAACAATTGAGGAAGCAGTAGAGAAGCATCAATATGAAGAAAAGCCGCAGTTATCTAAACAGGAAGTTCATGCAATTGCAGAATATGTAAAAGCGATTCAATAGAAAAAGAACAGCTTAGCGCTGTTCTTTTTCATTTACATATTGTTGTAAATCAAATGGAGTTATTTCTTGAATAAACTCTCTTGAGATAAGTGATTGAACAAGAGTGCTTTCTGAAATTGTAGCACCTGTTTTCTTTTGATATGCTTGTTTTAATAAGCCGAGTTTTTCTGCTGTTTCTTTTGGTAATTCAATTGTTAGTGTGTTCATAATTTCTCCCCCTTATTACTAGAGTACCACTACGAAATAAGAGAAACAAGAAAAGAGAAAATGAAACATAAAAAAGGTTACCAAGTTTAAAGTTGGCAACCTTTTTTATGTATAAGAACCATGTTTGTTTTTATGCAATACCGATATATTTTAAAGTTTTTGATGGGGTACTGTGATCAAAGAAGTGTTGTAAGAATGCAATATCAACACCAGATTTGTATGCACAATATCCCCAAGTTTTTCGCAGTGTATGTGAGCTAATCCCTTCTAAACCAACTTCTTTTGCAGCTTTGTTTAAAATATACCATGCATGCTGTCTTGTAATGGATTTTGTTCCTTTTTGCGATTTTAATAATGGTTCATTTCGCTTCCATATTTTACGCTCTCTCATATAATCTTCGATTGCATGCTGTAAATCTTCATTTACAGCAAACCATTTATGTTTTTTTACTTTTTCATTGTAAAATAAAATGGAGTGACGAACATTTTCATTTTCATCGATGACATCACCGACTTTTAATTGTAAAATCTCACTTACTTTTAGACCGGAATTTACAGCTAGTACGAATAGTAAGCCATCACGTTTCGAAGATTGTAAAAGTATATTTTTGATTTTTTCTAATTGTGTTTCGTTTTGAATAGGTTGTCCTGCTTGTTTCATTTCACGCACTCTCCTCTGTTATGTGTGTAAAGGAAAGGATTAACTTGTTTATAACTATAAAGGGAGAGTGTGAATTTCATGTGAACTCCTGGTGAAGTTAAGACAAATTATTTGACTTCTTTTATTTTTTGTAAATCAAAATAAAAAACGACGCTATCATTAGTATTATACACACCGTATTCGGCATGATGAAGTTCTAAAATGTTTTTTACGATTGATAGACCAAGTCCAGTTCCTCCAGTATGGCGGCTACGGGAAGCATCTAGACGATAGAAGCGATCCCATATTTTTTCTAAACTTTCATTTGGGATTGGATTACCAGTGTTTTCAATTTCCACTTTTACTTTTTCTTCATTTTCTATGATGCGAATACGAATCTCTTTACCATCAGGTGTATAGCGAATTGCGTTACTGAGTAAATTTACAACAACTTGCTCAATTCGATTGCGATTTGCTTCAACATGTATAGAAGGATTTGCATCAATTTCTACTTGTAAGTGTTTTTCCTCCATACTAAATAATAGCTTTGTATACACTTGGTGAACAAGTTCACCGATTGAAAAAGTATTCATTTCTAGTTTATACGTACCAGATTCTAGTTTTGCTAATTCTAACATTTCGACGATGAGTCGATTCATGTTTTCTGTTTCCTCTAAAATCACATCTGTATAGTAAGTAGTATCTTTGCTGACACCATCTTTAATTCCTTCAGCAAAGCTTCTAATCACACTAAGTGGCGTTTTTAATTCATGAGATACACCAGAAATGAATTCTTTTCTCGTCTTTTCTAATTGACGTTCTCGCTCGATGTCTTGCTGTAATTTTGTATTTGCAACGTTTAATCGATCTATTCGATCTTTTAGGTTTACGGATAACGTATTAATACTACTAGATAAACCAGCGATTTCATCATCCGCTGAAACAGGTAATTTTTCACTGAAATCGAAGTTAGCCATTTTTTTGGTCACTCGATTTATTTTAATAAGCGGTTTGACAATCATCTTTGAATAATAAAAAGATAATAAAATAATAACGAGAAATACGATAATTAATGCATAGACATAATAATCTTTTAAAACAAGCATTGCTTCATTTACAGGTTGTAAGGAGGTCGTTGCAAAAGCAAACTCTTTAATTTTACCGTTTTCCATGACTGGCTTTACAAAAATTTGGCTTTTTCCATTCTCCTCTTCTCCGATTGTAAATGTTGTCAATTCATTGGAATTGGTTTTACCTAGTATTACAGATAACTCCCAATGTTGAATCCCTTGTAATGTCTCTAAATTATTTGCGAGACGAAGGTCGTTTTTAGAAGGAAGATGTATTTTTGATACAATTCCTTCAAATGTATGAATGCCAAGTCTTGTGTCTTTTGCGTATTTGTTTTTCTTAGCGTTTGTCCAATCAATATTGAATAATTTAAAGTCAGAAATGATATTATCATTTTTCCATGAATTATAACGAGTCGTAATCGTAACGGGTATAATTACGTCTTTTTTTAAAATTCCATCTATGAGAATAACATCATTATTTTTTAACTGTAAATTCATAAACTTGGTATATTCATCAATTGTTAAAATATTGTTGAGTGGAATGGAATACGTTTTATTGGATTTATCGACAATCTCAATATAGTAATTATTTTCATCTTTTATAATTCCATTTGGATCTAATAAAACGACATCAGCGTTTGTTTTTTCGTGAAAGTCTTGTTTGAGCTTCCTTATTTCCTCAAATGTCCTGTCACTTTTTTCATAATTTGATAAAAACTTTTCAAAAGCAGTTTGAACGGTTTGAACTTTTTTATTAATATAAAATTTTTCTAAAAACAACGATTGCCCAAGGAAAAAAAGGAGGAAGGTAACAGTAAATAATGTTGATGTTAATAAAAATAGTTTAAAGACAATACTTCTCTTTTTCACTTCTTCACCTCACAAAAGAATACCCGTATAAATATTTTCTTTATTATAACAAACGAAAAAAGAAAGAAGAGACTAAAAATCTGTCTCTCTTTGAAGCAGTTTTTTTTAAAAAGTCATATAAAGTAATTCTTTAATTTAGAAAATGACAAAAAAGAACTCGCCAGACGTATGACAAGTTCTTTTTGCATTATTATTGAATCGCCGCGTCTAAAGCAATTTCAATCATTTCGTTAAATGTAGTTTGACGTTCTTCAGATGTTGTTTCTTCTCCAGTGAAGATGTGGTCACTTACTGTTAATACAGATAATGCATTTACACCGTATTTCGCCGCTAATGTATAAAGTGCAGTTGTTTCCATTTCTACAGCTAATACGCCGTATTCACCAAGTTTTTTTACCATGTCCATGCTCTCACGGTAGAACACATCTGCTGTTAAAACATTACCAACGCGAACGTGTAATCCCTTTTCTGTTCCAGCATCATATGCTTTCTTTAAAAGATCGAAGTTTGCAGCTGGTGCAAAGTCAAATCCAGGGAATGTTAAACGATTCATGTTAGAGTCTGTACAAGCCGTCATTGCAATAATTACGTCGCGAACTTTTACATCTTTTTGAATCGCACCACATGTACCTACGCGAATTAAGTTTTTCACTCCATAGCTTTGGATTAATTCGTTAACATAAATAGAAATAGAAGGTACACCCATGCCTGTTCCTTGAACAGAGACACGTTTCCCTTTGTAAGTTCCCGTGAATCCTAACATACCACGTACATTGTTATAGCAAGTTACATCTTCTAGAAATGTTTCTGCGATATATTTTGCACGTAATGGATCGCCAGGTAGTAAAATAGACTCAGCAATTTCACCCTGTGTTGCTTCAATATGAACGCTCATAAAAATCCTCCTTGTTATGTATCGATATAAATCAACATCATTTGCATTATATACTAGGAATTCTATCAAGTGAACTACTCGCCACGCTAATGCGTAAAGTTGGGAGTTTCTCAGTTCCAAGCCGAAAGTAACCTTTTATCTGCTTAAGCGCTACTTTCCGTAGTCTCTACGGTAGATAACTGACGATTGGAGATTCTTTCTGGTGCCTGGATTATTTCACGAGTAGAAGCGTTCGCTTTTTTTCGCATTTTATTTGTCCACTTAACTGTATATAATCAATTGTCAAAGAACACTTCATAATTAGAGTATAACAATAAAAGATATGCTTTGCTACGTAAAAAGTCAATACATCCTCCGTCTATTTGTTTGGATAATGCACCTTCACATGAGTTACAGAAGAAGACTTTAAGTTTGTTGAAAAATTTTACTTGTTTGTAGTATATAAGATACCCTATTTTCAATAATTGGCTATGTAATTTGCAATTTGGCGATATTTTTCTTCTAATAGGAACTTTATTGTATTTCATAGAGGATTTTTATAAAAAAAATAGAATGAATTTTTTTATAATATTCTGTTCAGAAAGATAGTTGTATGAATTGCGTCACGATTTATAAAATAGTATGGCAGGTGATTGTTTGAAAAATCTTGTCATTGGGCTAATTGCTTTACTACTTATTGTAGTTGGTGGATTCTACATGCAAAAGTATAAAGGAACGAAAGAAACAGCAGGAGACATTCGAGAAGTAAAATGGGATATGAAAAATGGAGAGGGAACTGAAAAGGTAGATATTACATTTCAATTGTTTAATAAGAATAACAACGAAATTCGTGGAGTAAATGATCGTATTCGGGCTATTATTGTAGATGAGCAGTTAAAGGGAATTCAGCACATTAAACCTGCATTTGCTGGAAATGGCTCTTATAAGCTATCGGCAAGTGGGGCGAAAGGTAAAGCTTATACGGTTTTCTTATATGAGGATCATAGTAAAACAGAACAGTCCTTTTCTAAGAAAAATTTTGGGGGAGAGGAAAAAGAGAAGAAACAAAAGAAACAAAAGGATTTAATAGAAGACACAGTACTTACAAAAAAAATTGGTGATTACCAAATGTCACTTTTATTTGAAGCGTTACACCCAAATGAAGCTGCTACACTGACATTTCAGCTGCAAATGAAAAAAGGAGAAAGTGTGAAATTTAGTTCAGGTACTGGAGAAAATGCTGCACTTTATATCGTAGATGAAAAACGTGAACATTTCTTATATGCATTCCCTGTAAATGAAGAAGAGCAGCTGCAATATCGTATTACATTTCCAGAAGAAGGGACATATAAAATGTGGGGCACATTTTATATAAATGGAAAAAAGTATGAAAAGGAATTTATAATAAGAGTTCAGAAACGAAAAAACAGCTAGTATCTCTAGCTGTTTTTTCGTTTTCCTATTAATTTTGTTACGGCAAGCATTGTAATTGGTAAGGAATGATTTTTTCGGAATGCTAAATATTTCCCACTCCAAGTTGGTTTGTATTTCTCTTTAAAATGTCGTAATCCACTAAAGCTATACGTATAACGAACATTATTGAAAATTGCTGCAGCGACACGCTCAGACCAAAAGGATTGTGTAGATAAACCAACATTAGAAAGTGGAGCCATACCAATGTTAAAGGAATGATAATCGTTTTCTTTTGCCCATTGGAATAAATGGATAAAGATTGTATCCATAATCCCTCCAGGTGCATCAGGGTAATAGCGCATTAAATCAACAGAAAGTTTACCAGGTTGGTAAACGGGCATAAACGTTGTAAATGCAATGATTTTTCCCTCAGTATCAGATAAAGTTGCAATAGGGGCACGATTTATATACTCACGATCAAAGTATCCAAGAGAAAAGCCCTTTTCTTTTTTTCCTCCAAGCCAAGCGTCTGAAACTATTTTTAATTCCTCATATAACTCATCTGAAAATGGTGGTTGATGGATGGAAAATGTATAACCTTCCCGTTCAAAACGGTTAAAAGTTGCACGTAATCCAGCACGTTTTTTCCCTGATATAGTAAACGTATTTAAATCAACAACAGCCTCTTCACCAAGTTTAAAGAAGTTATAGCCAAAGTCATGATATAAGCTCATCCATTTGCTTTCAATTTGATAGAAAACGCAAATATATCCGAATCGATCTGCTTCAGCTAAAAATTCTTGTAGTACTATGCGGAATGAAGACGGATTCCCAATTGGATCGCCAAGTACAACAAGTCTTTTCCCTGTTGTTGAAAATAAAAGAAGTGCTTTTCCATCACTACTAAAGAAGAATTGCTTATCTCCTAGAAAACCGAGATGACTTAGTACATTTCCGCCATATTCATCTAAGAAGTTTTGCAAACGTTTAGCGCTTGCTGGTTGCCCAGGAAATACGCTACGGTACCGATTCGCGATAAGAGAAGCGATGAGTAAAAAGGTTGGAACAAAGAAAGCAGCTGCAAGTGCACTTTGCTTTACTTGTGTAATGTTACGAACGACAAAATCAGGTTTGAAAGCTTCTTTTGCTCCTGCAAATAGGATACCTAAATTTTTATATAAGTATAATGTTAGCAGTAAAAATATAAATACTTTTACTACATCAGAAAGTGAAACTTCCATTTTCTCACGCACAAATCTTTTGCGAAGCATATATAATACGGCAAGTACGATTAGTAAAATAAAAGTCTCTTCAATGTCGATTCCTTTTAGCGTATTAAAAATGGCTGCTCCAATTAAAGAAATAATCGTCATATAGTAGGAACGTTTTGTCCCATAATAAATACCTCTTGATAGAATAAGGAGTAGAATTCCAAATGTTAATGATAAGCTAAAAGAAAATTGAATGAGATATTTTGGAGCTAAAATATGTAATGCATGAGCACGATT
This sequence comes from Bacillus cereus, assembly GCF_002584535.1. Classification (GTDB taxonomy): domain Bacteria; phylum Bacillota; class Bacilli; order Bacillales; family Bacillaceae_G; genus Bacillus_A; species Bacillus_A arachidis. Next base: position 178,584 of record NZ_NUOT01000024.1, read on the forward strand.
TACACTCGTCGGTAAAATGGTTGATAAGATAACCATTAAGCCAGCAAAAACTGTTAAAGCAGCGGATGCCCATGAGCCTAGCTTTCCTAAAAAATCACGTTGCAATGTCCAAATGACACCTGTTGTTTCCAGGGCAGGTGCAATAAATGGTTTATCTTCAATCTTTTTTAGAGCAGCTCCAGTCATTTCGAAAGCCGCAAAAATTAAACCGAGGCAAAATGGTAAAATATAGTATACAAGTCGGTATAATAACATGGCAGGTAACAGTACACCTGTATCAATACCGTATTGACCCATCCCAGATAGAAAGACAAGGTCAAATGAACCGAGACCACCTGGTACAAGACTGACCACCCCTGCTAAAGCAGCAATAACATAAACACCTAAAAACTTTCGGAAATCAATGTCAATTCCAAATAAAATTAAAATAACATACATGACGATGCCGGCAGAAACCCATTCCATTAACGAAACAAGTGAATATAGAACGGTTGGATTCTTTTCCTTTGTTTCTTCTTGTCCTTCTATGTGTTGCTTTTTTCGATTTTTAATTTTGGAGAACCCAATATAAAGCGGTACAAAAAGAGCAAAAAAGATGAGGACAGGCCATAGCCAAGGTTTTTCATGTAATATAAAGGTTGTATCTAGTATTCCTATAAGACCGAGGAATGAGAGAAGGGATAATCCATTTATAAAAGCAGTTGTCATCCAAGCAATGCTTTTGATAAGTTTACCATTCTCTTTTACGTGAGGGCGATATAACATTGTCCGTATACCTGCTCCAACAAGTCCACCAAAACCGATAAATCCATTCAAGGTGTTAGCAATCCAAGAAACACGGAAGATCTTTTGAACAGGCACATCTGCTTTTAAATAGCGGAGCATAACAAAGTCATAAAAGAACATTGTTGAAACAGCAAATGCACCGAGCGTAATAGCTAAAAAGACTCCTCCAGTCGGAATGTTTTTAATTGTTTCAATAGCTTCTTGAAATGAAATACCTGACAATTCTTTCTTAGCTTGAAAGAATACAATTGTCAAGACAACAAATGGGAAAATGATTTTTCCAATTTGTAAGAAACGTTTCCACGAAAACGACATAAATACAACTCTCCTTGCATAAGAAAACTGAGACAATATTCTTATTATGACAAACTTCATGGAAAATAAAAAGGTAAATTGCAGGATATATAAACTATTTTTTATATAAATATAAAAATATCATATATTTTTTACTAAGAATGAATAATGAATTAAAATTTGTTTGTTCAGAAAAATAAGTTAAAATGAAACAAAATAAGGAAGAGGGGGAAAGTGGATGGTTATTATAGGTTACGCAGGCTATGAGCTAGAAAAAGCACAACCTAATACATCAGAAGATTTCTTTAATCGATCTGAAGTAACGTATATTTTGGGTGAACAAGAAAAAACATTTTCTGTCTTATATGTGCGTTATTTTGAAGAAATTTTGCAAGAAATTACTCCGTTTGAAGGAAATCCAGTTTTTAAAATAGAAGAACAAGACATATATTTACGTGATATCGTTGCTTTAGCTTGCTTTATTAAGAATAAAGAACTTCGTGGACAAAAGCGTGTATATATTAATGGAATAGAGGAGTTTCAAAAATATTTTGATGATGAAACAGTGGTAAAAGTACAAGACATAATGATTCAGTTACATAAAAATAAAAAAGTAGAAATAGCGTAAAATGGCAAAGGAGAGAAAAGGATATGTCTAATTCAATGGTTGAAAATCAAACGCATCAAGTTTCTGAATTTTTAGAAGAAGTTGTTGATTTAATGACGGATTTTGTTAATTATCATACATTACCTTCTTTATTAGAAGAGTCACCAGAAGGGAATAAACATTATTATGAAGGTTTATTATCATCATTAAGACGACTCCTTGTATTTTGTGAAGAAGGCTTGGATGCGTGTCTTGTTTTATTGAGTAGTCAACCATTTCGAAAAATGGCTGCCGAGAAAACATTATATAAAATTTATCATCAAGTAATTGCTGAATTCTTTTCACCAAAAAGTGATCAGTGGTATGAAAATAGTCGGTCGGCATATACAGGGAAAAATTCCATTGCATTTCAACAAATACCACCTCGCTCAATCGAAAAGGTAATGCAAGAATTAGAAAGTAAGTTCCAAACAATGCGTGAGGAGCTGGAATATTACGAAACGGACTATCAAACAAAGATGTTACACAAGTATTAGTATAAGATTGGAAGGAAATTATTTTCATTAGGTGGGGGAGAGGATTTGGCCATGGATAGAGGCGGTCAGATCCTTTTTCAGCCTTATCCGAAGTGAGAACAAAAGAAGAACATCAGTAGGGCTTTCTTTTTATCTACATAGCAGTGATTTGCAGGTACAAAGCATTTCTGAATTGACGAACTGATAGAAAATTATTTTTTAGATGGGGGTTGGGCTGAACGTAAACATTCGATTGGTGAGGGTTGATTAAAGTTTCAATTTACATAAGTATTAGAGAATGCTAAAAGAAGCTAGCGAAAGACTAGCTTCTTTTACTTTTTTGTAGGGTATATACAATGCGGACGCTGAATATAGTTAAAGTGGATAGCGTTGAGGGGGTGTCGTATGAATCAGCAAGGGGTATTTACGGATTACTTTTATGAAGTAGAAAGTTGGTGTGAAAGTGTGTTACATGTATTAGATAGTCGTGCAACTGAAGTGTATGACGTCCATATGCTTGCTTATAAAATTCAAACGCTGCTAGATCGTATGAAAGAAAATGAGTATGAAACAGATGCTGAATTACTGTATGAGATAAGTGATGATGTGGAACATATTCAAAATCATTTACAAGAAGTATTTATGCAAGAAAGTGAACAATATGAATTGCATGAAAGAACGTATGCTGAACGATCTGTTCCAATAGGGGGTCACACGCTTCCGCCACTACCCTATCCATACAATGCACTAGAACCATATATTTCTCGAGAAATTATGATGTTACATCATGATAAACATCATCGGAGTTATGTGGAAGGGCTGAATAAAGCGGAAAAAATGATGGAAGAAGCAAGGAAAACAAACCAATTTGATTTAATAAAGCATTGGGAAAGAGAAGCGGCTTTTCACGGTTCAGGCCATTATTTACACACGATATTTTGGAATAACATGAAAAAAGATGGGGGTGGAGGTCCAAGAGGGGCATTATCTCGAGAAATCGAGAATAATTTTGGAAGCTTTTTACGTTTTCAGAAGCACTTTACAGAAGCTGCATCGAAGGTAGAAGGATCTGGGTGGGCTATTCTTGTATGGGTTCCTCGTGCGGGAAGGTTAGAAATTCTACAAAGTACCCTTCATCAATTATTCACACAGTGGGATACAATACCGTTACTTGTGCTTGATGTATGGGAACACGCATATTACTTGCAGTACCAAAATCGAAAAGATGAGTACATTAAAAATTGGTGGAATGTTGTAAATTGGCCGGATGTGGAAAAGCGCTATGAAAGTGCAAAACAGCTTGAGTGGACACCGTATTAGACGCATATTTGTGCGTCTTTTTTTGCTGGTAAAAAAGAATATTTCGTTCATATTTTAAAGGGCCAAGCATACACTTGTACAAAAAGTGTCAAAAGGACGTGGTGGGGAATATGAGACGAATTTGGATTGTAATTGCACTTGTTTTAATGGGTGCAAGTATTATACCGGTTCATACATATGCACAAATGAATGATGTAAGCGCCCATAATGCCGTATTGATGGAAGAACATTCAGGACGTGTTTTATATGGAAAGCTAGAACATGAACCACAAAAGATTGCTAGCATTACAAAAATTATGACTGCCTTACTTGCTGCTGAATCAGGAAGAATGAAAGAGGCTGTACCTATTAGCGATAAGGCTGTTCGAGTAGAGGGTTCGGCCATTTATTTAAAACCTGGAAATAAAGTACCGTTAGAGGATTTAGTGTATGGCCTAATGCTTCGTTCAGGTAATGATGCGGCACAAGCAATTGCTGAAAATGTTGGAGGGAGTATAGAAGGATTTGTTTATTTGATGAATGAAAAAGCGGAACAAATCGGAATGAAAGATACACATTTTTCAAATCCACATGGTTTAGATGGGGACGGTACGCACTTTTCATCTGCATATGATATGGCCCTTTTAACACGTTATGCAATGGGAAATGAAACGTTTCGGAAAATTTTCGGAACAAAAACATATCAATCGAAAGCATGGGATTATCCATGGAAAAACAAGCATAAACTTGTAACTTCTTATTATGAATTTGCAACAGGAGGAAAGACGGGATTTACAAAGAAAGCTGGTCGTACACTTGTTACAACAGCTTCGAAAGATGGTTTAGACTTAATTGTAGTGACGCTTAATGCATCTAATGATTGGGACGACCATATGTCGTTATTTAATCAAGGATTTGAACAGTATGAGTCAACGAAAGTTCTAGGAAAAGGGGCGCTTCCTGGACTACAGGAAAAGAAATATATAAATCATGTTTATATAAAAAATGATTTCTCAGTGCCGCTAAGGAAAGAGGAGAAGAAGCAAGTTAGGCTAGAGCTTGAACTTGATAGAAATGCAACATTAGTAGATGGAGAAAAAGTGGGTAAGACAATTGTGTATATTAATGAAGAGAAAGTAGGAGAGCGTAACTTATTTTATAGCAAGCGCAAGTTGGTTGCTACAACCGGAGTATATTGGAATGACGTGAGAGAAATCTTTTCTCATATGTTAGGTGTTGGAACAGATGGTTAACATCGTATGGGTAGCAATGGCGGTTATTGGGATCGTATATGCGATGGTGAACGGTACGATGGAGGAAGTAAATAAAGCGGTCTTTGAAGGGGCGAAAGATGCGGTAACAATTTGTATTGGGCTGATTAGTGTTTTAGTCTTTTGGCTAGGTTTAATGAAGATTGCTGAAGAGGCTGGCTTATTAAAGAAATTGGTCTCGTTTTTTATGCCAGTTGTAAAGAGACTATTTCCAGAAATACCAAAGGATCATCCCTCGATGGGATTTATTTTATCAAATATGATGGCAAACTTTTTTGGACTAGGAAATGCAGCGACACCACTTGGTATTAAGGCTATGGAACAGCTCAAGGAATTAAATGGAGGAAAGGATTCTGCAAGCCGTTCTATGGTAACGTTTCTGGCGTTAAATACATCTGCCATTACATTAATCCCAACTACTGTAATTTCAATTCGGATGACGTATGAATCGGCAAACCCGACAGAAATTGTTGGGGTTACGTTTATCGCACAAGTATTATCGATGATTGGAGCGATTTGGATTGACCGCTATTTTTACCGAAGACGGAGTAGAAAGGGGCGGAAAAAGTGAGCGTTGTGAATACAATTTCATTATGGGTGATTCCGTGTGTTATTGGTTTTATTTTATTATATGGAACGATAAAAAAAGTTCCAACGTACGAATCGTTTGTAGAAGGTGGAAAAGAAGGGATTCAAATTGCTGTCTCTATTCTACCATTTATGGTAGGAATGCTTGTATCTATTTCTATTTTTAGATCATCAGGTGCACTAGATGCGATGATATCAGTAATGAAGCCGATGTTAGATATGATTCATGTACCAGCAGAAATTGTCCCGCTCGCACTTATACGCCCGATTTCTGGGTCGGCCGGTTTAAGTATTACGACAGATTTAATCGCTACATATGGACCGGATTCATTTATTGGAAGGTTAGCGTCTACGATGCAGGGTAGCACAGATACAACATTTTATATTTTAACGGTATATTTCGGCGCTGTTGGAATTCGTAAAATGGGAGATGCATTAAAGGTTGGATTATTTGCAGATTTAATAGGTATCATTTGTTCAATCGTATTTGTTTCCCTATTGTTTCGTTAAACCTATTCATTTTTTGCTTTCATTCGCTTATAATACGTATACGACCACTATTAAGGTGTAGCTTAATAGTGGTTTTTTTGTGGGGTGTTTTTGACAAAATAATGAACTTTTGTTGTAAGCAGTGAGTAGCAGGTAAACAATAATAAAGGATAAAAGTAGCATTTGACCTTTAAAAGTTTGCACTATAGCTATGTGGTTTACGGTGGAAGAGGAAAAACGCTGTAAACCTTAGGCGGTTGCCAACTCTTTCTAATGAAGGTAAGATAAATTTGAGGTGAATTAAGGAAATGGAACGATTACAAAAAGTGATTGCGCAAGCTGGAATTGCGTCAAGAAGAAAAGCTGAAGAACTTATTCAGCAAGGAAAAGTGAAAGTTAACGGTAAAGTAGTGTCTGAGTTAGGAACGAAGGTAACTCCTCAAGATAAAGTAGAAGTAAATAATATCCCTCTTGAAAAAGAAGAACCGATTTATTTCTTACTATATAAACCAACGGGTGTTATTTCGAGTGTATCAGATGACAAAGGAAGAAAAGTTGTCACAGACTTTTTCCCTGAAATTACGCAACGTCTATTCCCAATTGGTCGTTTAGATTATGATACGTCTGGCGTACTCCTTATGACAAACGATGGAGAGTTTGCAAATATATTAATGCATCCGAAATATAAAGTTGAGAAAACATACGTTGCGAAGGTGAAAGGTCCATTAACAGGAGAGAAAATTCGCATGTTAGAAAAAGGTGTTGTATTAGAAGATGGAAAGACAGCGCCAGCACGTGTGAAAATCCTTTCTTGGGATAAACGTAAAGAGATGGCAATTGTGCAATTAACAATCCATGAAGGACGTAATCGTCAAGTTCGTCGCATGTTTGAAGCTCTTGGCTGTAAAGTAATGAAATTAAAACGTGAACGTTATGCTTTCTTAGAAGCAGGAAGCCTACGCCCAGGTGATGCAAGAGAGCTATCACCTCATGAAGTGAAACAATTACGTGCGCTTGCCTCTACAAAACCGAGATAAGCGATAAAGTGAAACTCCCATCCGTGGGGTACTTTATATCCCTCGGATGGTTAATTAAATCGCCCGTTTTGGTGAGTGGTTATGGCAACATAAATACTAAAGTGAACGAAGGACAAGTCATTAGTTACAGAAATTGTTTACATATAAATTCATCAAAGAGAGGAGAGAGAGTATGAAGAAGAATCGCTTAATATTCCGTATTTTCATTTTGCTTATTTTGAGCGTGGCAGTAGGATTTACACTCTATCAAGGTTTTTTTGTTGATAAGGAAAAAATGCAAATTGGGAAACAAGCGCCTAACTTTGTTGTTTCAGATTTAGAAGGAAAGAAAATCGAGTTACATGATCTAAAGGGAAAAGGTGTGTTTTTAAACTTTTGGGGAACATGGTGCAAACCGTGTGAAAAAGAGATGCCTTATATGAATGAGTTATACCCTAAATATAAAGAAAAGGGCGTTGAAATCATTGCATTAGATGCCGATGAAACGAATATTGCAGTGAAAAATTTTGTGAATCAATATGGATTAAAGTTCCCTGTTGCAATTGATAAAGGGCAAGAAATAATCGGTACATATGGCGTTGGGCCACTCCCGACAACATTTTTAATTGATAAAGAAGGAAATGTAATCGAGAAAATTACTGGTACGCAAACGAAGGAGCAAATGGAGGAATACTTAAAGAAAATTACTCCTTAATAAAGAAAGTTTTTATATAATGTGATAGTAAGTTTGATAGATGAAGGTGCTTTGCTTCGTCTTAGTGCCTGTTTTGAAAATTCTGAGTATTGAGGTAACTTGTGCTTTGACGGTACAATAGAAACAAGAGGCGGTGAGGATGTTGGAACAAATTAAGTGTGAATGTGGGCACGTAAATCCAATAGGCACAATTTTTTGTGAAGCTTGTGGGAAACCTTTTGAAAACAAAGAAGGTACAAGATTATTAGATATGCGATATGAGGGGAGTGCTAGGCGCTCTATTACTCATACAAAAACGATAGTCGATAAAGTTTGGAGTTTTTTTTCTTCTGTCAAAGTAGGGGTATGGCTCATTGTTATCACTCTGTTAGCATCAGCAGTTGGAACTATATTTCCACAAGAAATGTACATACCTCCGGGTGTTACGCCGAGTGAATATTATGAACAGGAATATGGTTTTCTAGGACAACTATATTACCAATTAGGCTTTAATAAGTTATATAGCTCATGGTGGTATATGATTTTAATTGCTTCAATTGGTGTATCACTTGTGATATGTAGTCTAGATCGAGTAATTCCACTTTATAAAGCTTTAAAAAAGCAGGGAGTAAAAAGACACCCAAGTTTTTTAAAGAGACAAAGGTTGTATGGGACAGGTTCTCCGAAAGAGGGGGATCTAGAACAGCTTCAAACTAATTTAAAGAAGAGAAATTATAATGTAAGAGTCGAAGGCGAAAATATTTTAGCGGAAAAAGGAAGATTTTCTCGTTGGGGTCCATATGTGAATCATATTGGTCTTATTATTTTTTTATTTGGAGCAATGCTACGATTTCTTCCAAGTATGTATGTGGATGAATCGCTATGGCTACGTGATGGAGAAACAAAAGAAATACCAGGAACAGATGGGAAATATTATTTGAAGAATGAAAAGTTTATAAAAGAGGTTTATGACAAAGGTAAAGATGATAAAGTATTCAATGATGCAATTGATCGTGTAGGCGATAAAATGATTGCTAAAAACTTTCAAACAAATGCCGTATTATATAAAACGGTAGGAGAAAATGTTGCAGGGCAGAAACCAAAGTTAGAAAAGGTAAAAGAAAGTGAAATTAGAGTAAATGAACCACTCAAATTTGATCAGTTTGCTATATACCAACTTGATTTTAAAGAGAATGAGTTTAGTAGCATGTCGTTTACTCTGCAGAAAAAAGATAATAATCAAAAACGGGGACCTATTAAAGTTAACTTAGAAAACCCAAAAGAAACCTATGATTTAGGGGATGGATATTCTATAAAATTATTAAGTTATTTTCCTGATTTTTATTTTGATGAGAATGGTCAGCCAAATACAAAAACAAAGATTCCAAACAACCCAGCTTTCGTTTTTAAAATGTTTACACCAGAGACGCCAGAAGGAGAAGTGAGTTTTGTAGGTATACAACAAAATATAGAACCTGAAGGAAATAATCAATATAAAATGACCTTTGCAGGAGTAGAAATGCGAAATGCAACAGGGCTTATCGTAAGAAAAGATTTGACACTGTGGATTCTTGGTGTTGGCGGATTTATCTTCATGATTGGTGTGATTCAAGGAATGTATTGGAATCATCGTCGTATCTGGATACAACGTGTTAAAGATGAATGGTGGATTGCTGGCCACACAAATAAAAATTGGTTTGGCTTGCGGAAAGATATTGAAAAAGTACTTGAAGGAACAACAATTCCACAACCATACGACAAAGTAAATGATCAAAAAATTAGTTAAGGTGGGGAGAATATATGGTGCAAATAAGTAGTAATTTCCTATTTGCTGCTTTCATCTTGTATTTAATTGCAACACTGTTCTTCGGGGGAGCAATTAAAGAAAAAGGCCGGAAGTGGGCGAGTATAGGTATAACGATAACAATTTTAGGATTTGCCGCTCAGATTGTATACTTTGTAACGAGATGGATCGCTTCAGGGCATGCGCCAGTAAGTAATTTCTTTGAGTTTGGTACATTCTTCGGCATGATGCTTGTTGGTGCTTTTATTGTTATGTATTTCATGTATCGTGTAAGTATAGTGGGATTATTCGCTTTACCAGTGGCACTTTTATTAATCGCATATGCAAGTATGTTTCCGAGAGAAATTTCACCGCTTATTCCGTCGTTGAAAAGTAACTGGCTACATATTCATGTAACAACAGCGGCAGCCGGACAAGCTATTTTAGCAATTAGTTTTATTACAGGTGTCATGTATCTGCTTAAAAATGTAGATCAGTCAAAAAGGACTAAACGAACATTTTGGCTAGAAACAGTTGTGTTTACGCTCGTTTGTACTGTCGGGTTCATAGCGATAACAACAGTTTATTCAACAACGAAATATGAAGCGACGTTTCAATGGGTGGATAAAAATGAACAAAAAGCCGAGATGAAATATAACCTTCCTGCGCTTGTTGGACCTCATGAAGGGAAGTTAATAACTACCGGAAAACTTGAACCTATTGCAGAAATGCCAGCTATCATTAATGCAAAGAAATTAAATACAGTAATCTGGTCACTACTTATTGGGACGGGATTATATATTGTATTAAGATTAATTTTACGAAAAAGAGTATCAGCCGCCCTTCAGCCAGTGGTTAAAAATGTTAACAGTGATTTGCTTGATGAAATTGGATACCGATCTATTGCAATTGGATTCCCAGTCTTTACGTTAGGAGCCTTAATTTTTGCGATGATTTGGGCGCAAATTGCATGGACGCGCTTTTGGGGATGGGATCCAAAAGAGGTATGGGCACTCATTACATGGCTCTTTTACGCTGCTGTTTTACATTTACGGTTATCTAAAGGTTGGCATGGCGAAAAGTCGGCATGGCTTGCAGTAATTGGATTTGCTATTATCATGTTTAACTTTATAGCCGTGAATTTAATCATTGCTGGTTTACACTCATATGCGTAAGGTATTATCTCTATTTTAGAAGAGACATACTGTTTAGTTGCACATGATAAAATAGGAAAGTGGTTGTCACTTTCCTATTTTATTTTTGTCAATTTCTTTTCTTTTTTGAGAAAAACATGGCAAAATAAAGGTTGGTTTTGTAAAATGATGTCGAGGCCTAAATGCCCTGGTCAAAAAAAATACATATTTTTGGAAAAGAAATGAACAAACTTTATTATTCTTGTGAAGTATAATTGTTAAAGTGGAAATTTAACACTTTAGAATTGTCTATTATGAGATAAGAGTAAAAACAGTATTATATTGTAGAAAGGTAGGTGTGAACCGTTGTCATGTTTTTGAGGCAGCGGGAAACAATGGAAAATGAACCGAGAATTTTAATTGTGGATGACGAAGATCGTATTCGTCGTTTATTGAAAATGTATTTAGAAAGAGAACAATATACAATCGATGAGGCTGATAATGGTGATACAGCTTTAGAAAAAGCATTGCAAAATGACTATGATTTAATCTTATTAGATATCATGATGCCTGGAATAGATGGAATTGAAGTGTGTAAAGGGATTCGTGAGAAAAAAGCAACGCCAATTATTATGCTTACAGCTAAAGGTGAAGAAGTAAACAGGGTGCAAGGATTTGAAGTTGGCTCGGATGATTATATCGTAAAGCCGTTTAGTCCACGTGAAGTGGTTCTTCGTGTAAAAGCGGTCCTGCGACGTTCTGTGCCAACAACATTCTTTACACAAGATACAACAACAAAAGATGTTATTGTATTCCCGCATTTAACAATTGATAACGATGCACATCGCGTTACAGCTGATGGTGATGAAGTCAATTTAACACCAAAAGAATATGAATTGTTACTATTTTTAGCGAAGGCTCCTGATAAAGTATTTGATCGTGAGCAATTGTTAAAAGAGGTATGGCAATATGAATTCTTTGGAGATTTACGTACAGTAGATACGCATGTAAAGCGTTTACGAGAAAAATTAAGTAAAAAATCATCTGATGCAGCGAAAATGATCGTAACTGTATGGGGTGTTGGTTATAAGTTTGAGGTTGTGAACGACTGATGCTTTGGAGAAGTGTAGTAGGAAAGCTATGGATGACAATATTGCTTCTTGTTTCATTTGTTCTAGGTTTTGTTTCCATTTTGCTTTCACAGTTTTTTGATAATTACTATATTGAAATGAGTGAAACAAGGCTTACAAAAGTAGCGACAAGCGTTTCGGAATTAATTGAAGAAGGTGCAGACGAAAAGACGATTGAGAATATCGCATATAAGTTTGCCGATCCACTCTCCCGTATTATTGTTGTGAAAGAGGATCGTGAGGCTTCTTCTTCACCGAAACAAGAAGGATTAGTAGATCTTACAATAGAGGACTTGAAAAAAGATAAAGATTTGGCTGCAGTTTTTATAGATAAAAAAGAAAATAAAGAAAAAATAAAAAAAATGTCTGATAACAAAACGAATAAAAATTCCGAAAATGATATTATGATTGTTGGCAAACCACTGCAATCATCAAAGCATAGTGCGGTGTTCGTGTATCAGTCATTGCAAGTTCCGAAACAAGGTATGGAAAAAGCGACAGATTTTATTTTTCTATCAGCGGGAATTGCAATTATTTTAACAACGTTCTTTGCATTTTTCTTATCGACACGAATCACAGCCCCACTTCGTAAAATGCGTGAAGTGGCGTTTGAAGTAGCGCGTGGGAAATTTGATACGAAAGCCCCTATGGTTTCACAAGATGAAATAGGGGAGCTAGCAACGGCCTTAAATCAAATGGGGAAACAATTAAAGTTTAATATTAATGCACTGCAGCAAGAAAAAGAGCAACTTTCTAGTATTTTAAGTAGTATGGCTGACGGGGTTGTAACGCTGAATCAAGAGGGTGAGGTTGTTGTTATTAATCCGCCGGCAGAACATTTTTTACAAGTTTGGCAAGAAGAAAAAGAATTAGAATTAAGTAGGAATTTACCACCTGAACTTGTAGAGTTGTTCCACCTTGTAGTAGAAAGTGAGCAACAGCAAGTTATTGAAATTAACTTACAAAAGGGTAATTACGTTGTCCTTATGACGCCGCTATATAATCAAACGAAAATTCGTGGTGCTGTGGCGGTACTTCGAGATATGACAGAAGAACGTCGTCTTGAAAAAATGCGTAAAGATTTTATTGCGAACGTGTCTCATGAATTGCGCACACCGATGGTTATGCTACAAGGGTATAGTGAGGCAATCTTAGATGATGTTGTTCAGTCGAAAGAAGAAATAAACGAGTTTGTACAAATTATTTATGATGAGTCCGTTCGTTTAGGTCGTCTTGTGAATGAACTTTTAGATTTAGCCCGAATGGAAAGTGGTCATGTAGAGCTGCATATATCTGAAGTGGATATTCATCCATTTGTTGAGAAAATTGGGCGGAAATTTCAAGGGATTGCGCAGGATAAAGAAGTGCAGTTAACGGTTGAGTTCTGTAATCCAATTGTAGAGCATTCGTTTGATCCAGATCGTATGGAACAAGTATTAACAAACTTAATTGATAATGCGATTAGACATACAAATGCAGGTGGTCATGTTAAGCTTGTAATTGATACGAAAAATAATGGTTTAGTTTTTGAAGTACAAGATTCAGGTGCCGGTATTCCGAAAGAAGATATTCCGTTCTTGTTTGATCGTTTCTATAAAGCTGATAAAGCAAGAACACGTGGGAAAACAGGTGGGACTGGTCTAGGTCTTGCGATTGCTAAAAATATTGTTCAAGGTCATGATGGGAAAATCTCTATATCAAGTACCGTTGGAGAAGGGACAACATTCTCCGTATATTTACCAGGTCAATCAATATAAATGATATTGTTATGAGTGAATATTGAAGTTCTAGTATTTTTTATTCTTTTTGAGTTTATAATATTTTCTCAATGGAATGAAGAATATTAGAGCTTTTTGTTTTATTGTGCTATTTGTAGATGATAGTCTCTTTATGAAAGTTGATTGAAGGATAAATAGAATAAAGAATAAATCCATGTTGATTTGCTGGCATATCAGTCGCGGCTATGAAAATAAAAGGAGATTATCACTTATTTACTCCTGTTGTTTCACATGGCATGGTGCTGAAAAAAGGATTTGACCGTTTCTATACAGGTCGGATGCTCTCTTCCATCAAAAAGAAAGGTTTAGGTCGTTTTTTCAATGTATACTTACATTTGTGATGGAATAAAAGTTGAAAAGAGAGGTGTAGAATATTTGAAACTATATACAAAAACAGGAGATAAAGGACAAACGAGTATTATTGGTGGGCGAGTTGATAAAGATCATATTCGTGTAGAAGCATATGGAACCATTGATGAGGCGAACTCTTATATTGGATATGCGATGACTATGATTCAAGAAGAACGCTTTCAAGACATATGTGATGAGCTTGAAAAGATTCAGCATGAGTTGTTTGATTGCGGTGGGGATTTAGCAATTGTACAGCAAAAAATGCCGTATACAGTAACGGAAGAGATGGTGGTGTATTTAGAAGAACGAATTGATCGCTACATAGAAGAGGCTCCGCCACTAGAGCGTTTTATTTTGCCCGGCGGGAGCTCGGCATCCGCCATGATTCATGTTGCACGTACAGTAACGAGAAGAGCTGAGCGTCATATTGTATCGTTAGGAAAGCAAGAAGAAATAAATGAAATTGTCTTGCGATATGTTAATCGATTATCCGATTATCTATTTGCAATTGCTAGAGTGATAAACGCCCGACTTAATGTGAACGACGTCGAATATAAACGAAGTGCAATTGTTTTTCGTAGTAAGGAAGAGGAGGAAGTGGAGTAATTCACTTTCTTTTTTTGTATACTTTTTTCCGAGATATACAACAATAGAGAAAGTGTGACGGTTATTAAAAAATGGAGGATGTATATGAAAGGCTTAAAAATCGTGGTACTTGTCTTTGGATTGTTTTTTAGTTCTCAAGCATATGCTTATGCCGAGGATGGGAGATGGATATGGCCTGTAGACGGAAGAATTAGTGACTATTTTGGAACAAGAAATGGAAAACACTATGGTATTGATATAGCAGCGTCAATTGGTACGCCGGTTGCAGCGATTCGAGGTGGAACAGTAACAAAATCCTATTTTTCCAATAGTTATGGACATGTAGTGTTTATTAAACATGGAGAATATGAGGCTGTGTACGCTCATCTAAATAAGAGATATGTATTTCAAGGGGATCAGATTGCAAGAGGTGAGATAATTGGTGAAGTGGGAAACACAGGTGAATCACGCGGGGCACATTTGCATTTAGAAGTTCATAAAGGTACTTGGACATTTGGGAAAAGAAACGCAATGAATCCATTGCTTGTTTTAAATGAAGAAAGAGATCAAGTAGCCTCAGTATCAATGTATATTGTACAAAAAGGGGATACATTGGTCAGTATCGCACGGAAGTTTGGCATGACTGTTCATGAGATAAAAGTGAAAAACACACTGCAACAAGATCAAATTTATCCAAATCAAAAGTTATATATAAATTAAAAAAGAGCTAGCAAAACTAGCTCCTTTTTTACCAAAAAATAAAGACACATATAAATCCGGAAATGACTAAATAGCTATAATAATAAAAGACCTTTGTCCTCGTTTTTTCCTTCGTTCGAAATAATACAATAGTTGGTTCGATTAGCCCAATTGTAAAGCAAAGTAGACCAAGGAGCATACAACCGATAGAAAAAGAATACAAGGCAACTTGTATTTTGTGGAATGGAATAATCCATTTTAATAAAAATGCAATAAGTACGGTATAACATATGCTACCAATGTATTTGTTTAAAGTTGTATTAGAACGAAAACCAGGAAGCTTTTTCAAAAAGGATCGGGAAACAACTTCTGTCTGTAAAGAAGTATGCTCTTCTATTATTTTTTGTGCTTCTTTTCCTTTATGAAAGAGAGAAAGAATCCAATTACGCTTTCCTTGGAAAATAAATTGCGATGTTGTTAAATAGTGATCAATTTTCACTTTATCCCAACTGCTCCATGGATGACGCTCACATAGCTTTAGTTTACTTTCTGTTGTTTTATCATACTGATAAACACTAATTCCTTCTTCATCAAAAGTAGCATAGTATGTTTCTCTTGAAAATGCGCCTAAATCAATTGGACAGTAGAAAAGTAACACCTTTTTTAAATAAAAGTATTCTTTTCTAAGGTTTTTTTTCATCGTTTCTTGAATAGAGTGTCTTTTTTCTTTTTTCATGACATTTCCTCCGTATTAAGAAAATGCTCTTATCTTAACAATTCAATATCTTATCATTTTTCTGTATAGATGACTAGGGAGTAGCGTAGGGAAAAGTCGGATTGTAAAAAATATGGGTTAAGTTGTCAAATAATTCGACGGATGCTTTATCCTAAAATTTGTAGGCAGTAAGGCTCGATTGGTAAGGGTTAATAATCAGTAGGATGAAGAATAAAGCTACTGAGTAAATTTTCACTTTATATGGTCTTCAAAATAAAAAGTGCACTTACTATTTGTAAGTTATAAACGTTTTTGTTCACAATTGTATGATGATGTTGTATAATAGTGAAGAAAATAGAATATCGGTCTATCTTCGGGGCAGGGTGAAAATCCCGACCGGCGGTGATGAACAGTTGTTTTTCGTTCTAAGCCCGCGAGCCGTTAAGGCAGGATTTGGTGAGATTCCAAAGCCGACAGTACAGTCTGGATGGGAGAAGATGGAGGTTCAAGCGTTCAAAAAAGATAGTTCTTTGAACGTCTGTTTGATGTGCCTAAAAATTCTCCCTTTGTGTAAAACACAAAGGGTTTTTTCATGAGATGAAAAAATAGGCATAGCAGAACCTTTCCACTTTCCATGAGATGATCGATGGAAAAGGAGAGAGAAGGATGAAACAAAAAAACAGTGTAGTACAAATGGTGAGTGTAGCAATGCTTAGTAGTATTGCATACTTACTTATAATGTTGGATTTCCCATTTCCAGGACTTCCGCCGTTTTTAAAAATTGACTTTAGTGATGTGCCAGCTTTAATTGCAGCGATTATTTTTAGTCCGATTGCAGGTGTAATTGTAGAAGCAATAAAAAATATTCTTCACTACGGAATTCAGGGGAGTTTAACGGGGGTTCCAGTTGGAGAAATAGCGAACTTTATTGCGGGATGTTTATTTATTGGACCAGCAGCTTTCTTATTCCGAAAGTATCGTACAGTAAAAAGCTTAACAACAGGGTTAATGTTAGGGACGGTTACAATGGCGGTAATTATGAGTGTGTTAAATTATTTTATCATTTTACCAGCTTACACTTGGTTTTTAAATCAGCCTGCTATGTCTAGTAGTGGTATGCGACAAATGATTGTAGCGGCAATTTTACCATTTAATTTAATTAAGGGAATTGTTGTAACAGTTGTATTTGTAGCACTGTTTTCACGTTTGAAAGTGTGGGTATTTGCAAAAATGAAAAATGCATAGAAACTTTGGCCATCAGCGGGAGCGTACCGCTGATGGTCTTTTTATTTGTGAGTTAGATGAATAACAAAAAATCCCCCTCATTTTATGAGGGGGGATTTTTTGAAGTTAATAAAAAGACTATTCGAATTTTAAAGCATCGCCATCGAATGATTCGTCAGCAACTTTAATTGAGTCAGTTGGGCAACCTTCAAATGCGTCCATCATGTCATCAATTAATACATCTGGAATTTCAACGATACCTTGGTTATCATCTAATGTTACAAATGCAATACCTTCATCATCGTAGTCATAAATATCTGGTGCAGCAGCTCCACAAGCTCCGCATGCGATGCAAGTGTCTTTATCAACGATTGTATATTTTGCCATATTTTTTTCCCTCCTGATAATATGTATGTGAAAATAGTCGCCATAAAAATTATAACCTTATTGTAAAACGGTTTTTCGAACTTTTCAACATAAAATTATAATGATAATGCTTATCAATTAGAGTGTCAACTTATTTTTGATTTATTTCACAAGATTTTCAAAATGCCTAAATGGTGTACAGTTTGATACAATAGACAATATAAAGTAAAGCTTCCATCAATGGAAGCTTTTCATCCCTAGCTGATGGCGAACCTTCACCAATTAGGCTATTACTGTCAGCGCATAACAAGATAAATGTAATTGAAAGGTGGAAGCGGTGATGCAGTTACAATATACTTTATTGTATTGTATAAAACAATTAGATGGTGAACGAACTGTTTCTTCCATTTATCACCTTTTAAAAGGAAAACGTTCTTCACAAACGTTACAAGATGGAAATATATTTCACATTTCTTTTTTATTTGGAATATACAAACCATTACAACGTTCTGATTATGATCAGGAAATTGAAAATGTATTACATAAGGGTTGGATTCAAATTGTAAATGAAAATACATACATATTAACTAATGCTGGGAAGAACCAACTAGGAATTTTTGAAAAAACACTTCCTTTTCCGCAGTATTTACACGGTTTGAACTATGGAGATATTGGTGAAATCTTTTGGAAACGACTTTCATTAATTATCCAAACTGTGTCAAATTTACAACAACAGAATGCGAAATTTCTTCCAATTCAACAAGATACAGAGGTAATGATGTGGGTCAAGCAGTTTCTCACCAAGATACCATATGCAAGAAGTAAACTTGCGGAAGGTTTATGGAAAGAGGTACATATGCTGTTGAAAGATACCTTGCCAATAGAAGCAACAATTTTTACATATCGACTAACAGGATATGAACGAATTGGATATACAGTAAAACAACTTGCAGAAATTACAAACCAAGATGTATTTCGTGTATATCTTTTATTTTGGGGTACCATTCATTTCTTTATTCAATCCGTTCGAGATAATGAAAAAGATTTTCCATTATTAACAAAGATTATTTCTTATCCGAATGAAAGGGCAGATTTGTTTAGTTTATCAACAAAGAAAACATATCAGCTTTGGAGACAAGGGCGTTCTTTAGACGAGATTGCAACAATTAGAAATTTAAAGGTTGCAACAATAGAAGATCATTTTGTTGAAATTGCATTAAGAGAAAGAGACTTTTCTATTGAAATATTTATGGGAAAAAATAAAATCAAGCATGTACAGCGCATTATTGAGACATTGCAAACACGTAAGTTACGTGTATTAAAGCAAGCTGTAGGAGAAGAGATTTCTTATTTTGAGATCCGTCTTGTGTTAGCGCAAATGGAGGTTGTAAATGAGTCTTGAGGATTATCTGTATAAGTGGTTTGGTTATAGCGAATTTCGGCCTGGGCAGAAAGAAGTGATTGCAGATTTATTGCAAGGAAAAGATGTTGTAGCGATGCTTCCAACTGGAAGGGGAAAATCAATGTGTTACCAGCTGCCTGGTCTGATGCAAGATGGAACAGTACTAATTGTTTCTCCATTACTGTCCTTAATGGAAGATCAGGTAGGACAGCTGAAATATGTAGTAAAGAATCGTGTGATTGCGCTGAATAGTTTTCGCACATTAAACGAAAAAAAGGAAGCGCTAAGGAAATTATCTACTTATAAATTTGTCTTTGTCTCACCTGAAATGTTGCAATCTGAAGTAATAGTAAGAGAACTAAGAAGGATTCATATTTCGCTATTTGTCGTAGATGAAGCACATTGTATTTCCCAATGGGGTTATGATTTTCGAACGGACTATAAAAAACTAGATCAAGTTATAGTGGCTATTGGACATCCTCCGGTATTAGCATTAACAGCTACTGCAACAAAAGAAGTATTACAAGATATTATAAAAACTTTAAAACTTACGAATGTAGCAGAGCATTTGTATTCGATTGATCGCCCCAATATTGCAATGGAAGTACAATTTGTACAAACGATAGAGGAAAAAAAGGAAGCACTTCTCACTCAAGTGATTAATTTACAAGGACCAGGAATCATTTATTGCTCTAGCAGGGCTTGGACGGAGCGCTTAACAGAATATTTAGGGAGTAAAGGTATAGCGGATGTTGCATTTTATCATGGTGGAATGGAACATGAAGAGCGAATGCTAATTCAACAGCAATTTATGAATGATCAACTGCAACTTGTTATATGTACAAGTGCATTTGGTATGGGGGTAAACAAGCCAAATACAAGGTATATTATTCATTTTCATTATCCAACAAATATTGCTTCTTATTTGCAAGAGATTGGTAGGGCGGGAAGAGATGAAGAGGCCAGTATTGCGATTCTACTTTGTAGTCCAATGGATCATGATCTACCAGTTTCTATTATTGAGGATGAATTACCAAATAAACAGCAAATTCAATTTTTGTTTTCCTTACTACAAGAAAAGATGTACCAAACGAAAGCTTTGCCAATAGAAGATGTGAAAGAAATTTGTTATAATGCTGCAAGGTTTAGTGAACAACATTGGCGTTTTGTACGATATCATTTAGAAAAGATGAAAATCATACAAGGGAAGAAGCTCATTATGGAATCCTTGTCAGATGAGATAATGAAAAGATTAATGTTAGAAGTGGAAGGGCGTCTTCGGAATAAATATAGTCAATTAGAAAATATGAAATCCTGGATACAGTTTAAAGGGTGTAGACGTGAAAAAATGCTACAGCAATTTGGTTATAGGAAGGAATTTGAGATAAAAAACTGTTGTGACTATTGTGGTATTTCAAAAGAAGAGTATAAAAAAAGACGAGCAAGACAACCAATTTTCGACTATAATTGGGAAACAGAGTTACAGTTGCTCTTTGGTATGAGAGAACGGAGGAATGATGAACATTCAAAGGCGTAGTATTGAAGACATAGGTCCGAAAGAAATACGGCTTAATCTCTATATAACACAATTAATAATTATAGGTGTTGGCTGCGCGTTGGCCTATATACTATTTCCAAATAGGAATGAATTTTATGATTTGTGGAAATGGGAGCCTGTTTCCATTCTCGTAATAGGCAGTGTGGTTGCAGGCGGTGTTGTCTTACTTGATTATATTGCAATGCAAATACTACCAGAATCCTGGTTTGATGATGGTGGAATTAATGATCGAATGTTCAAAGGAATTTCTGTAATACAATTATTCGTTATTACGTTTGTTATTGGCTTTGCTGAAGAGTTTTTATTTCGAGGGGTATTGCAGACTCAGTTTGGACTTGTAATTGCAAGTGTTATTTTTGCTGTGTTACATGTTCGGTATGTGAAGAAGCCATTTTTATTTTGCTTTGTATGTATGATCAGTTTTGTGTTTGGGTATGTGTTTCAATGGACAGGAAATTTGTTTATAACAATCTTTGCACATTTTCTTGTTGATTTTATAATGGGTCTTCAATTAAGGAGATAAATGGAAGGTGGGGTGAACATCATGAGAAAACAAATTCCTGATTTTGAAGAAGAACTTGAAGAAACGTTAGAAGACGAGCAGACGGAAGAAGGTTTACCGCCGCGAAGTGAAATTCATCAAAATAAAGAAAAGAAAAAATCTAAATTTAAGATTAACCATTTTTTTGTTCGGATTTTAACATTTCTATTTATTTTGTTGCCACTTAGTATTTTATGGTATACGGATAAGTATATCGAGGTAAAAAGTGCAAAAGAGAATAATGCCCCTGGAAAAAATGCATTTGATGTGATTTTTTTCGATTCAAATAAACATGGAGAAGGAGAAAAGAAGCACTCAGAAAAATTTGAAACGCATATTGTAAAGAAAGGCGAGACATTCGAAAGTATTGGGAAACAGTATTTTCCGAATAAAGATGGGGCTACAATCATTAAAAATTATAATAATTTACAAGATAATCAGTTAGAAGTGGGAAAAGAATTAAAAATTCCTATTAAAGAAAAGAACGGGAAAGAATAGAGGTAAAACAGTTTTAATATGAGTGAATTGAAAAAATGAATGAAGCATTCAATTTTATAGCAATATGATTTAAAGAGATTCTATTACATTTTGTTGAGAGGGAAGTATATGGTATGGATTTTAGGTGGTATGTTCATATGTATAGGCTTTATTTGTCTTTTTATGATGTATAGAGAAGCATTACGTGATACATTGCTAGAACACACTTTCTCATTTATGAATTTCCCGGAAAGCTTTGGAAAAGTTAGGATATTCTTTATTTCAGACATTCATAGGAGAGTTGTTTCTCCTTCTTTAATTGAAAATGTAAAAGGAAAAGCTGATCTTGTTATTATTGGTGGGGATTTAGCAGAGAAAGGTGTATCGTTATCACAAATTGCGGCTAATGTTCAAACGTTAAGTGAAATTGGTCCCGTATATTTTGTATGGGGAAATAACGATTATGAAATTGACTATCATGAATTAGATGCGTTATTACTAGAACATGGTGTCAAAATTTTAGATAATACAAGAGTACTATTTGAATCAGAGTGCGGCGACAAGCTTTGTCTATTAGGAGTGGATGATGTTGGATTAGAAAGGGATCGTTTAGACTTGGCGCTAGCAGATTGTCAAGAAAATGGCTTTCGTATTCTTATTAGCCACAATCCTGATATTGTGAACAAAATGTCTGGACAAGAACAAATTTCGCTCGTATTAAGTGGTCATACACATGGAGGACAAATTCGTATATTTCATTCTAAACGTTATTTAAAAGGTGGTGTGTATGAGTATCCGAATACAACTTTGTTTGTGAGTAACGGATATGGAACGACATTTATACCGCTACGTTTTCGGGCTCCATCTCAAACGCACTTAATTACGTTGCAAGGGGAAATTAGGAGATGCTCGGTTTAAAGGATAGAACATACGCCAACTTTAAAAGGGAAATATAAAAATTGTTTCGAATATGCACGGAATTCAGCCAAGTACGCTGTGAGCTTGGGAGAGGTCATATCATATTATCGATCAAGCAGTCCAGCTATCAGAGAACAATCGGTTGCAAAATCATAATTTAGTTGAGAGGGCGTACAGTCAAGAAGTGTTTTTAGTAGACGATATCCTACAGTATTTGCTAGAATTTGATGAAATACATGCCCGTGAATTATTAAACGTGGCATTTGTTATTTATACAATAAAAAATGAAATAGGTGGTTAAAACTGCCGGAATAGTTGTTCGAAAAGAACCATCTATTTTCTATTTCATATAATAAAAATTAGATACAATGGTTACGTAGGGAGGTTACAAGATGAGGCTGGAACGTTTGAATTATAATAAAATCAAAATTTTCATAACGTTTGATGATTTATCTGAGCGAGGGTTGACGAAGGAGGATTTGTGGAAAAATGCTCCAAAAGTGCAACAGTTATTTCGCGATATGATGCAAGAAGCAAATAAAGAACTTGGGTTTGAAGCAGATGGTCCAATTGCAGTTGAAGTATTTTCTTTACAGGCGCAAGGAATGGTTGTGATTGTTACAAAAGAAAATCATGAAACAGATACAGAAGATGAGTTTCGTGATGAGTATATTGAGATGCAAGTAACTCTAGATGAGAGTGAGCATATATTATATGAATTTGCAACGTTTGAAGATGTGATTACTTTGGCAAAACGTTTGTATCATCTCGGAGTAACCGGAGGCAAACTTTACACATGGGATGGACGTTTTTATCTTTGGATGGAAGAGGAAACACCATTATTAAAGGCAGATATCATTGCGATTTTAGCGGAATATGGTAATTCTTCAACGGTGACAATTTATCGCATTATGGAATATGGAAAAGAGTTAATGGATTCTCAAGCAATTCAGCAAATATACAAGTATTTTGTCTCAAAACAAAACCTCAGCTAATATGAATAGCTTGAGGTTTTATTAGTATTTTGTGATATTGGAGAGACTAAAATACAGTATGGTATAAAAAACATTTAAATATTTAAGTATTTTACTTTTCTAAAAGCAATAAAAGGACTATAATAATAGTGAAAACGCTTGCAATAAAAAATAGTTTGTATACATTTGTTAGCGTTTTCTATTGCATTCCAAATTTAACGGTGTATACTAGGCAATGAAGGTTTACTAAACAAGTGAAATTACAGGGGGTTTACTTACTATGGTAGCCGAAAAGGGAGCTCAAACACAAACACAACAGAGGGAACAACATTTTGAATTATTAAATTCAACACAAATTGTTATTAATGAAGCCCTAGAAAAGTTGGGTTATCCAAACGAGGTATATGAATTACTTAAAGAACCAATTCGTATGATGACAGTGAAAATTCCAGTTCGTATGGATGACGGGACTGTTAAAATATTTACAGGATATCGCGCGCAGCACAATGATGCTGTTGGTCCAACGAAAGGTGGAATTCGCTTCCATCCAAACGTAACAGAAAACGAAGTGAAAGCACTTTCTATTTGGATGAGTTTAAAATGTGGTATTGTAGATTTACCATACGGTGGAGGTAAAGGTGGTATCGTTTGTGATCCGCGAGAAATGTCTTTCCGTGAATTAGAAAGATTAAGTCGTGGGTATGTACGAGCAATTAGCCAGATTGTTGGTCCAACAAAAGATATTCCTGCTCCAGATGTATTTACAAACTCGCAAATTATGGCATGGATGATGGATGAATATAGCCGCATCGATGAATTTAATTCACCTGGATTTATTACAGGTAAACCGCTTGTATTAGGTGGATCTCATGGGCGTGAAACAGCGACTGCGAAAGGTGTAACAATCTGTATTCGCGAAGCTGCGAAAAAACGTGGCATCGAAATTAAGGGCGCTCGCGTTGTTGTTCAAGGATTTGGGAACGCGGGTAGTTTCCTAGCTAAATTTATGCATGATGCTGGTGCGAAAGTAATTGCAATTTCTGATGCTTACGGTGCATTACATGATCCAAATGGATTGGACATCGACTACTTGCTAGATCGCCGCGACAGCTTCGGAACGGTAACGAAATTGTTTAATAATACAATTTCAAACAAAGAGCTGTTAGAACTTGATTGTGATATTTTAGTTCCAGCTGCAATTGAGAACCAAATTACAGAAGAGAACGCTGCAGATATTAAAGCGAAAATTGTTGTAGAAGCAGCAAATGGTCCAACTACATTAGAAGCAACTAAGATTTTAACAGAACGTGGTATTTTACTTGTTCCTGACGTATTAGCAAGTGCTGGTGGTGTTACTGTATCATACTTCGAATGGGTACAAAATAACCAAGGTTACTACTGGTCAGAAGAAGAAGTAGAACAACGTTTAGAAAAAGTAATGGTAAGATCATTCGATTCTATTTATGAAACATCACAAGTTCGTAAAGTGAACATGCGTTTAGCAGCGTATATGGTTGGTGTACGCAAAATGGCAGAAGCTAGCCGCTTTAGAGGTTGGGTATAATAGAACGGAAAGTTTAGAGAGAACGTGGTTTCCTTTTGAGGGAACCACGTTTTTTATTGGAATATATAATAGGGATTAAAATATTATTTTCAAAATGGATGTACGATTATAAAAAATAAAAAAGAACACTTGTTCCTACAGAACGTTTGTGCTATACTTTCCTTAGATAAACAAAACGGAAACAAAATAAGGAGAGATAAATAATGAAAATCATAGCAGACCAAAGACTTATGATGCCAACAGATGTTATGAAACGGGTAGAGGTTTTACGAAAAAAAGATGTGAAACGTTCATCTTTGTTACAATCTGTGAATAAATTTTTCGGTTTAGATACTAAAGAAGATCGTGTTTGGTTTTATGGGTTTTATGGAACAGCTGTAAGTATTTTATTATTTATGGTGTTTACTTCAAACATTTTTGATTTTCTCTTTGCGTAAAGAAATGTGCTATATAGATATTGAGGTCGAATACATATATAAGGAAGAAAGGTAATTTTCTAGAGCGGAGTTGATAGACATGGTTATGTTCCCTATAGAGCGGAATTATATTGGGTACGGAAGCTCACGGCCAGGAATTCGCCTTTCGAAGGTGAAATTTATTGTAAGTCATGATACGGGGAATCCTGGGAGCAACGCGATAGGAAATCGTGATTACTTTAACGAAGTACAACCAAAGGCATCGGCGCATACTTTTATAGATGATAGGACCATTTTAGAAATTATCCCAATTGATGAGGTAGCGTATCACGTAAGATATAGTGTACCAACGGATAATGATTTGTTTGGTTATGATGCGAACAAAGCAGCGATTGGTGTTGAAATGTGTTATGGAGGTAATGTTAATTTTTGGGATTCTTACACGCGGTTTACATGGTACCATGCCTATTTATGTCATACATTCAATCTAAATCCTAAAAAGGATATTGTATCTCATAAAACGCTTGATCCTACGAGAAAAATTGATCCAGAAAATGTATTAGGGCAACAAGGAATAAGTTTTAGACAGTTTTTAGCGGACGTCTATCGAATGTACGTATCGTATAGATGACAAATATATGAAAAATGAATACAATGAAGATAGGTGCCTACTGCTGAAAGTAGGTTTTTTCTTGTTTTATAATAAATAGAGATTGAAGCAGAAGACTAGGAGTGAACCGGGTATGCAAAAAGAAACAGCTATTATAATCGGGGGCGGACCGTGTGGATTAGCAGCAGCGATTTCACTGCAGCAAGAAGGAATCAATCCACTAGTAATTGAAAAAGGAAATATTGTGAATGCAATTTATCATTATCCAACTCACCAAACTTTTTTTTCTTCTAGTGAAAAACTAGAAATTGGTGATGTTGCTTTTATTACAGAAAATCGTAAGCCAGTTCGTAATCAAGCGCTTGCTTATTATCGTGAAGTGGTAAAGCGTAAAGGAGTACGGGTAAATGCCTTTGAACGCGTAGAACAAGTGCAAAAAGATGGGAACTTTTTTAGAGTAAATACGACGAAGCGTGATGGGAACAAGGAGATATATACCGCAAAATATATTGTAGTGGCAACAGGGTATTATGATAATCCAAACTATATGAACGTTCCTGGAGAAAACTTAGATAAAGTTTCCCATTATTTTAAAGAGGCACATCCATATTTTGATCGTGATGTAGTTGTAATAGGAGGGAAAAACTCAAGTATAGATGCAGCGCTAGAACTTGTAAAAGCTGGAGCGCGTGTAACGGTGTTGTATCGTGGGGGGGAATATTCACCGAGTATTAAGCCGTGGATATTACCTGAATTTGAAGCATTAGTACGTAATGGTGCAATTCAAATGCAGTTCCATGCTCACGTGAAAGAAATTACCGAACATACACTTACGTATACAAGTAAAGGAGAGGCATTTACAATTCAAAATGATTTTGTATTTGCGATGACAGGATACCACCCAGATCATAGTTTCCTAACAAAAATGGGAGTAGAAATTGATAAAGAAACAGGGCGTCCGATATTTACAGAAGAAACAATGGAAACGAATGTTGAGAATATCTTTATTGCGGGTGTTATTGCAGCGGGCAATAATGCAAATGAAATTTTTATTGAGAATGGAAGATTTCATGGTGGAGCAATTACACAAACAGTTGTATCAAGAGAACAAAAATAAGCTGTCGAATTTCGACAGCTTATTTTTTAATCCTGCATAAACATTTGTTGGATTTTGTCTTTAGAATCAGTACATTCTAAAGCAACAAGTAGTTTAATACGAGCTTTTTGGGCGTTTAAACCATATGTGAAAACAATACCCATATCTTTTAACTGTTTTCCCCCACCTTCATAGGAATATACATCTTGGACAATTCCGTTAAAGCATCGGGAAACAAGAACAATTGGAATTCCTTTATTTATTAAGCGTTGCAAACTAGAGAGCGTTCGTGGTGGTAAATTACCTTGACCAAGTGCTTCAATTATGATCCCATCTACCGGTAGGCTTTCAATTGCTGTTAATAATGTATCATCCATACCAGCGTAAGCTTTTAACACAACGACATTTTTAGAAACTTGTCCGACTTCGTATGTTTCATGATGTACGAGAGCGTGATGGAAGACAACCCCGCGCTTTGTTACCATACCGATTGGTCCGTATTGAGGGCTTTGGAATGTTGCGACATTACTTGTATGTGTTTTTGTTACATTTGTTGCACAGTGGATTTCGTCGTTCAACACGACAAGAACACCTTTTCCAAGTGCTTCGCTACTACTTGCAACCTTTACAGCGGATAAAAAGTTATATAAACCGTCAGCGCCTAATTCGTTGCTAGAGCGCATTGCCCCCGTTACAACAATTGGAATGTTCGCTTGTACAGTTAAATCTAAAAAATATGCAGTCTCTTCTAATGTATCTGTACCATGTGTAATGACAACACCATGGATGTCTTCATTTTTTACTCTTTCGTCAATGATGACTTGTAATTGTAACATCTCACTAGGAGTCATATGAGGTGATGGAAGATGAAAGACATCTTCAACAATTAAATCAATATTACCCTCTAAATCAGGAATGAACTTTAAAAGAGGATTTTGTTTTCCAGGTTGTACAACCCCAGTTTCTTTATCTTCTTCCATTGCAATTGTTCCACCTGTGTGTAAAACTAGGATTTTTTTCAATGCTTATACCCCTTTCTAGTCGAAAAATACATTAAGAACATACCACGTTTTTGCTAGATTCGACAATGGAAATGTATAAAAGTTTGTATTAAAAATGAAAATAAAGTTAGCTACTTTATATTTGAGATATATAGAAGTGAGAGGATTTTTAGTTTTGTATTGTAGGTTGTTGAAATGAATAAAAAAATGAGAAGAGGACATTTTTTGAAAAAAATTGAGGGAGTTTTAATTCGTATAGTATTAGTTCAATTTATTTGTCTTTGCATTATTCAATTGCTTTTTATGCAAGAATCTACAGTGAAATATTTATCGAAAATTGTTTATTATGAAGGTGTTGTAGATAAAGGTATAACGAATGTTTTACAAGTGAATAAGTAGTTTTCATTTTCTTCTAGTAAGGATTGTGCTACAATAATTGAGGATTTAATCGACATGAAACAAGCGCAGAGAAGCAGGGGATTTGTACCTGCTTTTCATTTTGTTTTACAAGTGAAAAAATGAGGTGTTACAATGGATAAACGAATTTCAATTGCGATAGATGGTCCAGCGGCTGCTGGAAAGAGTACAGTTGCAAAGATTGTTGCGAAAGAACTTTCTTATGTGTATATTGACACAGGTGCAATGTATCGTACACTTACATACGCTGCTCTTCAGCAAAATGTAGATATTGAGAATGAAGAAAGTTTAATGGAAGTTTTAAAAAATGTAAATATAGAGTTTCAACAAGGTGAAAATACACAGCTAGTTTTCTTAAACAACCAGGATGTATCCGACGCGATTCGTACACCGGACGTAACAAATCGCGTATCAATTGTTGCTAAGCATCGTCTTGTTCGTGAAGAGATGGTACGTCGTCAACAAGCTCTAGCAGAAAAGGGCGGCGTAGTAATGGACGGGCGTGATATTGGTACGCATGTGCTACCTAATGCGGAAGTGAAAATTTTTATGCTTGCTTCTGTTCAAGAAAGAGCTGAGCGGAGACATCTTGAAAACACGAAGAAAGGTTTCGCTTCTAGTTTAGAGCAACTGAAAAAAGAGATTGCTGAGCGTGATAAGTTGGATTCAGAGCGTGAAGTTTCTCCACTGAAAAAAGCGGATGATGCATTGGAATTAGATACAACTTCTTTATCAATTGAAGAGGTTGTCCGAGAAATCATGGATATTGTTTCTGTAGCATTTTCAAAATAAAGAAAGGGGGAATCCTCTTTCTTTTTTATTTTGAAAATATCAGTATAGTGAGACGCTTTCCTTGACAAATAAGTCAATTTGTAAGAAGTTAGTAAAAGAAGAGGAACTGTCAGAATATATTCGCTATTATATTTTAAAACATACTTTATTCAAGGAGATTTTGCTGTATACTATTTATATAGGTTACTATATCTTCTATAAAGTGTAGGATAAACAATAGGTTGTTGTATGTATTAGAAGCGAGTATATGCTAAAACATTCTTATAACATGCAAATGAAAGCATTTGTTTTCATTTCGTGTATACATAAAAAAGCTTTGTCAATTCTGTAGGGAGGTATTTCCATGGTAGAGAAAATGAATGAAGAAGTTATGGATTCAAAAGTATTACAAGTGGGTGACGTTGTTACGGGTTCTGTAACAAAGGTTGAAGAAAAACAAGTTCTTGTAAATGTTGGATACAAAACAGATGGCGTTATTCCGATTAGTGAATTAGCTAACGTTCATATTGAAAAAGCGAGCGATGTTGTAGAATTAGACCAAACTCTGGAATTAAAAGTTATTAAATTAGAAGATGATGATCTTGTGTTATCGAAACGTGCTATTGATGCAGAAAAAGCATGGGTAGAGTTGCAAGAGAAATTCACTTCAGGTGAAGTGTTTGATGTTACTGTAAAAGATATTGTGAATGGTGGTTTAGTTGTGGACCTCGGTGTCCGTGGATTTATTCCAGCTTCACTTGTAGAAATGCACTATGTAGAAGATTTTACTGATTATAAAGGAAAAACATTAGCGGTGAAAATCGTTGAATTAGATCGTGAAAAGAATCGTGTTATTCTTTCACATAAAGCAGTTGTCGAACAAGAATTAGATTCGAAGAAAAAAGAAGCAATTTCTTCTTTAAAAGAGGGGGACGTTGTGGAAGGTACAGTTCAACGATTAACTGACTTCGGTGCTTTTGTGAATGTTGGTGGCGTAGATGGTTTGGTACACATTTCACAAATTTCTCATGATCGTGTTGCACAGCCTTCTGATGTGTTAACACAAGGACAAGGTGTTAAAGTTAAAGTGTTATCAGTTGATGCAGATACGCAGCGTATTTCTTTATCGATTAAAGCAGCACAGCCAGGACCTTGGGAAAACGTTTCTGCTGAAGTTAAAGCAGGTGATATTCGAGAAGGTGTAGTGAAGAGAATTGTTACCTTCGGTGCTTTCGTTGAAATTTTACCAGGTGTAGAAGGCCTTGTGCATGTATCACAAATTGCAAATCGTCATGTGAAAAACCCAAATGAAGTACTGGAAATGGGACAACAAGTGAAAGTGAAAATACTTGAAGTGCATGCGGCAGAAAAACGAATTTCTTTAAGTATAAAAGAAGCTATTGAAGAAAATAATGAAACAGAAGATTATAGCCAATATGAGCCGACTTCTGAATCTGCAACTTTCCAATTTAGTGATATTATTGGTGAACAACTGAAAAAATTAAAAAAATAAAGAGGGATACAAGTGGTAAGGGCGAAACGAAAATTAGAACATATTGAATATGCTCTTTCCACCGGACAGTCTCGTATACATGGCTTTCATGACATTGCTTTTGTCCATCAAAGCTTGCCAAATTCAAGTTATGAAAGCATTACATTTGAAACAAAAATCGGCGAACTTTCATTAAGTTCGCCGATTTTTATCAATGCAATGACTGGTGGTGGGGGAGATCACACATTACATATTAATGAGCAGTTAGCACATGTGGCAAAGTATCACAATCTTACGATGGCTGTTGGTTCTCAAATGGCTGCTTTAAAAAATGAAACAGAAGCCTCCTCTTATCGAATTGTTCGAAAGGTGAATCCAAATGGAATCATTTTTGCAAATTTGGGTAGTGAAGCAAGCGTTGAACAAGCGAGGCGTGCAGTTGATATGATTGAAGCAAATGCGTTGCAAATACATTTAAATGTCATTCAAGAATTAACGATGCCAGAAGGCGACCGAGATTTTACAGGCGTATTGGAGCGAATTGAAAAAATCGTAATAAGTTCACCGGTTCCAGTTATAGTAAAAGAAGTAGGGTTTGGTATGAGTAAAGAAACGGT
Organism: Bacillus cereus; assembly: GCF_002584535.1. Classification (GTDB taxonomy): domain Bacteria; phylum Bacillota; class Bacilli; order Bacillales; family Bacillaceae_G; genus Bacillus_A; species Bacillus_A arachidis. Next base: position 209,761 of record NZ_NUOT01000024.1, read on the forward strand.
ACAACAACTAGTTAATGTTGGCGTTACAGCTGTAGATATTGGTGGTTATGGTGGCACAAACTTTGCCGCAGTTGAAAATGAACGAAGGCAGCGAATGCTTTCTTATTTTAATGATTGGGGCATTCAGGTGGCTACCTCAATAATAGAAGCGTCCTCTACAAATAACACCCTCTCCCTTATTGCATCTGGTGGTATACAAACGGCACTTGATGTAGCAAAAGCAATCGCGCTAGGTGCGCAAGCGACGGCTTTTGCTGGTTATTTTTTACGTATATTAATGAATGATGGTGTAGACAAGTTAATCGAAGAAATAGAACTTTTACATACAGATTTACAATTTATTATGACGGCCCTTGGAGCGAGAACGATTTCGGAGCTTCAGCGAGTGCCACTTATTGTGAAAGGTGATACGTATCATTGGTTAGCACAACGTGGAATTGATACTACATGTTATAGTCAGAGATAATACACTCTTACATCAGGATTTTTCCATGGGCTATTTGTTAATTATAAGGTGAAATGATTAATATATACACGAAACTTCAAGTTTCTAATCGTGTAGAAGCAATTAAGAAAGCGATGAAAATTGGTTTAATAACATAATGAACTTTGAGACGATGAAATGAAAAAACAGCCANNTGGCTGTTTTTTCATTTCATTTTGTTTAATGCTGATTTTGTTTACGAGCTTGTTCTGGTGTATCAAGACCAGTTGCACCAGGATATTGTAATGATTGGTCACGATCTGATTCAACACGGCGTGATTGTTTTAACTTCTTTTCTTGGCGGTCTTTTCCCATTGTTGTATACACCTCCTTAATAGAAAGTGTTGCTGTTATAAGAAAAACTATGCAAAAAGAAGAAAAGGATTAGTTTTCATAAAAAGTTCCCATAATGGAAATGATAGGAGGGAAAAATATGGAGGGAAGTTATTTTTATTTCGTAGCATGGATGGGTTGGATTGTTACAACATTTTTTTTGAGAAAAGATGAAATTCGTTGGAAAGTCAGTGCTGTTATATTAATGTTTATTATTTGTTCCCAGATAACCGTATCTATTGCTTCTTTCACTATATCAGTAAATGCTCTTATACTTGGTGTTATTTCTTTTTTTGGGGTTGCTCTATATTCTATATGGAAAAAAGTGTACGCTTTATTGTCGGCACTTATTATTGCTATGTTATACACGAGTTTTCATTTATTAGAGGTGTACGATCCGATTTGGATTGTTATTGATCGAACCTTTATGTTAAGTGGTACTCTTGTGTATGCATCGATTTTATTACATAGAGATCGTTTATTGCGTCTATGTTCCTTGTATGCCGGAGCGCTACAAGGAGAAATATTGGTAACATTTATTTTTCGCAGGCTTCATTTTCCATACGAATTTGGTAGTTTGACATTTTTTGATATCATTGCTGTTTCTACGCTACTTGTAATGCTGATGTTTTATATCGTAAAAATATCGGCGTATAGAGGACTGTTTAGGAAAAAACATGTAAAAGAAAGGCAAGGGTAATACATGACTGAATATACATCAGCCATTTTATGTGGCGTCATAGCTGGAACGCTAACACGAATTTTGATGCTTCGTACAGATACGAGGCAGTATCCGACACGTTTACATGGAAAAATCATTCACGTTGCTATGGGGCTAATTGCAGCAGCTTTAGGAGCGATTGCTATTCCGTCTATTTTGAAGAAGGACTTTTCAGCAATCACCTTTTTGACGTTAGCTGCGTCTCAATTTCGAGATGTTCGAAATATGGAAAGGAATACGCTGCAGCAATTAGATGGATATGAGCTTGTACCACGTGGAAATACGTATATTGAGGGGATAGCCCTTGTGTTTGAAAGTCGCAACTATTTAGCGATGTTAACAGCGTTTGTGACAACATTTACATATATAGGATTTCATTCATGGATTGCTGGTGTAGTTGCTGGCTTAGTGGGATTCTTTATTGCAAAAACATTGATGTCTGGTAAAAGGTTACGTGATCTTGTAGACATTGAACATGCTCCTCTCCGTTTTGAAGGAGCAGGACTATATATTGATAATATTTATATTATGAATATTGGATTGCCAGCAAGACAAGAAGAAATTATGAAGTATGGAATGGGCTTTATTTTAAAGCCTAAGTCTATTGATGCAAGGGTAACGATTTCCAATCTTGGACAACGACAAGCAATCTTGCATGATGTTTCGGTTGCGTTAGGCGTATTTAGAGATTCTGGAACTCCAGCGTTAGTCCCATTGGCTAAACGTGATTTAGAAGATGGAAGGGTAGGGTTATTTGTACTCCCACAAGACCAAGATGTAAAAAAAGCGATTGCAGTAATAGGAAGTGTGCCAACGTTAGAAAGTGCTGTTCACATGTCATCAGAGGCCCCGAAAGGAAGGGGAGATATGAGATGAGGTTAGAAAGTTATATTCTTGCTGTAATTACAACAACGCCAGAAAAGTTCGCTGGTGGAGCGCCTTTATTTATGTGTGATTCAAAAGAAGAAATGGAATTTGTAGCAAATAATTTAGAAGCGATTTTAGACGGTATTGCACACCGCCTACAAGAGAATGTATATATTATTGTGAAACATTAGTAACGTGTGATATAATATGAGGTGTTTTGATACGATGAGAAATATTCTGGAATGCAAATCCCTTCTTGCACAAAGAAGGGTTTTTTACATAATAAACAGAAGCAAAGTTGAAAGGATGAAATGATATGCCGAAACCAGTAGTGGCAATAGTAGGACGCCCGAACGTAGGGAAATCTACTATTTTCAATAGAATTGTTGGAGAGAGAGTTTCAATTGTAGAAGATATCCCAGGGGTAACGAGAGATCGTATTTACAGTGCGGGAGAATGGTTAAATCATGAATTTAACATTATTGATACGGGTGGAATTGATATTGGAGATGAGCCGTTTTTGACACAAATTCGTCAACAAGCAGAAGTTGCGATTGATGAAGCGGATGTTATCATTTTTATGACAAATGGTCGCGATGGTGTAACAGCTGCGGATGAAGAAGTAGCAAAGATTTTATATCGTTCTAAAAAGCCGGTTGTACTAGCGGTGAATAAAGTTGATAATCCAGAGATGCGTAATGATATTTACGATTTCTATGCATTAGGATTTGGTGAACCATTCCCAATTTCAGGTACACATGGATTAGGTTTAGGTGATTTATTAGACGAAGCAGCAAATCATTTTCCAAAAATTGAAGAGGAAGCATATGATGACGATACAATTCGTTTCTCACTAATTGGTCGCCCAAACGTAGGGAAATCTTCACTAGTAAATGCATTGCTTGGTCAAGAGCGTGTAATCGTAAGTAATGTAGCAGGAACAACACGTGATGCTGTCGATACACCATATAGTAAAGATGGCCAAGATTACGTTATCATTGATACAGCTGGTATGCGTAAAAAGGGAAAAGTATACGAGAGCACTGAAAAATATAGTGTACTTCGTGCACTAAGAGCGATTGAACGCTCTGACGTTGTCTTAGTTGTTTTAGACGGCGAAGAAGGAATTATTGAGCAAGATAAAAAAATTGCTGGCTATGCACATGATTCAGGACGAGCTGTTATTATCGTTGTGAATAAATGGGATGCAGTTAAAAAAGACGAAAAGACAATGAAAGCATTTGAAGAAAATATTCGTGCGCATTTCCAATTCTTGGATTATGCACCGATCGTATTCTTATCTGCGAAAACGAAAAAACGTACACAGACATTATTGCCAGTTATTAATGAAGTCAATGAAAGTCATAGCATTCGCGTACAAACGAATGTACTAAATGATGTAATTATGGATGCGGTGGCAATGAATCCAACACCAACACATAATGGTAGTCGCTTGAAAATTTTCTATGCAACACAAGTTGCAGTGAAACCACCAACATTTGTTGTGTTTGTAAATGATCCAGAACTAATGCATTTTTCATATGAACGTTTCTTGAAAAATCGTTTGCGTGAGTCGTTTGGCTTCGTAGGAACGCCAATTCGAATTATTTCTAGAGCAAGAGACTAATGGAGAGGATGTGATTTTATGAAAAAAATCACAGTAGTAGGAGCAGGTAGCTGGGGAACAGCGTTAGCGATGGTATTAGCTGACAATGGTCATGATGTACGTATTTGGGGGAATCGTTCAGAGCTTATGGATGAAATTAATATGAAGCATGAGAATAGTCGATACCTTCCAGGAATTACATTGCCAAGCACAATCGTAGCCTACTCTTCTTTAGAGGAATCGTTAGTAGATGTAGATACGGTACTTTTAGTTGTACCGACGAAAGCTTATCGCGAAGTATTAAGAAATATGAAAGATATTGTTTCACAGCCAATTACTTGGATTCATGCAAGTAAAGGAATTGAACCAGGTACTTCAAAACGTATTTCAGAAATGATTGAAGAAGAAATTCCAGCGCATCTTATTCGTGATGTTGTTGTTTTATCAGGGCCAAGCCACGCGGAAGAAGTAGGGCTTCGTCAAGCGACGACGGTGACTGCTGCTGCGAAGCGAATGGAAGCGGCTGAAGAAGTACAAGATTTATTTATGAATAGTTATTTCCGAGTGTATACGAATCCTGATATTGTTGGAGTAGAGCTCGGTGGAGCGTTAAAGAATATTATCGCATTAGCCGCTGGTATAACAGATGGCCTTGGGTTAGGTGATAATGCAAAAGCCGCTCTTATGACGCGTGGCTTAACGGAAATTGCCCGTTTAGGAAGAAAGATGGGTGGTAATCCGTTAACATTTGCTGGTTTAACAGGAATGGGTGACTTGATTGTAACTTGTACAAGCGTGCATAGCCGAAATTGGCGTGCAGGGAATATGCTTGGAAAAGGATATTCATTAGAAGAAGTACTCGATAGTATGGGTATGGTAGTTGAAGGTGTACGAACAACGAAAGCGGCATACGAAATGGCTGAGAAAATGGAAGTTGAAATGCCGATTACGTCAGTTTTATATGATGTACTATTCAATGGGAATAATGTGAAAGATGCAGTAGGATCATTGATGGGACGTGTTCGTAAACACGAAGTTGAAGCGATACCTGATTTATTATAGGTAAAAGCTGTATACGTGCAGAAAAGCGCGTATACAGCTTTTTGTTTTTCTGGGTCTTTTCACCATTTGTTTCTTTTTGCATACGATGGATTGTAACTTGAAGAGAGGGTGAAGGGAATGGATAATAACATTTTCAGTAATATTGAGAAAGAAGCAAAAGTAAATAAAGACGATATTTTTAAATTAGCGTCATCTGTACAAAATGCAAATTTACGCGATGAGAAAGTACTACGTCAATTAATCCATCAAGTCGCAGTAATGGCAGGGCGAGAGGTACCAAAAGAACAAGAAGATCAAATTGTAAAAGCGATTATTAATAATAACATGCCGACAGACTTTAGCTCGTTAAGTAAAATGTTTAAAAAATAAAGTATGGGAAACAAAGGACTTAAGGATTGCATACGATAGCTATGAAGAAACGGGGTTAGAGCTGTTTGTGGGCATATTTGGTCAACCGAGGCGAAGGGGATATATTCGCTTCGGTTTTATTTTTGTTTTTTTACGATTAGCTGTGAGCGGTAATATTTTGTCTTAAAGTTTAACTGAAAGTAAAGGAGTGAGAGAAAAAGGGATTTTCATTAATGGAAGCTTACTTTTATTGATTGTATAGAAATCTATTTTGATTTTTAGATATACAAGTTACTGCTACGAAAAATAAAAGGTGACCCGTACTCATATACTCTCTTTGCCTTTATATGACATGGGACTGCTCTCTCCCACCTAAAAAAGAATGGTCTTATATTATTTTTCTATTTGTTTAAAATTTTTAATTTGTTAAAATAATATAAAAATAGATTAATAATTAAGGGGTGTACATATGTCTGAAGGACTTATCAAAATGTGGTTTTCTTTAGGGGCTATGGGGTTTATGTTTATTGCTGTGGTTTTCATTTTATTAAGCAGACATAAAATGAAGAATAAAATTTTGAAAGGGATTACAGCGAGTATTGCCTATACACTTATGATTGTATCCGGGATTGTTATTTTCCTTGTAGTGTTTAGTGGACCGGTTGAACAATAAGAATGAATCATCACCACTCTTTGTTTTCAAATAGATTGTGAGGAGGTAGGTGCAGATGTGTAAACAAATTTTAATGGATATGAGTGAGAAAATAAAGGATGGATTGTCTGTGAAAAAAACTTATATTATTTTAATATTTTGTTGTATAAGCCTTTTATCGGGGTGTATGTATCCTAAAGAAAATTTGAAACAAAATGCTGTCCCTTATGAAGATCAATTGCAAGCTGTTCAAAAGGCAGTTAATACATATAAGGAACAAAATAGTGGTTTATTACCAATCAAAACACGTGATATGAACACACCGATTTATCAAAAATACCCCATTGATTTTCAAAAAATTGCACCACGTTATATACAAGAAGCGCCTGGGAATGCGTATGAAAGTGGTGGGGTGTATCAATACGTATTAGTAGATGTAGAAACAAATCCAACAGTGAAGTTACTTGATGTCAGAATGGCGGAACAAATACGAGATGTTCAGTTGAAGTTGCAAATGTATCGCGATGATCATCAATATCCTCCTTTTAAAAAGGTGATTGCAGATGGTGTTTATGAACTAGATTTCAAAAAAATGGGATATAAAGATGTACCACAAGTAAAAAGTCCGTATTCTGGAAAGGGATTACCGCTTGTAATCAATGAAAAAGGAGAGATTTTTGTTGATTACCGAATGGATTTATATGAAATATTACAAAAAAATGGAGAAGAAATGAAAGAGGGAGAAGATATTCGGGATATGCTTTTAAAAGATACACCATTTGTGCCTGCATACTCTTTACCGTATACAGTAAAAAACGGAGAACCAATTTTTTTTAAATGATAAGTCATGAACCTTTCTTTTAGCGAATAAATTCTAGAAGAAAGGTTTTTTTCATGTAATACAACTTATGATGAAAACAAAAAGTTTCTTTTTAAATAGTCATATGAATTTAGGACAAAATCATATGATATATTGTCCGCACTTCTAGAATCCTTTATAGGATAGGAAACATCAATGAAAGGTATTGTTTGTGAATACAAACTTGTATTATTCCCAAAAATTTCGAGGGAGGGAATCAATTGGAAAAGGTCGATATTTTTAAAGATATCGCTGAGCGCACAGGCGGTGATATTTATTTAGGGGTTGTAGGAGCTGTTCGAACAGGGAAATCAACATTTATTAAAAAATTTATGGAGCTTGTTGTTATTCCGAATATCGAAAATGATTCAGATCGTCAGAGAGCACAAGATGAATTACCTCAAAGTGCCGCTGGACGTACAATTATGACAACAGAACCGAAATTTGTTCCAAACCAAGCGGTTTCCATCCATGTTGATGATGGTCTTGAAGTAAATATTCGATTAGTAGATTGTGTAGGTTATACGGTTCCTGGAGCGAAAGGCTATGAAGATGAGAATGGCCCACGAATGATTAATACACCGTGGTATGAAGAGCCTATCCCGTTTCATGAGGCTGCTGAAATTGGAACGCGTAAAGTAATTCAAGAGCATTCTACTATTGGGGTTGTCATTACAACTGATGGAACGATTGGAGAAATTCCGAGAAGGGATTATATAGAAGCAGAAGAACGTGTTATTAATGAGTTAAAAGAAGTAGGTAAACCGTTTATCATGATTATTAATACAGTACAGCCATATCATCCAGATACAGAACAGTTGCGCCAGAGTTTATCAGAAGAGCATGATATTCCTGTACTAGCAATGAGTGTGGAGAGTTTACGAGAAACAGATGTTTACAATGTACTTCGTGAAGCTTTATTTGAATTCCCTGTTTTGGAAGTGAATGTGAATCTTCCAAGTTGGGTCATGGTGTTAAATGAAGGGCATTGGTTACGCCAAAGTTATCAAGAAGCTGTTCAAGAGACGGTTAAAGATATAAAACGCCTGCGAGATGTAGACCGCGTTGTCTGGCAGTTTAGTCAATATGAGTTTATTGATCGGGCGAGCCTAGCTGGGATTGATATGGGGCAAGGTGTTGCGGAAATTGATTTATACGCACCAGATGAACTGTACGATCAAATATTAAAAGAAGTTGTAGGAGTAGAAATTAGAGGGAAAGACCATTTGTTAAAGCTTATGCTTGATCTTTCTCATGCAAAAACGGAGTATGATCAAGTTTCAGATGCTTTAAGAATGGTCAAACAAACAGGATATGGTGTGGCTGCGCCCGCCTTGGCTGATATGAGTCTAGATGAACCGGAAATAATTCGTCATGGATCGCGATTTGGTGTGAAATTAAAGGCAGTTGCACCGTCTATTCATATGATTAAAGTAGATGTTGAATCCACATTTGAACCAATTATTGGTACTGAAAAGCAAAGTGAAGAGCTTGTTCGCTACTTAATGCAAGATTTTGAGGATGACCCGCTTTCTATATGGAATTCTGATATCTTTGGACGTTCGCTTAGTTCAATTGTCCGAGAAGGGATTCAAGCAAAATTGTCTTTAATGCCTGAAAATGCACGTTATAAATTAAAAGAAACGCTAGAAAGAATTATCAACGAAGGATCTGGCGGATTAATTGCTATTATTTTATAAACAAAAGCTCCCTGCTGGCAGGGGGCTTTTGTTTTTTTATCTCGCTATTTGCAGGTGGTAGGATGCTCACGGTAAGGTTCAAAGAAAAGAGAGGAAGATAGATGGGAAGGTAACGATTCGTAAATACTTGATTCGTGAGGAGAGTTTTACTTTGTAGGGGAATAGATAGAAATAGACATTATCTAATACTTTGTAGCATATTGTCAAGTTTCATCGTTTTTTCACATTTTCGGGGTAACAATTTCTTTAAAAATATTGAATTATACAGGAGAATCGTATAATATAGGCGTTGATAATGATTTATCTACATCTTTGTAGTATAGAATTTGTAAAAATTGCCTACAAATGAAAGTAAGACTCATTTTATGATCATTATACAGTCTTATCTTTGGGAGGAGGTGAATGGCATGAACAAGACAGATTTAATCAATGCTGTTGCAGAAGCAAGTTCCCTTTCTAAAAAGGACGCAACAAAAGCAGTTGACGCTGTTTTTGATTCTATCTTAGAAGCTTTAAAACAAGGTGATAAAGTACAATTGATCGGATTCGGTAACTTCGAAGTTCGTGAGCGTGCGGCTCGTAAAGGACGTAACCCACAAACTGGTGAGGAAATTGAAATCGCTGCAAGTAAAGTACCTGCATTCAAACCTGGTAAAGCGTTAAAAGATGCGGTTAAATAATCCTTACATATTAACAGGGAAGAAGAGTTTCCTTTTTGGGAACTCTTCTTTTTGCTTTTAAAATCATAAATATGCTAGAATGTGTTCGTATCACTTTTAGGTTTTTCGGGAGGGTTAAGCGGATGGCAAAAGTTAACTTAGAACAAATCGAGCAAGCAGTGCGTCTTATTCTAGAAGCAATTGGAGATGATCCAAATCGTGAAGGAGTACTTGATACGCCGAAACGTGTTGCGAAAATGTATGCAGAAGTATTTTCAGGTATGCATGAAGATCCAAAGGAACATTTGCACAAAGTGTTCGGAGAAGATCACGAGGAGCTTGTATTAGTAAAAGATATTCCATTCTATTCGATGTGTGAGCACCATCTTGTTCCGTTTTACGGAGTTGCTCATGTTGCATATATTCCACGTGGTGGAAAAGTAACAGGTTTAAGTAAATTAGCTCGTACTGTAGATACAATTGCACGTCGTCCACAACTTCAAGAACGTATTACGTCAACGGTCGCTAATTCTATTATGGAAGTACTAGAACCTCATGGTGTGATGGTAGTTGTTGAAGCGGAGCATATGTGCATGACAATGCGCGGCGTGAAAAAGCCGGGTGCAAAAACGGTAACTACAGCAGTGCGCGGTGTGTTAGAAAATGATGCAGCGGCACGTAGCGAAATTTTGTCTTTTATTAAGACAAAGTAAAGGAAAGCGGGAAACTGCTTTTCTTTTTTATTTATATTATTTTATTTTATTTTAATAAGAGTTTCCTGTCGATGCAGGCTATTTGTAAGAAGAAATATCAGTATCAAAAAAAGAGATTAGGTGGAGGACTACTGCTTGTAAAATTTACATGTTTATAGTGAGGTAGATAGAAAGGAAACTTTCACTTTAATGTGAGTTTATTAAGGAAATATAGTCTTTAAACAAGGGTTATATTTTTTTATGGTTGTTCAAAAACTTATAGGTGAATGAAATTTTGTTTTTTTATGCGTATCGCACGAATAGAATTCTAAATTGTAGTTTGTTTTGATTCCCTAAGTTTTGGTTATAGAAAATAGAGTGTATGTGTTATAATAGGTTTTATGAATTAGAAAACAAGGGTGATTTTTTGTGTGTGACATCTACGGAGGGTATGCGGATATAAAGGAGCAGTTGTTATCAAACCTGCGCCATCCTTATTTTATAAACTATATTGAAGAACCATTTATTGATGAAGAAAAGGTAGTACTTTTATATGCTGCTTTAAAAAGTGCAAATTTACATAAAGACCAAATCGATCACTATGTTGTGACGATTATGCTTGTACAAATCGCTCTTGATACACATGAAAAAGTATCAAACAAGGCAGATGAAGAAACAAGTGGATTCCATAAGCGTCGTCAGCTTACAGTACTTGCAGGTGATTACTATAGTGGATTGTATTATTATTTACTTTCAATGAATTGTGATATTGTATTAATTCGTGCGCTTGCTGAGGGGATTAAAGAAATTAATGAACATAAAATTATGTTATATCAGAGAGCATATGAAACAGTAGATGAAGTAGTTAAAAGTGTTATGACCATTGAATCGGCACTTTTACAAAAAACGTGTGATCATTTTCATTTATCACATTGGAAACCGTTTATAGCGTATATGCTAGGGAATAATCGGCTTCAAAAAGAGTATCAATTGTATGCTGAAAGAAAAAATACACCTGTTTTTCAAGCGGTTCAAGCAGTATTGTCAAATGATGACAAAAATGTGGAAGCTGTCTTTACAGAGTGGATGGAAGAAATGAATAAACAAGAAAAAATATTTCTACAAAGTCATAAAGAAATTGATGGGGTAGTTTCTACTTTAAAAGATAAATTGAAAACATAAGCAACTTTATATTGGAAGAAGGGTAAGCGCATGCAACAATCAAAAGAAGAAAGAGTACATGACGTATTTGAAAAAATCTCTGATAAATACGATGTAATGAACTCAGTTATAAGTTTTCAAAGGCATAAAGCATGGCGAAAAGAAACGATGCGAATTATGGATGTGCAGTTAGGAAGCAAGGCGTTAGATGTGTGTTGTGGAACTGCTGATTGGACAATTGCACTTGCTGATGCGGTTGGAACGACTGGGAAAGTATATGGATTAGACTTCAGTGAAAATATGCTATCTGTTGGGAAAGAGAAAGTTGAAGCTTTAAATTTAAAACAGGTAGAACTTATGCATGGGAATGCAATGGAACTTCCATTTGAAGATAATACATTTGATTATGTAACAATTGGCTTTGGTCTTCGTAATGTTCCTGATTATATGCATGTACTAAAAGAAATGACTCGAGTAGTAAAACCAGGCGGCAAAGTAATTTGTTTAGAAACATCTCAACCAACAATGATTGGTTTTCGTCAGATGTACATTTTGTATTTCAAATATATTATGCCGTTGTTTGGTAAAATGTTTGCGAAAAGCTATAAGGAATATTCATGGCTTCAGGAGTCTGCTAGCACATTCCCTGGGATGAAAGAATTAGGGAAGATGTTTGAATCTGCAGGGCTTGAGCATGTACAAGTGAAACCATTTACCTTTGGTGTAGCAGCTATGCACTTAGGATTCAAACCAAAGTCAAAATAGAAAAAAGAAAAAAGACGTTTTTAGGTTAAGGTGAACAATATGAAGTTACAACTTATGTACTCTTTTTTACGATCGGATATTGATGTAATAGAAAAAGAATTAAAAAAGGTTGTTGCCTCAGAGCAACAACTAATAGAAGATGCGGCATTACAGCTTATCGAAGCTGGTGGTAAACGAATTCGTCCTGTTTTTGTGCTTCTTGCAGGCAAGTTTGGAGACTACAAGTTAGATGCAATTAAACATGTTGCAGTTGCTTTAGAGCTCATTCATATGGCTTCTCTTGTTCATGATGATGTAATTGACGCAGCACTCTTACGAAGAAGTAGTGCAACCGTAAATGCAAAATGGGGAGACCGTATTGCAATGTATACGGGAGATTATTTGTTTGCAAAGTCTCTTGAGTGTATTACAAATTTAGAAGTTCCTGAAGCACACCAGGCATTATCGTATACAATTTTGGAAGTATGTAAAGGTGAAATCGAACAAATTAAGGATAAATATAATTATAATCAAAATTTAAGAACATATTTACGACGGATTAAGAGAAAAACAGCATTGTTGATTGCGGCTAGTTGTCAGTTGGGAGCTATTGCTTCTGGTGCGAGCCGTGATACAGTAAATCGTTTGTTTTGGTATGGTTATTTTGTTGGTATGTCTTATCAAATTATTGATGATATTTTAGACTTCGTTTCAACAGAAGAAAAATTAGGAAAACCTGCTGGTGGAGATTTGTTGCAAGGGAATATTACACTCCCAGTTTTGTATGCAATGGAAGATCCAAAGCTTCGCGCGAAAATAGTTTCTGTGCATGAAAATACAACTGCAAGTGAGATGAAAGAAATTATTCATGATATTAAAACAAGCTCAGCAATCGATCGGGCATTTGCATTTAGTGAACGTTATTTACATAAAGCATTAGAGGTAATAAAACCATTGCCACGTGGACAAGCAAAATATGCTTTGCAAAATGTTGCAAAGTATATTGGGAAACGAAAATTTTAATGACTTTCTTTTATAAATAAAATAATCTCTCTATTTCAAAACTATTGCACAATTGTGACAAGGGTGATAATATGTGTGTGGGGATATACAATTACATACATAATTCAGAAGTGGAGAGATTTTTTATGGAAAAAACATTTCTAATGGTAAAACCAGATGGTGTACAACGTGCCTTCATTGGGGAAATTGTAGCTCGTTTTGAGAAAAAGGGCTTTCAATTAGTTGGTGCGAAATTAATGCAGGTTACTCCAGAAATTGCAGGAGAACATTACGCTGAGCACAAAGAAAGACCTTTCTTTGGTGAATTAGTAGATTTTATTACATCTGGTCCTGTTTTTGCAATGGTATGGCAAGGTGAAGGTGTAGTAGATACTGCTCGTAATATGATGGGTAAAACAAGACCTCATGAAGCGGCACCAGGTACAATTCGTGGCGATTTTGGTGTAACAGTTGCGAAAAATATTATCCATGGTTCTGATTCTCTAGAAAGTGCAGAACGTGAGATTGGTATTTTCTTTAAAGAAGAAGAATTAGTAGACTACTCAAAATTAATGAATCAATGGATTTACTAATTATTTTAAAATAATTTGTAAACGCTTTAATTACTGTGGTAACAGTGAAAAGTGCAAGGGGAGTGTGAATACTCCTCTTGCACTTTTTTAGTTTCAAATAGTTACGAAGTAAAGGTTGGTATGATATATTGATACATAAAGTGGAACTTCTATAAATGAAGAATAACTTTGGAATAACTATACAAATTGAAAAAACGATATAAACTTTTTCTTTTTTAGGAAGAGATCATCGGGCCATGCATAAAAGCGGTCAGAGCCTCTTCCCGCCCGTTAATGTGGGATAAAAGAATTACAAGAAAAGGGGGAATAACCGATGCGATATATTACAGCTGGTGAATCTCATGGTCCGCAACTTACGACAATTTTGGAAGGTATTCCAGCAGGGTTACCTTTAGTAGCAGATGATATAAATGAAGAATTAGCAAGAAGGCAGAAAGGTTACGGACGTGGCAGACGCATGCAAATTGAAAAAGATCAAGTGCAAATAGTTAGTGGTGTCAGACATGGTCATACGCTTGGTTCTCCCATTACACTCGTTGTTGAAAATCGAGATTTTACTCATTGGACAAAGATTATGGGAGTAGATCCGTTAACTGAACAAGAAGAAAAAGAGATGAAGAGACAAATTACAAGACCGAGACCTGGTCATGCTGATTTAAATGGTGCAATTAAATATGGACACCGTGATATGAGAAATGTACTTGAACGTTCTTCAGCACGTGAAACAACGGTTCGAGTTGCAGCGGGAGCTGTTGCAAAAAAACTTTTAGCAGAACTAGGTGTAAAAGTTGCTGGACATGTAATTGAAATTGGTGGTGTGCAAGCAGAAAAGTTTACATACGAATCAATAGAACAACTAAAAGAAATTACAGAAGCATCTCCTGTTCGGTGTTTAGATGAGGAATCGTCTGAAAAGATGATGCAGGCAATTGATGATGCAAAAGCAAGTGGAGATTCAATTGGTGGGGTTGTAGAAGTAATTGTAGAAGGAATGCCAATTGGAGTAGGGAGTTATGTACATTATGATCGAAAACTCGATGCGAAATTAGCAGCAGCAGTAATGAGTATAAATGCTTTTAAAGGTGTGGAAATTGGTATTGGATTTGAAGCAGCACATAAGCCAGGGAGTCAAGTACACGATGAAATTCTTTGGGATAAAGAAAAAGGATATACGAGACGAACGAATCATGCAGGTGGATTAGAAGGTGGCATGACAACAGGAATGCCGGTTGTTGTTCGCGGCGTCATGAAACCAATTCCAACTCTATATAAACCGCTTCAGAGTGTTGATATTGATACAAAAGAATCTTTTTCAGCGAGTATTGAACGATCTGATAGCTGTGCTGTACCGGCAGCTAGCGTTGTGGCAGAAGCAGTTGTTGCATGGGAATTAGCAGCGGCTTTAGTAGAACAATTTGGAGCAGATCGTATGGATTGTATTCGTGAAAATATAAAGAAACATAATGAATATGCGAGGGAGTTTTAATGGAAAAAATACATATTCAAACACAGTCTAAAGAGTATGATGTATATGTCGGAAAAGATGCGCTGTCACATTTGACAACGCTTGTTCGAAATATGAAACCAATTGTTTCTAATATCATGGTCATTTCTGATGAATCTGTGGCATCATTCCATTTAGAAGCAGTTATGAATGCATTACAAGTAGAAAAACATGTTTTTTCATTTATTGTTCCAAGTGGAGAGAAAGAAAAATCATTTGAAAATTTTTATGCGGCTCATACATCAGCACTTGAAAATGTGATGGATCGACATTCTCTAGTTGTTGCACTTGGAGGAGGAATGATTGGTGATTTAGCTGGTTTTGTTGCGGCTACATTTATGCGCGGTATTCGCTTTATTCAAGTTCCGACAACTTTACTGGCACATGACAGCGCAGTTGGTGGAAAAGTTGCCATTAACCATCCGCTAGGGAAAAATATGATTGGAGCGTTTCATCAACCAGAAGCAGTTTTGTATCATACTCCATTTCTAAATTCATTACCGGAAAAAGAGTGGCGTTCAGGGTTTGCTGAAGTAATTAAACATGCCTTTATCGGTGATGTTGAATTGTATCATTGGTTACAGCGAGAAGTAAAAGGATTAGAAGATATACGGGATGAAAAATTAATTTATATACTAAAGCGAGCAATTTCTGTAAAAGCGAATATTGTAGCACAAGATGAAACGGAAAAAGGTGTACGTGCTCATTTGAATTTTGGACATACATTAGGACATGCTCTTGAAAAAGAGATGGGGTATGGAAAAATTACACATGGTGATGGAGTAGCGATTGGTATGTTATTCGCTATATTTTTAAGTGAACAAATTTACAAGGTAGACCTTGGTTATAAAGAAATACAGCGTTGGTTTTCTCAGTATGGTTATCCGCATATGCCAAAGAACCTACATATAGAACGTCTTGTGCAGGTAATGAAGCAAGATAAAAAAGCGAACGCAGGAACAATTCGTATGGTACTTATGCAGGAATATGGGGTAGTGAATGTCGTATCTATTTCTGATGAGACTGTTCATACTGCATTAGAAGCATTTCAAAGAGATGCGGAATCCATTTGATTTGTGTAATTTACGGCGCAATTACAGGTAAGGATCGTGTAGTTGAGGAGATATTGACTGTAGCAGAGCGTTTAATGAAAAGAATAAAAAATGATAATGGAACCCTATCCCACTGATACTGTATCGATGGCTGACATAAATGCATGTTTTCTGGCATCGTGAAGACGCTTGGAAGGCTTTACTTATGTATGAGTGATGTATGTAAAAGACATAGATACATCGAATGCTTTACTTATGTATTCGTATGATGACAGTCATGACAAAAAAGTTGCAGCATGAAGTAGAGCATATGTATTGTGAAAAGGCGATTGTATTACGGTCTGATCTAGTAAAATGACAGGGGGAACTAAAATGAGAGTAAAAGAGCAATTGTTAACTTTGAAAGCATATGTGCCTGGTAAAAACATTGAAGAAGTAAAAAGAGAGTATGGGTTATCTAAAATTGTAAAATTAGCATCTAATGAAAACCCGTTTGGTTGTTCAAAACGTGTAGGAGAAGCGTTAGCTGCATTAAGTACACAATCCGCTCTGTATCCAGATGGAGCAGCGTTTGAACTTCGTGAAAAAGTAGCTGCACACCTTCATGTGAAACCAGAACAACTTTTATTCGGTAGTGGTTTAGATGAAGTGATTCAAATGGTTAGTCGCGCCTTATTACAAAAAGGTACAAATGTTGTGATGGCAAACCCAACATTTTCACAATATCATCACCATGCTGTAATTGAAGGGGCAGAGGTTCGTGAAGTGCCGCTTAAGGATGGTATTCATGACTTGGATGCGATGCTAAAGGAAATTGATGAAAAAACGCAAATTGTATGGATTTGTAATCCGAATAACCCGACAGGAACATATGTAGAAAAACAAAAATTACTTTCATTTTTAGAGGCAGTTCCCAAAACTGCCCTTGTTATTATGGATGAAGCATACTATGAATACGCAGGAGCGGAAGACTATCCTCAAACATTGCCGCTTCTTGAAAAATATGAAAACTTTATGGTGTTACGTACATTTTCAAAAGCATATGGTTTAGCTGCTTTTCGTATTGGATATGCTGTGGGGAATGAAAAACTTATACAGCAATTAGAAGTAGCAAGATTACCATTTAATACTTCATCTATTGCGCAAGCAGTTGGTTTGGCAGCGATAGAAGATCAAGAATTTTTACGAGAATGTGTGAAACGAAATGCTGAAGGGCTAAATCAATATTATACGTTCTGTCAGGAGTACGACGTTTTTTACTATCCATCACAAACAAATTTCATCTTCTTAGATCTTGGGATCCCTGGTAATGAAGCATTTGAAAGATTAATGCAAAAAGGGTATATAGTTCGTTCAGGTGCTGCGTTTGGATTGCCAGATGGTATTCGTATTACTGTTGGTTTAAAAGAAGAGAATGATGAGATTATTGGATTGCTTACGGAACTTGTGAAAGAGCAGAAAAAGAAAGAAGAAACATATTCTTAAGAAAAGTCACGGCTCCTCATTATAGGAGTCGTTTTCTTTTAGACCATATTTGCGCGATGAAGACGGAAAGCAGTACAATAAAGATATGTACATATAAATTGAAAAACTGACATAAAATCTAATCTTTAGGTGAGAGAGGGGATTCGGCCGTGCATGGAACCGATCAGTGTCTTTTTTAGCCATGTGCTAAGGGAAGATCAAGAGAGTAAAAGAGTATGGATCACCTTTTGCTCTTTATAACAACTTATATGTTAAAAAATCAACATGAATATATAGCGATGATATAGGTGTACAAAAGTATATATTATTTGTAATAGAGGTGATAAAAAATGAGGAGAATCATGAGGCGGAAGAATGGTTTGAATGGCACAATTGCTGTACCTGGAGATAAATCAATTTCGCACCGTGCTGTGATGTTTGGAGCTATAGCAGAGGGTACAACAAAAATTTCAAATTTTTTATTAGGAGAAGACTGTTTAAGTACGATTGTTTGCTTTCAAAAATTAGGCGTAATGATTGAACAAGATGGTAACGATGTCAATGTATATGGAAAAGGATTAGCTGGATTACAGGAACCAAAAGAGGTACTAGATGTAGGTAATTCAGGAACCACCATTCGTCTTATGCTCGGTATTTTAGCAAATACTCCTTTCCATTGCACTATCATTGGCGATGAATCTATTGGAAAACGTCCTATGAAACGTGTTACGGCCCCTCTTCGCGAAATGAATGCACAAATTGACGGAAGGGAAGAGGGACAATATACGCCTTTGTCGATACGTGGAGGAAATATAAAAGGTATACACTATCATTCTCCTGTAGCAAGCGCGCAAGTGAAATCAGCGGTTTTACTTGCTGGTTTACAAGGAGAAGGGATAACATCAGTAACCGAACCGCTACAATCACGTGATCATACGGAGCGAATGCTACGGGCATTTGGATGTAAAGTAGATGTGAATAGTCGAACAGTTTCATTACAAGGTGGTCAATCGCTTAGGGGATTGGAAATTGAGGTTCCAGGTGATATTTCTTCAGCAGCCTTTTTCTTAGTAGCGGGTGCAATTGTACCGAATAGTAAACTTGTATTGAAAAATGTTGGTTTAAATCCAACAAGAACAGGGATTCTAGATGTGTTATCAGAGATGGGAGCGCGTATTTCAACTCACAATGTTCGAAATGAAGAGTTTGAACCATGTGGAGATATTACAATTGAAACTTCTGAGCTGAAAGGAATGGAAATTGGCGGTTCACTTATTCCAAGATTAATTGATGAAATTCCTATTATTGCCTTACTGGCGACACAAGCGATCGGGACAACAATTATTAAAGATGCTGAGGAGTTAAAAGTAAAAGAAACGAATCGTATTGATACAGTTGTGTATGAACTTCAAAAACTGGGAGTGAAAATTGAAGCGACTTCAGATGGCATGATTATTAATGGAAATCAGAAATTACAAGGAAATATTGTTGATAGTCATGGAGACCATCGCATTGGTATGATGCTTGCAATTGCGTCCTGTATAGCAGAAGGCGAAGTGCAAATTGAAAATGGTAATGCAGTCGCTGTATCCTATCCGGAATTTTTTGATCAGTTAGAATCTCTGTGAAGCAAAAGAATCTTTTCAGTTGGGAAAGGTTCTTTGCTGTTTCCTTTTAGTTGCGTACGTGGTGACAGTTGTTTATTATTAATGAACAGAAGAGAATATTATAAGAGTTAAAGGAGAAATTTATGCAAAAGTTTGAACAAGCTGTTTCTTACATTGAAAACGGTGAAGCGGAAAAAGGATTAGAACTATTAAAAGAATTGGTAAAACAAGGGACGGACGAAGAAAAATATGATATCGCCCGTTACTATCATACACTTGGATTTATTGATGAAGCGTTAGCTATTACAGAAGACCTACGTTTGTTATATCCCGAAGAAAGCGAGTTTACAATATTTTTAGCAGAATTATACATTGATTTAGATAAAGAAGACGAGGCGATCGAAGTACTTCATGATATTCCTGAAGATGATGAACTATATGTTCAATCTCTATTACTTGTTGCAGATTTATTTCAAATGCAGGGTTTCGATGATGTTGCGGAACAAAAACTATTAAAAGCAAAAGAAATGATGCCAGAAGAGCCTGTTATTACTTTTGGATTAGCAGAACTCTATAGCAGTAAAGGTGAAGAGCAAAAAGCGATTGCCTATTATGAGTCATTACTTGCTGAGCATAAAGTAATGGGAGGGGTTGTGATTGCTCTTCGTTTAGCTGAAACGTTAAGTGCAATTGGAAACTGGGAAGAAGCCATTACGTATTATGAAGAAGGGCTAGAAGAGCAGAAAGATATTCATTCTTTATTCGGCTATGCATTTACACTTTATCAAGGCGAAGAGTATCAAAGAGCAATTGGGGCTTGGAAAGAATTAAAAGAATTAGATCCAGAATATGCTTCTTTATATATGTATTTAGCTAAATGTTATGAAAAAGAAGGGATGCTTCAAGAAAGCTATGAAACACTTCATGAAGGAATTAAAATTGATGAATTATCCGTACCTCTTTATGTAGAACTTGCAAATATTGCAGCGAAGATAGGAAAGCTAGCAGAAGCAGAAGAATTGCTTCAAAAAGCATTACAGCTTGATCCGGGACATTTAGGTGCGATATTAAAATATGCATATATCTTAAAAGAACAAGAAAAATATGAAGAACTAATTGCTGCTGTAGAAAATGCAATGGATAGTGGAGAGCAAGATACACAATTACTTTGGGATCTAGCATTTGCGAAAAAACAATTAGAAATGTATTCTGATGCATTAAAACACTATGAGAGTGCATATACTTCTTTTAAGAATCATCCAGATTTCTTGGAAGAGTACGGTTATTTCCTGTTAGAAGAAGGCTTACGAAGAGAGGCAAAAGAAGTATTTACACGCTTACTACAACTGGACCCGACACAAATTCACATCGAAGAATTGCTATATAATTTAGAGGATTTTTCATAAGTTGGAAGGAAAGTGCATGCTGCTTCTTGAATCTAATAAAAAAGAAAGACAGAGGAGGGACTAAGCGCTATGAATACCCCTGTTTCTGTAAACGAGAAGAAGGATTTTGTAAAGTGGTTTTTAAACAATTACCAACTGAAACAGCGTGAATGTGTATGGATTTTAAATTATTTAATGAGTCATGATCAATTAATGCACAAAGTCCACTTCGTAGAACATGCAAAATACTGTCCTCGTGGTTTAGTGATGTCAGCAAATTGTGTAAAAGATACACCGTTTCACTTCTTTAAACAAAATGTTATGACGACGGATGCAGAAAAATCGTTTCATGACATCCGTTTAAATCGAGATGAGGACATTTATATTCAGCTTAATTTTAAATCATCGTTCCAAAATGCAAATTATGTAGCAGTATTAGAAGAAAATCCGTACTTACCAAAGCATATTGAAGTAAATGAAAAAGATCGTTTACTTGCGGAACGATTTTTAGAAGAGAGTGTATTTTCATTTCGAAGAGACCGACTTTTAAAGCAAATTGATGAAGCGCTCGACAATCAGGATAAGGAAACTTTTTGTAAGTTAACCGAGGAATTAAAAAGCTTATAAGGAATAATTTTTTATTTAATTTTGACAAATTTCCGACTACTTAAAGAAAAACTACCTATATTAGGTAGTTTTTCTTTTTTTACCCGTTTTAGTATGGTTTAATAGATATAAAGTGAAAGTTCTGTCATTTAGATTGAAATAACAAGTAAAGGAGGGAATTATGATGAAATGGGTTGTAAAAGATGCGGAGCAATTTGAACAAGCTAGGGAGTATGTGGATACTGGTATTATACCCCTTCTTTCTATTTCCGTAGCAAAAGAAATGAAGGGGATTGTAGAGCAAGGAGAATTTATTCAAACTTTAAGTATGGAATTAGAAAGAGAATATAAAGGAAGAGTACTCTTACTACCTCCTTTTACTTATTTAGCGGAGCAACAAAAGAAAGAGCAAGCGCGATTGCAAGAGTGGGCAAGCCATTTACAAGACCAAGGACTGAAACATATTGCGTATGTTACCAGTGATTTGGGATGGAAAGAGGCTGAAGATATGCTACCAGGTCATTTGTTTTGGTTACCATCTCTATCGTTAGAACAATTTAGTGATCAAGCGAAAAGAGAAGTAATTCAGGCACATGTAAAAAATATAATGTCTCTATTGACTGAAAAGTGGGAAAATAAATAATAAACAGATAGTTCTTATGATTATGAGTAGTATGATATTGACCTGTGCATGTGGGTATTATATCATGAAAGTGTCCTATTTTTTATTTTTTATACTGGTTTGTCACGAGGGGACAATTTCTGATAGAGGGGGGAAATTTTCGTGAGCGAGAAAGAACATCGTGTGTCAAGAAGACAGTTTTTAAACTACACGCTTACAGGTGTAGGGGGGTTTATGGCAGCTGGTATTTTAATGCCGATGACGCGTTTTGCACTTGATCCGGTTTTAAGGAAAGAGGCGGGGGGAGAGATGGTTCCTGTTGCACAAGTTAAAGAGGTTACAACAGAACCAAAACGCTTTGACTTTAAGGTAAAGCAGGTTGATGGTTGGTACAAGTCCGAAGAACCTAAATCTGCTTGGGTGCACAAAGATGAAAGCGGAGACATTGTAGCGTTTTCGCCAGTGTGTAAACATTTGGGGTGCACGGTTAACTGGAATTCGGATAAGTCGCATCCTAATCAATTTTTTTGTCCGTGTCACGGAGGACGTTACACAAAAGATGGCATAAACATAAAAGGAACGCCGCCTCTTGCTCCACTTGATGTGTATGAATCTAAAGTGAAGGATGGAACGCTTTATTTAGGAAAAGCAAAGCCAAGAGGGGGTGCGAAATAGATGTTAAATAAAATTTATGATTGGGTGGACGAGCGGCTAGATATTACACCGATATGGCGTGATATTGCAGACCATGAAGTACCCGAACATGTAAATCCGGCGCATCATTTTTCTGCATTCGTCTACTGCTTTGGGGGACTTACGTTTTTTGTTACTGTAATTCAAATTTTGTCAGGAATGTTTTTAACAATGTATTATGTACCTGATATTAAAAATGCTTGGGAATCAGTTTATTATTTACAAAATGAAGTTGCATATGGGCAAATTGTTCGTGGCATGCACCATTGGGGTGCCAGTCTGGTAATTGTAATGATGTTTTTACATACACTTAGGGTCTTCTTCCAAGGTGCATATAAGAAACCTCGTGAATTAAACTGGATTGTCGGTGTTCTTATTTTCTTTGTTATGCTAGGTCTTGGTTTTACTGGATATTTATTACCATGGGATATGAAAGCACTATTTGCAACAAAAGTAGGGATTCAAATTGCGGAGCAAACACCGCTTATCGGCCCTTATATTAAAACATTACTTGCTGGTCACTCCGAAATTGTCGGGGCTCAAACATTAACTCGCTTCTTTGCTATTCACGTCTTCTTCTTACCAGCAGCACTTCTAGGTCTAATGGCCTTCCACTTCATCATGATTCGCAAACAAGGTATTTCTGGTCCGCTATAAGAGATTGCTAATTTAAAAGAATAGAAGAAAAACTGAATTAAAGGAGGGAGATTATGCATCGCGGTAAAGGGATGAAGTTTGTGGGAGATTCACGAGTACCTGTAGCACGTAAACCGAATATCCCAAAAGATTATTCTGAATATCCAGGGAAAACAGAAGCTTTTTGGCCGAACTTCTTGTTAAAAGAATGGATGGTTGGTGCGGTTTTTTTAATCGGTTATTTATGTTTAACAGTGGCGCATCCGTCACCACTTGAGAGAATGGCGGATCCTACAGATGCAGGATATATACCACTTCCAGACTGGTACTTCTTATTTTTATATCAATTGTTAAAATATTCATACGCATCAGGCTCATATACTGTAATCGGTGCATTTATTATGCCAGGAATTGCGTTTGGAGCATTGTTATTGGCTCCATTTCTCGATCGAGGCCCTGAAAGACGTCCGTTGAAGCGTCCAGTGGCAACTGGATTTATGCTATTAGCGATAGCTTCTATCATCTTTTTAACATGGGAGTCTGTGGCACATCATGACTGGGAAGCTGCAAAAAAACAGGGTGCAATTGTTAAAACGACACAGGTGGATAAAAATGATGATGGTTATAAATTAATGCAAAAAAATACATGTTTAACATGTCATGGTGATAACTTACAAGGGGGTGCAGCAGCACCAGCATTACAAAACTTAACGTTAAAACCAGAAGAAATTGCAAAGATTGCGAAAGATGGAAAAGGTGCAATGCCTAAAGGGGTATTTAAAGGTACGGATGAAGAGGTAAAGAAACTTTCAGAATTTATTGCGAAATATAATAAGAAATAAGTGAAGGCTGACTGCAATTTTTTGTAGTCAGTTTTTCTATTTGGAAGAGGAAGTTTGTTATAATATATATACATTTTGTTTTTCAATTTAAAAGTGTCTGCTATGAAGAACAAAAGGTAATCGCTATTTGTTTTCTCGTTGTGTTTCTCACTTGGCATGAGGTAAAGGATCTGACCACTACTATGCATGAACGGATGCTCTCTCCTACTTAAAAGGACTGGTTTTTATAAAGAATTACTATATTTGAAAGGTGTTGTACATATAGATTGGCTTATTTGTATGCATTATTAAGACAGCGTTCAGTTTTAATATTTTTACTTATTATTAATATTCTAGGAACAATATTTGGTTTTGTTTGGTATGGAGAACAACTGATGGAAACTTCAATGATATTCTGGCCATTTGTTCCGGATAGCCCTATCGCAAGTTTATTTTTTGTAATCGTGTTATTCGCATTTTTACGAAATAAAAATTGGGGACTAATAGAAGCGTTAGCAATCGTTTCGTTAATGAAATATGGTATTTGGGCTGTTGTTGTAAATGGTATTATGTTTATGGTTCAGGGCGATCTTGGGTTTATGGGCTATATGTTGGTATTTTCTCATTTTGCAATGGCCGTGCAAGGTTTATTGTATGCTCCGTTTTACCGTATTAAAAAGTGGCATTTCATTGTAGCGAGTATATGGACATTACATAATGATGTAATCGACTATTTATTTTGGCAAATGCCGAGATATGGTATTATGCATTTGTTTGTTGAACAGATTGGTTATTTTACATTTTGGCTAAGTATTGTTGTACTAGCTATTACATATTATTATTGTTTGAGAAGGAATCGAAAGCAGTTTTTGTTATGAATTTAAATGAGGAATTGGGGGAAATGAATGAATGCAAATAAGATAGGACCAAGAGTGCTGGATAGCTGTATAAATTCTATTGTCTCATACTGTATCGCATTTTTTATTTTTGCTGCTGCAACTACAATTGTTGTATATGGAAAATGGATATATTATGCAGATATACATTTTTTAAATATACCAGATTTAGCAAATATGACAGAGTCTGAAATTAAGAGAAACTATGATGTGCTGATTACATATCTTTCTCCTTTTTATCAAGGGTCATTACAGTTTCCTACACTGGATATGTCAACAAGCGGAAGAATTCATTTTGTTGATGTGAAAAATATTTTAGTGAAAATTCAATACGGAATGTGTATGGCGCTTGGTATTGTTTTATTGGGTGGGTGGTACTTATTACGAAAAAGAAAGGTGAAGTTTTTATTACATGGTGCAATTTTGACTATTATATTTCCGATTGCGCTTACTTTACCCATTGCCATTAATTTTGAAAAGAGTTTTGTACTATTTCATAAACTTCTTTTTACTAATGATTATTGGCAGTTTGATAGTGAAACGGATCCGGTTATTTTAATGCTACCAGAACAGTTTTTTATGCATGCAGCATGTGTTATT
Organism: Bacillus cereus; assembly: GCF_002584535.1. Lineage (GTDB taxonomy): Bacteria > Bacillota > Bacilli > Bacillales > Bacillaceae_G > Bacillus_A > Bacillus_A arachidis. Next base: position 235,130 of record NZ_NUOT01000024.1, read on the forward strand.
TTATTATTGATTTTATGCGGTAGTGCGATTTGTTATTTTATGTATCGTTATTTACGAAAAAAGAGTAAAACTTCAATGAAGAATCTTTATTCATAAAGTAAAACTTTCATTAGTCGAGAGTTCATCCCTTAACAATTAACATAAAATATTTTTCAACCTTGTTCTGTTCTATTCTTGTCCACCTTAACATATTTTGTACTAGTAGTTATAGGGGGGACCGGGATGAAAAGAGTCTTAATTGGAATGATAGCATTTCTGATTATATTGTTTCCAGTACGCATATATGCTGAAAAATGGACTGAGTTAACGGTACTACTAGATGATTCCTTACAACTTGTAAAACAGGAAGAATATGAGAAAGCAACGCAAGTATTGCGAAGTTTTTCAGAGCGATTTGTATTACGAGAGAACACAAAGGAAAATAAACTAACACCTATGCATTTTCGCATAATTTCTTTAGCATATGACAAGGCACAGCAATCGCTTGGAGAAGAAAGTGTAGATCGTCAAATAAAAATAGATGATGTATTAGCATTACAACTGGCGGTAGATGCGGAGGTATCTAAGTATCAACCGCTTTGGATAGAACGAGAAGGACGTGTTATGGGGGCTTTTGCTAAAGTTGAAAAAACACTTCAAGCAGGAGATAATGAAGGTTTCCAACGATCGTTAAATACATTTCTACGTGAATTTGATGTGATTTATCCAAGTTTAATGATTGCATTGCCAGAAAATCAATCGCAGCGTGTAAATGCGCATTTATCGTATTTGGATGAATTTCGTAATGTTATGTTAAAAAATAAAAGTGGACAAACGCAATTAGGGATTATAAAAGAAGATTTACAAAAAATATTCCAAACAGCAAAGAAAGATGAAGTGGATTCGTCTCTCATATGGTTTATGACAATTACAGGTGGGATCATTTTGTTTACATTAACATACGTTGGCTGGAGAAAATATAAGGGAGAGAAAGCAAAGCGTACCAGCGGGATGCATTCTAAAAATCGATAATATTACGAATATAGACAAGGATTGTAAGGTTTCTTTATTGACAATGTGTAAAGAAGAAAATAGAATGGAAAGTACTAAATAATTAAGACTTCACTGGAGGTTCATGATGTTTTATTTAATTTACTTCGCGATCATTATGATCATACCGTTGTATGCACAGTCTAAAGTACGTAGTGCTTACAGTAAGTATTCACAAGTGTATTCAACATCCGGTATGACAGGAGCGGAAGTGGCTCGGAAAATTTTAGATGAGAATGGATTATACAATGTAGCTGTAGAAGAAACACCAGGTCATTTATCAGATCATTATGATCCAACAGCAAAGACCGTTCGTTTATCAACGGATAACTATTATGGTCATTCTGTTGCGGGAACAGCGGTAGCGGCTCATGAAGTAGGACATGCGATTCAAGATGCAAATGATTATAACTTTATGCGTCTTCGTCATTCATTAGTGCCTATGGCGAATTTTGGATCAAATATGTCATGGATTTTTATCTTAATTGGTATGTTTGCACAAATGACTGGTTTATTGTTACTAGGGATTATTTTAATGGCTGCAGGTGTACTGTTTCAACTTGTTACATTACCAGTTGAATTTGATGCATCCAAACGTGCAATGCAGCAAATTGAAGCTCTTGGAATTGTATCGACAGATGAATATGGGCAAGCTCGTAAAGTATTAAACGCAGCAGCATTAACATATGTGGCAGCAGCAGCAGTTGCAGTATTTGAATTGCTTCGTCTAGTGTTAGTATATACGGGTATGCAACGTAGTGACGATTAAAGGCTATCAATTTTGATAGTCTTTTTTATTATGCTTGGATTTTAGGAGAATTTGGTAACTCAAACTTAACTGTTGGAACGAATTCTAATGTGAATTTTTGTAGAGATGAAATTCATCTTTATAGAATAAGAAGATGGGAATTTTTTTACTAGGTTTAATTTCATTTGTTTTTTTGTTCTACGTGTAATTCGGTAATAGAATTCTAGAGAGAAAGTTATAATAAGAATAGGTAGAATGATTAAGATTAAAGGTGATGAGTATGCAATATCCAGCTTCATTAGTGATGCATGTGAAAGAGCGTAGTGTTAACTATGCCGTAGAGGGATTTATAAGTGGACAAGGTCCTGAAAAGCCGAAATTGATGCTTGTTGGAGAAGCACCTGGAGAAACTGAAATTCATAATGGTATTCCATTTAGTGGAAGAGCAGGAGAGCAGTTAATGGTTTTTTTAGAACATATTGGTCTAAAAAGAGAAGAAGTATATATTACAAGTGCTGTTCGTAGTCGGCCTTATACGTGGAGAGAGAAAAGAGAGCGGAGCGGGCAAATTATTCAGAAGAAATACAATCGAACTCCTAATCAGAGAGAAGTACTTGCACATGCTCCTTTGTTAGATTATGAGATAGAGCATGTGCAAGCGCCGGTTATTGTCACACTTGGAAATATTGCACTAAAGCGTTTAGTGGGATCAGGTAAAAAGATTACTGATGTTCATGGGGAATTATTACAACAACCAGTGCGGAAATTGAAAAATAATCAAAGCACAGATTTTGTATGGACTGAGCAAGTGTATAATATCTTTCCGACATTTCATCCAGCTTCAATTTTTTATAATAGAAGCTTATTGGAATTAATTTATGCTGATTTAGAAAAGTTGAGGGAGTATATAAAGTAGAATGGTAAAACACCTAGAAAAGCTTATTTGGGCTTGAAAGCTTTTCTAGGTACACATATGGGTTTACGCTTGAAGAATTCATGTAGTTAATTATGTAACGGGTTTTTATTCTCATCTAGTGTAAATCCTTCACCAACTACATCATGTACATCGCTTACTGCAACAAATGCATGAGGATCCACAGAAGTGATAATATTTTTTAATTTTACGATTTCATTTTTTGCAACAACACAATAAAGGACATTTCGTTCAATCTTTGTATAGGAACCAACAGCTTTTAAAAAGGTAGCCCCGCGCTCCATTTCGGATAGAATTTTGGCTGCGATTTCGTCATTTTTGTCAGAAATAATGGTTGCTCCTTTCGCTGCATATGCCCCTTCTTGCATAAAATCAATCACCTTCGCTCCGATAAAGACAGCAACTAACGTATACATGCCTTCGCGATAAGATAAGTATGTGAGAATTGAGATGACAATGACAACAGCGTCAAACATAAACATCGTTTTTCCCATGCTCCAGCCAATATATTTATGTGCTAATCGCGCAATAATATCGACACCGCCAGTTGTCCCGCCGTATTTAAATATAATTCCGAGGCCAATGCCAATAAAGGCACCTGCGAACAATGCAGCTAACGTCATATCGTTTTGCAAATTTAAATGTAAATTTAATGATTCATAGCGTTGGAAAATCCAAAGAAATAAAGAAACACTAAATGTTCCGATTAATGTATATAAGAAAGTTGTTCGTCCTAGTAACTTCCAACCGACGAAAAAGAGAGGGATGTTTAAGAGTAAATTTGTATATGATGGATCAAGTGAAAATAGAAAATAAAGTAATAACGTAATTCCTGTAAAGCCACCTTCTGCTAAGTGATTTTCAATATTAATATTTACGATGCCAAAAGAGAAGATAGCGGAACCAATCAAAATAAATATAATGTTTTGAATCTTCAAGTTAGTTTTCATGCCGTAAGCCCCCTAATATGTAATTGTTACTTTGCTCCGCTAAAACGATAAAATACAGAAAATAGTTTTACTTTGCCCTGCGCCAACGGTTGGTAGGAGATAAAGCTAAGAATGGGCGGACCATCCGTAAGAGTCAGATTGGCTAGGGCTAATCTTTTGCAAGAAGAGCGTTTGCGAAAGAAAGTTTCACTTTATTATAGTCTATCCAAAAATACGTGGCAAATAGGGGGGAAGAGGAATAATATTTGTCAAATCGCCATGAATTGGCTAACATGAAAGAGGAAGGATTAGAGGTGAACAATATGGAACAAAAAACGATGAAAGATATGCAGAAAGAAGTTGATGCATATATTAGTCAATTTAAAGAAGGTTATTTCAGTCCGCTTGCAATGATGGCACGTTTGACAGAAGAAATGGGTGAACTTGCAAGAGAAGTGAATCACTATTACGGTGAAAAACCGAAGAAAACGACTGAAAAAGCTCGAACAATTGAAGAGGAACTTGGAGATGTATTATTTGTTATGATCTGTATGGCAAATAGCTTACATATTGATTTAGAAACAGCACATAACATTGTAATGAATAAATTTAATATACGTGATAAAGATCGCTGGACACGTATTGAAGAGGGAGAGAAAGAGTAATGAAAGATATTAAAGTAATTATTGCTGGACCAAGAGGACGCATGGGATATGAAGCTGTACTTCTAATGGAGAGAACACCACATTTTCAATTAGTAGCAGCAGTTGATTATAAACATGGTGGTGACAAAATTTCAAATCTTCCAGGAATGCCAGCATTAGATGCCCCAATCTATGCGGACTTACATACTTGTTTAAATGAAGTAGAAGCGGATGTATTGCTAGATTTAACGACACCAGAAATCGGAAAAAAACACGTTACACTTGCTGTTGAACATGGTCTTCGTTCTGTTATCGGTACGACAGGGTTTACAGAAGAAGAACTTCAACATTTAACAGATACTGCGAAAGAAAAACAAGTAGGTACAATTATTGCTCCAAACTTTGCAGTTGGTGCAGTACTTATGATGAAGTTTTCGCAAATGGCAGCGAAATATTTCCAAGATGTTGAAGTGATTGAATTACATCATGATCAAAAACTAGATGCTCCTTCGGGAACAGCTGTAAAAACAGTAGACTTAATCCGTCAAAATCGTGAACCAAAACAACAAGGTCATCCAAATGAAACAGAACAATTAAAAGGAGCACGTGGTGCGAATGTAGATGGGATTCACATTCATAGCGTACGTTTACCAGGCCTTATTGCGCATCAAGAAGTATTGTTTGGTGGAGACGGACAGATGTTAACGGTTCGTCATGATTCATTCAATCGAGCATCATTTATGTCTGGAGTAAAATTATCTATCGAAACAGTAATGAATCTTGATCATCTTGTATATGGATTAGAGAATATCATCGATTAAAGGGGAGAAAACGGATGAAGATTGCCTTAATCGCACACGACAAAAAGAAGGATGATATGGTTTCGTTCGCATACGCATATAAACCAATCTTTGAACAACATGAACTTTTTGCAACAGGAACAACGGGTCTTCGTATTATGGAAGCGACAGGTTTAGAAGTTACAAGATATCAATCTGGTCCTCTTGGTGGTGACCAGGAGATTGGTGCAATGATTGCAAAAAATGATTTAGATATGGTGATTTTCTTCCGAGATCCATTAACAGCACAACCACATGAACCGGATGTAAATGCGTTGCTTCGTTTATGTGATGTATATGCAATTCCGCTTGCAACGAACATGGCAAGTGCAGAAATGTTAATGCACGCATTAGATCGAGGGGATTTGGACTACCGAAAGTTAAGAAAATGAGGGGAACAATTATGAGTGGATTACATATATTAGCGTTTGGTGCCCATGCCGATGATGTTGAAATCGGCATGGCAGGCACCATTGCAAAATATACGAAACAAGGATATCAAGTTGGCATCTGTGATTTAACAGAGGCTGATTTATCTTCAAACGGAACGGTCGAATTAAGAAAAAAAGAGGCCCAGACAGCTGCTCGTATTATGGGAGTAGAAACGCGGATTAATTTAGCAATGCCGGACCGTGGTTTGTATATGAAAGAAGAATATATACGGGAAATCGTAAAGATTATTCGTACATATAAACCAACGCTAATTTTTGCACCATATTATGAAGATCGTCACCCAGATCATGCGAATTGTGCAAAACTTGTGGAAGAAGCGGTATTTTCAGCGGGTGTTCGTAAATATATGCCAGAAATTCCGCCACACCGTGCGCAATCTTTTTATTATTATATGATTAATGGTTTTCATAAACCCAATTTCTGTATAGATATTAGTAAGCAGCTTTCTGAAAAGATAGCAGCGTTAGAAGCGTATGAAAGTCAGTTTACAACTGGAAGTGATGGGGTTAAGACACCTTTAACGGAAGGGTATGTTGAAACGATTATCGCTCGTGAGAAAATGTTTGGAAAAGAAGTTGGAGTTATGTATGCTGAAGGATTTATGAGTAAAAAGCCAGTTTTATTACATGCTGATTTAATAGGGGGATGTAAATGAAATTGAAAATAGGTATAACATGTTATCCTTCTGTGGGTGGTTCTGGAGTTGTGGGTACGGAACTTGGAAAGCAATTGGCTGAACGAGGTCATGAAATTCACTTTATTACCTCTGGAGTTCCATTCCGATTAAATAAAGTATATCCAAACATTTATTTTCATGAAGTAACGGTAAATCAATATTCTGTCTTTCAATATCCACCTTACGATTTAGCATTAGCAAGTAAAATGGCAGAGGTGGCGCAGAGAGAAAACTTGGATATTTTACATGTGCACTACGCAATACCACATGCAATTTGTGCATACTTAGCGAAGCAGATGATTGGAGACGATATTAAAATCGTTACGACGTTACATGGAACTGATATTACTGTACTTGGTTCAGACCCTTCTCTAAATAATTTAATACGGTTTGGTATTGAGCGATCTGATGCTGTTACAGCTGTATCTCACTCGTTAATTCAAGAAACAAATGAGCTTGTAAAGCCAAATAAAGAAATTCAGACTGTATATAATTTTATTGATGAGCGTGTCTATTTTAAGAGAGATATGTCCCAACTAAAAAAAGAGTATGGCATACGTGAAGGTGAAAAGGTATTAATTCATATTTCGAATTTTCGTAAGGTCAAGCGTGTACAAGATGTTGTCCAGTCATTTGCTAACATTGTAAAAGAAGTGGATGCGAAATTATTACTTGTTGGTGATGGACCAGAATTTTGTACAATTGTACAGTTGGTGAAAAGCTTACATATTGAAGAACATGTTTTGTTTTTAGGAAAACAGGATAATGTTGCAGAGCTTCTTGCCATGAGTGACTTAATGTTACTTTTATCGGAAAAAGAAAGCTTTGGTCTTGTTTTACTAGAAGCAATGGCTTGTGGTGTGCCATGTATTGGAACACGGGTTGGGGGCATTCCAGAGGTTATTAAACATGGTGAAACGGGATATATATGCAAAGTTGGTGATACGTTAGGCATAGCAAAACAAGCAATACAACTCCTTAAGAATAAAGAGCTTCATCAAAATATGGCAGAGCAAGCGATGGCAGCTGTATATGAGCAATTTGGTTCAGGAAAAATTGTTTCACAATATGAGGAGATTTATTATGACATACTAAGGGATGACAAACATGAAACGATTTAAGCAGGCTGCAGAGATTATTGAAATATTAAACCGACATGGACATGAGGCGTATTTCGTTGGTGGAAGTGTTCGTGATTTTATTATTGGTAGACCGATTGGTGATATTGATATTGCAACATCGGCTTTACCAGAAGAAGTAATGAATCTATTTCCGCGTCATGTTCCTGTCGGTCTTGAACACGGTACTGTTATTGTTTTACAAGAAGGAGTTCCTTATGAAGTGACGACCTTTCGAACAGAAAGCGAATATGAGGATTTTCGACGACCGAGCACTGTTCAATTTGTGCGTTCATTAGAAGAGGACTTGCAGAGACGTGATTTTACAATGAATGCAATTGCGATGACTGAACAGGGAAAAATCATTGATTTATTTGGTGGGCAAGAGGCGATTAAAACGAAAGAAATTATAACTGTAGGAGATGCATCTTCTCGTTTTCAAGAAGATGCACTACGTATGATGCGTGGTATTCGCTTTGTTAGTACTTTAGGCTTCTCTTTAGAGGAACAAACGAAGTATGCGATTGAAAAGTATGGACATTTGTTGGAACATATAGCGATTGAAAGAATTACGGTTGAGTTTGAAAAGCTGTTGACAGGTACATATTGTGTAAAGGGGCTTCAAAAACTAGTAGAGACAAAATTATTTACGCATTTACCGTATTTACAAATGTCAGAAGAGAGAATTTTAAAAGCTGCGCAATATAAATGGGATTCTTTTGAAACGGAAATTGAGGCGTGGGCATTTTTCCTATATTGTATTGGTGAAGAACATCCATCAGTTTTCTTGCGTCAATGGAAATTTTCAAATAAAAAAATAAAAGATATTGTAGCTGTTATATTAGCAATCCGTTCTAGAAAAACAAAGTCTTGGGATGCAGTCTTTCTATACAAAACAGGTTTGCAGACTGCTTTAATGGCTGAAAGAGTATATCAAGCTATTATAGAAAAATATGATATGTCTTCTGTAAATCAAGTGCAGTCATTATTTAATTCATTATCTATCCATAATCGTCAGGAAATGAAGGTAAGTGGTAATGATTTATTAGGTTGGACAGAAAAAAAGCCGGGACCATGGGTGGCAGAAGTGTTGCAAAGAATTGAAGAAGAAATTTTACAAGAACGATTAGAAAATGAGAAAGAAAAAATAAGGGAGTGGCTACACGGATGCAATCTACTATAAGAAAACAATTATTACAAGTTTTTTCTGAAGCGGATGGTGAGTTTGTATCTGGTCAAATAATTAGTGACAAGCTTGGCTGCTCAAGAACCGCTGTTTGGAAACATATGGAGGATCTTCGAAGTGAAGGGTATGAACTAGAAGCTGTACGCCGTCTTGGCTATCGGATTGCTAGTAAACCAGATAAAGTAACAGCGAATGAAATTCAATTAGGCTTACAGACAGAATTTATAGGGAGAACAGTTTATTTTGAAGAATCTGTAGAGTCTACGCAGCATATTGCAGCAAAACTTGCTTATGAAGGTGCAGCAGAAGGAACGATTGTTGTGGCGGAAGAACAAACGGCAGGGCGCGGTCGTTTGAGTAGAAAATGGCATTCACCAAAAGGGACAGGAATTTGGATGAGTATCATTTTGCGTCCGGCTATTCCAGTTCATCATGCGCCTCAACTTACGCTATTAGCAGCTGTTAGTGTAGCTCAAGCGATTGAAAAATGTGTAGGTGTACATGTTGGAATTAAATGGCCTAACGATATTTTAATACAAGGTAAAAAGGCTGTTGGTATTTTAACAGAGATGCAGGCTGATCCAGATAAAATTAACGCTGTTATTATGGGAATAGGCATTAATGCAAACCAGGAGCAAGAGCATTTTGCTGATGAGATTAAGCAAATCGCAACTTCTTTAGCGATTGAATCAGGTAAACCAATTGTTCGAGCGGAGCTGATGCAACAGATCTTTTTACAAATGGAGAAGTTATATCAAGAATATGTAACGAATGGTTTTTCGGTTATTAAACTTCTTTGGGAAAGTTATGCGATAAGTATAGGAAAAGAAATTACGGCTAGAACGATGAAAGATACGATTACAGGTATCGCAAGAGGAATTACAGCAGATGGTGTACTTATGTTAGAAGATGATAAGGGGCAGATCCATCATATTCATTCTGCGGATATAGAAATTAAGTGAAGAGAAGTTCCAATTTGGGAGCTTCTTTTTATTTGTATATTTGATGGATAGGAATCAAATTGTGGATAACCGTTAATTGGTATTTTGAAAATTTCACATACTGTAATAAAATAGAAAATTATTTTTTCAAAAAAATGTAGTAATTTTATTTCTTTGTTTGCTATAATTAGTTCGAACATGGGCAGTATCTGAGTGAACTGCACCGTTATTTCAAGCGATGAAGAAAAATAATTTGGATTCTGCCTTGATCCAACAACGGACTGGGACAGAGGGATGAATTTTGCCGACTAACACAACCCTTCTGCTCTTTTGTGGCCAGAGGGGTTTTTTATATGATTTCGGTCATCTCCTCTCTCCTGAAATAAAGGAGGAGTAATTTTTGAAAACGACAACAGATTTTTTGAAAATGAAAGAGAAAGGTGAGCCGATTACGATGCTTACTGCGTATGATTATCCATCTGCTAAGCTTTCAGAAGAAGCTGAAGTCGATATGATTTTAGTAGGGGATTCTCTTGGAATGGTTGTACTTGGATACGATTCAACGATTCCAGTAACTGTAGATGATATGATTCATCATACGAAAGCAGTGCGCCGTGGAGCTAAGGACACTTTTATTGTAACGGATATGCCGTTTATGTCTTACCATGTATCTTTGCAAGAAACAATGCATAATGCACGTCGTATTATTCAAGAGAGCGGAGCACATGCAGTGAAAGTGGAAGGGGCTGATGAAGTAGTCTCAATCATTCGCTTCTTAACGAATGCAGGAATTCCTGTTGTATCCCATCTTGGTTTAACACCTCAATCTGTGGGGGTATTAGGTGGTTATAAAGTGCAAGGAAAAGATGCGGAAAGTGCAAAGAAATTGTTAGAAGATGCGAAGAGGTGTGAAGAAGCTGGTGCGATGGCAATCGTTTTAGAATGCGTACCAATGCAATTAGCAGAGCTTGTATCACAGCAACTGACAATTCCTACAATAGGCATTGGTGCAGGGAGTAAAGTAGACGGCCAAGTGCTTGTTTATCACGATCTCATTACGTATGGAGTGGAGCGTGTTCCAAAATTTGTGAAGCAATATACGTCTGTTCAGGAAGAAATTGTACGTGGGATCTCACAATATGTTGCTGAAGTAAAAGCAAGACAATTTCCTGAAGAAAAACATTCATTCACAATGAAAGAGGAAGAGTGCTTAGCGTTATACGGAGGGAAACAGTAATGAAAATTGTAACAACAGTGCAAGAGATGCAGAGAATTGCCAGTGAAATTCGTGCAAGTGGGAAAGAAAGTGGCTTTGTTCCAACGATGGGATATTTACATGAAGGGCATGCTACTTTATTACGTCAAGCACGAGAAGAGAATGAAGTGGTTATTTTAAGTGTATTTGTAAATCCATTGCAGTTTGGACCGAATGAAGATTTGGATCGCTATCCTCGGGACATTGTTAGGGATGAGAAGGTAGCAAAAGAAGCTGGAGTCGATTATTTATTTTATCCGAGTGTGGAAGAAATGTACCCAGCAGAACAGACTACAAAAGTTGAGGTTGTAAAGCGGACAGACGTGTTATGCGGTAAGCAACGACCAGTTCATTTTTCTGGTGTTGCGACTGTATTGATGAAGCTATTTAATATTACAATGCCGAATCGTGCCTATTTTGGTATGAAAGACGCACAGCAAGTTGCTGTTATTGAAGGGTTTGTACGTGATTTTAATATTCCAATTACAATTGTACCTGTTGATATTATTAGGGAAGAAGACGGATTAGCAAGAAGTTCTCGCAATGTATATTTATCGGAGAAAGAGCGCGAGGAAGCGCCGCAGTTATATCGTAGCTTATGTATAGCGAAAGAGCGGATTGAAGAGGGAGAGCGTAATCCACAAGTGGTTACAAACCTCGTGAAAGAATACATTGAAAAAAATACACAAGGTACTGTTGATTATGCAGATCTATATACGTATCCAGCTTTGACAGAGTTAGAGGTAATTCAAGGACGTATTATTCTTGCAATTGCAGTGAAATTTGAAAATGCACGATTAATTGACAATATAACATTAACAGTTAAATAAGGGGGAACATCTATGTTTCGCACAATGATGAGAGCAAAGTTACACCGCGCGACTGTAACGGAAGCAAATTTAAATTATGTAGGTAGTATTACAATTGATGAAGACTTAATGGATGCAGTCGAGATTGTAGAAAATGAAAAAGTACAAATTGTAAATAATAACAACGGAGCTCGCTTAGAGACGTATGTGATTAAAGGAGAACGTGGAAGCGGCGTTGTTTGTTTAAATGGTGCAGCTGCAAGGCTTGTACAACCTGGAGATAAAGTTATTATTATTTGCTACGGCCTCGTAGCGGCAGAAGAAGTATATAAGCAAGCACCAAAAATTGCGGTGTTAGATGATAACAATCAAATTATTGAAATGTTAGGTGCTGAAAAAGCTGGCACGATTTTATAAAGTAGAATTTTAATTAGTCGGGGACTTCATCCTCACCGATTGAGAGAAACAAAAGAAAAGTTATTCCTTATGGAATAGCTTTTTTATTTTGAAATGAAATCATTTCATTTTGTGCATCTTTTCATTAAGATGATATAAAACGTGGTATAGTAACAATATATGAATTTTTATTGTTTGAAAGGGTAAGAAATTGAGGTGTTACATATGAGTAAGCGTTATGTCGTTGTCGATTTAGAGACGACAGGGAACTCCTGGAAAGATGGGAAGGACAGAATTACACAAATTGCAGCTGTTGTAGTAGAAGATGGAGAAATACTGGAAATTTTTTCGTCTTTTGTTAACCCGAAGAGAGAGATTCCCCCATTTATTACAGAATTAACAGGGATTGATGAAAATCTTGTGAAACAAGCCCCGCTATTTTGCGATATTGCGCCAATGGTAGCTGAACTATTACATGGTGCTTATTTTGTTGCACATAACGTTCACTTTGATTGGAATTTTTTGAAGGAAGAATTAAAGCAGGCTGGATATGGAGAAGTAAACTGCCCAAAAATTGATACGGTTGAATTGGCACAAATTTTATTGCCGACAGCTGATAGCTATAAATTGCGCGATTTAGCAAAAAAACATGAATTGGAACACGATCAACCGCATCGTGCGGATAGCGATGCTCTTGTGACAGCAGAATTATTTTTACAATTTCTAAATCAATTAGAAAAACTCCCCCTTGTCACCTTACAATCTTTTTATGAGCTAAGCGATGTATTACAAAGTGATATAGCGAATATCATTTCAGAAAATATTTTAAATAAAGTGATGCTTGGTACAGAAGAGGCAAATGAGTACGAAGTATACCGAAATATTGCGCTGCGAAAACGAAATTATGCATTAGAAATGGGTGATGATTGTTCATCTAAATTTGATGCTTTTTTATACAAGTCAATGGAACAACTTGAATTAAAGATGCCAACTTTTGAAAAAAGGGAAAGTCAACAGCGAATGATGAAGGAAATATATACAGCGTTAAGAGATTCTCGTTTTTCATTAATTGAAGCTGGTACGGGTACAGGTAAGACACTTGCTTATTTGCTTCCAAGTATTTATTTTGCAAAGAAAAAAGAAGAGCCAGTTATTATTAGTACGCAAACGGTACAATTGCAACAACAAATGATTGAAAATGAAATTCCTTTATTGCAAAGTATACTACCATTTCCATTCGAAGTGGCTCTCTTAAAAGGAAGGAAACACTACCTTTGTTTACATAAATTTGAATATGCATTGCAAGAAGAAGAGAAGAACTATGATGCTGCGCTTACGAAAGCAAAAATTTTAGTATGGTTACTGCAAACAGAGACTGGTGATCGTGATGAGCTTAATATCCCAGAGGGTGGGAAGTTACTGTGGGATCGTATATGTAGTGACACATATAGTCCAGGTGGAATGCAAAGCAATTGGTTTAGTCGCTGTTTTTATCAACGTGCAAAAAATAAAGCGTTGTTCGCAGATATTGTTATTACAAATCATGCATTACTATTTCAAGACTTTGTTAGCGAAGATCCATTGTTGGGATCATGTGAATATATTATTTTTGACGAAGCTCATCATATTGAAGAAACAGCGACTCGGACACTTGGAGACCAGTTTTCATGCATGTATTTTCAATTGATCTTATCACGATTGGGTACGTTAGAAACAGATGATGTACTATCAAAGGTGTATGAATTGGTGGGAAAATCTAAAAATTCACCACGATCAACTTTTCGGATGTTAAGTCATAGGTTGAAAGAAATTAAATTTGATGCGGATGAATTATTTCAAATGTTACGTACATTTATATTTCAGCAAACACAGCAAGAACAAGGGGCAAATAATATACCACTTATTTATCGATATAATGCGGATCAAGAGGATGGAAAACTATGGAGGAGTATAGTCGAGTTAACTAATCGCTTCGTATACGAGTTGAGAAAAATACTTACTGTGCTAGATAAACAAGCGGATATATTACAAAGTAAAATTGAATGGGAGATACATGTTGTTACAGGCGAATTTATGCATTTACTTGAAATATTGCGCAAAATGGCCGACTCATTACAATTGCTTATACTAGAAAAAACAGCATATGTGACATGGATGGAAACAGAAACGAAAGGTACAATTCATTCCACTGTGTTATATGCACAACCTGTCCATATAGGCGAAAGATTTGCGGATGAGTTCTTAACAAAAAAGAGAAGCGTTATTTTTACTTCGGCGACTTTGACAGTTAATAATACATTTGATTATATGCAGGAACAACTTGGCTTATATGACTTTGCACCAGATACATTAACAGTTTCATCGCCATTTCATTATGAGGAGCAAGTGAAATTAATGGTTCCTACTGATGTCCCTCTTATTAAGGAAGTAAGCGAGGATACGTACATAAGAGAAGTATCCTATCATATTACGAAGATTGCTAAAGCGACAAATGGAAGGATGCTCGTATTATTTACATCATATGAAATGTTAAAGAAAGCATATACAAACTTAAAACAAGCGGAGGAATTAGAAGATTTTGTATTACTAACACAAAGTGTTCATAATCGTAGTCGAAGTCGTTTAGTTCGGAAGTTTCAAGAGTTTGATAAATCAATTTTGTTAGGAACAAGTAGTTTTTGGGAAGGGATTGATATTCCTGGAGATGCATTAAGCTGTCTTGTTATTGTTCGATTACCATTTACACCGCCTCATCAGCCGATGATGGAAGCTAAAAGCGAATGGTTGAAAAATAAAGGGGAAGATGTATTTACGAAGTTGGCACTTCCGCAAGCGATTCTTCGTTTTAAACAAGGATTTGGTCGATTAATTCGTACAACGACGGATACTGGAACGGTGTTTGTGTTAGACCGTCGTTTAACTAATTCTTTCTATGGAAAAAGGTTTATGCAATCTATTCCGAATGTTCCTCTTTATGAAGGGACATTAGAACAACTATTAGAGCACTTAGAACAATAATGCCGAAACAAGGAAACTTTAGTTAGTAGGAGTTTCTTCATTCTATACCGGTTCTTCGTTTTTACAAATGGTTTTTAGACGAAAAGTGTACTCTTGTCTAAGTATTATTCCTAGAGGTAGGAAAGGTTACGATCCATAAGTAGTGGAATAAATAAAAATAT
Organism: Bacillus cereus; assembly: GCF_002584535.1. Taxonomy (GTDB): domain Bacteria; phylum Bacillota; class Bacilli; order Bacillales; family Bacillaceae_G; genus Bacillus_A; species Bacillus_A arachidis. The sequence goes on from NZ_NUOT01000024.1 coordinate 250,266, forward strand.
GCCTGAAGTACGATGTACTTCAGGCATGAAATGTGGGTAGGAGGAAATTTATTTTTTCTTACTTCTTGTATACAAATGTTTCGGTTTTCAATTTGAAACCTTTTTTTGCTGAACATGTCCTGCTATAATAGATGGGTGATGAAGCAGGGGTTGTAAAGAATGTACTCTTATTGTAACCGCATTGCGTTCTTCTATAATTAGAAATTTTTGTGTAACGGAGGAGTTTTCATGGAAAAGAAAATCGAAGTGCTATCAACGACGCGTATTAAATATTCGTCTGACTTATATAAAATCGTTGATAGTTTAAATCGCACTTTAAAAGAGCAAGACCTCATGTTCGGATTGGCATTAGACGAAAACGAAAAAGAAACAGCAGTATTTACGATATACAGAACGTAGTGATACAATGAAAAAGTGGATCTTTGCCATCATTATCGTTATCGTTGCCGTTGTGCTATATGGGGTGCATGTTTATAATGCGACAATGGAAAAGAAAATTCCGAAAGAGTCAAAAGTCGTAGAGATTGCGAAAGAAAAAGGAAAACTTTCAGAGGTAAAAACCGTTGACTATTATAATGGAAAATCTTCATATACAGTCGTACAAGGTTTAAATGAAAAAAGAGAACAAACTATCGTTTGGGTACCTGAGAAAGAAGGAAATGTTCTAGTACGAAAAAAGAACGAAGGCATTTCTGAAAAGAAAGCTTTACAGATTGTGGCTAGTGACCGTAATCCAAAAGAATTTGTAAAGGCAAAATTAGGTGCTGAAAACGATGTTCCGTTGTGGGAAATTACATATATTGATCAAGAAGGTCGTTATACGTATTATTATCTAGAATTTCAAGATGGGAAATATGCTGGATATTACAGCATTGAAAAATAGATGCAGGGGGAACCACAAATGAAATTAGCAAAGCGAGTAGCTGCCTTAACACCGTCTTCAACTTTAGAAATTACAGCAAAGGCACAAGCATTAAAAGCCGAGGGGCATGATGTAATAGGATTAGGTGCAGGGGAACCTGACTTTAATACACCAGAACATATTATGAATGCCGCACATCAAGCAATGCTAGAAGGACATACAAAATATACACCAACTGGTGGATTAGCTACATTAAAACAAGAAATTGCGAAGAAATTTAGTCGTGATCAAGGATTATCCTATGATCCTACTGAGATTATCGTATGTAATGGAGCAAAACATGCACTTTATACGTTGTTTCAAGTGTTACTTGATGAAGAAGACGAAGTTATCATTCCGACTCCTTATTGGGTAAGTTATCCAGAACAAGTAAAGCTTGCTGGTGGTAAACCGGTTTATGTAGAAGGCTTAGAAGACAATCAGTATAAAATTACGCCAGAGCAGCTGCGCGGGGCAATTACAGAGAAAACGAAAGCTGTTATTATTAATTCGCCGAGCAATCCAACAGGGATGATTTACAGTAAGGAAGAATTACAGCAGCTTGGAGAAGTATGTTTAGAACACGATATCTTAATCGTTTCTGATGAGATTTATGAGAAATTGGTTTATGGTGGAATCGAGTATACATCTATTGCTCAGCTTTCTAATGCATTAAAGGAACAAACACTTATTATTAATGGTGTATCAAAATCGCACTCTATGACAGGATGGCGCATTGGCTATGCAGCAGGAAATAAGCAGCTTATTAAAGCGATGACAAACTTAGCAAGTCATAGTACGTCAAACCCTACTTCAATTGCTCAATACGGTGCAATTGCTGCGTATGCTGGATCGCAAGAGCCTGTAGAGATGATGCGTCAAGCATTCGAAGAACGATTAAACATTATTTATGATAAATTAATTCAAATTCCTGGTTTCACTTGTATTAAACCACAAGGTGCATTCTATTTATTCCCGAACGTAAAAGAAGCTGTAGCGCTAGCTGGATATGAAACAGTTGATGAATGGGCAAAAGCGTTATTAGAAGAAGAGAAAGTCGCTCTTGTTCCAGGAACAGGATTTGGCGCACCAAACAATGTTCGTTTATCCTATGCAACATCTCTTGAACAATTAGAGAAAGCGTTAGAGCGAATTAATACGTTTATGAGAAGTAAAGTACAGGCTTAAAAAGTTACTTATGTTCATTTTTATCACATAAGTAACTCTGAGCAAATGAAAATGACCTCCCTATCTATTCTATAGGGAGGTTTTTTGACGAATTGTGGTAAAAGGAAATCATAACAGGTGTGTTATACTAGAAAGCGAGGTGTATGGTTATGAAGAAAAAAATGATGTTACAATGGTTTGAACAAGGCAGCATCGCAATTCCGAAATTACTTATGATGCATTATAGAAAATTAGGTTTAAATGAGATGGAATTTATGGTTGTACTCCATGTCCATACCTTTTTAGAGTCGGGGAATTCTTTTCCAACCCCTTCAGAGATTGCAGAACGAATGACAATAACAGAAATGAAATGTATGGAGATCATTCAAGCATTAATTCAAAAAGGTTTTTTAGCCTTAGAAGGTAGTCAAAAATCTGAAGCGATGATGTGCGAAAGTTATTCCTTACAACCGCTTTGGGAAAAGATCTTGCATTTTTTAATGAACGAGACAATAGAAGAAGAAAAAGAAGAACAAAAGCAGCTCCAAGTAAATTTATATACAATTTTTGAACGTGAATTTGGTAGACCGTTATCGCCTTTTGAATGTGAAACATTAGCGATGTGGCAAGATCAGGATCAACATCATCCGAATTTAATTCAAGCAGCCCTTCGAGAATCTGTAATGAGTGGAAAACTTAATTTTCGATATATTGATCGCATTCTCTTTGAGTGGAAAAAGAACGGAATTAAGACGGTTGATCAAGCGCAAGATCAAGGGCGAAAATTTAGAGCGAATCAACAACGATCGCAGCAAGTAACGAAACAAGAGACGAAATATACAGGGAAAGTTCCCTTTTATAATTGGTTGGAGCAGTGATATAGGAGGAAAGGTATGTTAAACAAGACACAAATTCGTTACTGTTTAGATACAATGGCAGAAATGTATCCAGAAGCACACTGTGAATTAAATCATGACAATCCATTTGAACTTGTAATTGCGGTTGCATTATCTGCACAATGTACAGATGTCCTTGTAAATAAAGTAACGAAAAGCTTATTTCAAAAATATAAGACACCCCAAGATTATCTAAATGTATCTTTAGAAGAATTACAACAGGATATTCGTTCGATCGGATTGTATCGGAACAAAGCGAAAAATATTCAAAAGTTATGCCGAATGTTGCTTGAAGACTATAATGGAGAGGTACCACAAGATCGTGATGAACTAACAAAACTACCAGGAGTTGGTAGAAAAACTGCAAATGTAGTTGTTTCTGTAGCATTTGATATCCCAGCTATCGCTGTTGATACACATGTGGAACGGGTAAGTAAACGCTTGGCTATTTGCCGTTGGAAAGATTCAGTGCTAGAGGTAGAGAAAACGTTAATGAAGAAAGTTCCAATGGAAGAGTGGGGAGTTACGCATCACCGCATGATTTTCTTTGGACGTTATCATTGCAAAGCACAGCGACCGCAATGCGAAGTATGTCCGCTACTAGAAGTGTGCCGTGAAGGTAAGAAGCGAACGAAAGGAAAATAAAAAGATGGAACAAGTCGTACAAATACCGGATGAATTTCGATGCACTCCTTTTTTTGAAGGGAATATAGACAAGATTGTATATTGTTCAGAGCAAACTTTTGAAGAACTGTTACAAAGTACTTATTTTTTATTTGATATTGAAAAACAATACGAGCCATGGAATGGAATTGATAAGAGTATCCCAATTGTATTAGATGTATGGAAAAGTAAGCAAGGGGATATAGCTAGATTGTTTCGAAATAGAAAGCGAAAAGAAGCGAGAGATCCCATGATTCAATTTATCGCTCATGTATTATCAGTTTTATACTGGTTAAATGGAAAACGCGTACCAGGGCTGAAAGATATGTGTAGAGAAATTGAAGAGCTAAATATAAAACCTGTTAATTTTATGGAACGATATTTATATATGATAGAGCAACCAAATCATTATCATTCATATATTCAATTAACGCAGCTGTATCTAGAAATAGAAAAACTATATGCGAAAAAAATTATAATAAAAAAGAAGTCACCGTCTCAATAGAGAAAGGTGACTTCTTTTTTATATTATGGTGCTGGATTAACATTTTCTGCTGGAGGAACATCTCCACCACCTGTTGGTTGATCTGGTTTTGGCTTGTTGGCTTCCTCTTCAGCCTTTTTCTTAGCTTCTTCTTCAGCTTTTCTTCTAGCTTCTTCTTCAGCTTTTTTCTTAGCTTCGTCCTCAGCCTTTTTCTTCAGCTCGTCTTCAGCTTTTTTCTTAGCTTCATCCTCAGCTTTTTTATTGACTTCTTCTAATTTTTTCTGCTCATCTTGCTTTTTCTTAGCTTCATCCTCAGCCTTTTTCTTCAGCTCGTCTTCAGCTTTTTTCTTAGCTTCGTCCTCAGTTTTCTTCTTAGCATCTTCACTCTCGCCAGGAACAGTAAAGGATACACCAGCCGCATTGCTTGTGCCTGTTCCTTTTTTCGCTACTACTGAGAAGCTGTAAGTTACACCTGGTTTCACTCCGCTAAGTGAAGCTTTTGTGCCGCTTACGGAGAGACCGCCACTAGAACCATCAGTCGCTTTATAGCTTGCGGAGTATGATTCAGCATCTGAAGGACCGGACCAGCTTAGTGAAATCGTATTAGATGCTGCGTCATAAGATGGCGTTACACCAGTCGGTGGATCTACTTTGATCTGCTTAACAGCATCCTTTTTCGCACCTTTCACATAGAGTTCGTCATTTAAACGTTCTACAGAAGAAGGTTGCTCAAAACGAGATGTATCTGTTGCGAACTTACTCATCATTTCTTTGAAAATTTGTTGGGCTATTCGGACCGAAGGTGATTTATCTGGAATATAGTTTTCTTCAGAATCTCTTTCATACCCTGTCCATACCGACATCGTATATTGCGGTGAATAACCTGCAAACCAACTATCTCTGTTAGCACTTTCTGGAATATTATATTTTTTTAATGTATCTGGATCAAAGTTTTGTGTTCCTGTTTTACCAGCAACATCAATTCCTGATACATAAGCTGTTGGACCTGTACCACCAGAACCTGGTTTTACAACATCACGAAGAACATCCGTAATCATAAATGCTGTGTAGTCTTTCATTACTCGTTCTTCTTTTGGTTTAAAGCTTTTCTCTTTTCCATCAGGAAAGACAACTTTTGTTACGAAATGTGGCTTGTTATAATTTCCTTCGTTACCATAGGCAGCATATGCACCAGCTACTTGTAATGGAGAAGCGGTGTTACTACCAATTGCTGTTGATTCGTATACTGTGTTGTCCTTGAAAGTCATTCCAAGTCCTTCAGCAAATGCTTTTGATTTGTCTAATCCAACTGCTTGTGCTGTTTTTAAAGCAGGGATGTTTAATGATTTTTTCAATGCTTCACGTAACGATACGTCACCTTTATAGCTGTTTGTAGCATTTCGGATTTTTTTACCGTTAGAATACGTATATTCTGAGTCATTTAATTGATGGTATGTAGACCATTGCATATATTCAATAGCAGGACCGTAGTCAAAGATTGGCTTCATAGTTGAACCTACTTGGCGCTGCATATCAACGGCCATATTATGTCCTTTAAATGCTGCTTTATTTTCTTTACGGCCAGCACCAATTGCACGAACTTCACCATTTTTTGTATCCATAAATACGAAAGCACCTTGGAAACGATCATTTGGATAGTTAATAATATCTCCATCTAGTAATTGGTCAGCGTATTCTTGTGCTTTTGTATCAATTGTTGTATAGATCTGTAATCCGTCAGATCCAATATTTACATCGGGCATTTCTTTTTCGATTTCTTTTACAGCCGCGTCGATAAATGCTTGATAAGGCATTTCGGTTACTTCTTTAGATGGAAGAAGCCCTTCTGTTACTGGGATTTTTATCGCTTCATCCATTTCTTGTTTTGAAATAAAGCCATGTCGATTCATTAATGATAAGACTGTATTACGACGTTTTGTTGCTCGATCGATATTTTCTTTTTTTGTTGGATCATACATATTAGGACCTTGTGGTAATCCAGCAAGCATCGCAGCTTCATGTAATTTTAGATCCTTTAACTCTTTCCCGTAATAATTTTGTGCTGCCGTTGCAACACCATAAGAGCGATTGCCAAGGTTGATTTTGTTTAAATACATTTCTAAAATTTCATGTTTGGAATATTGTTGCTCTAATTTATAAGCTAGATACCATTCCTGTACTTTACGTTTTGATGTTTTTTCCATCGTTAGAAAATAGTTTTTAATTACTTGTTGGGTAATTGTACTACCACCTTGAGAACCAAAACCACCTGTGACATTTTCAAGAATTGCTTTTCCTGTACGTTTAAAGTCGATTCCATTATGTTGATAGAAGCGAGCATCTTCTGTCGCTAGGAATGCACTTTCTACTACTTTCGGAACTTGATCGTAAGTAATATTCGTTCGTTTTTCGGCACCATATTCATAAATGAAGTTCTTGTCTTTATCATAAAATTTAGTTGATAGTGGGTTGACAAGTTTAGCTTTATCTAGCTTTGGAGCATCCTTTACCATTATAAAAAAGGCGGAAACTCCAGCTATAAGACCAACAATGCCAAGAAGTAGGCAGCCAATTAAAAATTTCTTGAAAAAGGAACCTTTCTTCTTTGGTTTCTCCGTTTTGTTTGTTTCTTGTTTTTGATGTTGTGCATGTTTTCGTTCTGTACGAGAACGATAATTCTCTGACATTATACTTTCTCCTACCTTTCATTTTCTCCCCAAAAGTCGAAAAAAGAGCCTTATTGTTGACTCTATCACGAAAAATAAACCATGTCTAGTACACGAATATAATCAATTCGAGGATGATAACCGCATGATAACAAGTATCCGTGTTCTTCGATTTCTTGTTTCTTAATCGATTTACGTCCACCAGCATCTTGGCGATTCCAAAATGAAATGACATGTTTTGCATCTAGTAAATAAAATTCATCATAAAGTGTAAATTTAATAATAACAAATGCAATTCCGTTATGAGCCATTACTTGTTCCATATGCTTAATTTGATGAAGATGAAAATTTTGCAGCGGGAAACTTGTTTTATTTTTTGTCTCTTTTGCTTCGAAGTCGATATATTTTCCTCTATATACACCATTGTAGTCTGTTGTAGAAGGCTGTTTAAAATAAGCTTCTTTCACAACTGCAGCACTTCGAGCGGGATAATCCACTTTTACAATTTGAAGAGGGGTGGGTTTTTTATGTATACAGGCAATATTATGAGTTAAATAATATTGATTTGTTTCATTTAATTCCTCTTCAAGAGACATACCTCTATTGCTATAAGTATGCTTTTTAAATTGTGTTTTTTGAGGTTGCAATGCTTGATTATACCTTTTTCCGTTTGGATAACGAATGGTCATAGTTTGTCCACTCCAACTTACATAGAATCACTTACAAAGGTGATTATATCAAAAAAAACAAAAAAGATGCGATTTTTTTCAAGAGAGATGTGGTGATTCATATATGCTCATGCAGAATGAGTATGAGAAAATAAATAGAGAGCGTAGTGGAATAGCTTGTTCAATGGAAGAGAAGTACTTAATAACGCATATTAAACAGCAGACAGCTCTAGCGAATATTGATAATATTTCACGTACACATACTTATCAAGAATATTATTTAAGAAATAAAGAAATCCGGTGGTCATTTTTGGCGAGTATGGTTTCGAGAAACGCTGGGTGGAATATAACAGATCTAGGGGGGGAATACTATGCGAATGTTTTATCTGAAAGAATGAGAAAGCAATTGTTCCTTACTTATGAAAGTGCAAATTGGCTTATTTTTTCAGATGCATACCCACAATTGTTGTTATATGAGTATAGTAAAAAAATGAATAGACCACTTTTTCATTTATCACAGTTTTTTAATGTATCCATTTTTATGGAGAAGGAATGGAAAGATTTTTGGAATAAAAGAGATTGCATACGTCTTATTACAGCACTTGTTATTAATGAACAAAATAAGATTCAAAAACCGATTATTGAACACCCATATTTTCAAAAATACGTATTTCAAACTTTACTGTTTAAATTTCAAGAGCTCTTTCATTTCAATGCTGTAATTTTTCCGACAACAAAAGGAAAGCTATATGGTTTTTCGGTTTATCAATTTGAAGAATTACAAAAACGGATAGAATTGGGAAAAAAATTGGCGTGGTTATTATTTCACCCTAAATATGAAGTGTTATTTTATGATTTTTCTTTGCGAACATTTCCTACAGGATCGAGAGTGGATTACGAGCAGTATTTTACAAATCCAAAAGAAAAAGATACACCCCGGTTAAGAGATGCTTTTCCAGTTGTTCTGCATCAAAATAGCTTAGAGAAAGATTGGTTTCATACAAAAATGAATATTGAGCCATTATTTTTGTTCCAGGAACCGAAAGAAGAAATAGATATTACAGAATGGTTTCTACAAAAACAACATCAAATACATATTTTTTCTGCCTTGAATAGCTTTTTTAAAAGGAATAATGACTTCATGATATAATAGGAAAAGTCCCACTCTCTTATAGGGAGGTGGGACTACTTGATTACATAAATGAATCGACATTTTTTATACAAAGGTACGAAAAATTAAAGAAGCTAGGTGAAAGGAGAAGTCACACCATTTAAATTTCACTTTATCCCGCTATTCATGGGCATTCATACTCCCGCCTTAAAATTTAGCGGAAGCAAAGGAGCTAGATGGAAGATAAGTTGCCCGTGAAGATAAGAGCTACTAACCAATAGGGAATGAATCCCTCAAATTGATTATTGTTTCGCTTTATGTAGCAGGAAAGTTCGGGCCATCTAGCTTCGGATTTCCAGTTTCAGGTTTATTTTGTTGTTTGTTTTGTTTTTTCTTCTTCTCATTTTTATTTTTAACCATTGTAAACACCTCCCTTTTGTATTGTTACCATTTCTATAAAACCCATACAAACCGATTTCTTTGCCGAATATCAACTAGTTTTGTCAGTCGTGCAGGAGTGATAAGGGAATCGTCGAAATAACAGGACAAAGGAAAAGCAAAGAAGGAGGCGTTTTATAAATGGCGATGGTTCAGAAGGAAAATGTAATGAAAAAAATGGATCAAATGTTAAGTGCTCTTGATTTGCTGGAAATGAATGTCTCAATTAGAGTTAATCATTCTTTAAAAGATAAACGTGAAGATATATGTAATAGAGGAGAAGTAACAGAGATGCACATTCAACATATGGAGGATAAATTATTACATCACGAAGAAAAAGGGAGTTGGCTCCAAACGTTTCAAAATGTCATAGTAAGCGCATAAGAGGGTGGAAATAAATTGGATTATGAAACATTAATGCAGTCTTCAATGAAATTAATACAGTACAATGATGAAACAATTATAAAAAAAAGAGCAGAAAAAGAGTTTGATTTTTATCAGGATATGAAGCCTTTTGTGGATATGGTTGATCGGGAGTTAGAAGTGTGGAAAGAATTAGCTTATCAATGGATAAAACATGAAAAGCCTAAGTATATACATGTGCAACAAATTGATCAAGTATATGAGAATTTACAAAATAATGCACTGCAATGTTTTGTAAATAAGGGAAAAGGTAAGCGATTTTATGAAACACATCAGGCGATTTTATATACATTGCAAAATATAGTAGAACAATGTAAATGACAAGAGGGGAAACCCTCTTGTTTTTATGATTCTACAGTTGTATGTGTGGGTTTCGCCCCATTTATTTCTAATTCACGTATTAATACTCGATATTCTGAGATGCAGATTTTTCCTTCTAAGTAGTGATGTCTAGCAAAATCAAGCAACTCATTCATATCCTCTGTAGCGTACCCCTTTTTTTGAGTGAAAGCCTGTTTTAAATCCCCTAATTTCATGTTGATTCCTCCCCTATGAGAATCTTCCTCGCTATTATCGTAACATGAAAAGGCTTACTTTCTTATTTTTTTAAAAATTTAAACTTCCGACAAAAACAGACATTTATCAGGTTACACATTTTATTTTATAGGTACATATTCTATAGGTAGAAACTTAGTTAGAGGAGGGAGAATACATGTTTCAACAACCAAATGCATATACGCAGCAACATGCATATACGCAGCAAAATGTATATACACACCCCAATGCTTATCAATATAATGAGGATACATATTTACGTTATAATATGTATCCATTCGCTCCTAATTACGGAAATCAAATGAATTATTATCAGCCATTTGAAGTATCTTTTATGAATCAGCAACCACAGTCTTATACGAATCAACAATCTGATGTACCACAGCAACCACAGTCTTATACGAATCAACAATTTGATGTACCGCAGCAACCACAGCCATATACGAATCAACAATCTGATGTACCACAGCAACAACAGCCATATACAAATCAACAATTTTATGTACCACAGCAACCCCAATCCTTTATGAATCAACCATCAATGTTTTACCCGCCAAAACAGCCTTTTCAACCATATCCAACGATGAACAAACAAAAACAAAAACAACAGCCAAGTCAATTTTCTAGTTTCGTATCTCAATTTAAGACCGCAGATGGTAACTATGATGTGAATAAAATGATGAATACAGCTGGTCAAATGATGAATGCAATGAATCAGGTCACTGGGATTGTAAAACAAGTTGGAGGCTTTTTTGCTAAAGGGTGATAGTTGTGTGTCCAAGTTATTTTATGTAAACAGCTGTCATATAGACAAATTTCCATTAAATAAATGGGTATATATAACAAGCGGCTTTTATCTCTTTCTCATATTGTAAAGTGTAGTCAGATTTTTTATGAGAGAGGAGAGAAAAAACTATGTATCATTGTCATCCTTGTTTTGGAGGGCATAAACCTGTAGGGCCTATTGGACCTGTAGGACCTGTTTGCACAACACCTCCTGTCATTCATCCAACAAAACAATGTGTAACGAACACTTTTTCCACAACAGTGGTACCACATATTCACCCAACTCATACAACACATGTTCATCATCAACAAGTTAAAAATCAACATTTCTTCCCGCAAACATTTTCAAATGTGAATGTTGTAGAACCTGTTGCTCCAGGATTCGGAGGGGGCTTTGGACCAGGATCACAAGTATCTCC